>CP097466.1:4800000-6000000 GCA_041874725.1 Duganella sp. BuS-21 | reverse complement strand
GAGCTGAAGCCGACGGCGCCGCGGTTAGGATTTACCATATTATTAACTTTCCGTAGGGCGCATGGCCGCGCCCTGTAAACTGTAAACGACTGCTATGATAACTGTTTTAGCGGCCACCCGAAGAAAACAGCCCATGAGCGATACCCATTTTACCCACACCCAGGACCAGTTGAAGCAGCTCGCACGCGATGTGCTGGGCTACGCCAAAGCGCAAGGCGGCACCGATTGCGCCGTCGAAATCAGCGAAGGCAGCGGCTTGTCGGTGTCGGTGCGCAAGAGCCAGATCGAGACGATCGAGCAGAACAAGGACAAGGGCATCGGGGTGACGGTGTTCATCGGCCAGCGCCGCGGCAACGCCTCGACCTCCGACTTTTCGCCGGCTGCGTTGAAGGCCACGGTGGAGGCGGCCTACAACATCGCCCGCTTCACCTCGGACGACGATTGCGCCGGCCTGGCCGACGCCGACCAGCTGGAACTGAAGCCGCGCGACCTGCAGCTGTTCTATCCATGGGAGATCGCGACCGCCGAAGCGGTGGCGCTGGCGCAGCGCGCCGAGGCGGCCGCGTTCGCGGTCGATGCGCGCGTGACCAATTCGGAAGGCGCCGGCGTGCACGTGCAGCAGTCGCATTTCGTGGCGGCCAATTCGCGCGGCTTCATCGGCGGCTATCCGTATTCGCGCCACACGTTGTCGGTGGCGCCGATCGCCGGCAAGGGCAGGCATATGCAGCGCGACGACTGGTATTCGTCGGTGCGCGATGCATCGAAGATGGCGTCGCCGGAAGCGATCGGCCGCTACGCCGCCGAGCGCGCGCTGGCGCGCCTGCATGCGCGCACCATCGATACGCGCAACTGCCCGGTGCTGTTCGAGGCGCCGCTGGCGGCCGGACTGCTGGGCGCTTTCGTGCAGGCGACGTCGGGCGGCGCGCTGTATCGCAAGTCGACCTTCCTGCTTGATTCTTTGGGCAAGCAGGTGCTGCCCAAGCATGTGCAGATTCATGAAGATCCGCACGTGGTGGGCGGCGTCGGTTCGGCGCCGTTCGATGAAGAGGGCGTGCGCACCGTCAAGCGCGATGTGGTGAAGAACGGCGTGGTGCAGGGCTATTTCCTGTCGACCTATTCGGCACGCAAGCTGGGCATGAAGACCACCGGCAATGCCGGCGGCTCGCACAACCTGTCGCTGACCTCCTCGCTGACCAAGCCGGCCGATGATTTCGCCGGCATGCTGCGCAAGATGGGCACCGGTTTGCTGGTGACCGAGTTGATGGGGCAGGGCACCAATTATGTGACCGGCGATTATTCGCGCGGCGCGTCTGGCTACTGGGTCGAGAACGGCGTGATTCAGTATCCGGTCGAGGAGATCACCATCGCCGGCAATATGAAGGATATGCTGGCGCAGATCGTCGCCGTCGGCTCGGATGTGCTGGTGCGCGGCACCAAGCAGACCGGCTCGATCCTGATCGAGAATATGGTGGTGGCCGGCGGCTAAGGCGTGTCGGTGCTGCGGCGGGCGCGCCGGCGGCGGTTGACGCCGTGACGACGCGGCTGCTCGCCGGCCGCCGCGCGCCAGGCGCTTGCCTGGGTCCAGCATTCCAGGTAGTTGCGGCGCAGCGAGATGTCGCGCCAGGCGTGACGATCTTGCCGTCAGCAATCAGGAGGTCGCCCTCCACCTGCGCGTAGTAGCACAGGCCACGGTGCTGGATGCGCAGGCGCGTGCCGTGCGGCAGAAATAAATCCTTCCATTGGTAGCCCCGGTCGGTCGGCTCGCCGTATTGGCGCGCCATCCATTCCTTGAGCGCGATCAAGGTAATTTCTTCCGGCGTGCGCAGGTTTCACGCTTGCGCATCTGAAAATATAGCTCGGTATATACGTGGTGGGTCGTGTCCATGATGGTTGCCTATTTTCGCCTATTTTCGCCTATTTCTGCCTGTCGAATGCCTATACTTGTAACAGTTAGACCGCGCCGCCCATAGGGAAGTTCGGTATTAGGCTTCAAAAAAAATAGGCATTTGATAGGCTAAAATAGGCAGAAATAGGCGAGGGCTTGGGAAGGCAAGGGCTATGTATATACTCACCTACATAGTTTGCTTGTGGGCTGGCCTCAGGCGATGCGGCGGCCCACATCTGGATTGCTCAGGTATATGTTTCCCGGCGGCGCCCGTTTTGTGGCGCCGCCGGGAATCACATCACGGCTGTTGGGCCAGCAGCGATTGCAGCACCGGCTGCAGCACGGACTTGCCCAGCTCGGCGCTGCGGGCGCCGTTCCAGCCGGTGTCGGCGTCCGGATCGTTGGCGTTGTCCTTGAACGGCATCTCCAGCGTCAGCGACAGGCAACCGAAGGCGTGGGTGATGTGCGGCGACCCCATGGTCAGCGTTTCCGGCGTGTACGGCGTTTCGCCGTAGCCGAATTCGTCCTGGAAGTCCGGGCTGGCAATCAGGAAATTGTCGATGAAGTATTGCTGCGCTTCGGCCTGTTCTTCGGTGAAGTCCGGCAACGATTCGCTGCCGGCCACGAACACGTAAGGCAGGCCTTCGTCGCCGTGGATGTCGAGGCACAGGTCAACGCCGGTTTCGTGCATCTTCTGCTTGACCAGGAACACTTCCGGGCTGCGCTCCATGGTCGGGTTCAGCCATTCGCGATTGAGGTTGGCGCCGGCCGCGTTGGTGCGCAGGTTGCCGCGCACCGAGCCGTCCGGATTCATGTTCGGCACCACGTAGAACACGGCTTCCTTCAGGCACTGGCGGCCGAACGGGTTGGCCGGGTCCAGCAGGGCTTCGACGAAGCCTTCGACGAACCACTCGGCCATGGTCTCGCCCGGGTGCTGGCGGGCGATGACCCAAACCTTTTGCTCCGCTTCCGGATCGCCGATCACCAGCAGGTTGAGGTCGCGGCCGTCGATGGTGCTGCCGAGGTCGACCAGCTTGACCAGCGGCGACAGCTGGGCGTTGTCCAGCAGCGACAGGTGGCGTTCCCACGAGTACGGCTCGAAATAGGCGTAATAGACGCTGTCGTATTCCGGCGTGTGCTGGATGGTCATGGTCTTGCCATCGTAGCTGGTCGGCACGCGGAACCAGCTGTCGCGGTCGTAGCTGGCCACGGCCTGGTAGTCTTTCCAGCCATCCGGGTAGGCAGCGCTGCCGGCGTTGAGGAAGTTCATGCTCAGCGGCGTGCCCTGCGCACCCTGCACGCGGTAGTAGAACCACTGCACGATGTCGGCGTGGGAATCCTTGCGGATGTTCAGGTCGATGGCGGCCGGATCGTCGGCGCGCACCACTTCGATGGCGCCGGCGTCGAATTGCTGGCTGATTTTGATAGGCATGGCGGAATCCTGGTGAATTCTATAAAAATAGGTGCCCGCGCTCGTGGCGCGGAGCCGACATGATACAGGGTCGCGTGCCGGCCCGCCTGAATTCCGCTAGGCCAGCCCGCCGAAGCGGTCGAAGAAGGCGGCTTCGGCGAGCGGGGCGGCGGCGTCTTCGCGGCGCAGGGCCAGCTCGATGTGGTTCTCGGCCGCCGCGTACACGGCCAGGTAGATCTGGCGCGCCAGCGCGTAGGCCAGGGCGCCCGGCCACGGCGTCGGCAGCAGCTCGACCGGCAGTTGCGGGTCGTGCAGCTGCACCCGGCGGTAGGCGTGGATCAGCAGGGTGCGCACCACGAAGGCCTGCTGCGCCGACAGCGGCTGGTCGCAGCCGTCGACGCCATCGGCGTCCAGCGCCGGCCCCTCGGCCGGTTCTGCGGCCGATTCTGCGGCCGGTTCTGCGGCCGATTCTGCAGCCGATGTCGTCGCCTGCGCCGCCGTGGCCCGCAGCGCCGCCAGCAGCGGCTCGAACTGGGCGATGAATCTGGTGTAGCCCTCGGCCACGCCGGCCACGTTCCAGCCTTCGGCCACCAGGTCGCTCAGCGGCCGCGCGCTGACCTGGCGCATCGACTTGCCCTGCACCACGAACAGCTTGCCGGCCACGCCCAGCCGCTTGAGCAGCTCGTCGAGCGCCGGGCCGTCGGCCGCCGGATGGCCCATGATGCCGGGCGCGATCACGCTATAGCCTTCCCACAGCAATTCCTTGCGCACGGCCGCGCGCTCGGCCGCGTTAAGCGCGCCGTCGCCGTTGAGCACCAGGGTCCAGCTGCCGTCCCAGTGCACATTGGGCGGCGCGTAGATGCGGCGGTAGGCGTGCACGAAGCGCGCCATGGCGTCCGGCGTGATCGCATACGCGCTGCGGCGGCCGTCGCGCTGGGCGCCGAGCCAGCCTTCCTGCGCCAGCCGGAACACCGAGGTGCGCAGCAGGCGGTCGTTGACGCCGAACGGCGCCAACAGCTCGATCAGACTGCCGAGCCAGACCATGCCGCCGTGCGGCACGATGGCGTCGCCGAAAATGGTGACCACCAGCGATTTCGAGCGCGGCGGGTCGCTGGCCAAAAATCCGGCTATCCAGTCGTTGCAATTCATAAGCGGCTTAGTAAGCTGTACACGGAAACGCTAGTTTACTTGGCCGCACGCGCGGCGCAGTAAAAAATTAACACGATGCATGATTTTAATGTGACTCAAAATAGTCGTGGATAAATAAAAAAGTGTATCGTATTATGTGGTGAAGGAGGAGACAGCATGTACGCACAACTGGTGGAAACCGGCCTCAAGCAAGTCCGCACGGCCGCCGACATGAGCCCGGAGGAGCAAGCCTTCCAGGCCCGCATCGACGCCGGCATCCGCATCGAGGCCAAGGACTGGATGCCGGAGGCCTACCGCAAGACGCTGATCCGGCAAATTTCCCAGCACGCGCACTCGGAAATCGTCGGCCAGCTGCCCGAGGGCAACTGGGTCACGCGCGCGCCCACGCTCAAGCGCAAGTCCATCCTGCTGGCCAAGATCCAGGACGAGGCCGGCCACGGCCTGTACCTGTACAGCGCCGCCGAAACGCTGGGCGTGTCGCGCGACGAACTGCTGGCCGCGCTGCACAGCGGCAAGGCCAAGTATTCAAGCATCTTCAACTACCCGACCCTGAGCTGGGCCGACATGGGCGCCATCGGCTGGCTGGTGGACGGCTCGGCCATCATCAACCAGATTCCGCTGTGCCGCTGCTCCTACGGCCCGTACGCGCGCGCCATGATCCGCGTGTGCAAGGAAGAATCGTTCCACGCGCGCCAGGGCTACGACATCATGCTGTCGCTGGCGCGCGGCACGCCGGCGCAGAAGGCCATGGCGCAGGATGCGCTGAACCGCTGGTGGTGGCCGTCGCTGATGATGTTCGGGCCGTCGGACGCGGCATCGGTCAACAGCGCGCAGTCGGCGCAGTGGCGCATCAAGCTGTTCTCCAACGATGAACTGCGCCAGCGCATGGTCGACCAGACCGTGCCGCAAGCCGAGTTCCTGGGCCTGAGCGTGCCCGATCCCGACCTGACATGGAACGCCGCGACCGGCCACTACGAATTCGGCGCCATCGACTGGAGCGAGTTCCACAACGTTTTGAAGGGCAACGGCCCGTGCAACCGCGAGCGCCTGCGCACCCGCGTGAAGGCCTGGGACGACGGCGAGTGGTTCCGCGACGCGCTGCTCGCCCACGCCGACAAACAAGCGGCGCGCGCCGCCGCATAAGGAGAGCAGCATGAGCAAGGAATGGCCGTTGTGGGAAATCTTCATCCGCAGCCAGCACGGGCTGGCGCACAAGCACGTCGGCAGCCTGCACGCGCCGGACGCCGCGATGGCGGTCAACAACGCGCGCGACGTCTACACGCGCCGCAATGAGGGCGTCAGCATCTGGGTGGTGCGCGCGGCCGACATCGTCGCCAGCAGCCCGGCCGACAAGGGCGCGCTGTTCGAGCCGGCCAACAGCAAGGTGTATCGCCATCCGACCTTCTTCCCGATGCCGGAAGAAGTCAAGAACCTGTGAGGCCGCCGATGGACGACAAGGTCAACTACCTGCTGCGCCTGGGCGACAATGCGCTGATCCTGAGCCAGCAGCTGTCGCAGTGGTGCGGCAAGGGCCCGGCGCTGGAGGAGGACATGGCGCTGACCAACGTGGCGCTGGATCTGCTGGGCCAGACGCGCATGTGGTACGGGTACGCGGCCGAGCTGGAAGGCGCGGGCCGCGACGAGGATCAACTGGCCTATCTGCGCGACGCCCACGATTTCAAGAACTGCCTGCTGCTGGAGCAGCCGAACGGCAACTACGCCGACACCCTGGTACGGCAGTTCTTGTTCGATGCGTGGCACTACTTTTTGATCGAAGGCCTGACGCGCAGCAGCGATGCGCGCATCGCCGCGATCGCGGAGAAGTCGCTCAAGGAGGTGACTTATCATCTGCGCCGCAGCGGCGATCTGATGGTGCGGCTCGGCGACGGCACGGACGTCAGCCATGCGAAGACGCAAGGCGCGGTCGATGCGTTGTGGATGTACAGCGGCGAGGTGTTCGCCTACGACGCGGTGGACCAGGCCATGGTGGCGGCCGGCGTGGCGCCGGCCGCCGACGCCTTGCGCGCGCAATGGCTGGCGCATGTGGCCGAGATCCTGGCTGAGGCCAGGCTGACCATGCCGCCGGCGGACGCCTGGATGCAGCAGGGCGGCAAGCAAGGCCGCCACACCGAGCACCTCGGCTACATCCTGGCCGAGATGCAGTTCCTGCAGCGCGCCTATCCCGGCGCGCAGTGGTAAGGCGCCAGCAATGAAAGCCGCGATCGCCGCCGCACCGGCCACCACCGTCGTCCCCGCGAAAGCGGGGACCCATGCTGAACAAATATGGGCCTGGCTGGGCGCGGTGCCCGATCCGGAAATCCCGGTTATCAGCATCGTCGACCTGGGCATCGTGCGCGACGTGCGCGTGGCGGCCGATGGCGCCTGCGACGTCACCATCACGCCGACGTACTCGGGCTGCCCGGCCATGCAAGTCATCGCCGACGCCATCGGCGAAGCGCTGCATGCGCGCGGCGTGCGCGAGGTCCGCCTGCACAAGCAGCTCTCGCCCGCCTGGACCACCGACTGGATGAGCGAGGCCGGCAAGGCCGCGCTGAAAGGCTACGGCATCGCGCCGCCGGCGCAGCAGGTGATCGACATCAGCGGCCTGCGCACCGGCGCCACGACGACGGCCAGCACCGCGCTGGCGGCCGTCTCGCGCCGGGCCGATGCACGCCACGCCCGGCCGGCGCCGGTGGTCGCCTGCCCGCATTGCGGTTCGCAGCACACCGGAATCACCAGCCAGTTCGGCTCCACGCCCTGCAAGGCGCTCTACAAATGCCTGGACTGCCGCGAACCGTTCGACTACTTCAAGTGTCACTAAAGACCATGAGCAAATTCCACCCGCTGACCATTGCCCACGTGCGCCACGAAACGCGCGACACCATCGCCGTCACCTTCGCCGTGCCGGCCGCGCTGCAGGACAGCTTCACATACCAGCAAGGCCAGCACCTCACCCTGCGCGCGACAATCGGCGAGGAGGACGTGCGCCGCTCCTACTCGATCTGCTCGGCCGTGCAGGACGGCGCGCTGCGCGTCGCCATCAAGCGCACCCAGGGCGGCCTGTTCTCCAGCTGGGCCAACGACACCCTGCAAGCCGGCCACACCATCGACGTGATGCCGCCGATGGGGCACTTCAACGTGCCGCTGGACGCCGCCCACCGCAAGCACTACCTGGCTTTCGCCGCCGGCAGCGGCATCACGCCCATCCTGTCCATCGTCAAGACCACGCTGGCGGCCGAGCCGCACAGCAGCTTCACACTCTTCTACGGCAACCGCGCCTCGTCGTCGGTGATCTTCCGCGACGAACTGTCGGACCTGAAGGACACCTACATGGAGCGCCTCAAGCTGGCCTACGTGATGAGCCGCGAGCAGCAGGACATCGAATTGTTCAACGGCCGCATCACCAAGGACAAGGCCGCGCAGTTCCTGCAGCACTGGGTGCGCGTGGAAGACATCGATACCGCCTTCATCTGCGGCCCGGAAGACATGATGCACGGCGTGTCGGAAGCGCTGCAGGAAGCCGGCATGCCGAAAGCGCACATCAAGGTCGAACTGTTCGCCGCCAGCATACCGAAGCACGCGCACCAGCCGCGCGCGGCGTCGGCCGCCGCCGCGCACCAGCAGACCGAAGTCACCGTCATCATGGACGGCAACGCCGCCAGCTTCACCATGGAGCAGGACAAGGAATCGCTGCTCGACGCCGGCCTGCGCGCGGGCCTCGACATGCGCTACTCCTGCAAGGGTGGCGTATGCTCGACCTGCCGCTGCAAGGTCATCGAGGGCCAGGTCGACATGGACGCCAACTACGCGCTGGAAGACTACGAGATCGCGCGCGGCTATGTGTTGAGCTGCCAGAGCTTCCCCACCACCGCCCGGGTCGTGATCGACTTCGACCAGGCAGAATAAACGGAGACACCATGGACTACCAGAACATCCGGTTCGACATCAGCGACGGCGTCGCCACGCTGACGTTCAACCGCCCGGACAAGTTGAACAGCTTCACCCAGGCCATGCACGAGGAAGTGCGCCACGCGCTGAAGCGCGTCGCCGGCGAGGCCGCCACCGGCTCGGCGCGCGTGCTGGTGCTGACCGGCGCCGGGCGCGGTTTCTGCGCCGGCCAGGATCTGGGCGACCGTGCGGTGGAGCCGGGCGCGCGCGCGGTCGACCTCGGTGATTCGGTGGAGAAGAACTACGCGCCGCTGGTGCAGGCGCTGCGCGCGCTGCCGCTGCCGGTGATCTGCGCCGTCAACGGCGTGGCCGCCGGCGCCGGCGCGAATATCGCGCTGGCCTGCGACATCGTACTGGCCACCAAGTCCGCCTCGTTCGTGGAACTGTTCTGCAAACTGGGCTTGATCCCGGACACCGGCGGCACCTATTTCCTGCCGCGCCTCGTGGGCAACGCACGCGCCATGGGGATGGCGATGCTGGGCGAAAAGCTCACCGCCGAGAAGGCCGAGGCCTGGGGCCTGATCTGGAAGGCGATCCCGGACCCCGACTTTGCCGCCGAAGTGCAGGCCATGGCGCGCCATTTCGCCAGCGCGCCGACCAAGGGACTGGCCTTCACCAAGCAGGCTTTGCAGGCCAGCCCGCACAACAGCCTGCAGCAGCAGTTGTCGCTGGAGTGCGGCATGATGAGCGAACTGGGTCGCAGCGAGGATTATCGCGAGGGCGTGGCGGCCTTCATGGAAAAACGCGCGCCACAGTTCAAGGGGCGCTGAGATGGCGGCCCTGAACCTTGATCGCGTGGTGGCCGTCATCGGCAGCGGTGCCATGGGCGCGGGTATCGCGCAGGTGGCGGCGCTGGCCGGTTACACGGTGCGCCTGTACGACACGCGGCCCGAGGCTGTGGCCAAGGCGATTGCCGGCATCGACGCCGCGCTGGAAAAACTGGTCGCCAAAGAGCGTCTCGGCGCCGCCGAGCGCGCGGCCGCCTTCGCGCGCCTGCACGCGGCCGCCGCGCTGGACGATGTGGCCGACGCCGGCCTGGTGGTGGAGGCCATCGTCGAGAACCTCGACGCCAAGCGCGCCTTATTCGCGCAGCTGGAAGTGATGGTGGCGGACGATTGTATGTTGGCGACCAACACCTCGTCCATTTCGGTGACGGCGATTGCGGCCAGCCTGCGTCTGCCGGGCCGCTTGGTGGGCATGCACTTCTTTAATCCGGTGCCGTTGATGGCGCTGTGCGAAGTGGTGAGCGGCCTGGCCACCGACGCGGCGCTTGCGCAGATCGTGTTCGACACCGCCGCCGCCTGGGGCAAGCATCCGGTGCACGCCAGTTCGACGCCGGGCTTTATCGTCAATCGTGTGGCGCGGCCGTTTTATGCCGAGGGCTGGCGCTTGCTGAATGAGCAGGCGGCAGATGCGGCCACCATCGACGCGGTGATGCGCGAGGCGGGCGGCTTCCGCATGGGGCCTTTCGAGTTGATGGATCTGATCGGGCATGACGTCAATTTTTCGGTGACGCAGTCGGTCTTCAACGCCTACTTCCAGGACCCGCGCTTTACGCCGTCGGTGCGGCAGCAGGAGATGGTGAATGCCGGCTTCCTTGGCCGCAAGACGGGGCGCGGCTTGTTCCAGTATGGCGGCGACGCGGCCGCTGCAGCGCCGGCGGCGCAGGCCGAGGCGGCGCAGCCGAAGCCGGAGTATGTGAGCTTTACCAGCGAGCAGGGCGCGGCATCGCGTGTGGCCGGCGGCGCGGTGATGGATGCGCTGGCAGCACGCCTGCGGGCGGCCGGCATCGAGATCGTGCATCGCAAGATGCAGGAGGCGATACGCAATGGCGGGCACGATGAGAGTCCGGCCTTCCACTGCAACGGCGCGGCGGTTTACCTGACCGATGGCCGTAGCGCCACGCAGCGCGCGTGCGACAACAACCATCCAGATACGGTGCTGGTCGATCTGGCGCTGGATTACAGTAGCGCCAAACGCATCGCCGTGGCGCGCGCCGATCAATGCGCGCCGGCCGCGTATCTGGCGGTGGTGGGCTTGCTGCAGGCGGCCGGCTTTGCCGTCACGCGCCTGGACGACGTGCCCGGCATGGCCGTGATGCGCACCGTCGCCATGCTGGCCAACGAGGCGGCGGACGCCGTCAACCAGGGCGTGTGCAGCGCAGCGGCGGCCGATATCGCGATGCAGAAGGGCGTCAACTATCCACGCGGTCCGCTGGCGTGGGCCGACGCCGTCGGCATCGAGCACATGGTGCGGGTGCTGGCCAATCTGGCGGCCGGCTATGGCGAGGACCGCTATCGCGTGTCGCCGCTGCTGCGCCGCAAGCAGGCCGGCGGAGGGCGTTTCCATGAATAAGTCCGCCGCCGGCGCGCAGGCGCAGGCGCTGGCCGAGGCGGTTGCCGCGTCGATGTTCGCGCGCGATCCGGCCTCGCAATCGCTCGGCATGAGCATCGACGCCGTCGGCCCGGGCTACGCCCGCATGTCGATGCCGATCCGCGCCGACATGCTGAACGGTCACCAGACCTGCCACGGCGGCTTTATCTTCGCGCTGGCCGACAGCGCCTTTGCCTTCGCCTGCAACAGCTACAACCTGACCACGGTGGGCGCCGGCTGCACCATCGATTACGTGGCGCCCGCGCGCGAAGGAGAGGTGCTGAGCGCCGCCGCCGTCGAGCAGTCGCTGGCGGGGAAAACCGGCGTCTACGACGTCAAGGTGACGGCGCAGGATGGCCGCATCGTCGCCCTGTTTCGCGGCAAATCGCATCGGCTGAGCGGTGCAGTCATTGCGACGTAGGCAGGACACGATGATGGCGGAAACGCATACTGGGCATGGATTCCCGCGTGCGCGGGAATGACGCTGATGGAGTGGATATGGTCAAAGTGTATGAAATCAATGGCGTTACGCCGGTGGTCGATCCGACCGCCTATGTGCATCCCAGCGCGGTGCTGATCGGCGACGTGATCGTCGGCCCGCGTTGCTACGTCGGCCCGCTGGCGGCGCTGCGCGGCGATTTCGGCCGGCTGGTGCTGGAGGAGGGTGCCAACCTGCAGGACACCTGCGTGATGCACGGCTTCCCCGGCTGCGATACGGTGGTCGAGCGCGACGGCCATATCGGCCACGGCGCCGTGCTGCACGGCTGCCGCATCGGCCGCAATGCGCTGGTCGGCATGAACAGCGTGATCATGGATAACGCGGTGGTGGGCGCGGACAGTATTGTCGCCGCCATGAGCTTTGTGCGCGCCGGCATGCAGATCCCGCCGCGCAGCATGGCGGTGGGCTCGCCGGCCAAGGTGCTGCGCGAGTTGAGCGACGACGAGATCGAATGGAAAACCAGCGGCACGGCGCAGTACCAGGAACTGGCGGTGCGCTCGATGCTGACCATGCGCGAAACGGTGGCACTGAGCGCGCC
This sequence comes from Duganella sp. BuS-21, assembly GCA_041874725.1. Taxonomy (GTDB): domain Bacteria; phylum Pseudomonadota; class Gammaproteobacteria; order Burkholderiales; family Burkholderiaceae_D; genus Rugamonas. Next base: position 5,988,197 of record CP097466.1, on the reverse strand, counting down.
GGAGCCGGACCGCCAGCGCATCGAGTGGGATAGCGCGCTGCCGCTGCACCTGCACAAGAACGCCTCGGCGTAATCAACGGAGACCGAACATGACATCGATTTTACAAAGCTTCATCGGCGGCCGCTGGATCGGCAGCGAAGCGGCTGCGCCGCTGCACAGCGCCCTGACCAACGCCGTCATCTATCACACCCACGCCGACCGCATCGACTTCGATGAAGCGGTGACCTACGCCCGCAAGACCGGCGTGCCGGCGCTGATGAAGATGAACTTCCAGCAGCGCGCGCAGCGCCTCAAGGCGTTGGCCCTGTATCTGCTGGAGCGCAAGGAGGAGCTGTACGCGATCTCGCACCTGACCGGCGCCACCCGCGCCGACAGCTGGGTCGATATCGAGGGCGGCACCGGCACGCTGTTCGCCTACGCCAGCATGGGCAGCCGCGAGCTGCCGTCGTCGAACGTGCTGCACGAAGGCCCGGCCATGGCGCTGGGGAAGAACGGCGGTTTCGCCGGCACCCACATCCTGGTGCCGCGCGGCGGGGTGGCGGTGCACATCAACGCCTTCAACTTCCCGATCTGGGGCTTGCTGGAGAAGTTCGCGCCGAGCTTCCTGGCGGCCATGCCGTGCATCGGCAAGCCGGCCAGCGCCACCAGCTACCTGACCGAGGCGGTGGTGCGCATGATGCATGCATCGGGCCTGCTGCCGGAGGGCGCGCTGCAGCTGGTGATCGGTGGCACCGGCGATCTGCTGGACCGGCTGGGCGGCGCCGACGTGGTGACCTTCACAGGTTCGGCCGACACGGCGGCCAGGCTGCGCGTCAATCGCAACCTGATCGCCAATTCGGTGCCGTTCACGGCGGAGGCAGATTCGCTCAACTGCGCCATCCTGGCGCCGGATGTGACGCCGGACGATGTGGAGTTTGAGCTGTTCGTCAAGGAGGTGGCGCGCGAGATGACCGGCAAGGCGGGGCAGAAGTGCACCGCGATCCGCCGCATCATCGTGCCGGAGCAGATGGTCGATGCGGTCGGCACGCGCCTGCGCGAGCGGCTGGCGAAAGTCAGCGTCGGCGATCCGTCGGTCGAGGGTGTGCGCATGGGCGCGCTGGCGTCGCGCGACCAGCAGCGCGACGTCGCCGAGCGGGTCGAGCTGCTGGCGCGCGGCAACGAGGTGTTGTTCAGCGCGCGCGACGGCTTCAAGCCGCTGGGCGAGGGCGTGGCCGAGGGCGCGTTCTTTGCGCCGACATTGCTGCTGTGCCGCGACGGCATGGGCAACGATGCGGTGCACGATGTCGAGGCCTTCGGGCCGGTCAGCACCATCATCAGCTACCACGGCATCGACCAGGCGCTGGCGCTGGCCGCGCGCGGCAAGGGTTCGCTGGTGTCGACGCTGGTGACCAAAGACCCGGCGCTGGCCGCCTATGCGGTGCCGATGGCGGCGGCCTCGCACGGCCGCGTGCTGGTGCTGGAGCGCGAGGCGGCGGTGGATTCCACCGGCCACGGTTCGCCGCTGCCGCAGCTCAAGCACGGCGGGCCGGGGCGTGCCGGCGGCGGCGAGGAGCTGGGCGGCATGCGCGCGGTGCGCCACTTCCTGCAGCGCGCGGCGCTGCAGGGGTCGCCGACCATGCTGGCGGCGGTGACGGGCGAATATGTGCGCGGTGCGGCGGTGCGCGAGCATGAGGTGCATCCGTTCCGCAAGCACTTCGAGGATCTGGCCATCGGCGATTCGCTGCTGACGCACCGGCGCACGGTGAGCGAGGCGGACATCGTCAACTTCGGCGGCGTCTCGGGCGATTATTTCTATATGCACTTCGATGAGGTGGCGGCCCGGGACACGCAGTTCGGCCAGCGCATCGCGCACGGCTATTTCGTGCTGTCGGCGGCGGCGGGGCTGTTCGTGTCGCCGGCACCGGGGCCGGTGCTGGCCAATTATGGCCTGGACAACCTGCGTTTCGTGGCGCCGGTGGCGATCGGCGACACCATCCGCGCGCGCCTGACCTGCAAGCGCAAGGTCGACCGCAACCGCAGCGACGACAAGGGCGTGGGGCAGGGCGTGGTGGCGTGGGACGTGCAGGTCACCAATCAGCGCGACGAGCTGGTGGCGAGCTACGATATTTTGACCTTGGTGATGAAGCGCGCCTGAGGCGCGCTTCGGCTTCGGGCCTTATTGGCCGGGCGGCGGTTGCCACAGTTCGGCCTTGTTGCCTTCCGGGTCGATGACCCAGCCGAATTTGCCGAATTCCGAGTCGTCGGTTTTATCGAGCACGTTGCAGCCTTCGTCGCGCAGCGCTTGCAGCAGCGCGTCGAGGTCGGCCACGCGGTAGTTCACCACGAACGGCGCGGCGCCCGGCGCCAGCGCGTTGCCGTCGGCGGCCGAGATGCACCAGGCGGTGGTGCCGCCGGCCGGCCGGCCGTCGTCGCCGTTCCAGTCGAACGATGCGCCGCCCCACGACTGGACGTCGATGCCGAGGTGGCGCTGGTACCACTCGCCCAGGGCCTTGGGATCCTTCGCATAAAAAAAGATGCCGCCGATACCGGTAACGCGCTTCATGACTGCCTCCAGGTGTGAACGTGGCAAGTTAGCGTTTCAAGTTAGCGTTTCAAGCCGAACGGGTCGTCGATGCTGTGGGCCGGTTCGGTGAACCATTTCGGGCCGCTGGCGGTCATGTAGAAGTGGTCTTCGTGGCGCACGCCGAATTCGCCGGGGATGCAGATCATCGGTTCGTTCGAGAAGCACATGCCGACGTCGAGCGGCGTGGTGTCGCCGCCGACCAGGTAGGGCCATTCGTGGATGTCGAGGCCGATGCCGTGGCCGGTGCGGTGCGGCAGGCCGGGCAGCTTGTAGCCGGGGCCGAAGCCGTCGGCTTCGAGCGAACGGCGCGCCGCCTGGTCGACTGCTTCGCACGGCACGCCCAGCTGGGCGGCGGCGAAGGCGGCGGCCTGCGCTTTCTTTTCGCTGTTCCAGACCGAGCGCTGGCGCTCGCTGATCGGGCCGTAGACGTAGGTGCGGGTGATGTCGGAGATGTAGTTGTGCAGCTTGCAGCCGGTGTCGATCAGCACCGTGTCGCCGGCTTTCAGCGTTTGCACGTAGCTGACGCCGTGCGGGTAGGCGGTGGCTTCGCCGAACAGCACGATCACGAAGTAGGAACCGGCGGCGCCGACCTTGCGGTGCGCGCGGTCGATGAATTCTTCCACTTCCTTGGTGGTGATGCCTACGCGCAGGATGCTGGCGGCGGCGACGTGCACGGCCAGGGTCATGTCCATGGCGCGCTGCATCAGGGCGATTTCGGCGGCGGATTTGCGGGTGCGGCAGTGGGCGGTGACGGCGCGCGCGTTTTCCAGCGCATAGCCGCCGGCCAGCGGGCGGATGCCGTCGTAGATGAAGAAGGCGGCGCTTTCGCAGATGCCCACGCGCGGCGGTTGTGCGGCATGCGGCGCGATACCCATGCGCTTCAGCACAGCGACGAACAGCGCGTACGGGCTTTCGTGCTCGTGCCAGCAATTGACTTCGCCTTCGACCAGCATGAAGTCTTTCAGCGTGCTTTCTTCGAAGGCGGGGGCGATATATTCGACCGCGCCCTGCGCCGGCACGATGGCGCCGACCATGCGCTCGCTGGCGTACCACTTGGTGCCGGTGAAGTAGGTGAGGTTGGCGCCGGCGTTGATGTAGATGGCGGCGATGCCGTGCGCCTGCATATAGGCCTGGGCGCGGGCGATGCGTTGCAGGTGTTCTGCTTTGCCGATCGGGAGCGCGCCCGCCGTCATGTCCGACAAGGAGGCCAGCGCCTCCTCCATGGTCTTTCCGCCTATAGTCATTTTTATATCCCGATGGTTGCGCGCAGAGGTGCCGCTGCGCCAGTCCTCGATGATATCAGTTTGTGAGCAGGCTGACGCCGTCGAGCAGGAAGGAAGTCTGCTTGGAGCGGTCTTCGCGCATGGCGAACGACAGTGTCACCGTTTGCCCTGTGTAGGGCAGCAGGTCGACGCTGCGGATCTGGTAGCCGTCGGCCGGCGTCAGGTTGGTGTAGATGGCCAAGGTGGCGAGCAGCGCGCCGTTGGCGCCGCGCAGCGTGACGGTCAGGGTGTCGTAGACGGTGTTGCTGGTTTCGTCGGTGTCGATGTGCAGCGCGAAGCGCAGTTGCGCGCCGGCGGCGCCGGCCGGGATGGCGACGCGCTGGGTCAGCGTTTCGGTCGAGCGCCGGCCGTTGCCGCCCAGCCAGGCGAAGCGCGTGCCTTGGTACGGCGCGCGGCGGCTGTGCGCGCCGATCACGCCGGTGCTGCCGCTCCAGCCGGTGACGCCGGTTTCGAAGCCGCCGTTGATGATGCGTTGTTCGTCGCCACCGCCGCCGTCACCCTCGTCGATGTCGGCGCCGACGTTGATGGCGGCGTAGGCGCGCTGCACGGCGATGGCTTCCCTGGAGCTGGCGCCGTATAGTTCCTGCGCCGCCTGCAGCACCTTGTTGCGGGCGTCGGCGTAGTTGGTCGACGAGGTGAATTTGGTGGTCAGCGCCTTGAACCAGATGCGGTAGGCCTTGTCGCTGCCGATGCCGCTCATGGCCGCCGGCGTGCGCACCAGGTAGGGGCTGTGGTAGTCGCTGGCGGCGTCGGCGCTCGAGCCCTGCGCCAGGAAGTAGAACATGCGGTTGTTGGGGCCGCTCGAATAGTGGACGTCGAGGTTTTTCAGCTTGCTGCTCCAGGCGTCCGGGCTGCGGCCGTCCTTGCTCGGCTTGTACATCCAGCGCAGCGGCTGGCCGTCGCGGCTGATCTCGCGGCCGGTCATCCAGTCGTTGCCGCTGGACGGGATGCTGGCGCCGCTGCCGCCGGCGCGCGCGTAGGCTTCCACCATGTCGCCGCCGATGTCGGAGTGCGATTCGTTGAGGCCGCCCGATTCGCCGGCGTAGACCAGGTCGGCCGTGGCGGCGGTGACGCCGTGCGACATTTCGTGGCCGATGACGTCGATCGCGCCCAGGCTGAGGAAGCTGTCGCCGTCGCCGATGTACATGCAGAGGCAGCGGTCGTCATAGAAGGCGTTGTCGTAGGCGGTGCCGACGTGGGCGGCGATGTAGCTGGCGGTGTTGTTGCCGTCGAGCGCATGCCAGCCCAGCACGTTCTTGTTGGCGTCGTAGGTGTTCATCAGGCCCCACAGGGCGTTGACGGCGGCGGTCTGGCCGTTGGCGTTGCTGGTGCTGCCGCCGTTGTATTGCTGGCCGTCGCCCCAGGTGTTGCCGGCGTTGTGGTAGACGGCGCCCGGGTCGGGGTTGTTGGGCGAGCTGTGGTTGGCGTTGGTGATGGCCATGGCGCCGAAGCGCCCGCCGCTGCCGCGCGCGGGGTCGAGCATCTGGAAGCCGCCGGACGCGGCCGAGGTGCTGATCGGCACCTGGCCGTTGTACTGGCTGTGGCCGATGCCGGTGACGGTCTGCAGCGCCGGCCACTTGGCCAGGATGGCGCCGCTGCCGGCGTCGACGATCAGGTCGTAGTAGACCAGCTTGCCGCCCTGCGCCATGCGCAGCTGCACCAGGTAGGCCAGGGCGTAGCGCTCGACCACTTCCTCGACCTCGAGCGCATTGAGTTGCGACTCGGGCTTGTTGGCGGCGGCGGCGGTGAGGGCGCTGCGCATCAGCGGGTAGATCAGCAGCTCGGCGCGCGGCGGCCAGCGGTGCACGGCGGACGGCGCGCCCATCACGGCCTGGACGGCGGCGGCGATGGCGGCGTCGCCGCTGAGCGCGGGCCTGAGCTCGGCCGGCGTCGGCAGTGGTGCGGCGGCGGGGATGGCCGGTGCGGCCACGCCGCCGGTGGTGCTGCGCGGCAGCGTGCCGCCGGGGCGGCGGTCGGTGGCCGCGACGCTGAGGATGGCGCCGCCGGCGTCGGTGACCACCACCGATTCCGAGCCGAACACGCGCAGGCCCTTGTAGGTGTGCTGGGCGCGGGTGATCTTCTGGCCGACCACGCCCGGGTGTTCGCTGCTGATGCGGTAGCTGTAGTCGGCCACCAGGCCGGCATGGGCCGGGCCGAGGCCGGCGTCGGCGTCGCGCGCTTGCAGGCGCGCGACCAGGCTGGCTTGCTGCTGCGGGGTGGCGGCGACGACCGGGGCCGCCATCAGCGGCGCGGCGGTGGCCAGCAGGGGCGCCAGGCCGAGGCCGGCGGCCAGGAGTAGGGTGCGTGGGTTCATGTCATCCTCCGTTGGGTAGATGACTTCACGCTAGAACGATGGTGGCGAGCGGTACTGCGCTAGATCAAACAGCGGCCACGTCGCGCGGCCGCCAGGTCATTCCCGCGCAGGCGGGGAACCATGCGTCACCGGTAATGCATGCCGGGCATGGGCCCCCGCCTGCGCGGGGGCGACGCTTACTGCAGTTGCGCGCGCACGCGGGCGATGGCTTGGCGCACCTGGTTGGGGGCGGTGCCGCCGACGTGGTCGCGCGCGGCCACCGAACCTTCCAGGGTCAGCACGGCAAACACGTCGTCGCCGATCAAGTCGGAGTAGGCGCGCAGTTGCTCCAGCGTCATCTCGGCCAGGTCGATCTTCAGGTCGTCGCAGGCGCGCACGGCGTGGGCCACCGCTTCGTGGGCGTCGCGGAACGGCAGGCCCTTCTTGACCAGGTAGTCGGCCAGGTCGGTGGCGGTGGCGTAGCCCTGCAGCGCGGCCGCGCGCATATTGTCCGGCTTGACCGAGATGCCGCCAGCCATGTCGGCGAAGATGCGCAAGGTGTCGACCAGGGTATCGACGGTGTCGAACAGCGGTTCCTTGTCTTCCTGGTTGTCCTTGTTGTAGGCCAGCGGCTGGCCCTTCATCAGGGTCAGGAGGCCCATCAGGTGGCCGAACACGCGGCCGGTCTTGCCGCGCGCCAGTTCCGGCACGTCCGGATTTTTCTTTTGCGGCATGATCGACGAGCCGGTGCAAAAGCGGTCGGCGATGTCGATGAAGCCGACGCGCGGGCTCATCCAGATAATCAGCTCTTCCGACATGCGCGACACGTGCATCATGATCAGCGCGGCGGCGGCAGTGAATTCGATGGCGAAGTCGCGGTCGGAGACGGCGTCCAGCGAGTTGTGGCAGACGTCGTCGAAGCCCAGCGTGTTGGCGACGCGCAGGCGGTCGATCGGGAAGGTGGTGCCGGCCAGCGCGGCCGCGCCCAGCGGCAGGCGGTTGACGCGCTTGCGGGCGTCGGCCATGCGTTCGGCGTCGCGGCCGAACATTTCGACGTAGGCCAGCATGTGGTGGCCGAAGGTGATCGGCTGCGCCACCTGCATGTGGGTGAAGCCGGGCAGGATGGTGTCGGCGTGCTTTTCGGCCAAGTCGGTCAGGGCGCTGCGCAAGGCGTGCAGCAGGGCCAGCACGTCGTCGATGGCCGAACGCACGTAGAGGCGGATGTCGGTGGCCACCTGGTCGTTGCGCGAACGGCCCGTGTGCAGGCGCTTGCCGGCGTCGCCCACCAGCTCGGTCAGGCGTTTTTCGATGTTCAGGTGGACGTCTTCCAGGTCGAGCAGCCATTCGAAGCTGCCGGCGTCGATTTCGGCGCTAATCTGCGCCATGCCGCGCTCGATCTCGGCGCGGTCGGCGGCGCTGATGATGCCTTGCGCGGCCAGCATTTCAGCATGCGCCAGCGAGCCCTGGATGTCGGCCTTGGCCAGGCGCTTGTCGAAGAACACCGAGGCGGTGTAGCGTTTGACGAGGTCGGAGACCGGTTCGCTGAAGCGGGCCGACCAGGCTTCGGCTTTTTTGGAGAATTGTGCAGTCATAGTCAAATAGTGTGGGTGCGCGTAGGATCAACAGCGATTATAAACCGCGATCTGCACTAAAATACGTCAACCTTGTCTTTTTGATTATGGAAAACATGAGCAAGCTGCACATCAGCACCGACCGCGAGGCGCTCGACGTCCCGCTGATCCACGCCTTCCTGAGCGAGCGCTCGACCTGGGCCATCGGCATTCCGCGCGCCACGGTGGAGCGGGCCATCACTCATTCCCTGTGTTTCGGCGCGTATCTCAATGGCCGGCAGGTCGGGTTCGCCAGGGTGACCACCGACCGCGCCACCTTCGCTTATCTGGCCGATGTGTTTGTCGTTGAGGAGGCGCGCGGCAAGGGGGTAGGCAAGGCGCTGCTGGAGGCGGTGCTGGCGCATCCCGACCTGCAGGGCCTGCGCCGCTTCATGCTGGCCACCAGCGACGGCCACGAGCTGTACGCCCGCTACGGCTTCACCGCCCCGTCCCGCCCGGCAACGCTGATGGAGCGCTACTTCCCGAATATTTACGCCAACTGAGCGTGCATACCTTGGGGTGCTCCTCCCGAGAGGTTGCCTGTTTTCGCCTGTTTCTGCCTGTGGATTGCCTACAATTTCGCGCGCTTGCAAGCGGGCTCCCTATGAGAACGGGCTTCTCGCTGTTACAAATGCAGGCATTTTGCAGGCTAAAATAGGCGAAAATAGTCGTCGTCCCGGAAGGGACACCGGCACGTATATACCCGGAAAGCCTACTGCCAGTTCATCAGGCACGGCGGCACCAGCAGCGCCAGCGCCAGCACCGCGTAGATCAGCTGCAGCGGAATCATCCACTTGGCCCAGGTGATCCATGGAATGCGCGCCAGGGCCAACACGCCGACCGTGATGCCGGAAGTCGGGATCATCGGCGTGGTGAACTCGCCGAACTGGAACGCCAGGATCGCGGTCTGGCGCGTCACGCCCACCAGATCGGCCAGCGGCGCCATGATCGGCATGGTCAGCGCGGCCTGGCCGCTGCCCGAATGGATGAAGAAGTTGATCACGGTCTGGATGCCGAACATCTTCCACGCCGCGAACACCGGATGCGCCGACTGCACCAGCGGCATCAGCTCATGCAGCATGGTGTCGATGATGTGGGCGTCGCGCGCCAGCACCAAGGTGCCGCGCGCCAGCGCGATCACCAGCGCCGTGCCCACCAGGTCGCGCGCGCCCTGCATGAAGCCCTCGACGATCTGGGTCGAATCGAGCCGCCCCACCAGCCCGATGACGATGGCCATGGTCAGGAACAGCGCGGCGATTTCATCGATATACCAGTCGTAGTGCACCACGCCGGCCACCATCACCACCAGCGAACCGGCGAAGATCCACAGCACCAGCTTGTGGCGTGCGGTCATGCCGTGGAAGTCGGCCACGCCGCCTGCCGGCAAGTCCTTGCGCTTCTCCAGGTCCAGCGCATAGGTCGGGCTGAGCGCCGGATGCTTCTTCACGCGCGCCGCGTACCACATCAGGAACAGCACGGTCACCGTGGTGGCGATGGCCCACACGATCAGGCGGTAGCCCCAACCGGAGAACACCGGCACGCCGGCGATGCCCTGGGCGATGCCGACGTTGAACGGATTCAAAAACGCCGCCGAAAAGCCCACCTGCGAGCCGAGGAAGGGAATCGAGACGCCGGTCACCGTGTCGTAGCCGAGCGCCAGCGCCAGCGGCACGAAGATCAGGATAAACGGTATCGCCTCCTCGTTCATGCCGAAGGTGGCGCCGCCGATCGAGAACATGGTGACGAACACCGGGATCAGCGCCTTCTGGATGAACACCGAACTCTCATGCGCCTTGGCCAGCGACTTGATCATCGAGTCGATGGCTTCGGTCTTTTGCAGCACCGCGAAGGCGCCGCCGACGATCAGCACGAAGCCGATGATCTGGGCGGCCTCGACGAAGCCCTTGATCGGCGCTTTCATCAGCGCCACCAGTCCCTGCGGCGCGCTGGCGATGTAATGGAAGCTGTCCGGGTTGATCAGCTGCTTGCCGTTGACCAGATGCGTGTCGTATTTACCTCCAGGCACCAGCCACGTTGCCGCCGCGATCAGCGCCAGAATAATGAACAGCAGGACGAAGGTATGCGGGAGTTTGAATTTTTTCTTGGTGTCGGTGGTCATATTGTTGGTGCTCATAGTCATGCGCTCAGCAGGTCGCCCTCACGATAAGCCTTGGCGCCGGCGACCTTGCCGACGTTCATGCCGCGGATCACATGGCGGTGCGCGGAGCGTGCGAAAAACACGCCGTCCACCGCCGCCCGCAGCACCGTGGTCTCGCCGCTGACCGGATCGATCAGGTCGGCCAGCGCATCGCCGGCCGCCACTTGCGCGCCGAGTTCGCGCGTGTAGATCAGGATGCCGGCATGCGGCGCGTACACCGGTTCCACGCCTTCCAGCGGCGTGGCCTGGCACAGCGGCGCCGGCAGCACGGCGGCGGCGGCCTGCGCGGCGGCGTCGCCCGCATTCAGCACGCCTTGCAGCGTGAGGAATTGCAGTAGTCCGGCGGCGTCCTTGCGCGCCAGCGCGTAGCTGACTTCCATCTCGCCGCGCAGCTCGATCGTGGTCGACAGGCAGGCCGGCGGAATCGGGAACCGGTGCGCGAAATGCTGGTCGAGATCCCACCACAGGCGGCTGCAGGCTTCGTCGAAGGGCTCGCCGCCGGCCTCCAGGGCCAGCAGCGTGGCGTGCGAGCCGAGGATGGCCGACAGCGGCGCGATGGCCTCGGCCAGCGGCGTGCCGGCGTAGATGTGCAGCACGGCCTCGTTGTCGCAATGCAGGTCGAGCACGATGTCGGCGTCGATCGCCAAAGTCATCAGGGTTTTCTTCAGCGTTTCCGCATCCGTGGCCGGCTTCCAGTCGGCGATCGAGGCGCGCGCATGGTCGCGGATCAGCGCCACATTGGCCGCCGCATCCTGCGTCAGCCGGCCTTCGAGCGACTTCTTGAGGTCGTTGGCCACGTGCTTGTAGGCGCGGTTGAAGTTGACCCCGGTGGTCAGGTCGAAGCGGCCGAAGGCGGCGCCGTGGATGGCTTGCGCCAGGCCGATCGGATTGGCCGCCGGCACCAGGATGACCTCGCCGTTGACCTTGCCGGCCGCCTCCAGCGCGGTCAGCTCGGTGCGCAGGCATTGCGCCACCAGCATGCCCGGCACCTCGTCGGCGTGCAGCGAACCCTGGATATACACCTTCTTGCCGGTGCCCGGCGTGCCGAAGTGGAAACTGGTGAGCGCATACGCGGCATTCGCGTGTGCGCCCGAGAGCGGATGAGTGATGGCTTGCATGGCGTGCCCTGCGTGTTCGTAAAGCATTGAGTATGTAGCACTATTTTCACAAAGTAAATCGCACACTGGAGAAAGGCGGCGTGCTTTCTTGAGTTTTAGGCGACATGTGCGTACAGTTAGCTGAAATGAATTATTTACATATCAAACATCGGGGAGAGAATATGCGCAATACCAGGATGACGCGCGCCGTGCGGCTGGCGCTGGGCGTAGGGGCGGCGGCCGGTTTGCTCGGCAGCGCCATGGCGCAGAACGCGGCGGACGCGCCGGCCGCCGCCGCGCCGCTGCCGCGCGTGGAAATCACCGGCTCGGCCATCAAGCGCATCGAGTCGGAAACCGCCTTGCCGGTGCAGGTCATCACGCGCGAAGAGATCGACAAGGTCGGCGTCACCACCGCCAGCGAAATCCTGGCCCGCCTGTCGGCCAACGTCGGCGGCCTGACCGACGGCGTCTCGATCACCGACGGCAAGGACCAGCGCGGCTTCAACAGCGCCAACCTGCGCGGCATCGGCACCTCCTCGACCCTGGTGCTGCTGAACGGCCGCCGCATGGCCAACTTCGCCTCGCCCGGCGACGAAACCGGCGTCGACCTCAACAACATCCCGGCGGCCGCCATCGCCCGCGTCGAAGTGCTGCTCGACGGCGCCTCGGCGCTGTACGGCACCGACGCCATCGGCGGCGTGATCAACTTCATCACGCGCAAGGACTTCCAGGGCGTCGACGTCAACGCCTACGGCCTGAAAACCCGCGAAGGCGGCGCCGGCAAGCGCACCGCCAGCCTGACCGCCGGCCACGGCGACCTGTCCAAGGACGGTTACAATGTGTTCGCCGTGCTCGACTTCCAGCGCACCGACGCCCTTAGCACGGCCCAGCGCAGCTTCATCAACGATTTGCACATCGCCGAGCGCTTGCCGCACCTGCTTTCGGGCATCACCTCGCCGGCCAATATCCGCCTCACCAGCGGTCAGCGCGACTACCTGAACGACCACGGCTTCACCCTCAACGGCAAGCCGCTGACCAACCGCACCATCAACCCGTCGATCCCGACCTGCTCGGCCCCGGCCAACGTCTACCTGCCCAACGGCACCGGCGGCGTCGACGCCTGCACCTATAACTATATGGGCGACACCGAGCTGTATCCGAAATCGGAGAAGGCCAACTTCCTGTCGCGCGGCGTGCTGCAACTGAACAGCGAGAACCAGCTGTACGCCGAGGTGGCGCTGAGCCGCGCAAAAACCTGGTACGCGGCCTCGTCGGCGCGCATCAACGGCGTCTATATCGACTACAGCCGCGTTCCGGCGCTGGCCGGCTACGACCTCGGCGGCGAGGAGGCCGGCGACGACGGCGAAGTCGAGCTGCGCCTGCGCCTGAGCGAGGCCGGCCGCCGCACCTCCGAGCTGATCAGCGAAAGCCAGCGCTACGTGCTCGGCTGGACCGGCAGCCACAACGGCTGGGACTACGACGTCGGCTTCAACCACAGCGTCAACGTGGTCAAGGACCGCGACACCCACGGCTACCTGCTGCGCGACAAGCTGGAAGCAGGCATCCAGAGCGGCCTGATCAACCCGTTCGGCCCGTCCAGCCAGGCCGGCCTGGACTTGATCAACAGCATCCAGGTCAACCAGGAAGTGCGCCACGCGCGCGGCACCATGGACTCGCTCGACGGCAAGCTGTCGCACGCGGTCGGCACGCTGGCCGGCGGCGACGCCATGCTGGCGGTCGGCGCCGAAGTGCGGCGCGAAAAGACCGACTACAACCCCTCGGCCCTGCTGATGAGCGACAACATCAACAACGACCCGGCGCCCGACGGCGGCCAGGCCACCAGCTACGCGCGCAACGTCAAGGCCGTGTTCGGCGAGCTGCTGCTGCCGCTCACCAAGCAGATCGAAGCGCAGGTCTCGGCCCGCTACGACCACTACCAGGTGGTGGGCGGCGCCGCCAGCCCGAAAATCGGCCTCAGCTACATGCCGACCAAGAGCATGCTGTTCCGCGCCTCGGCCGGACGCGGCTTCCGGGCGCCGTCGATGACCGACCTGTACCGCCCGATGCAGGTGCGCGGCATGGCCATCCTGCCCGACCCGGTGTACTGCGCCACGGTCGACAACAACTACGCTGACTGCGCCGAGGCGTGGGAGACACACCGCTACTCGAACCCGAACCTGAAACCGGAGCGCAGCCGCCAGGGCTCGGTCGGCATGGTGCTGCAGCCGAGCAAGCAGGTGATGCTCTCGCTCGACTACTGGACCATCAAGCGCACCGACCTGATCGCCGAGATCGGCGACGACGTGCTGCTGGCCAACACCACCAAGTACGCCGACCTGATCCACCGCGACGAAGACCTGTACATCGAGTACATCGACCTGTACAAGGAAAATCGCGGCGCCCAGAAGGCCTCGGGCCTGGATTTGACGATCGACTACAAAGGCGTGAAAACCTTCCTCGGCAATTTCGGCGGCCGCCTGTCGGGCACCTACGTCACCGACTCCAAGCTGCAGAACGAGAAGGGTGGCAGCTATATCAGCAACCTGGGCCGCTTCGTCACGGACGGCGTGGTGCAGCGCTGGCGCCATTCGATCAATCTGGACTGGGACTACGGCCCGTTCGCCGCCACCCTGGCCAACACCTATTCGAGCGGCTACCAGGACCAGAACTCGGCCATCAACCTCGACGACGGCAGCGTGGTCGCGCCCAACCGCGTCAGTTCCTACTCGCTGTGGGACCTGACCGGCGCCTGGCAGGCGACCAAGGCCATCAAGGTGCGCGCCGGCGTGCAAAACCTGGCCGACAAGGCGCCGCCGTACTCAAACCAGGCCTACCACTTCATTTCCGGTTACGACCCGACCTACACCGATGTGCGTGGCCGCCGCTTCTACGCCAGTGTCAATTATGCGTTCAAGTAATTGCAACGAGTAATTTACACGGAGAGTAATGCGGTTTTAAGCAATTGCTTGGTATCATCTGGCATTGGGCTGGCATCATCGGAAGGGGAACATGAAAGTAACGGGTTTGACGCTGGCGCAACTGTGCATGCGCTGGTGCATGCTATGGCTGCTGCTGGCGGCCGGCGCCGCGCAGGCGGCCACCACCACGCCCGTGCCCAAGGTCGTGGTGCCGGGCAAGAGCATCAAGCCGGCCAAGGCGGTGCCGCCACCGAAGCCGGTGCTGGCGCCGCCGGCCGGCAATCTGGTCATCATCGGCGGCGGCCTGCGCACCGAGAACGCCGAGGTCTGGCAGCGCATCGTGCAGCTGGCCGGCGGCAAGGGTGCGCGCATCGGCGTATTCGGCTCGGCTTCGATCAACCCGGAAAACGCCGCCCAGGCCACCGTCAACAAGCTCAACCAGTACGGCGCCCAGGCCTTCGCCATTCCGCTCGGCGTCACCTGGCCCAATAGCGACTACCGCAAGGCCGCCGAAGACCCGGAAGTGGTGGCGGCGATCCACTCGGCCACCGGGATTTACTTCACCGGCGGCGACCAGGCCCGCATCACGCGCGCGCTGGTGCGCCCGGACGGCAGCCACACGGCCGCGCTGGACGCGGTGTGGGACGTCTACCGCGACGGCGGCGTGCTGGCCGGCTCCAGCGCCGGCGCCGCCATCATGAGCACCACCATGTTTTACGACGCCAAGTCCACGCTCGACATGCTGAAACAGGGCGTCAACGACGGCCACGAAATCGCGCCGGGCCTGGGCTTCATCGGCGAGGATGTATTCGTCGACCAGCACTTGCTGGTGCGCGGCCGTTTCGCGCGCATGATCCCGGTGATGCTGAAGAAGGGCTACCAGGTCGGCCTCGGCATCGACGAGAACACCGCCATGGTGGTCAACGCCCGCCGCGACGTCGAGATCATCGGCTACAGCGGCGCGCTGCTGCTGGACTTGTCGGCGGCGATCACCGACCGCGGCATCAAGGGTTTTAATATTTCCAACGCCACCATCAGCTATCTGGACCGGGGCGACAAGTTCAACCTGGTCACGCGCGAATTCACGCCGTCGCCGGACAAGGCCGACAACAAGCTCGACCCGAACCAGCCCGACACCCGCGAGCCGGTCTACACCAACGACATCCTCGGCAACAACGCGGTGCTGGACCTGATGGTCAACCTGATCGACAACGCCCAGCAGGACGCCATCGGCATCGCCTTCGGCAATCCGCGCGACTTCAACCCGGAGCTCGGCTTCGAATTCCGCTTCAGCAAGACCATCAACAGCGTCGGCTACAGCTCGACCGAGGTCGAGGCGTATTCCGTGCTCAAGCTGCGCATGGACATCCGGCCGATCCAGCTGCAGCAGCCGCTGTACCGCTACCGCTAGCGCTGGCGCGCATTCGGGTATATTAATGGGGTTGACCCTGCATGTCGCCGTAAAAGCGCGCGGCACCACCCCAACCCGCACATCGCAGCGGCCAGGGTGACCCCGTACGGGGTCACCCTCAGGTTCGGGGTGCGAATCGCGCAGTACTAAAATCGATGGAGCCCCTCATGCGCATGGCCCTCAAATTTCTGCTCCACGCAGCACTGATGCTGGCCGTGCCGGTGGTGGCTGCCGCGCCTGCGGCCACGCCATCGTCGTCCAAAGGTTCGCTGGTCATCATCGGCGGTGGCTTGAAGCCCGACAATGACGCTGTCTGGCAGCGCATCGTCGCGCTGGCGGGGGGCAAAGGCGCGCGCATCGCCGTGTTTGCGTCGGCCGCAGCCGATCCGGCGCCGGTGGCGGCTGCGATTGTCGATTATCTCAACCGCTATGGCGCCGACGCCTTCCAGATACCGTTGGCGGTCAAGCTGGCCGACAGCGACTACCGCAAGGCCGCCGAGGACCCGCTGCTGGCCGACGCCGTGCGCGGCGCCGGCGGCGTGTTCTTCTCGGGCGGCGACCAGGCCCGCATCACGCAAGCGCTGGTGCGCGCCGACGGCAGCCGCAGCGCCGTGCTGGAGGCCGTGTGGGAGGTTTACCGCAAGGGCGGCGTGGTGGCCGGCAACAGCGCCGGCGCCGCCGTCATGAGCAGCACCATGTTTTACGCCCCCAAGACCGTGTTCGCCACCCTGCGCGGCGGCGTGCGCGAGGGCGAGGAAATCGCCCCCGGCCTCGGCTTCATCGGCGACGACGTGTTCGTCGATCAGCACTTCCTGGTGCGCGGCCGTTTCGCCCGCATGATCCCGGCCATGCTCAAGAAAGGCTATAAGTACGGCCTCGGCATCGACGAAAACACCGCCATGGTGGTGGACGGCCGCCGCCGGGTCGAAATCGTCGGCAGCAAGGGCGCGCTGCTGGTCGACCTCACGCGCGCCACCACCGACGCCGCCAGCGCCGGCTTCAACCTCAGCAACGCCGTCATCAGCTACCTCGACCGGGGCGACCTGTACGACCTCAGCACGCACACCTTCACGCCGTCCGAGGCCAAGGCCGCCGGCAAGCTCGGCGCGCGCCGCGCGCTGCTGGCCGACCCGGTGTTCTCGCCCGACATCCTGGGCCGCAACGCGCTGGTCGAGCTGATGGAAAGCCTGATGCACAACCGCCGCAGCGAAGCGATCGGCATCGCCACCAGCGGCCGCAACACGCCGCTGCCGGAGCTCGGCTTCCAGTTCACGCTGAGCAAAACGCGCGACAGCGTCGGCTACGCGGCGGTGGCGCCGTACAGCACCTCCATCCTGCGCCTGCGGCTCGACATCCGGCCGCTCGATATCGGCCAGTCGCTCGGCACGCACTAGGCCGGCCCGCCCACCGCCACCGCCCACCGCCGCCGCCCCGTCATTCCCGCGCAGGCGGGAATCCATACGCCGCCCGCTCGCCCGCTCGGCCTGGGCTGCCGCCTGGGCGGGAGCGACGGGGCGGTTTACAATGGCGCTCACTTTTCAACCGACCGCAGGATTCCCATGATCCGTCACTTCGTCTCGCTGCTCGCGCTGTGCGCTTGCACCGCTTCCGCCCTGGCCACACAGCCCGCCACCCTCCGCCTCGATTACCTCCACAGCGGCAACGCCCTGGACGAGCACTACGCCATCGAACGCGTGGTGGTCGAACCGCTGCCGTGGCCCGGCAGCATGGCCCAGACCATCGACAACAGCAATCGCGGCAACAACTTGGTGGAAGTGGTGGACGCCAACACCGGCAAGCTGCTCTACTCGCGCGGCTTCTCCACCATCTTCGCCGAATGGCGCAGCACCGAGGAAGCCGCGCGCAGCAATCGCGGCTTCCAGGAATCGGTGCGCTTCCCGCGCCCCGAGCAGCCGGTCAAGGTGCGCATCCTCAAGCGCGACGAGCGCAATCTGTTCTCGGTGGTGTGGACCGCCGACGTCGATCCCAACGCCATGGACGTGATCCGCAAGCAGCCGCCGGCGCCGGTCAAGCCGATCGGCATCCGTGTCAACGGCCCATCGCAGGACAAGGTCGACCTGCTGATCGTCGGCGACGGCTACACCCAGGCCGATATGAAGAAATTCGAAGCGGCCGCGCGCCGCCTGGCCGACCACCTGTTCGACACCTCGCCTTTCAAGGAACGCGCCAAGGACTTCAACGTCTGGGCCATCGCGCTGCCGACCGGCGAATCGGGCGTCTCGCGGCCCTCGACCGGCAGCCACAAGGAATCGCCGCTGGGCACCCGCTACGATATCTTCGGCAGCGAGCGTTACGTGCTCACCACCGACAACCGCGCCCTGCGCGAGCTGGCGCAGTACGCGCCGTATGAATTCATTGAAATTCTGGTCAACAACGACACCTACGGCGGCGGCGGCATCTTCGGCCAGTTCAGCACGGCGGCGGCCGACAACGACTGGGCCAACTACCTGTTCGTGCACGAATTCGGCCACCACTTCGCCGGCCTGGCCGAC
The DNA here is from genome assembly GCA_041874725.1 of Duganella sp. BuS-21. GTDB lineage: Bacteria > Pseudomonadota > Gammaproteobacteria > Burkholderiales > Burkholderiaceae_D > Rugamonas. The sequence goes on along the minus strand of CP097466.1, from coordinate 5,970,350 downwards.
GAGTACTACACCTCGCCGGTAGCCTACGCCACCGGCGGCGAGCGCCGCGAGCCGTGGGAGCCCAACGCCACCGCGCTGCAGGATCCGGCCAAGCTGAAGTGGAAGAAGTTCGTCCAGGCCGGCACGCCGCTGCCGACGCCGTGGCCGAAGGCGACCTATGAGACGGCCGCCCGCGCCTACCAGAAGGAACGCGCCGCGCTGCGCGCCAACCATCGCCCGGAGTCGGAGATGAGCGCCCTGTTCCGCAAGGACCTGCAGCACAGCAGCGCGCTGTTCTCGGCCGATCCGCATCGTCACGTGGTCGGCGCGTTCGAGGGCGCGAACTACGAGGCCACCGGCTATTACCGGCCCGAGATGCAATGCCTGATGTTCGACCGCAGCGACACATTCTGCGCTGTGTGCGCCGAGGCCATCATCACCATCATCGACCTGTATTCAGGGTCAGCTCGACAATAAGTCGGTTTAGTACGCTAGCGTACAGAGTGGCGGCGGTGGAGGGCATAAGATGTTTCTCACGCACTCAACAACACCGAAAGGGATATGACCATGAATAAAATTATCGCCACTCTGATCGCCGGCCTGTTCGCCACCGCCGCTTTTGCTCAAACCTCGGATGTTGCCAAGGCCCAGGCCGAAGCCAACCAGGACGTCGCCAAAGCCCAGCAAAAAGAAGCCAAAGTCGATGCCAAGGCTGACAAGAAAGCCAACAAAGCCATCGCCAAAGCCGACAAGGCCCATGACGAAGCCCAGGCTAAAGTAGCCGTGGAACAAGCCAAAGCCAATGAAAAAGTGGCCAAGGCCGATCCTGAAGATAAAGCCAAAGCCGCCGCCAAAGGCGAAAAGGCGGTAGCGAAAGCCGAAGAGAAAGCGGAAAAGAAAACCGTGAAAGCTGACGCCAAAGCCATCAAGACCGCCGTTGACGCGACCGAAGACAAAGCCCTGGCCGCCAACAAGACCGCCGCCGTTAAAGCCAAGTCGGACGCCGAAGTCAAAGAAGCCGCTGCCAAGCACTAAGCACTCACCCGCACGGCGTTAAAAAGGGTCTGTCCCCCTGCGGGGACAGACCCTTTGTCTTATGCGTGAGCCGCAACGTCGTTAAGGCCCGGGGACTGACCCTGCGGGTCAGTCCCCACGCATGCCGCCGTGCGGGGCTAAACGATCGGCACCAAGCCGGTCGGCTTGATTTTGGTCGCCAGCTCCTTGCCCTTGCGCGCGCGCTTGCCGAAGTGTACCGCCAGCGCCGACGCCGACAACCGTTCTTCCTGCGCCTTGCCGGCGCGTCCGGTGCCGTACACGGTCACGCCTTTCTGGCTGATCGGCTTGGCCGCCAGCAGCGTTTCCTTGTCCGCCAGCTCGATCAGGATCACGCCGCGGCCGCCGTTGGTCAGTACCTTCATTTCATCCATGCCGAACACCAGTACCCGCGCGCCCGAGGACAGCACCGCCACCGCGCTGGCGCTGTCCGGAATCACCGTCGGCGGCAGCGGTACGTCGCCGTCGTCCAGCGTGATGAAGGACTTGCCGCCCTTGATGCGGCTGACCATGTCGCCGGCCTTGGTTTCAAAGCCGAAACCGGCGCTGGTGGCCAGCAGCAGGCGGGTCGCCGCCGCGCCCGAGAAGTAGTGCAGGATGCGCGCGCCCGGCGCCAGGTCGATCAGGGTGGTGATCGGCACGCCGTCGCCGCGCGCGTTCGGCAGCGCCGCCACCGGCACCGAGTACACCTTGCCGTTGCTGCCGAAGGCCAGCAGGTTGTCCACCGTGCGGCATTCGAAGGCGCCGTACAGCGTGTCGCCGGCCTTGAAGGTGAATTGTGCGGCGTCGTGGCCGATGCCGGTGCGCGCGCGGATCCAGCCTTTGTCCGAGATGATGACGGTGACCGGTTCGTCCACCACCTTCTGTTCGACCACGGCTTTTTGCGCTTCTTCGATCAGGGTGCGGCGGGCGTCGCCATAGGTCTTGGCGTCGTTCTCGATTTCCTTGATGATGGCGCGCTTCATCGACGACGGGTTGTCCAGCAGGTCTTGCAGCGCCTGGCGTTCCTTGCGCAGTTCCGACAGTTCCTGCTCGATCTTGATCGCTTCCAGCCGCGCCAGTTGGCGCAGGCGGATTTCCAGGATGTCTTCGGCCTGGATTTCGCTCAGCTTGAAGCGTTCCATCAGCGCCGCCTTCGGTTCGTCCGAGTTGCGGATGATGTGGATCACTTCATCGATGTTGAGCAGGATGGTCTGGCGGCCTTCCAGGATGTGGATGCGGGCGTCGACCTTGCCCAGCTTGAACTGCGTGCGGCGGGTGACGGTGGCGAAGCGGAAGGTGATCCATTCCGACAGGATGTCGGTCAGGCCCTTCTGGCGCGGACGGCCGTCGCCGCCTATCATCACCAGGTTGATCGAGGCCGACGATTCGAGCGAAGTGTGCGCCAGCATCATCAGCATGAATTCGGTCTGGTCCTGGTTTTTCGATTTCGGTTCGAACACCAGGCGCACCGGCGCCGCGCGGCCCGATTCGTCGCGGATGGTGTCGAGCGAATTGAGGATCAGCGATTTCAGCGCCAGCTGTTCCGGCGACAGCGCTTTCTTGCCCAGCTTGATTTTCGGGTTGGTCAGCTCTTCGATTTCTTCCAGCACCTTTTGCGACGAGGTGCCCGGCGGCAGTTCGGTCACCACCGCCTGCCACTGGCCGCGCGCCAGTTCTTCGATCTTCCAGCGCGCCCGCACCTTCATCGAGCCACGGCCGCTGGCGTACATGTCGGCGATCTGCTGCGCCGGCGTGATGATCTGGCCGCCGCCCGGGAAGTCCGGGCCGGGGATCAGCGCCATCAGCTCGGCGTGCGAGATTTTCGGATTGCGGATCATGGCGACGGCGGCCTGCGCCACCTCGCCCAGGTTGTGCGACGGGATTTCCGTCGCCAGGCCGACCGCGATGCCGGAGGCGCCGTTCAGCAGCACCATCGGCAGGCGCGCCGGCAGCAGGCACGGTTCTTCGGTCGAGCCGTCGTAGTTGGCCTGGAAGTCGACGGTGCCGAGGTTGATTTCGTCCATCAACACTTTGGCGATCGGCGTCAATCGTGCTTCGGTGTAGCGCATCGCCGCCGCGCCGTCGCCGTCGCGCGAGCCGAAGTTGCCCTGGCCGTCGACCAGCGGGTAGCGCAGCGAGAAGTCCTGCGCCATGCGCACCATGGCGTCGTATACCGACTGGTCGCCGTGCGGGTGCAGTTTGCCGAGCACGTCGCCCACCACGGTGGCCGATTTGCGCGGCTTGGCGGTGGCGTTCAGGCCCATTTCGTTCATCGCGTACAGGATGCGGCGCTGCACCGGCTTCTGGCCGTCGCAGACGTCGGGCAGGGCGCGGCCCTTGACCACCGAGATGGCGTAGTCGAGGTAGGCGCGTTCGGCGAAGGTGGACAGGGTCAGCGTGTCGCCGCCGTCGCCATCGTCGCCACCGCCGCCGAGCGGGCCGCCGAAGCCGTCGCCGCCGCCGTTGCCACCGCCGTTGCCACCAAAGCCGCCACCAAAGCCGCTGCCGTCATCGATGTCGGCGGGGACCGGCGCGGGCTGGCCGTGGGCGTGCGCTTCGGCTGTCGCCTGGGCGGCCGCTTCCGCAGGCGCGTGGACCGGCGCGACCGGGGCCGATGGTGCTGCCGCTGCGGCCGGCGCCGCTGGCTTGGCGGCCGTCGCAGTGCCGTCAGCCGGTTCGTCAAAGAGATTTGCTTGAGTCATGATGTGTGTGCTTGTGTTGTCGTTCCCCCGTCGTCCCCGCGCAGGCGGGGATCCATGCGGCGCGTGCTAGCCGGCTCGGCATGGATTCCCGCTTGCGCTGGAATGACGGTGCGTCAGATATCCGCTTCGGCTTCGTTGCCGTGTTCCTCGATCCAGGCGCGGCGCGCGGCTGCTTCGCCTTTGCCCATCAGCATATTGAAGCGGGCGGCCGATTCGTTGTGGCCGAAACCGCCCAGCGACACCGGCAGCAGCCGGCGCGTGTCCGGGTTCATGGTGGTTTCCCACAGCTGCTCGGCGTTCATCTCGCCCAGTCCTTTGAAACGCGAGATCGACCAGGCGCCTTCCTTCAGGCCATCCTTGCGCAACTTGTCCTCGATGGCCACCAGTTCGCCGGCGTCCAGCGCGTACAGCTTCTGGATCGGCTTCTTGCCGCGCGCCGGCGCGTCGACGCGGTACAGCGGCGGACGGGCGATGCAGATATTGCCGTTGGCGATCAGGCCGGGGAAGTGGCGGAAGAACAGCGTCAGGAGCAGCACCTGGATGTGCGAGCCGTCGACGTCGGCATCGGACAGGATGCAGATCTTGCCGTAGCGCAGGCCCGACAGGTCGGGCGTGTCGCCGACGCCGTGCGGATCGACGCCGATCGCCACCGAGATGTCGTGGATTTCGTTGTTGGCGAACAGGCGGTCCTTGTCGGTCTCCCACGAGTTCAAGACCTTGCCGCGCAGCGGCAGGATGGCCTGGAATTCCTTGTCGCGGCCCATTTTGGCCGAGCCGCCGGCCGAGTCGCCCTCGACCAGGAACAGTTCGGTGCGGTCGACGTCGTTCGATTCGCAGTCGGTCAGCTTGCCCGGCAGGACGGCCACGCCCGAGGATTTTTTCTTCTCGACTTTTTGCGCCGAGCGCAGGCGCGACTGCGCCTGTTTGATCACCAGCTCGGCCAGCTTCTTGCCGTAGTCGACGTGGTGGTTCAGCCACAGTTCCAGCGCCGGCTTGGAGTAGGTCGAGACCAGGCGCACGGCGTCGCGCGAATTCAGGCGTTCCTTGATCTGGCCCTGGAATTGCGGGTCCAGTACCTTGGCCGACAGCACGAAGGAGGTGCGCGCGAACACGTCTTCGGGCAGCAGCTTGACGCCTTTCGGCAGCAGCGAGTGCATTTCGACGAAGTTCTTCACCGCGCCGTACAAGCCGTCGCGCAGGCCCGATTCATGGGTGCCGCCGTTCGGCGTGGGAATCAGGTTGACATAGGATTCGCGCACCACCGCGCCTTGCTCGGTCCAGGCCACCACCCACGAGGCGCCTTCGCCCTCGGCAAAGCCTTCGGCGTCGGGGCCGGCGAACTGCTCGCCTTCGAACAGCGGGATCAGGGTGTCGCCGTCGGTGGCTTGGGCCAGCGCTTCGGTCAGGTAGCCGCGCAGGCCATCGTTGTACTGCCAGGTCTGCGATTCGCCGGTCTTGGCGTTGTTCAGCGTGACCGACACGCCCGGCAGCAGCACGGCCTTGGAGCGCAGCAGGCGTTGCAGCTCGGTGTGCGAGATGGCGGCCGAGTCGAAATACTTGGCGTCCGGCCAGGCGGTGACGCGGGTGCCGGACTTCTTGCCGTCGCGCGGGGCCGGCACGGACGTCAACGGCTCGACCACGTCGCCGTGCTCGAACACCAGGTGGTGCAGGCCGGTGCCGTTCGGCTCCTTGCGCCATACGGTGATTTCCAGGCGCTTGGACAGCGCGTTGGTGACCGACACGCCGACGCCGTGCAGGCCGCCGGAGAACGCATACGCGCCGCCGCTGCCTTTGTCGAACTTGCCGCCCGCGTGCAGGCGCGTAAACACGATTTCCACCGTCGGCACGCCTTCTTCCGGGTGCAGGCCGACCGGGATGCCGCGGCCGTCGTCTTCGACCGTGATGCTGCCGTCGGCGTTCTGGGTGACGATGATGGTGTTGCAGTTGCCGCCCAGCGCTTCATCGGCGGCATTGTCGATCACCTCCTGGATGATGTGCAGCGGGTTCTCGGTGCGGGTGTACATGCCCGGTCGCTGCTTGACGGGTTCCAGGCCCTTGAGGACGCGGATGGAGGATTCGCTGTAGTCGGAAACGGGTTTTTTAGTGGCCATACGTGCAAGCTTGTTTTCTTGATACTGGGTTTATGTACAGGTCATGCATTGTTTTGCGTATTCTATCCTCAACTGCGGGCGATGGCGGGCAAAAATTGCGCACCGCGCAATTTATACACGATGTTTACAACGGCGGCCCGCCTTTTTAGACCGTTTTTACGACGCGGTCGATAAGCTTTCAGGTATTGAAACGATCACACGGAGGTTCGTCATGCACGCCTTTTTCCACACCAAAGCCGCTCAACGCCGCTCGCTCTGGGCCGCAGCCGACCGCGCCCGGGCGCCGCGCCCGTGCCTGATGCAACTGACGGTGGATGCGGCGTCGGTGACCGAGCTGCGCGCGCTGGTGGTGCGCACCTGCGGCGACGCCATGGAATTCATGCGGGTGGAAGCCTGCGACCACGGCGCCCGCGTCAAGGTCTGGCTGTGCCTCTCGCTGGCCCTGGCCGGGCAGGTGATGGAGGCGGTGATGCGCGCCTTGCCGGGCGCCGAATTCGGCCGCATGACGGCGCTGGCGCGGGGCGGCGTGTGATGATCACCATCGCCAGTCCGTGCGGCGGGGCCGATTAGGCCATCGTCGCCAATAATCTGGCGCTGCTGCGCACCCGCTACAACGATATTGTGATCGACACCGAAGGGCGCGACACCGCCGGCAGCCGCGCCGCGCTGATTGCCCGTCTTAATTCTGCGCGCATGTTTAATCCGGGCTTGCGCGTGCTGTTTGTACTGGTTGGCGTGGCCGGCACGCCCAGCGACGAGGAGCGTGCTGCGGTGCGCGGCTACGTGGCGCGGGTGATGTCGGCAACGCTGGCCAGCACCATTATTCGTGGCGCGGCGCCGGCCAATATGGACGCGCTGTACCGCGAAGTTTTTAACCACTGATGCACTGATAGGAAGTAGAACATGAAAAAATTAGTACTCGCTGCAGCCGTAGTTGCTGCCTTCGCCGCTCACACTGCCCGCGCTGAAGATGCGCCGGCGCCGGCCGCCGTGCCGGATAACGCGGTCAGCTTCAATGTGGCGGTGATCAGTGACTATCGCTATCGCGGTATTTCGCAGACGCGCTTGCAGCCGGCTTTGCAGGGCGGTGCGGATTACGTCAACAATCCAACCGGCTTGTATGCCGGTGCATGGGCTTCGACTATTACGTGGATTAAAGATGCGGGTGGCGATGGCAGCGTCGAGCTGGATCTGTATGCCGGCAAGCGCGGTCAGGTTACCGAAGCTGTGTCGTATGACGTTGGTGTGCTGACGTACGTTTATGCCTCCAACGCGCTGCCGGTGAGCGCCAACACCACTGAGGTTTACGGCCAGCTCGGTTATGGCCCGGCCTACGCCAAGTATTCGCATTCGGTGACCAATCTGTTTGGTTTTGCCGATAGTAAGAACAGCGGCTATTTGGACCTCGGCGCTAACATCGATGCTGGCGATGGCTACACCATCAACCTGCACGCCGGCCGTCAGGAAGTGAAGCACAACGATGCTGCGTCGTACACCGATTGGAAGCTGGGCGTGACCAAGGACTTTGGCGTGGTCACCGGCGCGCTGGCCGTGATAGGCACCAACGCTCAGGAATCGGCTTACACTTCGGCCGCCAACAATAAATTCCTCGGCAAGACCGCGCTGCAACTGATGATCAGCAAAGTGTTTTAAGTAGTCTTGAGGGGCGCCGCAGCGTGATGTTTATGCTGCTTGCGGCGCTTGCTTAAATAGTTGTGTTATCGCTGTGTTCTGCTGCACGCGGCAGGTGTCGGCACCCACCCATTGCCCGCTGCCGGGAAAACGCAGCCCCCCACACCTATATCCTCCAAACCGGGCGGAAGATCTCGCGGTAGAGGTGGCGGACTTCGGGGGCGCAGAGTTTGCGGTCGGCTTTGTAGGCTTGCAGCTCCAATTCGCTGTGGCGCGAGTGGTAGGTATCGGCGCTGTCATCGAGGACCAGCGTGTCGGCTAAGCGGGCCTGCGGCAGTTTGGCCACGAACACCAGCAGGCAGCCGGTTTGGTGTGCTGTAAGAGGACGGCGGCCATGCGCTACCGTCACCAGCACGCGGACGCCGGGATTGGCGCTCTGGGCCAGTTGCAAGCGCGCCAGCAGTGCGGCGCATTCGTCGGGATCTTCCAGCGACTCCGGCTGGAGCAAAGTCAGAATCACGCTGGCCTGCTTCAACGTGACATCTGCCTTGATGGCGCCGTGCGGCGAGGCGTCGACCACCAAATCATCGTAAAGCTGAGCATCGTAAGCGCCGGGATTGGGCGAGACCAACAGCACTCGCTTGCCGGCTGCCACGCGCAGCATAGCCAAGTCTTCGGCCAGATCGGAGACGGTGCTGTCGCCATCAATACCAGTGAGAGCGACGATCATATGGCCGCCATGGCGTGAGCCAGCGAGTAACGAGCCGCACCGTGCGCCGTCGTTGCAGCAGCAGTGGCGCGCCGGTAGCGTGGCAAGGCGTCCAGCGCCTCCAAGGCTGCCGCCAGATTTTCCTTGCAAGCCAAGCTAGCCGGCACCATCGGCAAGCGCAATTCATCGCGCAGCAAGCCTAGCATGCCGAGCGCCGCCTTCAACGGCGCCGGATTCGGTTCCGAGAACAGCAACTGCATCATCGGCAGCAGCGCCGCCGCCAGCGTGCGCGCTTCACTTAGGCGCTGTGCGCGCACGAGGTCGTACAGCTGCACATACAAATCGGTGCGAATATGCGCCGATGCAGAAATCGCCCCATGGCCGCCGCCGCACAGGGCTGAGAACAGCAGCACATCATCGCCGCACAGCACCGATAAAGGCGTCTGCTGCACCAAGTCCATCATCTGCCGCAAGCTACCGCCGGCTTCCTTGATGGCGGAAAATTGCGGCCGCTCGGCCAAGCGGCGCGCGGTGGCCAGCTCCAGATTGACGCCGGTACGTGCTGGCACGTTGTACAAGGCGATAGGCCGCGAAGTAGAATCGGCGATCGTCTCGAAGTGGCGCCGCAAGCCTTCCTGCGAGGGCCGGACATAAGCCGGCGTGGAGACCAGGTAACCGGCCAAATCTTCATCGTCAAACTCCAGCACCCGGCTGGCGGCGGCAAAAGTGTCGCTGCCGCCGATGCCCATCAACACTGGGCAGCGCTTATGCGCCACTTCCAGGACTGCCGCCAGCGCCGCGCTTTGCTCGGCCAAATCCAGCTGCGGCGCTTCGCCGGTGGTGCCGCACACCACCAGACCGTGCGCGCCGTCGTTAATCACGCAGTCCGCCAGCCGCTGCAAGCACGATAAATCCAGCTCGCCGTGCTGCATCGGCGTCACCAGCGGCACCCAAATGCCGTGTAAAGAAGTGTCCATGATTGTGATCTGTTTTTGATCGGTAGTTGCGATGGACCCAGCCTACCGAGACGCCCGTAAAAACGTTCTAAAGAATCCTGCGGCGTCCGTAAAGAAAACGTAAATTTTTACGCTTTGTTTACACCCCCTCTCCAAGTCTTTACAAAATCTTTAGACCCTTCTGGCTAAGCTTCTTCCTATCAAAACAAGACCTGTGAGGGTGTGATGGACTTAGTATTTATCGGAGCGATGGTGCTCTTTTACGCGGTAACCGCGGCCATGGCCGCTGGTTGCGAAAAACTCGGAGGTAAGCCATGAACACGTTTTACGTGATCGGCGCCATCGCGTCGGCCGGCCTGCTGGTCTATCTGGTAGTGGCCCTGTTGAAAGCGGAGGACCTGTAACATGACGATGCAATCTCTCCTGCTGCTGATCGCCTTCCTGGCCGTGCTCCTGGCGCTGTCCTACCCATTGGGCATCCTGCTGGCCCGCGTCGGCAATGGCAGCGGCGCGCCACTGCGCGGCTTCGGCTGGCTGGCCAAAATCGAACACCTGATCTACCGCGCCGCCGGCGTCAATCCGAAAGAGGGCCAAGGCTGGAAATCCTATGCCTTATCGCTGCTGCTGTTCAGCGTTATCGGCGCACTGGTCACCTACGCGCTGCAACGCGTGCAACTGTGGCTGCCTTTGAATCCGCAAGCGATGGCCAACGTCAGCCCGGATTCGGCCTTCGACACCGCCGTCAGCTTCGTCGCCAACACCAACTGGCAAGGCTATAGCGGCGAACAAACCATGAGCTATCTGACCCAGATGCTGGCGCTGGCAGTACAAAACTTCTTCTCGGCTGCCACCGGCATCGCCGTCGCCTTTGCGCTGATTCGCGGCTTTGCCTCGCGCTCGACCAAGTCGATCGGTAGCTTCTGGGTCGACCTGACCCGTTCGACCTTGTACTTGCTGCTGCCGCTGTCGCTGCTGTTCTCGGTATTCCTGATGGGCCAAGGCGTGATCCAAAACTTCTCGGCCTACCAGGACGTGCAGTTGCTCGATCCAGTCACCTACAGCCAGCCGAAAGTCGGCGCTGATGGCCAGCCGCTGAAAGACGCCAAGGGCGAAGTGGTCACCGAAACCTTGACCGCCACCACCCAAACCATCGCCATGGGCCCAGTGGCCTCGCAAGAAGCCATCAAAATGCTGGGCACCAACGGCGGCGGCTTCTTCAACGCCAACTCGGCCCACCCTTACGAAAACCCGACCGCACTGACCAACTTCGTGCAAATGCTGGCGATCTTCCTGATCCCGGCCGGCCTGTGCTTCGCCTTCGGCCGCATGGTCGGCGACCAGCGCCAAGGCTGGGCCGTGCTGGGCGCCATGACGGTGTTGTTCGTGATCTGCACCTGCGTGGTGATGGGCGCTGAACAAACCGCCCATCCTGCTCTGCAGGCACTCAATGTCGATCAAAGCGCCGGCTATATGGAAGGCAAAGAAACCCGCTTCGGCGTCAGCGCCTCGTCGCTGTTCGTGGCCGTGACCACGGCGGCTTCCTGCGGCGCCGTCAACGCCATGCACGATTCGCTGACCCCGATCGGCGGCATGGTGCCACTGCTGCTGATGCAATTCGGTGAAGTGATTTACGGCGGCGTCGGTTCCGGGCTGTACGGCATGCTGATCTTCGCCATCATGGCGGTGTTCATTGCCGGCCTGATGATCGGCCGCACGCCGGAATATCTGGGCAAGAAGATCCAAGCCTACGAAATGAAAATGACCTCGATCGCGATTCTGGTTACGCCAACGCTGGTACTGGCCGGTACCGCGATTGCCGTGCTGTGCGAGGCCGGCAAAGCCGGTATCGCCAACCCCGGCGCGCACGGCTTCACGGAGATTCTGTACGCCTTCAGTTCGGCCGCCAACAACAACGGCAGCGCGTTTGCCGGCTTATCCGCCAACACGCCGTTCTACAACACCATGCTGGCAATCGCCATGTGGTTTGGCCGCTTCGCCATGATCGTGCCGATTCTGGCCATCGCCGGTTCGCTGGCCGGCAAACAGCGTCTGGAAGCCAATGCCGGCACCATGCCGACCCACGGTGCCATGTTTATCGGCCTGCTGTGCGGCGTGGTGGTATTGGTCGGTGTGCTCAATTACGTGCCGGCGCTGGCGCTTGGCCCAGTCGTAGAACACTTGCAGTTGTTTGCCAAATAAGGAGTCACCATGTCACAAGCTAGCACGCTATTTACCAATCCGCCGGCCAAGAAGTTGAACATGTTCGACTCCAAGCTGGTAGTCCCGGCCATCGCTGATTCGTTCCGCAAGCTGCACCCGCGCACCCAGTTGCGCAGCCCGGTGATGTTTGTGGTCTACGTCGGCAGCATCATCACCACCTTGCTGGCCGCACAGGCGCTCGGTGGCCAAGGCGAAGCACCGTTCGGCTTCATCGCCGCCACCGCCGTCTGGCTGTGGTTCACGGTGCTGTTCGCGAACTTCGCTGAAGCGCTGGCCGAAGGCCGCAGCAAGGCGCAAGCGGCGTCGCTGCGCAGCCTGAAACAAAGCATCAGCGCCAAGAAGCTGACGACGCCGAAGCACGGCACCACCTGGCTGCCGGCGCCGGCGCTCGACCTGCGCAAAGGCCATTACATCCTGGTCGAAGCGGGCGACGTAATCCCGATCGACGGCGAAGTGATCGAAGGCGTGGCCTCGGTCGACGAAAGCGCCATCACCGGCGAATCGGCGCCGGTAATCCGTGAATCGGGCGGCGACTTCTCGTCCGTCACCGGCGGCACCCGCGTGTTGTCGGACTGGCTGGTGGTGCGCGTCACCGCTAATCCCGGCGAGACCTTCCTCGACCGCATGATCACCATGGTGGAGGGCGCCAAGCGTCAAAAGACGCCGAACGAAATCGCCCTGACCATCTTGCTGGTAGCGCTGACCATCGTGTTCTTGGTGGTGACCGTGACCCTGCTGCCGTTCTCGCTGTTTTCGGTGGCCGCCGCCGGTGCCGGTACGCCGGTCACCATCACGGTGCTGATCGCACTGCTGGTATGCCTGATCCCGACCACCATCGGCGGCCTGCTGTCGGCCATCGGCGTGGCCGGCATGAGCCGCATGTTGCAAGCCAACGTGATCGCCACTTCCGGCCGCGCGGTCGAAGCAGCCGGCGACGTCGACGTGCTGCTGCTCGATAAAACCGGCACCATCACCCTGGGCAACCGCCAAGCCTCGGCCTTCGTGCCGGCGCCGGGCGTGACCGAACAGCAGTTGGCCGACGTGGCGCAACTGGCCTCGCTGGCCGACGACACGCCGGAAGGCCGCAGCATCGTGGTGCTGGCCAAGCAGAAGTTCAACATCCGCGAACGCGAAATGGCGTCGCTGAACGCGGTGTTCGTGCCGTTCACCGCCCAGACCCGCATGAGCGGCATCGACATCGACAACCGCGCGATCCGCAAAGGCGCAGCCGACACCGTGCGTAAATACGTCGAGTCGCTGGGCCAACCGTATCCAGCCGACACCGCGCGCGCTGTCGACGACATCTCGCGCCGTGGCAGCACGCCGCTGGTGGTAGTCGACGCCGGCCGCGTGATGGGCGTGGTCGAACTGAAGGACATCGTCAAAGGCGGCATCAAAGAGCGCTTCGCTGAACTGCGCCGCATGGGCATCAAAACCGTGATGATCACCGGCGACAACAAGCTGACCGCCGCCGCCATCGCCGCCGAAGCGGGCGTCGACGATTTCCTGGCCGAAGCGACGCCGGAAGACAAGTTGAAACTGATCCGCAGCTACCAGTCCGAAGGCCGCTTAGTCGCCATGACCGGCGACGGCACCAACGACGCCCCGGCACTGGCGCAAGCCGACGTGGCGGTGGCCATGAACTCGGGCACGCAAGCGGCCAAAGAAGCCGGCAATATGGTGGACCTGGATTCGAATCCAACCAAGCTGCTGGAAATCGTCGAAATCGGCAAGCAAATGCTGATGACGCGCGGCTCGCTGACCACGTTCTCGATTTCCAACGACATCGCCAAATACTTCGCTATCATCCCGGCCGCGTTTGTCGGCACCTTCCCGCAACTGAAGGCGCTGGACGTGATGCACTTGGCCAGCCCAGCGTCGGCGATTATGTCGGCGGTGATCTTCAACGCCCTGATCATCGTGGTGCTGATCCCGCTGGCGCTGAAAGGCGTGCAATACCGCGCCATCGGCGCCGTGGCGCTGCTGCGCCGCAACCTGCTGCTGTACGGCGTGGGTGGCATCATCTTGCCGTTCATCGGCATCAAGGCCATCGACATGCTGCTGGCCGCATTTAATCTGGTTTAAGGAGTCATCATGACTAAGCAACTTCGTCCCGCCGTCACCGTGTTTGCCGCGCTGACCCTGATCTGCGGCGTACTCTACCCGCTGGCCGTGACCGGCATCGGCAGCGCTGCCTTCCCGGGGCAGGCCAACGGCAGCATGGTGGAAGTGAATGGCAAAGCCATCGGCTCGACGCTGATCGGCCAAGCTTTCACCTCGCCGCACTACTTCTGGGGCCGTCCATCGGCCACCGCGCCGATGCCGAACAACGCGGCCGGTTCGGGCGGCGCCAACCAAGGTCCAACCAATCCGGCCCTGATCGACGCCGTCAAAGGCCGCATCGATGCGCTGCACGCGGCCGATCCGGCCAACACCGCCGCCATCCCGATCGATCTGGTGACGGCATCGGCCAGCGGCCTCGATCCTGAAATCAGCATCGCCGGCGCGCGCTACCAAGCGGTCCGCATCGCTGCTGCACGCAAAATCAGCTTAGAGCAAGTGCAGGCGCTGATCGACCAGCACCAGCAACACCAGTGGTTCGGCTTCTTCGGCGAGTCGCGCGTCAACGTGCTGGCCTTGAATCTGGCACTGGACCGCGCCAAGCCGTTTGTGAAAGGGTAAAATCCGCGCATGGCCATGTTCCCCTCCGACTCTGTACGACCCGATCCCGATGCGCTGCTGGCGCAGGTGCAGGCGCAGGAACGCAAGGCCGCGCGCGGCAAACTGCGCATCTACTTTGGCGCCTCGGCCGGCGTCGGCAAAACCTACGCCATGCTGGCCGCCGCTCGCAAGCTGCAAGCGGACGGCCAGCCGGTGCTGGTCGGCGTGGTGGAAACCCATGGCCGCGCCGAAACCGCCGCCATGCTGGCCGGCTTGCCGCTGCTGCCGCCGCGCGCGGTGGAGTACCGCGGCAAGCAGCTGGCCGAGTTTGACCTTGACGGCGCGCTGGCCCTGCAGCCGCCATTAATCCTCATGGACGAACTGGCGCACTCCAACGCGCCGGGTTCGCGCCACCCCAAGCGCTGGCAAGATGTCGAGGAGTTGCTGGATGCCGGCATCGACGTGCTCACCACCGTCAACGTCCAACATCTGGAAAGCCTGAACGACGTGGTAGGTGGCATCACCGGCATCCGCGTGGCCGAAACCTTGCCCGACACAGTGTTCGACCAAGCCGACGAAGTGGTGCTGGTCGACGTGCCTGCCGACGAACTGCTAGCGCGCCTACAGGGCGGCAAGGTATATCAGGCGGCGCAGGCCGAACGGGCCTCGCGCAACTTCTTCCGCAAAGGGAATTTGATCGCATTGCGCGAGCTGGCCTTGCGCCGCACCGCCGACCGCATCGAAGACGACGTGCGCGCCTACCGTGTCGAAAAATCGATAGCCGACATCTGGAAAACCGGCGCTGCGCTGCTGGCCTGCGTCGGCCCGCGCGCTGACGGCGAGCACACCGTGCGCAGCACCGCGCGGCTGGCCAGCCAATTGGGCACCGGCTGGCACGCCGTGTACGTCGAAACGCCAGCCTTGCAGCGCCTGCCGGCGGCGCAGCGCGAGCAGATTTTGAAAAACCTCAAGTTGGCAGAAGATCTGGGCGCGACCACCGCCGTGCTGTCCGGCCCCGATATCGCCTACACGGCGCTCGACTACGCGCGTGGCCATAACCTGTCTAAGCTGGTGCTGGGCCGCGGCCACCGCAGTTGGCCATGGCGCGCGCCGCACATCAAACGCCTGGCCCACTACGCGCCGGACCTCGACCTGATCGAAATCGGCGTGCCGCGCAACCAGCCGGCCGCCACCCGCAGCAGCGGGCAGGATGCCGACGGCGCCGCAGCCGATGCGCGCGGCGCCTTGCCCGGCGGTTGGGGCGGCGACGCTGACGCGCGCGATACGGCCGGCGCACCATCGCCCGGCGCCGGAGCCGGCGCCACCGACGACGGCGCACTCGGTGGCGCGCCGCAGCGCCGGCGCGTGCTCGGCTACATCGTCGCGGCGGCGGCTAGCCTGGCCACCGCACTGGTGGCGGCGCCGCTGTTGGCGTATCTGGACCTCGCCAATATCGCCATGCTATTCCTGCTGGTGGTGGTGCTGGTGGCCGTGCGCTTTGGGCGCGGACCGTCGGTGGTGGCGACCTGCTTTAGCGTGGCCTGCTTCGACTTCTTCTTCGTGCCGCCGCGCTTCACGCTGGCCGTCACCGATTTTCAATACCTGATCACCTTCCTCGTGATGCTGGCGGTCGGCCTGATCACCGGCCACCTGACCGCCGACCTGCGCTTCCAGGCGCGCGTCGCCGCGCACCGTGAACGCCGTTCGCGCGCGCTGTACGAATTCGCCCGTGAACTATCAGGCGCGCTGCAAACCGAACAAATCTTCGACACCACCCAAAGCTTCATCCAGCGCGCCTTCCGCGCCCGCGCCACGCTGCTGCTGCCGAACGACGACGGCCGCCTGCAACTGCCGCCGCTGAACGCCAGCGACATCGCCACCAGCGCCCACCTATCGGTGCTCGACACCGGCATCGCCCAATGGGCTTACGACCGCGCCGAACCTGCCGGCCTCGGCACCGATACCTTGCCGGCCAGCCGCATCTTCTACCTGCCGCTGGTGGCGCCGATGCGCACCCGCGGCGTGCTGGCGATCGAACCGCAACAGCGGCGCTGGATCCTGATCCCCGAACAGCGCCAGCAACTCGACACCTTCGCCGCGCTGGCCGCCATCGCGCTGGAGCGCGTGCACTACATCGAAGTGGCGCAAAACGCCCTGGTCAGCATGGAGTCCGAGCGCTTGCGCAACTCGCTGCTGGCGGCGCTGTCGCACGACTTGCGCACGCCGCTGACCTCGCTTGTCGGCATCTCCGAGTCGTTAGCCGGCTCCAGGCCGGCCTTGAGCGCGGCCCAGCTGGAGGCTGCCACCGCGCTGCATGATGAAGCGCGCCGCATGAGCACCATGGTCACCAACCTGCTCGACATGGCGCGCATCCAAAGCGGCGACGTCCACCTCAACCTGCAATGGCAGCCGCTGGAAGAAGTGGTCGGCAGCGCCTTGCGCGCGGTCGCCGCGCAACTGAGCGTGGGCGGGCAGCGCGTCAGCACCCGCCTGCCGCCGGCGTTGCCGCTGGTGCGCTACGACGCCGTGCTGATCGAGCGGGTACTGGCCAACCTGTTGGAGAACGCCGCCAAATACACGCCGCCCGGCGCCCATATCGAAATCGCTGCCGCGCTGCACGGCGCCTGGCTCAAGGTCATGGTTTATGATGACGGCCCGGGCCTGCCGGCGGGACGCGAAGAAGCGCTGTTTGAAAAATTCACCCGTGGCGAGCGCGAATCGGCCAAGCCGGGCGTGGGACTGGGGCTGGCGATTTGCCGCGCCATCGTCGAAGCGCACGGCGGCAGCATCAGCGCCGGCAGCGGCGAGGCCGCCTCGCCGCTGGGCGGCGCCTTGTTTACTTTTACCCTGCCGCTAGGCACACCGCCGGCCATGCCGGACGAGGAAGCCCATGAATGACACCGCGCCGACCGCCCTGCTGGTCGAAGATGAACCGCAGATCCGCCGCTTTGTGCGCGCCGCGCTGGAAGAGGAGGGCTGGCAGGTGCACGAAGCGCCGGGCCTGCAGCGCGGCCTGATCGACGCCGGCACCCGCAAGCCGGACCTGATCGTGCTCGATCTGGGCCTGCCGGACGGCGACGGCATCGACTTCGTCATCGACCTGCGCAAATGGTCGACGGTGCCGGTGATCGTGCTATCGGCGCGGGTGGGCGAAGCCGACAAGATCCGCGCGCTCGACGCCGGCGCCGACGACTATCTGACCAAGCCGTTCGGCACCGGCGAGCTGCTGGCGCGGGTGCGCGCCACCTTGCGGCGTCAGCGCCAGCCGGCGGCCGGCAACGATGGCGTGGTGCGCTTCGGCGAGGTGGCGGTGGACTTGCAAAACCGGCGCGTCACGCGCGGCGGCGAGAACGTGCATCTGACGCCGACCGAATACCGCCTGCTGGCGGTACTGGTAGCCAACGCCGGGCGCGTGATGAGCAACCCGCAGCTGCTGCGCGCCGTGTGGGGACCGTCGCAATCGGAGAATGGCCACTACCTGCGCATCTACATGGGCCACCTGCGCCACAAGCTGGAAGCCGACCCCACCCAACCGCGCTACCTGCTCACGGAAACCGCCGTCGGCTACCGCCTGCAACTGCCATAAATTCGGGGGCAAATTCGGGGTCAGTTCCGACATTCGGACATTTCGCGAGCGAAATGTCCGAATGTCGGAACTGACCCCGAATTTACTTGCTCAGCGTGCGC
Source organism: Duganella sp. BuS-21 (assembly GCA_041874725.1). Taxonomy (GTDB): domain Bacteria; phylum Pseudomonadota; class Gammaproteobacteria; order Burkholderiales; family Burkholderiaceae_D; genus Rugamonas. The sequence goes on along the minus strand of CP097466.1, from coordinate 5,952,658 downwards.
ATGGCGCGTTCCAGGCCGTCCATGGTCAGCGGGAACATGCGGTGGTTCATCAACTGGCGCATGATGCCGATCGACTGGCGGTACTGCCAGATGTTCTCCGGCTCTGGATTGAGCCAGACGAATTTCGGAAACGCCGCCGTGAAGCGCGCCAGCCAGGCGCTGCCCGCCTCCTCGTTGTTGTACTCGACCGAGCCGCCCGGCTGCAGAATCTCGTAGGGACTCATGGTGGCGTCGCCGACGAAAATCAGCTTGGTGTCGGGCGGGTACTTGCGCAGGATGTCCCAGGTCGGAAAGCGCTCGGAATGGCGGCGCCGGTTGTTCTTCCACATATACTCGTACACGCAATTGTGGAAGTAGAAGAACTCCATGTTCTTGAACTCCGTCTTGGACGCCGAAAACAGCTCCTCGGTGCGCTCGATATGGTCGTCCATGGTGCCGCCGACGTCGAACAGCATGAGCACCTTGATATTATTCTTGCGCTCGGGCTGCATCTTGATATCGAGGTAGCCGGCGTTGTTGGCGGTGGCATGGATGGTGGCGTCGAGCGCCAGCTCCTCGGCCGCGCCCTGGCGCGCAAACTTGCGCAGGCGCCGCAGCGCCACCTTGATGTTGCGGGTACCGATCTCGCGCTCGCCGTCGTAATCCTTGTAGCTGCGCGCCTCCCACACCTTGACCGCCGTGCGGTTGCCGCCCTTGCCGCCGATGCGCACGCCCTCGGGATTGGTGCCTCCGTGGCCGAAGGGCGAGGTGCCGCCGGTGCCGATCCACTTGTTGCCGCCCTCGTGGCGCTCCTTCTGCTCCTGCAGCAGTTCTTTCAAGCGGTCCATCAGCTTGTCGTAGCCGAATTTTTCCAGCGCCTCGATCTGCTCCGGCGTCAGTTCGCGCTTCATGCGTTGCACCAGCCAATCCAGCGGCACGCCGCCGTTTTCCTCGAAGGCGCTGGCGATGCCCTTGAAATACAGGCCGAAGGCGCGGTCGAACTTGTCGAAGTGGGCCTCGTCCTTGACCAGCGTCAGGCGCGAAAGGTAGTAAAAATCGTCGAGCGAAGTGGTGATCACCTGCTTTTGCATGGCTTCGAGCAGGGTCAGGAACTCCCTGATCGTCACCGGGATCTTGGCGTCCTTCAGCGTGAAGAAGAAATCGATCAGCATCTCAGCGCACTCCGTGCTGCGCCAGCTTATAGCGCAGGTGCGCCTTGATCTCGGGCCACTCGCCGGCCGCGATGCTGTACATGACGGTGTCGCGCACGGTGCCGTCGCGGCGCGCCGCGTGGTGGCGCAGCACGCCGTCCTTCTTGGCGCCGAGGCGCTCGATGGCGGCTTGCGAGGCGTGGTTGAAGTTATCGGTGCGCAGGCCGACCAGCGCCGCGCCCAGGGTCTCGAAGGCGTGCGTCAGCAGCAGCAGCTTGCAGGTGGTGTTGACATGGCTGCGCTGGCGGCTCTGCGCATACCAGGTGTAACCGATCTCCAGGCGGTCGATCTCGGGCACGATGTCATGGTAGCTGGTGGTGCCCATCACGGCGCCGCTGCCGCTATCGACCACGGCGAAGGCCAGCCGGGTCGGGCGCTGGGCCATGGACTTGAGGATGTAGGCGTCCACCTCGTGCGGCTCGGGCACGGAGGTGATGCGCAGACGCCACAGCTGGCCATCCTCGGCGGCGGCGCGCAGGCGGTCGGCGTGGTGCGGTCCCAGCGGCTCCAGGCGCACGCCGTGCAGTTCCAGCGCCACGGGCAGGATCGTGTTCATCGGTTGGTCCGCGCCATGAACACCAGGCGCTCGAACAGGTGGATGTCCTGCTCGTTCTTCAGCAGGGCGCCGTGCAGCGGCGGCACGATGGCCTTCTGGTCCTGGCTGCGCAGCGCCTCGGGCGGAATGTCCTCGGCCATCAAGAGCTTGAGCCAGTCGAGGAATTCGGAGGTGGACGGCTTCTTCTTCAGTCCCTGCACTTCGCGCACCTGATAGAAGGTCTGCAGCGCCTGGGCCAGCAGTTCCTGCTTCAGGTTCGGATAGTGCACGCGCACGATCTGCTCCATGGTGTCGCGGTCGGGGAACTTGATATAGTGGAAGAAGCAGCGGCGCAGGAAGGCGTCCGGCAGCTCTTTCTCGTTGTTGGAGGTGATGATCACCAGCGGGCGGTGCTTGGCCTGCACCAGCTCGCGCGTCTCGTAGACGTAGAACTCCATGCGGTCGAGTTCGCGCAGCAGGTCGTTGGGGAACTCGATGTCGGCCTTGTCGATCTCGTCGATCAAGAGCACCACCGGCGCCGGCGCCGTGAAGGCCTGCCACAGCACGCCCTTGACGATGTAGTTGTGGATATCGCGCACGCGCTCGTCGCCGAGCTGGGAATCGCGCAGGCGCGAGACGGCGTCGTACTCGTACAGCCCCTGCTGGGCCTTGGTGGTCGACTTGATGTGCCACTGCATCAGCGGCATGTTCAGGGCGGCGGCCACTTCCTCGGCCAGCATGGTCTTGCCGGTGCCCGGCTCGCCCTTGATCAGCAGTGGGCGCTGCAGGGTGAGGGCGGCGTTGACGGCCAGTTTCAGGTCGGCGGTGGCGACGTACTGGGCGGAACCTTCGAAGCGTTGTGGGGCGTGCATGGGTGGGTATCCGGGATGGAAAGATCAAATAGAGGAAATAGTATACGGGCAAACGCTAGAGGCGGTGCTCGGGACGGTGCGCCGGTTGTGTTGTTTCTAAAAAATACTTAGGTTAGAATCCCAGCACACATAGTAGAAAAGTCAATATAGTGACACCGTGGCAGAAGTATCCGATATTGCTGTATCCGATCACTTACTTAGAGACACCATGAAAAAACTCACCGCACTCCTCGTGCTCGCAGGCTTGTCCCACGTCGTCGCCGCTGCGGACGTCGTCGGCAACGCCCAGAATGCCAAAGCCAAGATAGAAATGTGTATTGGCTGCCACGGCATTCCCGGCTACAAAGCCACCTTCCCGGAAGTGTTTTCGGTGCCGATGATCGGCGGCCAATCGGCCAGATACATCGAAAGTGCGCTGCAGGCCTACAAAAAAGGTGATCGCAAGCATCCGTCCATGAAGGGCATCGCCGCCAGCCTGTCGGACCAGGACATCGCCGACGTGGCGGCGTTCTATTCGCAGCAGACCCGCAGCGCCGACCCGAAATGAGGACCGAATTCATGAACAAACTGATGTGGAAAATGACTGCGGCCGTAGGCCTGGTGATGTTGGCCGGCGTCGCGCAGGCGGGCGGCAACGTGGATGCGGGCAAGGCGCTGGCGGAAAAATATGCGTGCTTCAGCTGCCACGGCAAGGACTTCAACAGCCCGATCGACCCCAGCTATCCGAAGCTGGCCGGTCAGCACCGCGACTACCTCGAACATGCGCTCAAGACCTACAAGCGCGGCGACGGCGCCAACGGCCGCAACAACGCCATCATGACCGGCCAGGTCAAGCCGTTGAGCAACCAGGACATCAAGGACGTCGCCGCCTACCTGCACAGCCTGCCAGGCAACCTGGCGGTCCACCGCTAAAATTCGGGGTCAGTTCCGACATTCGGACATTTCGCGCGCGAAATGTCCGAATGTCGGAACTGACCCCGAATTTTAAAGGCGGCGCTTGATGGCCTCGATGTAGGCCAGGCCGTCGGGCGGGGTGCCGGTGCGCTGGGCGTTCCAGATCATCTCGCCCAGGCATTCCATGATTTCGTGCTGCGCCGCGTGGGCGTCGTCGCGCTTGAGCGTGAGTTCGGTCGCCAGCGCGCGGATGCCCGGCGGCTGGTCGATCGAGATCTGCTCGTCGATCGACAGGTGCATCGACAAGTGCAGGAAGGGGTTGGCTTGCGCACCTTCCACCTGGTAGTTGCGCGTGAGCGCCGTTTCCACGTCGGTCAGCACCGCGTGGTACTCGGGATGATGGTGGATCCAGTCGGACGCCATGGTCTCGAGCGGGGTGAGGATTTCGCCAGCCTGCTGCTTGCGGTAGGTCTCGCAGAAGAATCGGCGGACGTCGTCGGAAGAGGGATTAAACATAGCCGATATTGTACCTCCTGCAGAAGATCACCACCGGGCGCGGCTGGTAAGATGGCGTTTTCATCCACTCGACTGCCCCCCATGCTGAACCCATCCGCCCTCGATACCCTGTTCTTCAACGCCCATACCCACAACGGCTGGCTCGACAGTCCGGTCACCGATGCGCAGTTGCAGCAGCTGTACGACGCCATGCGCTGGGCGCCGACCGCCGCCAACGGCTCGCCGGCGCGACTGGTGTTCGTGCGTTCGGCCGACGCCAAGGCCAGGCTGGCGCCGGCGCTGTCGGCCGGTAACCTGGACAAGACCCTGGCCGCGCCGGTTACCGTGATCGTCGGCATGGACATGGAATTCTACGAGCAACTGCCGCAGCTGTCGCCGGCGGTCGACGCCCGTTCCTGGTTCGCCGGCAACGACGCCGCCATCCAGTCGACCGCCTTCCGCAATTCCTCGCTGCAGGGCGGTTACTTGATCCTGGCGGCGCGCGCGCTGGGCCTGGACGTGGGGCCGATGTCCGGTTTCGACAACGCCAAGGTCGACGAAGCTTTCTTTGCCGGCACCGCCATCCAGTCCAACTTCATCTGCAATATCGGCTACGGCGACGCCGCCAAGATCCGCCCGCGCGCACCGCGCCTGTCGTTCGAGCAGGCTTGCCGGATCGTTTGACGAAAAAAAACGGGACAGTCGGACTGTCCCGTTTTCAAATCAACGCTTCAAGCGCCGTTCTTGTCGCCGTCAGCCGCCGCGCAGGCCGGCTGTTCGGCACAAGCAGCCGATTCCAGCGCCGCCGTGGCGGTCACCGTGCCGGCCCCCGCGCGTGGCGGATGCGGCTGGCGCAGGTAGCGCGAGCCGTGATGGCGGCGCTCATGGCCGCCGGCCGGCCAGGTCAGGAAGCGTGACAGTTCCTGCAAGGCGCGCTGATAGACATCGCGCTTGAATTCAATCACGACATCGAGCGGGACCCAGTAATCATGCCAGCGCCAGGCGTCAAATTCCGGATGGTCGGTCAGGCGCAGATTGACGTCGTTGTCGCGCGCACACATGCGCAACAAGAACCAGATCTGCTTCTGACCACGGTAGTGGCCGCGGATTTCCCGCTTGATGAAATGGTCCGGCACCTCATAGCGCAGCCAGTCGCGGGTGCGACCGACTATCTTGACGTGCTCGGCACGTAGACCGATTTCCTCTTCCAGCTCCCGATACATCGCCTGTTCCGGCGTTTCTCCATATTTGATGCCGCCTTGCGGAAACTGCCATGAGTGCTCGCGCACCCGCTTGCCCCACCACACCTCGTTCTGGGCGTTGAGCAGGATGATGCCGACGTTGGGGCGAAACCCTTCCCGATCGAGCATATTGCACCTCAAACTTTCTGCGACTGAGCCCCCGTCTTATATTTTTGCCCACAAAACGGCACACCGGCACGGTTTTCGGGGTACGAAAACGGCCGGAGGGCCCTGATTTGAACGCATTTGTATAAAGTATGGACGCATCAGCCAGCTAATCCTTTAAAATTAGGTTGATTATAACCCTCTCTTTTTAAAAAGAATTCACCGTATGCGCGCGTCACGTTTTTTTATTTCCACGCTTAAAGAAGCACCTTCCGATGCCGAGATCGTCAGCCATCAGTTAATGATGCGCGCCGGCATGATCAAACGCCTGGGTTCGGGCATTTACACCTACATGCCGATGGGCTTGAAAATCATCCGCAAGGTGGAAGCCATCGTGCGCGAAGAGATGAACCAATCGAACGCCATCGAGCTGCTGATGCCCCTGATCCAGCCTGCCGAACTGTGGCAGGAGACCGGCCGCTGGGACAAGATGGGCGCCGAACTGCTGCGCATCAAGGACCGCCACGGCCGCGAATTCGCCTTCCAGCCGACCGCCGAGGAAGTGATCACCGATGTTGTACGTTCGGAAATTAAATCGTACCGTCAACTTCCGTTGAATTTTTACCACATCCAGACCAAGTTCCGCGACGAGCGTCGCCCGCGTTTCGGCCTGATGCGCGGCCGCGAGTTCACCATGAAGGATGCGTACTCGTTCGACCGCGACCTGGCCGGCATGCAGGCCTCGTACCAGATCATGTATGACGCCTACACTCGCATTTTCAACCGCTTCGGTTTGAAGTTCCGTGCGGTGGCAGCCGATAACGGCGCCATCGGCGGCACCGGCTCGCACGAATTCCACGTCATCGCCAGCACCGGCGAGGACGCGCTGGTGTACTGCCCAAGCTCGGACTACGCGGCCAATATGGAAGCGGCCGAAGCGCTGCCGGTGAATGCCGAGCGCGGCGCCGCCGCCCAGCCGCTGACGCAGGTCGAGACGCCGAACGCCACCAAGTGCGAGCTGGTGGCCGAGCAGCTCAAGCTGCCGCTGGCGCAGACCGTCAAGACCCTGGCGCTGACCGTCGAGACCGAGCAGGATGGCAAACCAGCTAAACAGTATTTCATGTTGTTGTTGCGTGGCGACCACGAACTGAACGACGTCAAGGTCGGCAAGGTGCCGGGCCTGGCCGCGCACCGCTTCTCGACCGAGGCCGAGATCCTGGAAGTCTACGGTTGCGTGCCGGGCTACCTGGGCCCGATCGGCACCAAGGCCCAGGTCACGGTGGTGGCCGACCGCACGGTCGCCAACATGGCGGACTTCGTCTGCGGCGCCAACCACGCCGGCTACCACTACACCGGCGCCAACTGGGGCCGCGACTGCGCCGAGCCGGACCTGGTGCTGGACTTGCGCAACGTGGTCGAAGGCGACGCTTCGCCGGACGGCAAGGGCGTGCTGGCGATCGAGCGCGGCATCGAAGTCGGTCATGTGTTCCAGCTGGGCACGGCCTACTCGGAAGCCATGAAGGCCACCTTCCTGGACGAGAACGGCAAACCGGCGCCGCTGCAGATGGGTTGCTACGGCATCGGCATCACCCGCATCCTCGGCGCCGCCATCGAGCAGAACTATGACGACAAGGGCATCATCTGGCCGGCCTCGCTGGCGCCGTTCGAGCTGGTGCTGTGCCCGATGGGCATGGACCGCAGCGAGGCGGTCAAGGCAGCGGCCGAGCAGCTGTACGCGGACGCGCAGGCGGCCGGCATCGACGTCATCCTCGACGACCGTGGCGCCCGTCCGGGCCAGATGTTCGCCGACTGGGAACTGATCGGCGTGCCGCACCGCGTGGTGATCGGCGATCGCGGCCTGAAGGAAGGCAACCTGGAATACCAGGGCCGCCGCGACACCGAAGCGACCGCCGTGCCTGTGGCCGACATCCTCGGCTTCATCCAAGGCAAAATGGCGCAGTGATCAGCCTGTTGCGGTGCCGGCGCTGGCTGGCGGCGGCGGTGCTGCTTGCTGCGGCGCCGCTGGCGCTGGCCGGCAACCAGAAGGAAGAAGCGCTGGCCGACTCGGTGCGGCTGGCGCTGTCGAACGCCATCAAGGACGCCACGCCGCCCACGCCCACCTTCCGCAACCCGTCCGACCAGGCGCGCTACCAGAACTGGCTGGACACCATGTCCTACCGGCTCCAGCGCAAGCTGCCGGACGAACAGACCCGCAAGGAATTCCTGGCCACGGTGTGGTACGAGTCGCGCCGGGCCGGGCTCGATCCGGGCATGGTGCTGGGCTTGATCCAGGTGGAGTCGGCCTACCGCAAGTACGCGGTATCGATCGTCGGCGCGCGCGGCTACATGCAGGTGATGCCGTTCTGGACCAACGTGATCGGCGACCGCAACCGCCGCGCCCTGTTCGACATGCAAACCAACCTGCGCTACGGCTGCGCGATTTTGCGCATGTACCTCGACATGGAAGCGGGCAACCTCTACCTCGCGCTGGGCCGCTACAACGGCAGCCGCGGCAAGCCGGACTACCCCAACGCCGTGCTCAAGGCCTGGAACAACTGGAAATAAATTCGGGAAATTTCGGGCGTAAAAAAACCGGGAACATCCCGGTTTTTTTCTTGGCGTTTCAGCTTATTTCAAGTGGTCGGAAATGAGCTTGGTCATTTCGAACATGGAGACTTGGGCTTTGCCGCCGAATACTGCTTTCAGCTTGTCGTCGGCGTTGATCATGCGGCGGTTGGCCGGATCTTGCAGGTCGAGCTTCTTGATGTAATCCCACACTTTCTTGGTCACTTCGGTGCGCGGCAGAGGTGCTGCGCCAACGACGGCGGCCAGGGAGGCGGATGGCGTCATGGCTTTCATGAAGGCGGCGTTCGGTTTGCGCGCTGCCGGTGCTGCTTTTTTCACGGCCGCTGGTTTGGCTGCTGCTTTTGCTGGTGCTGCTGCTTTCTTTGCGGCCGGTTTGGCCGCAGCCTTTTTAGCTGGTGCTGCTGGGGTTTTTTTGGCTGTTGCCATATTCGAGCCTCCTTAACGAACACATGGAAAATTGCGCAATTGATCGCACCGGCTAATATTGGTGGGGATTTAACTGACACGCAACTGTTTTTTGCGTTTTTTCCCGGAAACACGACGTAAAGTCCGTGTTTCCGGGGCGCGCGCACCGTCCAAGGGCGTAAACCAGGCATTTCCCCAGTTTAGCGCAGGCCCGGCATCATGCCCTTCATCGAGCGCATCATCTTCATCATGCCGCCGCCCGAGAGCTTTTTCATCATGGTTTGCATCTGCTCGAACTGGTTCAGCATGCGGTTGACTTCCTGCACCTGGACCCCGGCGCCGGCCGCGATGCGGCGCTTGCGGGTGGCCTTGATCAGCTCCGGCTTGGCCCGTTCGGCCGCCGTCATCGAGTCGATGATGCCGACCATGCGGCGCACCTGCTTGTCGGCCTGGTCCATGTTGGCGTTGCCGGCGGCCTGCTGGAACTGCGCCGGCAGCTTGTCGACCAGGCTGGCCATGCCGCCCATTTTCTTCATCTGGCCCAGCTGCGCCTTGAAATCGTTCATGTCGAACTTGCCGCCCGACTTGACCTTGGCCGCCAGGTCGGCCGCCGCCTTGGCGTCCACGCCCTTGCGCGCTTCTTCCACCAGCGCCAGGATGTCGCCCATGCCCAGCACGCGGTTGGCCATGCGCTGCGGGTCGAAGGCTTCCAGGCCGTCCAGTTTTTCCGAGACGCCGGCAAACTTGATCGGCTTGCCGGTGATGTGACGCACCGACAGCGCGGCGCCGCCGCGCGAGTCGCCGTCCAGCTTGGTCAGCACGATGCCGGTCAGCGGCAGGGCGTCGTTGAAGGCCTTGGCGGTGTTGATGGCGTCCTGACCCAGCATGGCGTCGACCACGAACAGGGTTTCGATCGGCTTGACCGCGCTGTGCACGGCGGCGATCTCCTTCATCATTTCTTCATCGATGCCGAGACGACCGGCGGTGTCGATGATCAGCACGTCGTGGTAGTGCTTCTTGGCCCAGTCCAGCGCGGCCAGGGCGATGTCGACCGGCTTGTCCTGCGCGGTGGACGGGAAGAAGTCGGCGCCGACCTGGGTCGTCACCGATTGCAGCTGGGCGATCGCGGCCGGACGGTAGACGTCGGCCGAGACGGTCAGCACTTTCTTTTTCTTCTCTTCTTTCAGGTACTTGGCCAGCTTGCCGACGGTGGTGGTTTTACCCACACCTTGCAAACCCGCCATCAGGATGATGGCCGGCGGCTGCTGGGCAAAGCTCAGCTGGGCCGCTTCCGGGCCGAGGTCGGCGCCCATCAGGGCGGCCAGCTCGCGCTGCACCACGCCCACCAGCGCCTGACCAGGCGAGAGCGAGGAAATCACTTCCTCGCCCAGGGCTTTCTCCTTGACGCGGGCGATGAATTCGCGCACGGCCGGCAGGGCGACGTCGGCCTCCAGCAGCGCCATGCGCACTTCGCGCAGCATTTCGGCGGTGTTGGCTTCGGTCAGGCGGGCCTCGCCGCGCATGGTCTTGACGACCTTGGCGAGGCGTTGAGTCAGATTGTCTAGCATGTTGTTGAACCTGTTGGCAGATGGTGGCGTCCGGCGCGGCCGGACCAAGTGCGCCATTTTACCGCATGGCCGCATGGTCGCGTTGCCGTCGCCAATCCGGTACGTCGGCACGGTTCGGAATCTGCTGATAGGCAATTGCTTTACAGCTTGGTATGATTTCCCAACCAATATAAAGGAGAGACGGATGAAACTGAAAGCGATGTGCACCGCCGTAATCATGACCGCCACGTTCGGTGCCGCCCAGGCGCAGGAGGTAGTTCGCTTGGGCAACCTGAAGTTCGCCCACTATGGCGCCGTCTCCTATATTAAAGAAATCGCCCCCAAATGCGGCATCAAGGTTGAAGAGCGCGTGTTCGCCAAGGGCCTGGATGTGATGCAGGCGATTATCGCCGGTGAACTCGACGTCGGCACCACTGCTTCCGAGGCCGCCATCTCGGGCCGCGCCGGCGGCGCGCCGATTTTTGTGGTGGCAGGTTTCGCCAAGGGCGGTGCGCAGCTGGTCAGCCGCGCCGACCTGAAACTGAAAACCGTCAAGGACCTCAAGGGCAAGAAAGTCGGCGTCACGCGCGGCGGCATCCAGGAGGTGCTGCTGCTGGCCGAGCTGCAGCAGAACGGCCTGACCGTCTCCGACCAGCCGGGCAAGGACGTGCAGCTGGTGTTCCTGGCCTACGCCGATTTGAACCAGGCGCTGCTCGGCAAGCAGATCGACGCCATGATGCAGTCCGAGCCGCAATCCTCGCAGGCCATCAACAAGGGCTTCGGCACCGAGATCATCAAGCCCTACGACACGCCGATCGGCGAGCCGGTGCGCACCATGGTGATGACGGAGAAGTTCTATAAAGAGAAGCGTCCGCTGGCGGAAAAATTCATGAACTGCTTCGTGCAGTCGACCAAGCTGTTCATCGAGAACAAGGCGGTGGCCGAGAAGTATGTGCGCGAAGTGATCTTCAAGGGCCAGATCAGCAAGGACGATTTCGACGACGCCATCGGCAATTCGCCGTACAGCTACGACATCACGCCCGAGCACATCCAGACCACCACCGACGTCATGGTCAAGACCGGCGTCGGCCGCATGGCCAAGCCGCCGGTGGCCAAGGACTGGGTCAAGACCGATCTGCTGGACGCCGCCAAGAAGTCGCTGGGCGTTAAATAATGGCCGGCGCCTCGTCTTCGTCCTCGTCCTCGTCCTCGTCCTCGTCCTCGTCCTCCTCCTCCTGGCGCCAGGTCGGCGTCGGCCTGGTGCTGCCGGTGGTGGTGGTGGCGCTGTGGCAGACGGCGGCCACGCTGGGCTGGGTCAACCCGCAGGTGCTGCCGTCGCCGCTGGCGGTGGCCGAGAAGTGGATCGCCTACCTGCTGCCGCTGCAACCGTATGATCCGGCGGCCGGCAGCTGGCTGCACTGGGCCGTGTCCGGCGAGCTGATTACCGATTCGCTCAGCAGCTTGTACCGCGTGGTGGTCGGCTTCCTGATCGGCGGCGGGCTGGCGCTGCCGCTCGGCCTGGCCATGGGCATGAGCACCCGCGTCTACGACTGGTTCAACGTGCTGGTGCAGATGGTGCGGCCGATTCCGCCGATCGCCTACATCCCGCTGTCGATGCTGTGGTTCGGGCTCGGTAATCCGCCGGCCGTGTTCCTGATCGCGCTGGGCGCTTTCTTCCCGGTGCTGATGAACACCATCGCCGGCGTGCGCCAGGTCGACGGCATCTATATCCGCGCGGCGCGCAACCTGGGCGCTTCCGGCTACACCATGTTTACCCGCGTGGTGCTGCCGGCGGCCGTGCCCTACATCCTGTCCGGCGTGCGCATCGGCATCGGCACCGCCTTCATCGTGGTGATCGTGGCCGAGATGGTGGCGGTGAACAACGGCCTCGGTTTCCGCATCCTTGAAGCGCGCGAGTACTTCTGGTCCGACAAGATCATCGCCGGCATGATATCGATCGGCCTGATCGGCCTGGCCATCGACGTCGGCATGAACAAACTGAATAACCATCTGCTGCGCTGGCACCGCGGCCTGGAGAACCAATGAGTGCGACGCATATCGCCGTATCGCAGGTAAACAAGGTGTTCCAGACCGCCGAACGCGAGGTGGTGGCGCTCAAGGACATCAACCTGGAGATCCCGCAGGGGCAGTTCGTCTGCCTGCTCGGGCCATCGGGCTGCGGCAAGTCGACGCTGCTGAACGCGGTGGCCGGCTTTGCGCCGCCGTCGTCCGGCACCATCCACGCCGACGGCAAGCTGGTGACGGCACCGGGTCCGGAGCGCGGCATGGTGTTCCAGGAATACGCGCTGTTCCCGTGGATGACGGTGGCCGACAACATCGCCTTCGGCCTGGAGATCAAGGGCCAACCCAAGGCGCAGATCACGGCCAAGGTGGACCAGCTGCTCAACATGCTGTCGCTGCAGGACTTCCGCAACCGCTATCCGAAAGACCTGTCGGGCGGCATGCGCCAGCGGGTGGCGATCGCCCGCGTGCTGGCCCTCGATTCGCCCATCATGCTGATGGACGAGCCGTTCGGCGCGCTCGACGCGCTCACGCGCCGCAACCTGCAGGATGAACTGCTGCGCATCTGGGCGGAGCTGAAAAAGACCATCATCTTCGTCACCCACTCGATCGAGGAGGCGATCTACCTGGCCGACCGCATCGTGGTGATGACCTACCGCCCCGGCACCGTCAAGCGCGACATCCTGGTGGAGCTGCCGCGCCTGCGCGACCCTGCCGCCGCCGAGTTCAATGCCCTCAAGCGCGAGCTGGGGCAGCTGGTGATGGAGGAGCAGGAGCGCCACCACCATGACGAACTGCGCATGGCAGCCGTGGATTGAGCGATGGTGTAAACTGCGCGGATGCAGATCTATTCTTTTATCGCAGCCATCGTGCTGTATATAGTGTGCGCCGGCCTGCCATCGCGGCGCGGCGGGCTGATCTCCGCCGTCACGCTGGCGGCCTGGCTGCTGCACGGCGTCGGCCTGTGGTCGGAAATCGCCGGCGGCGGCGCCTTGCGCTTCGGCTTCGCGGCCATGCTGTCGTCGGCGCTGTGGGTGTCGGTGGCGGCCTACTGGCTGGAGAACCGCAACTTCAGCCTCGATGGACTGCGCCGCCTGGTCATGCCCAGCGCCGCCGTCGCCGCCGCGCTGCAACTGATCTTCCCTGGCAATCTGGTGCCGATGGAGGGCAAGTCGCCGCTGTTCGGCTGGCACATCGCCATCGCCACCATGGCTTATTCCACGCTGACCATCGCCGCTTTCCATGCGGTGCTGATGGCATTGCAGGAGTCGCGCCTGCACGCGCGCTCCGACACCAAGTCCTTTCTTTCCGGCGCGCTGGACCAGCTGCCGGCGCTGCTGACCATGGAAAAACTCCTGTTCCGCATGATAGGCTTCGGCTTTGCTTTACTGAGCCTGACGGTGTTGTCGGGCATCGTGTTCTCGGAACAGCTGTTCGGCCAGGCCCTGAAGTGGGATCACAAGTCGGTGTTCACGCTGCTGTCGTGGGTGCTGTTCGCCGCGCTGCTGGCCGGCCGCCGCTTGCGCGGATGGCGCGGCAAGACGGCGTTGAGCTTCACGCTGGTCGGTTTCGCCACGCTGGCGCTGGCTTACGTCGGCAGCCGTTTTGTCTTTGAAGTGGTTTTGCATAAAGGTTGGGCATGATTACCAAGATTGTGATGTGGCTGGCGTTGATATTCCTGGTGATCTTCGCGATCCGCTCCAAGATCCGCCAGGCGCAGAAGCGCTATCAGCAGCAGTACCAGCAGCAACAACAGCAACAGCGTCCGCAGGCGGCGCAACCGCAGGCCGAAGCGCCGTCGCAGCAAACCTACAAGGCGCGCGCCGCCGCGCAGGCCGCCAACGACGCCGAAGTCATGCTGCAATGTGCGCACTGCAACGTGTTCTATCCGGCCGGCGAAACCGTGCAGGCCAACGGCCGTGACTATTGCAGCGCGGCCCACGCCGCCCTGCCGGCCGCCTAAGCCACCGCGCCGTGATCGCGCGCCTGCAAGCCCTGTCGGCCGAAGCGCGCGCAACCTTCTGGCGTTCGCTGCAAACGCTGAACGCCACCCGCGTGGTGATCGCGCTGGTGCTGCTGGTCTATCTGAGTTTCGACAGCCGTGGCCTGCGCGCTTCGGGCCAGTACCTGTATCTGCAAATCTGCCTGCTCTACCTGGGGCTGTCGATCGGCTTCGCGCTGTCGGCCGTGTACGTGCAGCGCCGCTTCGTGCTGCAGCTGCTGTCGCAGATCGCCTGCGACCTCACCATCATCTCGCTGTTGTACCTGGCCGGCGGCGGCATGCGCAGCGGCCTGGCGATCCTGTACCTGTTCCCGCTGGCCGGGCTGGCCATCCTGACGCCGCTGACGCTGTCGCTGTTTTGCGCCTCGCTGGTGGCGCTATTCCTGCTCGGCGACACTACCTGGCAAATCTTCCTGACCGATAGCGACCGTGATGTCATGCAGGCCGGCTTGTACGGCGCCGCCTTCCTGGCCGCCGTGCTGGTGGTGAATCGCATGGCCGCCAAGTTGATCGGCCAGGAGGAGCTGGCAATCCAGCGTGGGGTTGAGATCAATGTGCAGCAGGCGGTCAACCGGCTGGTGATGGCGAATATCGGCGACGGCATCCTGGTAGTCGATGCCGAGGGCCAGGTTTTTGCCGGCAATCCGGCGGCGCAGCAGATGCTAGGCCTGGTCGGGCCGGAACTGAAATTCAAATTGTCGGCCGCCGTGGCGCTGGCGCCGCTGGCCCAGGCCTATCAGGCGTGGCGCGAGGACGCCGCGCGCGCCACCGTGTTCCTCACCATCAAACCGTTCAACGACGCCGCGCTGGAAGGCATGACCGCCGCCTGGAGCGCGCGCCGCGACCTGGCCGCGCACCTGAAAGTGCGCTTCGCCGCCGCCGACACCCATGAACTGGGCGCACAGCGCAGCGTGATCTTTTTGCAGGACGTGACCGGCATCGAGAATCAGGCGCAGCAACTCAAGCTGGCCTCGATGGGCCGGCTGACGGCCAGCATCGCGCACGAGGTGCGCAATCCGCTGTCGGCCATCGGCCACGCCAACGCGCTGCTGGCCGAGGATTTGACCGACCCGGTACATCAGCGCCTGCTGAAGATCGTCGGCGACAACGTCACCCGCGTGAACCGCATGGTGGAGGACATCCTGCAGCTGTCGCGCAAGGCGCAGGCGCACAGCGAGCCGCTGGCGCTGGATGTCTTCCTGGCCGAGCTGCGCGCGGAATTCATCGAGACCCACAGCCTGGCGCCGGACATCCTCGGCCTGACCGTGGCATCGGGCACGCAGGTGCGCTTCGATGCACTGCACCTGCGCGAAGTGATCCTCAACCTGCTCAATAACGCGGTGCGCTACGCCAGCGGCGGTCCATCCTCGATCCGCCTGGATGTGGTGAGCGACACCGCCCAGCGGCTGGAGCGGCTGGAACTGCATGTGCAGGACGACGGCCCCGGCATCTCGCCCGAGGTGCGCGCCCACTTGTTCGAGCCGTTTTACACCACCTCCAGCAAGGGCACGGGACTGGGACTGTATCTGGCGCGTGAATTGTGTTTGAATAACGAGGCGCGTCTCGACTATGAATACCGTTTTGATAACAAGGACAGCGCCGACGGCAGCCCGGCGTTGAGCGGGCGCTTCGTAATCACCTTTGCCTCGCCAGGGCAGAAGCAAGGAAAGGCCGCTTGATGAATGTTCGTTCCCCGCGCGCTCCGCGTGTGCTCGTCGTCGACGACGAGGCCGACCTGCGCGAATTGCTGGAACTGACCCTGCTTAAAATGGGCCTGGACGTCGACAGCGCCGCCACGCTGGGCGAGGCGCGCGCGCTGCTGGCCACGCCCGAACGCGAATATCAGCTGGTGTTGACCGACATGCGCCTGCCCGACGGTCTGGGTCTGGAACTGGTGCGCGAAATCACCGCTGCATATAAGAACACGCCGGTGGCGGTGGTTACCGCCTTCGGCAGCGCCGACAACGCCGTGGTCGCGCTCAAGGCCGGCGCTTTCGATTACATCTCCAAGCCGGTGGCGCTGGACCAGCTGCGGGTGATGGTGCAATCGGCGCTGCGCCTGAACGCCGGACCGGCGGCCGGCCAGGCGCCAAGCGCCGCGCCGCCGGCCAGCCGCCTGAAGGGCGACTCCGCCGTGATCCAGGCGCTGCGCGCGCAGATCGCCCGGCTGGCGCGCTCGATGGCGCCGATCGCCATCAACGGCGAATCCGGCAGCGGCAAGGAGCTGGCCGCGCGCGAAATCCACGCCCAAAGCTCGCGCGCCGGCAAGCCCTTCATCGCCGTCAACTGCGGCGCGATTCCTGAAGCGCTGATGGAAGCGGAGTTCTTCGGCTACCGCAAGGGCGCGTTCACCGGCGCGGTCGATGAGCGCGAAGGTTTCTTCCAGGCGGCCAACGGCGGCACCCTGATGCTGGACGAAGTGGCCGATCTGCCGTTGGCGATGCAGGTCAAGCTGCTGCGCGCGATCCAGGAGCGGCGCGTGCGCCAGATCGGCGCCACCGCCGAGGAGCCGGTCGACGTGCGTATTATTAGTGCGACCCACAAGAACCTGGCGCAGTGCGTGGAGCAGGGCAGCTTTCGCCAGGATTTGTTCTATCGCCTGAACGTGATCGAACTCAGTCTGCCGCCGCTGCGCGATCGGCTGGACGACCTCGGCGTGCTGACCGGCGCCATCCTCGACCGCCTCGGCACCTTCGAGCACCGGGTGGTGCTGGGAGCGGGCGTGCTGGAGGCACTGCGCGGCTACTCCTTTCCCGGCAATGTGCGCGAGCTGGAAAACATCCTCGAACGCGCGCTGGCGTTTGCCGACGACGGCGTGATCGAAGTGGGCGACCTGGCGCTGAAGGGCGCGCGCATGGGCGAACCTGTGCCTGTCGTCGCCGCCGCTGCCGCCACGCAGCCGACGCAAGCGCCGGCCAGCCTGCCGGCCAGCCTGCCCGATTACCTGAACCAGATCGAGCGCGACATCATCCTGCGCGCGCTGGCGCAGACGCAGTTCAACCGCACCCAGGCCGCGCAACTGCTGGGCATCAGCTTCCGCCAGCTGCGCTACCAGATGCAGAAACTGAATATCCAGGAGCCGGAGGCGTGAGCGATTTCGACGGCTGGCTGCCGCAGGCGACGCGCTACGACAGTCCGTATTTCGACGCCCGTCCTGGTTCCGCACCGGCCGACGTCACCCTGTTGGTGGTCCACAACATCTCGCTGCCGGCCGGCTGCTTTCGCGGGCCGCACGTGTCCGACCTGTTCACCGGCCGGATCGACTATAATGCTGACCCCTCGTTCGTTGACCTGCGTGGCCTGAAAGTCTCCAGCCACTTTTTTATCCGCCGCGATGGCAGGATCATTCAATACGTATCCGCTAACGATCGCGCCTGGCATGCCGGCGCGTCCAGTTTCTGCGGCCGCGATAAATGTAATGATTTTGCTATCGGCGTGGAGCTGGAGGGTAGCGACTTCGTGGCCTTCGAAGCGGCGCAATATACGGCGCTGGCGCAGTTGACGGCCGCGCTGCGGCAGCACTATCCGCTGACCGACGTGAGGGGGCATGAACACATCGCGCCGGGCCGGAAAACCGATCCCGGACCCTTGTTCGATTGGGAATGTTATCAAAAACTGCTTAATAAACAAGCAATGTTAGTAGGTGCTAGCGCTGAACTTGGCTTCCCTATTGGGCTTCTTTAATGTCAAGAGCAAAATGCTTGGTTCATCAAAATTTCTCACTTGCCGTGCTCCGGTGCGACCACTACAATCAGTGGATAGGTTCTAGCCAATCACTAGATATAGTAGTTCTGGTGATACTGAATATTAAGTAACAAGCAAGTATTGAAGGTCGGTTTAACACCGTTTTTTACACAAACATAGCCGCGCAGCCATGACTGCACGCTGTTATCGGGGAGCTTAAATGCAATCTACTCAGGACATCACCATCAATCCAGCGCTGGTACCAGCAGCCGCTGCGCGCACCGCCAGCAGCCCTGCAACGGCAGCGAGCGACCTCGGTGACTACCGTATCATTCGCCGTAACGGCGCGGTTGTCGCGTTTGAACCATCGAAAATTGCAGTCGCCATGACCAAGGCCTTCCTGGCCGTGAACGGCGGCCAGGGTGCAGCGTCGGCCCGCATCCGCGAGCTGGTGGAAGAACTGACCAACAATGTCGTCGGCGCGCTGGTGCGTCGCCAGCCATCGGGCGGCACCTTCCATATCGAAGACGTGCAAGACCAGGTGGAACTGGCCCTGATGCGTTCGGGCGAACATGACGTGGCCCGCGCCTATGTGCTGTACCGCGCCAAGCAGATGGAAGAGCGTCGCGCCGCCAAGGAAGCCGCCGGCACCAGCACCATCGCCGCGCCGCAAATCCATGTGCTGGAAAACGGCGAGCGCAAGCCGCTGGAACTGAACCGCGTCACGAGCCTGATCAACGCCGCCTGCATCGGCCTGGAAAAACACGTCGACGCCGACGCCATCGTCGCCGAGACCCTGAAAAACCTGTACGACGGCGTACCGGTCGAAGAGCTGCACAAATCCGCCATCCTGGCTGCCCGCGCGCTGATGGAAAAGGATCCGGCCTACTCGCAAGTGACCGCTCGCATCCTGCTGCACACGATACGCAAGGAAGTCTTCGGCAAGGAAGTGGCGCAGGGCGCCGCAGCGGCCGAATACGTGACCTACTTCCCGCAGTACATCGCCAAAGGTATCGCGGCTGAACTGCTGGACACCAAACTCGGCGAATTCGACCTGGCCCGCCTGTCGAAAGCCATCGTCGCCGACCGCGACCTGCAGTTCGGCTACATCGGCCTGCAAACCCTGTACGACCGCTACTTCCTGCACATCCGCGACACCCGCATCGAAATGCCGCAGGCGTTCTACATGCGCGTCGCCATGGGCCTGGCCCTGAACGAAAGCGACCGCGAAGCGCGCGCCATCGAGTTCTACAACCTGCTGTCGTCGTTCGACTTCATGAGCTCCACGCCGACGCTGTTCAACTCGGGCACCCTGCGTTCGCAACTGTCGTCGTGCTATCTGACCACCGTGTCGGACGACCTGGAAGGCATCTACGACGCCATCAAGGAAAACGCCTTGCTGGCGAAATTCGCCGGCGGCCTGGGTAACGACTGGACCCCGGTGCGCGCCCTGGGCGCCCACATCAAGGGCACCAACGGCAAATCGCAAGGCGTGGTGCCGTTCCTGAAAGTGGTCAACGACACCGCCGTGGCGGTCAACCAGGGCGGCAAGCGCAAGGGCGCGGTCTGCGCCTACCTGGAAACCTGGCACATGGACATCGAAGAGTTCCTGGACCTGCGCAAGAACACCGGCGACGACCGCCGCCGCACCCACGACATGAACACCGCCAACTGGATTCCGGACATGTTCATGAAGCGCGTGATGGAAAAGGGCGATTGGACCCTGTTCTCGCCGTCGGACACGCCCGACCTGCACGACCTGGTCGGCAAGGCCTTCGAAAAAGCCTACCTGGGCTACGAAGCCAAAGCCGCCGCCGGCGAAATCCGCGTGTTCAAGAAAATCCAGGCGCTGGACCTGTGGCGCAAGATGCTGTCGATGCTGTTCGAAACCGGCCACCCATGGATCACCTTCAAAGACCCATGCAACATCCGTTCGCCGCAGCAGCACGTGGGCATGGTCCACAGCTCGAACCTGTGCACCGAGATCACGCTGAACACCGGTCCGGACGAAATCGCCGTCTGCAACCTGGGTTCGGTCAACCTGCCGGCCCACATGAAAGAGGGCAAGCTGGATCACGTCAAGCTGCAGAAAACCATCCGCACCGCGATGCGCATGCTCGACAACGTCATCGATATCAACTACTACGCCGTCGATAAGGCACGCAACGCCAATATGCGCCACCGTCCGGTGGGCCTCGGCGTGATGGGCTTCCAGGACTGCCTGCACATGATGCGCGTGCCATTCTCGTCGATGGAATCGGTGCAGTTCGCCGACACCTCGATGGAAGCGGTCTGCTACTACGCCTACCTGTCCTCGACCGAGCTGGCCGAAGAACGCGGCCACTACGCTTCGTACAAAGGTTCGCTGTGGGATCGCGGCATCCTGCCACAGGACTCGATCAAGCTGCTGGCCGAAGAGCGCGGCGGTTACCTGGAGCAGGACCTGTCGGCGGCCATGGACTGGACCCCGGTGCGCGAGCGCATCGCCAAGTTCGGCATGCGTAACTCAAACTGCGTGGCGATCGCTCCGACCGCCACCATTTCGAACATCATCGGCGTATCGGCTTGCATCGAACCGACCTTCCAGAACCTGTACGTGAAGTCCAACCTGTCGGGCGAGTTCACCGAGATCAACGCCTACCTGGTGCGCGATCTGAAGGCGCGCGACCTGTGGGACGAGGTCATGATCTCCGACCTGAAATACTTCGACGGTTCGCTGGCCAAGATCGACCGCATTCCTAACGACCTGCGTGACATTTATGCCACCGCGTTTGAAGTGTCGCCAAGCTGGCTGGTGGAAGCCGCTTCGCGTCGCCAGAAGTGGATCGACCAGGCGCAGTCGCTGAACATCTACATGGCCGGCGCCTCGGGCAAGAAGCTGGACGAAACCTACAAGCTGGCATGGCTGCGTGGCCTGAAAACCACCTACTACCTGCGCACCACCTCGGCCACCCATACCGAGAAGTCGACCTCCAAGACCGGCGCGCTGAACGCGGTGGCGGTGGACGGCGGCATGTCGGCCAGTGCGATGGCCGCGGCGCCAGCGCCGGTACCGGTGGCAGCTGCCGCCGCCGACGAGGAAGGCGCCGCCTGCTACCTGCGTCCGGGTGACGACGGTTTCGAGGAATGCGAAGCCTGCCAATAACAGTCGTCATTCCCGCGCAAGCGGGAATCCACGCTGAGCATGGGCCGCAGCGGCGGACCGTCCCGCCTGCGCGGGGACGACACCTGTACTAATATATATAGATCGAATTTAGAAGGAATCAACTATGTCGCTGTCCTGGGACGAAGAGGCCGTACCGGCCAATCAAGCAGTCAATCAAGCCGCGCTGGCCACCTCCGAGGGCAGCGCCGAACAAGTCGCCCTGCGCGTGAACGCCGACGACAAACGCATCATCAACGGCAAGACCGACGTCAATCAGCTGGTGCCGTTCAAGTACAAATGGGCCTGGGACAAATACCTGGCCGGCTGCGCCAACCACTGGATGCCGCAGGAAGTGAATATGCAGCGCGATATCGAGTTGTGGAAGAACCCGAACGGCCTGACCGACGACGAGCGTCGCCTGGTCAAGCGCAACCTTGGCTTCTTCGTCACCGCCGACTCGCTGGCCGCCAACAACATCGTGCTGGGCACCTACCGCCACATCACGGCGCCGGAATGCCGCCAGTACCTGCTGCGCCAGGCCTTCGAGGAAGCGATCCACACCCACGCCTACCAGTACATCGTTGAATCGCTGGGCCTGGACGAGCAGGAGATCTTCAACGCCTACAACGAAGTGAAGTCGATCCGCGACAAGGACGAGTTCCTGATCCCGTTCATCGACACCCTGACCGACCCGGCCTTCACCACCGGCACCATCGAAAACGACCAGAAACTGCTCAAATCGCTGATCGTGTTCGCCTGCCTGATGGAAGGCCTGTTCTTCTACGTCGGCTTCACCCAGATCCTGGCGCTGGGCCGCCAGAACAAGATGATGGGCGCCGCCGAGCAGTACCAGTACATCCTGCGCGACGAATCGATGCACTGCAACTTCGGCATCGACCTGATCAACACCATCAAGATGGAAAATCCGCTGCTGTGGACTCCGGCCTTCAAGGAAGAGATCAAGCAGCTGTTCCTGAAAGCGGTGGACCTGGAGTACGCCTACGCCGAAGACACCATGCCGCGCGGCGTGCTGGGTCTGAACGCGGCCATGTTCAAAGGCTACCTGCGCTTCATCGCCAACCGCCGCGCCACCCAGATCGGCCTGGAAGCGATGTTCGACCAGGAAGAGAATCCATTCCCATGGATGAGCGAAATGATCGATCTGAAGAAGGAACGCAACTTCTTCGAGACCCGCGTCATCGAATACCAGACCGGCGGCGCGCTGAACTGGGACTAATCCTCCCCGGCCCCTCCCCAGAAAGCCATGTGCGCCCGACCGGCCACATGGTTTTTTTTTAGGTTCATCACGGATGATGGGCTTGACGTTGCTTGTCGCTTTACAAGCGCGCGGCACCAAGCCAACCCGCACACCGCTGCGGCCAGGGTCAGACCCTGCCGGGTGACCCTTTCGTTAGGGGTATTCTTAAGGACGACAATTGAGTCGCCAACGGGAATTCATCGTGAGCCCCCTCTACCTCAATACATAGCGTGAAAAGAAGAGTGAACTCTGTTTAGTCTGGAGTTGGGCAAGGGCTTCGCTTTCGCGGAGCGGAAGAAGCGCATGGTTATCGATGGCGAGGACTTCTATCTCGACCTGCTGTTCTTCCATCGACGCCTGCGCCGGCAGATGGCGATCGAGCTCAAGCTCGGACGGTCCAAGGTCGCGCACAAAGGGCAGATGGAGCTCTACCTCAAATGGCTGGAGCGCCATGAACGCGAGCCGGGCGAAGGGCTGACTGCTTCGACCAGTGGCTGTCGCTGATAGCGCAGCATGATGCAACCTACCGAATCCCATAGTGAAAGCAATCGCAGCGCTGACGTCTGTAGCCATCAAACGCGCGCATGCATCGACGGCGATGAATCGCGCGATCTCGCCGCCATGCTCGGCGCTCGCCATGACTCCGCAGTCATCCTCAACGCGAGCGCGCAGCACATGTCGGCGCGCTCATCGCATTTCAAACGCTGCCTGTAACCGCAGGCCTTAACGCCGATTTACATCGCGCCGCCGGCCCCGCTTGATCGCCGTCGCGCGCGCGATCATGTGCGGCGACGCGCGACGACGCGCGAACGCGATCGAGCGCACCGCTGTATTCCGCTTGCTATTCGTCTTACTCTGTCTCATAATCGCGACGAATTAAAAACAGCGAGTGGCTGCGACGCGCGAACGATGCGCAAGCGCTCTCGGATTCGGAAGCGGGCGATGCGATTTCCAGACCGGTTTGGTCGGCGTCGAAGAAACCCAGGCGGCATAAGGCTTACTTTGAAGTGCGATTTTTTCGGCGCGATGCGCGCGGCACTTCCCGAACCCGATTGAGCGCGCGTGATGAGCGCGCGGCGACGTAGGCGGAGAGGCCGAATCGCAATGCGTACGTTAGATAGCGAGCGTAAGACGAAAAAAAGCGCGCGAATATCTAACGTGCCGGTTGCGCACCGACAAGGTTTTCGTGTACTTTACGAACTTGAAAATGCGTGTTTTAAAAAGTGCGAAATTGAATTGAGATTTGAAGTTCGCGCCGCGCAGTGATGATCGATACGGGAACTGATTCACACCATATGCACAAGACCACGTCGTCGTTTTTATTCAACCGTCTTGCTTGATTCGATTCAGGCCGGGCGGTTTTTTGTTTGAAAACGAAACGCGCGACGTGGCTGCGACGCAGGTTACAGGAGCTGAGGACACGCCCGGACCACCGCAAAACGTCGCGACAAGATTTGTATCCGCACGCCGCTCCGGCACTGGAGGGCGGGTGGATCGATGGCTGAAGCGCTGCACTCGTGAGGAGATGCAGCAGTTCAGCTAGTGCCGAATTCATTAGCGCAAACCGCTTCAGTTTGCGCCGATGAATAATTCGCCTGGCCCAATCCCGGGTTGGACGGGTTTAAATCTTGTAAACGAATTTTTCCCATCCCCGATGAAGGAGAACTAAACATGGCAACCGCCGCAAAAAAACCAGCAGCCAAAAAAGCTGCCGCACCAGCAAAAAAACCTGTAGCCGCTAAAGCAGCCGCCAAACCAGCAGTGAAAAAAGCTGCCGCTAAACCAGCAGCCAAGCCTGCAGTGAAAAAAGCAGCTGCCAAGCCAGCCGCTAAACCAGCTGTGAAAAAAGCAGCTGCCAAGCCAGCAGCCAAACCAGCTGTGAAAAAAGCAGCCGCCAAGCCAGCAGCTAAACCAGCCGTGAAAAAAGCAGCTGCCAAGCCAGCAGTCAAAAAAGCCGCTCCTAAAGCAGCCGCCAAGCCAGTAGCGAAAAAAGCAGCCGCCAAGCCAGCAGCCAAAAAAGCCGCTCCTAAAGCAGCAGCGAAGCCGGTAGCGAAAAAAGCAGCCGCCAAGCCAGCAGCTAAAAAAGCCGCTCCTAAAGCAGCCGCCAAGCCAGTCGCTAAAAAAGCAGCCGTCAAGCCAGCAGCCAAAAAAGCCGCTCCTAAAGCAGCAGCCAAACCAGCCGCTAAAAAAGCAGCCGCCAAGCCAGCAGCCAAGCCAGCAGCCAAGAAAGCCGCTCCTAAAGCAGCCGCCAAACCAGCAGCTAAAAAAGCCGCTCCTAAAGCAGCCGCCAAGCCAGCCGCTAAAGTCGCTGCCAAAAAACCAGCAGTAAAAGCAGCAGCCAAACCGGCTGCAAAGGTTGCGGCTAAGCCAGCAGCAAAAAAGCCGGTTAAGGCAGCTAAGCCAGCTGCCGCCAAGCCAGCAGCCGCTCCGGCCGCAGCAGCTCCAGCAGCAGCTCCAGTAGCCGCCGCGCCAGCCGCCAAGCCAGCAGCAAAAAAAGCAGCTCCTAAAAAAGCCGCTCCAAAGAAGGAAGCCGCTAAACCAGCAGCCGCAGCTCCAGCAGCTCCAGCCGCCGCGCCAGCAGCTAAAACCGTACTGGCTCCGGCTGCCGCCTGGCCGTTCCCGACCAGCACCCGCCCTTCCTAAGTCTTAAACGCTTAGAAGCCTGCTGAGGCAATGGCCGCTGTGTGAGACAATCACACAGCGGCTTTTTTATTGGAGGGGGATTCGTGCTGAGTATTCTTAAGTTGATTGTCGACGCTATCGCCGTCTTGTTGGGCAGCGCCTTGTTGCTGCGTTTCTGGATGCAGGCGATCCGCGTGCGGCCACCATCGTCGGTGGCGCAGTTCACGTTCCAACTGTCGGACTGGCTGGTGCGCCCCTTGCGCCGCATTGTGCCGGGCGTGGGCGGGTATGACTGGGCGAGCCTGATCGGCGCCTTCCTGATCGTGCTGGCGGCCACCTCGATCCTGTTCTTCGCCGGCTGGCCGTGGCCGGCCGTGCTGCTGATGGCGTTCCAGCGCTTCCTGGAATGGATCTTATACGGCTTCATGGCCTTGCTGGTGATCGAAGCGATCTTCAGCTGGGTGAACCCGCACGCGCCGCTGGCGCCGTTCGTGCGCGCGCTGAACGAACCTATCCTGCGGCCGTTGCGCCGCGTGGTGCCGCTGGTGGGGAATCTGGATCTGTCGCTGCTGGTGGCGTTAATCCTGCTGCAAATCGCCCAGCTCCTATTGGGCATGGCTTTCACCGGCCGCTAATGACTAAAGCCCTGTGGCCGTGAGGCGATCTTGAGCGCCTCAGCGCACAGGGCTTTTTTTGCTTAGAAGCGGTAGCCGAAGGCCGCTTCGAACTGGTCGGCGATTTCGGCGGCCGTGAAGCGGTGGTTCTGCGCGCCTTTGTGGGCGATCTTGATCGCGCCCAGCAGGCTGGCCAAACGACCCGTGGTCTCCCAGCTCCAGCCATTGGTGATGCCGAACAGCAGGCCGGCGCGGTAGGCGTCGCCGCAACCGGTCGGGTCCAGCGTCGCTTCCACTTTCACCGCCGGAATGTCGATGCGCTGTCCCTTGGTGTGAATCTCCGAACCCTGCTCGCCCCGTGTGACCACCAGCGCTTCCACGCGGCCGGCGATTTCCGCCAGCGTCAGGCCGGTGCGCTCGATCAGCAGTTCGATCTCGTAGTCGTTGGTGGTGACGTAGGTGGCTTTGTCGATGAATTCGATCAGCTCTTCACCGTCGAACATCGGCAGCTGCTGGCCCGGGTCGAAGATGAATGGGATCTGCAGGTCGGCCAAGTCGGCAGCGTGCTTCTTCATGCCCAGGTGGCCGTCCGGCGAGATGATCGCCAGGCGCGCAGGACCGGCCTTGGCCACTTCGTTCTCGTGCGCGTACGACATGGCGCCCGGGTGGAAGGCGTTGATCTGGTTGTTGTCCTGGTCGGCCGTGACGAAGCACTGCGCATTGTAGGCTTCCGGCTTGATCAGGATGTTGTCGGTGGCCAGACCCAGTTTGCGGAAGCGCTCCATATACGCCTGGTGGTCCTGGCCCATGACGCCGACGATGCGCGGCGCGCCGCCCAGCATCTGCAGGTTGTAGGCGATGTTCGGCGCGCAGCCGCCGAATTCCGTGCGCATGGTCGGCGCCAGGAACGAGACGTTCACCTTGTGCAGCTGGTCCGGCAGCAGGATGCTGTCGAAACGGTTCGGGAATTGCAGGATGGTGTCGATGGCGATCGAGCCGCAAATCAGAGTGGTCTGGGTCATGATAGTTCTTTATGGGTAGAAGACTGCGATGTGATAGCCGGATGCTTTCAGGTCGTGGAGCTCGAAGTAGAGTTTAACGGCTTGTTCGCTGTGCGGGGTAAAACCTTTGTCGAGCGCGACGTCGGCGCTCAGGTAGTCGCGCGGCGTGAAGACGCGGCGCAGGATGCGTTTGTCGTTGGCGTCGTCGAGCATCAGTTCGATCGATGGCCAGGCCTGCGCGCTGCCGCTCTGGTTGCGCAGCAGGGTGGTGAACGAGAAGGTGGTGTCGCTCAGGGTTTGCAGTTCGCCCTGTTCGATGGTGAGGTCGTCGATCTGCGTCGGCAGTTCGATTTTGCAGCCCAGCGTTTTACAGGCGGCGGTGAGCGCCGGCTTCAGCGCCGGCACATTGGCGGCCAGCGCGTTGCGGAAGGTGGTGACGGCTTGGGCCAGCAGCGCAGCCACCAGCAGCACCGAGCCGAGGCTCATGGCGATGGTGGTGGCTTTGCCGTATTTGCGGCGCAGGCGGTCGCGTTTGACGAAGCCCGGTTCTTCGGGCGCGGCGTGTTCTTCGTAGGCTTCTTCGGTGGCGTCGTCGGCCGATTCGGCGTGCAGGTAGGCGTGCGCGCGCTCGGCCTGGACTTGGGACAGGCCCCCGGTCGATAGCTGGACCAGTGCTTCTTCGTCGACTGCATCGAGTTCGTCGTCGCGCAGTGGGTGGGCGGTCGTCGGTGCGGGCGCGGGCTCCGCTTCGCGCTCCAATTCTGCGTCGTCCTGTTCGGCGGAGAAGACCGCGTCGGCGGCGGCCGCGAAGGCGGTGCCGAGACGGGGACCGGCGCCGGCTTGCGGTTCGTCGTCGAGCGGCGGCTCGCCCCAGGTCGGCTCGATGCGGCCGCCCGACATGTCGGCGTAGGCGTCTTCCGAGGCCGGCAGGCCGTCGGCGTCGTGCGGGACGTCGGCCAGCGTCAGTTCCATGGCGGAGAGTTCGGCTTCGAGCGCGGCTTCCAGATCGTCGTCGCTCATGGCGTCGGCGTTCAGGATGTCTTCCAGCGGCGCGGTGCGCACCTCCGGCTCGCTGCTGGCTTCCAGGTCGGGCTCGGATTCGATGTCGAGATCGAGGTCGAACAGGGCGCTGTTGTCGATGGGTGCGGGAGCAGGAGGCAGGGGTAAATCCGGCGCCGCGTCCAGCGGCCCGGGCGCTGGTTCAGGCACCGATACGCTGACTGCTTCGTCCAACACGTCGTCGAGCTCCAGCACCGGCTCGGCATCGTCGATGCTCAGCACTTCAGCCGCGCGGTTATCGAGCGCGGCCATTTTCTGGTCGAAGGGAATGGTCGGGGGAAGGGCGGCGGCCGGCTCCAGGAGCGCGGCGTTGCCGTCAAAGACTTCATTGCAGGCGCCACAGCGTACTATGCCCCCACGTAATTTCAACTGGTCATGAGCGACCCGAAATACCGTGTTGCAATGGGGGCATTTAGTGGCGAGCGCCATTTACTGGAATTAACGCGCAGCCGGAACGGTGTCGCTGCCCAGGCGGCCATGCAAGGCCACCCAGCCTTCTTGCTCCGCCCAAACGCCGAGCTTGATGAACGGCGCATAAGCAGCCGCCACTTCTTCCGCCTGGCGCGCCAGCACGCCGGACAGGATCAGCGCGCCGCCGTCGGCCACGCGGCCGGACAGCATCGGCGCCATCAGCTTCAATGGGCTGGACAGGATGTTGGCCACCACGATATCGAAACGCTGCGTGGCATGCTTCGACTCGGCAAAGGTGTCCGGCAGGAAGAAGTCGATCTCGCAGTGGTTGCGCTGGGCGTTGTCGGCAGCCGACTCGATCGCTTGCGGATCGATGTCCACGCCGACCACTTCGCCGGCGCCGACCTTCTTGGCCACCATGGCCAGGATGCCGGAACCGCAGCCGTAGTCGAGCACCGTCTTGCCCGGCGCCGGATTGGCTTCCAGCCATTCCATGCACAAACGGGTGGTCGGATGGCTGCCGGTGCCGAAGGCCAGGCCCGGGTCCAGTTCCAGGATCAAGGCGTCCGGATTCGGCGCTTCGTGCCACGACGGCACCACCCAGATATTCTTGCCGATCGGGATAGGCGCGAACTGCGATTGGGTCAGGCGCACCCAGTCCTGCTCCTCCACCTTGCGGGTGGTGAACTTCGGCAGGGTGGCCAGGCCGATCTGGCCGGCGGCGGCCGCGACGATCACGGCCTGGTCGTCATCCTCGTCGGTCAGGGCCACCACGCGGCTGTGATCCCAGGCCGCTTCGGTAGGCTCCATGCCCGGCTCGCCGAACAGCGGTTTTTCCGCGTCCGTGCCTTCGTCCGCGTCTTCCACGGACACCGACAGGGCGCCCACATCCATCAGCGCCTCGGAGAGGGCTTCGGCGTGGTCACGCGCGATTTCGATGACGATTTCAGTCCAGCTCATGTTGTTTAACCTTTGTTGCTCAGGCTCAGTTTGTGCAAGTCGGGCATGTCTGCCAGCTTCTGTTCCAGATAGTGAATGTTGGTGCCGCCTTCGATGAAACGGGCGTCGACCATCAGCTCGCGGTGCAGCGGGATGTTGGTCGAAATGCCTTCGACGACCATTTCCGACAGCGCGATCTGCATGCGGCGGATCGCCTGCTCGCGGGTGGCGCCGTAGGTAATGACCTTGCCGATCATCGAATCGTAGTGTGGTGGCACATAATAACCCGCATAGGCGTGCGAGTCGACGCGCACGCCGGGACCGCCCGGCACGTGCCAGGAAGTGATGCGGCCTGGCGACGGCGTGAACTTGAACGCGTCTTCGGCGTTGATGCGGCATTCGATGGCGTGGCCGGACAGCATCACGTCGCGCTGGCGGAAGCGCAGCTTCTCGCCGGCGGCGATGCGGATCTGTTCCTGCACGATGTCGATGCCGGTGATCATTTCGGTGACCGGGTGTTCCACCTGCACGCGGGTGTTCATCTCGATGAAGTAGAACTCGCCATTCTCGTACAGGAATTCAAAGGTGCCGGCGCCGCGATAACCGATCTTGCGGCAGGCTTCGGCGCAGCGTTCGCCGACTTTTTCAATCAGCTTGCGTGGAATGCCGGGCGCCGGCGCTTCCTCGATCACCTTCTGGTGGCGGCGCTGCATCGAGCAGTCGCGTTCGCCCAGCCAGACGGCGTTTTTGTGTTCGTCGGCGAGGATCTGGATTTCCACGTGGCGTGGATTTTCCAGGTACTTCTCCATATAGACTTCCGGATTGCCGAAGGCCGTGCCGGCTTCGGTCTTGGTCATCTGCACCGCGTTGATCAGCGCCGCTTCGGTATGCACCACGCGCATGCCGCGACCGCCGCCGCCGCCGGCAGCTTTGATGATGACCGGATAGCCGACCTTGCGGGCGATCTGCACGATGGCTTTCGGATCATCGGGCAACGCGCCTTCCGAGCCCGGCACGCAAGGCACGCCGGCCTTGATCATGGTCTGCTTGGCGGTCACCTTGTCGCCCATCAGGCGGATCGATTCCGAACGCGGGCCGATGAAGACGAAGCCCGATTTTTCCACGCGCTCGGCGAAGTCGGCGTTTTCCGACAGGAAGCCGTAGCCAGGGTGGATCGCTTCGGCGTCCGTCACTTCGGCCGCGCTGATGATGGCCGGCATGTTCAGATAGCTGAGCGACGACGGCGCCGGGCCGATACATACCGACTCGTCGGCCAACTTCACGTACTTGGCGTCTTTGTCTGCTTCCGAGTGAACCACAACCGTCTTGATGCCCAGTTCGCGGCAAGCGCGCTGGATACGGAGGGCGATTTCGCCACGGTTGGCGATAAGGATTTTTTCAAACATGATAGGTTCGCTATGTCTGTGGGCGCCGAGAAGGACTACTCTTCTGTGGCTGCGTCAGGTGAGGAGGAAAGCGGACCAAGATGGCGCGCCCGTCGCCGAAGGGGAGGGCGCTGGCCGATCTTAGCCGATCACAAACAGCGGTTGGCCGAATTCGACCGGTTGGCCGTTCTCGACCAGGATCTGGGTGATGGTGCCGGACTTGTCGGCGTCGATTTCGTTCAGCAGCTTCATCGCTTCGATGATGCACAGGGTATCGCCTTCCTTGACCACAGCGCCCACTTCGACAAACGCGGCCGCGCCTGGTGCCGACGAACGGTAGAAGGTGCCAACCATCGGCGACTTGACGATGTGGCCGGTCGGCTCGGGGGCGGCTGCCGGCGCGGCGGCTGGTGCGGCAGCGACTGGCGCGCCTGCGGGTGCGGCATGGTACTGAGGAATTTGCGGCTGCATCATGACCATTTGGTTTTGCGGCAGTGCGGACGATTTGACGATGCGAACTTTGCTTTCGCCCTCGGTCACTTCGAGTTCGGCGATGTCCGATTCTGCGACCAAATCAATCAAGGTCTTCAGCTTGCGTAGATCCATGTAACCCCCAGGAATGTCTTGTTTGTGTAATTAAAATGCGCGCAGATCGCGTAGGTTATCGCTTTTTAAGGGCGAAGTCGATGGCAAACCGATATCCTTCGATACCCAGTCCGCAGATGGTGCCTATTGCGATCGCGCTCAGGAATGAGTGGTGGCGAAACGACTCGCGCTGGTAAATATTCGAAATGTGCACTTCCACAAAGGGTATGGCCACCCCTGCCAGCGCGTCGCGCAGGGCGACGCTGGTATGGGTCAGGCCACCCGGATTGATGACAATAGCGTCCACGCCTTCCGACCTGGCGGCATGGATGCGATCAATCAGCGCACCTTCGTGATTACTCTGAAAGCAGGACAAGTTCGCACCCGCCGCCTGGGCCTGGGCCTGGGCAGCGTGTTCGATGTCGGCCAAAGTGCTAGCGCCGTAGACCTCGGGCTCCCGTGTCCCCAATAAATTCAGGTTGGGGCCGTTGAGCAGTAGGAGGTTTTTTGCCATGATTCTTGAGCCTTCTCCGCGAAAGATCCGCATTTTGACGCCAACTACGGACATTTGGCAAGAGAAAAAAACTTGCGCATCTGCTTACAGACTTGCCAAATCTTTGCGCAGCTCGTCAAATTTCAGTCGGCCGAGGTAGGTCTTCTTGACTTGGCCGTCGGCGCCGATCAGCACCGTGTAGGGCAGGCCGCCACCGCTATTGCCGAACTGGCGCGACAGTTCCGTGCCGCTCATGCCGGCCACCAGCACCGGGTAGCTAATCTTGTATTTGTTGCTAAATTCCGCGATATTTGTTGGTGAATCGATACCAATACCGATAACTTGCAGCTTCTTGCCCTCTTCTCCAGACGCCAGCGCCGACAGTTCCGGCATCTCCTGGACACATGGACCGCACCACGGCGCCCAGAAATTCACCAGCATGGCCTTGCCTTTATATTGGGCCAGCGGAGTAGCGACGCCCTTGGCATCCGGCATGCTTTGCTTGAACAATTCGTCCACCGGGCCGGTCACGCCGGGCGGCTGGGTGGCGGTCAGCGGCGGCGCCTGTTCCTTGGTTTGCATGCCGACATAGGCGCCGGAAGCGCCAAATGCCAATGCGACAACAGCGTAAGCGGCGAGATGTTTTTTGTTCATGGTGAAGTTGGTTGAGTGCTGGGGTGGGTACTGTTAGTACTGTTAACTAATAGGCCGCGTACGGCGGCGATATCGGCGCGGGCCAATTTGCCGTCGCCGCGCGATTTTACCGCGCCGCGCAGGTCGTCCAGTTCATACAAGGCGGCATGCACGCCTTCCTTGTGCCACATGAAACTGACCGTTTCGACCATGCCGTGGCGCGGACCCTTGAAGTGCGGCGTTTCCGAGATGTCGATTTGCAAATTACGGTTGAGCAGGAAAATTTCCACTTCCTTGGCGCTGTCGGCAAACAGCTGCAGGTGGATGTCGTCGTGCGGGCCGGCCGTGCCATTTAATACAGCGCCGGTCAAATAGGGATGAAATGCTTGCAAGCCTTCCATGATGTCGACCGCCAGCGTGCGCAAGCGAAACAATCGGGCCGGCTGGGTGTCGGCGTGGAACAGCGACTGGTAGAGGCGGACTTCCGCCTCGATCTGCGCATTGTCCGGCAGCAGGTTGAGCGGCGGCTGGGTGTCGCCGAGGATTTGCCGGGCCGCCTTGCGCTTGGCCGTGTTGTAGTCGGCGCCGTCTTCGGTGATCAGGCGCGCGGCCGCCGCCGCGATCTCTGCACGCAGTAGCTGGACTTCCTCGTTAACATTCGGCGTCATGGACGAGATAATACTCTGAACCGGGAAAAGCGCGTCGGGTCGGGTAAAATCCCGTATTCAGTCAGCGCGTCACTCCCGCGCAGGCGGGAGTCCATGCTGAGTAGTTGCGCCAGCGTGCCATGGATTCCCGCGTGCGCGGGAATGACGGAGTATCCCAACGTCGTCTTATTAACTTATGCACATTCATATCCTCGGTATTTGCGGCACCTTCATGGGCGGCCTGGCCGTGCTGGCGAAAGAAGCGGGCCACCGCGTCACCGGTTGCGACGCCAATGTTTATCCACCGATGAGCACGCAGCTCGAAGCGCAGGGCATCGAACTGATCCAGGGCTTCGGTCCGGAACAGACCGCGCTGAACCCGGATCTGTATGTGATCGGCAACGTTGTCACGCGCGGCAATCCGCTGATCGAGGAAATCATGAATCGCGGCCTGCCCTTCGTCTCGGGCCCGCAGTGGATCGGCGACCATATCTTAAAAGATCGTTGGGTGCTGGCCGTGGCCGGCACGCACGGCAAGACCACCACCTCGGCCATGCTGACCTGGATCCTGGAAGACGCCGGCTACGCGCCCGGCTTCCTGATCGGCGGCGTGCCGATGAATTTCGGGGTGTCGGCGCGCATGCAAGGTCGCAGCGATAACCATCAGGACTCGATCTTCTTCGTCATCGAAGCGGATGAATACGACACCGCCTTCTTCGACAAGCGCAGCAAGTTCGTGCACTACCACGCCAAGACCGCCATTCTGAACAACCTGGAATACGATCACGCTGACATCTTCCCCGATCTGGGCGCCATCGAAACCCAATTCCATCATCTGGTGCGCACCGTGCCGGGCATCGGCCGCGTCATCTTCAATGGCGACGAGGAGCCGCTGCAGCGCGTATTGAAGCGCGGCTGCTGGAGCGAGAAGGAAAGCTTCGGCCGCAGCGAGGGCAGGGACTGGACGCTGAACGAACACGACGACGGCAGCTTCGACGTCATCTTCAAGGGCGAAACCGCCGGCCGCGTCGAATGGTCGCTGACCGGCAAGCACAACCGCGCCAACGCGCTGGCCGCGATCGCCGCCGCCCGCCATGTCGGCGTGCCGGTGGCGCAGGCCGCCAAGTCGCTGGCCACGTTCGAGAACGTCAAGCGCCGCATGGAAGTGCGCGGCGTGGTCAACAACATCACCGTGTTCGACGACTTCGCCCACCATCCAACCGCCATCGCCACCACGCTCGGCGGCCTGCGGCAGAAACTCAATAATCTCGGCCCCGCCAAGGCGCCCCGCATCCTGGCCGTGCTGGAGCCGCGCTCCAACACCATGAAGCTGGGCGCGATGAAGGATGCGCTGCCGGGCAGCCTGGCCGAGGCCGACCTGGTGTTCGGCTACGGCGTCGAGAAAACCCTGGGCTGGAGCGTGGGCGCCGTGCTATCGCCGCTGGGCGAACGCGCCAGCGCCTATGACGATATCGACACGCTGGTGGCCGCCATCGCCAAGGCGGCGCAGCCGGGCGACCAGATCATCGTCATGAGCAACGGCGGCTTCGGCGGCATCCACGACAAGATCCTGAAAGCGCTGGCCTGATGATTTTGTACCTGCACGGTTTCCGCTCCTCGCCGAAATCCATGAAAGCGCGCCTGGTCCGCGAGCGCATGGCGGCGCTGGGCCTGGCCGATCATTTGATCTGCCCGCAATTGCCGGCCTCGCCGAAGGCGGCCATGGAACTGGCGCTCTCTTTAATAGAGGGCGTGCCGGCGCAAGCGCTGAGCATCGTCGGCTCTTCGCTGGGCGGCTACTACGCGACCTGGCTGGCCGAACGCATCGGCTGCCGCGCCGTACTGCTGAACCCGGCCATCGTGCCGCTGCAAGACCTGGACCAGCACGTCGGCGTCACCACCCAATTCCATTCCGACGAGCCGTTCGAATTCAAGCGTGAATATATAGACGAGCTGCGCGCGCTGGCAGTGGACCGCATCACCCGTCCCGAGCGCTACTTCCTGATCGCCGCCACCGGCGACGAAGTGCTCGACTACCGCGACATGGTGGCCCACTACCAGGGCGCGCGCCAGCACGTGATCGACGGCAGCGACCACGCGATTTCCGAATTCCCCGACTACCTCGATGCGGTGCTGGCGTTCTGCGGCGTCGAGGCGCGGGCTTGAGCGCGCGGCCGCGCGGCGCCTCGCTGCGGCAGGCGCAGTGGCAGCCGCACGTGCTGGCGTTGAACGCGCCGCCCGGCTATGCGCGGTGGCTGACCGAAGACGGTTCGCTGACCGCGCGCCTGAAAGCGCATAGCGACAGCTTCCGCGTGCAGTGTTTGCACCAGCGCACGGCGATCTGCCTGAGCGACGAGGCGGCGGCGATCGGCATGCACCGTCCCGGCCGCGTCTGGGAAAGGGAAGTGCTGCTGAGATGTGATAATACGCCTGCGGTGTTTGCGCACACGGTGTTGCCGATGGCGGCCAGCGCCGCCGATTGGCCGCTGTTCAGCGCCCTGGGCGAGCGTTCGCTGGGCTCCACGCTGTTCGGCGATCCGCTGGTGCGGCGCGGTGTTTTGGAATTTGCAAGATTAAGGGAAGGACATCCCCTGGCCCGCCGCGCACGCGCGGCGCTGGGGGCGTCCGCCCCGGATGAGCACATATTGTATGCGCGGCGCTGTCTATATCAGCGCAGGCAAGGTACCCTGCTGGTGACGGAAGTGTTCCTACCCGCCGTCCTGGAACTGATTAAAACGAGTATAAAACCACGATGAATGTATTTTTTGAAGAATCCGGCGATTTCAAGGTCGGCAGTGTGATGACGCAGGCAGGCGAGGCCTATCAAGTCGAGATGGCCAGCGGCAAGCGTACCAAGGTCAAGACCAAGGACGTGCTGCTGCAGTTCGAGAAGCCGTCGCCGGGCGAGCTCATGGAGCAGGCCAAGGCCATCTGCGCCGAAATCGACCTCGAATTCCTGTGGGAAGTCGCCGGCGAGGAAGAGTTCGGCTTTGCCGAGCTGGGCGCGGAGTATTTCGGCCACGCGCCGCAGCCGGCCGAAGCGGCCGGGCTGATCCTGAGCCTGCATTCGTCGCCGGTTTATTTCTACAAGAAAGGCCGGGGCCGCTACAAGGCCGCGCCCGAGCAATCGCTGCGCGCGGCGCTGGCCGGCATCGAGAAAAAGAAACAGCAGGCGCTGGTGCAGGCCGGCTATGTGGAAGAACTGAAAGCCAACCAGCTGCCGGAAGCGATGCGCAACATCGTCCTGCAACTGCTGTTCAAGCCGGACAAGAACGCCATCGAATACAAGGCGCTGGAAGCGGCCTGCAACGAACTGCACACCAATCCGCAGCGCCTGATGCTGGCGGTGGGCGGCGTGCAGTCGCCGAAGTCGCTGCACATGGCCAAGTTCCTGTTCGAGAATTTCCCGAAAGGTTACGGCTTCCCGGACGTGGCGGTGCCGGTGCCGCCGACCAAGCTGCCGCTGGCGGACGTCAAGGCTTTCTCCATCGACGACGTGACCACCACCGAGATCGACGATGCCTTCTCGGTCACCCATCTGGCCGACGGCAACGTCAAGGTTGGCATCCACATCGCTGCGCCTGGCCTCGGCATCAAGCCGGACGACGCGGTCGACAAGATGGCGCGCGCGCGCATGTCCACCGTCTACATGCCGGGCGATAAGATCACCATGCTGCCGGATTCCATCGTGGCAGCATTCACCCTGGCCGAAGGCAAGACCTGCCCGGCGCTGTCGCTGTACGCCACCCTGAACCCGGCCGACTGGTCGGTGATCTCC
The DNA here is from genome assembly GCA_041874725.1 of Duganella sp. BuS-21. Taxonomy (GTDB): domain Bacteria; phylum Pseudomonadota; class Gammaproteobacteria; order Burkholderiales; family Burkholderiaceae_D; genus Rugamonas. The sequence goes on along the minus strand of CP097466.1, from coordinate 5,916,510 downwards.
AGCGAAACGCGCGCCGAAATGGTGCCGATTGCCCACAATCTGCGCCACAACGACCTGGACGACCTGGTCAACGAAGAAACCCTGGCCAGCGGCGAGGGCGATTATCCGCACAAGGACGAGCTGTGCCTGATCTGGAAATGGGCGCAAGTGCTGGAAGCGGCGCGCATGGTCAAGCGCGAAGCGTTCGGCCTCAAGCCGGAACAGAACAACCGCGTGGACTTCAATTTCTACGTTGAAGACGACGTGGTCACGGTGTCGCGCCGCAAGCGCGGTGCGCCGCTGGACAAGATCGTCGCCGAGCTGATGATCTTCGCCAACAGCACCTGGGGCAAGATGATGCACGACAACGGCGTGCCCGGCATCTACCGCAGCCAGGGGCGCGGCGTCGGCGGCTGGAACGCCAAGATGCAGGTGCGCATGCTGACCCATGCCGCGCCGCATGAAGGCCTGGGCGTGGACCAGTACGCCTGGAGCACCTCGCCGCTGCGCCGCTACACCGACTTGGTGAATCAATGGCAGATCCTGGCCTGCGCCGAAAAAGGCGTGATGGCGCCGCTGGTGGCTCACTTCAAGCACAAGGACGCCGGCCTGTTCGCCATCGTCTCGCAATTCGACGCGGCCTATGGCGCCTACGCCGACCACCAGGCGAATATGGAACGCTACTGGTGCCTGCGCTGGCTGGGCCAGGAAAATGCGCGCCAGGTGGAAGCCGTGGTGCTCAAGGACGAGGTGCTGCGCCTGGTCGATATTCCGCTCATCATCCGCCTGCCGGGTATGCCGTCGGTGGCGCGCGGCGCCCAGGTCAAGATCGACATCCTGCGTTGGGATGAGATCGACCTCAGCATCGAAGCGCGCCTGCTGGAAATCCCGACCACGGTCACGGTCGACGGCGACGCCGAACTGGACTACGAAGAAGAGGAAGCCATTCCCGCTGCCGACGCCAACGACCCCGAGGCCGCCGAGGAAAACACGGCCGAAGCGTCGGCAGAAGCCCCGGCAGACGCGCCACCGGCCGCCTGATGTTCAATCCGCGCGCCAAGATCAGCGTCGTACCCTTGTACGGCGAAGAGAAACTCGTCATCGTCGACGACTTGCTGCTGGAACCGTACAAGATGGTCGAACTGGCCAGCTGTTCGCGTGCGGAATTCACGGATGCCGATCACAACTATTTTCCCGGTCCCGAACTCAATCTGGCGCCGGAGATGACGCAGGCCTTCGACCAGTTCGTGGTCGAGCACGTGCGCAAGCCGCTGGGCGCGCGCCGCACCAATATGCTGGCCACGCGGCTGGCGCTGGCGACACTGCAACCGCCGCAGCTGCAGAATCTGCAGCGCGTCTGCCACCGCGACACCGTGCCCCAGCCCAACCGGGAAGGCACCGGCGCCATGGTGCTATACCTGTTCGAGGACCAGCGGCTGGGCGGCACCGGCTTCTTCCGGCAAACCTGCTCCGAGGACGAATTCACGCACATGGTGTTGCAATCGGGCGTCATCGATCGCCAGGCGTTTAGCGAGTTGACCGGCGCCGGCGAGGGCTACGCGGTGGCCTCCGACCGCTACTTCGACAAGATCTACACGGCGCAGCCGGCCTTTAACCGCGCCATCTTCTACCACGGCACCGTGCTGCACAGCGCCGACATCCACAGTCCCGCACTGCTGCGCGACGACGTGCGCACCGGGCGCCTGACCGTCAACGCTTTCTTCAACCTGCGCCGCAACGCCGCCTGATGCGCGTGGTAAATCGGTTAAAATCAGCGCACCGCCTTGAACCGACGAAACTGAAGCCCGCCGCGTGAAGTCTTTCAAAGAAAACCGCCTGCTGTACCTCGCCATCGGCATCTCGCTGCTGGGGCACGCCGCCATGCTGGCGCTGCGCTTTGTCGCGCCGGCGCCGGCGCCGGTGCAGGCCACCGATCCCGGGCTCGAAGTCATCCTCGTCAACGCCAAGCACAACAAAGCGCCGCTGAAGGCCGACGCCGTGGCCCAGGCCAATCTCGACGGCGGCGGCACGGTGGACAAGGGCCGCTCCAGGTCGCCGATGCCGGACATGCGCAAGACCGAGATGGGCGACAGCGTCAAGGCCAACAAGCGCCGTATCCAGGAGCTGGAAGAGCGCCAGCAGAACCTGCTCACCCAAGTCAATTCTTCGTCGCAGGTGGCGGCGGCACCGATCACGGAAAAAGCCAAGCCGGACCCGCTGCCCACCGGCGCCGACCTGCTGGAATCGAGCAAGGCCATCGCCCGCCGCGTGGCCGAGATCAGCGAAACCATCGAAGACCAGAACAAGCGTCCGAAGAAAACCATGATCACGCCGAGCACGCGCGAGGCCGGCTATGCGAGCTATTACAAGACCATGCAGAAGCGCATCGAGGACTTCGGCACGCTGAATTTCCCGAACACTAACGGCCGCAAGCTGTATGGCCAGTTGATGTTGTCGATCCCGGTGTTCCAGGACGGTACCATCTATGAAAAAGAAGGCGGCATCAAGGTCGAACGCAGCTCGGGCAACGCGGCGCTGGACGAGGCTGCCGTGCGCATCGTGCGCCGCTCGGCGCCGTTCGGCAAGTTCCCGCCGAACATGCTGTCGAGCGACCGCGATGATTTGTGGGTGATCATCACCACCTTCAAATTCACCCGCGAAGACAAAGTACAAGCCGATATGAGCGGCGGAGGAAGATAAAACCATGGACCGCTACTGCGTGTTTGGCAACCCGATTGCCCACAGCAAGTCACCCGAGATTCACGCCGCCTTCGCGGCGCAGACTGGGCAAGCCCTTGAATATGAACGCCGCCTGGCGCCGCTGGATGGCTTCGCCGAGGCCGTGCGCAGCTTCATCGCCGAGGGCGGCAAGGGCGCCAATGTGACGGTGCCGTTCAAGCTGGAAGCGGTCAAGCTGGCGCAGGCGCTGACGATACGCGCGCGCGCGGCCGGCGCGGTCAACACGCTCGTCTTCAGCGACGAAGGCATCATCGGCGACAACACCGATGGCGCCGGGCTGGTGGCCGACATCGTGGTCAATGCCGGCGTGCCGCTTGCCGGCAAGCGCGTGCTGCTGCTGGGCGCGGGCGGTGCCGCGCGCGGCGTCGTGCTGCCGATCCTGGAACATCGTCCTGCGAAACTGGTGATCGCCAACCGCACCGTGGCCAAGGCCGTAGCGCTGGTGGAACAGTTTGCCGCGCTGGGCGGCGAGGGCGTGGTGTCGGCATGTGCTTACGCCGATATCGAAGGCGAGTACGACGTCATCATCAACGCCACGGCGGCCAGCTTGAGCGCCGAAGTGCCGCCGGTGTCGCCGTCGGTATTCACGCCCGGATGTTTGGCTTTGGACATGATGTACGGAGCCTTCCCCACGGTATTCTTGCAGTTCGCAGGCCAGCACGGCGCACAGTTGCGCGACGGCCTGGGCATGCTGGTGCAGCAGGCCGCCGAGGCCTTCCAACTGTGGCGCGGCGTGCAGCCGGCCACCTCCGATGTATTGCATAAGCTGCGCGCAAAACTATGAGCAAATCCGCCGGAAAATTGTCATGGGTGAAGTGGATCTTCATCATTCCGGTGCTGCTGTTCCTGGCGGTGCAGCTGTACTTCTTCCTGCAGATCTGGTGGTGGGTGGATCACAATCCGTCGATGACCAGCTTCATGCGCCAGCAGCAGGCGGCGATTCAGGAGAAGAACCCCAAGGCCAATATCCAGCAGGCGTGGGTGCCCTACAATCGCATCTCGAATAATCTGAAGCGCGCCATCATCGCCTCCGAGGACGCCAACTTCTCCGAGCACGAAGGCGTGGACTGGGAGGCGCTGCAAAAAGCCTACGAGAAGAACAACAAGAAGAAAAAGGTGGTGTCGGGCGGTTCGACCATCACCCAGCAGCTGGCCAAGAACCTGTTCCTGTCCGGCTCGCGCAGCTATTTGCGCAAGGGGCAGGAGCTGATCATCACCTATATGCTGGAAACCTTGATGGACAAGGAACGCATCTTCGAGATCTACCTGAACGTGGTGGAATTCGGCACCGGCACCTTCGGCGCCGAGGCGGCGGCGCGGCATTATTATGGCGTCGGCGCGGCCAGCCTGAGCGCGGTACAGGCGGCCAAGCTGGCAGTGATGCTGCCCAATCCCCGCTATTTCGACAAACACCGCGATTCGAACTACCTGGCCCGCCGCACCGGCGTGATTTTGCGCCGCATGGGCTCCGCCGATCTACCTTAAACCGGGCTTTGCGGGTACACTTGCGCTGTTTCCAAAGGCGCGTGTATCCATGATTAATGTTTTCGTTCTCCAGAATGGCCGGCTCAACCAGGTTCCCATCGACACGCGCGAAGACCTGGAAAAAGCGGAGCCTGTCTGGGTCGACCTGACCGACCCGACGGATGACGAACGCGCTTGGGTGAAAACCATCTACGGCGTGACCCTGCCGGGCGAAGACGAAGTCAAGGACATCGAAGCCTCGGCCCGTTACTACGAAGCCGAGAACGGTGACCTCCACCTGCGCACCGACTTCCTGCTGGAAGAAGAGGACGGCCCGTCGCGCATCGTGACGGTGGCGTTCATTTTGGCGCGCAAGATGTTGTTCTCGGTGCATACCGACGACCTGCCGGTGTTCCGCCTGGTGCGCATGCGCGCCCGTTCGCGTCCGGGTTCAATCGCCGACTACATGGACGTGCTGCTGGACCTGTACGCCACCGACGCCGAGTATTCGGCGGACGCGCTCGAAGGCATCTACCAGAATCTGGAAGAAGTCAGCGGCCGCGTGCTGCAGAAAGAGTTCACCGACCAGGACGCGGCCGCCGCGCTGAACGCCATCGCCCACGAGGAAGACTTGAACGGCCGCATCCGCCGCAACATGATGGACACGCGCCGCGCGGTCAGCTTCCTGATGCGTGGCCGGCTGTTGAATTCCGAGCAGTTCGAGGAAGCGCGCCAGATTCTGCGCGACATCGAATCGCTGGACGGCCACACCTCCTTCCTGTTCGACAAGATCAACTTCCTGATGGACGCCACGGTCGGTTTCATCAACATTAACCAGAATAAGATCATCAAGATCTTCTCGGTGGCCAGCGTGGCCTTCCTGCCGCCGACCCTGATCGCCTCGATCTACGGCATGAACTTCAAGGGCTGGTTCCCGGAGCTGGACTGGAACATGGGCTATCCATTCGCCCTGGGCCTGATGATCACCAGCGCCATCGCACCATTCCTCTACTTCCGCCATCGCGGCTGGCTTAAATAATCTGTAGTTGGCAAAAAGATACTTTCACCACCGTAATAATTCTGTCGCAGTTAATCTACTAGAATGGCGGCCAGCGGCAACGCTCCCTCCCTTCGCTCCTCCCGGCCACCCTGGCCGCCAGAGAAAGTAGCAGCTATGTATAAGAAACGGCAATTTTTTCCCCGCCAGGTGGTGGAAGCCGGCGGTAACCGCTGGGACTGGGCCCTGCTGCCGGTCGTCCTCGCACTGTTCGTGCTGATGGCCTATGGCAGCCAGCAGATGGCGCGTCCCTATCAACTCGGCCAGACGCTGCCGCTGACGCTCGACCCCTGGTATCTGCCGTATTACCTGCTGCGCACCACGCTGCGCATGTTCATCGCCATGGGCGCGTCGGTGATCTTCAGCTGCGTGTTCGCGGCGCTGGCCACCAAGTACCGCACCGCTGAAAAAGTCATGGTGCCGATGCTCGACATCCTGCAGTCGATTCCCATCCTCGGCTTCCTGTCGATTACGGTGACGGCCTTCATCGCGCTGTTCCCCGGTAATCTGCTGGGCGTGGAATGCGCCGCCATCTTCGCCATCTTCACCTCGCAGGCCTGGAATATGGCCTTCTCGGCCTATCAGGGCTTCCGCACGGTGCCGGCCGAATTGTCGGAGGCGGCCCAGGTGTTCCAGCTGTCGGGCTGGCAGCGCTTCTGGCGCCTGGAGCTGCCGTTCGCCATGCCCGGACTGCTGTGGAATATGATGATGTCGATGTCCGGCGGCTGGTTCTTCGTGGTGGCCTCGGAAGCGATCGTGGTCTCGAACCAGACCATCAAGCTGCCCGGCATGGGTTCCTATATCGCGCTGGCCATCGAGCAGAGCAACCTGGGGGCGATCGGCTGGGCCATCTTCGCCATGCTGATCGCGGTGCTGCTGTACGACCAGCTGTTTTTCCGCCCGCTGCTGGCGTGGGCCGACAAATTCCGCTTCGAGGAAACCGGCGGCGACACCGCGCAGTCTTCGTGGCTGCTGACCTGGCTGCGCCGCACCGAACGCACGCAGCAACTGGTGGCGTGGTTCGCGCACCAGCTGTCGCGCTCCATCGCCGTATTCCGCCTGCCGCACGACGGCACCTCGATCCGCGCGCGGCGCGACCGGCCGTCGCTGGTGCCGCAGCGCGTGTGGGACGCGGCGATTGCCGCCGTGGTGTTCTACGCCTTATGGAGCCTGGTCCACTTCATCCACACCGAAGTCGGTTGGCGCGAGGCGGGGCACGTGGCCGTGCTGGGCTTCTATACCATGATCCGCGTGGTGGTGCTGCTGGTGCTGGCCGCCGTGGTGTGGGTGCCGGTGGGGATCTGGATCGGCATGAACCCGCGCTGGGCTTCGCGCACGCAGGCGGTGGCGCAGTTCCTGGCCGCCTTTCCGGCCAACCTGGTGTTCCCGGTGGCGGTGATCCTGATCGTGCGCTACCAGCTCAATCCCGACATCTGGCTGTCGCCGCTGATGATCCTCGGGACGCAGTGGTATCTGCTGTTTAACGTGATCGCCGGTGCTTCCAACATCCCGACCGAGCTGCGTCACGCGGCCAAGAACTTTGGCCTGAAAGGCTGGCTGAAATGGCGCCGCTATCTGCTGCCGGCCATCTTCCCCAGCTTCGTCACCGGCGCCATCACCGCCTCGGGCGGCTCGTGGAACGCCGCCATCGTGGCGGAATTCGTCAGCTGGGGGCCGACTACCTTGAAGGCCCACGGCATCGGCAGCTACATCGCCGAGATGACCGCCGCCGGCGACTTCCCGCGCATCGCGCTGGGCATCGGCATCATGTGCATCTTCGTGATGGGCTTCAACCACTTCGTCTGGCGCCGCCTGTACACCCTGGCCGAAAGCCGGCTGCATTTCTAGGAACAGAATCATGAGCACTCCTATCGTTGAACTGAAAGCCGTCGGCAAGCATTTCCGCGGCGCCGACGGCACCGCGCGCGCAGTGTTGGAAGGTGTGGACTTCACGCTGTACGAAGGCGAGATCGTGGCGCTGCTGGGTCAATCCGGCTCCGGCAAGTCGACCATGTTGCGCATCATGGCGGGGCTGGTGCAGGCCGATGAAGGGCAGGTGCTGTATCGCGGCATGCCTTTATACGGCACGGCGCGCGGGATCCGCATGGTGTTCCAGTCGTTTGCGTTGTTCCCGTGGCTGACGGTGCAGAAGAACGTGGAACTGGGGCTGGAAGCGCAGGGCATGGCCGCCGATGAACGCGCGCGCCGCGCCAGCCAGATGATCGAGTTGATCGGCCTGTCGGGCTTCGAAGGCGCGCTGCCGCGCGAGCTGTCGGGCGGCATGCGCCAACGCGTCGGCATCGCCCGCGCGCTGGTGATGGAGCCGGAAGTGCTGCTGATGGACGAAGCGTTTTCGGCGCTGGACGTGTTGACCGGCGAGCGCCTGCGCGAAGAGATCCTGGCGTTGTGGCAGTCCGGCCGGATTCCGACCAAGGCCATCCTGGTGGTGTCGCACAACATCGAGGAAGCGGTGATGATGGCCGACCGCGTGCTGATCTTCGCCAGCGACCCTGGCCGGGTGCGCGCCGAGCTGCCGATCTCGCTGGCGCAGCCGCGCAAGGCGGAAAGCGCTGAAGTGCGGCAGCTGATCGACAAGGTCTACGAGCTGATGACGGCCAGTTCCGGCCGTCGCGGTAGTGGCGGTGGCTTGATCAGCGAGCGCGAAGTCAAGCTGCAGCTGGGCGACCGCCTGCCGCAGGCCGGCATCGCGCACATGGAAGGGATACTGGAACTACTGGCCGACGAACCGTTCCACGGCCGCGCCGATTTGCCGAAGATCGCCGAAGCCACGGAGCTGACCGACGCCGAACTGCTGGAAGTGCTGAATGCCTTGATCCTGCTGGGCTTCGCCTACCTGACCAACGGCGACATCCTGCTGACGGAACTGGGTGGACGTTATGTGAAGGCGTCGAATACCGACCGGCAGGAACTATTCGGCAAGCAGCTGCTGGAGCATGTGCCGCTGATCGCTTACATCTGCCACGGCCTGCAGCAGGACAAATCGGGCGATCTGCCGGAAGACCTGTTCCTCAAACTGCTGCGCTTCACGCTCAGCGAAGAAGAAGCCGAGCGCGCGCTGCGGGTGGCCATCGAGTGGGGCCGCTATGGCGATCTGTTCGAATACAACTTCAACACCGGGGTGATCCAGCGCCCGGAGGACCATGAGGTAGCCGGGAACTAGCCGTCGCTCCCGCGTAAGCGGGAGTCCATAACAAGCGTGTGTTCTATGGGCGCCCGCCTGCGCGGGTGCGACGTCAGAGTTTGGCGAACACGCGGCGGGCGGCGGCGATGGTTTCGTCGATCACTTCGTCGCTGTGCTGCGCCGAGACGAAGCCCGCTTCGAACGCCGCCGGTGCGAAGTACACGCCTTGGTCCAGCATGGCGTGGAAGAAGACGTTGAAGCGCTCGCGGTTCCCGGCCATCATTTCGGCGTAGTTGTTCGGCGGCGTTTCGCTGAAGTAGAGGCCAAACATGCCGCCCACCGAATCGGCGCAGAACGGAATGCCGGCGTCCTTGGCCGCCGCCGTCAGGCCGTCGGCCAGGCGCTTGGCGCTGGCGCTCAGTTGCTCGTAGAAGCCCGGCTGCTGGATCAGTTTCAGCGTGGTCATGCCCGCCGCCACCGCCACCGGATTGCCCGACAAGGTGCCGGCCTGATATACCGCGCCCACCGGCGACATATTGCTCATCAGGGCCGTGCTGCCGCCGAAGGCCGCCACCGGCAGGCCGCCGCCGATCACTTTGCCCAGCGCCGTCAGATCCGGCTTGATGCCGTACAGTTCCTGCGCGCCGCCCAGCGCCACGCGGAAGCCGCACATCACTTCGTCGAAGATCAGCAGCGCGCCGTGCCTGGTGCACAGGTCGCGCAGCGCTTGCAGGAAGGCCGGCGTGGCCTTGATCAGGTTCATATTGCCGGCCACCGGCTCCACGATCACGCAGGCGATGTCGTCGCCGAAATTGGCGAAGGCCTCTTCGATCTGCGCCACGTTGTTATAGTCGAGCACCAGGGTGTGCTTGACGAAGTCCTCCGGCACGCCGGCCGACGTCGGATTGCCGAAGGTGAGCAGGCCGCTGCCCGCCTTCACCAGCAGCGAATCGGCGTGGCCGTGGTAGCAGCCTTCGAACTTGACGATCTTGTCGCGGCGGGTGGCGCCGCGCGCCAGGCGCAGTGCGCTCATGGTCGCTTCGGTGCCCGACGAGACCAGCCGCACCTGCTCGATCGACGGCACCAGCCGCACGATTTCTTCCGCCATCTCGATTTCCGCTTCGGTCGGCGCACCGAACGACAGGCCGCGCGTGGCCGCTTCCTGCACCGCCTTCACCACTTCCGGGTGGGCGTGGCCGACGATGGCCGGACCCCACGAGCCGATGTAGTCGATGTAGCGCTTGCCGTCCGCGTCCCAGAAGTACGGGCCTTCGGCACGGGTGATGAAGCGCGGCGTGCCGCCCACCGAACGGAAGGCGCGCACCGGCGAGTTGACGCCGCCCGGCGTGGTTTTCTGTGCGCGTTCAAACAGCTGGTCGTTTTTGGAAGTCGTGGTCATGATGGCATCTTCAATGTTTTTACTGCAGGTCTTCGATCGCCTGCAAATGGAAAAATCGGTTCGGCACGAACTTGCCCATGCCGTAGCGCTGCGCGTGCGCCAGCGCGCCGACAGTGTACTCCTGGGCCGCCGCCACCGCCTCGGGCACCTCGGCGCCGCGCGCCATGAAGGCCGTCAGCGCCGCCGACAGGGTGTTGCCGGCGCCGATGAAGGGCCCGGCCAGGTGCTGCCAGGCGTCGTGGCTGATCACGCCATCGGCGCCGTACAGGGTGTTGGCCAGGGTGTTGGGCGCGGCGGCGTCGCCTTGCGCGCCGCCGGACGGGGTGCCGGTGACCAGCACGAATTCGCAGCCGAGGGCCAGCAAATGTTCGACATCCGATTCCAGTGTATCCTCGCCTTCACCGCTTTCGCGCCAGGTTTCGGCCAGGCGCCCCAGCTCGACTTGCGACAGCATCACCAGCGTCGCCTGCGGCACCAGCAACTGGCGGATCGCCGTCAGCAGCTCTTCGGCATCGTCGTCGGGCGGCTGCGGCAGGCGCGAACTGAAGGGGTCGAGGATCAGCGGCGCGTCCGGATAGTCGGACAGGATCTCGGCCACCGCCGCCACCTGTTCCAGATTGGTGATGGCGCCGACCTTGAAGGCGGCCATGGTCATGTCTTCCAGGATCACGCGGGCCTGGTCGGCCACCCAGTCCGGGTCGATGTCCTGCATGTCTTCGACATGGGCGCTGTCGCCGATCAGCAACGCGGTCGTCACCGACAGACCGATGCAGGACAGGGCCGAGAATGTGGCCAGGTCGGCCTGGACGCCGGTGGCGCCGGCGGGATCGGCAGCGCCGAAGCTCAATATAAGAGGAGAAGTTTGGTTTTGCACGGCGGGTAGATTAAGATACCTAATTCAGCATTTTACTTGATTGAGGGTGGCAAAACGTGAGTAGCAATGAAACAACGCAGGAGTTCCAGACCTGGATGTGCCTGATCTGCGGCTGGATCTACGACGAACAAGCCGGCCTGCCGGACGAAGGCATCGCGCCGGGTACCCGCTGGGCCGACGTGCCGATGAACTGGAGTTGTCCGGAATGCGGCGCCCGCAAGGACGATTTCGAGATGGTAGCCATCTGATTCAGGAGCCCACCGGCCTGCGACTATGACGACAACCGCGCTGAAAATCATGGTGATCGACGACAGCAGCACGATTCGTCGTTCGGCCGAGATCTTTTTGACCCAGGCCGGCTATCAGGTGGTGCTGGCCGACGACGGCTTCGACGCCCTGGCCAAGATCAACGACCACCATCCGGCGCTGATCTTCTGCGACATCCTGATGCCGCGCCTCGATGGCTATCAAACCTGCGCCCTGATCAAAAAAAGCGCAAAATTCCATGCCACGCCGGTGTTGATGCTGTCCTCCAAGGACGGCTTGTTCGACCGCGCGCGCGGCGCCATGGTCGGCGCGGTCGCCTATCTGACCAAGCCGTTTACCAAAGACAGCCTGCTGGCCGCCGTTCGCGAGCACACCGGCGGCGCTGTCGCCACACCAGAATAGAAAGCCGCAGGGGGAAATATGGCCATACAAAGAATTCTGATCGTCGACGATTCGGCCACTGAGCGCTACTACCTGAGCGACATCCTGACCCGCAGCGGTTATACCGTGTCGGTGGCGGTCAGCGGCGAGGAAGCGCTGCTCAAGCTCAAGGCCGAGAAGCCGGAACTGATCCTGATGGATGTGGTGATGCCCGGCGCGAACGGCTTCCAGGTCACGCGCTCGATCGCCCGTGATCCGCAACTGAAGGACGTGCCGATCATCATCTGCTCCAGCAAGAGCCAGGAGACCGACCGCATCTGGGCGCTGCGCCAGGGCGCCAGGGATTACCTGGTCAAGCCGGTCGATCCGGCCGAACTGCTGGCCAAGATCGCGGCCCTCGGCTAACGATGAGCGAGCTCCCGGAACGCCGCAGCCGCTTGCGCCAGTATCAGGTGCAGCTGCTGGAGCGCATGCAGGCCGCGAAAACCGGCGCCACCGAGAGCGGGCGCGAACTGGGCGTGCTGATCGGCGGGCGTTTGTGCCTGCTCGACCTGACCCAGATCAGCGAGATCGTGCCGCTGCAAACGCCGACGCCGGTGCCGCTGACGCAGGACTGGTATCTGGGGCTGGTGAATCTGCGCGGCCATCTGACCGGGGTGATCGACCTGGCGCGCTATCGCCAGCAGGACGCGGGCGACGCCGCACCGTCCGAACGCCGCCTGATTTCCTTCGCGCCGGGACTCGGATTCAATTGCGCGCTGCTGGTCGAGCGGGTGCTGGGCCTGCGCAAGCTGGCCGACATGGAAGCGGTGGAGGCGGACCAGTTCCGCGACGCCGAAGGACAACAATGGCTGCGCATCGATCTGGCGCAGCTGGTGCGCGAACCGCGCTTTGTGCAGGTAGGACTGGTATAGCAAACACTTAATCCGGAGAGGGTGTATGGCTTTTAAGATTTTCTCACGCGGCAGCCGGAATGCCGTACAAGATGCCGCCGCCAATTCGGAGTTTGGCGACTCGCAGTTTCTGCACGCCGGCGCCGGCGCCGGCGCGAATGCAGAGGCGCCATCGCCTGCACCTGCGGTCGACGACGACGGCGATGAAGCCCCGCTGCGCCTGCGCGATGCATTGGGCCGCCGCCGCAATGCCGCCGCACCGGCCGACACCGGCCCCGGTTTCAAACTGCCGCTGATCGGCCACCTGCCGGCGCAACGCCAACTGAGCGTGCTGTCCACGGCGCTGGCGATCAGCCTTGGCCTGAGCGCGGTGTTTGTCGCTTTCAACAACATCCACAGCGCCAACCGTTCGGCGCAAACCCAGGTCGCCAGCGATGCGCTGATGCACTCGCAGCGCATCGGCAAGGCCGCGCCCAATGCGGTGCAGGGCAGCGCCGAGGGCTTCCGCCAGCTGGAGGAAAGCCGCAAGGAACTGAATACCGATATCAACTTGATGACGCGCGGAGGCCAGTACCAGGGCCGCGCCATCGGCGAGCCGCGCTCCGATATCGCCACCGTGGTGGCGGTGGCGCGCAAGCAGTGGACCGCCACCGATCTGGCGGCCGGCACCATCCTGCTGCTGAAGGCGGACCTGAGCGGCATGGACAAGGCGCTGCAAAAGCTCAATGAGATGACGCCCGACCTGCTGGTGCGCAGCGAGGACATCCTCAACCTCAAGGTCCAGCGCGGCGCCTCGGCGCGCGAGATCGCGGCGCTCGGCAAGCTGACCATGCTGACCCAGCGCATGAGCCGCAGCGCCGGCGACTTCTTCACCGCCGGCGGCATCAGCTCGGAGACAGCGTTCCAGCTGGGGCGCGACACCACGGTCTTCCGCAACACCATCGACGGCTTCCTCAACGGCAGCCCGCAACAAGGACTGGCCGCCGTGCGCGAGCCGGACCTGCGCACCAAGTTCACCGAGCTGCAAAGCGCCTTCGAGGAATATCAGAAGCTGGTAGCCATGGTGCTGGAGAAGCTCGATAAATTCAGCGCCGCCAAAGCGGCCGAACAGCTGATCTTCAACGACAACGAGGCGCTGCGCCAGCGCCTGACCGTGCTGCAGCAGGCCTACCGCGAAAACCAGGACTCGCTCGACATCACCTTCTGGCTGATGGTGGCCGGCGGCATGATGACGCTGATCACGGCGGCGGCCATCGGCCGCGTGCTGCTGATGGATTCGCACAACCGCACGCGCGGCGCCGAACGCCGCCGCCAGGAAGCAGACGCCATGCGCCGCCAGGCGCAGAGCAAGGAAGAGGAAGCCAAGTCCATGAACGACCAGAATCAGGCGGCCATTCTGCGCCTGATGAACGAGCTGCAGGAAGTGGCCGACGGCGACTTGACGGTACAGGCCACGGTGTCCGAGGACATCACCGGCGCCATCGCCGATTCGGTCAACTACACGGTGGAAGAGCTGCGCGGCTTGGTGGGCCGGGTGACGGCGACCGCCGAGCAGGTGACCAAGGCGTCCACCCATGCGCAAAGCATTTCCAACGACCTGTTGACGGCGTCGCAGCAGCAGTCGCGTGAGATCCAGGATGCTTCGTCCACGGTGGTGAAGATGGCCAACGAGATCACCGACGTCTCGCGTTCGGCCCGCGAGTCGGCCGATGTGGCGCTGCAGTCGGTGGCAGCGGCGCAGCAAGGTTCGACGGCGGTGGAAAACGCCATCAAGGGCATGCACGAGATCCGCGAGCAGATCCAGGATACGTCCAAGCGCATCAAGCGGCTGGGCGAATCGTCGCAGGAGATCGGCGAGATCACCGAGCTGATTTCCGATATTACCGAACAGACCAACGTGTTGGCGCTGAACGCGGCGATCCAGGCCGCGTCGGCCGGCGAGGCGGGACGCGGCTTCTCGGTGGTGGCGGAGGAGGTGCAGCGGCTGGCGGAACGTTCGGCCGAAGCGGCCAAGCAGATCGGCGCGCTGGTGCGCACGATTCAGACCGATACGCACGATGCGGTGGCGGCGATGGAGAAGTCGACGCAGGGCGTGGTCGAGGGCGCGCGCCTGTCCGATGCGGCCGGCGCGGCGCTGCACGATATTTCGCAGGTGTCGAACCGCCTGGCGGAATTGATTTCAGGGATTGCGCAGGCAACCGGGCAGCAGGCCACGTCGGCTTCCGGTGTGGCGCAGAACATCCAGCATATTTTGACGGTGACGGAGCAGGCGCAGGACGGCACCCAGCAAACCGCTCAATCGATACACAAGCTGTCGGTGCTGGCGCAGGAGTTGAAGAACTCCGTGGCGCGCTTCCGTATAGCTTAATGAAAGGCCGGGACCAGCATGACCAAGACTGATTTTTCGACTTCACAGCAACCGCAGTTGGACACCGGACCCCTGTCGTGGGTGATGGTGGAGATCCGCGAGTCGCTGGCACGTTCGCGCACCGCGCTGTTCGAGGCGGGCGGACGGGAGCCGGAGGATCAGGCCACGCAGCTGCAGCATGCCAAGTCGCACTTGCATCAGGCGCATGGGGCCTTGCAGATGGTCGATATCGAGGGTGTCGGCTTGCTGACCGCCGTGGCGGAGGCGGCGCTCGACAGCTTCAAGGCCGGTACGCTGAAGTGCAGCACCGATAACGCTCAGGGGGTGGCGCAGCTGTATCAGGCGCTGGTGGAGTATCTGGAAGAGCTGTTGGACGGCGCGCCATCGCAGCCGGCAAGGCTGTTCCCCTACTATCGCGCGGTGCAGGAGATGCTGGGCGTGGAGCGCATTCACCCGGCGGATTTGTTCTATCCTGATTTGTCGCAACCGGTAAGCCTGCCGACGGCCGAAGCTGACGATGTCGACACGGCGGGTGTCCCGGATTACGCGGCCTTCCGCCAGCGTTTCGAGCGCGCGCTACTGCCGTACATGAAGGGCACCGGCGACGCCGGCGCGCTGCTGGAAGCGATCAAGCTGGTGGCCGACGCCCAGCATGACGGCCAGGCGCGCGCCTTCTGGCGCGCGATGCAAGGCTTCGCCGAACTGGTGGCCGCCGGCCAACTGCCCGGTAGCCTGTACGTCAAACAGCTGTTTGGCCTGATCAATCTGCAAATCCGCCGTTTAAGCCAGGGCACGGCGGCGCAACCGGAAGCCATGCTGCGCGACGCGCTGTTCTTCATCGCCACCGCCGGTGCGGAATCGTCGTCGCCTACGGTGCAGCAGTTGCGCAGCGCTTTCGCGCTGGACGGCCTGGCGCCTGTGGATTACGAAACACGTCGCTACGGCCAGATCGACATCGAAGCGCTGGAGCGCGCCAAGGCCGGCATCGCACAAGCGAAAGCCAAATGGGACCGCCTGGCCGGCGCCGAGATCGATCCCGACCTGGACGCCGCATTCGAAGCCTCGCTGCACGAGGTTGCGGCGGACTGCGAAAAACTGAACCTGCCAGCGCTGAGCGCCTTGCTGCGCCAACTGGCGGATGTCGCCCGCAAAGCCATATCCGCAGGCCGCAGCGAGGAGTTGGCGTTGGAGATGGCGACCGCCTTGCTGTTCGCCGAACACGGTTTGCAGCATATCCGTCACCTGCCAGATGATTTCGCCGCCCATGCGGACACGATAGGCGCGCGCCTGCTGGCGCTGGTCGCCGGCCAAACGCCGCCGGAGCCGGCGCAGTGGCAAGACGGCCTGGCGCATCAGATGCAGCAGGACGATACGGTCGTCGCGCTGGCGATGGAAATGAAGACCGGTCTGCGGCAGGTGGAGAAGGTACTGGACGATTACTACGCCGATCCGTCGAAACGGCCGGCGCTGCTGGAGCTCGGCCCGGTGCTGCATCAGTTGCAGGGCGCCTTGTCGGTGCTGGATCAGGATGACGCGATGCAGGCCGCGCAGCATGTGAAGCTGGCGGTGCAGGCTTTGGCGCGCGGCGAGGGCGAGCCGGCGTCGGAGTCGAAGGCGCTGGACGATATCGCGCAGAACGTGGGAGCACTGGGATTCTTTGTCGATATGCTGGCGCAAAATGCGGCCGGTGCGCGCGAGCGGTTTGCGTTCGATGCGGTGCAGGGCAGCTTCCGTTCGGTACCGTTCAAGAAGATGGCGGCGTCCGATTCAATTCCGGTGCTGGAAGAGCAGGTGCCGGCGCCGGCGCCGGTGTCGATGCCGGCGGAAGCGCCGCCGCCTGCCGCCAGCGATGCTGCGGTGGAGGCGGAGCTGCTGGATATTTTCGTGACCGAAGCGCAGGAAGTGCTGGTGTTTGTGGACGCCACGCTGGCCAAGCCACGTTCGGAGTCTGGCAGTGAAGCGTCGTTGACCATGTTGCGGCGGTCTTTCCATACGCTGAAGGGCCGCGGGCGCATGGTGGGCCTGAACCAGTTCGCCGACGCAGCTTATGCGGTCGAAAAGGTGATGAATGTGTGGCTGGCGGAGGAGCGTCCGGTCACCGATGCGCTGTTTGATTTGCTGCACAGCGCCGCGCAGGAAATGGGTGCATGGGTGGCGGAGCTGGTCGCCGGCGGCGTCTCGCCGCGCAATGCGGATGCGCTGGTGGCCGCCGCCGCGCGCGTGCGGGAGGGCGGCCAGCCAGCGTTCGAAGCCGCCGCCAGCGAGAACGACGCCGAAGCCGAAGCCGACGCCGACGCCGAAGCGATTGCAGCGGAGGAGCCGGTAGCGGATATGCCCGCACCGGACGCGCCGGCGTTGCCGCCGCTGGTCTCGCACGGCAACGTCATCGAATTCCCCACCATCGCGCCGCTGGTGCCGCGTGACGATAATGTGAAGCACATCGGCGAGATCGAAATCCCTCTGCCGCTGTACAACATCTACCTGCACGAATCGGACGATCTGGTGCGCAAGCTGGAGCTGGACTTCGGCGAGTGGCGCCATGAGCCGCGTCGTCCGGTCAATCCGGAAGCGCTGGCGGCATCCCACACATTGGCCGGCACCTCGGGCACGGTCGGCTTCAAGGCCTTGCGCGAACTGGCGCTGGCGCTGGAAAGCACGCTGGAAGTGCTGCTGCCACCGGCGCCGCATCTGGACCAGGTACAGCATGACCTGCTGGACTTCACCATGCAGCGCATTCGCCAGATGCTGCAAAGTTTTGCAGCGGGCGAGATGTCGCCGTCGCAGCCGGAATTGATCGCCGCACTGCAAAGCCTGCGCGAAGAGTTGGCCGCCACGCCGCCTGCAGCCAGCGACGAAATCGAAGAACGGCTCGACGATCTGGTGGCCGAGACCATGGATGGTATCAACACGCCGCCGGTGGAGGAAGAGTCGCCGCTGGATCGCCTGTTCCGCGAAACCTACGACGCCATCAGCGGCACCGTGCCGGAGTCCGACGCGCCGACTGCGCCGCCACCGAAGAAAAAGCCGGAAGCGCACACCGACGACGGTATCGACGACCTGTTCAACGCCGCCTTCGACGACGCCTTTGCCGATCCGCCACTCAAAATCGCCGAGCCGCAAGCCCCTGCCGCGCCGCCGCCCGTCGCCGAAGAACCGACCGTCGCCGAAGAGCTGCTCGCTGCCGAACCGCCTCTGGCCATCGAGCCGGACGCCGAGATCATTGCGCTGGCTCCGGCCGAACCGCACGGCCTGTCCGGCGCACCCGCCATCTTCAACGATGAACTGGACGCCGACCTGCTGCCCGTATTCCTGGAAGAGGGCGCGGATCTGCTGCCGCAAATCGGCGAATCGCTGCGCGCCTGGCAGCACACGCCAGCCGACACATCGCACGCCAAAAGCCTGCTGCGCATCCTGCACACCGTCAAGGGCAGCGCGCGCATGGCCGGCGCGATGCGTCTCGGCCAGCACTGCCATGAAATCGAAACCCACATCGAAAACATGGTGCACGCCGGCTCCGCCACGCCACAAGCCTTCGACGAACTGCTGGCCCACTACGACCACGCGCTACTCCTGTTCGAACAACTGCAACACCCGAACGCCCTGCCGGTCGGCACCTCGGCCGGCCTGGCGGACGACATCACCACCCTGACCGAAGGCGTGACGCCATTCTCCGGTCACGCCGAAAGCGACGCCGAACAGAGCGCTGCCGCCAGTCCTGCCGCATCGTCAACGCCGCCAGCAGCAGCTATGCCGACAGCACCGGCAAGCACCGACGACCCGCACGCCAGTATCAAATCGCCACTGGTCCGCGTGCGCGCCGACATCCTCGATCGCCTGGTCACCCAGGCCGGCGAAGTCTCGATCTCGCGCTCCCGCCTGGAAAACGAAGTCGGCACCCTGCGCACCTCCCTGGCCGACTTCTCCGACAACCTGGCCCGCCTGCGCCGCCAACTGCGCGAAGTCGAAATGCAAGCCGAATCGCAAATCGCCTCGCGCATGGCCATCTCCAGCGACCGTGAATTCGACCCGCTGGAATTCGACCGCTTCACGCGGCTGCAGGAACTCACCCGCATGATGGCCGAAAGCGTCAACGACGTCGCCAGCTTCCATGAAAGCCTGACCCGCAGCGTCGATAACGCCCACGGCGACCTGACGCAACAAGCCCGCCTCACGCGCGACCTGCAGCGCGACCTGATGCGCGTGCGCATGGTGCCCTTCGCCAGCATCTCGGAGCGCCTGTTCCGCGTCGCCCGCCAAAGCGCCAAGGACGTCGACAAGCGCGTCAACCTCGACATCCGTGGTGGCGGCGTGGAACTCGACCGCAGCGTCCTGGAACGCATGTCCGCACCATTCGAACACCTGCTGCGCAACGCCATCGCCCACGGCGTGGAAGCGCGCGCCGCCCGCGCGGCGGCGGGCAAGAACGAAATCGGCGAACTGCTGGTGCAGGTAGCCCAGGAAGGCAATGAAGTCGTGATCGAATTCAGCGACGACGGCGGCGGCCTTGACCTTGACCGCATCAAGTCCAAGGCCATCAGCGTCGGCCTGCTCGACGCCGACGAAGAAACCAGCGAAGCCCAGATCGCCGACCTGATTTTCGAACCCGGTTTCTCCACCGCCGAGTCGCTGACCGAATTGTCGGGACGCGGCGTCGGCATGGACGTGGTGCAGTCGGAAGCCCAATCGCTGGGCGGCCGCGTGGACCTGTTCTCCTTGCCGGGCAAAGGCACGCGCTTCACCATCCGCCTGCCGCTCACGCTGGCGGTGACGCAGGTGGTGGTGCTGGCCGCAGGCGGCAAGACCTACGCACTGCCGGCCATTCTGGTGGAGCAGGTGCTGCAAATGAAGGAAGCGGCGCTGAATGAAGCGCGCGGCAACGGCAGCATCGCCATCCACGGTCAGCACGCCGCCTTGCACTACCTGCCGACACTGCTCGGCGATGCGGTGCAGCCGCCGGTGCAGCGCTCATCGCCGGTGATGATGCTCAAGAACGGCAGCGAACGCCTGGCCGTGCAGGTCGATGAAGTGCTGGGCAACCGCGAGGTGGTCATCAAGAACATCGGTCCGCAGCTTTCGCGCATGGTGGGCATCGCCGGCGCCACGGTGCTGGGCACGGGCGACATCGTACTGATATTGAATCCGGTGGCGCTGGCGCAGCATCTGGCGCACCATCCCGAAATGATGTCGCAGTACGCGCAAGCGGCGGCCGACAGCCCGGCGGCGGCGTTGACGCCGGCGGCGCCGGGCCGGACCATCATGGTGGTGGACGATTCGCTGACCGTGCGCCGTGTCACCCAGCGCCTGCTGGAACGCGAAGGCTATCGCGTGCTGCTGGCCAAGGACGGCGTGGACGCGCTGGAGCAGCTGCAGGAAACGCTGCCGCACCTGATGCTGGTCGATATCGAGATGCCGCGCATGGACGGTTTTGACCTCACGCGCAATGTGCGCGGCGATGCGCGCACGCGCGACATCCCCATCATCATGATCACCTCGCGCAGCGCGGACAAGCACCGCAACGTGGCGCTGGAGCTGGGCGTGAACGCCTACTTCGGCAAACCGTTCCAGGAGCCGGTGCTGCTGGAGGCGATTGCCGGTCTGCTCAAGTCGGCTTAATCAAGCAGGCTTCTTGACCACCTCGTAGCGTTCCAGCGTAAGCTTGCGCGCTGCGTCGTGCATGACAATCGGCGCCGGATAGTCCGGCGCCAGCATGCGCGGCGCCAGCCATGGCGCGTGGATTTCCTTGTCGCTCAAGGACTTCAGCTGCGGCAGGTAGCGGCGGATGAATTTTCCCTGCGCGTCGAATTTCTGCGACTGCGTCACCGGATTGAAGATGCGGAAGTAGGGCTGCGCATCGCAGCCCGACGACGACGCCCACTGCCAGCCGCCGTTGTTGGACGCCAGGTCGAAGTCGTTCAGGTGCAGCGCGAAATACGCCTCGCCGCGCCGCCAGTCGATGCCCAGATCCTTGATCAGGAAGCAGGCGGTCACCATGCGCAGGCGGTTGTGCATCCAGCCGGTGCGATTCAGCTGCAGCATGGCCGCGTCAACCAGCGGATAGCCGGTCCGGCCTTCGCACCAGGCGGCGAACAGCTCGTCGGCTTGCGGCCCGGTTTCCCATTCGATGGCGTCGTAGGCCGGCTTGTAGGCACCGCCCACCACGTGCGGGTTGTGGAACAGGATCATGGCGTAAAACTCGCGCCAGATCAGTTCCGACAGCCACACGGCGGCGCCTTCGCCGGCGCCACCGCGCTCCTGCAGATCGAGTATCGTGCGCACCAGGTGCCGCACCGACAGCGTGCCGAAGCGGAAGTGCACCGACAGGTAGGACGGCCCTTTCACCGCCGGGAAATCGCGCGCCACGTTGTAGTCCGCCATGCGTGGCAGGAAGTCCTCGAACAACTGCGCCGCGCCGGACATGCCGGTCGGGATCTTCAATTCGGCCAGGTTGCTCGGCTCGAAGCCCAGTTCGGCCAACGTCGGCAGCGCCGGCGCCGGGGACGGCGTCGGCGCCAGCTTGGCGGCGTGCGGCTCGATGTTGTACGGCGCCAGCACCGACGGGTCGGCCGCCAGTTTTTTCAGCCAGGCGTTTTTGTACGGCGTGAACACCGAGAACACGCCGCCGGTCAGCGACAGCACTTCGCTCTTTTCAAAGATCACCTGATCCTTGTAGCTGTGGAAAGCGCGACCATCGGCCCGCAATGCGCGTTCCACCGTGGCGTCACGTTCCAGCGCCGGCGGTTCATAATCGTGATTGCAAAACACCGCATCGACGCCGAGCTCCGCCGCCAGCGCCGGGATCTCGGTCAGCGGGTCGCCATGACGGGTGATCAGGTGGCCGCCCATTTGTGCCAGCTCCGCCGCTACTTCGGCGATGCTGGCGTGGATGAAGTCGACACGGCGGTCGCGGCGTGGCAGGAGGTCCAGAATCGTGGTGTCGTAGACGAAAACACAATACACCTTTTCGCTTGCGAGCAAGGCCTGATGCAGGGCCACGTGGTCGAAAACGCGCAGGTCGCGGCGCAGCCATACGAGGGAAGAAGTTAGTTTCATTCGGTCTATGTCAATCTTGTGGGGGACGCAATCGTGGCTGTCCCCTCAATTCAGTGTAAACTACGGGTAAAACAGAGTTGCTAGCCGCGCGATACTACAGTAATTGTCAGCAGCACAGAGAGAACACGCACCCAGCAGAGAGAGCAACTTGTATGAAGAAGAGCAAAATAGGCACAACTCTACCTGTTCCCGGCTTGATGCAGGAGGCCGGCGATCCCCTGGAGCCGTTAGGCGCTGCCCTCAGCACGCTGAACCTGGCTAATCATTTCCTTATTGCAATGCCATCCATGCAAGACCCGGTGTTTGGCGGCACGGTGGTGTACGTCTGCGAGCATAATGAAAACGGCGTGCTGGGCGTCGTCATCAACAAGCCCACCGACATGACCATGCACACCCTGTTCGAGCGCATCGACCTCAAGGTCGAGTCCGGACTGGAAGGCCACGACGACGAACCCATCATGTTTGGCGGCCCGGTCCAGGACGACCGCGGCTTCGTGCTGCACACGCCGGGCCACCGCTATTCGTCCTCGCTGACGGTGACCGAGGACGTGGCGTTCACCACCTCGATCGACGTGCTGGAAGCCGTGGCCGCCGGCGAAGGTCCGCCGCGCATGCTGGTCTCGATCGGCTACTCGGGCTGGAGCCCGGGCCAGCTGGAAGAGGAAATCAGCCGCAACGGCTGGCTGACGGTGGGCGCCGATCCGGAAATCCTGTTCAACATGCCCATCGAAGACCGCTACACCGCCGCCATGCGCCTGCTCGGCATCGATCCGCTGATGCTCACCTCCGAGGCGGGCCACGCTTAAATGGGCAGTATTGAAACCATCTTTGCGTTCGACTTCGGTGTAAAAAGGATAGGTGTGGCAATGGGCAATACCATGTTGCGCCAGGCCGAGCCCTTCAAAGTCATCAACGCGATCGACAACGCCACGCGCTTTGCCGAGATTCAGAACATGCTGGACGAGTGGAAACCGGCGCGGCTGGTGGTTGGCCTGCCGGTGCATCCCGACGGCGCCGAACACGACATGACCGCGCGCGCGCGCAAGTTCGCCAACCAGTTGCACGGCCGCTTCGGCCTGCCGGTGGAGCTGGTCGACGAACGCTATTCCTCGGCCGTGATTTCCGCCAAGCGCGGCGAGGTGATCGACGACCGCGCCGCCGCCATCATTCTGCAACAATACTTCGACACCAACTGACCATGCCTACCCTCAATCCCAACCAACTCGATGCCGAAGCGCTGTACGCGACGCTGCTGGCCGAGGTGCAAGCCGGCCTGGCCGGCGTGCCCGATGTCGCCATTGTCGGCATCCACTCCGGCGGCGCCTGGATCGCCGAACGCCTGGCGGCCGATCTCGGCCTGTCGGCACGCTGCGGCGTGCTGGACGTGTCCTTCTACCGCGACGATTACGCCAGGAAGGGCCTGCCGGCCGACGTCAAGCCGACCAACATCACCTTCGACGTGGCGGCCGCCAACATCCTGCTGGTGGACGACGTGCTGTACACGGGCCGCACCACGCGCGCCGCCATCAACGAGCTGTTCGACTACGGCCGTCCGGCGCGCATCATGCTGGCCGCGCTGGTGGACCGCGGCGAGCGCCAGCTGCCGGTGGCGGCCGACTTCGTCGCCGGTCATGTGGCGGTACCGAAGGGGCAGGCGCTGGTGCTGAAGCGCGCCGACGACGGAAAATTTACGCTAACTATCGAATAACGCTTAGACCAAAACTATGCTTAATCCGCAACTGAATAAAAACGGCGAGCTCCAGCACTTGCTGTCGATCGAGGGACTGCCCAAGTCCATCCTGAATCACATCCTGGACACGGCCTCGTCCTTCGTCGGCATCTCCGACCGCGATGTGAAGAAAGTGCCGCTGATGCGCGGCAAATCGGTGTTCAACCTGTTCTTCGAGAACTCGACCCGCACCCGCACCACTTTCGAGATCGCCGCCAAGCGTTTGTCGGCGGACGTGATCAACCTGAACATCCAGGCCTCGTCCACCAGCAAGGGTGAATCGCTGCTCGACACCATCGACAACCTGGCGGCCATGCATGCCGACATGTTCGTGGTGCGCCACGCGCAATCGGGCGCGCCCTACCTGATCGCCAAGCACCTGATGGAAACCAGGCAGAACCACGTGCACGTGGTGAACGCGGGCGACGGCCGCCACGCGCACCCGACCCAGGGCCTGCTGGACATGTACACCATCCGCCACTACAAGAAGGACTTCACCAACCTGCGCGTGGCCATCGTCGGCGATATCCTGCACAGCCGGGTGGCGCGTTCGGACATCCATGCACTGACCACGCTGGGGGTGCCGGAAGTGCGCGCCATCGGCCCGCACACGCTGCTGCCGGGCGGCCTGGAACAGATGGGCGTGCGCACCTTCACCAACATGGATGAAGGCCTGAAGGACGTCGACGTGATCATCATGCTGCGCCTGCAGAACGAGCGCATGAGCGGCGCGTTGCTGCCGTCGGCCGGTGAATACTTCAAGAGCTACGGCCTGACGCCGGAACGCCTGGCGCTGGCCAAGCCGGACGCCATCGTGATGCACCCGGGTCCGATGAACCGCGGCGTCGAGATCGACTCCGCCGTGGCGGACGGCGCACAGGCAGTGATCCTGCCGCAGGTGACCTTTGGTATCGCAGTACGCATGGCGGTGATGAGCATCGTCGCAGGGACGCAAGCATGAACGCATTGAACAAGAAACAGATCCACATCAAGAACGGCCATGTGGTCGATCCGGCCAACGGCATCGACGGCCTGAACGACCTGTACCTCGCCGACGGCAAGGTGCTGGCGGTGGGCGCCGCGCCTGCGGGCTTCACGGCCGAGGTAACCATCGACGCCATCGGCCTGATCGTGGCGCCGGGCTTGGTCGACCTGGCCGCGCGCCTGCGCGAGCCGGGCTTTGAATACAAGGCCACGCTGGATTCGGAAATGCAGGCCGCCATGCAGGGCGGCGTCACCAGCCTGGTGTGCCCGCCGGACACCGATCCGGTGCTGGACGAACCGGGCCTGGTGGAGATGCTCAAGTACCGCGCGCAAAAGCTGAACCAGGCCCACGTGCACCCGCTGGGCGCGCTGACGGTCGGCCTGAAGGGCGAAGCGCTGACCGAAATGTCGGCGTTGACCGCATCGGGCTGCATCGGCTTCTCGCACGCCGAGGAACCGATCACCGACACCAACGTGCTGCTGCGCGCCATGCAGTACGCCAAGACCTTCGGCTACACCGTGTGGCTGCGTCCGCAGGACGCCTACATCGGTCGTGGCGGCGTGGCCGCATCCGGCCCGCTGGCTTCGCGCCTGGGCTTGTCCGGCGTGCCGGTGATGTCGGAAACCATCGCGCTGAATACCATCTTCGAACTGATGCGTTCGAGCGGCGCGCGCGTGCATCTGTGCCGCATCTCGGCCGCCGCCAGCCTGGAACTGATCCGCAAGGCCAAGGCCGAAGGCCTGCCGGTCACCTGCGACGTCGGCGTCCACCACGTGCACCTGACCGACGCCGACATCGGCTTCTTCGATTCGAACGCGCGCTTCTCGCCGCCTTTCCGCAGCCAGCGCGACCGCGACGCGATCCGCCTCGGCCTGCTGGACGGCACCATTGACGCGCTGTGCTCGGACCACACGCCGGTCGACGATGATGAAAAACTGCTGCCGTTCGCCGAAGCCTCGCCTGGCGCCACCGGCCTGGAACTGCTGCTGTCGCTGGCGCTGAAGTGGGCCGACGATTACGCGGCCTTGCAGGATACCGGCGCGCAGCGCCCGTTGTCGCGGGCGCTGGCGCGCATCACCTCGGAAGCGGCGCGCGTGGCCGGCCTGCCGGCGGGCACGCTGACGCCGGGCGCGGTGGCGGACGTGGTGCTGTTCGATGCGGGAGCGCACTGGACGGTGGAGGCATCGGCGCTGGCCAGCCAGGGCAAGCACACGCCGTTCCTCGGTTACAACCTGGGCGGACAAGTGAAAACCACCATCGTGGCTGGCCACGTCGCCTACCAACGCTGATCCGCCCGCATGAAACTGTCGACGATATTCCGCCTCGCGCGGGTGATGCTGCACGTATTCAAGGGCATGGCGATCTGCGCCACGGTGTTTCCGTGGATCGGCCAGCAGCGGCGCAACGCGCATATCCGCCGCTGGTCCACCAGCTTGCTGGCGATGTGCAACGTTACGGTGGAGCACGCGCCGGGTAGCGTGCCGGCGCTGGAGCACTGCGTGGTGGTGGCCAATCACGTTTCGTGGCTGGACATCTTTGTGGTGCACAGCCTGTACCCGAGCCACTTCGTGGCCAAGGCCGAGATCCGCTCGTGGCCGCTGGCTGGCTGGCTGGCGGAGAAGGCCGGCACCGTGTTCATTGCGCGTGGCAACCGGCGCGACTTGCGGCACATCTTCAAGGGGCTGGTGCACAGCCTGGAGCGGGGTGAGCGCGTGGCCTTCTTCCCGGAGGGCACCACGGCGCCGCAGGGCAGCCTGCTACCGTTCCATGCGAATCTGTTTGAAGCGGCGATCGACGCCAAGGTGCCGGTGCAGCCGTTCGCGCTGACCTATGCCGATGGCGATGGCCGTTCGCACCCGTCGGTCGACTTCATCGGCGAAACCAGCTTTGCGGAAAGCATCGTGCTGATTTTGAACGGGCCGCCGGTCAAGGCCAGGGTGGCGATCCTGGCGCCACTCGACACCATCGGCGCGCATCGCCGCGAGTTGGCCGAGGCTTCGCATCAGGCCATCGCCGCCGCGCTGGGCGTCGTCGTTCCCGCGTAAGCGGGAACCCATGCTGAGCGCGCGTTCCATGGGTCCCCGCTTGCGCGAGGACGACTCCGATTATTTGCCTGGGGCCTGAAACTGCGGACACTGCACCTGCAACAAACTGCGGTCTTCCAGGCACACAGCCGATAGCTGCCCACCCCATACGCAGCCGCTATCGAGCCCGATCAGCTTGGGCTCCAGCTTCAAGCCCAGCGCCGACCAGTGGCCGAACACCACCGTGTCGCGTGCGCTGCGGCGGCCCGGCACGTCGAACCACGGCATCAGCCCGCTGGCCGGATCGGCCGTGCCGCTTTCCTTCATCTTGAAATCCATCACACCGTGGGCGCTGCAGAAGCGCAGGCGCGTCATCGCATTGATGATGCAGCGCAGCCGGTCCGCGCCTGCCAATTCATCCGACCACTGCGCCGGCTCGTTGCCGTACATCTCGGCCAAAAAATCCTCGATGCCGTCGCCGCGCAGCATTTCCTGCACCTCGCCGGCCAGGGCCATCGCCTGCGCGGCACTCCACTGCGGCAGCAGGCCCGCGTGCACCAACACGTGATCCTTGACCTGGATCGCCAGCGGCCGCCGCCGCACCCAATCGATCAGCTCGTCCCGATCCGGCGCATGCAGGATCTCGGCCAGCGTGTCGGACTTGTGTTCGGGCCGGATGCCGTACGCCACCGCCAGCAGATGCAGGTCGTGATTGCCCAGCACACTATCGATCAGCCCGCCACTGGCCATGGCCAGCTTGCGCACATGGCGCAGCGTGGCCAGTGAATCCGGACCACGGTTGATCAGGTCGCCCGCCAGCAGAATGGCGGGCTCGGCGACGCCGTCGGCATCCGCGTGCGCGCGTATCCGCTCGAGGAGGGCCAGGGCCTGCTCATGGCAGCCCTGCAAATCCCCGATTACATAGGTTTTCATATCGATACTCACTTGTTCGTTGCTTTGGGATCTGAAATACCCTGAATTTTTGCCCTGATCTGGGGCACATCACATAAAATCATGCTTACGACTAATTCGACCTTGCTGCGGGATACTAAATGATTTTTGTAACGGGTGGTGCTGGTTTTATCGGCTCAAATTTCGTCCTGGATTGGCTGGCGCAGTCGGATGAGTCTGTTCTCAATTTCGACAAGCTGACCTATGCCGGCAATCTCAACAATCTGGCCTCACTGAAGCAGGACGCCCGCCACACCTTCGTGCGCGGCGACATCTGCGACCAGGCCCAGGTTCTGGCGCTATTCCAGCAGCACAAGCCGCGCGCCGTGCTGCACTTCGCGGCGGAAAGCCATGTCGACCGCTCCATCCTCGGACCGGGCGAGTTCATCAACACTAACATCAACGGCACCTTCAGTCTGCTGGAAGCCGCGCGCGCCTACTGGTCGGCGTTGCCGGACGATGAAAAAGCCGCCTTCCGCTTCCTGCACGTGTCCACCGACGAGGTGTACGGCACCCTGGGTCCGGACGACGCGCCGTTCACCGAAACCACGGCGTTCGCGCCGAACAGCCCGTATTCGGCGTCGAAAGCGGCCTCGGACCATCTGGTGCGGTCCTACTTCCACACCTACGGCCTGCCGGTGGTCACCACCAACTGTTCCAACAACTACGGCCCGTATCACTTCCCGGAAAAGCTGATCCCGCTGATCATCGCCAACGCGCAAGCCGGCAAGCCGCTGCCGATCTACGGCGACGGCCAGCAGGTGCGCGACTGGCTGTACGTGACCGACCACGCCGCCGCCATCCGCCGCGTGCTGGAAGCGGGCCGCCTGGGCGAGACCTACAACGTCGGCGGCTGGAACGAAATGGCCAACCTGGACGTGGTCCACACCCTGTGCGACATGCTCGATAAACTGAAGCCCAAGGCCGACGGCAGCTATCGCGACCAGATCACCTTTGTCAAAGACCGCCCGGGCCACGACCGCCGCTACGCCATCGATGCGCGCAAGCTGGAGCGTGAGCTGGGCTGGAAGCCGGCCGAGACCTTCGAGTCCGGCATCGCCAAGACCGTGCAGTGGTATCTGGACCACCAGGCCTGGGTGGCCGACGTGCAGTCGGGCAGCTACGCCAAGTGGGTCGAAACCAACTACTTCAATCGCGAGGGGCAATCATGAGCAAGCGCAAAGGCATCATTCTGGCGGGCGGCTCCGGCACCCGTCTGTACCCGGTCACGATGAGCGTTTCCAAGCAGCTGCTGCCGATCTACGACAAGCCGATGATCTACCATCCGCTGACGGTGCTGATGCTGGCAGGCATGACCGAGATCCTGCTGATCTCGACGCCGCAGGACACGCCGCGCTTCCAGGATCTGCTGGGCGATGGCAGCCAGTGGGGCATCAGCATCAGCTACGCGGTGCAGCCTTCGCCGGACGGCCTGGCGCAAGCCTTCATCATCGGCAAGGACTTCGTCGGCGATGCGCCGTCGGCGCTGATCCTGGGCGATAACATTTACTACGGCAACGACCTTGACGCGCTGCTGCGCCACGCCACCGAGCAGACCGAAGGCGCCACCGTGTTCGCCTACCACGTGCAGGACCCGGAGCGTTACGGCGTGGTCGAGTTCGACGACAAGCGCAGCGCCGTCTCGATCGAAGAAAAGCCGCAGCAGCCGAAATCGAACTACGCCGTCACCGGCCTGTATTTCTACGACAAGCAGGTGTGCGACATCGCCGCCAACATCAAGCCGTCCGCGCGCGGCGAGCTGGAAATCACCGACGTCAACAAGGTCTATCTGGAGCAGGGCGAACTCAACGTGGAAGTGATGGGGCGTGGCATGGCCTGGCTCGACACCGGCACCCACGAATCGCTGCTGGAAGCGGGGCAGTTCATCGCCACCATTGAAAAGCGCCAGGGCCTGAAAGTGGCTTGCCCGGAAGAGATCGCCTACCGCAAGGGCTATATCAACGCCGAGCAGCTGCGCAAGCTGGCCGAGCCGCTCAAGAAAAACCAGTACGGCCAATACCTGCTGCAGATCCTGGAAGATAAGGTTGTACCACGATGAATGTCATTACTACGCCGCTGGAAGGCTTGCTGGTACTGGAGCCGCGCGTTTTCGGCGATGATCGCGGGTTTTTCTTCGAGAGTTTCAACGCCCGCCGCTTTGCCGAACTGACCGGCGTCAGCGCCGAGTTCGTGCAGGACAACCACTCGCGCTCGTCCAAGGGCGTGCTGCGCGGCCTGCACTACCAGATCCAGCAAGCCCAGGGCAAGCTGGTGCGCGCCACCGCCGGTTCGGTGTTCGACGTGGCGGTCGATATCCGCAAGAGTTCGCCGACTTTCGGCCAGTGGTACGGCTGCGAGCTGTCGGCCGAGAACAAGCGCCAACTGTGGATCCCGGCCGGCTTTGCGCACGGCTTCGTGGTCACCTCCGACGCCGCAGAATTCCTCTACAAGACCACCGACTACTGGGCGCCCGAGCACGAGCGCGCCATCCTGTGGAACGACCCCGCCGTCGGCATCAGCTGGCCGGCGCTGGCGGCCGATGGGGCGCCGCTGCTGTCGGGCAAAGACCAGGCCGCTTCACTGCTGGCCGACGCCGAGGTGTTCGCATGAAGGTGCTGCTGACCGGTAGCACCGGCCAGGTGGGGTACGAGCTGGCGCGCAGCCTGCAGGGCGTGGGCGAAGTGGTGGCGGTCGACCGCAACGTCATGGACCTGTCCAACCTGGCGCAGGTGCGCGAGGTGATCCGCAGCGTCAAGCCGCAGCTGATCGTCAATCCGGCCGCCTACACGGCGGTGGACAAGGCCGAAAGCGAGCCTGAACTGGCCCATCGCATCAACGCCGAGGCGCCGGCCGTGATGGCCGAGGAAGCCAAGGCGCTGGGCGCGGCCCTGGTGCATTACTCCACCGACTACGTTTTCGACGGCATGCAGCCGTCGCCGCGCCGCGAGGACGACCCGCTCGGCCCGCGCAACGTCTACGGCGCCAGCAAGCTGGCCGGCGAGCAGGCGATTGCGGCGGCCGGCATCCCGCACCTGATCTTCCGCACCAGCTGGGTGTACGGCATGCGCGGCAAGAATTTCCTGTTGACCATGCTGCGCCTGGCCCAGGAACGCGACGAACTGCGCGTGGTGGCCGACCAGCACGGTGCGCCGACCTGGAGTCGCACCATCGCCGACACCACGGCGCAGGTGCTGTCGCAGGCGCACGCCGGCGGCCGCGAGTGGTGGGTGCAGAACAGCGGCATCTACCACCTCAGCGCACAGGGCCAGACCACCTGGCACGAATTCACCGAAGCGATCATCGCCGAGGCGGGCCTGTCGTGCCAGGTGCTGCCGATCACCACCGCCGACTATCCCACGCCGGCCCAGCGTCCGCAATACTCCGTCATGTCCTCCGAACGCCTGATGACGCGCTTCTGCCACTTGCCACATTGGAAAGCAGCGTTAGGCCTCTGCATGCACTGAAAATTCGGCTCAGAGCCTGATACCGCTAAGTTGAGCGTCGTCGTTCCCGCGCAAGCGGGAACCCATGTTGAGTTTGCTCCGCAGATGGCGCATGGATTCCCGCTTGCGCGGGAGCGACGCTGGGATGAGCGGCGTTGGGGGGGAAGAGCCGAAGTGTATCGATTGGTAAGCGGGTTCACTGGAGCATGTTTGGGCTGGTATGATGCCGGCGCCCGCTTTCCGGGCCGCCGCGTTTAATCAGGTACAATCAGCAGCCGGGCAGTTGGCACGCTGATAATGCTTCGTGTTGCGATACAACGCAGATCCTAAATAATATGTTTTCCTTTTTACTGAGCTTTATCGCCTCCGCGCTGCTTACCCTGCTGGTGATTAAAGAAGCGAGATTGCACGGCCCGGCGCTCGACGCCAATTTCGATGGCGTGCAAAAAGTGCACGCCCACAACGTGGCCCGCATCGGCGGCCTGTCGATTTTCCTCGCCGTGGCGTTGAGTTCGGCCATTTCCATCTGGCGCGTGCCGGCCATGAGCCAGTGGCTGCTGTCGCTGCTGGCTTGCTCGGCCGTGGCTTTTATCGGCGGCATCGTCGAGGATTACACCGGCCGCGTGAGCGCGCTGCGCCGCCTGCTGCTGACCATGGCCGCCGCCACCCTCGGTTATTTCCTGCTCGATGCCCGCATCGACCGCCTCGATTGGGCCTTTTCCGCCTGGGCGTTGCCGTATATGTGGCTGACCCTGCCATTGACGGTGCTGATGGTGGCCGGCATCGCCAACGCCATCAATATCATCGACGGCTTCAACGGCCTGGCCAGCGTGGTGTGCATCTGCATGCTGCTGTCGCTCGGCTATGTGGCCTTGCAGGTCAACGATATGTTCGTGCTGATCGCTGCGCTGATGGTGGCCGGCGCCACCGCCGGCTTCCTGATCTGGAATTATCCGGTAGGGCTGATCTTCCTCGGCGACGGCGGCGCGTATTTTATCGGCTTCATGCTGGGCGAACTGGCCTTGCTGCTGGTGATGCGCAATCCGCAGGTGTCGACCTGGTATGCGGCGCTGCTGCTGATCTACCCGGCGTTCGAGACTTTATTTTCCGTGTATCGCCGCATGTTCGTGCGCGGCAAGTCGCCCGCCATGCCGGACGGCATCCACTTGCACAGCCTGATTTTCCGCCGCATCGTGCAGTGGGCGGTCGGCCGCCGCGAGGCGCGCGCGCTGATCCGCCGTAATTCGCTGACCTCGCCATATCTGTGGATGTTCTCGCTGATGGCGGTGATACCGGCCACCGTATTCTGGCGCCATACCTGGGTGCTGATGCTGTCCTGCCTGCTCTTTATCAGCGCTTATATCTGGATTTATGTCCGCATCGTGCGCTTCAAAGCGCCGCGCTGGATGATTCGGCACAAGAAGCATTGATGTCATGATGTACACTATCCCATCCATTCCTTCTCATACCGACACTATGGTTACCTTATCCAAAACGATCTTCAAAGCATACGACATTCGCGGCATTATCGATAAAACCCTGGATGCCGGCGTGGCATTCCAGATCGGCGCCGCTTTCGGCCGCGCCGCACTGGTCAAGGGCGAGAAAAAAGTCGTGATCGGCCGTGACGGCCGCCTGTCCGGTCCATCGCTGATCAAGGCGCTGGCCGAAGGCTTGCAGTCGGCCGGCGTCGACGTGATCGACCTGGGCGTGGTGGCGACCCCGATGGTGTACTTCGGCACCAATGTGCTGGGCGCCGCTTCGGGCATCATGGTCACCGGCAGCCACAATCCGCCGGACTACAATGGCTTCAAGATGGTGCTGGCCGGCGAGGCGATCCACGGCGAGTCCATCACCGGCTTGTACGACAGCATCCTGGCGCATGACGGTTCGGCTGCAGCCACCCCTGGCGCCTACGGCACCCACGATATCCGCGCCCAGTACCTGGAGCGCATCATCGGCGACGTCAAGGTATCGCGTCCGATCAAGATCGCGGTGGACTGCGGCAACGGCGTGGCCGGCGCTTTCGCTGGCGACCTGTATCGCGGCATGGGCTGCGAGGTGATCGAGCTGTTCTGCGAAGTGGACGGCACCTTCCCGAACCACCACCCCGATCCGGCGCATCCGGAAAACCTGCAAGATTTGATCCGCTGCCTGCAGGAGACCGATGCCGAAATTGGCCTGGCCTTCGACGGCGACGGCGACCGCCTCGGCCTGGTGACCAAGGATGGCCAGATCATTTACCCTGACCGCCAGATGATGCTGTTCGCGGAAGACGTGTTGTCGCGCAATCCGGGCGAGCAGATTCTGTACGACGTGAAATGCACGCGCCACCTGGCGCCGTACATCGAGAAGTCGGGCGGCGTGCCGCTGATGTACAAGACCGGCCACTCGCTGGTGAAGGCCAAGCTGAAGGAAACCGGCGCCCCGCTGGGCGGCGAAATGAGCGGCCATATCTTCTTCAAGGACCGCTGGTACGGTTTCGACGACGGCCTGTACGCCGGCGCGCGCATGCTGGAAATTCTGACCAAGCAGGAAGATCCGTCGGCGCTGCTGAACGCGCTGCCGCAGTCGGACAGCACGCCCGAGCTGCACCTGCACCTGAGCGAAGGCGAGAACTTCATCGTCATGGACAAGCTGCGCGCCGATGCCAAGTTCCCTGGCCATGAGCGCATCATCACCATCGACGGCCTGCGCGTGGAATACGCCGACGGCTTCGGCCTGGCACGTTCGTCCAACACCACGCCGGTGATCGTGATGCGCTTTGAAGCGGAAACCCCGGCCGCGCTGGAGCGCATCCAGGGCCAGTTCAAGCAAGTGATCCTGGCGGCCAAGCCGGACGCGGAACTGCCGTTCTAAGTCGATGGCGACGCAAGCGCGCGGCGGCAAGCCGTTGAATATTTTGCTGGTGCGCGTTTCGTCGCTGGGCGACGTGCTGCATAACATGCCCATGGTGGCCGACCTCGCCCGCCACTTTCCGGACGCGAATATCGACTGGGTGGTGGAGGAGGGCTTCGTCAGCCTGGTGCGCCTGAATGGGCGCGTGCGCAACATCATTCCGTTCGCGCTGCGGCGCTGGCGCAAGAGTCTCGGCAAGCCCGAGACGCGCGCCGAGATCAAGGCGTTTTTCCGTACCCTGCGCCAGCAGGAGTACGACTATGTGTTCGACACCCAGGGCCTGCTGAAGACCGGCATCATCATGGGCGCCGCGCGCGTGGCGAAGGGCGGCCGCAAGGTCGGCCTGGCCAACGGCAGCCAGGGCTCCGGCTACGAGGGCATCTCGCGCATTTTCCATAACCTGAGTATTCGCACCGATCCGCGCACGCACGCGGTGGCGCGCGGCCGCATCGTGGCCGGCGCTGCGCTGGGCTATGCGGTCGATACGCCGGCCGATTTCGGCCTGCCGGCGCTGGCGGAGGATACGCCGCGTCCCGAGTGGATGCCGGCGTCTTATGTGGTTTACTTCCACGGCACCGCGCGCGATGGCAAGAAGTGGGCGACCGACAATTGGATCGCCCTGGGCCGCGAGCTGGCGCCGATGACCATTCTGCTGCCCTGGGGCTCGCCGAAGGAGCTGGCCGAGGCCGAGCGCATCGCCGCCGGCTTGCCGAACGCGCGCGTGCTGCCCAAGCTGTCGATGGCCGATGCCATCATGGCGGCGCGTCGCGCCTCGCTGGTGATCGGCGTCGATACGGGGCTGGTGCACATCGCGGCGGCCTTCGTGCGGCCGACGGTGGAGATCTATGCGGATTCGCCGCGCTGGAAGACCGAGGGCAACTGGTCGCCGCGCATTATCAACCTGGGCGATCAGGGCACGCCGCCATCGGTGGCGGACGTGCTGACGGCGGCCCGGAGTCTGCTGGGCTAAGCATGCGTATTCTTTATTCCTTGTTGTGGTGGCTGGCCTTGCCGCTGGTGCTGACGCGCCTGTGGCTGCGCGGCCGCCAGGAACCTGGCTATCGCCAGCATTGGGGCGAGCGCCTCGGCTTCTATCCGCGCGCCAGCGCCGCTGCCCTCGGCCGCGCCGCGCCGGTGCTGTGGGTGCACGCCGTCTCCGTCGGTGAAACGCGCGCCGCCGAACCGCTGGTGGACGCGCTGCTGGCCGAGTATCCGCAAAGCCGCATCGTCCTCACCCACATGACGCCGACCGGCCGCGCCACCGGCAAAGCTATCTTCGCCAAGCACGGTGAGCGGCTGGTGCAATCCTATCTGCCATACGACACCGGCAGCATGGTCTCGCGCTTCATCCGCCACTTCCAGCCGCAGGTGTGCATCCTGATGGAGACCGAAGTCTGGCCCAACCTGATTGCCGTCTGCAACGCACGCAAGGTGCCGGTAGTGTTGGCCAACGCCCGCCTGTCCGAGCGCTCGCTGCGCAAAGCCAGCCGCTTTGGTACGCTGCTGCTGAACGCCGCGCGCGGCATCTCGCTGGTCGCGGCGCAAACCGAAGCCGACGCCCAGCGTATCCGCTCGCTCGGCGTGCAGCGCGTGGAAATCACCGGCAGCATCAAGTTCGACGTGGTGGTGCCGGAAGCCGCTCTGGCCATCGGCGCGGCCTTGCGCAGCGCGATCGGCGCGCGTCCCGTGCTGCTGTGCGCCTCCACCCGCGAAGGCGAAGAAGAACTGATCCTGGCCGCCTTCGAAAGTGCGCGCGCCGCATTGCCGGCCGAGATACTGCTGCTGATCGTCCCGCGCCACCCGCAGCGCTTCGATGAAGTAGAAAAAATGATCGCCGCGCGCGGCCTGAATTTCCAGCGCCGCAGCCAGCTGACGCTGGACGGCAGCGCGCTGCAAGGCGAGGTCCTGCTGGGCGACTCCATGGGTGAAATGTTCGGCTACTACTCGGCCTGCGACATCGCCTTCGTCGGCGGCAGCCTGGTGCCGATGGGCAGCCACAGCCCCATCGAGCCGGCCGCGCTGGGCAAGCCTATTTTGATTGGTCCGAGCAGCTTCAATTTTGAATTGGTCATCGAGGATGTGCTGGCTGCTGGCGGCGCGCATCGCGTGGCAGATGCGGCCGACCTGATGGCCACTGCGGCACGCCTGCTCAACGACAGCAGCGCCCGCGAAACCATGGGCCTGAACGCGCAATCCTTCGCCAACCAGCATCGCGGCGCCACCCGCCGCACCCTGACACTGCTCAACGACCGGATCTAAGCGGGGCATCAGCCCCGCCATCCTGCTTACTTCACGTTGATCGCGACGATGCTGCTCTGAGTGTTGATATACAACACGCCGTTGGCAGACAGCGACAGCTTGCCGCCCGCCGGATAGGTCCATACGGAAGCATGGCTGCTGCGGTCGATGGCATAGGTCGTGTTGTCGCTGCTGACAAACACCAGGTTGTTGGTCAACACGACATTGCCCAGCCATTGATCGACCGTTGCCGGCGCCTTCCAGCTCCAGGCCAGGCTGCCGTCCGTTTCGTTGCGGACTTCAAGCGCCAACGGCTGGTCGCGCAACACGTACACCTGCTTGTCGCCGTAGGCCGGACCGGTGTGGAAACTGCCGTCCACCTTCCAGCGCACGCGCAGTGCCGAGATATCAAACGCGCTCAGCGCGTTGCTGTCGGCGACGATCGCGCTGTTGACTGCGCCGAGCAGTGGCGTTACGCCGTTCTGCCAGCCGGAATTACTGCCGGCGATCTTCCCGACAGGATTGCCGGTCAGGCGGTCGGTGACGATGAACTCTCCGTTCAGGTAGATATAGGTGTTGTTGGCATCGACTGCGGGTGCCCAGCCATCGACCTGCGTCAGCGAGGCGAACCATTTCTCCACACCGGTGATGGCGTCAAACGCATACATGCCACCATAGCGGCCGCCATTCGAATACAAACCGCCGCCGTACACGACCGGCGCCAGATAGGTCGGCCATTGCGCCGCAGTCGGTGTGCTGAACAGTTGAGCGCCGCTGGCAGCATCGAAGCCAAACATCGCGGTGGACTCTTGCGATCCGGCCGACAGGTACACCTTGCCATTGGCGTAGGTGGGTGGGTTGGTGCTCGCATAGCGCAGGTTGCCGAAGTCATGATTCCAGGCTTGGGAGCCGTCCTGCTCTTTCAGTGCAAGCAGCTGGTGTCCTGCCGTGTTGTTGTTCCAATAAGTGCCGGTCCCAAAATACACGTGGCCGTTACCGGTGCTAATGTCCGAAATCGACCCCAGGGAACCGTTGGCGGCAGGCGTTTCATAAGTCCAGCGTAACTTGAATGTCGAAGGGTTGAGCGTGACCGGTACCAGACCGGTATGCGCGGCGTTGGCCTGGTAGCCGCTCCAGTCGCCGGCCCCCGCCAGCGGCACCAGGCTGCTGAGGTTAGCGGTGGTCAGGCTGCCCGCCGGCGAAGCAACGTCGATCACATAAGGCACCTTGAACGGCGCGCCCTCAAGCTGCGCGGTGCAGTTCACATCCTTGCAGACGTTGATCGTCAGGTTGCCCGCGTAGTGACCCGCAGCGACGGTTCCCGACGTATTGAGGCTGGCGTTGATGCTGCCATCCGCGTTGGTTTTGATCTCGACCGAGTCAATCACATTTTGGTCGGCAACCATCTTGATGTAGACCACGCCAACGAAGGGCGTGGTCTGAGTAGCCTTGGCAAAGAAGGTGACGGGGTAGCCGGCCACATATTTCATCGTCAGCGTGGCTGGGCTGATGGTGTAAGGCGCCGCGACAACCGGCGGCGGCACAACCGGCGGCGGGGTCGGCGTGGTGGGTGTCGGCGTCTGGACGCCGGGAGTGTTGGAACCGCCGCCACCGCAGGCGGCCAGGACGAGACTGCCGGCAGCGACGGCGAGGTAAGGTAAGCTAAGTGAAGTGCTCAAACGCATGATGGTTCAGTAAAAAATTATTTTTTAAAAAACCATTTTAACATTTGTTGTTCTCGAGAAATCTCTCCAATAATTGTTGCCGATTCAGGCTGTCAAGGGAACAGCACCGGCAGCTCCTGCGAGCGCTTGCGGAGCAGGTTTTTGGCTTCGTCGTATTCGGGGTAGATCAGGCCGACGGTGTCCCAGAATTGCTGGCTGTGGTTCATTTCCAGGATGTGCGACAGTTCGTGCGCCACCACGTAGTCGATCAGCGGCAGCGAGAAGTGGATCAGCTTCCAGTTCAGGCGGATCTTGCGGTCGGCCGTGCACGAGCCCCAGCGCGTGCCGGCCGAGGACAGGCCGAACGAATGGTATTGCACGCCCAGCCGGCCGGCATATAAATCCAGGCGCTCTTCGAACAAGGTCTTGGCCTGCTGCTGGTACCAGGTCAACACGCGGTTCTTCAGCAGGTCTTCGCTGGCGCCCGGCACCAGGGTGACCCACAGCTCGCGCGTGTTGGGGTTGTAGATGCTGCGATTGCGTCCGCCCACCAGCAGGCGCAGGGTGATGTCGGCGCCCATGTACGGCAGCTGCGCGCCGTCTACCCATTCCACCGGCGGCTTTTCCAGCCGCGCCGCGCGCCGCTCGCGCCGCTCTTTCAGTTTGCTCAGGATCCAGTGCTGCTTGGTGCGGATCGCTTCGTCGATTTCGGCGATGCTGATGCGCTTGGGCGCCGTCACGCGCAGGCCGTCGTCGTCGATCATGAAGCCGATCGAACGCCGCGTCGAGCGACGCAGTTCGTATTCCAGGATGAATTCGCCGACCATCAATTGACGGCGCGGCGGCAGCTCCGATGGCGGCGCGACCAGCGGCCGGGTCTTGACCGGCACCGCCGTTGCGGGCGGCGCGACATAGGGTGAAACAGGAGGTGGTTTATGCGATGAAGCAGGCGTTGGCGGAACCGACCATACCGGCGATGTGTACACCGGCTTGGGAGGCGGCGGGGCCTCCCGTCCAAACAGGTCCGGCTGATTCGGATCGGGTGACGCCGGCTTGACCAGCGTCGCCAGGTCGTCTAACCAGCGTTGTAAGCGTGGGGCGAAATGACGCGCATTTCTGATTCTATCCAATTTTCCACCTGTTGCATCATGCCGTCCGGCGTCTGGCCTTCGGGCGAAATTGGCTTGCCTATCGATACTGTAACAAGGCCGGGCCGCTTGATGAAAGAATTTTTTGGCCAGCACTCACCGGAGTTGTGGGCAATCGGCACCACCAGCGCGCCGGTTTCAATCGCCAGGCGCGTGCCGCCGCTTTTGTACTTGCCGGCCTGGCCCACCGGAATGCGCGTCCCTTCCGGGAACATGATAATCCATAGACCCTGCGCCAGGCGGCGCTTGCCGTGACGGACCACTTCCTTGAAGGCGTTCTTGCCCTGCTTGCGGTCGATCGGAATCATGCGCAGCAGCGCCATGGCCCAGCCGAAGAAGGGAATATACAAAATCTCCTTCTTGAACACGAACACCAATGGACGCGGCATGTTCGGCAGCAGGAAGATGGTTTCCCACGCCGACTGGTGCTTGGACAGCACGATGGCGTCGGCGTCCGGCAGGTTTTCGCGGCCGCGCACTTCGTAGCGGATGCCGCAGATGATCTTCAGGCACCAGATGATGAACACATTCCAGCGCGAAGTGACGAAGAAGCGCTGTGCATACGGCAGCGGCGCCACCAGGAAGCAGACCAGGGACCAGAGAACGGTCGATACCACCATCACGATGGTGAAGATGAGGGAACGCAGGAATAAAACGGGATGACCC
Organism: Duganella sp. BuS-21; assembly: GCA_041874725.1. Classification (GTDB taxonomy): domain Bacteria; phylum Pseudomonadota; class Gammaproteobacteria; order Burkholderiales; family Burkholderiaceae_D; genus Rugamonas. The sequence continues at coordinate 5,877,151 of CP097466.1, read as the reverse complement.
AATGCAGACTCCAAAAACTGTTAGCTGACGATGTGCAGCGCCGGCGGATTGGCGGCTTTAAGCAGATGGGTAACCATCGCCGCCAGATCCGGGAACACCATGGTGCCCGGCGGCAGACCGCCGGTGACCTGGGTCTTTTCACCCTTGCCGGTTAACACCAGATACGGCACGCAGCCGCTGACATAGCCGGCCTGCAGATCGCGCAGCGAATCGCCGACCACCGGCACGCCTTTCAGGCTGATTTTATAGCGCTGCGAGATTTCCGTGAACATGCCCGGCTTGGGCTTGCGGCAGTCGCAGTTGTCGGCCGCCGCATGCGGGCAGAAAAACACCGCGTCGATGTCCGCGCCCACTTGCTGCGCCAGGTTGTGCATCTTCTGGTGGATGGCGTTGAGGATACTCATGTCGAAAAACTCGCGGGCGATGCCCGACTGGTTCGACGCCACCACCACCCGGTAGCCGGCCTGGTTCAGGCGCGCGATCGCTTCCATCGAGCCGGGGATGGGGATCCATTCCGCCGGCGATTTGATGAAGTCCGGCGAATCGTGATTGATAACGCCGTCACGATCCAGAATCACCAACTTCATCGACTGCGCACCCATTTAAGCCGCCAGCTTGGAGATGTCGGCGACGCGGTTCATCATCCCGTGCAGGGACGACAGCAGCGCCAGACGGTTGTTGCGCAGGGCGACATCTTCCGCCATCACCATCACGTCGTTGAAGAAGGCGTCGACTTCCTCCTTCAGCTGGGCCAGCGTTTTCAGCGTGCCGGCGAAGTCGCCCTGGTTGAAGGCGGCGTCGATTTCCGGCAGCACGCGGACCACGGCGGCGTTCAGGTTGATTTCGGCGGCGTCCTGCAGCAGCGAGACATTGACACCGGCTTCGCCAACGGCGGCCAGCGCTTCTTCGTTCTTCTTCAGGATGTTGGTGATGCGTTTGTTGGCGGCGGCCAGCGAAGCCGATTCCGGCAGCGCGGCGAAGGCTTGCACGGCTTCCAGGCGTTGCACGATGTCGTCCAGGCGATCCGGGTTCTGCGCCACGACTGCTTCGATCTCGTTGACCGAGAAGCCGCGCTCGCGCAGGATGCCGCGCAGGCGGTCGAACATGAAGGTCGCCACGTCGGCGGTCGGGTCCTTGAAGCCGGCCACGGTGGTGAACTGCTTCGCGGCGTCGGCCAGCAGGCCGCTGATCGACAGCGATAAACGCTTTTCTATCAGCATGCGCAGCACGCCCAGCGCGTGACGACGCAGCGCGAACGGATCTTTGTCGCCGGTCGGCGCCAGGCCGATGGCCCAGATGCCGACCAGGGTTTCCAGCTTGTCGGCCAGCGCCACGGCGGTGCCGGTGACGGTGGACGGCAGGGTGTCGCCGGCAAAGCGCGGCTGATAGTGTTCGGAGGCGGCCAGCGCCACGTCTTCCTGCTCGCCGTCGTTGCGGGCGTAATAGGTGCCCATGATGCCTTGCAGCTCGGGGAACTCGCCCACCATGTCGGTCAGCAGGTCTGCCTTCGACAGGCGCGCCGCGCGTTCGGCCAAGGCCACGTCGGCGCCCAGCTTGGCGGCGATGGCGCCGGCCAGTGCGGTCACGCGGTCGCTGCGTTCGGCCTGGGTGCCCAGCTTGTTGTGGTACACGACGTTCTTCAGCAGCGGCAGGCGCGATTCCAGGGTCTTCTTCTTGTCTTGCTCGAAGAAGAACTTGGCGTCGGACAGGCGCGGGCGCACCACGCGCTCGTTGCCGCCGATGATGGCGGCCGGCGTGTCGGTGGCGATGTTGGAGACGATCAGGAAGCGCGAGCGCAGCTTGCCGTTGGTGTCCGTCAGCGCGAAGTATTTCTGGTTGGTCTGCATGGTGAGGATCAGGCATTCCTGCGGCACTGCCAGGAACTCTTCCTCGAAGTTGCACTCGTAGACCACCGGCCATTCGACCAGCGCGGAGACTTCGTCCAGCAGCGCTTCCGGCATCAGCACCAGATCGGCGCCGGCCTTGGCCAACAGTTCGGCGCGGATCTGTTCCTTGCGGTCTTCGACCGAAGCCAGGACTTTGCCGTCGACTTTCAGCGTGGCGGCGTAGGCGTCGGCGTTGGCGATGGTGACGGCGCGCTGACCGGGCGCGGTCAGGAAGCGGTGGCCTTCGGTGATGTTGGAGGCGGTCAGGCCCAGCAGGGTCAGTGGCAGCACGGCGTCGCCATGCAGGGCGATCAGCGCGTGGGCCGGGCGCACGAATTGCACCGTGGCGCCGTCCGGACGCTGGTAGCTCATCACTTTAGGAATCGGCAGTTTGGCCACCGAGTCTTCCAGCGCGGCTTGCAGGCCCGCTTGCAGCGCGCTGCCGGCTGCGGTGTAGGTGTAGAAGAAGCTTTCGGCTTTGCCGTCCTGCGCGCGTTCCAGATCGGCCACGGTCAGGTTGGGGAAGCCCAGCGCGGCAAGTTTTTTGGCCAGCGGCGGCGTGCCGTTGCCGGCGGCGTCCAGCGCCACGGTCACCGGCAGCACTTTTTCGCGGATCGATTTGTCCGGCGAGACGGCGCGCACTTTGGTGATGGAAACGGCCAGGCGGCGTGGCGTGGCGTAGGCGGTGGCGACGCTGTCGGCCTCCAGGAAATCGCGCGATTTCAGGCCGTTGACGATGCCGTCCGCGAAAGCCTTGCCCAGTTTGGCGAGCGCCTTCGGCGGCAGTTCTTCGGTCAGCAGTTCGATGAGCAGAGTTTGAGTCATATTATTTATACAGTTTGTTCGACAGCCGGAGCCATAGGGAAGCCGAGGCGTTCACGCGAATCGTAGTAAGCCTGTGCGACCAGGCGCGACAAGGCGCGCACACGGCCGATGTAGGCGGCGCGTTCGGTCACGGAGATGGCGCCGCGCGCGTCCAGCAGGTTGAAGCTGTGCGAAGCCTTCATGATCTGCTCGTAGGCCGGCAGCGTCAGCTGCGCTTCGATCAGACGCTTGGCCTCAGATTCGTGGTTGTTGAACTGCGAGAACAGCAGCTCGGTGTTCGAGTGCTCGAAGTTGTAGGCCGACTGTTCGACTTCATTCTGGTGGAAGACGTCGCCGTACTTCAGCGTTTTGGTGACCGGTTCGCCGGCCGCACCATTCTCTTCCCAGGTAGTCCACACCAGGTCGTACATGTTTTCCACGCCCTGCAGATACATCGCCAGACGCTCGACGCCGTAGGTGATTTCACCCAGCACCGGTTTGCAATCGAGGCCGCCGACTTGCTGGAAGTAGGTGAACTGCGTCACCTCCATGCCGTTCAGCCAGACTTCCCAACCCAGGCCCCAGGCGCCCAGCGTCGGCGATTCCCAGTCGTCTTCCACGAAGCGGACGTCGTTCTGCTTCAGGTCCAGGCCCAGCGCTTCCAGCGAACCCAGATACAGGTCGAGGATGTTTTCCGGCGCCGGCTTCATCACCACCTGGTATTGGTAGTAGTGCTGGCCGCGATTCGGATTCTCGCCGTAACGGCCGTCTTTCGGGCGGCGCGACGGCTGCACGTAGGCCGCGCGCCAAGGCTCGGGGCCGATCGCGCGCAGGAAGGTACCCGTGTGGAAGGTGCCGGCGCCGACTTCCATGTCGTAGGGCTGGAGCAGGGCGCAGCCTTGCTTGTCCCAGTAGGTTTGCAAGGTCAGGATAATTTGTTGAAATGTCAGCATCTTTTGATCGTCGGTGGCACGCCCGGGCCTGAGGCCGGCGGGCATGCGGTTGCAGTTGCGCTAAAGGGGCAATTTTAGCGGGTTAAGCGGCTTTTGGCTGATTTTTTGAGCGCCGGGCTGACCAAAACCAAGCCCCTGCCAAAGACAGGGCGGTCAAAGCGAGGAACAGCTTGTTGCCCCAGATGATAAACGGGGTGCTGCCGGCCATGCCTTGCACGCTGGCGGCCAGCGTGCCGAAGGTGTTCACCGGCAGCTGCTGCACCACTTTGCCGTCGCCATTGATGATGGCGGTGGCGCCGGTATTGGTCGCCCGCAGCATGGGACGGCCGGTTTCCAGCGTGCGCATCTGCGAGATCTGCAAATGCTGCGGAATGGCGATGGTGTCGCCAAACCAGGCCAGGTTGGAGGTGTTGAGCAGCATGGTGGCCGGTTTCTGGTCCAGCGCCGGATGGTTCAGCTGGGCGGCGATTTCCTCGCCGAACAAATCTTCATAGCAGATGTTCGGCAGCACGCGCTGGTCCTTGACCGGGAATGCCGGCTGGAGGTCGCGGCCGCTGGTCATGTCGCCCAGCGGGATCGACATCAGGTTGACGAACCAGCGGAAGCCGTAGGGAATGAATTCGCCGTAGGGCACCAGGTGGTGCTTGTCGTAGCGGTAGTAGCTGCCGCCCTTGGCCGGGATGCCGATCACGCTGTTGAAGTAGGCGGTCTGGCTGTCGGCGGTGAAGATGCCGAGGATCAGGTTGCTGTTGGTCTGGTTCAGGAACTGGGCGATGCCGGGCAGGTAGTCCGGCGGCAGCTGCTGCGGCAGGGTGATGATGGCGGTTTCCGGGGTGGCGATCAGGTCGGCCGGGGCGGCGGTAATCGCGTCCTGGTACAGCTTCATGGTGGTCAGCACCTTGGCGCCGTTGAATTTTTCATCCTGCGGGATGTTCCCCTGCAGCAGGCGCACCGTGATCGGCTTGCCTTCCGGGTAGGTCCATTGCAGGAAGCTCAGGCCGATGCCGGCCACGCAGAGGCCCACCGCCAGCGCGGCCGCGCGCAGGCGCGTACGGTGCAGCAGCAGGAGCAGGGCGCCGGCGATAACGGCCGCCAGCCAGCCCAGGCCGTACACGCCGATGATGGGCGCGAAGCCGGCCAGCGGGCTATTGTTGTGGGCGTAACCGGACGACAGCCACGGGAAACCCGTGAACAGCCAGCCGCGCACCCATTCGAACAGCGCCCACACGGCCGGGAACAGCAGCAGGTTGGCGGCCGGCAGCGGCAGCGTCCAGCGCTTGCGCAGCCACCAGGCGCCGCCCATGGCCAGCGCGCCGTAGACGCCCATGGCGGCGCCCAGCAGCAGTACGGCGGCCACCGCCAGCGGCGCCGGCATGCCGCCGTAGGTATGCATTGAAACGTAGAGCCAGTGGATGCCGGCGGCGGTCCAGCCGGCCACGAAGGCCCAGCCGATCAGCGCGGCGGACTTGACGCTGGTGCTGCGCAGCACCTGGTAGAACAGCGTGGCGAGGCCGAGGATCTCCAGCGGCCACCAGCCGAACGGCGCAAAGGCGAACACGCACAACGCACCGGCCAGGCCGGTGATCAGCATGCGTCCTCGGGTCGAGCGTTGCGGCTTGGGGGGATGGTTGGGATTAGCGCGGCGAAAGCGCATTATGCGTCGTCGCCGAGGTCGGGTTTGGGCGGCAGTTTTTCCACCGTCAGCACGTGGATCTGGCGGGCGTCGGCACGCAGCACTTCGAAGCGCAGGCCCTGGAAGTCGAACACGTCGCCCTTGTGGGCCATGCGGCCCAGGTGCTTGGAGACCAGGCCGCCGATGGTGTCGGCTTCGTCTTCCGGCAGGCCGGTGTCGAGTTCCTCGTTGAACTGGTCGATTTCGGTCAGGGCCTTGATGCGCCAGCGCGGGCCGTGCTGTCCTTCGCGGATGGAGAGGATGTTGTCTTCCTCTTCATCGAAATCGTACTCGTCCTCGATATCGCCGACAATCTGTTCCAGCACGTCTTCGATGGTGATCAGGCCGGCGACGCCGCTGTATTCATCGACCACGATGGCCATGTGATTGTGGTTGGCGCGGAAATCGCGCAGCAGCACGTTCAGGCGCTTGGATTCGGGAATGAAGATGGCGGGACGCAGCATGTCGCGCACGTCGAAGGATTCTTCGGCGTAGTAGCGCAGCAGGTCCTTGGCCAGCAGGATGCCGATCACCTTGTCGCGTTCGCCCTCGATGGCGGGGAAGCGCGAGTGGGCCGTTTCCAGCACCAGCGGCAACCATTCCTCGATCGGCTTGGAGATGTCGATGACGTCCATCTGCGAGCGCGGGATCATGATGTCGCGGGCAGACAGGTCGGACACCTGGAACACGCCTTCGATCATCGACAAGGCGTCGGCGTCGATCAGGTTGCGTTCGTGGGCGTCGTGCAGAACTTCGAGCAGCTCCGAGCGGTTCTCGGGCTCTGGGGAGATCAGGGCGGTCAGGCGTTCAAACAGTGACCGGTGGGGTTTAGCGTCAGTCTTGACGCTACTAGAGTGCTCTTGCATAGGAGGCGTGAGCCGTTGTTTTGAAGGGGTATAGGATACACCAAATGCCAGGTCAAGGCCGCTTTTGTCAAAAAGACAGCCCTATTCTATCTCATTCCGCGTAAGGATCGGCGTACCCGAGAGTAGCCAGGATCTCGGTTTCGATGCCTTCCATTTCGGCGGCTTCCTCGTCGTCCATGTGGTCGTAGCCCTGGGCGTGCAGCACGCCGTGGACGATCAGGTGGGCGGTGTGCTCTTCCACCGTTTTCTTTTGTTCGGCCGCTTCCTGCTCCAGCACATCGGTGCAGAGGATGATGTCGGCCTGGGTCGGGGCGTCGTCCGGCAGTTCTGCTTCGCCTTCGTTATAGGCGAAGGTCAGCACGTTGGTGGCGTAGTCCTTGCCCCGGTATTCGCGGTTCAGGGCCTGGCCTTCTTCGGCGGCGACAAAGCGGATGGTCAGCTCGGCCGGCGCGAACAAGGCGGCCTGGATCCACTTGCGGATTTTTGGACGGGTGATGCTTTCCTGCAGGCGCGGGTCGGCGTATTGCACCGACAGCGACAGTTTATTTTTTGCGGACATTTTTCAGGGCAGTGGCTTTGAGGAGCGGGGCGATTTCCGCTTCGTGGTTGTGGGCGGTTTCGTAGGCGTCGACGATGCGCGCCACCAGCGGGTGGCGCACCACGTCTTCGCTGTTGAAGTGGCTGAAGGCGATGCCGCGCACCTCCTTCAGCACCTGGATTGCGTCCACCAGGCCGCTCTTCTGGCTCTTGTGCAGGTCGACCTGGGTGACGTCGCCGGTGATCACGGCCTTGCTGCCGAAGCCGATGCGGGTCAGGAACATCTTCATCTGTTCGACCGTGGTGTTCTGCGCTTCATCCAGGATCACGAAGGCGTGGTTCAGCGTGCGGCCGCGCATATAGGCCAGCGGAGCGATCTCGATCACCTGTTTCTCGAACATTTTTTGCGTGCGGTCGAAGCCGAGCAGGTCGTACAAAGCGTCGTACAGCGGACGCAGGTAGGGATCGACCTTTTGCGACAGGTCGCCCGGCAGGAAGCCCAGGCGCTCGCCCGCTTCCACCGCAGGGCGGGTCAGGATGATGCGCTTGACGGCGTCGCGTTCGAGGGCGTCGACCGCGCAGGCCACGGCCAGGTAGGTCTTGCCGGTGCCGGCCGGGCCGACGCCGAAGCTGATGTCGTGTTCCAGGATGTTGCGCAGGTAGCGGATCTGGTGCGGCGTGCGGCCGCGCAGGTCGGCGCGGCGGGTTTTCAGCACCGGGCTGGCGATGTCGATGTCGGTGCTCGGCACCACTTCCACCTTGCGCGGCTTGGCCGTGGTCAGGCGTGCCGGTGCGCCGTCGTCCGACTCCGCGTCCACCTCGGGCAGGGCCAGGCCGGCGTGCATGCTGGCGCGTTGCTCGACCAACGCCAGTTGCACCTCTTCGATCGGCACGATCTTGTTGGCGATGGCGTAGAAATGGTCGAGGATCTCGACCGCGCGTTCGGCGTTGTGGCCGCTGACGATGAACTTCTCGCCGCGGCGGAAAATCGTCACGTCCAGCGCGGCGGAAATCTGGCGCAGGTTTTCGTCGAGCGGGCCGCACAGATGGGCCAGGCGCGCGTTATCGAGCGGCTCGGGGACGAAGTAGTGCGGCTGGACTGGAATTTTGGTTTTCAATGGAGGCTTTTAGGAGAGAAGGCCGCCTGGACGGCACAGGCGACAGTTTATCGCAATTTACCGCGGCAGCGGCGTTGGGGCTTGATTTCGGCTGTCTTTGCTCTACAGTAGAGCCATGGCAATCAACGTCACCAACGCACCGCGCCCCGACCCGGTGCAACTGAATCTGCGCGAAACGCGCGCCAACCGTGTCGAGCAGCGCAGCGAGCAGACCACGGAGACACGTCGCGCCCAGCAGGACAACCGCGCCGAGAAGGACCAGGCCGCGAACCGCCGGCGCGTCGAGCAGAACAACGAAACCGCCCGCAACCAGGCCCGCGCCAACGACGAAGCGGCCGCCGCCGACCGTCGTGCCGCCCAGCAAGCCGACCAGAAAACCGACACCCAGCGCCGCGACAACGAAAAGACGCTCGGCCGCAATATCGACACCACCGCCTGAAATTCAGGGTCAGCTCTGTCATTTGGACATTTCGCGCGCGAAATGTCCAAATGACAGAGCTGACCCTGAATTTCTTTGTGTAACAGTTTCCTACAGGTCCTTGCGTGCGACACCCTCTGGTCCCATGTGATGAAATAGCATTGTTGCTAAGGTTTCTAGCCACTGATTGATGTCGAACAATCTTAGCGCGGTGCGCGCTGGTATCTTGCACGAATGGCAATCCGGTATTCTAAGTTTTGCTTAAGTTCAAACCAGCACTATCTGTTCACCCCTAAACCAATGAGGAAAATCATGGCACACCATGCACTCGCATCCCAGGAAAGTTATAACCCCAACCATCTGCTCGATATTCTGCTGGGCAAGATGCAACTGAAGAACGACGCCGCGCTGTCGCGCCTGCTGGAAGTCGCGCCGCCCGTCATCAGCAAGATCCGCCACCACCGCCTGCCGGTCGGCGCCTCGCTGCTGATCCGCATGCACGAAGTGACCGGCATGAGCATCCGCGATCTGCGCGACCTGATGGGCGACCGCCGCACCAAGTACCGCCTGTCCGACGCCCAGGGCCGCCCGAAGCCGGAAGACCGTGCAGCCAACGACAAGGCCCAGGCCGGAAACGCGGCACACCATTGATGCGCGCCCAGCGCGCAGGCCTGCCGCATCGTGCGTGAGCCCGGTCCGGCAGGCAGCCTTTGCAGCGTCGCTGCAAGGTCGAATTAGCTGAGCAGCACCATAGAAATTTCTTCGTACTGCAACTCCGTTTCGCGGAACAACTGCAGATAGATTTCCTCATCGAGGCCCAGCGCAGTCCAGGCCACGGTAGAGACGGGCGGGACCAGATCGTCCTGCACCTGCGCCAGATCGAGCGCGTGCACGATAGCGTCGGCCACATGGATGATGGCCGCCAGGAAGCCTGCGCCCGGCGCCTCCGGGTCGTGGTGGCCGCCGATGGCCAGACGCATCGTGTCAGAAAAATTCCAGTGTTCCGCCAGCGCCAGTCCGGCCGCCACGTGGTCGACCCCCAGTACCGCCCGCTCGGCCTCCAGCAGGTAGCAGTCGTGCTGCGCGCGGTAGGCCACCGTTGCGGCATATTGCTCCGGGAAGCAGGACACCAGCACCAGCCGGCCGATGTCGTGCAGCAGCCCGGCCGTGAACGCATAATCCTGGTTGAAACGCATTTGCCGCGCCAGCACCTTGGCGCACGCCGCCGTGGCGATCGAGTGGCGCCAGAACGCCTTGTGGTCGAAGCCGGGGCAGTGGCCCTCGACGAAGCAGCCGGTCACCGCCGCCGCCGTGATCAGGTTGCGCGTGGTCTGGAATCCCAGGTAAGTGATGGCTTGCTGGATGGTCGTCACCTTGACCTGCAGGCCGTACAGCGACGAGTTGGCCAGGCGCAGGGTCTTGGCCGTCAGCGCCTGATCGTAGGAAACTTTTTTGGCCAGCACCGAGATGTCGATGTCGTCCTGGTCGATGCTGTTGAGCAGCTCCATCACCACCGCCGGCAGCGAGGGCAGGTCGTCCAGCGTGCGCACCACGTCGTCGTAGCTCAGGGTCGCGTGATTACTCATGTTCCGGCGTCTCCTCTACACCCAGGCGAAAATCAGTGACGAAGCGGCGCAGGGTGGCGGTGGCCCAGTCGCTGCCGCTGTCGGGGTCGTTCTTGCGGAACAGCTGCGCAATGCGCGCTTCATGGCGCTGCAGCGTGGCCGCCACCACTTCCGGCGTCACTTCCTCCTTGACGATGGGCAGCACGGCGATGCCGTGGCGCGGCATCAGGGCCAGCATGGCGTCGCTCAGCACCGTGCCCTGCGGCAGCAGCACATTGCCCTGGACGTCGAGCAGCACGTCCGACAGCACCATGCCCGGCCGCACCTCGGCCAATGTCAGTTGATGATAATTGCCCGTCATCCCGCCTCCCGGTTGCCTCTTGATCTATATTTTGCGATCTTACCATTGTCTTGCCAAGATGCAGCCCATACCGTACATTGGGATGTTGCCGTCAAATCCATGTTGTCGGGGGAGCGATAGATGTTTGGTATTCAAGGCCGCTTGACGCTGCTTTTTGTGGTCATTGTGACGCTGGTGCTGGGCATCTCAGGCACCTATGCCCAATACAGCCTGGGCCATGAACTGGAGGTCAGCAGCCAGCGCCTGCGCCAGGGCGTGCTGACGCGCCTGCAAACCAGCCTGCCGTCCGCCTTGTGGGACCTCGACAAGGCCAAGGTCGACAACATCGTGGCAGCCGAAATGATGCCGCCGGAGCTGGTCTCGATCCGCGTCTACGACACCTCGGTCGGCCTGTTCTCCGGCAAGCTGCGCAACGACAACGGCACCATCACCTCGATTGAAAACGACGCCGCCGTCGGTGGCACGCCGGTGGTGGCGGACCTGGCCTACCGCGATTCCGGCGCCGCCGGCGCTTCGCTCAAGCCGGTGATCGTCGGCCGCGTGGTGGTCAACTTCAGCCGCGCCCAGATCGACGCCACGCTGGCGGCCGAAGTGCGGCGCAAGGTGATCGAGGTGCTGCTGCTCGATTCGATCCTGGTGGCGGCGCTGGCGCTGTCGCTGCGCATCGTGTTCGATCCGCTCAAGCGCCTGCGCGACGGCCTGTTCGACCTGGCCACGCGCGGCAGCGACGAGGTGGAGGAGTTGCCCGACAGCCGGCATGACGAGCTGGGCGAGGTGATCCGCGGCTTCAACGCCATTCAGCGCAAGGTCAAGTCCAACATCCAGCGCATCCGCGAGGCCGAGGACGAGGCGCGCAAGTCGGCCCAGGCCACCGCCAAGGCCATGGACGATCTGCGCCGCACCCAGGAATCGCTGCTGCAGGCCGAGCGCCTGGCTTCGCTGGGCGGGCTGGTGGCCGGCGTCGCCCATGAGATCAACACGCCGGTCGGCATCGCGCTCACCAGCGCCTCGGTGCTGATGGAGGCCACCGAGAAGGTGCAGGCCTCGGTCGAGGGCGGCAACATCAAGCGCTCCGACATCATGCGCTACCTGGAGACGGCCGCCGAAAGCACGCGCCTGATCATGAACAACGCCTACCGCGCCGCGCACCTGATCCACAGCTTCAAGCAGATCGCGGTCGACCAGGTGAGCGAGGCGCGCCGCCGCTTCGAGCTGCGCGACTACATCAACGAAGTGGTGTCCAGCCTGCAACCCAAGCTGAAGAAGACCCGCATCACGGTCAGCATCGCCTGCCCGCCGGACGTCATGCTCGACAGCTATCCCGGCGCGCTGGCGCAGGTCATCACCAACCTCACCCTCAACTGCGTCGAGCACGCCTTCGGGCCGGACGATGAGGGCCGCATCGTGATCGGCGTGGCGCAGCAGGGCGACTGGATCGAAATGCAGGTGACCGACAACGGCAAGGGCATCCCGCCCGACATGCTCGACAAGGTATTCGATCCTTTCGTCACCACCCGGCGCGGCCAGGGCGGCACCGGCCTCGGCCTGAACATCGTGTTCAACCTGATCGCCAAGCAGTTCGGCGGCAGCATCACGGTCTCCAGCATGCTGGGGCAGGGCGCCAGCTTTGTGCTGCGCATGCCGTGCGTGACCCCGGTGGATGAGCACGCCTTGCAGCCCGAGAGCCGCCTGCACGCATAAACAGCCAAGGAGAGCGTCATGCCCATCATCACCGGAGAATTTACCGTCGTCATGCAGCCGGAAGCCATGTCCGCCGTGGCGGCCGACAGCGGCATCGGCCGCATGTCGCTGAACAAGCATTACCATGGCGCGCTGGCCGCCGAGGGCAAGGGCGAAATGCTGGCATATATGGATCGCGCGCTCGGTTCGGGCGTGTATGTGGCGGTCGAGCGCGTGACCGGCCAGGTGGAGGGCCGCAGCGGCAGCTTCCTGCTGCACCACACCGGCATCATGACGCGCAACGCGCCTAGCCTGGCGGTGGCGGTGGTGCCCGATTCCGGCACGGATGAGCTAGCCGGTTTGCGTGGGGGTTTGCATATCCGCATCGAGGGCGGCAAGCACTACTACGACTTCGACTACATGCTATAAAAAAACCCCGTACAGCTGGTCGCCAGCTTTACGGGGTCAGTTCATTGCAGCGGAATTTTTGCTGGGCTGGCGAACCTTCAGTCCGTTCAGTCTGAGAATTTTTCCGAAGCCTGGCGACGGCGCGAGGCGAATCCTAGTACAACCAAACCCAGCATCAGCATGATGAAGGTTTGTGGTTCCGGCACCGGCGTAGCCGGTTCGTTTTGGGCTTGCTGTTTCGGGTCCGTCGGCGCCAAAGCATTTTGTTCGGCGTCGCCGGTTTTGGCAGGCGCACTGCTGATGCCGCACGGCGTCGGGTCGTTGGCCTCGCATTGTGCGAGTACAATTGTTGCATGTGCAACATTGTTATTGGTGGCGGGCGCGGCAGGTGCGGCCTGGACGGCGCCCGAAAGGCTTAGAGCCAGTAATGCTGTCGAAATCAAGGACAAAACTTTCACGATGAACACTCCTGATAGTGCTTGGTACAGGAAGCTAAGGCCGGCTTAATACATAAACTGGAAAATCACGGCGCACTGTTATGAGACTGGCTACCGTTCTGCTATTAGACCATGCCCAGTGACAATTTGCCATCTTTTTTTCTTTGGTGACAACGAAATTTTGCGTCGCAACAACACCCGCCGGCAGTTTGCCAGTGGCGCAGATGATTTATCACTCTTCAACAATTTAAATCTATGCACACGCTCGCCCATCAGATGATTTCTACATATACAGGCAAAATTCGATTGACTTTGTCGCTCGCGGCGGCGCTTCTCGCCGCCGGTTGCGCCACGGGCGGCGGTGGCCCGGCTGCGGCGTCGGCCGGCTTGCTGGAGGCCGGCAAGCCGCAGGTACTGCTGCTGGGCGAAGTGCACGACAATGCCGAGGGCCACAAGCTGCGTTACGCCCTGCTGCGCGAGCGGGTGGAGGCGGGCTGGCGGCCGGCCATCGTGATGGAGCAGTTCGACCGCGAGCAGCAGGATGTGCTGAGCAAGGCGCAAAAAGGCTGCCTGGACGCGCAGTGCGTGATCCGCGTGGCCGGCGGCGCGCGCTGGGATTGGCAGTTGTATTATCCTGTGATCCAGCTGGCGCTGACGCACCAGTTGCCGCTGGTGGCGGGCAACCTGTCGCGCGCCGACGCTTCGCGCGTGGTGCGCGATGGCGTGAGCGCCACCTTCGATCCGCAAAGCATCAAGGATTACCGGCTCGACCAGCCGCTGCCGGCCGCCGTTACCAGCGCGCAGCGGCAGGAAATCGTCAGCGGCCATTGCAATATGCTGCCGGAGATGATGGTCGGCGGCATGGTCAACGCCCAGGTGGCGCGCGATATCTGGATGGCCAAGATCATCCGCGACCAGCAGCCCAGGGACGTGGTGCTGATCGCCGGCAACGGCCATGTGCGCAACGATATCGGCGTCGGCTATTGGCTCAGGCAGGGAACGCCGGCGCTGACGGTGCGCAGCGTCGCTTTTGTCGAGCGCGGCCCGGGCGGCCGATTTGATAGCCAATACGACAGCATCCAGGCGGTGGCGCCGCAAACCCGCGACGACCCGTGCCAACAGGTGAAGAAATGAAGACAAGCTACACCCCCGAGGCGCCCCAGCGCGCCGAGATCGACGCCCTGCCGGGCAGCGTGCTGCTGGAATTCGGCGCCAACTGGTGCGGCCACTGCATGGCCGCGCAGCAGCCGCTGGCGCAAGCCTACGCCGGCCACGCCGACGTCGCCCATTACAAGGTCGAGGACGGCCCCGGCCGGCCGCTGGGGCGTTCGTTCCGCGTCAAGCTATGGCCGACCTTGATCTTCCTGCGCGACGGCCAGGAAGTGGCGCGGCTGGTGCGGCCGTTGAACGCCGACGACCTATCGGCCGCATTTGCCCTGATCGAGCGCTAGCCATGCTTGGCAATCCTGCAATGTCGTGTGTATGATGGCCCGCACACCACCTTGCAGGAGCGTCAAGCATGAGTCAGCTTCACCCTGGATCGCCCAAGACCAACTCGCCGGCCACCGTGCTGTTCGCCAGCCTGATCGGCACCACCATCGAGTTCTTCGACTTCTACATCTACGCCACCGCCGCCGTGCTGGTGTTCCCCAAGCTGTTCTTCCCGGCCAGCGATCCCGCCGCCGCCACCCTGCAATCGCTGGCCACCTTTGCCATCGCCTTCTTCGCGCGCCCGGTGGGTTCGGCCGTGTTCGGCCACTTCGGCGACCGCATCGGCCGCAAGGCCACGCTGGTGGCGGCGCTGCTGACCATGGGTATTTCCACCGTGGTGATCGGCATGCTGCCGACCTACGCCGCGATCGGCACGCTGGCGCCGGCCCTGCTGGCGCTGTGCCGCTTCGGCCAGGGCCTGGGCCTTGGCGGCGAGTGGGGCGGCGCGGTGCTGCTGGCCACCGAGAACGCGCCGCCGGGCAAGCGCGCCTGGTACGGCATGTTCCCGCAGCTGGGTGCGCCGATCGGCTTCTTCCTGTCGGGCGGCATCTTCCTGCTGCTGAGCCAGACGCTGAGCGACGCCGAATTCTTCAGCTACGGCTGGCGCATTCCTTTCCTGGCCAGCTCGCTGCTGGTGATCGTCGGCCTGTACATCCGTTTAAAGATCCATGAAACGCCGGACTTCCAGAAGGTGCTGGACAAGAACCAGCGCGTCAAAGTGCCGGTGGTCACCGTCTGGCGCGAGCACCGCCGCGTGCTGGTGCTGGGCACGCTGATCGCGCTGGCCACCTTCGTGCTGTTCTACCTGATGACGGTGTTCGCGCTGAGCTGGGGCACCACCGCGCTGAAGTTCACGCGCAAGGACTTCCTGATCCTGCAACTGTTCGCGGTGCTGTTCTTCGCGCTGACGATTCCGTTCTCGGCCATCTGGGCCGACCGCAAGGGCCGCCGCTCGACCCTGATCTGGGTCTCGGCCGCCATCGCCGTGTTCGGCCTCACCATGAAGCCGATGTTCGGTTCCGGCGACGCGGTGCAGGTGACCATCTTCCTGTCGCTGGGCCTGGGCCTGATGGGCCTGACCTACGGTCCGCTGGGCACCATCTTGTCCGAACTGTTCCCGGCCGAGGTGCGCTACACCGGCGCCTCGCTCACCTTCAACCTGGCCGGCATCCTGGGCGCCTCGCTGGCGCCGTATGCCGCCACCTGGCTGGCGACCAACCTGGGCCTCGAATACGTCGGCTATTACTTGTCCGGCGCCGCCCTGATCAGCCTGGTGGCATTGCTTTTGGTAAAGACTAAATAAAGTCATCGTACAACAGCAAGCAGTTTGCCCATCATTCTGCTTGCTTAGCCCGTTTTATAGTTGTACGATGACATACGACTAGTTGATCTCGTGGAGACCGAGAGATCATCACCATAAACAAAACATAAGTGATGCCATGAACCTGAGCGAGCCTGTAAATGCGCAAGCGGTGGCGCAATCCGTCGGTAAATACCGTTGGACCATCTGCGCCCTGTTGTTTTTTGCCACCACCGTCAACTACCTGGACCGTCAGGTACTGAGTCTGCTGGCCCCCGCCTTGTCCACCGAATTCGGCTGGAGCAATACCGACTACGCCAACATCGCCGCTGCCTTCCAGTTCGTGTACGCGATCTCGATGCTGTTCGCCGGTCGCGTGGTCGACAAGATCGGCACCAAGGCCGCCTACGTGGTGGCGATTACCATCTGGTCGCTGGGCGCGCTGCTGCACGCCGGTTCGGTGCCGATGGGCCATGCGGCGGTGGCCGTGCTGGGCGTGTTCGGCGTGGCGGCGGCGCCGTCCATCGTCGGCTTCATGTTATCGCGCGCGGTGCTGGCGGTGGGCGAGGCCGGCAACTTCCCGGCCGCCATCAAGGCCACGGCCGAGTACTTCCCCAAGAAGGAACGCTCCTTCGCCACCGGCATCTTCAATTCCGGCGCCAACGTCGGCGCCATCCTGGCGCCGATCACGGTGCCGGTGCTGGCCGCGATCTGGGGCTGGCAGGCCGCCTTCATCATGATCGGCATGCTGGGCTTTATCTGGATGGCCGTCTGGCTGTGGCTGTACGACAAGCCCGAGCAGCAAAAGCGCTTGTCGGCCGCCGAGCTGGCCTACATCCGCAGCGATACCGTCGTCCCGGTTGAAACCACCGAGGAAGCCTCGATCGCCGCCGCCAAAAAAGTATCCTGGTTCCAGCTGCTGAAATACCGCCAGACCTGGGCCTTCGCCTTCGGCAAGTTCATGACCGACGGCGTCTGGTGGTTCTTCCTGTTCTGGCTGCCTACCTACCTGGCGGCGCAGTACAACATGAAGGGCGAGGCCATCGTGCTGCCGCTGGCCGTGCTGTACAGCATGACCATGATCGGCTCGATCGGCGGCGGCTGGTTCCCGAGCTACTTCATGGCACGCGGCTATGCGCCGTATGACGGCCGCATGAAAGCCATGCTGATGATCGCCTTCTTCCCGCTGGTGGTGCTGCTGGCGCAACCGCTGGGCGCGATCAGCTACTGGATACCGGTGCTGCTGATCGGCGTCGGCGCCTCGGCGCACCAGGCGTGGTCGGCGAATATTTTCACCACCGTGTCCGACATGTTCCCGCAGAAATCGGTGGCGTCGGTGATCGGCATCGGCGGCATGGCCGGCGGCCTCGGCGGCGTGCTGCTGACCAAGCTCGGCGGCTGGGTATTCGACTACTACAAAACGGTCAACGACATCCACACCGGCTACATGATCATGTTCGGCATCTGCGCGCTGGCCTATCTGGTAGCATGGGGCGTGATGAAAACCCTGGTGCCGCGCCACAAGGAAATTACCGACCTGTGATCAAGACCGTCCTCTTCGCCGCGCTGTGCGCGGCCTGCACCTGCGCCACGGCCGCCAGCGGCATCCGTGTGGCCGACTACGGTATCACCCAGGCCGGCCAGGCGGTGCAGAAGGTGACGCTGGAAAATGAACGCGGCATGCGGCTGGCCTACATCGACTACGGCGCCACGCTGGTGCAGGCCGAAGTGGCCGGCCGCAACGTCATTTTGGCGTTGCCGGACCTGGCGGCGTTCGAACGCACGCGCGGGCGCTACGGCGCCATCATCGGCCGCTACGCGGGCCGCATCGCGCAGGCGCGCTACACGCTCGACGGCAAGGCCGTGCAGCTGACGCCCAACAATCGCGGCATGGCCATGCACGGCGATCCCGAGCCCTACGACAAGCGCGTCTGGAAGCGCGAGGATTTCAACCAGGCCGATTCGCTCGGTTCCGTGTATCGCCTGCACAGCCCGGACGGCGACCAGAAATTCCCCGGCGCGATGGACATCGCGGTGACCTACCGCCTGATGCGCAACAGCGACGAATTCCGCATCGAGTACCAGGCCACCACCACCGCGCCGACCGTGCACAACTTCACCAACCACGCCTATTTCAACCTGGCCGGCGCCGCCGCCAACACGCTGGAAGGGCACAGCTTCCAGATCGCCGCCGACCGCTATCTGGACACCGACGCCGTGCGCATTCCCACCGGCGTCATGCTCGACGTGCAGGGCACGCCATTCGATTTCCGTCAGGCCGCCAGCGTGCATGCGCGGTTGCCGTCGGTGCCGGGCGGCTACGACCACAGTTTCGTGTTCTCCAAACCGGCCGACGCCTACGCGCCGGTGGCGCTGGTCAAGGCGCCCGGATTGCGCATGGAGGTCGGCACCACCGAACCGTCGGCGCAGCTGTACACGGTCAACGGCTTTGACGGCAAGGAGACCGGCGTCGAGGGCAAGCCCTACCAGCGCTACGGCGCCTTCGCCTTCGAAACCCAGCACCTGCCGGACAGTCCCAACCACGCCAACTTTCCCACCACGGCCCTGTATCCGGGCCAGGTGTTCCGTTCCCGCACCAGCTTCCGCTTCACGGCTGACTAGTTGGTCATGCCGACATGCTAAGATTGTCGCTTCGGCGCAGCAGCCGCCATGCATTCCGACAGTCTTAAAAATGAAAAAAACCGTAGCAACCATCCGTGACGTGGCCGCCGCCGCCGGGGTATCGACTGCCACCGTCTCCAAGTTCGTCAACGGCGCGCAGCGGTTTTCGCCGGCCGTCGAGGCGACCATCACGGAAGTGATTGCCAAGCTGGGCTACCGTTCCAACCCGCTGGCCGCGTCCATGATCACCGGCCGCACCAAGAGCATCGGCCTGTCGGTGCTGGACGTCAGCAATCCCCACTTCACCAGCATTGTCAAGGGCGCCAACCGGGTGGCGCTGGCGCACGGCTACACGCTGCTGCTGGTCGACACGGAAGAAAATCCGGGCCGCGAACGGCCGTTGCTGGAAGCGCTGAGCCGCCGGGTGGACGGCA
This sequence comes from Duganella sp. BuS-21, assembly GCA_041874725.1. Classification (GTDB taxonomy): domain Bacteria; phylum Pseudomonadota; class Gammaproteobacteria; order Burkholderiales; family Burkholderiaceae_D; genus Rugamonas. The sequence continues at coordinate 5,858,599 of CP097466.1, read as the reverse complement.
TGATCGTCTTCTCGCGCATGCTGGAAGCGGAAATGGACTGGATGACGGAACTGGGCAAGCCGCTGGTATTCTTCGGCCGCCTGAACCGGCTGGAAATCCCGTGGGTCATCAGCGACGACCATCGCGGCGCCTACATGCTGACGCGCCACCTGGTGTCGCTGGGGCACAAGCGCATCGCCTACCTGGGCTTCCCGCGCTCGCGCCGGGACGAGGAGCGCTTGGGCGGCATCCGCGAATGCCTGGCGGCGCAAGGGCAGGAGCTGACCATCTACGAAGCCAACGCGCCGACCTCGGCCGAGGGCGAGCGCGTCAGCTCGGCGATCATGCTGGGCGCCGAGCACCCGGACGCGCTGATCTGCTACAACGACCTGATGGCGCTGGGCTTCATGAAGGCGGCGCAGACGCTCGGCTTCAAGCTGCCGGAAGACATCTCGGTGGCCGGCTTCGACAACATCCAATACGGCCTGTACACCTCGCCGCCGCTGACCACGGTCGACCTGCAGAGCGAGCGCATGGGCGCGGTGGCGATGGAAAAACTGATCGCCACCATCGACGGCAAATCACCGCCGACCACCACCATGATCGAGCCGCAACTAATCCTGCGCAACTCGACCGTCAAGCGCTAGCTCGGGGTCAGTTCCTCATGCCGTTAAGTCAAGCGATGTCGTCCCGGCGAAAGCCGGGATCCATGCTGAGCTAGGCGGGCATGCGCCTCATGGATTCCCGCATTCGCGGGAATGACGAAACCTCATTCCCGACCTTTAGTCGATGATGCTGGCGATGCGGGTCGGCGATATCGGCATGCGGACCGTGTCCGGCCGCCAGCCGTAGAGGATTTCCGTGGCGCCGCCGCAGATGCGGCCCTGGCATGGTCCCATGCCGCAGCGCGTTTGCAGCTTGGCGCTGCGCCAGCCGGTGTGCGTGCGCAGCTCGCCGTGGCAGACGTCCTCGCAGCGGCAGACGATGGTGTCGTCGCCCGCCAGCGCACTCAGTCCCGCGCGCAGCGCAAACGCCCGCGCCAGCCGCCCGGCAAATTTCTGCCAGCTGGCGCGCGCCGCGAACAAGGCCTTCGCCTGCGCGTGCTGGCCGCTCGCCGCCAGCCCGGCGATGTGTCCTTCCGCCAGCGCCAGATCCACGCCGCCCACGCCCGTGCCCTCGCCGGCGCAGTAGATGCCGTCCACGGTAGTGTGCTGCCATTCGTCGACCGTCACCACCGTTTGCGCATCGCGCGTGGCGGTGGCGCAGCCGAGCGCCTGCGCCAGTTCCACGTTGGGCAGCAGGCCGTAGCCGCAGGCGAGGAAATCGCATTGCAGCGTTTCCTGGCCGCGCGCCGCGCCGCGCTGTACCTGCACCGATTGCAGCGTACCGTCGCCGCGCGCCGAATGCACGTAGCTGTCGCGCAGATAGGGCACGCCACGCAGCTGTGCCATCAGCCGCAGCGCCTGCGCAATCTTGGACGGCGTCGCCAGCAGGCCGAAGCCGAAGCGCAGCAGCGATGGCGTATTGGCCTGCTCGATGATGGCGACGATCTGCGCGCCCTTGGCTTGCAGCGTGGCGGCGGCCGCCAGCAGCAGCGGGCCGCTGCCGGCCACCACCACGCGCTTGCCTTGCAGCGGGTAGCCGCCTTTTGCCAAGGCTTGCAGGCCGCCGGCACCGGTCACGCCCGGCAGCGTCCAGCCGGGGAAGGGCAGCAGCCGTTCGCGCGCGCCGGTTGCCAGGATCAGTTTCTCGTAGCTCAGCGTGGCCGATGACGATGGCGTTTGCACCAGCAGCTGCTTGGGCTGCGGCGCGTACATCACGCGCGTCTGCAGCAGGAACTCGACGTTGTCGGTCCTTTGCAAGGCGTGCCACAACTGCGGTGCGCGCGCGTCGCTTTGAAGCTCCGGGCCGCCGCGCCATATCTGGCCGCCGGCCAGCGGGTTGTCGTCGATGATGCCGACACTGGCGCCTTGTGTTGCCGCCGCATGCGCCGCCGCCAGGCCTGCGGGGCCGGCGCCGACGATCAGAATATCGTAGCGCTTCATGCCGCCCCCTCGCTGGCGGTGAGCACGTGCATGCCGTTCGCGCACAAGGTCTGGCACGAAAGCTGGTGCGCGCGGCCGTCGATGGTGACGCGGCATTCCTGGCACACGCCCATGCCGCACAAGGGCGCGCGCGGATGGCCGTGGACCGACAGCCGCGTGACGCCGCCGCCAGCCAGTGCGATGGCCGCCGCCACCGTGACGCCCGGTTCGACGCTGATGCTGCGGGCGTCGATGTGTAGGGTGATCGACAGGTCAGTCATGGAAGCGCCCCGGCAAGTACGGCGCAAACGGGATGCGCGTGGTTTCGTTCTGGATCTGGGCGGCCAGCAGCTGCGCCGTCGCCAGCGAGGTGGTGATGCCGAGTCCTTCGTGGCCGGTGGCCAGCCACAAGCCGCGCCTGGCGTCGCAAGGGCCGATCAGCGGCAGACCGTCCGGCGTGGCGGCGCGGAAGCCGGTCCAGGTGCGCACGATGTTCAACTCCGTCAGGCGCGGTGTGAAGCGGGCCGCGTGGCGCAGCATCCGTTGCAGCATGGCCGGCTCCACCGCCGGGTCGATCGTGTCGAACTGGCGGGAGGAGCCGATCAGGATTTGTCCGGTAGGACGGGGCTGCAAATTGAAGGCTACCGAATCGCCGCTGGGGGCGTGCGCGCTCTTGATGTAGCCCAGCTCCACCAACTGGTGCTTCACAAAGCCCGGATAGCGGTCGGTGATGGCCAGGTGTCCTTTTTTTGGTTCGATGGGCAGCGCGGGCAGCAGCGCGCTGGATCGCGCACCAGCCGCCAGCACGATGTGCTGCGCCAGGTGGCGGCTGCCGTCGTTCAGCATCACGCAGTTGTCCTCGATGGCGGTGACGGTGGCGCGCCGGGTGACGGCGCCGCGCCGCATGGCGCGGTCAAGCAGGATGCGCGTGGTCTTGGGCGGGTAGACCAGGCCGTCGCCGCGCACCAGCAAGCCGCCGGCCAGGCCGGCGCGCAGCTGCGGTTCGCGCGCGTATAGCGCGGCCGGGGTCAGCATCTCGCACAGCAGGCCATGGCCGGCCAGGTTCTGCGCCTTTTCCATGGCCGCCTGCATTTCCTCTTCATCGGCGGCGATCCAGATGGTGCCGCAGCCGCTGTATTCATGGCGCTGCGGGCGGTCGCCCACCAGGTCCTTCCACAACGACAGCGAGTAGGCCGACAGCGCCAGTTCGGCCGCGTTGTCGTCCATGACCACCAGGTGGCCCATGCCGGCCGCCGTGGCGCCGCCGCCGGGGATGTCCTGCTCGATGACGGCCACGCGCAGCCCGCGCTCGCTGAGCGCGTCCGCACACGCGGCGCCGACGATGCCGGCGCCGATGACGATCACGTCGGCATTGATCACCGTATGCCCCATACGAAGGGATCGCTCGGATCGAGGATCAGCTGCGCCTGCGCATTGACCCAGGCCTTGCCGCGTATGCTCGGCAGCAGCTGGCCGTCGCGCAGGCGGTAGGAGGCCTCGAACACGCTGCCGATCACGCTTTCCTGCTTCCACAACGCGCCTTCGGCCAGCTTGCCGTCGGCGGCCAGGCAGGCCAGCTTGGCGCTGGTGCCGGTGCCGCACGGCGAGCGGTCGTAGGCCTTGCCGGGGCAGAGCACGAAGCTCTGGCTGTCGGCGCCGGTGCGAGAATCGGCAAACAGTTCGATGTGGTCGATCAGCGCGCCGTTGTCGCCGGTGATGCCGGCGGCGGCCAGCGCATCGCCGACGGCCACGCTGTAGGCGGTCAGTTGTTCGACGTTGTGCACGCCCAGTTCCAGCCCGTGGCCGGACACCAGGAAGAACCAGTTGCCGCCGTAGGCCACGTCGCCGCTGATCGGGCCATAGCCCGGCACCTCGACGCTGACCTGTTTCTGGCTGCGATAGGAGGCTACATTTTCCACCGTGACGCCGCCGTCGGCATGCAGTTCGGCTTCCACCACGCCCACCGGCGTGTCGATGCGGTGGCGGCCCGGCGCGATGCGGCCCATGAAGGCCAGCGAGGCCACCAGGCCGATGGTGCCGTGGCCGCACATGCCCAGGTAGCCGACGTTGTTGAAGAAGATCACGCCTGCCACGCAATCGGGCGCGTGCGGTTCGCACAGCAGGGCGCCCACCAGCACGTCCGAGCCGCGCGGCTCGCACACCACGGCGGAGCGGAAGTTGTCATGCGCGGCGCGCAGCAGGGCGACGCGTTCGTTGAGCGGGCCGGCGCCCAGTTCGGGACCGCCGGCGGTCACCAGTCGGGTGGGTTCGCCGCCGGTATGGGAGTCGATGATGGAGATGGTTTTCATGCCATAAATCTTAGGTCAGGACACGGCGTATGTCTTGCACCGCCTGCGCACGATGGGTGACGAAATCTGCATAATGGTGCACAATGGGGCGATGCACAAGGATACCCTCAACCATGACAGCGTGCGCCGGGCGGTGGGCGCAAGCATTGCCGATCCCTTCTTTGCGGAAGGGCTGTTCGACGCCTTGCCGGATGTGGTGTTCTTCGTCAAGGATAGGCAAGGGCGCTATGTGGTGGTCAACCAGACGCTGGCCCAGCGTTGCGGCCAGCGGCACAAGTCCGCGTTGATCGGCAAGACGCCGGCCGAGGTGTTCGCCCATCCCTTCGGCCAGACCTATATGGCGCAGGACATGGCGGTGCTGGCCGGCGACAGTGACATCGAGGACCAGCTGGAACTGCACCTGTATCCCAACCGCGATCCCGGCTGGTGCCTGACGCGCAAGACCGCGCTGCGCGATGCGCAGGGCCGCATCATCGGCCTGACCGGCATCTCGCGCGACCTGGCGATGGCGGACAAGAAGAATCCGGCCTACCGCAAGGTGGCGGCGGCGGTGAACGTGATCCATGAGCAGTACGGCCAGCCCTTGCAGCTGCCGGAGCTGGCGCGCATCGCGAATATGTCGGTGGCGCAGATCGAGCGCTACTTCCTGCGTATCTTCCACCTGACGCCGCGCCAGATGATTATCCAGACGCGCGTGGACGCCGCCTCGCGCATGCTTAACGGCGCCGCCAGCGTGGCCGAAATCGCGCAAGCCTGCGGCTACGGCGACCACTCCGCCTTCACGCGCCAGTTCAAGGCCACCACCGGCCTCACGCCCAGCCAATACCGTCAGGTGGCGGCCGGGCGCAAGGGCGAGGCCTAACCTTTCACCAGTTGGGGCCCGACGTAAGCGCGGTAGCGCTTGATGCGGCCGGTCACACCTTCCGCACCCTGACGCGGCGTGTAGCGCAGGCCGGCGACCAAGTCCTCCTTGCCCAGATCGATGATGATGCGGTGCGGATGCTTGCTGGCCTGCGCGGTGGCGGCCTTGCCGCTGTAGGCGGTGTGCCAGTGGTCCGTGGCCTGGCCGTTGATGGCGTTGAGGGCGCCGCCGTCCTCCTTGCTGGCTTCCTCGCTGCTGACGTAGGCGATGGTCCAGTTGGACTGGTTGAGCGGCTTGCCGTCCTTGCCCAGCAGCGCCAGTTCGGCCACGGCGGCATGCTGCTTGCCGTCCCAGGCGTCCAGCGATTCGAGGCAGAACTGGCGGCCCGCTACCGGCTGCGCAAACAGCACATCCTGCACGGCGGCGCCGCGCGCGAATTCGCCTTCATGCGCCGGCTTGACGCCGTCCAGCGCCGGCTTCACCTTGCTCGGTGGGCGCGCCAGGTCCCGCTCGGGACGTAGCCGGTCTAGAATCGGCGCCTTCAGGCCGCAGATGCGCGCGCCGCCAAGCTGGGGGCCGGTCAGGTCCAGCACCACCACTTCGTTGCGGCCTTGCCGGATCCACGGGCCGGGCAGGTACATGGTCTGCGTCGGCCCGATGCTCCAGTAGCGCCCCAGGCAGCGGCCATTGACCCAGACGATGCCCTGGCCCCAGGCCGACATGTCGAGGAAGGTGTCGCCGGTTTGCGCGGCGTCGAAGGCGCCGCGCCAGAACGCGGCGCCTGCGGTACGGCCGGTCTTCCACGTCAGCGGCGGCAGCACGGCGTCGGCGTCGAAATCGATGGCGCGGATTTCCCAGTTCTCCAGCGGCTGGCCGTTCAGCCGCACCGGCCCATGCAGGCCTTTGCGGTCGTGGATTTCGACGCCGAAGTTCACGCGCGCGATGGTGTACAGCAGAATCTCCAACGTGGCCGGCTGGCTGCGCGCAGGCAGGTCGATGCTGAAGCGACGATGGCGTGTGTCCATGGTGCCGACCTGCCTGCCGTCGATGCTGACCCACGCCAGGTCGCGCACCTTGGCCGCTTCCAGCGTGCCGGCCGGGCCGGCGGGCAGCGTCACGCGGTAGGACAGCAGGCCACGGCTGATGTCGTACTGTTCGATCGGCAGCGGCGAGACGGCCTTGATGGCGTCGGCCGGCAGCGCCGCCTGCACCGAGCAGGAATCCTTGAGCGCGAACGGCGCGATGGCGATCAGCGGGTTGGCCGGCGGTGGCGGCGGCAGCGTTTCGCCGGCGGCCAGAAAAGGCTTGATGCCGTCGCGGTAGGCCTGGAATTTTTCGCCGGTCCATCCGGCTTCGCTGATCGGCGCGTCGTAGTCATAGCTGCTGGTGTCCGGGCGGAAGGGACGGTCGCAGCCGCCCCACAGGCCGAAGCTGGTACCGCCGTGCGCCATGTACAGGCTGAAGGAGCCGTTCATCTTCAGCATGGCCTGGATGTCGGCCACCGCGCCGGCGGCCGAGCCACGGCGGTGCGGCGCGCCCCAGGTGTCGAACCAGCCGGAGTAGTATTCGCCGCACATGCGCGGGCCTTGCTGCACCTGGTCCAGCACCTTGAAGCCGGCCACCGGATCGCTGCCGAAGTTCACCACGTTGAACAAGCCGTCGATGTGCGACTTGACCACCGCATTGGTCGGATTGCATTGGAACAGCGGCACGTCGAAGCCGGCGTCGAGCAGCATGCGTTTCATCTCGCGCATGTATTCAAGGTCTTCGCCGAAGAAGCCGTACTCGTTCTCGACCTGCACCATCAGGATAGGTCCGCCGTGCGTGATCTGCTGCGGCCCGAGCACGCGACCCACTTCCTTCATGTAGCGGCGTGCCGGCTGCACGAAGTTGGCGTCGCGCGTGCGCAGGAAGGCGTCGCCCGGTTGCTTCAGCAGCCACCATGGCAGGCCGCCCATTTCCCATTCCGCGCAGGCGTAGGGGCCGGGACGCAGAATCACCCACAACCCTTCTTGCTGCGCGAGCTTGCAGAATTCGGCGGCGTCGCGCTGGCCTTGCCAGTCGTAGCGGCCTTCGCGCCATTCGTGGTAATTCCAGAACAGGTAGGCGCACACCGTGTTCAAGCCCATGGCCTTGATGGCTTGCAGGCGGTGCCGCCAATACTCGCGCGGCACGCGGGCGAAGTGCATTTCACCGCAGCGGATCTGCAGGCGCTGGCCGTCGAGCAGGAAGTCGGTGTCGCTGATGGTGAAGCGCACGGCGGCTTGGGCGGACAGGGGCAGCAGCAGGCTGCCCATGGCGCCGGCGGCCGCCGCTGCGCCTGCGCCGCGCAGAACGCGGCGGCGGGATGCGGAGCTTATCGTCATTTAGTAGTTTACCGGGTAGTCTTTGGGGAAGCGCGCGCCCGCGAAGGCTTTCTTCTGGGTCCAGTCCTGCGCCGGCGCGGTCCAGTAGCTGTCGCCGGCCGGCAGGCCCAGTGGCAGCAGGCTGGCGGCGGCAATGTACATGCTGCCGTTGTTGGAGTACCAGTCGCCCAGCTCCGGCTGGTGGCCGACGAAGCCGATGGTCAGGTAGCCGTCCTTGGTGAAGTTGGACGGCGCCGCCCATACCCTGTTGTGCACCGCTTGCAGCGCGGCGCGGATCTGGCCTTCGGGCAGGCTTTGCGGCAGCTGCTTGCGCAGCGCCAGCAGGGCCAGGGGCTGGAAGGCGGCGGTGCGGTAGGTCAGCGAGCGGCCTATCGGCGGGAAGCTGCCGTCGGTGGAGATGAAGCGTTCCAGGTGCTCGCCGTAGCGCTGCATGCGCTTGACGGCTTGCGCGCGCAGCTCTTCCGGTTTGCCGTTCCAGAACGCGCCTTTTTTCGCTTCCAGCACGTCGAGGATTTCGACCAGCATCGGGTGCATGACGAAGGCGTTGTAGTAGTCGAAGTGGAAGGCATCGCCATCCTTGATCCAGCCGTCGCCGACGTACCATTCGTTGATCTTGCGGATGGCGACGTTCATGCGCATCGGGTCGAAGTCCTCGCCGATGGACATCAGCCACGCTTCGTTCATGGCGGCGAACAGCATCCAGTTGATGTAGGGCGGTTCGATGCGGCGCAGGGATTTGATTTCGGCGATGATGCGCTGCTTGGTTTTGGCGTCCAGCGGTTCCCACAGCGCTTTCGGTGCGCGCATCAGGGCGTTGGTGAAGTAGGCCGAGTCGACCAGCGTCTGGCCGGGGACTTTCCATGACAGGTAGTCAGGGTTGGCCGGGTCGACTGCGTTGGTGTAGCTTTGCAGCGCCTGTTGCAGCAGGCGTTTGCGGATGCGGCCTTCGGGCGTGCCGTCGTCGGGCAGGGCGATCCAGGGAGCGATGCCGGCGATCAGGCGGCCGAAGCATTCGAGGTAGGCCACGCCTTTGTCGCGGCCGTCCCAGGTCGGGCTGACTTCGAGGGCGAAGTTTTTCTTCAGCGTCCCTGCGGCCATGTTGGACAAGACCGGCTCGGACATTTTTTGCGCCAGCGCGGCCAGTTGCGCGCGTGCTTCGGCGCCGGCTGTGATGTCTACTGCCGCCGTTGCGCCTTGCGCGGCCTGCACGGCCAGCACGCCGCCGGCGGCGGAGCCGGCCGCCAGCGCGCGAATGAAGTGTCGTCGTTCCATTTATTCTCCGATATTATTTGCGCAGCAGGCGTACCAGTTCCGAGGATGCCAGCAGGTAGGCGCCGACGCCGAACGGCGTGGTCGAGTTCTGGTCCACCACCTGTCCCGGTATGGCGCGCTCGCCGATCGGCTGGACATAGCCGATTTTGCCGTCCGGCTGCAGCGCGGTCTTGCTCAGGTAGTGCCAGCCCTTGCGCACCACCGGCAGGTATTCGTCGCGCTCCAGCAGGCCGTGGTTGATACCCCACAGGTAGCCGTAGACGAAGAAGGCGGTGCCGCTGGTTTCCGGTCCCGGCGCGTGCTCGGCGTCGAGCAGGCTGCGGGTCCAGTAGCCGTCCGGCGTTTGCGCTTTCTTCAGCGCTTGCGCCATGCCCTGGAACTTGACGATGAATTCCGTGCGGTGCGGGTCGTCCAGCGGCAGGTCTTGCAGCACCTTGGCCAGGCCGGCGAACACCCAGCCGTCACCGCGCGACCAGAAGTCCTTCCTGCCGTTGGCGCTTTTGTGCTTGGGGTAGACGTAGCGCGCGTCGCGGTAGTACAGCTGCTCGTCCTTGTCGTACATGATGCTGTTGGCGTACTCGAAGTATGCATGCAGCTTGTCGAGGTACTGGCGGTTGCCGGTGACGCCATACAGCTTGGTCATCACCGGCATCACCATGTACAGGCCGTCCGACCACCACCAGTAATCGTTGTTGGGGGTGTTCATCTGGTATTCCATCACCTCGCGTGCGCGGGCGATTTTTTTCGGATCGCGATCGAGCTGGTAAAGGTCCGCATAGGTCTGGAAGCAGATCTGCCAGTCGCCGAACAGCACATGCTCGTCGGTCTCGCCGTACTGGTACTTCCATTTCGACTTGTCGGTGGACTTGGCGCCCTGCCAGCTGTTGTGCGCGGCCCAGTCCTCCGAGTACTTGCGCCACGCCGCGTTGTGGGTGATGCGGTAGGCCTCGAGATTGCCGGTGTGGTAGGCGGCGATGTCCCAGAACGCCCACTGCTTCGGCGATTCGCGCTGCTGCCAGTAGTTGTTGACCTTGTTGATGATGCCGACCACCTCCTGTTCGGAGGTGTCGACCGCCGGCGGCGCCGAAGCGCAGCCGGCCAGGCTAGCCGTCACGCTGGCAGTCAGCAGCGCGGCGGCATAGAGTCGTTTCATCATGATTTACAGTTTCCCCCGGATGCCGAACTTGATGGTGCGGCCGTCGTACTTCGCATAGTCCATACGGGTCTTCTTGCCGCTGCCGTATTGACCGCTGGCGTCTTCGAAGTAGTCGTGCGCCAGCGTGTTGCTCAAGTTGAGGGCGTCGAGGCGCAGCTCCAGGTTTTCGCTGATCTTGTAGCTGATGTTGGCGTCCAGGTAGCCACGGCCGGCGCGCCAGCGGATCAGGTCATCGCCGAGGTTGCGCGGGCTGTCGCCGTGCAGCGACTTGTCCTTGTAGTTGTAGGACATGCGCGCCGCCCATGGTCCCTGTTCGAAGTACAGCGTGGTGCTGTAGGCGTACTTCGGCACCGAGTTGACGTCGATCACCTTGCCGGCGTTGGTCACCCACGGCACGCTGTTGAACGGGTTGATGTGGGTGTAGCTGGCCAGCGCGCCGAAGCCGTTCCATGGCGCCGGCAGGAAGCTGAAGGCCTGCTGGTAGGCCAGCTCGTAGCCCTTCAGCGTTTGCTCGCCGGCGTTGGTGTAGGTGCGCAGCGTCATCGCCAGGTTCGGGTCGACGCGGCCGTTGGCGTCCTGGAACAGCGGGCCCAGCGCCGTGTCGGGCAGCCCCAGCGAACCGAAGGTCACCACGCGGGTGTTGGCGACGGTGGCGTCGGTCAGTTTCTTCTGGAACACGGCGGCCGACAGCATGCTGCCCGGCTGGAAGTACCATTCCAGGCTGGTGTCGAGGTTCTTCGACTGCTGCGGACGCAGGTTGGGGTTGCCCGAGGTGGCACTGGTGTCGAACTGGTTCGGGATCACCGTTTGCGCGGCGATGATCGACAGCGAGGCGCGGGTGATGGTCTTGCCCCACGAGGCGCGCCAGATCAGGCTGTCGGTGACATCGAAGGCGCTGCTGACGGCCGGCAGGATGTTGCTGTACTCGCCCTGTTCGTGATTCGGCGAGTAGACCAGGCTGGTGCCCTTTTGCTTGAAGTTGTCGATCTTGGTTTCGGTGCGCGAGTAGCGCACGCCAGCGTTGATGCGCAGCTCGCGCCCGCCGATCTCGCCCTTGAAGTCGGACTGCACGAAGGCCGTCTTGACGTCCTCTTCGGCCGCGAAGCTTTGCGACGGCGTGAAGGCCGAAGCCGGGTTGTAGACGTTCGGGTCGAACTGCGCGTAGAAGTAGCTGCTGTTCCAGGTGGCCCAGCTGTGCGGCCAGCCGGCGCCGAAGTCGAGGTTGTCGATCGGCAGCTGCGAAGTCATGGCGCTGCGCAGGCCGGCCGCGCCGATGCTGTTCAACTTGGCCGTGGCCAGGGCAGTGCCGTTGCGCTTGTCCACGCCCTTGATGGTGGCGACGTAGCTCAGGCCGGTTTTCATGTGGCCGGTCCAGCCGGCCGGCAGCTCGTAGTCCCAGTCGGCCGCCACGCGCGCCTGCTTGCCCTTGTCGGTTTCCTTGGTCTTGCCGCTGCTGATGGTGAAGCCGCTCCAGCTGTTCGGATCGGTGTAGCTGGTGGGCGAGGAGATCGACGGGTAGACGTGGTCGCTGCCGTAGTCGATGGTCGATTGGGCGCCGTAGATGTAGCCCGACAGCTGGCCGGTGGCGCTGGTGGCGGTGCTCTGGTTCAGGCTGGCCTGGCCGCTCAGCGTCAGTTTCGGGCTGGCTTTCCAGCTGGCGTTCAGGGCGCCGTAGCCGAACTTGGTTTCGTCCTCGGTGTAGCCGGCGCCGGCGTTGTAGGTGGTGTTGCCGAAAGTGCCAGTCATCAGGTTGGTGGCCGGGTCGATCTTGACGTTCAGCGGGATCAGGCCGTTGTTGCCGGAGGCACCCACCGGCGCGTTGCGGTTGGTGGTGGCGGTGCTGCGCACCAGGATGCCGAACAGCTGCTCCGCGCGGGTGTTCTCCAGCTTGGAGTACATGGTGTCCAGGCTGAGGTTGAGAGTCGGCGTTTTCCATTGCAGCGAGGAGACCAGGCCGTCGCGCGTGCGCTCGTTTTGCGAACCGTAGAAGCGGTAGATGCGCGGCAGGAAGGCTTTCGCCACCTGGTCGCGGGTGTAGCCGCCGAGGTTGGCCAGCGGGCTGTCGAAGTCCAATGCCAGCGCGAAGTTGCCCTTGACCGGGCTTTGGCTGCCGTTGAAGGAACTGTTGTAGCCGCCGGTGGCCTCAAAGCCGGAACGGGTGTTGACGCTGCCCGAGTGCGAGGCGCCGATCAGGAAGCCCAACTGGTCCCAGGTGTTCGAGTACAGCACGAAGCCGTTCGGGTCGTTGTGCTTGGAGGCGGTGTTGTAGGTGTCGGTCAGGCCGTAGCGGATGGTGCGCCTGGGGTTGTCGAACGGACGCGGGGTTTGCAGGTCGACCACGCCGCCCAGGCCGCCCTCGGTCAGTTCGGCCAAGGGCGACTTGTAGAAGTCGACCCGGCCGAACAGCTCGGAGGCGAAGACGTCGTAGTTGAAGCCGCGCGCGGCCGAGCCGATGGTGGCGGTGGAGGTGGTGTTCACCGGCGCGCCGTTCAGGGTGGTGACCGAGTATTCGGTCGGCAGGCCGCGGATCGAGATGCGCTGGCCTTCGCCCGACGATTCGTCGCGGTTCAGGATCACGCCCGGCACCCGCTGCAGCGATTCGGCCACGTTGGCCTCGGGGAACTTGCCGATGTCTTCGGCGATGATGGAGTCGCGCACGCCGATCGCCTGTTGCTTGAGGTTCAGCGCTTTTTGCAGGCTGGAGCGGAAGCCGGTGACCACCACGGTGGTGCCGGGATCGTCCGCCGGGTTGGGCGCGGGCGGCTGTTCCTTGGTGGTGTCCTGGCCGAGAGCGGCCGGGGCGTACATGGCCGCCAGTGCGAGCGGAACCAAAGTCTCCAGTATTTTCTTTTTCATGTTTTTCCTCAGTGATTTAGTTCTGGGAGGGCGCAGGTTGTCTGACGACCTGTCATGAGCAAGACTAGCCACTTCGCGTGGCGCGAGCAACACGTTTGTAAAACGTTTTATCACGTTGCCTGAACGCCACGTCCGGCCGGGAAACGGGGCCTTCGCTCTGGGCGAGCATTGTTGACCATGTGTATAAAGAGCAAACAATCAATTTGCTGATTATTTGGCCGTGCTGGTATGCCGACTTCGTATAGGCCGATGCAAATTTTCTATACGACTTGTGGAAAAAAACCTACGAGGGCTGACGCTCAGCTTTCCCAGAAGCCGCGCTGGAGGGCGATGGTGACCGCGTGGGTGCGGTCGAGCGCGCCGAGCTTGGAGAGGATGGTTTTCATGTGCGACTTGATGGTGTCTTCCTTCAGCCCCAGCTGCTCGGCCGCGCGCTGGTTGGAGTGGCCCCGCGCCACCAGTTTCAGCACCTCGATTTCGCGCGCCGACAGCGCGTCCATGCTCAGGGTGCCGGCCAGGTTGCGCGTGACGTCGGCCGGAAAGCGCTTCTCGCCGTGGTGGACCGCCGCGATGTAGTCGACCAGCTCGGTGCGCGCCATGTTCTTCAGCAGGTAGCCGCTGGCGCCGGCCTTCAGGCCGCGCAGCACCTGGGCGTCGCCGCTGAAGGTGGTGAGGATGATGATGCGCGCCTGCGCGTCGATGGCGCGAATGTCGTTGATCGCCTCGATGCCGCTGCGGCCCGGCATTTGCAGGTCCATCAGCGTGATGTCGGGACGGTGGCGGCGGAACTGCTCGACGGCGGCGTCGCCGTCCTCGGCCTCGGCCACCACCCGCACGCGCCGGCTGTGCGCCAGCACCGCCGCGATGCCGCTGCGCAGCACCGGATGGTCGTCGGCGATGATGACCCGGATCTCTTCTTCACTGTGCTGGTTGGCCATCGCCGCGCTCCTCAATCTAGGCCGGAAGTGTAGCAGCATCTGCGCCCGGCCCTACTACCCAAACGAGTGTAGGTCGGCCGTCTGGCGGCGCTTAGCATGGGTGCTCTTAACTACGGAGGTTGAATCATGAAATTCTCACTCATCAGGCCGCTACTGGGCGCCTTTCTGTTGACGCTGTCCATGCTGGCCGTGGGGCAGGCCCAGGCCCAGGCGCCGAAGAGCAACTTCGCCGAGGTCAACGGCGTGCGCCTGCACTATCTGTCGGCCGGCAAGGGCGATCCCATCATTTTGCTGCATGGTTACACGCAGTCCAGCCACATGTGGTTGCCGCTGATCGCCGAGCTGTCCAAGGACCACCTGGTGATTGCGCCCGACCTGCGCGGCTTCGGCCAGTCGGCCACGCCGGCCGGTCCCTACACCAAGTCGGTGATGGCGCAGGACGTGCATGCGCTGGCCGTCAGCCTGGGCATCAAGTCGGCCAAAGTGGTCGGCCACGACATCGGCCTGATGGTGGCCTATGCCTATGCCGCCCAGTACCCGTCCGAGGTCAACAAGATCGTCTTGCTGGATGCCTTCCTGCCCGGCGTCGGCAACTGGAAGGATGTCTGGCTGCTGCGCGACCTGTGGCACTTCCACTTCTACGGCGAAACGCCGCTGGCGCTGGTCAAGGGCCGCGAGCGCACTTACTTCGAACACTTCTGGAACGACTTCTCGGCCGACAAGACCAAGTCGCTGAGTGAAGCCGACCGCAAGTTCTACACGCGCGAATACGCCCAGCCCGACCATATGCGCGCCGGCTTCGAAGTGTTCCGCGCGTTTGAAAAAGATGCCGCCGAATTCGCTGCCTACGCCAAGACGCCGCTGACCATCCCGATGCTGGTGCTGACCGGCGAGAAGGCCTCCGGCAACGTGCTGATCGATCAGGCCAGGCTGGTGGACTCGCAGGTGGAAGGTGTGATCATCAAGGGCAAGGGCCATTGGCTGATGGAAGAGGCGACCAGCGAAGTGGTGCCGAAGCTGGTGCAGTTCCTCAAATAAGGCGTAGCTGAAACGTGCAGGAAAAACAGGGCCGCTGATGCGGCCCCGTTGCGTTACGCGCGTCCGCGCACGAACTGCAAGGCGGTCTTGGCGACGCGCGCGCCCAGATGCTCGGCGGTTTTCAGATCCGATGCCGAAGGCGCGAGCTCGGCGCTCTGGTCCGCATTCGATTGCGCCGCCGCGCCGATGAAGAAGCCCAGCCGGTTCAAGTCCTCCTCGCTGCCGGTGCTGGAGTTGTTGCCAGGCGGCAGACCCAGGTTCACCCAGTGCATGCCGTGCTGCGCCGCGAAGATGAACAGTTGCTGCAGTGTCGCCAGCTTGTCGCCGGAGCGCGAGGCGGAATTGGTGAAGCCGGCCGCCAGCTTGTCCTTCCATTTGCCATATACAATGTGGCAACTTCTTAACCACGGCCCTGGCAATGCTTGCTCGCCGCTTCCTCGCAATCTGCGTGCTACTGATGAGCTGCGTGCTGCCGGCCTGCGCCGCGCCGCCGATCGCCATGCACCACGTTAGCTGGAGCGCCCGCGACGGCGCGCCGCAGATGGTGCTGACCATGGCGCAGACGCGCGACGGCTGGCTGTGGCTGGGCAGCAGCACCGGCCTGTATCGCTTCGACGGCGTGCGCTTCGAGCGCTACGCGCCGCCCGGTCAGGCGCTGCCCTCGATCGGCATCGGCATCCTGAACGCCTTCGACGACGGTGCGCTGTGGATCGGCTACCGCTACGGCGGCGTCAGCGTGCTGGCGCAAGGCCGCCTGCGCCACTACACCGAACGCGACGGGCTGCCGGCCGGCGCCTCGGTCTGGGGCCTGGAGCGCGACGGCGGCGGCCGCATATGGGCCGCCACCAAGCACGGCATGTTTTATCTCGACGGCCAGCGCTGGCTCGCGGCCGGCGCCGGGTTCAATCTGCCGCCGCTGGCGGAGTACAAGACCTTGATGCGCGACCGCGCCGGCACGCTGTGGGCGCAGGGCGCGGAGGGCGTCTACCGCTTGCCGGCCGGCGGCCAGCGCTTCGTCAAGGCGACGCCGGACAGCGGCACCGGCGTGCTGTTCCAGGTGCCCGACGGCAGCGTGTGGAGCTGGAACGCGCCGGCCTCCCGGCTTGCTGCGCTGACGCAAGCCGATGGCGGCGCCGCGCCGCGGCGCTGGTCGACGGCGGGGGAGGAGGTCAACAGCCTGTTGTTCGACCGTCAGGGCGACCTGTGGGTCGGCCGCATCAACGGCGTCGAATACCATACCGCGCACGCGGTGCAGCGCAGCGGTCTGCAGCAGGGGCTGAGCGGGCGCTGGGTGGCGTGCATCTTCGAAGACCGCGAGGGTAGCATCTGGACTTCCACCTCGACCGGCATCGACCGCTTCCGCCGCCAGCGGCTGGAGACGGTCGCGCTGCCCGTCGCCACCGTCACCAACCCGCTGGCGCCCGATGCCGACGGCGGCATCTGGGTCGGGCGCTATCATTTTGCCCGGCCATACAACGGCAACGGCAACGGCAACGGCAACGGCAACGGCAAGCTGACGCCGCGCGTGCTCGACCTCGGCCCCACCATGGCCCTCGATCGCGACTTGATCGTCGCCTACCGCGACACCGCCGGCGTGCTGTGGCTGGGCGAGAACGACCGCCTGTTTCGCAGCAGCGGCGCGGGGCCGGTGCGCGTCGTGCCATTGCCGGTCAAGGACAGCATGGTGGCCAGCATGGCCGCCGATGACGACGGCGCGCTGTGGGCCGCGCTGGCGCCGCAGGGCCTGTACCGGCTGGACGCGCAACAGCGCTGGCACGCGATGCAGCCGCCGGCCGGCCTGCCGGACGCGACCCCGCACGTGGTCGCCAGCTCACCGCAGCTGGGCTTGTGGCTGGCCTATTTGCACGACCAGGTGCTGCAGCTGCGGCACGGCGTATGGCGCCGCTACGGGCCAGGCGAGGGCCTGGCACTGGGCAAGCTGGAGGCCATGCACGTGGCGCGCAGCCATGTCTGGGTCGGCGGCGAGAAAGGCATGGTCCTGTGGCACGGCGAACGTTTCGTGCCGGTCGGCGGCGTCGGCGGAGTGGAGCTGGAGGGCGTGTCCGGCATCGTCGAGCTCGATGACGGCGATGTGTGGGTGGATGCTGCTGCCGGGCTGTACCGGATTCCCGCCGAAGAAATAGCGCGACTGAAAACCACGCCCGGCTACCGCGTACGCTATGAAAAGCTCGACAATCTCGACGGCCTGACCGGCAACGCGCCGATGCGCTACCCGGTGCCGACCATGGTCAAGACCTCCGACAACAAGCTGTGGCTGTCGACCACCTCCAGCGTGTTCCGCATCGATCCGGCGCTGCGGCCCAAGCCGGCGCCGGCGGCGCCGGTGTTGATCCGCGCGCTCGGCCCACCCGGTCATCCGCGCCCGGCGCTGGACGGCCTGCGCCTGGCGGCCGGGACCTCGGCCCTGCAGATCGACTACACCGCGCTGGCGCTGGCCATGCCGGAACGGGTGGCGTTCCGTTACCGGCTCGACGGCGTCGATGCGCACTGGCAGGAGGTCGGCCAGCGCCGCGAAGCCTATTACAACAACCTGGAGCCGGGCGATTACCGCTTCAGCGTGGAAGTGACCGACTACGCCGGCGTGTGGAGCGGGCGGCCGGCCATGCTGGCGTTCAGCATCGCCCCCACCATCCCGCAAAGCTGGTGGTTCAAGACCCTGTGCGCCTTGCTATTGCTGGTGGCGTGCTGGATGCTGTATCGCCGCCGCATGCATGTGTTCGCGTTGCAGGTGGCGGCGCGGCTGGAGGAACGCACGCGCGAGCGCGAGCGCATCGCGCGCGAGCTGCACGACACCTTGCTGCAGTCGGTGCAGGGCATGATCCTGCACGTGCATGCGGCCACGCTGTCGTTGCCGGAGCCGGCGCCGGAGCGCGTGGCGATCGAGGCCGCCTTGCAGCAGGCCGACGATGTGCTGCTCGAAGGCCGCGAACGGGTGCGCGATCTGCGCGCCGGCGAGGCGGGCAAGCAGGACTTGGCCGAGGCCATCGGCGCCATGCCCGGCCGCCTGGGCCTGGCCGAGGTGCTGCACGTTAAAGTTGAGGGCAAGCTGCGCCAGC
This sequence comes from Duganella sp. BuS-21, assembly GCA_041874725.1. GTDB lineage: Bacteria > Pseudomonadota > Gammaproteobacteria > Burkholderiales > Burkholderiaceae_D > Rugamonas. The sequence continues at coordinate 5,840,722 of CP097466.1, read as the reverse complement.
TGCATCCGCTCATCTACGACGAGGTGCTGGCGATTGCCGGCGAAGCCGTGGCCAATGCCTGCCGCCATGCGGGCGCCAGCCGGATCGAGGTTCAGCTCAGCTACGGCGCGAGCGAACTGCGGCTGTGCATCCGTGACGACGGCGCCGGCATTCCGGCCGAGGTGATGGCGGCCGGCGGGCGCAGCAACCATTGGGGCATCTGCGGCATGTATGAACGGGCCGAAGGCATCAAGGCCAAGCTCACGCTGCGCAGCGCGCCCGGGGCCGGCACCGAATGGCTGCTGGTGCTGCCCGGCGGACTGGCGTATCAGGCCACGGCTTATCGTTCCTGGTTCGGCAGGGCCGGCTGAGGGCGCGCTGCCGGCGGGCTATGACTCCCGGGCCGGTGAATTGCGGCGGGCGAATTCCTGCGTCGCCCAAGCCAGGAAGGCACGCACGCGCGGCGATAGCTGACGGTTGCGCGGATACACCAGCGACACCGGCACCGAGGGCGGCGGCAGATGGTCGAGCAGCGTCACCAGCGTGCCTTGTTTTAAATCGTTCTCCACGTGGAAGCGCGGCATTTGCGCGATCCCCAGTCCCAGGCGCGTGCCGGCGATATAGCTTTCCGGGCCGGTGACCGAGAAGGTGGCCGGCAGTTGCACGCTTTCCAGCGCCGCGCCGCCGGTGAATTCCAGCGGCGTGACATGGCCGGTGGTGATGGTGCGGATGTCGACCACGCGGTGACCGCGCAGCGACGCCAGATCGCGCGGCGTGCCGTAGCGTTCGAGGTAGCCGGGCGTGGCGCAGGTCACGCGGTCAAGCATCGCCACTTGCCGCGCGATCAGTTCGCTGTCCGGCAATTTGCCGTAGCGCAGCGCGCAATCCATGCCCTCCTGAACCAGATCGACCCAGCGGTCGCTTTCGCTCATCGACAGCTCTACCTCCGGGTAGCGCTCGAAGAAGGCCGGCAGCGCGGGCAGCAGGAAATGCCGCGCCAGTGTGCCTTGCACCTCCACCCTTAGCATGCCCTTCGGCTCGGCGCCGGCGAACGCGCCTTCGGCGTCCTCCACATCGTCGAGGATGCTGAGGCAGCGGCGGTAATAAGCTTCGCCGTCGAGCGTGGGCTTGACGCTGCGGGTGGTGCGTTGCAGCAGCCGCACGTTCAGGCGCTGTTCCAGCTGATTGATCACCTGCGTCACGGTCGAGCGCGGCACGCCGGTGTCGATCGCCGCCTGGGTAAAACTGCTGCGCTCGACAATCCGCGTGAACAGGCGCATGGCATCCAGTCTGTCCATAATTGTTTATGATTTTGGAATAGTGAGGTCAATATTACGCTGATTATCTTTGGCTCGGGAGCTGGCATAGTAGATTCATACCACCTACCAGGAGAGACAGCATGAACGCAGCAAACAAAGTAGCCATCGTCACCGGAGCATCGCGCGGCATCGGCGCTGCCATTGCGCGGCGTCTGGCCGGCGACGGCTTCACCGTCGTGGTCAACTACGCCGGCAGCGCGGCGGCGGCCGAGGAGTTGGTTCAGCAGATCGAACACAGCGGCGGCATGGCGATCGCGGCGCAAGCCGACGTCAGCGACCCGGCGGCGGTGGCGCGCATGTTCGACGCGGCGGAGGCGGCCTACGGCGGCATCGACGTCCTGGTCAACAACGCCGGCATCATGAAGCTGGCCACGCTGGCCGACAGCGACGACGCCCTGTTCGACAGCCAGATCGCGATCAATCTCAAAGGCACGTTCAACACCTTGCGCGAAGCCTCGCGCAGGCTGCGCAGCGGCGGCCGCATCATCAACCTGTCGTCGAGCGTGGTGGGCATGTGCCAGCCGGGATACGGAGTGTACGCGGCCACCAAGGCCGGCGTGGAGGCGATGACGCGCGTGCTGGCCAAGGAACTGCGCGGCCGCAACATCACCGTCAACGACATCGCGCCCGGCCCGACCGCCACGGCTTTGTTCCTCGATGGCAAACCGCAGGACCTGGTCGACCGCCTGGCCAAGCTGGCGCCGCTGGAGCGCCTGGGCCAGCCGGACGACATCGCCGCCGCCGTCGCCATGCTGGCCGGCCCGGACGGCGCCTGGATCAACGGCCAGACCATCCGCGTCAACGGCGGTATCGTGTAAGCTGAAGCAGCGCCCTTGGATACGTCAGGACGAGCACTATCACGTCGACTTCAGCATACCCTGTGGTGCCGACGCGGCGCGACCATAAACAAAAAAGCCGTAACCCACTTTCGTGAATGACGGCTTTCGGAATCTTGGTGGTGATAGGTGGACTTCAACCACCGACCCCAGCATTATGAATGCTGTGCTCTAACCAACTGAGCGTTTGATTTTCTTTTTAGGATCAAGGGCTTAGAAAGGACAGGGCAATCAGGCTGCATGCCGGCTCAACTCTATCTCAAGTTACATGAAATAGAGGGTGAACCAGTGGCAAACATTACAGAACGAAATGGGAAGTTTCACGTCCGCGTGCATCGCTCGGGCTTCTGGTAGTTGGCCAGCAGGCTGTCGGCCAATTTCAGCAGTTCTGGATCGGGCCTTGCCCGCTTGTTACGCTTTACAACGGTCATCGTTTCTCCTTGATGGCGGACAATCGGGCAATTCTGAGGATCAAATTCCCCAAGCCCCATTCCCTAGGCCCAGGCGCCCCATTCCCCAATTCCCCAGGACTACTGTCGACCTGTCCTTACATCGCGCAAATTCTTTTCGTGAGCCTTGTGCGATCGACTTGCCGGCTGCCGCCGGCGCGCCGCGAAGCACCTGACAGGATTACCGCAACCGGGTCAGCGTTGGACGGCCACCCTTTGAGACAGCTTTGGACGTAGGTTCGAACGGCGCGCGGACGTTCGTTACTAGCCCCGTCGTGGAGTCGTAGTCGTAGGGGACGTGAACTGTGACGCCTGCCGCCACGAAGTCTTTTGCGTTGCGTGTGACGATAGGGTAGCCGCGCGCCCAGGCGGTCGCCGCAATGATGGCGTCGGGGAGCTTGATGGCGGGGCGGGTGATGAGGCTGCCGCCCCGAATCTTAATGGCCGCCTCCATGATCGTCTTGTTCATATCGACGATCAGGAACTCATCCAGCAAGGCGTCCAGAATCGGCTTTTCGTGCGGACGGGCGATCTCACCGACGCGAAGTTCCATATAGGTGATGTAGCTGATGGCAGCCGCGTCGTAGCTGGCCAGCTCGACCGACGCCTGGTGGACGCCGTTGAGCATGTCGATGAAGATGTTGGTGTCGAACAGAATCAATGCCATTCAGACCGCAGTTGCTCCTGATATTGAACGCCGTCCTTCGGCATGTCGGTGCGGTCTTTCCACAGTCCTTCGGCCGCTTTCAGAGCGGCAGCGAGCCGGCGGCGTTTCGCCTCCAGCGGGGTGAGCGGCGGTGGTTCAGGGGTGGCGGCCAAGTCTGGGTGCTCGCCGATTTTCTTCAGAGTAGCCATGTCGGCCTCCCATGTGGTTGTTCATGAACAGTGTAGCGCATTCCCTTCGGACTGTCGTCATGGCGGGGCAACTTGCCAACGTTTCCTTGGGGAAAGCGTAAAAACGATTCTTCCTATAATCCTATTGTCGGCAAACCGTATTGCCTCCAATCCGTAAATAAGGGAATCCATATGACCGTTATCGGGCTATTAAATCAAAAGGGTGGAGTCGGGAAGACCACGCTCGCCATTGCACTCGCCGCATGCTACGCCCTGATGGGCTATCGCGCGCTCCTAGCTCCTATGCGTTCTTGGTGGGGGGAAGGTGCACGACAATATCTACAAAGTCCGCAGAAGAACGGCCTAAACTGAGCCCAATTGCCGACAATACAACCGCGATTTCTCTTAAAGCTGAAATATTTTGTAAGTAATTGATTTTAAACAATATTATTACAAAATAACGCAGGGATAACGCGCAACAGACGCGCGGCAATTTCTGCCCTATTCGAATGGTAGAAACCGTGAACCGCGAACATGCCCCGGAAGGGCGTCAGAACCCACCACCACGCCCTGTATATGAGAAAACCGATACCTCGCACCACCCGGCGGGCGGCACGCGTCATCGTGGCCGTCAACAAAGACCAATGCGACATCGCCATCGACACTATCAATACATGCCCTGCGCACCTTCGCACCTTTGTCCGCCAGCTTGTCCATTTGAGATGAGTTCAACGACCGCTTCCCTCTGATTGCCAGAAGACCTAATTAGTGCGGCATGAAAAATTCACGGACTTAAGGATTCTTGGCGAATAGATATTTTCATGGGGCAAAATTACTGGGTTAAAATCATCTTCTCCGCTCGGCAAATCGTGTCTCGATTTTTCAGAGCGCCGATTGTGATTCGCACAAACCTAAGGGAAGACATGGCCCAGTCCAACATGCAGCTCAAACAGCAACGGCTCGACGCCTTGTTCGAGGAATGCCAACAGCACGTCTTCTCCCAGATCATCGGCCCCTTCGGACTATCGCCGGCCATGTTCACCGACAAGGCCGGCGGCAATGTCACCACGGTCCAGAATTTCGAGAAAGGCATCGTCGCCACCGATAGTGACAAAGCTCTACACGACTCGCTTACAGAAGCATATGACCGGAGCAAGTATGAGCTGACCCAAACCGAGTGGAAGGCGAAGCGTGAAGAACGCATCGCGCGTGGCGTCGATGAATATACCAACGAAGCGCTTTCAGTCAAGCCAGAGCTAGACCATTTCACCCCGATCAAAGAGGCGGCAACCAACGCCAAGATGCATCTCGCCCTCGGGGAAGTCAAAGACGGCAAGGTATCGGTCGAGAAGATCAAGGTCCTTGTCAACGACGACGTGAATTTGGCCATCACGGACATATCGATCAATCGCTCCAAGAAGGATCATGACGCAAAAAAATGGAGCGAGAAGGCATCGACTGCGGATGCTGAGAAAAGTAACGCCGAGCGCTTCGCGATCGACCCCGAGGCCGTGGCCAAAAAGCACGCCGAATCCAAAGAGAAATTCGACGGCGAGACAAACTCCGCCTTATTCAAAAAGCAGGGTGGCGAACTCCTTCAAACCGGCGGAAAGCAAGCCCTGGCCATGGGCCTGAGACAGTCTCTGGGCATCCTGCTGACCGAGTTGGTCAACGGGCTGTTCAATGAATTCAAAATCATGATGAAGGAAGGCTTCGCGCTCGCGGAGAACGTGTTGGCGGACATCGGAGAGCGGCTTGGAAGGGTGACGCGCTCCGTGGCTAAGAAACTGCCAGACGCATTCAGCGCGCTCTTCGAAGGCGGCGCCAGCGGTTTCATGAGCAACCTCCTTACCTTCGTGATCAACTCCTTCGTCAGCACGGGCGAGAAACTGGTTCGGGTGATCCGCGATGGACTGCTGGGGCTCTTCAAGGCGTTCAAGCTGATTGCGTTTCCTCCCAAGCACATGACTCGCAGCGATGCGGCCCAGCAAGGCTTGAAGATCTTGACTACTGTCATCATCACTTCCTTGGGCGTCATGATCGAACAGAGCGCGATTACTTTCATGGCCTCGATGCCGTTTCTAAAGCCCTTGGCCGACGTCGTCGCGCCAGTGCTGGTGGGGATAATGGTCGGCCTGCTATCGGCCGTGGTGGTCTATCAGATCGACCGGCTGTTCGACGCGCTCTCCAATGCCGGCGACGAGCGCCGCCTCGACGAGTTGATCGAGGACTCGCAGCGCATGGAAGCGTTCGCCACCGCTATGGAGGAGCAGCTTGGCGTCTCGCTCGCGAACATCAAAAACTACGTGACATCCATCGAGCTATGCAAGGACATCGGAGCCTCCTTCGGCTCCGCGAGCAACGACGGCAATCTCATGCTGCTGAGCTTGGAAGCGAGCAACTCGGAGTTGGAGCTCCAAATCGAAAGCACGACGGCTGCGGTGGCTTACATCGAGTCCTCGCAGCTCGAAATCGAACGATTCTTGAAGGGCATGTGATTCGCCCCACCGGGTCGCTAACATCCATAAAACGCTGCAAAAAATCGATCACCAATGCAAACATTATCCGCCCAGTCCGCCCCCTCCACGCCGGCTTCCGCCAACGCCGACGAATCCGTCGAGCATGTCAAAACAGACATCGCGCTGAGCGAAATGCATGTCGTCGAAGCATTTTCGAGCCTCGTGTTGCCAGAGGATGTTTTAAGGAACAGCAACGTTCCAAAATTGGTTAATGACATGCGGGCGTCGCAACTTAAACTGGAATCCTCCGAGAAAAAGTTGGCGCGACTTCGCGAAGAGAAAAAAGACGGCAATTTCCTCTCGAACATGTGGAATGACCGAGACGACCAAATCGAGGACGTCGAATCCAACTTGAACGGCGAGTTCCGCAAGCTAGGCGCACTCTCGTCCAATCTGTTGATCCTCAACACCGCCATGGCCAAGATCATGAATGGCCAGCAAGGAGCGCTGCAAGAACAACAGGTCGCGCTGAATCACCAGGCCCGCGACATCAAAGATCAGAACGGCCAGCTCCAAGAACACCAGGAACTTCACGCGAACACTCTACGCGAGTTCACTGGAGTGGTCGAGGCATTGAAAGAGGCCAAAAGTCTGACGCAGACCCAAGCGGTCGAGCTGATGAAATGCGCTCAAAAGGTGGCCGATTCAGAGAAGAACATGCTTGAATCCCATGGGCGGCTCATGGGCGAGGTCGAGGAGCGGCTGCGGCTCATCGCGAGCGATTGGTCGAAGATCGTGGCCACCCGGCTCGCTCAATTCGATGATGTTCACATGGCGGTCGAGAAGCGCGTGGAAGAGCGGCTCGCCGCGAGCGACGCCTCCGTGCACGACAAGATCGCGGCAGCGGAAGCTCACCGCCAAGAACTCGACAAGAAGCTCGAATCGATGGCCGCGCACGAGGCGCTGCTTTCTCAGGAGCTCGAGAAGCAGCGCAAAGACATGCGCGCGCATCGGATCGTCCACGCATTGGCAGGCGTCGCTATCGTCGCGCTTTTCATCTGGACGGCCATGGGACGAGCAGCCTTACCTCTTTGATCTCGGGCGGAACGATGGGGATCGCTATGCCGATTTCATGCCCATGCGGGTCCACATGCAGAACTTCGGCCCATGCGCTGCCGATGCACACTCCCTGCCTATTCGAGAACCGCGCATATGCTCGCGCGCCTTCTCGCTCCACTCGACTGCGCTTTAATGCTTATCGCTTTCAATACCTCGTCGATCAGCTACGTGGTCGGCTCGGCGCGCTTCATCTCGATGGGCAACTTGACCTTGCGTTAGTATTTCGGCACCGCCTTCAGCGCCAAATTTAGCCAGTTTTGTAAGATAATCGTTGTTGTGCGGAAGTTCCGCTCAACTCTGTCTCAACTGTAGAGTCAAAACCCAACCAGTGAGTTGACCGGCATGCGACGTCGCCAGAAATGCAAAAAGCCCCTAAGCGGTTGATTTCTTAGGGGCTTCTACAGGTATTCTTTGGTGGTGATAGGTGGACTTGAACCACCGACCCCAGCATTATGAATGCTGTGCTCTAACCAACTGAGCTATATCACCTGCAACGCGAAGCATTATCGGGGTTGGCGCTCCGACTGTCAAGGCCGACCCTGAACTTTTTCGAAAAAAGTGCCCCGTATCGCGTGGTGGTCGTCAAAACGTTGGCATATTGGTATTCTGATTCCTCGCTTGTGATAATTTCTTTAACGGGGATGCCATGGCCACCAATATCTTCATCAACCTGCCCGTGCGCGACTTGCAGCAGTCGGTCAAGTTCTTCACGCACCTGGGCTACAGTTTCAATCAGCACTACACCGACGACAGCGCCACCTGCATGATCGTGGCCGAGAATATTTTCGTGATGCTGCTGGTCGAAAGCCGCTTCAAGGAATTTACGCCTAAACCGATCAGCGACGCGCGCACCTCCACCGAGGTGCTGGTATGCCTGCAACTGGAGTCGCGCGACGCCGTGACGACGATGGTGAACAAGGCCGTTGAGGCCGGCGGCAGCACCTACAAGGAGCCGCAGGACCACGGCTTCATGTACGGCCACGGCTACCAGGATCTGGACGGCCATCTGTGGGAGCTGGTGCATATGAGCGGCGAGCCGCCCAAGCATTAAAGCATTAAGCCGGATCAGCCGAGCCGTTCGGCGATCTGCGCCAGCATGGCGCCGGCCGGATTGGAACCGAGGCAGTCGAGCACCACGCGCTCGGGCATGGAGCGCAGCCATGTCAGCTGGCGCTTGGCCAACTGGCGCGTGGCGATGATGCCGGTCTCGCGCATGGTCGCATAGTCGATGGTGCCATCGAGATATTCCCATGCCTGACGATAGCCCACGCAGCGGATCGACGGCAGGCCCAGATGCAAATCGCCGCGCCGGCGCAGCGTCTCCACTTCGGTGATCAGGTTACCTTGCGGCGTCTCCTCCAGCATGATGTCGAAGCGGCGCGCGATGCGCTTGTGCAGCACGGCGCGGTCCGACGGCTCCAGCGCAAACGACAGCAGCTCGAACGGCAACTCGGTCTTTTCGCGCAGCGATAGCAGCTCGGACATGGGCTTGCCGCTCAGCGTGTAAATCTCCAGCGCGCGCTGGATGCGTTGCGAGTCGGCCGGCGCCAGTCGCGCCGCCGTTTCAGGATCGATGGCGGCCAGGCGCGCGTGCATGGCGGGCCAGCCGAGACGGGCCGCTTCTTCATCGAGCGCGGCGCGTACCTCGGGATCGGCGCCGGGCAGGTCGTCCAGGCCATCGGCCAGGCCTTTGAAGTACAACATGGTGCCGCCCACCAGCAGCGGCAATTTGCCGCGCGCGCTGATCTCGTCCACCAGCCGCAGCGTGTCCTTGCGAAACTGCGCTACCGAATAGGAATCGAGCGGGTCGAGGATGTCGATCAGGTGGTGCGGCGCGGCCGCCAATTCTTCGCGCGTCGGCTTGGCGGTGCCGATGTCCATGCCGCGATACACCAGCGCCGAATCGACGGAGATGATTTCGGCCGGAATGCGTTCCGCAATCGCCAGCGCGGAGGCGGTCTTGCCCGACGCCGTCGGACCCATGATGGCGACGGCCAGTGGTTTGGTGCTCATCTTATTGACCGCGCAGGAACAGCTTGTCGAGCGCGTTGATTTCCACCTGCACCCAGGTAGGGCGGCCGTGGTTGCACTGGTCGGCGCGTTCGGTGATTTCCATCTGCCGCAGCAGCGCGTTCATCTCCTGCAGCGACAGGATGCGGTTGGCCCGCACCGCCGTGTGGCAGGCCAGGGTGCCGAGCAGTTCGTTCTGGCGTTCGATCAGCACGCGCGAGCCGCCGAATTCACGCACGTCGCGCAACACGTCGCGCGCCAGCGTCTGGGCGTCGGCGTTCTTCAGCAGCACCGGCACCGAGCGCACCGCCAGCGTGGTCGGCGACAGCACGGCGATGTCGAAGCCCAGCGCCTGCAAGGTCTCCTGGTGTTCTTCGGCGGTGCCCACTTCCACCGCGTCGGCATAGAAGGTGACGGGAATCAGCAGCGGCTGCACCTGCATGTCTTCGCCGGCGACGCGGCTGTCCAGGGCGTTTTTCAGTTGTTCGTACAGGATGCGCTCGTGCGCGGCGTGCATGTCGACCAGCACCAGGCCCTTGACGTTCTGCGCCAGGATGTAGATGCCGTGCAGCTGCGCCAGTGCGAAGCCGAGCGGGAATTCCTCCTGCGCCATGGCGGCGGCCGAGACGCTGAAGCTGCTCGTTTGCGGCAGCGCCATGTCGGCCGCCGCGCGTTCGCCGCCGGCACGCTCGCCGTCGCGGAACATGGCGCCGTATTTTTCGGTGCTCTGCGCCACGCCGCCGTCGGCGCCGAAGCGCGGGCCGCCGTAGCCGGCGCCGCCATCCGCGCGCGATCCGAACGGCGACGGCGAGAAGGTCGGCGTGTAGTCCGGCGCCAGCAGGGAGCCGAACGAGGCTTGCTCGCCGCGCCAGGCCGGCGTGGCGTTCAGGCTATCGGCCGCCGGCAGCGGCGACGGCACGCTGCCGTGCGCGGTGGCCGAAGTCTGCGACAACGCCCGCTGCACCGCGTGGAATACAAACTGGTGCACCGCGCGGCTATCGCGGAAGCGCACTTCAATCTTGGACGGATGAACGTTGACGTCCACCAGCGCCGGGTCCAGCTCCAGCGCCAGCACATACGATGGGAAGCGGTCGCCGTGCAGCACGTCCTGGTAGGCCGCCTTCACGGCGTGCACCAGCACCTTGTCGCGCACGAAGCGGCCGTTCACGTAGAAGAACTGCCCATCGGCGCGCGCCTTGGAGGCAGTCGGCAGGCCGGTGTAACCATGCAGGCGCAAGGGACCGGCCGTTTCATCGATCGGCAAGCGCGCTTCGGCGAAGCCTTCGCCCAGGATGTGCGCGCTGCGCTTGGCCATCTCGCTCACGTTCCAGTGATCGATGGTGCGGCCGTTGTGCGTCAGCGAGAACGACACGTCCGGCCGCGCCAGCGCGATGCGGCGCACGACTTCGGCGCAGTGGCCGAATTCGGTCTGCTCGGATTTGAGGAACTTGCGGCGCGCAGGCGTATTGAAGTACAGGTCCTGGACGTCGATGGTGGTGCCCACCGCGCCGGAAGACGGCGCCGGCGCGGCATTGTGCGAGCCGACGATTTCCCAGGCGTGTGCCGCATCGGCGGTGCGCGAGGTCAGCGTCAGCACCGCCACCGAGGCGATCGAAGCCAGCGCCTCGCCGCGGAAGCCCAGCGTGCCGACGTTTTCCAGGTCGTGCAACGAAGTGATTTTCGAGGTGGCGTGACGCGCCAGTGCCAACGGCATCTGCTCTGGCGGAATGCCACGGCCGTTGTCGGTGATGCAGATGCGTTTAACGCCGCCTTCCTCCAGCCGCACGCTGATCTGCGTGGCCCCCGCGTCGAGCGAGTTCTCCAGCAGTTCCTTGACCACGGCCGACGGCCGCTCCACCACCTCGCCGGCGGCGATCTGGGAAATCAGCTGGTCGGGCAGGGCCTGGATAGGGCGGGGCGTGCGGGCGGAGGTGTCTGGGGCGTTCATCACGAGATTATAACTTGGGCGCTTCCCGCACCGGGATGGTGGCGTTGCACAGCTCCACATAGTTGGCCGCGTACTTGTTCCACGGGCCGCCGCGATTGCGCTGCGCCTCGATCACTTTTTGATAGATGGGCGCTTCGCTGCGCATCACCTGCAGGTGGCTGCGCTCTGCTTCCGGCACCTCGGCCGCCAGCCGCACAGAGATAATCGGCGTGCGCGCTTCCTTCGCTCCGTAGAAGCCCATGGTATCGCCGCCGCGCGGCAAGGTCGCCAGCAGCGGCATGCCGGCCACCACCCGGCCCACCACCGTGATATTGCGGTCCAGGTGACGCGGCGCGTGGCCGTTCACCGCATACAGCTCGGCGCCGGTGCCGCTGTCGGTATCGTTGTCGCGGCCTACGCCGACCATGCCGTAGCAATGCGCCAGCCAGGTGGTGCCGGCCTTGGGATCACGCCCGACCGGGAAGCCGTTCGAATGGCCGATCTGCGGCGCGTAGCCGTCGAAGTCCTTCTGGCGCACGAAGCGCTTGTCGTTCGAGATCGGCACCGAGAACTCGCCCGGCACCTTGGCCTTGGCGCTGCCCAGCGATTTCGGATTGGTTTCGGCGTTCGGATCGCCCCACTGCGCCACGTAGTTGTCCTGCGAGCGGTTCACGGCCAGGCCGTCGAAATAGTGTTCCTTCACCAGCGTCTTGATGTTGGCGATGGCTTGCGGCGCAAAATCCGGCGCCAGCTCGATCACCACGCGGCCGCCCTGCAGCTCCATATAGAGCGTGTTCTGCGGGTCCAGTGGCCGCCAGTCCGACGGCTTGGAAGTCTTGACGATCTCGCCGGCGCTGGCGCGCACCGGCAGGTCGGCCGCCATGGCCGGACTCAGAAGCAATGCCAGTGCCGGCAGGGATAAAACACCTAAGCTGCGGGATAAAGCCATCCAAACTCTCCTCGGTTGATCGCAGCCGCTGGTTGCGGGCGATGCGAGGATTGTAAACTGGATAGAGGCCGGCTGGAAATGCCGCCGCACGGCGTCAGGTGGTGTATGATTCTGGCGCACACTTTATGGAAAGAATATGGATTTAATGCAATTTTTTGACATGATCCTGCATGTCGACAGAACACTCGAAGCACTGATCCTGCAATACGGAACGCTGATTTACGTTGTACTGTTTGCCATCATTTTCTGTGAAACCGGCTTGGTGGTGATGTTCTTCCTCCCGGGCGACACGCTGCTGTTCATCGCCGGCGCCCTGTGTGCGGTCGGCGAGATGAACCTGCCTGTGCTGATGTTCCTGCTGACCACGGCTGCCATCCTCGGCAACACCTCCAATTACTGGATCGGCGAAAAGGTCGGTCAGCGCGTATTCACCCACGACTACCGCTGGCTCAACAAAGAAGCCCTTACGCGCACCCACGATTTTTTTGAAAAGCACGGCGGCAAGACCATCGTGCTGGCGCGCTTCATCCCGGTGGTGCGCACCTTTGCGCCGTTCGTGGCCGGCGTGTCGGACATGACGCATGCCCGCTTCCAGTTGTACAACTTTACCGGCGCCATCCTCTGGGTCGGCTTGCTGACCACGGCCGGCTACTTCTTCGGCAACATCCCGATCGTGCGCGAGCACCTGACCGAGATCGTGCTGGTGGGCGTGGCCGTGGCGTTGGTGCCGATGCTGCTGGGCGGCTTGTATAAATTAACGCGCCGCATGCAAAATCGTTAAAAGCCGCTAAACACCGCTACAAGCCGCATGTACGCACGCTGCGCAGCCGCCGCAGCGTGTGGATTCAGAAAGAAATTCACCGCGCGCGGCCATCCCGCCTCAAGTTTTTCCCTAAAGCATCCGTATACCAGACTGTAATTGTTACTTTCTGGATACCCATGCGCTCTCTCCTCCTCACCCTGCTTGCCTGCTGCTGCGTGGTTTCCGCAGCCAGCGGCGCAAACGATCCGCTGATTTCGCCGTCGGCGAAGTCGGCGCTGGGCGGCGCGGCGGGCGCAACCTCGTCCGGTTCGTCCGGCTCCTCGGCCTCCGGCGCCTCGTCCGCCCCCGCGCGCAAGCTGACCGAGCGCGAAAAAGAAGCCCAGGCCGAGTCCGAGCTGTCGGCCCGCATCCAGGAGCGCCTGGCCATCATGCGCGCCAACCAGCAGGCGCGGGTGGCGGCGGCGGCCAAGGCCAAGAAGCAGGCCGAGGCCAAGGCGGCGGTGGTGGCGGCCGCGCCCAAGGTGTACAGCAACGTGTGGTCGTATGAAGGCGAGAACGGCCCGGCCAACTGGGGCACCATCAATCCGGCCTGGGCCAATTGCGGCACCGGCAACCGCCAGTCGCCGATCGATATCCGCGACGGCATGAAGGTGGAGCTGGAGCAGATCAACTTCGACTACCATCCCTCGTCGTTCAATGTGACGGACAACGGCAAGACGGTGCAGGTGATGGTCGGCGGCGGCAACTTCATCACCGTCGGCAACCGCATGTATGAGCTGATCCAGTTCCACTTCCATCGTCCTTCGGAAGAGCGCATCAACGGCAAGGGCTACGAGATGGTGGTGCACCTGGTGCACAAGGACGGCGAGGGCCGCATCGCCATGCTGGCGCTGCTGCTTGAACGCGGCAAGCAGCAGCCGGTGATCCAGACGGTCTGGAACAACCTGCCGCTGGAGAAGTACGACACCGCCGCGCCGTCGACCGTGCTCGATCCGATGGACCTGCTGCCGGCGCGCCGCGAATACTTCACCTTCATGGGATCGATGACCACGCCGCCCTGCACGGAAGGCGTGTTGTGGCTGGTGATGAAGGAGCCGGTGCAGGCGTCGCCGGCGCAGATGGCGCTGTTCAGCCGCCTCTATCCGCTCAATGCGCGGCCGGTGCAGCCGGGCGCCGGGCGCATCATCAAAGAATCGAACTAGCCCGTCATTCCCGCGAAGGCGGGAATGACATCAAATGCTGATCGTATGCTTGCCGGTCCAGCTGGCGCCGGCGGCCAGCGGCTGCTGGTCGATGCGCGCCGGCTCGATGCAGACAAAGCGCAAATACTCCTCATCGGCCAGATCCACCAGCGCGGCCGCATCGGCCTGGCCCGGATTCCACACCACCCATACGCTGAAACCCTGCTGCTCAAGGCGCAGCGTGGCGTCGGCCGTGTTCAGCGTCAGGCCCGGCGTGGATTGATACAGGCGGTCGTGTTTCTCGGTGAAGTGCAACGCCGGGAATTCCTGGCTGCTGGTGTTCTGGTGATGGTCGGTGTACTGCTGGTGCTGCAGGCCGCTGATGCTGGTGGCGTCCAGGTGACCCACATCGTAATAGGTATGCAGCGCCACGCCGAACGGGAACGCCTGCTGGCCCGGATTGTGCGCCGTGAATTCAAAGGCCAGCGTGTCGCCGTGCAGCGTGAAGCGCAGCGTCAGCGCAAACGCATACGGCCAGGCTTGCGCGTGTTCCGCCGACAGGTCGCTCTGATCCAGGCTGAACTCCATGAAGGAGCTGCCGCCATCGCCGCCGCTGCCGCTCAGGCGCCAGGTGCTGACGCGCGCGAAGCCGTGGCGCAGGCCGGGGCCGCGCACATTAAACTGCGGGAAGATCACCGGCACGCCGCCGCGGATCGCCTTGCTGCCGTCGAGCGGCGTCTGCGAGCTAACGAACAGGCGCTCCTTGCCGTCGGCGGTTTTCCATGACAACAGGTGGGCGCCAAACAGCGACACGGTCGCTTGTGCGCCATCGGCGGCGATGATCTGTACTGCCGGCAGGGCGCCGAATTCGGTCATGATTGCTACAGCCATGTCTCTTCCATTCAAATAAGCCGGTTCTTCGCCAGCGGTGGATTCTTCGCGAAATAGCGGCGGATGCCGGTGACGATGGCATCGGCCAGCTTGTTCTGGTAACCGTCGTCGAGCAGCTTGGCCTCTTCCTCGGGGTTGGAGATGAAGGCGGTCTCGATCAGGATCGACGGGATGTCCGGCGCTTTTAGCACCGCGAAGCCGGCCTGTTCGACCGAGCCTTTGTGCAGACGGTTGATGCCGCCGATTTCACCCAACACCGAGCGGCCCAGCTTCATGCTGTCGTTGATCTGCGCCGTGGTGGACAGGTCGAGCAGCACGCTGGCCAGTTGACGGTCGTGGTTCTTGACGTTGACGCCGCCGATGGTATCGGCCAGGTTTTCCTTGTCCGCCAGCCAGCGCGCCGCCGACGACGTGGCACCTTTTTCCGACAGCACGAACACCGACGAGCCGCGCGCGGTCGGCTGCACGAAGGCGTCGGCGTGGATGGAGACGAACAGGTCGGCCTGCACCTTGCGGGCTTTTTCCACGCGGGTACCGAGCGGTACGAAGTAGTCGCCGTCGCGGGTCAGCATCACGCGCATGTTCGGCAGCTCTTCCAGCTTGGCCTTGAGGCGCTTTGCGATGGACAGTACGATGTCTTTTTCCCGGCTGCCGTTCTTGCCGGAGGCGCCGGGGTCTTCGCCGCCGTGGCCGGGATCGAGCGCGATGGTAATCATGCGCACCATCTTGGCCGGCTTGTCGGCTTTATCGGTTTTATCGTTTTTTTCCGCAGGCTTGACCTGGGCCTCGGCGGTCTTCACCTCGTTGCGCAGTTCCGCGCGCGGCTCGGCCTTGAGGTCGGGCTTGAGCTGTTCCAGCTGCTCCTTCGGCGCGGCCGCCACCTCCGGCGCCGGATCGGACCAGTCGCCTTTTTCGATCATGGCGGCGATCGGATCGACCTGCTTGACCGGATACAGGTCGAAGATCAGGCGGTGCTTGTAATTGCCCGCCGGCGGCAGGGTGAACACCTGCGGCTTGATTTCTTCCTTCAGGTCGAACACCAGGCGCACCACGTTGGGCCGGTTCTGGCCCACGCGCACCTGCTTGATGTACGGGTCGTTCGACTGGATCTTGGCCACCAGGCCTTTCAGCGTCGGATTGAGCTCCAGCCCTTCGATGTCGACCACCATGCGCTCCGGGTCCTTGACGATGAAGTGCGTGGCTTTCAGGTCGGTGTCGTTTTCCAGCGTGACGCGGGTGTAGTCTTCCGCAGGCCACACGCGCACCGCGAGGATCTGCGCGGCGTTGGCGCGCAGGGGAACCGTCACCGACAACAGCAGAGTGGCACCGGCCTTCAGGACGGTGCGGCGGCTTACATGTTGGGCGCGAATTTGAGGCGTTGAAGGCATGAGTTACCCAGGGCGGTAGACGCCTGCAATTCTACATCACGACCGTGGCCCGCCACAGTCAAAAACACGTTGAGATCAGGCGGCGGCAGCACGCCGTCGGCCTTTTCCGGCCATTCGACGATGCAGATGTTATCGCCGTTGAAATCTTCGCGGAAGCCGGCGTCGAGAAATTCCTCGGCGCTGGCCATGCGGTACAGGTCGAAGTGGATCACGCTGACGGTGCGGCCGTCGAGCTGGATGCGGTACGGTTCGGACAGCGTGTAGGTCGGGCTTTTCACGGTGCCGACATGGCCCGCCGCGTGCAGCAGGGAGCGGGTGAGGGCGGTCTTGCCGGCGCCAAGGTCGCCGTGCAGGTGGATCGCCAGGCCCGGCGCGAGCGCGCGCGCCAGCGCCGCACCGAGGGCGGCGGTGCCTTCTTCGTCGTGGAGATGGGCTGTGAAGTGCTGCATCAATTAGAATGTCATGTTGGCGTGAACGCCATTGTACCCGCCTACGCCTGTCAAGATAGCCAAGATGTCCCTGTCCGAAACCACATTAGCCGAACTAGCCCTCAGCATCAAGCGCTGGGGCGTGGAGCTGGGCTTTGCCGAAATCCGCATCACCGACGTCGACCTGACCCACGCCGAAGCCGGCCTGCAAGCCTGGCTGGACGCCGGCATGCACGGCGAAATGGACTACATGGCGGCCCACGGCATGAAGCGCGCCCGTCCCGCCGAGCTGGTGCCCGGCACCATCCGCGTGGTCAGCGCCCGCATGGACTATCTGCCGAGGGACACGGAAATCTCCGGCGAAGCGGCGGGCGAACACGATTGGCGCGCGCGCGAAGCGGCCCGCCTGGCCGATCCCGGCGCCGCCGTGATCTCGGTCTATGCGCGCGGCCGCGACTACCACAAGGTGCTGCGCGCGCGCCTGCAGCAGCTGGCCGACAAGGTGAAAGCGGAAATCGGCGACTTCGGCTACCGCGTGTTCACCGACTCGGCGCCGGTGATGGAACTGCCGCTGGCCGAAAAGGCGGGCCTCGGCTGGCGCGGCAAGCACACCTTGCTGCTGTCGCGCAGCGCCGGCTCCATGTTCTTCATGGGCGAATTCCTGGTCGATCTGCCGCTGCCGATCGATGCACCGACCGGCGCCCATTGCGGCCAGTGCAGCGCGTGCATCACGGCCTGCCCGACGCAAGCCATCCTCGGGCCGGGCAAGCTCGATGCACGGCGCTGCATCTCCTACCTGACCATTGAACTGAAAAGCGCAATTCCGCTGGAGCTGCGGCCGCTGATCGGCAACCGCATCTACGGCTGCGACGACTGCCAGACCGCCTGCCCATGGAACAAATTCGCCCAGCGCGCGGTGCTGCCGGACTTCGACGAACGCCACGGCCTGGGCCAGGCCTCGATGGTCGAGCTGTTTGCGTGGAGCGAGGAAGAATTCAACCGCAAGATGGAAGGCAGCCCGATACGACGCATCGGCCATGAACGCTGGCTGCGCAATCTCGCGGTCGGCCTGGGCAACGCGGCGGCGGCCGGCGCGCCAGGCGACGCCGTCATCGTGGACGCCTTAATGGCACGACGCGACGATCCGTCGCCATTGGTGCGCGAACATGTGGAATGGGCACTGGCCTGTCATTCACCCGCCGGCGCGTCGGTATAATTGCCAGGACAACCAGAGGAAAACGCCTTGTCCCAGCCCGAAGCCGAAACACCGCCGCCCTACCGCGAACTCTCGCCGCTGCGCCTGTGGCGCAACGGCAGCCGGCGCCAGAAGGCCTGCCTGTTCGGCGGCTGGCTGGTGCTGCTCGCGCTGTGCATGGCGCTCGGCGTGGGCATGGTGATCCAGCGCTGGTCCGGCCTGCCCGTGGAATTCGGCGGCGTGGTCATTTACCTGACGATCTATCCGCCGCTGCTGATTTGCCTGCTGCTGACGCTCACCCTCGGCTGGTGGTGGGGCGCCATTCCCGCCTATTGCGCCACGCTGTCGCTGGCGCTGTACGCCGGCATGCCCCTGCCGTGGGCGCTGCTGTTCGCGCTGGCCAACCCGCTGGGCTTCGCCATCATGGTGATCGGCTACCAGGCCATCGCCATGCGGCGCGACCTGCGCGGCTTGAACGCCTTGCTGTTCTACGTGCAGCAGTCCTTCGTCGCCAGCGTATTCAGCTCCAGCGGTGCGCTGATCTGGAGCTACACCAACCACTACGACCGCACGGACCTGCTGCCGGTGTGGCAGGGCTGGTGGCTGGGCGCCTTCCTGCAAAGCGTATTGATCGTCGGGCCGTTGATGGCGGTGCTGTGGCCGCGCGTGGAGCGCTGGCTGGCCGACCATCCGCAACTGATGCGCGACACGCACACGCGCTCGCGCCAGTCGCTGCTTGGGCTGCTGGCATCGGTGGCGCTGGGTGTGCTGGTCTACGGCTACGTCACCGTCGGCCTGGCCGAGGGCCAGCCGGACCGCGAGGCGCTGCGCCAGACCATGTGGATCTTCTACTGGGTGTTCGTGGCGATCGTGCTGTTCATGGCGTTCTTCGGCTACCAGCTGTTCGTACACTGGCAGAAATCGCAGGACATGCTGCTGGCCGCGCTGCAGAAGCTGGCCACCACCGACGCCCTCACCGGGCTGCTGAACCGGCGCGAGGCCGACCACCGATTGGCGGCCGAGTGGCAGCGCACGCTGCGCTCGGGCCACAGCACGGCCATGGTGCTGCTCGATATCGACCACTTCAAGCAGATCAACGACCAGCATGGCCATCCGGCTGGTGATGCGGCCTTGCGCCAGTTGGCCGGCGTGATCCGCGCGGTGATGCGCAAGATCGACTTCGCGGCGCGCTACGGCGGCGAGGAATTCCTGATCGTGCTGCCGGAGACCGGCGTGCGCGGCGCCCATGCGTTTGCCGAGCGCCTGCGCGAAGAGGTGGCGGCCGCCGTGATCACGCACGACGGGGTCAGTTTCCAGATGCAGGTCAGTCTCGGCGTGGCGATCGCGCGCCAGGACGAAGCCGGTCATGAGCGCTGGTTCTCACGCAGCGACCAGGCGCTGTACCGCGCCAAGCAGGGCGGTCGCAATCGCACCGAGCTTGACGAGATGGCGGTTGAGAAGCTGGTGTGAGTGGGCTACACTCGTTGGGTTCTTCCCTTACAAAGGCCCATCGTAATGCAAACCATGCAAACTTCAATTAGATTCATCTCCCTGCTGGCCGGCGCATCGCTTACCCTCGCCGCGCACGCAGTCTCCTTTGACGACTGGGCCGACAAGGTCGCCAACGCCAAGGTCCGCAGCGATCCAGAGCAGGCCACCCAGAAGCAGTACTTCGACGCCAAGGAGCAGGATGCGCTGGACCGCAAACTGACGCCGAACAGCGTGGTGTTCCGCGCCGCCGAAGTGGCCAACGCCAAGAAATCGCTGACGCAGCTGGCGAAGATGGACCAATCCAAACTGACGCCGCAGCAGCGCGCCAGCGCCGCCACCATCGCCTGGAGTTTGCAGGGTACCGTCGATGCCTATCCCTACCGCGACTACAACTTCGTGTTCAACCAGTTCACCGGCCTGCATGTGCAGCTGGTGAACTTCCTGTCGCAGCAGCATCCGATCCGCAATCGCCGCGATATCGAGAATTACCTGGTGCGCCTGAAGGCGGTGGCCGACAAGGTCGATACCGGCATCGTGCAGGCGCGCGGCGCGGCGGCCAACGGTATCCTGATGCCGACCTTTATCACGCAAGCCTCCATCGGCCAGCTTGATCGCTTCCTCGACGGCACGCCGGAGAACAATGTGTTTGTCGCCTCGCTGGTGCAGCGCATGGGCGGCGTGAAAGAAGTCGGCGCGGAAGACCAGGCCAAATTCGTGGCCGACGCGCTAGCCATCGTCAAGCAGTCGATCATCCCGGCGTTCCAGCGCACCCGCACGCTGCTGCAGGAGCAACTGCCGCACACGAACAACGACGCCGGCCTGTGGCGCCTGCCGCAAGGCGACAAGGCCTACGCCGTGGTGCTGCGCCAGATGACCAGCACCGACTACACGCCGCAGCAGATCCACGAGATCGGCCTGCAGGAAGTGGCGCGCATCGAGAAGGAGATGAACGGCCTGCTGGTGTCGATCGGTTACACCGAGGGCAGCATCAAGGATCGCATCGCCAAGCTGGAACAGGATCAGCAGCCGAAGGAAGCCGATCCGCGTCCGCAACTGCTGGCGCGCTATGAAGCGCTGCTGCGCGACTCCGAAGTGCGCGCGAAAGACCTGTTCGACAAGGTGCCGAAGGCGCCGGTGGTGGTCAAGCGTGAGCCGCTGTTCACCGAGAAGACGGCGGCGGCGCACTACACCGGACCGGCCAAGGACGGCACCCGTCCAGGCATCTTCTGGGCGCCGATGCCGGGGCCGGTGTTCCGCGTCGTCGGCATGCGCACGCTCGTGTACCACGAGGGCGTGCCGGGCCACCACTTCCAGGTCGCGCTGCAGCAGGAGAACGAAGGCCTGCCGCGCTATCGCCGCGACCGCGTGTTCGGCGTCGGTTCGGCGTATGGTGAAGGCTGGGCGCTGTATGCCGAGCAGCTGGCGTCGGAGAACGGCTGGTATGGCGATGACGTGGTCGGCAAGCTGGGCCAACTGGACGCGGAACTGTTCCGCGCGCGCCGCCTGGTAGTGGACACCGGCCTGCACGCGATGAAGTGGACGCGCCAGCAGGGCATCGACTACGGCATCACGCCGTCGGAGGTGGACCGTTACGTGGTGATGCCGGGCCAGGCTTGCTCGTACAAGATCGGCATGATCCGCATCCTCGACCTGCGCGCCAAGGCGCAGAAGGCGCTGGGCGACAAGTTCAACATCAAAGCCTTCCACAACACCGTGCTCGATACGGGCAACGTGCCGCTGTCGGTGCTGGAAAAAGTTGTCGATGAATGGATCGCCAAGCAGAAGGGCTGATAGCAGCCACAGGTAACCCGGTGGACTTCCTGGCTATTTAGTTTCAGTTTTCTCAGGAAGCTCTACCGGGTGTTGCTTGCCGTGGATTTTCCACAATGGATCTTGGTGTGGATGTCCTCCCGGGTAGGTGACGATACCCTTCGACCAGTACGCTCTCACTTCGGCTGGGTTATTGGGGGCGTAGGGGCTGTCCGGGTCGTAGACATATTCAGGAGCGGCCGCGATCGCGGCTTCAATCTGCTCCTTAGTAAAAACATGAGTTGAAGTATTTTTGGGTGTCATATCGATCTCCATATCTACAAGAAATAATTCGTGCGTCATCACCGACGGGTGCCCAAATCAGGCGGACCACGCGCCCATGCAGCAATCCCAAGCTACGGATGCGCAACTCAGTATGGTCAGCCGATCCGTCTTCTTCAGAATCCATGGCGTGATCAAATAGACTCGACTTCCGCGAAGTCTATGCCGTGATGTTTCAGATTCAGACGCCGCTTGTTTTCGTCCCATGTAATCATGGAGCGATTCTGTCAATTCATCGTAGCCGCCCCATTGAGATGAATCAAGCGGACACATGTTCGATAAATTGCTGCCGGCGCAGTTGCGCCGCTCCTGCTCGCGGTGAGGGTGGGTGATGCATTTCATTTTCAGGATTGATCCGTCAGACTGACCTGCCTGGCAGCAAGGTTGTCTAGCGGGACAATCCGTGATTTTTTCAAATGAGCAAGATGTTATGCTGAGTGCGGAAGCCGTATTCGGCCAATAGCTGCCGGCCACTTATAGACTTGTAAGAATGCAGATTCCTAATGACAAAATCGATGATGCAACACTAAAGGCGATTGGCCGCGATGTTGTGCGTCTTTTGTGCGCAGGTGAGGTGGATGCGCTTGCGGATCGCTACGGCTATGCCGTAGAGCTTGGCCGTGGAACAGCAACTGGCATTCGAGACGACTTGGCGGAATGCTTGGGACAGGTTGGCGCCATCAGCTTAGTTAGCAACCTTGAGTTCGACTGCGAGGTGAAGTTCTTCGCCCCCAATTCATCGAATCTTCTCGCAATAGTCGAGTGCGTTGTCCCGGCACTAAATGGCGGTGATATTTTGATTGAAATAGCTGTTACGTCGGATGGAAGCAATAGACACGCAACGTTGGAGCAAATAAGCGCGGTAAATTAACTTAGCCGAGCCGTTCTCGGCCAAAATCGGACCTACAATCGAACGCGAAACTAAGTGAACTGGACATGGACTTTTCAGAAAAACTATATATCTGGCTTGTTTCTGCGCTAGCACAAGAGGTGCCGGAATCTGTAGTTGCGTTTTCGTTTAATCTCTTCGAACTAGAGTCCGCAGATGCAAAATATGGAATCGAACTGGTTGGTGCCGACGAGTTTGACCCGAACGATTCGGACTGGGCGTGTCGTGAGGCATGGGTAGCAAGCCCCCGTTCGATTTCTATCCCTAACGCATTTGCCAACGGAGGCTGGGACGAACGTTTACGTCACGCCAAGCGATTGCTGTCGAAGATACTCGGTGAGTCTTCAGCGCCGGCCACCAAGCTGAAAGAAGCAAAAGCAGTCGCTATTGGATTTGTTGACGGAGACTTGGAATTGATTTGGCAACGCTAGGCTGTAGTCGGCCAGCAGCAGCCGTTCGCTCTTAAAATTTTTGCTAAATCAGTTGAAGTGTTAGCTTACAGAATAATGAAAATACTCTTCTATGAAACAGACAAGGCATATGGATGCTTTTCGAATTTCTCTCGCCATTCTGTACGCATCGATGAAGTGAATTGGGCGACCTCCGAACACTACTTCCAAGCGCAGAAATTTCTTGCGGAGGCCGACAAAGAAGCGGTCTTCTGTGCAGCGACTCCGTTCGCCGCTGCGCAAATTGGCCGCGAACGTAATCGTTCTTTCCGAGCTAACTGGGAAGATGTGCGTGACAATGTCATGCTCGATGTATTACGAGCAAAGTTTACGCAGCATGTCGATTTGCGCGAAATACTGCTTTCAACTCAAGGGGCGGCGTTAGTAGAACACACGAAAAACGACCGCTATTGGGGCGACGGTGGTGATGGAACGGGTAAAAACATGCTGGGCACTTTGCTGGAACAAGTACGAGCAGAAATGCGCGATTCGAGTGCCGAGTTCGTAGCGCCTCCATGGGTGCTAGTTCCTGATGTTGAGGCATCTGATATGTACTGGCGCATGGGAAAAGGCGAAGATGCGTATCTTACCGCTGCTCGGTTCCGGGAAAACCTTAGTCCACCAGCGCGCGCGCATTATGAGATGTATTTTCCCGTCCCATCGACTTGGCGCAATTCTTGGTAGCTGACCGAGAACGGCCAGTTACAGACGGTCGAAAAAAGCAGCAACCTAACAATGGGAATGTTCTTTTAATGCGTAATCGGTGGGCCAACGAATGACTCAAATTGAAATACTCGATGATAGCGTTTCGTGGCCGCTCACCATCCCTATTGGGCGAAGCAACTACGATGGCGTACCGTCGGCCGTCGCTACTTTTAGTGCGGACATCAAGCCGTGGCAATTGATTGGGTGGAGAGACCCAATCTCGAATACGATTGGAGTAGCTCGAAAACACCAAGCGATTACTCTTAGCATCAATAGTGTGGATGCTATTTCGATCAGCTTTATGCAAAGAGCAAAAGGCCCAGGCTTTGTTTCGCTCGAGGCGAAGATTCAAGGAAGCCATCGGCCGGTCATCCTATTCGAGGTCGTGCACTTCGATGAGGATGCGTTACGTTGGCTTCGCGACAGAACGCAGCAACTGGAAATGTTGTTCGGCATTCCTATTTCCGTAAATGACTATGGTTCAGACTATTAAAGTCCTGCCCAATCTTGCAGTCAACAGGATTGCCACCACACTGATCGTTCCAGCAGCCGGTTACTTTAAGACTTTGCTGACGCAGGCAGAATCCGGCCGATAGCAGACCACCTGAGGAACAAGTGGCTAATACATTGTGCGAAGGAAGTGATGGATAGGTTACTGAGCACTGAGGTCGCCCGATTTAGGGCTTGGGCATCAGAGTACCCTGTCGAACGCCGAACAGGAGAATGGGAGTGTGACTATGAACAGTGGGCACCACTGAACCAGTCGTTTAGGGACCATTTGGAGTCTCATTCACCAGAAGATGCGACTGCGCCGGAAATCTCGGACCTTCTGTATGCAATTGGACGCGACAACGAGATGGAAGACCTGGTCGCTGCGCTAGCAAGTAAGAGCGACTGGTTCTTGTTCCTGCTTCCATATGCACTTCAGTTGGATGACGCAGATGTTCGTTGGCAGTTCGCGGTACAACTAGGCCTTGGTGCCTTCCCATTTGTTGCGGCGGAGTCGGCATTGCTGAAGCTCGTTCAGGACGAGCATGAATATGTCAGTCGCATGGCATTGCAGGCGTTGGGCCGTATAGGCTCTACCAATGTAGAAACTCTATGCGAGCGTGCCTGGAGGACAGGCCATGAATATCAGCGAATTATGGCACTGTGGGTGCTCAACGATATCAAGTCACAGAAACTGAATGAATATTTATCCATGGCCAAAGCTGATGGCAGACGTTTTGTCATAAGCAACGCAATAGAGATTGAACAAGGTGCGGTCGCGCATAACGTATGATGTCACTTCGGTGAGTGCCGCAAGCGGCCAGTAGCAGCCGGAGGCAACCCTTTGAAAATTGGAGAGTGATTGAATGTTGAAGCGAAAAGTTAAAGAATTTATTCAGCATCTCGGTCATGATATCGAGGACGAGGAAGCTGCTGAGCAATACCTTGATGAATCATTGCCGTTGGTTGGACTAGTTGTGATGTACTTCAATACTTTGGAGAAAAGTGTTGACTCGGTAATTTGCGAAATAATATCTGACCGTAGTGACGAGCCAGGATTGATAATCCTACAGGGTATGCATTATTCGGGAAAAGTTGACCTTCTAAAGCGGCTTTCTGATGCATTTCACTCTTGTAGTACTGAGCCCCCTGCATATCGAGGGTTGGTCGAATCGCTGCTGGAAGTGGGCAGATTACGGAATATTGTTGTGCATGCGGATTGGCAAAATACGGATGAAGAAGGCTTTACTTTCGCTCGCATAAAAATGTCGGATAAAATTTTACAGCAGGAATACGCTCAGCTCTCAGCAGAAGCTTTAGAAAAACTTTTAGGGAAGATTCGTGACGTGCATTTTCAACTTTCTGACTACCACGAGGAAAGGGGAAATCTTCTTTCGTATGGTAAGTGTCACATAGAATAGAGACGGTTTTCGGCCAATAGCGGACTATTGAATTTAAAAAGAGATTTCTAGTCGATGGGACAGATACCATTTATTTTTCAACCACGTTGGAAAGAGCAGTTGGTATGTCAGTGAAATCTAAATTCGGGGTCAGCTCTGTCATTTGGACAGCCAGTTCAGATCTTTGATCTCTATCAATACGTGAAAATGCTGGAATTAACGTATTGAGATAAATCAAACAATTGGTTCGGATGTCCGAATGACAGAGCTGACCCCGAATCGGGTCCTGGATCGTTTTTACCGGCCAAGCCCAGAAGGCATGAGAGCCCGTCATTCCCGCGAAAGCGGAAATCTATGCTGAACCAACACGTCGCTGACTTATGGGTTCCCGCTTTCGCGGGAACGACGACCGGCGGCTATGGGGCGTAAGCCGACAGCGATGGGAGAGGAAAAGATCTGTGTATCTACAAAAACTTCGGCCATTGCTCACTACTATGATTACTGTCATCTTGCGCCTACCCATCTTTCTTATTTTTATTGGGATCTTGGTGGCTTGCGTGCCAATGCGGCACGTAGAACATCTGCGACCGGCAGTCAGTGGCCTCATTGTCGAGGATAAAAAACCGATTCCCGGCGTTGTGCTCTTCTTGGCGAAATTCCCTGGCAAAAATCAACCTTGCGCCGAAGTCGGCGAAGTCGTACCGGTTTCGTCGGCAGGCATTTTTTCCTTGGCAGCGGTTCAAGAGGACAAGCTCACGGATTCATTGATCAATCCGGCCGCCGTGCGCGGACAGCTCACCGTTTTGTGTATTCGCCACCCCAAGAAAGGCGTGCTGATCGGGGTGTCGATGATGATGAAGCTGAATAATCCAGTAACCCTGCACCTTGTCTGCGATGTGGCACGCCCGCACAGCGGCGGCATCGGGCCGCACACTGTCTCGACCATGCTCGGGCAGCTTCAATATTGCGAGGCAACGACCAACTAGTGAATCAAGCGGGTACATTGATCGGCTTCATGAGCAACAACTGCTCCTCCATCACGCTGAATGTCAGCGGCATGTTCATCAAGGTCACCTCGCCGTCGGTGGCGACCTTGATCCGGCGGCGACGTGACAGGGTGCGAACCTTCACCTGCATTTGCTTGAAGCTGAACGTGGTCAGTTGGTCGGCCTGATCCAGGCTGCCCATCTTGCCGAGCGCGCCATACAGCAGCAGCCACAACATCCCCAGTTTGCCCTTGGTGCGTGGCGCCATGGCCGCCAGTTGGCCGTCTTCCAGTGCCGCGCTGAGTGGCGCAATCCCGATCTGTTCCATCTGCAGACGATTGTTTCCGACAAAAAAAGTCGCCGTGCGAAGACGCTGCGGCTTGCCGTCGATCTGCAGGTCCAGACGCAGGCGCCGATGTGGACTGAGGACGG
Source organism: Duganella sp. BuS-21 (assembly GCA_041874725.1). GTDB lineage: Bacteria > Pseudomonadota > Gammaproteobacteria > Burkholderiales > Burkholderiaceae_D > Rugamonas. The sequence goes on along the minus strand of CP097466.1, from coordinate 5,814,063 downwards.
TCTTCAATGCCGACAGCGCGGCCACCAGCCGACTGCGACCGAACTGTTTCTTGTCGAGCTCGCGCTCTTCCAGCAGCTTGGGATACAGGCCGATGCTGGCGTTGACCAGGAACACGCGTTCATTGACCATCCCTACCTGTACCGGATGCATGTGCGCAGCAAGCAGCGCATGCACCGCTTCGGCCAAGTCCTCAGGAATGCCATGCGTGCGGCCGAAATAGTTGAAGGTGCCCTGCGGCAGCACCCCGAACGCGCAACCGTGCGCAATCGCCTGGCGCGCTACCGCGTTTATTGTGCCGTCACCGCCGGCTGCCACCAGCACGCCGCCGGCGGCAGCGGCCTCCCGGGCAAGCTGTGCGGCAATCGCATCGATGCTGTCCGGCTGATCGATAATCGTTAAGCTAAAAAGCCGGCCGGCGTTGCGCAGCACCGACTCTATTACCCTGCGGCGCTCGTCGGTTTCGTCATGGCCGGAGCCGGCATTGAGCGCGATGAAAAAAGTCGCGTCGGGCAGGGTGGCAGTGGCTGTCAAGTCAGTTTCTCCATCATCACCGGCGCGGTCAGAACGGCCATTGTATCGTTGACGCTAGCTGTGCATGTAATTGATGGCGTGTGGAAACACCTAGCGGATATTGGTTGGCAGAATCGTGATCGCTGCAGCACCCCAAAATGGCGGGGTCCGACCCCCGTTCGCGGCGGTGCGGGTTTTGCGATTCCCGCGAACTCAGCAGAAAAACACAAGCTGAACCCGCTTTTAAATTGGGGGGAGTGAAAAGCATTATCGCTTAGGTGCACGGCGTAGGAGGACGAGGGCGGCGATGCTCCATACCAGCAGCGTGGCGGCCGAGGCTTCTACGCCGTAGGCGCCGCCGCTCAGCCATTCGGGACCGGGCATGCTGACTTGCAGCCAGCCGCGCGCCGCGTGGCCCGAGACCGGGACCGCAAAGATGCCGTCGTACAGATAATTCCAGCCGAAGTGCAGGCCGATCGGCAGCCACAGGCGGCGCGTCAGCAGGTAGCTGGCGCTTAAGGTCAGGCCCGCCACGCCGGTGATCACCGCGCCCAACACGCTGACGTGCTCGTTCGGCAGGTGCGCCACTGCGAACAGCAGGAAGGACGCCACCAGCGCGATGCGCGTGCCCCAGCGTTGTTCGGTGATGCGGAACAGCACGGCGCGGAAGATGAGTTCTTCGAAGATGGCGACCATCACCTGCTCGGGCAAGGTCTTGAGCGCGATGGTCCAGCCGTTGCTGCCGGTGAGCATGAAGGCGCCGGCCAGCGCCAGCAGGCCGGCTACGGCCAGGCCTAGCACTACGCCCAGCGCCACGCCGGTGCCGGTTTCACGCGCCGCCCCCGGCAGGGCCAGTTCCGTCAGCGCGCGCGGCGGTTCGGTGCGGCGCACGAAATAACGGTAGCTCAGCACACTCATTGCCGCCGCCAGCAGGAAGGGCCAGCCGCCTATGCGCAGTGGCTTGGGCACCAGGATGTCGGCCAGGATCATGGTGATGGTGATTGGCGCCAGCACTGCGAACACGCCGATCAGCATGCGGGTGACGGGGTGCGCGAATAGGCGGCTGCGCCAGCCGGCGGTGGGGGAGGAGAGGTGTGACTGGGCGGTGCTCATGGTTGCTCCTGTTGCTGCTCCGGGTTGGCGAGGGCGGCGCGTGCGCTGCGGATGCGCGCGCCGAAAGATTGGGTTTGCAGGGCGGCGATGGCCGCCGCCAGGGTGTCGGAAAGGGGATGGGGCAGCTCGCGGTCCAGGCTGTCGGCGGCGGCGCGCGTGGCTTGCCAGCACAGGCGCAGTTGCGGCAGCAGGGCCTGGCCCTGCGCGCTCAGGCGGATCACTTTTTGGCGCGCATCGTGGGCGCCGGGCGCCGCTTCCAGCAGGCCTTCGCGGATCATCAGCGCCACGGTCTGGGTGGCGGCCGGCTGGGTGATGCCGGCCGCATCGGCGATCTGGCCCACCGTGCGCGGCTCGCCGCCCTCCAGCGCCCGCATCACCGGCGTGTAGCGCGGCCGGTAGTCGATGCCCGCGTCCTCATAGGCGGCAGCCACCGCGCCGTCCAGCAGGTCGATCAAATGACGTAATTGGGTGCCGAGTCCTTGTCTCATGCATTGAATATAACACAATGCATAAGTGCTTATGTAATATTTTTACTTGAGCAGACCGGCCAGTTCGACGGCGGTTTTGACCTGCATCTTGTCGAAGATGTGGGCGCGGTGGACTTCCACCGTGCGCATGCTGATGCCGAGCTGGTCGGCCACCACCTTGTTCATTTTGCCGGCCAGGATCAGGTCCAGCACTTCGCGCTCGCGCGCCGACAGCGTGGCCAGGCGGGCGTGGACGGCGGCGTTTGCGCCGGCGCGGCGCGAGCCGGCTAGGGCTTCCTGCACCCGGTCCATCAGCTGGTTGTCGTTGAACGGCTTCTCGCAGAAGTCGAAGGCGCCGCGCTTCAGCGTGTCCACCGCCATCGGCACGTCGCCGTGGCCGGTCAGGAAAATCACCGGCATGCGCTGCGCCAGGCCGCGCGCCAGCAGCTGGTCGAACACCGCCACGCCGTTCATGTCCGGCATGCGCACGTCGAGCAGCACGCAGTCGCCGTCGGCATCGAAGGTGCCCGCGCCGATCTGCGCCAGGAAATGCAGGCCCGATTCGTAGGCGCGCGCGGGGATGGACCGCGAGGTGGCCAGCCAGCTCAGCGAGTCGCGCACGACAGCTTCATCGTCGACGATATGCAGCATGTTTTATGTCTCCTGTTCGTTCGCCGCCGTTGCGGCCGGCAGCACGAAGGTAAATATGGTCCCGCCTTCGGGATTGGCACGGAAGGTCAGCGCCCCACCGTGGAATTCTATCGCAGTGCGGCAGATGTTGAGGCCCATGCCCATGCCTTCTGCCTTGGTCGAGAAGAACGGCGAGAACAGGCGCTGCGCGACTTCGTCCGGAATGCCGTGGCCCTGGTCGATCACCGCCACGCTGACCTGTGCGGCGGCGGCGTCGTGCGTGGCCACCACTTTCAGCACGCGCCGTGGCGACGGCACTTCCTGCATGGCTTCGATGGCGTTGCGGGTCAGGTTCAGCAGCACTTGCTCGATCATCACGCGGTCGGCGCGCACCGGCGGCAGGTCGGCCGGGATCTCGGCGCGGAAGGTCACGTTGCTGTGGCGTGCCTGCAGTTCGATCAGCGCGCGGATGCCGTCCAGCAGCGAGGCGATCGCCACCTGCTGGCGCAGCGGCTCGCGCTGCTTGACGAATTCGTGCACGCTGCGGATGATCTGGCCGGCCCGCTGCGCCTGCGCGCCGGCCTGTTCCAGCGCTGGCTTCAGGATCGCGCAATCGACCGGACCGCCGCGTTCCAGCAAATTGAGGGCGCCGGTGGTGTAGCTGGAGATCGCCGCCAGCGGCTGGTTCAGTTCATGCGCCAGCATCGACGCCAGCTCGCCCATGGTGGCCAGGCGCGCCGAGGCCTGCAGCTTTTCCTGCTGCTGGCGGTTCAGTTCCTCGACCCGTTTGCGGTCCGAGATGTCGAGGATGGAGCCCATCCAGCCGGTCTGCTTGCCGTTGTTGTCGACCAGCGGCGCCTCGAATACCAGCACCGGCACTTGCTCGCCGTTGGGACGCTGGAAAATAGTTTCGAACTGCGGCGTGACCTTGCCCGCCAATACCGAGGCGAGGCGGGTCTGGTATTCCGACATTGCCTCCGGCGCCCAGTAGGGCATCGGCGGCAGCCTGCCGACGATCTGTTCTTCCGGGTAGCCGGTGATCTGGCAAAAGGCTGGGTTGACGTAGGTGATGCGGCCTTCGAGGTCGCGCGCGCGCAGGCCGGTCACCAGCGAGTTCTCCATCGCCGTGCGGAACAACATCTGCTGGCGCAGCGCGCCTTCGGCGGCCAGCCGCCTGGAGATGTGTCCCCACAGCGCCACCAGGCTCCACAGCAGTCCGAGCGACAGCACGATCACCGAACCGACCAGCAGATTGGGCAGCAGCTTCGGTGCGCTCTTGACGCTGTCCGTCACCAGTGTTACCGACGCGCCCGGCAGGTCGAGCGCGCGCTTGTGGGTGTAGACGCCATGTCCCGGACCGGCCGCCGCGCGTCGCGCCAGCACGTTGTCGTCGCGGTCCACCAGCGTCACCTGGTTGTCCTGGGCGAACCACCACGGCACCATTTCATCGAGCAGGGCGCTGGCCTTGAAGGTGGCCACCAGGTCGCCGAGGTAGTCGTCGCCGCGGAACAGCGGCACGTGGTAGTCCATCAGCACCGCCGAGGGCGCGGCGGTTTGCGCTTCCGGCTGGCTGTACATGGGCCGGCGCGTCTTGCGCGTGATGTCGGCCGTATTGGTCGAGGCCGGCGTCAGCTGCACCGGATTGGCCAGCGGATCGCTGGTGGCGGCCAGCGATCCGTCCGGCTTGAGCCATACCACGCGTACCAGCTCTTGGCCGTTTTTCAGCATGCCGGCCATGCGCTCGTGCAGTCCGGCCGGCGTCAGGCTGCTGGCGGCGATTTCCACGCCCAGCGTGCGCAGGCTTTCCTCGTCGCGCCCGAGCTGGAAGCGAATGGTCTGCTCGACCCACAAGGTGTCGGCGATCAGTTGTTCCTGGCGCTCGTTGCTCTCCATCTGGCGCGCCTGCCAGGGCAGCCAGATCAGGATCGCCAGGAAAAACAACACCAGCATGATGGGCAGCAGCCAGCGCAGCGAGGTGCTGATGTTCAGGCGGCGGCGCGCGCCTGGCGCGCTGGATTGGGATGAGGTCATTCTATCGAGGAGCTTGCTTGTGTTGCCGCTATGCGCAACAATCGTTCAAAATAAGAACAAGTGTAACTTTAAACTCAACTGGAGACCCCATGAAACTGAAACACGTACTGCTCGCCCTGAGCGCCGCCCTGAGCTTCAATGCCTATGCTCAGGCGCCGATCGTCATCAAATTCAGCCATGTGGTTGCCACCGACACGCCGAAGGGCCAGGCCGCCGAACGCTTCAAGCAGTTGGCGGAGAAGGCCACCAACGGTCGCGTGAAGGTCGAAGTCTACCCAAACAGCCAGCTGTACAAGGACAAGGAAGAACTGGAAGCACTGCAGCTGGGCGCGGTGCAAATGCTGGCGCCGTCGCTGGCCAAGTTCGGCCCGCTGGGCGTGAAGGAGTTTGAAGCGTTCGACCTGCCGTTCATCTTCCCGTCGAAGACCGCGCTGTACAACGTGACCGAAGGCGAAATCGGCAAGTCGCTGCTGAAGAAGCTGGAACCGAAGGGCATCACCGGCCTGGCGTTCTGGGACAACGGCTTCAAGGTCATGTCGGCCAATAAGCCGCTGCGCGTGCCGGTCGATTTCAAGGGCCTGAAGATGCGCATCCAGTCGTCCAAGGTGCTGGACGCGCAGATGCGTGCGCTGGGCGCCAACCCGCAGGTGCTGGCCTTCTCGGAAGTGTACCAGGCGCTGCAGACCGGCGTGGTGGACGGCACCGAGAATCCGCCATCGAATATGTACACCCAGAAGATGCATGAAGTGCAGAAGTATGTGACGGTATCCAACCACGGCTACCTGGGCTACGCGGTGATCGTCAACAAGAAGTTCTGGGACGGCCTGCCGTCCGACATCCGCGCCGCGCTGGACAAGGCCATGAAGGAAGCCACCACCTTCGAAAAGGCGATTGCGCAGCGTGACAACGACCTGGCGCTGGAAGCCATCAAAAAGGCCGGCAAGACCGAGATCTACACCCTCAGCGTGAAAGAGCAGGCCGAGTGGCGCAAGGCGCTGCTGCCGGTCCACGAGCAGATGGAAGGCCGGATCGGCAAGGGCCTGATTTCCGCAATCAATAAAGAAGCTGCCAAATAAGCAGCCTGCGGGGCCGGCCTGACGGTGCAATGCCGGCCGGCCCCGCTTACATCTTCCTCCTGGAGACATCCATGAAATTCCTCGATAAACTCGAAGAATGGCTGATCGCGTCCCTGATGGGTGCGGCCACGCTGCTGATCTTCGTCGCCGTGCTGCACCGCTACCTGTCCGGCTTGCCGATCCCCGGCGTGCAGGACTACCTGATACAACTCAACACCAGCTGGGCCCAGGAAGCGTGCATCTATATGTTCGTGTGGATGGCCAAGTTCGGCGCGGCGTACGGCGTGCGCACTGGTATCCACGTCGGCGTGGACGTGCTGATCAACCGCATGAGCAAGCCCTGGCACAACAAGTTCATCATCTTCGGCCTGCTGGCCGGCGCCGTGTTCACCGGCATCGTCGGCACGCTGGGCGCCAGCTTCGTCTGGGAAATCGGCCATACCGACCAGACCTCGGCCGATATGGAAATGCCGATGTGGATCGTTTATCTGGCGGTGCCGGTGGGCTCCTACCTGATGTGCTTCCGCTTTTTGCAGGTGATGGTGGCGTTCATCCGCACCGGCACGCTGCCCAAGCATGACCACTCGCACGTCGATGGGCTGGAGGATGAACTCTCATCCCAGCAGAAAGGAGCGCAACCATGAACTCCCTGATTATCTTCGTCCTGCTGCTGGTGCTGATGTTGACCGGCATGCCGATCTCGATCTCGCTCGGCCTGACGGTGCTGACCTTTTTGTTCACCATGACCACCGTGCCGATCGAATCGGTGGCGCTCAAGCTGTTCACGGGCATCGAGAAGTTCGAGATCATGGCGATCCCGTTCTTCATCCTGGCCGGCAACTTCCTCACCCACGGCGGCGTGGCGCGGCGCATGATCAACTTCGCCAGCTCGATGGTGGGCCATTGGCACGGCGGCCTGGCGCTGGCGGGGGTGCTGGCCTGCGCGCTGTTTGCGGCCGTGTCCGGCTCGTCGCCGGCCACGGTGGTGGCGATCGGCTCCATCATCCTGCCGGCCATGGTGCGCCAGGGCTACCCGAAAAGCTTCGGCGCCGGCGTCATCACCACCTCGGGCGCGCTGGGCATCCTGATTCCGCCGTCGATCGTGATGGTGATGTACTCGGTCACCACCAACACCTCGGTCGGCAAGCTGTTCATGGCCGGCGTGGTGCCGGGCATCATGCTGGCCTTCTTCCTGGGCCTGACCACCTGGTGGCTGGCGCGCAAGCACAAATATCCGCGCATGGCCAAAGCCAGCTGGAGCGAGCGCTGGGCGGCCTTCCGCAAGAGCGCCTGGGGGCTGGCGCTGATCGTGGTGGTGATGGGCGGCATCTACAGCGGCGCCTTTACGCCGACCGAGGCGGCGGCCATGGCGGCCGTGTACGCCTTTGTGATCGCTGTGTTCGTGTACAAGGACCTGAAGCTGCGCCAGGTCGGCAAGGTGCTGCTGGATTCGGCGGCGATGTCGGCCATGCTGCTCTATATCATCACCAATGCCGTGCTGTTCTCGTTCCTGATGACCAGCGAGAACATCCCGCAGGCGATGGCGGAATGGATCACCGGCCAGGGCCTGGGCGTGGTGACGTTCCTGCTGGTGGTGAACATTCTGCTGCTATTGGCCGGCAACATCATGGAACCTTCATCCATCGTGTTGATTATGGCGCCTATCCTGTTCCCGGTGGCGATGAAGCTGGGGATCGATCCGATCCACTTCGGCATCCTGATCGTGGTGAATATGGAAGTCGGCATGTGCCATCCACCGGTGGGATTGAACCTGTACGTGGCGTCCGGCATTACCAAGATGGGTATTACCGAGCTGACCATCGCGGTGTGGCCGTGGCTGCTCACCATGCTCGGCTTCTTGATCTTGGTCACGTATATACCACAAATTTCCTTATGGCTTCCAAATTTAATTTACTCTTAAAGTAGTCCGTCATGACGATGTAAAAAAAGTGGAAAAAAGCCAAAAACATACGTTATGATGGCGTCGCTCTCAGGGATACGTGCATAAGGATATGCAGCCCGGTAGCAAAGAATTGTAAGTGGGGAGTGTGTATAGAAACGGTAACTAATACCGGCACTAGATCGAGGAGACACACGTTTTACAGAATGTTGCTGTTATAGGCTCTGCAAGCCGCCACAAGCGCGCTACGGAACCAGGCAAGCGACCGGGAACGTGAAGCAGGATTTGAAAACGCACCAGACGGTGCGTTTTTTTTTGCCCGTGGCATTTACAATGCAACCGACGTGGTTTTTTGGTTGTAGTAGCAACGCAACAAAATGGTGCGTTTCGACAACTAAATTACAAATGAAGTACTCTTTTGGTGCATACAACTGTGATGAAAATACAACAGGGCGGCGAGCATTTTTCCGGCGTGGTGTCGCTACCATTCGGAAAGCTGGGTATTCGGACCGGTGTCGGAGTGGTGAACGAGCTGTGCTACCTGCCGCCCCATTTTGAGGCACGAGCGCCGCAGGACGCGACGGCCGAGCTGGTCGCTTACCAGGTCGAGCAATATTGCGCCGACGCCGATTACCGCTTTACGCTGCCCCTCAAACCTGCGGGCACGGACTTCCAACGCAAAGTGTGGGAAGCGATCAGTTCCATTCCGCGCGGCGGCGTACGTACCTACGGCGAGCTGGCCAAGTATCTGGGTTCGGCGCCGCGCGCGGTGGGCCAGGCTTGCGGCGCCAACTGGTTCCCCATCGTCGTACCGTGCCACCGGGTAACCGCCGCCGGCGGCCTGGGCGGCTTCGCCAATAGCGACGATCCCCACGGCTATCTGCTGGGCGTGAAGCGCTGGCTGTTGGCCCACGAAGGTTCGAGTGAATACGCATGGCAGCAAACAACCTTGCTCTGATCGACGAGTTCTGCGACAGCCTGTGGCTGGAGGACGGGCTGTCCAAGAACACGCTGGAGGCCTACCGGCGCGATATGCGCCTGTTCGCCAGCTGGCTGGAGAAGAAGCGCACGTGCGTCGACGGCCTGCTGGCGGTGCAGGCGCATGATATCGAAAGCTATATCGCCGCGCGCCACGAGCAGGGCAAGGCGACATCGTCCAACCGGCGTTTGTCGGTGATCAAGCGCTTCTACCAGATGCTGCTGCGGCAGCGCCGCATCAATGCCGACCCCAGCCTGAAGATGGCCTCGGCCAAGCAGCCGCAGCGTTTTGTGCATACGCTGAGCGAGGCCCAGGTCGAGGCCCTGCTGGCCGCGCCCGACATCAACACGCCGCTGGGCCTGCGCGAGCGGACCATGCTGGAGCTGATGTATGCGAGCGGGCTGCGGGTGTCCGAGCTGGTCGACCTCAAGCTGCTGGAGCTGAGCCTGAACGACGGCGTGCTGCGCGTCACCGGCAAGGGCGCGAAAACGCGCCTGGTGCCCTTCGGCCAGCAGGCGCGGGTATGGATCGAGCGCTATCTGAAGGAGGCGCGCGGCGTCATCCTCAACGGCCAGCAGGATGACGCGCTGTTCGTCACCGGACGCGGCGGGGCGATGACGCGGCAAATGTTCTGGGTCTTGATTAAAAAGCATGCCCTGAAGGCCGGCATCACGGCGCCGCTGTCGCCGCACACCATGCGGCATGCGTTTGCCACCCATTTGCTGAACCACGGCGCCGACCTGCGTGTTGTGCAATTGCTATTGGGGCATTCCGATATTTCAACCACGCAGATCTATACCCACGTCGCGCGCGAGCGCTTGAAGCACTTGCATGCGCAACATCATCCTCGTGGTTGAGCAACTTCGGTCATAATGGAGGCTACGCAAGGCAACGCTTTTAGAAGGAGCAGCAAATGGCAAAGACAAACTTCGCATACGAAAAGCGGCAGCGCGAGTTAGAGAAGAAGAAAAAGCAGGAAGAAAAGAACCGGCGCAAGGCCGAGTTGAAAGGCAATCCGGGCCTGGCCGAGGAGGGTGAGGAAGATCTCGCCGAAGGCGAGACCCCTGGCCTCGCCCCCGACGAAGAGCAAAGTTAAGCAGGTCAGGCCACTTCGGCCTGTTCCTTTTTGACTTCGTGCAGCGCGGGCTCTTCTTCGTGATGGCGCTTGAAGTAGCGCGCGCAGCGTTTGCCCAGCCGGTCCAGGTAGGTGTAGGCCACCGGCACCACCACCAGCGTCAGCAGGGTTGAGGTCAACACGCCGCCGATCACCGCGCGGCCCATCGGCGCCTGCGTTTCGCCGCCATCCCCCATGCCTATCGCCATCGGCAACATGCCGAACACCATCGCCAGCGTCGTCATCAGGATAGGGCGCAGGCGCACCTGGCCCGCGCTCATCAGGGCGTCATGCTGGTTCAGGCCTTCGCGCTGCGCGTGGTTGGTGAAGTCCACCAGCAGGATGGCGTTCTTGGTCACCAGACCCATCAGCATGATGAAGCCGATCACCGAGAAGATGTTGAGCGTGCTGCCGGTCACCAGCAGCGCCACCAGCACGCCAATCAGCGACAGCGGCAGCGACATCATGATCGCGATCGGCTGCAGGAAGCTGCCGAACTGCGAGGCCAGCACCAGGTAGATGAAGATCACCGCGATGCCGAGCGCAATCATGGCCGAGGTCATCGATTGCTCCATCTCCTGGGCGTTGCCGCCGACGTCGAAGCGCACGCCGGCCGGCAGCTCGATTTCCTTCATGGCTTTTTTGACGTCGCTGTCGACGTCGCCACCCGGACGGCCTTCGGTGCTGGCGTACACCGCCACGCGGCGCTGCAACGCCTGGCGCTTGAGCACCTGCGGGCTGAAGGCCGGCACGAAATCCACCACCTGGCGCAGCGGCACCATCACCGGACGGCCATCCGGCCCCAGCTTGCTGGACGCCAGCGACAGGTCGGCCAGGTCGGTCACCTTCTGCCGGCCCGATTTCGGCAGCTGCACGTTGACCTCGTAGTTCTGGCCGTCCGCCGCCAGGAAGTGCGAGGTGGTGTCGCCGGCCACGAACGGCCGCAGTGCGGTACCGATCTGCTGCGTGGTCAGGCCCAGGTCGCTGGCCAGCTCGTTGTTGATCTTGATGTTGGTCGACGGGTTGGCGCCTTCCTGGCTGTATTCGAGGTCGACCAGGCCCTTGATCTTGCGCATCTTGTCCATCAGGCGGTGGGCCACGTCGTCCAGCTTGCCTTCATCGGTGCCGAGGATGGCGATGAAGATCGGCTTCTGGCCGGCCGTCAGCGTGATGCCGGCGATCTTGTTCAGGCGCGCGCGGATCGCCGCTTCCATCTCCTGCTGGGTGCGGCGCTTGTGCAGCTTGCGGTCGGTCAGCTTGAGGTCGAGCTGGGCCGTGTTGCGGCCGTCCCAGGTGCCGACCACGGTAATCACACGGTCGATTTCCGGAAACTCCTTGAGCGCTGCTTCGACCTGATGGATCTTGTTGTCGGTGTAGTCGAGGCTGGAGCCGACCGGGGTCTTGACCAGGAAGTTGACCCAGCCGTTGTCCTGCTCCGGCATCATCTCGCCGCCGATCTTCGGCACCAGCAGGATGCTGCCGGCGAACAGGCTGAAGGCCAGCAGCAGCGTCAGTTTCTTCCAGCGCAGCGCCAGTCCCAGCACCTTGCCGTAGACCACGTGCAGCCACTCGATGCCGCCTTCGATCCAGTGCATCAGGCGGCCCAGCCACGGCAGGTACTTGAAGCGGTCCTGCACCGGGTCCGGCCACACCGACGACAGCATCGGGTCCAGCGTGAAGGAGACGAACAGCGACACCATCACCGCCACCGCCACCGTAATGCCGAACTGCAGGAAGAAGCGGCCGATGATGCCGTCCATGAAGGCCACCGGAATGAACACCGCCACGATGGCGAAGGTGGTGGCCATCACGGCCAGGCCGATTTCGTTGGTGCCGTCTTCGGCCGCCTTGCGGTGGTTCTTGCCCATGCCGAGGTGGCGCACGATGTTCTCGCGCACCACGATGGCGTCGTCGATCAGCAGGCCGATGCATAAGGACAAGGCCATCAAAGTGAGGAAGTTGAGCGTGAAGCCGAAGGCCTTCATGGCGATGAAGCTGGCCAGCACCGAGATCGGCAAGGTCAGGCCGGTGATGATGGTCGAGCGCCACGAATGCAGGAAGAAGAACACGATCACCATGGTCAGTACCGCGCCTTCGATGATGGTCTTCTTGACGTTGTCGAGCTGGGCCTGAACCTTGGTCGATTCGTCGTTCAGCACTTCGACCTTGATGTCGGCCGGCAGCGTTTTCTTGAGGTCTTCCGCAACCTGCTGGATGCGGCGGCCCACTTCCACCACGTTGGCGTCCTGCACCTTGGTGATGTCCAGCGTGACCGAGCGCACGCCGTTGATGCGCGAGATCGACAGTTCTTCCTGCGCGCCGTCCTCCACCGTGGCCACCTGTTCCAGGTAGACCGGGCCGTTGGCGCGGCGCGCGACGATGATCTTGTTGAAGTCGCGCGGATCCTTCATCTTGCCTTCGACCCGCACCAGGCGCTCGCTGGCGCCGTAGCTGATGAAGCCGGCCGGCAGGTTGGTGTTGGTGTTCTGGATCGCGTTCAGCACTTCGTCCACGCCGACCGCCTGCGCGGTCAGGTCGTTGGGGCGCAGCTGGATCAGGATCTGGCGCGCGGCCATGCCGTTGATGCGCACCTGGCCGACGCCGGCCACGCCCTGGAAGCGCTTGGCGATGACCTGGTCGGCCATGGTCGAGAGGTCGCGCAGCGAGTGCTCGGTGGCGGACAGGCCGATCTGCGCGATCGGGCGCGCGTTCTCACCTTCGAAGCGGATGATGAACGGGTCCTTGGCTTCGCGCGGGAAGCGTGGGCGCACCTGCGCCACCTTGTCGCGCAAGTCCTGCATGGCGCGGTCCATATCGGCCGACAGTTCGAAGTCGATGTAGACGCCGCCCCGGCCTTCCCACGAGTTGGAGCGCAAGGTCTTGATGCCGCTGACGGTGTTGACCGCTTCTTCGATCGGGCGCGTGATGTCGTTTTCCACCGCTTCCGGCGAGGCGCCCGGATACTGCACCTCGATGGCGGCGCCGGGAATCTCGACGTTGGGCATGGCTTCCAGCCCCAGGCCGCGATACGAGAACAGGCCCAGCACCATCAGCGCCACCATCACCATGGTGGCGAACACCGGGTTCTGGATACTGACTTTAGTCATCCACATAATCAGCCCTTCGCCGCATCGGCGGATTTAGCCAGCGCCGATGGCGTGGACGCTGCGGCTGCGCCCGGCAGCTTGACCAGCGCGCCAGGCTTCAGGCGGTCCAGGCGCGAGACGATCACGTGCGCACCCTGCTGCAAGCCTTCCACCACTTCGGCGTAGCCCTCGTCCTCGTTGCGCAGGCCCAGCTTGACCGGCTGCGACACCAGCGTGCCTTTCTCGACCTTGTAGACGAGGGACTTGCCATCCTTGTCGGTGCGCAGCGCGGCCAGCGGCACCACCGGCGATACCGCCGAACGGTCGGTGACGATGCTGCCCTTGGCGAACATGCCGGCGCGCAGCGCGCTGTCGTCGTTCTTGACGGCGATGTAGACCAGCATGGCGCGCGAGCCGGCTTCGGTGGCCGGATTGATGCGCGCCACCTTGCCGTGGAAATCGCGCTGGGCGTAGCCGTCGACGCGGAACTTGACGTCCTGCCCGACCTTCACGCGCGGGATTTCGGAAGCCGGCACCTGCGCTTCCAGCGTCAGTTCGGACAGGTTGACGATGCTGTAGACCGGCATGTCCGGCGCCAGCTTCTCGCCGGCCTGCACATGGCGCTTGCTGATGACGCCGGCGATCGGCGCCTTGATCACGCCGTCGTTGAGCGCGATGCGGGCGATTTCGACCATGGCGGCGGCCGACCTGACGTTGGCGCGCGCCAGGTCGACCGTGTTCTGGGTCGAGTCGTAGGCGTTCTGCGAAATGTATTTTTGCGTCAGCAGGGCCTTGCTGTTGCCTTCGTTCTTGGTCGCCATGGCGAACTTGGCTTGCGCTTCGTCGAGCATGGCCTGCTGCTGTTGCAGGCGCGCGCGCAGGTCGGCCTGGTCGATGCGGGCCAGCACCTGGCCGGCGCTGACCGCCATGCCTTCCTGCAGTGTGGTCGCCTCCACCACGCCCGAGACCTTGGACTTGATGGTGGCGGAACTCAGGGGCGCCAGCGAGCCGGATAAGGGCAAGCTGACCGCCAATGAACGGGCGTCGACGGCGGCGATGTCGCCGGTCGATAATTCGAAGACGTCTTGCTTTTCCTTGGCCGCCGCCGCATTGGCAGGGGCCGCAGGCGCGGCTTCCGGCTTGCCGCGCAGGACGGTCCAGCCGCCGCCGGCCACGGCGATCACGATCAGGATGGCTGCCGGCGCGCGCCAGCCTGGCTTGCGGACGGTGGGCTGGGTGTATGGGGGCAAGGTTTCTAGTTTCATATCGTTCTTCTACTCAGGAGATTGCGCATGTTGCCACTTTAGGAATTTACAAGTGCGGCGACCAGCGAAATGCGATAAGCGGTGCAAAAGCACGCCTGAAATGCAGAAAAACGAGACTAGAGGGAAATCAGAATATGCGCAAGCGCACCAATACCTGGCCGTGGTCGGAGGCGTCCGGCTGCTGCGGCTGCAGATGGCCGTTCAGATAGCTGACGTTGACCACCTCGCCCAGCTGGTGGCGCGAACCGGGATGGAATTCCTCCGACACCAGCACATGGTCGATGGTGGCGTGGCGCCCTTCATGGGTGATGGTGTAGCCGCCGTCGCCGCGTTGCTCGCGGCCCGACTGCAGGTGGCGGCAGTCGAACAACTGGCCGTGCAGTTCCTCGCCCGGCTCGCAGACGCCGCCGGCGCCCATGACGATGGTGGTGGTGACGGCATCGACCGTGTCGTTGAAATCGCCCAGCACCACGCGCGCCCGGCGCTGCTGCTGGTCCATGGCACTGAGCAGGGCGCGCAGCGCCACCGCCTCGGTGCCGCGCCGGATCAGCGAGCGCAGATTGGCCTGGGCGTGCAACATGGGCGCATCGTTGCTGTCGGCGTTGTCCTGATTGATGTAGTCGGGCCGTTTGGATTTGAGGTGGATGACGATGACGTCGACGATTTTCTCGTTCGGCAGCACCACTTGCGCGTGCAGCGGCGCGCGCGCGAAGCGGTCGGCATCGCGGCTGCCGTCCGGCAGGGCCACGCCGTCCGGGAACATGATGTAGGCTTGCGCCGGGCCGGCCAGCGGCAGGCGCGTGATCAGCGCCACTTCGGGCGTCAGGCGCGCTGCGCCGGTGACGGGATCGGGCGGCGGCTCGAAGCCGGCCAGGGTGGCGTTTCGGTAGCGGCGGCTCCTGGCCAGCACGTCGCGCAGGGCCGCCAGCGAGAAGATTTCCTGCAGGCCGATGACGTCGGCGTCGAGTTGGTCGAGTTGCTGCGCGGTCCAGGCGACTTTCGCTTGGTAGCCGGCCTCGGTCAGGGGCGCCAGATTGTCGTACAATTTCGCCCCAGGCTGGGAAAGATTGCAAACGTTGAAAGTGGCAAAGCGAATTTCCTGCTGCATAATGGACAACTCCCCGATCTCACCATGGCTAAAAAAGAGCATATCTCCGAAACCCCGGCTACCCAGTTGCTGCGCAAGCACAAGGTGGCGTTCACCGAGCACCCCTACGACTACGAGGAGCACGGCGGCACCGGCGTGTCCTCGCGCGAGCTCGGCGTCGACGAGCACCACGTGGTCAAGACGCTGGTGATGCAGGACGAGGCCGCTAAACCATTCATTGTGCTGATGCATGGCGATTGCAAGGTCTCTACCAAAAACCTGGCCCGCAACCTCGGCTGCAAGTCCGTCGAACCGTGCAAGCCGGAAGTGGCGACGCGCCACAGCGGCTACATGATCGGCGGCACTTCGCCGTTCGGCACCAAGAAGGCCATGCCCGTGTACGTAGAGGATAGCATCCTTGCGCTGGAAACGATTTATATCAATGGTGGCAGGCGTGGCTACCTGGTCGGCATCAAGCCGCAGGTGCTCACCGAGCTGCTCAACGTCAAGGCGGTACACTGCGCTCTGGCCGAGTAGGGCGCGGCGGTGTATAGTCCTTGACCGCCTTTTCGGCCATAACAAGAACCTGAGGAAAAGATGAATACAGTTTGGATGACCGTGGCCGCTTACCTGATCGGCTCGATCTCGTTTGCCGTTGTCAGCAGCAAGTTGTTCGGCCTGGCCGATCCCCGCACCTATGGCTCGAAAAATCCCGGCGCCACCAATGTGTTGCGAAGTGGCAACAAAGCTGCGGCCATCGTCACCTTGCTCGGCGACGCCTTCAAGGGCTGGCTGGCGGTGTGGCTGGCGATCCATTTCCAGGAGCGCCTGAACGTCGGCGACGGCACTATCGCGCTGGTGGCGATCGCCGTCTTCCTCGGCCATCTGTGGCCGGTGTTCTTCCGTTTTGTCGGCGGCAAAGGCGTGGCGACGGCGGCCGGTGTGCTGCTGGGCTTGAATCCTTGGCTGGGCGTCGCCACCTTGGTGACTTGGATGGCGGTTGCGTTCGCCTTCCGCTACTCGTCGCTGGCGGCGCTGATAGCGGCCCTGTTCGCGCCGTTTTATTATGGACTGTTGTTTGGCGTGGAACCGCAGCTGTTCGCCGTGTTCGCCATGAGCGCACTGCTGATTTTCCGTCATGCAAAAAATATCTCCAACCTGATCGCAGGCAAGGAGAGCCGCATCGGCAGCAAGGGCAAGGATGCGGCCAAAACGAAAGGCAAATAAATGGCTACTCCGCTGAAAATCGATTTCGTCTCCGACGTTTCCTGCCCGTGGTGCGCCATCGGCCTGAAATCGCTGGACAAGGCGCTGGCCGCCATCGGCGACGAGGCCGAAGTGAGCGTCCACTTCCAGCCCTTCGAGCTGAACGCCGGCATGGCGCCGGAAGGTCAGGACATCGGTGAGCACCTGAGCGAGAAATACCATTCGACGCCGGAACAGCAGCAACAGGCGCGCGAGATGATCCGCGCGCGCGGCGCCGAAGTCGGCTTCGAGTTCGCGATGGACAAGCGCGGCCGCATCTACAACACCTTCGACGCCCATCGCCTGCTGCATTGGGCCGGGCTGGAAGGCAAGCAGCGCGCGCTGAAGGAAGCGCTGTTCAAGGCTTACTTCACGCAGGGTCTCGACCCGAGCGCGCACGAAGTGCTGATCTACCTGGCCGGCGAAGCGGGCCTGGACAAGGAGGCCGCGCGTCAGGTGCTGCATTCGGGCGAATACGCCAGCGAGGTGCGCGAGGCCGAGCAGTTCTTCCAGCGCCACGGCATCAACTCGGTGCCGGCCGTGATCATCAACGAACGCCACCTGATTTCCGGCGGCCAGCCGGCCGAGGTGTTCGAGCGCGCCTTGCGCGAAATTATCCGCAAGGCATAAAAAGTCGCGGGCGGGCGCTCTTGTTTTGCTATAAACTCCTTGGGTAAAAAGATAAGACTCTTGTCAATTACTCGGGGAGGCCCATGCTGGCTGTAGAAAACGACCATCCGCTGATCACCGCGCGTCCGCTGGCAGACCAGTTCCGGCTGGCCGCGCTGCATCGTTATCACATTCTTGACACCCCGGCCTGCGAAGACTTCAGCTTCCTGACCGAACTGGCGGCCAAAGTGTGCGCCGTACCGTACGCTTTCATTTCGCTGGTCGACGCCGAACGCGTCTGGATCAAATCCTGCACCGGCTTGCAATTAGGCGAGCTGCCGCGCGGCGAGAGCTACTGCTCGCTGGCCGTGCTGGGCCAGGCCGCCACTGAAATTCCCGACCTGAGCGAAGACCCGCGCACGGCCGGCATGGCGCTGACCGTGGATGAGCCGCATATGCGCATGTACAGCAGCGTGGCGTTGATGTCGTCGGACGGCCACGCGATCGGCACCCTGTGCGTGATGAATACGCGTCCCGGCGGCCTGGACGCCGAACAGCGCAGCATGCTGACCCGGCTGGCGCGCCAGGTGATGGCGCTGATCGAACTGCGCGCCAAGGAAAAAATGCTGGAGTCGACGGTGCACGAGCTGGAGTTGCTGGCCACCACCGACGAGCTGACCGGCCTGCACAACCGCCGCTCGCTGCTGCACCGGCTGAAGTTTGAAGTGGCGCGTTCGCGCCGTTTCCGCTCGCCGCTGTCGGCGCTGATGATCGACATCGACTACTTCAAGAACATCAACGACGAGCACGGCCACGTGGTCGGCGACCAGGTGCTGGCCAACGTTGGCCGCCTGCTGCGTGAGAACGTGCGCGTGATCGACATGCCGAGCCGCTACGGCGGCGAAGAGCTGTGCGTGCTGTTGCCCAACACGCCGGTGGAGGGCGCCTGCAAGCTGGCCGAGAACCTGCGGCTGAAGATCGAGGCGCAGTTGCACCACGCCGGCAAGCGCCAGTTCCAGATCAGCGCCAGCATCGGCGTGGGCACCTTCAATCATATGGAAATCGACGACGCCGAAAGCCTGCTCAAGCACGCCGACGCCGCGTTATACCGCGCCAAGCGCAACGGTCGCAATCGGGTGGCGTGCGGCGCCGAATAATGAGGAGAGTATATGCCTACCGCCAGCTGGAATGGCGTCGTCATCGCACAGGCGAGCGACGATGAAGTACACATCGTTGAAAACAACGTCTACTTCCCGCCATCGAGCGTGAAGCGGGAATACCTGCAGCCGAGCAGCCATACCTCGCGCTGCCCGTGGAAGGGGCTGGCCAGCTACTACTCGGTCAATGTCGACGGCAAGCTCAACGAAAACGCGGCGTGGTACTACCCTGAGCCGTCCGAGAAAGCGGCGCAGATCAAGGACCACGTGGCGTTCTGGCGCGGCGTGGACGTGCAGCGCTAGTTGGATAACCTCACCCACAGCATCATCGGCTTCGGCGTGGGCGAGCTGGTGCACCGCAGCTGGCCGGCGGAGGTGGACGGCATCTCGCAGCGCGTGCGGCACCGGCTGTTGCTGGTGTCGTGCGCGCTGGCCAGCAACTTTCCCGATCTCGACCTGTTCCTGACCAAGCTGTTGCCCGATCCGCTGGGCTATCTGCTCCATCATCGCGGCCACACGCACACGGTGCTGTGGGCGGTGCCGCAGGCTTTGCTGCTGGCGGCCTTGCTTTGGCTGTGCTGGCCGTCGGCGCGGGCGTTGCTGCGCGCCAGCCGGCCGGCGCGGCTGGGACTGTTGCTCAGCATCGGCTGCGGGTTCGCGCTGCATTTGCTGATGGATTACACCAATTCCTACGGCGTGCATCCATGGTATCCGTTCGACGGGCGCTGGTTCTATGGCGACATGGTGTTCATCGTCGAGCCGCTGTTTTGGGTGGCGATCGGCGTGCCGATGGCGCTCATCATGCGCTGGCGGATGCTGCGGATGGGTGGGCTGTTGATCCTGTTCGTCGCGCTGGCGGTTTTTGCCGCGCGTGGCTATCTCGGCGTGCTGTCGCTGGCGACGCTGTTGCTGATTGGGCTGCTGTGCGGCGCTGCGCAGTGGCGCGCGGGCCAGCAGGGACGCGGCGGGCTGCTGCTGGCGCTGGGCGTCGGCGCTGCTTTCATGGGCGTGCAGGCGGTGGCCGGGCAGGCGGGGCGGGTGCAAATCACGGCGGAATTGCAGCGCGCCGATCCCGCATCGCGGGTGCTGGACGTAGCGATGACGGCGTTTCCGGCGCAACCGCTGTGCTGGAGCTACGTCAGCGTTGAAACCGACGGCGTGCAGTACCGCTTGCGGCGTGGCGTGACCAGCCTGGCGCAGGCCGGGTGTCCGGCCGGGCTGTCGGTGCCGCCGGAGACGGTGACTGGCAGTGTGGACGAACTGCGCAAGCTCAAGGCCGGCAACTGCCAGGCCGACGCCTGGCTGCGTTTTGCGCGCATACCGCTGCTGACGAACGGCACGCTCTCCGACTACCGCTACGCCAGCACGCCGCGCGGCAACTTCACCACCTTGCACATCGATCCCACCGCCCCATGTCCGGCAGGCATCCCAACATGGGGCTACCCGCGCGCCGATTTATTCGGGGTCAGTTCCGACATTCGGACACGAGCCCAACCGTAGCGGCCGCTACGGTTGGGCTCGTGTCCGAATGTCGGAACTGACCCCGAATGCTGAGCCCGAGTGTCAGCTGTGGTCGGTGGAGAGGGCGAGGTCCAGCCACTCGGCCAGCTCTTTTTCCACGAACAGGTTTTTGGCGCGCACGCGCTGTACCGTGTCCGAGCCCAGTTGCAGGCGCAGCGGCGGCTTGTCGCTGTCGGCCAGCTGCAGCAGCGCGGTGGCCAGCTTGACCGGGTCGCCCGGCTGCGCGTGGTTGGCGTCCGCCGCGAAGTCGCGCATCGCGCCGACCGTGGCGGCGTAGGCGTCAATGCGGTCGCGCGTGGCCACCAGCGAATTGGTGTCGAGGAAGTCGGTGCGGAAGAAGCCTGGTTCCACCACCGTCACCTGGATGCCCAAAGGTTCGAGCTCGATCGCCATCGCCTCGCTCAAGCCTTCTACCGCAAACTTGGTCGAGCCGTACACTCCCCAGCCCGCATACGAGGAGTAGCCGCCCACCGAGGAGATGTTGATGACGTGGCCGCTGCGCTGGCGCCGCATCGCCGGTAACACGGCGCGGCTGACGTTGAGCAGGCCGAAGACGTTGGTTTCGTACACCGCCCGCACTTCTTCGGCGCTGGCTTCCTCCACCGCGCCCAGCAGGCCGTAACCGGCGTTGTTGACCAATACGTCGATGCGACCGAAGCGCGCGATCGCCTGCTGCGCCGCGCTGACCGCCTGCGCTTCCAGCCGCACATCCAGGCGCAACGCCAGCAGATTCGGATGCTCCCCCAGCGCGGCGATGACGGTTTGCGGATCGCGCGCCGTGGCCACCACCAGGTCGCCGCGTTGCAGCGCTTGTTGTGCCGTCAGTGCGCCGAAACCACGCGATGCGCCAGTGATGAACCATACTTTTTGTGCGGTGCCGGTCATGATGTGTTTCCTTTCAATATAGAGTTGATGGAAGCAAGTTTAGACCGTCGTTACCTGCTACACTAGCCATAGGAAAGCTGTTTGATTTTCATCTTTTGGTTGCTAATAACATGGACAAGGCCCGGGTTGTCAGTTTGTTTATCGGCGTAGTGCGCGCCAAGAGTTTCAGCCAGGCGGCGGTCGATGCCGGCCTGACGCCGCAGGCGGTCAGCAAGGCGGTGCGCCAGCTGGAAGAGCATCTCGGCGTGCGCCTGTTTCACCGCACGACACGCAGCCTCAGCCTCACCGACGAAGGCGCGCGCCTGTTCGAGCTGGCCAATCCCGGCCTGCGCCTGCTGGACGAAGCACTGGACCAGATCCAGAGCAGCCGGCTGGAGGTGGACGGCCTGATCCGGCTGGCCGCACCTATGTCGATCGGCAATGCCATCATCGTGCCGCTGCTGCAGCAGTTTCAGCAGCGCTATCCGGGCGCCCATTTCGATATGCAGCTCGACGACCATTTCACCGACCTGGTCGAAAGCCGCATCGACGTCGGTTTCCGCGCCGGCAGCCCGCCTGAGCGCAACCTGATTTCCCGCAAGCTCGGCGAAATCACCCTGCTGACCTGCGCCGCCCCCGCCTATCTGGCACGGCACGGCACGCCGAAGAAAGTGGCCGACCTGGCCGGGCATCGCTGCACCGGCTTCCGCCAGCCGAATACCGGCCGCCTGCTGCCGTGGGAATTCCAGGTGGGCGGCGCCACCGCCTACCAGGACGTGCCGGTGGTGGCCAGTTTCAATACGGTGGAAGGGGAGTTGACGGCGGTGCTGAACGGCATGGGCATCGGCCAGATGCCGGTGTTTATGATCGAGCGCGAGCTGGCCAGCGGCGCCCTGGTTCCCTTGCTGACGACCACGGCCACCGCCAATAACGGCGTCTTCATGTATTACCAGCAACGCACCCAGATGCCGTTGAGGGTACGCCATTTCATCGATTTCGCTTCCGAGCACGTGCCGCAGCGGCTGCAGGCACAGCGCGCCGCTGTCCATGCCGCGAAAGCCAGATAAAAGCAATCAAGGTGCGCGTGTGCACGGAAACGGTGCCCCAGGCGTTGTACCGTGTGGCTACTTCGCCACAAAAGCGCCTAAAATCAAGCTGTATAGGCTGCTTTCTGCCTATTTGGTTGGCACAACAATTGCATTGCCCTCCAGAAAGGACGATGATCGATTTACATGGAGGCTGTTATGAATACCGCAACTGAACAAGAAAACAAGACCGTCGTACACGAATCGTCAGCCGATGAACATCGTCTGCGCAGCGAGCGCATTGCCGCCCGTGGCGTCAGCCTCGGCAAGGGCAAGGCGAAGTATCTGATCCCGCTGGTCGGCCTGGCAGTGTTGGCCGGCATGGCTTTCGCCCAGGCTTAGGCGTTAACTACACCACCTTCAGCTCGTCCAGCGGCCAGCGCGGCCGCACGTTGAACGAGTAATCCTTTTTCGCCGCGTCCGGGTTGATCATCAAACGCATGGCTCCGGCGAAGGCGATCATGGCGCCGTTGTCGGTGCAGAATTCGAGTTCCGGGTAGTAGACCTGGAACTTTTTCTTGGCCGCCGCCGCGTTCAGCGCGGCGCGCAACTGCGCGTTCGCGCCCACGCCGCCGGCGATGACCAGTCGTTTCAAGCCCGTGTGCTTGAGCGCGGAGACGCATTTCGCCGTCAGCACTTCCACGATCGCGTCGACAAAACCGCGCGCGATATTGGCCTTGTCCTGCTCGCAGATATTGGCGACGACTTTCTCTTCGTGGTTTTTCACCACCGTCAGCACCGCCGTTTTCAGGCCGGAAAAGCTGAAGTTGAAATCCTTGGTGTGCATCATCGGACGCGGCAGCTTGTAGGCCAGCGGATCACCGAATTCGGCCAGGCGTGAAATCGCCGGGCCGCCCGGATAGCCGAGGCCCAGCAGCTTGGCCGATTTGTCGAAGGCTTCGCCGGCCGCATCGTCCAGCGTTTCGCCCAGCAGCGTGTATTGGCCGACGCCGTCCACCCGCATCAACTGGGTGTGGCCGCCCGACACCAGCAGCGCGATGAACGGGAATTCCGGCGGCTGCGTCGCCAGCAGCGGCGACAGCAGATGGCCTTCCAGGTGGTGCACGCCGAGCACCGGCTTGTCCAGCGCCAGCCCCAGGCTGCAGGCCACCGAGGAGCCGACCAGCAGCGCGCCGGCCAGGCCCGGGCCTTGGGTGTAGGCGATGGCGTCGATGTCGGCCGGCGTCTTGCCGGCCTGTTTCAGCGTTTCCTCCAGCAGCGGTATGGCGCGGCGGATATGGTCGCGCGAGGCGAGTTCCGGCACCACGCCGCCGTATTCTTCGTGCATGGCGACCTGCGAGTGCAGCGCATGGGAAAGCAGGCCGTGTTGCGTGTCGTACAACGCAAGGCCGGTTTCGTCACAGGAGGATTCAACGCCAAGAACGATCATGGAAGCAGCACAAATCAAAAGGGTAATCCGCCATTGTAATGGAAACCGCGTGCAAGCATGCACCAGCGCAGCGCCGCCGCGCACTGGCCGGGTGCGGATTTCCGACGAATTTTGCCAAACGGTCAGATTTTCGATGGCATCGCTCTTGCTAGATGAGGGGCTGGGAGGGAGCCATGGATAAACACTGGAAACTGGTCTGCAAACTGAAGGATGTGCCGCTGGAGCAGGGCGCGCGGCTGATACCGCGCGGCCTGGCGTGGCAGGAGCTGCCGGGCGTGGCCTTGTTCCGCAGCGGCGAGGAAAGCGTGCATGCGGTGCTCGAATGCCGGGGCGTGGACCCGCGCGGCAGCAACGCGCGCCGCTATTCGGTCAGGGTGGAGGGATGCAAGGTCTATCTGGACCTGGATGAACTGAGCGCCCCGGCCAGCAAGGCCGAGGCGGCGCTGGCGGGGCAGTTTGGCGTGGCCACCAGCATGGTGGCCTACTGCTACTAGCCGCAACGTCATTCTCGCGCACGCGGGAAACCATCGTCAGCATGGGTCCCCGCGTGCGCGAGGACGACGGGTCAGGGACGGTTCAGCAGCTGCTGGTGGGCGTCGCGCAGCATGGTTTCGGTGGTGTCCCAGTCGATGCAGCCGTCGGTGACCGAACAGCCGTACACCAGCTGGCTCAGGTCCGCCGGGATCTTCTGGTTGCCGCCGACGATGTTCGATTCAATCATCACGCCCACCAGCGACTTGTTGCCCTGGACGATCTGGTGGATCACATCGGCCATCACCAGCGGTTGCAGCTCCGGCTTCTTGTAGCTGTTGGCGTGTGAGCAGTCGACCACCAGGTTGGCCGGCAGCTTGGCCTTGGCCAGTGCCTGTTCGGCAATCGCGATCGACACCGAATCGTAGTTCGGGCGGCCGTCGCCGCCGCGCAGCACCACGTGGCCGTAGGCGTTGCCGCGGGTGCGCACGATGGCCACATTGCCCTGCGCATTGATGCCCAGGAAGGCGTGCGGGTGGGCCGACGACAGAATCGCGTTGATGGCGATGCTGATGTCGCCGTCGGTGCCGTTCTTGAAGCCGACCGGGGTCGACAGGCCGGACGACATTTCGCGGTGGGTCTGCGACTCCGTGGTGCGGGCGCCGATGGCGGTCCAGGCGATCAAATCGCCCAGGTATTGCGGCGAGATCGGGTCCAGCGCTTCGGTGGCGGTCGGCAGGCCCAGTTCGCACACGTCCAGCAGGAACTGGCGCGCTTTTTCCATGCCGACATTGACGCGGAACGAGTCGTCCATGTCCGGATCGTTGATATAGCCCTTCCAGCCGGTGGTGGTGCGCGGCTTTTCGAAATACACGCGCATCACCAGCAGCATGGTGTCGGCCACTTCGGCCTGCAAGGCTTTTAGCCGGCGCGCATAGTCCAGGCCGGCTACCGGGTCGTGGATCGAGCAAGGGCCGACCACCACGAACAGGCGCTGGTCCTTGCGGTCGATGATGTTGCGCAGGGCTTCGCGGCCCTGCATCACGGTCTCGGAGGCCAGGTCGGTCAGCGGCAGCTTGCTGTGCAAGGCTTCCGGCGATGGCATGGGAGCGAACGAGGTGACGTTGACGTTTTCGATGTCTGGGGAAATCATGATCTCTACTGTGGTTTGCATTTCGGGGGACGGATAGTGTAGCCGAAATGCAGGCAGGTGGTTTAAGCTGAGGGCATGACCACACTCCAACCACTCCAACCACTCCCACCCTTCCCGGCCGCGCGTTTCATCAAAGAAATCGGGCGCGGCAAGAACGGCGCTCGCAGCATGAACCGCGACGACGCCCACGACCTGTATCAAGCCATGCTGGACGGCCGCGTGTCCGAGCTGGAGCTGGGCGGGATTTTGCTGTCGATGCGCATCAAGGGCGAATCGGTGGAAGAGATCGCCGGCTTCCTCGATGCGGCCGAAGCCTGCTTCGAACCGTTCAACGCGCCGCCCGGCCAGTATGCGCCGGTGGTGATTCCCACCTACAACGGCGCGCGCAAGATGGCCAATCTGACGGCGCTGCTGGCGCTGCTGCTGGCGCGCGAAGGCGTGCCGGTGCTGGTGCACGGCGTGGCGACCGACCTCGGGCGCGTGGCGACGGCGGAAGTGCTGGCCGCGCTGGGCGTGCCGGCCGCGCGTCATCGCTCGGAGGCGGAGGAGGCCATGTCGCAGGGCAAGCCGGCCTTCATCACCATCGACGCCATGGCGCCCAAGCTGGCGCATATGCTGTCGCTGCGCCGCATCCTCGGCGTGCGCAATTCCACCCACACGCTGGTGAAGATCATGCAGCCGTTCGCCGGGCCGGCGCTGCGGCTGGTGTCCTACACCCATCCCGAATACCTGGAGATGCTGGGTGAATACTTCACCACCGCCGCCCTGCACGAGCGCGGCGACGCTTTCCTGATGCGCGGCACCGAAGGCGAGACGGTGGCCAACGCCAACAAGGCGCAGCAGATCGATTGGTTCCACGGCGGCCTGCGCACCACGCTGGTTCCCAAGCAGACGCAGGTGGGCGAGCTGCCGCTGCTGCCGGAAAACAAGGATGCGGCCACCACCGCCGCCTGGATACGCTCGGTGCTGGAGGGCGAGGTGCCGGTGCCGCCGTCGATCGCCGAGCAGGTGGCGCAGTGCCTGCTGGTGGCGCGCACCGTGCAGTCGCGCCAGCATGTCAGCGAGCCGATCGAGTAACTAGAGTAGAATCTCGCCCCTTTACGTCATTCCCGCGCAGGCGGGAATCCATGCTGAGCATTCAAGCCAGCGTTGTATGGATACCCGCGTGCGTGGGTACGACGGCTAGCTAACTGACAGGAATGACATGGCAAAGTTTGATGTAGCGGTAATCGGCGCGGGCGCGGCCGGCATGATGTGCGCAGCGACGGCGGCCCAGCGCGGACTGCGCGTGGTCCTGATCGACCACGCGACCAAGCTGGCCGAAAAGATCCGCATCTCGGGCGGCGGGCGCTGCAACTTCACCAACGTCAACGCCGGGCCGGCCAACTTCCTGTCGGAGAATCCCCATTTCTGCAAAAGCGCTTTGTCGCGCTACACCCCGGCCGACTTTGTCGCGCTGGTGAAGAAACACCGCATCGGCTACCACGAGAAGCACAAGGGCCAGCTGTTCTGCGACGATTCCGCCGAGCAGATCATCGAAATGCTGAAAGACGAATGCGCCGGCGGCGACGTGCACTGGCGCATGCCGTGCAAGGTCGACAGCCTGGAACAGAGCGCCGAAGGCTTCGTGCTGCACACCGACAGCGGCGAGCAGATCGAGGCGCCGAGCGTGGTGATCGCCACCGGCGGCCTGTCGATCCCGAAGATCGGCGCCACCGATTTCGGCTACCGCGTCGCGGCCCAGTTCGAGCTGCGCATGGTCGAGCCGCGCCCGGCGCTGGTGCCGCTGACCTTCGACGCCCAGCAGTGGGCGCCGTTCGTGGAAATGTCCGGCATCGCGCTGGAAGTGGACGTTGAGACCGGTTCCCTGAAAGGCCGCAACCCGAGCGGTGCGCGCTTCCGCGAAGACTTGCTGTTTACCCATCGCGGCCTGTCCGGTCCGGCGATTCTGCAGATTTCCTCCTACTGGCAGCCGGGCACGCCGATCGTCATCAACCTGTTGCCGGAACTCGACGTGGCGGCCACCCTGATCGAAGGCAAGGGCACCATCAAGAAGCAGCTCGGCAATGTGCTGTCGCAATGGCTGCCGACCCGCCTGGCCGAAGGCCTGTTGCTGGCGCACGGCTTCGCGCTGGACGCGCGCCTGGCCGACATGCCCGATGCGCAATTGCGCAAGCTGGGCGCCCTGATTAACCAGTGGACCATCACCCCGAACGGTTCCGAAGGCTACAAGAAGGCCGAAGTCACACGTGGCGGCGTTGACACACGCGAGCTGTCGCAGCAGACCATGATGGTGACCAAGGTGCCGGGCCTGTACTTCATTGGCGAGGCGGTGGATGTGACGGGGTGGCTGGGCGGCTACAACTTCCAGTGGGCCTGGGCTTCGGGCGTGGCGGCGGGCATTGCTGTGTAGTAATTTCAACAATTCTTCTTGACTTGGCGCAATTCATGTTGCAACATGAATGCTTATATTGCGCTTAAGACACTTGACATGTTATTTAAACAAGATCAAGTGGTTGAGTTTCCACCTTGACTCTTCTGGAGATAACATGAAAAAACTGATCATCGCCGCCGCCGTCGCCCTGCTGAGCACCAACGCCATGGCTGCCGCCTCGCTGAACAACACCAGCTTTGAAACCAACACCGTCGGCGGCGGTTACGCCTACGGCAACGTGGCTGCCGACTGGAGCTTCACCGGTGGCGGCGCCGTGTCGCACAACTACACCGCCTGGAACGGCGTCACCGCCAGCGGCGACTACTTCGCCGTGCTGCAGAACATCGCCTCGATCTCGCAAACCTTCAGCAGCGACGCCGCCGGCGTGTTCAGCATCAGCTTCGACATGGCGCTGCGTTCGGGCTATTATGCTGGCCAAGTGGTCGGCGTGACCCTCGACGGCAACGACCTGGGCAGCTTTGCCGCCACCTCGACCGGCTGGAACAGCTTTGCCAGCGCGTCGGTGACCCTGGGCGCCGGCAGCCACACGCTGAGCTTCTCGGGCCTGAACCCGACCAATCAGTACGACACCTCGGCCTTCATCGACAACGTCGGCCTGACCGTGAGCGCCGTGCCGGAACCGGCAAGCTATGGCATGCTGATGGCCGGCCTGGGTCTGGTGGGACTGGTAGCACGCCGCCGCAAAGCCTGAGTTTGTGCGCCTGCCGGCCTGTGTGTTGACAACAGCCGGCACGCACGGGACTTCCATTTGCTCAAAAAAGCTGCTATAGTCTCTGTCTCCCTATAACCTCCAACGGTTTGAATTTTTACATGACCACTATTCGCCTTAAAGAAAACGAGCCGTTCGAAGTCGCAATGCGTCGCTTCAAACGCACCATCGAAAAAACCGGTCTGCTGACCGAACTGCGTGCACGCGAGTTCTACGAGAAGCCAACGGCTGAACGTAAACGCAAGCTGGCTGCCGCTGTCAAGCGTCACTACAAGCGTATCCGCAGCCAGCAGCTGCCGAAAAAACTCTTCTAAGATTGTCGACGCAGGCCAACCTGGCGCATGCCGGTTGTGTTCGCGGCAACTAGAGAATACCCGCTCCGGCTAATTTGCCGCAGCGGGTTTTCGCATTTTTATTGCATTATTTTTGGAAAGTACCCTCATGAGCTTGAAAGATCAAATCACCGAAGACATGAAAAACGCCATGCGTGCCAAGGAAGCCGGCCGCCTGTCGACCATTCGTCTGATCCTGGCGGAAATCAAGCGCAAGGAAGTGGACGAGCAGATCCAGGTCAGCGACGAGCAGACCGTCGCTATCGTGGAAAAAATGATCAAGCAGCGCAAGGATTCAATCACCCAATTCGAAGCCGGCGGCCGCCAGGATTTGGCCGACATCGAAAAAGCCGAACTGGTGGTGCTGAGCGCCTACATGCCAGCCGGCCTGTCGGACGAGGAAATCGCCGCTGAAGTCGCTGCCGCCGTGGCCGCCTCGGGCGCCGCCGGTCCGCAGGACATGGGCAAGGTCATGGGCATCGTCAAGCCGAAGCTGGCCGGCCGCGCCGACATGACCGTGGTGTCGGCATTGGTCAAGAAGGCCCTGTCGCCTGCTTAAAGCAGCACCGATGCACCACGCCGCCATGGTTTGATCCGCATCAAGGCGGATCGCCCATGGCGGTATAGCCTGATCAATAACAAGACCGTCCAGCCCAGTGATCCCACAATCCTTTATCGCCGATTTGCTGAACCGCGTCGACATCGTCGACGTCGTCGGACGTTATGTGCAGCTGAAAAAAGGCGGCGCGAACTTCATGGGCCTGTGCCCGTTCCACAATGAAAAGTCGCCCAGCTTCACGGTCAGCCCCACCAAGCAGTTTTACCACTGCTTCGGCTGCGGCGCCCACGGCACCTCCATCGGCTTCATGATCGAATACTCCGGCATGGGCTTTGTCGATGCCGTCAAGGAACTGGCGCAAAACGTCGGCATGGTCGTGCCCGAGCAGGACGACAAGATTCCGCCGGCCCAGCGCGCGCAGCTGCAGGCGCAATCGATGGCCCTGACCGACGCCATGACGCGCGCCAGCGACTTCTTCAAGCTGCAGTTGCGCAGCGCGCCGAACGCCATCGCCTACCTGAAAAATCGCGGCCTGACCGGCGAAGTCGCCGCCCGTTTCGGCCTTGGCTATGCGCCGAACGGCTGGGACAACCTGCGCTCGGTGTTCCCGGACTACGAAGCGGTGGCGCTGGTCGAGGCCGGCCTGGTGATCGACAAGGTCGACGAGGACGGCGGTAACCGCAAACGCTACGACCGCTTCCGCGAGCGCGTCATGTTTCCGATTAAAAACACCAAGGGGCAGGTGATCGCCTTCGGCGGCCGCGTGCTCGATCAGGGTGAGCCGAAGTACTTGAATTCCCCCGAAACGCCGTTATTTTCCAAGGGCTTCGAGCTGTATGGCCTGTTCGAGGCGCGCCAGGCGATCCGCGATGCGGGTTATGTGCTGGTGACGGAAGGCTATATGGACGTGGTGGCGCTGGCGCAGATGGGTTTCCCGCAGGCGGTGGCGACCCTGGGCACCGCCTGCACCACCCACCATGTGCAGAAACTGTTGCGTCAGACCGACACGGTGATCTTCAGCTTCGACGGCGACAAGGCCGGCCGCCGCGCCGCACGGCGCGCGCTGGAGGCGTGCCTGCCGCACATGACGGACAACAAGACCATCAAGTTCCTGTTCCTGCCGACCGAGCACGATCCTGACAGCTATGTGCGCGAGCACGGCAAGGCAGCGTTCGAGCGCGAGATCCAGGAAGCCATGCCGCTGTCGCAGTTCCTGATCAAGGAAGCCGTGGGCGAGCACGACATGAGCAGTCCCGAGGGCAGGGCGCGCGCGCAGTTCGACGCCAAGCCCATGCTGCAGGCCATGACGCCGACCGCGCTGCGCTTGCAGATCGTCCACGGCCTGGCGCAGATGACGCTGACCACGCCGTACGAGATCGAGGTGCTGTTCGAGCTGGCCAAGCCGGTGGCGGTGGCCCGCAAGGCGCCGCCGCGCAGCGGCCGGCCGCAGCCCAAGGGGCTGGAGTTGCAGATCATGCGCCTGCTGGTGGCGCATCCGGCGCTGTCGATGGAGGTCGATGCGGCGGCGCTGGCGGCGTTCCAGTTGTTTGGCGCCGAGGCGGCCGAGCGGCTGGCGCAGCTGACCGAGGCGGCCCAGGTGTTGGGCGAGCAAGGCAATTTCGCCGCCTTCGCCCAGCATTTGAAGTCGCTCGGCGACGAATACGATGAGTTGATCGGCGAAATCGTCAAGGAGCCGGAGTCGGACCGCGACACCGAACGCATGGTGCTGCGGGCGGCGATTCGCCAGGTCAAGCTGGACGCACTCAAGCTCGAATTGAGCCAGTTGTTCGCCGCCGGGCTGTCGTCGGACGAGATCGGCGTGCGCTACCGAGAGTTGACATCGCAGCAAGATCAGCTGCTGCGCGAAGCCCAGGCGGAGCTGCCGAGCCGCTAAATTGGAGGCGTTTTGTGGCGTAATGTTTCTGTCATCATTCCACAGGGGGATCTGCGGGTCTTCCCTCTGGAAATTGAAAAGTGACGTGCTATAATAAAACGCTAAGTGTTGTATGTTTTGGCATCGTTTTTCTGTTCAGAGTGTGTTTGTTTTCAGTGTTTAGGCTCTTGATCGACGCGGATGAACCGGTGTCGGCGGCCAGGGCCAGCTTGGGTTGTGCAACGAGTCTGTTTGCTAACTAACCCAGTCGCGGTTTCTTGCCCCCACGCACGTGTCTGATGCAGTAGAATTCCCCGGAGTTCTATAGAGTAGGTCGGCCTGACCGAAGGTATAAGTAAGTCGTAGTATTGTCGGACTTGTGTAGTCGGCAAGTTCGAAGACGTAGTGATCCCAGAAGGATCGAAACTTTATCCGTAATCGAAAGCGCCTGTGCCAATCAAGAAACCTGAATCCAAAGTGGCTGAAAAGCCGACTAAAGTGAGCGCTAAATCCGCGAAGACGGCGGATAAGCCGGAGACGCGCGTTGCCAGCAACCCTCCCGTGGTCAGCCAGACCACGGATGCGGCTGCATTGGCCGCCATCGATACCTCCGGTTATGTGCTGCCTTCGGTCAAAGTACCGGGCCGGCGCGGGCGCAAACCGAAAGAATTCCAGCCAGAAAACGACGAAGTCGCCGCGTTGAACGCGGTCGAGCGCGCCGAGCTGAAAGCAGTGGACAAGGCCAAGGCCAAGGACCGCAAGGCCAAGGAAAAAGCCCTGCTCAAGGACGCCTTCTCGTCCGACACCGAAGCGACCGAGGAAGAACTCGAACGCCGTCGCCAAAAACTCAAGACCCTGATCAAGTTCGGCAAGGAACGCGGTTTCCTGACCTATGCCGAAATCAACGACCACTTGCCGGACAATATCGTCGATCCGGAAGCGATCGAAGGCATCATCGGCACCTTCAACGACATGGGCATCGCCGTCTACGAGCACGCGCCCGATGCCGAGACCCTGCTGCTGTCGGACAACGTCGCCACCGTTACCAGCGACGACGAAGCCGAAGCGGCCGCCGAAGCGGCGTTGTCGACCGTCGACTCCGATTTCGGCCGCACCACCGACCCTGTCCGCATGTACATGCGCGAAATGGGTTCGGTCGAGCTGCTGACCCGCGAAGGCGAAATTGAAATCGCCAAGCGCATCGAGGACGGCCTGAAAGACATGATCCAGGCCATCTCCGCCTGCCCGGTCACCATCGCCGAGATCATCGCCGCGTCGGACCGCATCCGCGCCGAAGAAATCAAGATCGACGAAATCGTCGACGGTCTGGTCGACGACAGCGACGACGCGCCGCCGGCCCCGGCTGCCGCCAGCGACGAGGACGAAGAAGACGAGGAAGAGCAAGAAGAGGAAGAAGCGGAAGAGGAAGAAGCCAGCCCTTCGGGCGCTGCCGCCGGCTACTCGGCCGAACAGCTGGAAGCGCTGAAGAACGCCGCGCTGGATAAATTCGACGTCATCTCTGTGCAATTCGACAAGATGCGCCGCGCCTTCGAGAAAGAGGGCTACAACTCGAAAGCCTATGTCAAGGCGCAGGAAGCGATCTCGGCGGAACTGCTCGGCATCCGCTTCACCGCCAAGGTGGTCGAGAAGCTGTGCGACACCCTGCGCGGCCAGGTGGACGAAGTGCGCCACATCGAGAAGCAGATCCTCGACGTGGCAGTGAACAAGTGCGGCATGCCGCGCGCCCACTTCATCAAGGTGTTCCCGGGCAATGAAACCAATCTGGACTGGGTCGACGGCGAAGTAGCCGCCGGCCACGCCTACAGCGCCATCCTCGGCCGCAACATTCCGACCATCAAGGAACTGCAGCAGCGCCTGATCGACCTGCAGGCGCGCGTGGTGCTGCCACTGCCGGACCTGCGCAACATCAACCGCCAGATGGCGGCCGGTGAAATGAAGGCGCGCAAGGCCAAGCGCGAAATGACCGAGGCCAACTTGCGCCTGGTGATTTCGATCGCCAAGAAATACACCAACCGTGGTTTGCAATTCCTCGACCTGATCCAGGAAGGCAACATCGGCCTGATGAAGGCGGTCGACAAGTTCGAATACCGTCGCGGCTACAAGTTCTCGACCTATGCGACGTGGTGGATCCGCCAGGCCATCACGCGCTCGATCGCCGACCAGGCGCGCACCATCCGGATTCCGGTGCATATGATCGAAACCATCAACAAGATGAACCGCATCTCGCGCCAGATCCTGCAAGAGACGGGCGCCGAGCCGGATCCGGCAACCTTGGCCATCAAGATGGAAATGCCCGAGGACAAGATCCGCAAGATCATGAAGATCGCCAAGGAACCGATTTCGATGGAGACGCCGATCGGCGACGACGACGATTCGCACCTGGGCGACTTTATCGAGGACAACAACACGCTGGCGCCGTCGGACGCGGCGCTGCACGCCTCGATGCGCGGCGTGGTCAAGGACGTGCTCGACTCGCTGACGCCACGCGAAGCCAAGGTGCTGCGCATGCGTTTCGGCATCGAAATGTCGACCGACCATACGCTGGAAGAGGTCGGCAAGCAGTTCGACGTCACGCGCGAGCGCATCCGCCAGATCGAAGCGAAAGCTTTGCGCAAGTTGCGTCACCCGAGTCGCTCGGACAAGCTGAAGAGTTTCCTCGAAGGTAACTAAGACTTGACTGGGGGATGGCCTAGCCCTTATGCTCGCGTGCTCGGCAGCGCCGGGTGCGCATCGGAGGGTCTGTACAGGCCCCGGCGCAGCAGTATCCCTTAGGGCCCTTAGCTCATGCTTGGTTAGAGCAGCGGACTCATAATCCGTTGGTGCCCAGTTCGACTCTGGGAGGGCCTACCAATACAAAAAAGGACTTAGGTGAAAATCTAAGTCCTTTTTTCTTGGCTTGAGTCTTTATGTAGCCGCTGGCTGGTGGGCGCATCAACACTACTAGTTGCCGGTGGCGTTGTACTTGTGCAGGATGCGGGCGAAGCTGCCGTCGGTGCGCATGGTGTCGAGGGTGGTGCGCCATTTGCGCGCTTCGTCTTCGCTGATGTCGAGCGAGCCGGCCAGCCAGACTTCGCCGTGGCGGAACGGCGGGCTGTAGTCGAAGTCGGCGGCTTTGTTGCCGCCCGTGCTGGCGGCGGTGCGGTGCGTGTCTTCGGCGCCGAAGCTGGCGTCGGCGATGCCGGTTTTGACCATCCGCACGCATTCCTTGATGGTCGCGCATTCCGCCACGTCGGTGTAGCCGGCGTCGAGCAGCAGTTGCTTGTAGGGGGTGCCGCGCAGGACCGTCAGGCGCGACCGCGTCAGCAGGGCAGGGTCGGCCAACTTGCGGTTGCCGTGCTGGCCGACGAAGATCAGTCTTTGCTTGTAGATTTTCACCAGCCAGCGGTATTTGTGCTCGCGCTCCTCGGTGCGGGTGATCGGCAGCACCAAGGTGCGCGGCGCCAGCGATGCCATGGCCACCGCACGTGACCATGGGTAAAACTGCACTTCCACCGGCGATCCCATGCGCCGCCCCAGTTCCTGGGTGATTTCCACCAGCGAACCAGGCGCCGTCGTCGTGGCGGCGGCTGCAATGGCGTAGGGCGGCATGTCGCCCACCATCAGTTTCAGCGGCGCCGGGTCAGCCGCCAGCGCCATTGCCGGCAGCGCGCCTATCAACCATGCGATGTGTCTTGTCAGCCGCATTCCCCGTCTCGCCCCCTTTGCCTTGCGATTAGTATCCCACAAGCATGCTTGTCGTGGACAGACGCGGCGCTTCCTGTTGCGATAGTTGTTTCATTTCCGTGATTTTTCCCGCTACACCGTTGCGCAACCTTGCGCTTATACTAAAATTACTGTTCGCAAGCTGAATTCATTGGAGACAGGGAATGATTAAAATAAATCGACGTAGTCTAGTGCTCGCTGCTGGTAGCGCTATCACAGTCTCGGCCATGGGGTTGCCGGCCATGGCGGCCACGCCCGCGCGCAAGCTGGGCTATGCCATCGTGGGTCTGGGGGGCTATGGTCTGGGCGTGATTATTCCCCAGTTTAAGAACTGCCAGCACAGCAAACTGGTCGCGCTGGTCAGCGGTGATCCGGTCAAGGCCAAGCGCGTGGCGGCCGAGTACGGCGTGCCGGAACGCGGCATCTACGATTACAAGAATTTCGACAGCATCAAGGACAATCCGGACATCGACATCGTCTACGTCTGCCTGCCGGTTTCCATGCACGCCGAGTACACCATCCGTTCCGCCGCCGCCGGCAAGCACGTGATGTGCGAGAAGCCGATGGCGGTCTCCTCGGCCGAATGCGAATCGATGATCGCCGCCTGCAAGAAGGCCGGCAAGAAACTGATGATCGGCTACCGCTGCCACTTCGAACCGCACAACCTGGAAGCGGTGCGCCGCGCCCGCGCCGGCGAAATCGGCAAGCTGCGCTACTTCCGTTCGGAACACGGCTTCACCACCGGTAATCCGAACGCCTGGCGCCTGAAGAAAGCCATGTCCGGCGGCGGTTCGCTGATGGATATCGGCATCTACGCGCTGAACGCGGCGCGCTATATGACGGGCGAAGAGCCGGTGGCCGTCTACGCCAAGGAAACCACGGACCGCAACGATCCGCGCTTCCGCGAAGTGGAGGACATGATCGAGTTCCAGCTGGAGTTCCCATCCGGCGTGATCGGTTCCTGCATGTCGATGTACAGCGCCAACCAGAACCACATTCTGCTGATGGGCGACAAGGGGCGCATCGACCTGGAGCCGGGCACGCGCTACGACGGCAACAAGCTGTGGATAGGCCAGGACCGCAGCACCCAGATCACGCCGAAACCGGGGCCGGGCGCCACCCAGTGGGCGGCCCAGCTCGATCACCTGTCGGCGTGCATCGTCAACAACCGCGAGCCCATCGTGCCGGGGGAAGAGGGGCTGCGCGACATCCGCATCATCGAGGCGATCTACCGCTCGGCGCGTGAGCAGAAACGCATCGTGCTGGCCTAAGTTCTAAGCGCTAGGCGCCGGCTGAAGCTTCAGCCGCGCGCACGTCGACCATGGCCGCCACAAGGTCGGCCGTGGTCAGCACTTCCTTGAGCGGGAAGCCATCCTCCAACGCCACCACGGCGCCGTCGGCGATGACCGCCTCGCCCTCGGTTTTGTTGGGCGTGTGCGGCATGTAGGCGAATTGCGGGAAGCGCGTTTCGCCGCGCTTGGCGATGTCGGCCACGGTGCGCGGCGCAGCGCGCAGCAGGCCGTTGCGCACGCGGCGCTGGCGTTCTTCGCGACGCTGCGTGAGCTGCTCCGACAACAGGGGGATTTCTTCCGTCAGGCGGTCCGCCTCGGCTTGCTGGTCTTGCAGTTCTTCATCGCTCAGCGCTTCTTCCCACTGGGTCAGCTTCAATAGGCCGCGCTTGTGCATGGTCTGGCGCTGCAGGTCGATTTCCAGCGTCGACAAACGGGTCTTGTGCTGCGCCAGCGTTTGCACCACGCCGGCGTCGCCGTTGGCGCGGTGCCATTTGTCGTTGAAGTCGAACACCAGGCCGTCAAAGTAAAAATACATGGGCAGCGCGCGCGGGGATGCCAGCACTTGCTGAGGGCTCATGTTCCAGCGCTCGGCCAGTTCGGCCAGCGTGAGGGTCAGTGGTTCTATGGTAGGCATGGCGACATTTTCTCACAGCTCAAGCCAAACCACGCCGCATGAAGATGGTGGCCTGCGGATTGTCGTTATAGCGCGCGCAGCGCTCGTAGCCGAGGCGGTCGTACAGGCTGATGGCGCCGACCAGATCATCCTTGGTGTCGAGGTAGACCGCCTGGTAGCCGGCGGCGGCGGCGTGCTGTTCCAGCGCCGCCATCAGCGCCTCGGCCAAGCCGCGCCGGCGGAAGTTGCGGTTCACGTAGAGGCGCTTGCACTCGCAGGCACCTGCCACTTCGGGGAGCGGCCGCATGGCCACGCAGGCGGCGGGCACATCGTCCACGTAGGCGATCCACATGGCTGAACTAGGGTCGTTGAGGAAAGCGCGGATGGCGTCGTCGTCATCGCGCAGCACCACGTCGATGGCATCGAAATATTCGTGCAGCAGGTGGCGGGCGTCGGTCAGGTGGGCAGCGGTGGCGCGGAGGATGCGGTTCATTCGGCCAATATAAGCGGCAGCCGGTAAAATGGCAATCTTGCTGCAAGGAGTGATCGACGATGATGTTCTTAAAAGTACCGTTCGCGGAAAAAGAGGAAGCCAAGGCGCTGGGCGCGCGCTGGAACAGCGAGCGCAAGTCCTGGTATGTGCCGGACGGCAAACCGGTCGAGGGATTCGAACGCTGGCTGCCGCCGGGCGGTGCCGATTTCGTGCCGGCCGTGGCCAAGCCGTCGTTGAAATCGCGTCCGGTGATGACCGATTCGTATGCCGGAAAAGCCGTCATCGGTCGCTTCTACCTGGAGCTGCCGCACGACTGCAATCCCTTCGAGGCTTGCCCCGTGTGTGCGCCCAAGTTGGCCGAGTCCGGCTGGCTGGCGCACTACGATGATGTTGCAAAGATGCTCAAACCATTGCGGCCGGCATAGGATTCTACTATCCCCGGTGTCTTGCTTCGGGGCGTGCAGGGCGCGCAAGCGCTGGCGGTGCTGATCGGAGGATGTACATGAATTGGTTCATACTGGCGTCGGCGTTGCTGACCATCCTGGGCGCCACCTTGGGCGGCGATGCGATCTGGCTGCATTACATCTTCAAGCCCTTGACCACCATGCTGCTGTGGTTCATGGTGTGGCGCGCCTCGGCGGGCGGGCAGGCGCCGTACCGCAAGGCGATCCTGGCGGCCTTGCTGCTGTCGCTGTGCGGCGATGTGTTCCTGATGCTGCCCATGCGCTTAGGTTTCGAGCTGGGCCTGGCCAGTTTCCTGCTGGCGCATCTGTTCTTTTTACGCGCGTTCACGCGCGATGCGCGCCTGTTCGGCAGGCGTTTGCCGCTGATCCTGTTGTTTGCGCTGAGCGCGGCGAACTTGCTGGTGCTGTGGCCGGGTGTCGGCCCGGGCTTGCGGCTGCCGGTGCTGGCCTACATGCTGTGCCTGGTCGCCATGACGGCGCAAGCGGTGTCGCGGGCGTTCACCCTCGGCACGGCCGACGGCAAGCTGGCCGCCGGTGGCGGTCTGGCCTTCCTGATTTCGGACACCACGCTGGCGTATAACAAATTCCATGCGCCAGTGCCGGCCTCGGCGCTGCTGGTGCTCGGGACATATTATGCGGCGCTCTACCTGATGGCCTTGTCGGTCAGGTCGAAATCAGTCGGTGATCAGCCACTTGCGCGCAGTAGCGATCAAGTTATCGGATAAAGCGCGCGTGAACGGGGTCTGGATATCCCACATATGCCACCTCAGCGGCACGTCCAGCCAGACGCCGGGGGCGAGGTCGATCAGCGTACCGTCCCGCAGTTGTCGTTCGCATTGCGGAATCGGCAGCATGCCGTAGCCCAATCCCGCCTCGATAAACCGCACATAGCCGTCCGAACTGGACAGGGCGTGGTGCGGATAACGGCCGGTGTAGCCCGTGTGCTGGGCGATAAAGCGGGTTTGCAGCATGTCCTTGCGGTCGAAATTCATGGCCGGGGCTTGCTGGACGGCTTGCGCCGTCACACCGCCGGGGAACCAGCGGGCAGCAAAATCCGGTCTGGACACGCATAAATAGCGCATTACACCCAGCGGCGTGACCGTCGTGCCGGCCACCTGAGCGGTTTCGCTGGTCACGCAGCCGAAAACGCGGCCTTCGCGCAGCATGCTCAGGGTGTGGTCCTGGTCGTCCAGACGGATCTGCAGCATGCAGTCGCCGTTGCGCATCAGCGGCGTGACGGCTTCCTGCAGCCAGGTCGCGGCGCTGTCGGCGTTCACGGCGATGGCGATTTCGGGCCGGGCACCGCTGTCGCCGGGGCGCTTGTCCAGTGCCGATTCCAACAGCCGGACCTGACGATAATGGGCGATCAAACGCTGGCCGGCCTCGGTCGGCGCCGGTGGCTGGCTGCGGATGATCAGCAACTCGCCGGCGCTGTTTTCAAGCATACGGATGCGTTGCGACACCGCCGATTGGGTAATCGACAGCGCAGCGGCGGCCTTGTCAAAGCTACCATAATCGATCACGGCATCGAGTGCCGCCAGTCCCCGATAGTCTATCCGGCTCATTAGCAGTCCTAATACTTGAAAAATAATATTAATTATACTTATCTTTGCGCAGGCCGTAATCTGGCGTCTTTTTGCACGGAGTCGGGGATGGAATTCACTGCTTTTTTCAAAGGGATCGGCCTCGGCGGCGGCTTGATCGTCGCCATTGGTTCGCAGAATGCTTATTTATTGCGGCAGGCACTAAAGCGTGAATTCGTGCTGACCTGTATTGCCATCTGCATTATCTGTGACGTGGTATTAATTGCCGCCGGCGTGGCGGGTATGGGGAAATTAATTACTGAAGCGCCGGTATTATTATTCTGGATAAAAATCGCGGGTGCCGGATTTTTATTCTGGTATGGCTTGCGGGCGGCAGGTTCGGCCTTGAATCCGTCCGCCATGGTGGCGGAGCAGAATAACGTGGCGCCGGATCGCGGCGCGGTTATTTCGGCGATGCTGGCCTTCAGCCTGTTAAATCCGCATGTGTATCTGGATACTGTCGTGTTACTGGGTTCTATCGGGGGGCAGCAAGAAGGAAATGGGCGGGTATATTTTGCCGCCGGCGCAATGTTGGCATCGGCGATATGGTTTTCCAGCCTGGGACTCGGCGCGCGCTATTTGACGCCCATATTTTCCCGGCCTGGCGCCTGGCGGATGCTGGACGGGATTATCGCGGTGGTGATGTGGTTGTTGGCGATATCGCTGTTTCTGTAGCCCTCAAGCTGGAAACTGGCAAGTACATGCCAATTTTTAGCATGGAAAAGGCGGGAATTTTCGCCCTCACGCCCTTGTTCGTCATACAATGCGCTAGTGACTTCGATACAGCGCCACGCCGCGCTGAAAGCCAATGAGCGCAGACCTGGGCTATCTCATCGCAATGGTGGTGGAGTTTTCCGCCGATGCCATTCTGAGTGCAATACTGATTTTCCTGTGGCTGATGCAGCGCAAGGAGAAGCACGCGCTATTCTGGGGCCTGGGGCAACTGGCCATTATGAGCGGCAGTATCATCTGGGTCGCAGGCGATCATTTATTTCCGTTTCAATCGCGCTTGTACCTGTGTGGGTTGTTTTTAGCCATCGGTGCGGCCGGTTATTGGGCAGGCACGCAATTCTTTATAGGTAAATTGCGGTCGGCGCATATGCGCTGGATGACGCCTGGTATTTTATTTGGCAGTTGCCTCTTTTATTCCTTGTGGAATTGGAATAATAACTGGGTAGTGCCAGGTGGTGCCTCGGTAGTAGGCCTCATGATGTTGTGGGCCGGCGCTCGACTGGTGAATACCCGGAATCGCTACCGCCTTCTCGGTCTGACTTTGATGGCGCGCGGCGGTTTTAATATTTTGGTGGCCGGTGCCGGAAACCCAGATGTTTATATGGCCTGGTTTCTCGGCAATAGCGCGCTCAAAATGCTGTCGATGTTGGGCCTGGTGTACGCGGTGCAGGATGAAATCCAGCAGCGTTATGCCCGCACCATCGACAGCCTCAGCCACGGTTTCCTGATCCGTGACCGGCGCGGTTACGTGCACGTCGCGAATGAACGTTGTGCAAAATTGCTTGGATTCGACACGGCGCAAGAGTTGCTGGGAATGCATGTTTGCGACCTGTTGCCGAACCTCACGCGCGAGATGGCCGACCACTATTTCCGCCGCTTCGAAACCAGCGACGTGCAGTTTCCGGTGTCCGATACCGGCGTGATGAAATTGCGAAACGGCAATAACTTGCCGGTCGAGATGTTGGGTTCGCCCTACATCGAACGTGGCCGCCTGTATTGCCTGGTCCAGCTGCTGGACATCAGCGAGCGCAAGAAGAAAGACGATCTACTCTACCAGGCCGCCCGCATCGATCCGGTGACCGGCTTCTTTAACCGCTACGCGCTGACGGCGATGCTGGAGCAGGCGCTGGCCAAAGCGGCCGCCGACGGCCGCGCTTGCGCCGTGCTGTTCATCGACCTGGACAAGTTCAAGCGGGTGAACGAGTCATTCGGCCACGCCGCCGGCGACGAATTGCTGCGCAACGCCGCCAACCGCCTGCACAGCCTGTTGCGGCCGACCGACTTGCTGGCGCGCTTTGGCGGCGACGAATTTATCGCCATCCTCCCTGATATTTCGCTCAACAGCGCCGAACAGATGGCAAGCGACTGCGCCACCGAGATCATCGCGGCCATGGCCAAGGGCTTTGAACTGTCCTATCACGCCATCAGCGTCACGGCCAGCATAGGCATCGCATGCTATCCACATCAAGGAATCGATAGCGATACGCTACTACGCAACGCCGACGTCGCCATGTACGAGGCCAAAAAGGCCGGCAGGGGCGAGCAGCGGATGTTCAACGACGCCATGAACGTGGCGGCCAAGGATGGCCTGCTGATCGACGGCGCGCTGCGCGGCGCGCTGGAGGCCAACGAGTTCTACCTCGTCTACCAGGCCATCACCAACGCCCACACCGGCAAGCTGACCAAGGTGGAGGCGCTGCTGCGCTGGAATAGTTCGCTGCTGGGTCCGGTGTCGCCGGATCGTTTCATCCCGGTGGCTGAGGACAGCGGTATGATCATCGCGCTCGGCACCTGGGTGCTGGACCAGGCTTGCCGTCAAATAGGCAGGTGGAAGCGCAGTGTGCTGGACGACGTCACCATCAGCATCAACGTCTCCGCCTGGCAGCTGGCCGATCCGGACTTCGTGGCATTGGTGTCGCAGGCGCTGATCCGCAACGGCCTGTCGCCGCACCAGCTGGAGCTGGAGTTGACCGAGCGCGTATTGATCGACGACGCCGGCAACGTGCAAGCCGTGCTGGCCCAGCTGCGCGCGCTCGGCGTCGGGATGTCGCTGGACGACTTCGGCACCGGCTATTCCTCGCTCAGCTACCTGACCCAGTTCCAGCTCAACACCCTGAAAATCGACCGCGCCTTTGTGATGGACATCGAGCACAGCGAGCGCAGCAACAATCTGGTACACGCCATCATCGCCATGGGCCACAGCCTGGGGCTGCAACTGGTGGCCGAGGGCGTGGAGACGGCGGGGCAGGCGGCCATCCTGGAACGGATGGGCTGCCACTATCTGCAGGGCTATTACATTGCGCGGCCGATCGCGCCCGACGAGCTGCTGCGCTTCGCCAACGAGCGCGTCGCCACGGCGCCTGCGCCCTACACCGACTTCGCTATTTAGCCGCCTCGGCGGCGGTCGGCACTTTCTGGGCCGCCTCGTCCTCGGTCAGTATCCAGATGCGGTCGATATTGCCCATCGTATCCAAGGTGTAGTTCACCACCAGATCCTTGCCGCGCACGGCGGCCGGCATGTCGCTGCGGTTGTCCTGGTTGAAGATGCGCGCGGCCGGCGACAGCTGGCGGGCCTTGCCGTCCAAGGTGATGTCGGGGAAATAGCCCGGCGTGAACTTGCCGCGCAGGATGTTGGCGGGGAAGGGGCGCTCGATGGCCCAGGCCGAAGTCAACACCACGGCCAACAACAATAGCGCACTCAATCGCCGCATGCGGACCTCCTCCGGTTGGGAAGGCTCCAGCTTATCACGCACTGTCATCAAGATGTCATGGCCGCGTCATCGCATCGTCACATGCTGTTCCTACAATCTTGCGAGTTGATATTCCACTAACCTAGCAAGAAAGAAAAACACATCATGCAACAGCGCTTCCCTCTGAAACCATTGTGCCTGCTGGTCCTGCAAGCGCTGGCTTGCCAGGCTTACGCCGCCGGTCCTGAAGCGGCCGCCGCCGACGACAGCGCCGCCATCGGCGCCATGGCCGGTCCGGTGCAAACAGTGGAAATCACCGGCCGCGGTCAGTCGCGCCAGGTGCAGAACATCAGCAAGGCCGACCTGGCCGAAGCCCTGCCGGGCACCAGCCCGCTCAAAGTGCTGGAGAAACTGCCCGGCGTGAACTTCCAGTCGGCCGATCCGTTCGGCGCCTACGAATGGTCGACCCGCTTCAGCATTCGCGGCTTCAACCAGAACCAGCTGGGCTTCACGCTGGACGGCATCCCGCTTGGCGACATGACCTACGGTAATAACAACGGCCTGCACATCAGCCGCGCCATCTCCTCGGAAAACATCGGCAGCGTGTCGGTGTCGCAAGGCGCCGGCGCGCTGGGCACGGCGTCCTCCAGCAACCTGGGCGGCACGGTGCAGTTCTTCACCCTGGCCCCCAGCGACGCCCGCGGCCTGACCTTCGCCCAGACCCTGGGCAGTGATTCCACCTCGCGCACCTTCGCCCGCGTCGATACCGGCCTGGTCAACGGCGTCTTCAAGGCCTACCTGAGCGGCACCCGCCAGCGCACCGAAAAAACCAAGGGCGTAGGCGACCAGGACCAGGATCAACTGAACTCGCGCTTCGTGCTCAACTTCGGCGACAACAGCCTGACCGGCTTCCTCAACTACTCGGACCGCCGTGAAGTCGACTACCAGGACGTGTCGCTGGAAATGGTCAAGCGCCTCGGCTACAACTGGGACAACTACGAATCCGACTGGCAGCGCGCGGTGAACGCCGCCAAGGGCGTGTTCACGGGCGGCGTCAACAGCCTGGACGACGCCTACTACTCGGCCGGCGGCTTGCGCAAGGACACCATCGGCGGCCTGACGCTGGACCTGCAACTGCGGTCCAACCTGAACCTGAAAACCACCATCTACCACCACGACAACGAAGGCCAGGGCCACTGGTACACGCCGTACGTGCCGACCAACGCCAGCAACCCGATCTCGCTGCGCACCACCGAATACACCATCGGCCGCGACGGGGTCACCAGCGACCTGAGCTGGGAGCTCGGCGACCACACCATCAATGCCGGCCTGTGGGGCGAGCGCAATGAGCACACGGCCAGCCGCAACTACTACGCCGTGACGGGTCCGTCGGACACCATGTACTTCCTGAACAATCCGTTCGCCACCGAGTGGAAGCAGAAGTTCGTCACCACCACCTCGCAGTACTATCTGCAGGACACACTGGCCCTGATGGACGGCAAGCTCAAGCTGAACGCCGGCTTCAAGGCGCTGGACGTCGAGATCAAGGCCACCAACCTGGTCGGCACGCGCGCCGCCGGCAGCATCGGCGCCGAGAAGAAATTCCTGCCGCAGGCCGGCGTCAACTACGCCATCACCGGCAACGATGAAGTGTTTGCCTCGGCCGCGAAAAACATGCGCGCCCACCAGCCGGGCGTGACCGGTCCGTTCTCGCAGACGCAAGTCGCCTACAACGCCGGCATCGCCAGCCTGAAGCCGGAAACCTCGACCAATATCGATCTCGGCTACCGCTTCAAACGCGACAGCCTGCAAGGTTCGTTGGCCGTATATAACGCCAGCTTCGACCACCGCCAGCTGAGCGTGGCCACCTGCGCCGGCATCCTCGGTTGCCCGTCGACCCTGGTCAACGTCGGCAAGGTCGATACCAAGGGCGTGGAAGCCATCGCCGTGTGGAAATTCAACCGCGAAATCAGCTGGTTCAACTCCTACACCTTCAACGATTCCAAGTACAAGTCCAACTATATGGACGGCGCCACCCTGGTGGCGGTGAGCGGCAAGACCGTGGTCGATGCACCGCGTCAGTTGTTCAACACGGAAGTGTCGTACGACGGCGGCGCCTGGTTCGCGCGCGCCGGCGGCAAGTTCACCGGCAAGCGCTACTACACCTACTTGAACGACGGTGGCGTGCCGTCGTACTGGCTGGCCAGCCTGTCGGGCGGCTACAAGATGAAGAACCTGGGCTTCGTGAAAGATCTGTCGTTGCAAGTGAACGTCACCAATCTGTTCGA
Source organism: Duganella sp. BuS-21 (assembly GCA_041874725.1). Taxonomy (GTDB): domain Bacteria; phylum Pseudomonadota; class Gammaproteobacteria; order Burkholderiales; family Burkholderiaceae_D; genus Rugamonas. Next base: position 5,769,503 of record CP097466.1, on the reverse strand, counting down.
CAAGCAGTACATCAGCTCGATCGGCACCAACGGCTTCCAGGCCAGCGACCGCACCGGCACCGCGCAGACGCTGCTGACCGGCGCGCCGCGCCAGGTGTTCATCACGCTGAACGGCAAGCTGTAATCCCCCAGCGCCATGCTGTTGCTTTTGTGTAACAAAGCAACCGCATGGCGCTGGCAAGGCCCCCCTGATCGTTGCATAATGGATAACCACCACAGCAATCGGGAGATGAGCCATGAAATGGTTTTACGATCTGAAAATAGCCACTAAATTGATCGTTTCATTCGGTACCGTGTTGATATTGACCTTGTTGCTGGGCATTAGCAACATGCTATCGATGGACCGCGTCAATCAAGCTTCGACCGACCTGGCGGAAAACTGGATGCCCAGCGTGCGCGCGGTCATGGAACTGCGCTCCGACGTGGGCGAGTTGCGGCGCTGGGAGCTGTCCCATTTGCTCAACGAGGACGCGGCCACCCTGGCCGCCTATGAGAAAAACATGGAGGCTTCGGTGCTCGCGCTCAAGCAGCAGCGCGATGCGTATGAAAAACTGATCTCCAGTCCCGAAGAGAAAACCATTGCCGCCGAGTTCGACAAGAACCTGGCGGCCTTTATGATCGATCACGCCAAGATGATCGAGCTGTCGCGCACCGGCAAGAAAGCCGAGGGCCGCGATATCGCCAGCACCACCTCCGCCAAGACGCTGGGACTGATTGACGAGAGCGTCAACCAGCTGGTCAAGCTCAACGTCGATGGCGGTGACGCGGCCAGCGATGAGGCCACCGCCATTTACAGCAAGGCGCGCCTGCTATCGATCGTCTTGCTGGTGGCGAATATCGGCATCGGCATGGTGCTGGCCTTATGGGTGGCGCGCATTGTTTCGGCGCCGCTGCAGGAAGCGGTATCGCTGGCGCGCGATGTCGCCGGCGGCGACCTGACGCGCGCGATCAACGTCAAAAGCGCGTGTGAAACCGGGCAGCTGATGCAAGCGCTCAAGGATATGACCGGCAACCTGCAGACGCTGGTGAGCCAGGTGCGCCATGGCACGGACACCATCGCCACCGCCTCGTCGGAGATCGCCAGCGGCAACCAGGACCTGTCCTCGCGCACCGAGCAGCAGGCCAGCTCGCTGGAGGAAACCGCCTCGTCGATGGAGGAGCTGACCAGCACCGTCAAACAGAACGCCGACAACGCGCGCCAGGCCAACCAGCTGGCGCAATCGGCCTCGGGCATCGCGCTCAAGGGCGGCGATGTGGTGGGGCAGGTGGTGGGCACCATGGCCTCGATCAACGAATCGTCGCGCAAGATCGTCGACATTATTTCGGTGATCGACGGCATCGCTTTCCAGACCAATATTCTGGCCTTGAACGCGGCGGTGGAAGCGGCGCGCGCGGGCGAGCAGGGACGCGGTTTCGCGGTGGTGGCCAGCGAAGTGCGCAACCTGGCGCATCGCTCGGCGGCGGCGGCCAAGGACATCAAGCTGTTGATCAGCGATTCGGTGGAGAAGGTGGAGGCCGGCTCGGCGCTGGTCAACCAGGCCGGCGACACCATGGGCGAAATCGTCACCAGCATCACGCGGGTGACCGACATCATGAGCGAGATCACCTCGGCCAGCGTGGAGCAGAGCGCCGGCATCGAGCAGGTCAACACGGCCATCGTACAGATGGATCAGGTGACGCAGCAGAATGCGGCGCTGGTGGAGGAGGCGGCCGCGGCGGCGGAGTCGATGCAGGAGCAGGCGGCGCGTCTCAGCGAAGTGGTCAGTGTGTTTAAGTTGTTGGCGAGTGCGCAGGCGCCGGTGCGGACGGCGGCGGCGGCGCGCAAGCCGGCTGTGCTGGCCCGCGCGCCGGCCCCAGCCCCGCGCGTCGGGGTGAAGAAGGCGGTCAAGGAGACGGTGACCGGCGATGAATGGGAGGCGTTCTAGACTGTGGACGCCGGCACCCCACGGCGGTAGGCCGGCGTCGGGGTCGGACCCCGTACGTGGTCCGACCCCTTTTTTGTACCGGGTTACATCGGCGGCATGGCCAGCAGCGCCATGTTGCGGCCTTTTTCTTTGGCGCGGTAGAGCGTGCGGTCGGCCAGTTGCACCAGGTCTTGCGGCGAGCTGTCTTCGGTCGGCACCAGCACCGCTACGCCGATGCTGATGGTGAGGATGCCGAACGGCGATTGCTCGTGCGGCAGCGCGCGCCTCGCCAGTTCGGCGCAGATTTCCTCCGCCACGCCGAAGGCGTCCGTGGCGTCGGTGGCTGCCGCCAGCAACGCGAATTCCTCGCCGCCGTAGCGTGCCACCAGGTCGCTGGTGCGGCGGCCGTGCGTGGTGATCAGGTCGGCCACTGTGCGCAAGGTGCTGTCGCCGGCCAGGTGGCCGTAGTGGTCGTTGTATTTCTTGAAGTAGTCGACGTCCAGCATCAGTAGTGCCAGCGTCTGGCCGGTGCGCGCCGCGCGCCGCCATTCCGCTTCCAGCGCCAGGTCGAAGCCGCGCCGGTTGCTCACGCCCGTCAGGCCGTCCGTGGTGCTCAGCGCCGCCAGCTTGCGGTTCGATTCCTCCAGCTCCACCGTGCGCGCCGCCACCGTTTGCTCCAGCTCGGTCTGGTGACGCGTCAGGCGCTTGATGCGGGTTTTGTACGCCAGCGCCAGCGCGCCTACCACCAGCGCCGCCAGGCCGGCGCGGAACCACCAGCGCTGCCAGAACGGCGGCGTGATGGTGATGTGCAGCGTGGCCGGCTGCTGGTTCCAGACGCCCATGTGGTTGGCCGCCTTGACGCGGAACACGTATTGCCCCGGATTCAGGTTGGTGTAGCTGGCCGTGCGGTGCGCGGCGTCGGTTTCCACCCAGTCGCGGTCGAAGCCCTGCAACTGGTAGGCGTAGCGGTTGCCGCCCGGCTCGGTGTAGTGCAGCGCCGCGAACTCCAGCGCGAACACCGAGGCCTGCGACGACAACGTCAGCGCGGTGGGCGCCGTCACCGGCCCTTCGGCCTTGACGTTGGCCGCCGGCTGGCCGTTCTGCAGCGAGTGGTTGAACACCGTGATGTCGGTGATGGCCACCTGCGGCGGCACCGAGCTGGTCTTCACCTTGCCCGGCACCACGGCCGTCATGCCGTGCACGCCGCCGAAATACAGCGTGCCGTCCGCACCCACGGTCGACGAGTTGACCGTGAAGCCTTCGGTCAGGCCGTCGGAGGAGGTGAACAGCGTGATCTGGTCGGTCGCGGGATCGAGCCGGTACAGCCCGGCGATGGTGCTGCACCAGATCTTGCCGTCGCTGTCATGCTGGATCGATTGGATCTTGGCCGCGCGCGTGCCGGCCGCGTAGGATTTGAAGCTGATCGCGCCGTCCGGCTGGATTTGCGCCAGGTTCAGGCCCTTGCTGGTGCCGACCCAGATGCGGCCCTGCGCATCTTCGTGCAGGCTGGCGATGTTGTCGTCGCTGATGCTGCCTGGCTGTTTGCTGGAGTAGCGGAAGTGGCGGAATTTGCCGGTGGCGGTGTCCAGCAGATCGAGCCCGCCGCCGTTCCATTCCGAGCCGGCCCATACCCGGCCCTGGCGGTCTTCCAGCACGGCCGAGGTGCCGTTGACGCTGCGCGTGGCCGGGTCCTGCGGATCGTTGTAATAGATCTTGCGGACGTCGGTCTTGATGTCGTAGCGGATCAGACTGTTGCCGGTGGCCAGCCACAGCACGCCGCCGGCGCCCGGTGCGATGGCGTTGATGTAGTCGCTGGCGGTGTTGCCGAAGTGGATGGTCTGGAACGGGCCGTCCTGCGCGTCCAGCCGGTTCAGGCCGTTGGAGGTGCCCAGCCACAGCGGGCCCTTGCCGTCCTCGTCCTGGTACATGCTGTAGATGATCGAGTGCGACAGCTTGCCCGGCACCTTGTCGTCGGCGCGGTAGCTGCGCAGCACGGTGCTGGTGGCCGGATCGTACAAGCTCATGCCCACGTTGCCGCCCAGCCAGATCTTGCCGCCGGGCGCGCGCGCCAGGCTGAGCAGGGCGTTGCTGGCCGGCGCCGAGCGGCTGTCGATGCGGAACGGCACGTGGCGCGTGAAGCCTTCGCTGCTCAGGTTGGCCAGCGCGATGCCGTCGGTGAAGGAGGCGATCCACAGCATGCCGCCACGGTCCTGCATCACGGCGCGCAGGTTATCGCCGGGCAGGCTGTAGGGATCGTCGGCGGCGTGCACGAACTGGTCGAACGCGCCGTTGGCCTCGTTCCAGCGCAGCAGGCCGGCCGACAGCGTGGCGCCCCATAGCACGCCCTTGTTGTCGATGCCGAAATTGGTGATGCGGCTGTACGGCGAGGGGATGGCCTTGCGCGTGCTCCAGTCGCTCTTGCCGTCCCAGCGGATCACGCCCGACTCGGTGCCGATCCACAGCGCGCCGTTGCGGTCGAACTGCAGCGCGCGCACGATATTGATGCGGGCATCCGGCTTCGGCGACGGGTCGACCTGGTGGTGCTTGAACACCTTGGCGCCGGGCGCCAGGTAGTCGATGCCGCCGGGCCAGGTGCCGACCCACAGGCCGCCCCTGGCGTCCAGCGCCAGCGCGTTCAGGTCGTTGCTGCCCAGGCTGTCGGGATTGTTTTCGTCGTGGGCGTAGATGGCGTCGAACTTGCCGCTGTCCGGATCGAAGTGCTGCAGGCCGCCCCAGCTGCCGATCCACAGGCCATCCTTGCCGTCGCTGATGATGTTCTTGACGATGCGGTGGTTCTTCGGCGCCTGCTCGGTGGTGAAGGTGGTGAAGTTGTTGGTCTCGGGATTGAAGCGCGCCAGGCCGTTTTGGGTGGCGGCCCAGATCCGTCCCTTGCCGTCCTCGAAGATGGCGGAGACGCGGTCGTGCGGCAGGCTGGCCGGGTCGTCCGGGTGGTTGATGTACTTGACGGCGTGGTAGCCGTTGTAGCGGTACAGGCCGTTGGTGTGGGTGCCGACCCAGACAAAGCCCTTGCGGTCCTGCATCAGCGACAGCATGGACGGCTCGTCGCCGCCCAGCGGGCCGAGTTTTTTAAACCGCAGCGACGGCGCCGGCGCGGCGCTGGCCAGGTTCGCCGCCAGCAATAGGCATAGCAACAGGCATAGCAACAGGCAAAACACTACAATGCGGCGCAACGCCGATAGGGGGACGTGCATGGGGTCCTGGAATTAAACTGGTTTCTGATCAGACCGGCCATTATACATGCCATTGATGCAATAGTTTCAGCAGAAAACTGCTGGTTTTTAGCGCAGTTGCCAGAAAGTAGGGTATAGTTTACGGCGCTTCACCATCCGTCCACATTATGTCCGATACCGAGATCATCACCCCGTCCATTCCAGAGCAGGCCGCCGTTGCCGCGCCAGCCACTGTCCGCTTCGCCGATTTCGGCCTGTCGCCGGATATCCTGCGCGCGTTGCACGACCAGGGCTACGAGCACCCGACGCCGATTCAGGCCCAGGCCATCCCTGTGCTGCTGCAAGGCCGCGACGTCATGGGCGCGGCCCAGACCGGTACCGGCAAGACCGCCGGCTTCTCGCTGCCGATTATCCAGATGCTGCTGGCCCACGCCAGCAGCAGCACCTCGCCGGCGCGTCACCCGGTGCGCGCGCTGATCCTGACCCCGACCCGCGAACTGGCGGTGCAGGTGGCCGAGAACGTCAAGGCCTACGCCCAGCACACGCCGCTGCGCTCGACCGTGGTGTTCGGCGGCATGGACATGAAGCCGCAGACCGTGACCCTGAAGGCCGGCGTGGAAATCGTCATCGCCACCCCGGGCCGTTTGCTGGACCACGTGGAGCAAAAAAATATCAGCCTGGGGCAGGTGCAGATGCTGGTGATGGATGAAGCCGACCGCATGCTCGACATGGGTTTCCTGCCGGACCTGCAGCGCATCATCAACCTGCTGCCGAAGAAGCGCCAGAACCTGATGTTCTCGGCCACCTTCTCGCCGGAAATCAAAAAGCTGGCCAACACCTTCCTGACCGACCCGATCACCATCGAAGTAGCGCGCAGCAACCAGACCGCCGACAAGGTCACCCAGGTGGTGTACAAGATCGCCGACAACCAGAAGCACGCGCTGACCGCGCACATCCTGCGCCAGCGCGAGCTGAAGCAGGTGATCATCTTCTCCAACACCAAGATCGGTGCCTCGCGCCTGGCGCGCGAGCTCGAGCGCGAAGGCATGAAGGCGGTCGCCATCCACGGCGACAAGACCCAGCAGGAACGCATGGCCGCGCTGGACGCATTCAAGAAAAACGAGATCGACATCCTGGTGGCGACCGACGTCGCCGCCCGCGGCCTCGACATCTCGGACCTGCCGTGCGTGATCAACTACGACCTGCCGTACAACGCTGAAGATTATGTGCACCGCATCGGCCGCACCGGCCGCGCCGGCGCCTCCGGCGACGCCATCTCGATCTACTCGGACAAGGACGAGCGCCTGCTGGCCGACATTGAAAAACTGATCAAGCAGACCATCAAGCGCGCCGAACCGGAAGGTTTCAATCCGGCGCCGAGCTTCGCCGACGAGCGCGGCGAGCGCCGTCCGCGCCGTACCGAAGACCTCGGCCGTGCGCCCGCTGCACGGCCGGCCGAGCGCAGCGAGCGTCCGCCGCGCAGCCTCGGCGGTGGCGGCCCGCCACGCCGCGAAAAGGTCGATCCATGGTTCCTCAAGCCGTACGAGCCGGCCAAGGCGGCCCCGGTGGTCAGCGCCGGCACCGGCGTCGGCACCGGCATCACCAAGGCCAAGCCCAAGCTGGCCTTCCTGCTGGGTGGAGCGCCCAAGCAGTAAACCAGCATCCTCCACGAAAGCAGCCGCCAGGCTGCTTTTTTTTCCGGCCATCCTGTAGGCATTCAGCAACGGGCAGCAGGCCGGCCACTGAAAAAAACCTTCGGAAGTGTATGGTTTTTCATTACACTTGCGGTTTGTCATCATTTTCACGGTAAATGCAACACGCATCGCTCGCTGTCGTCAGCCCGGACACGCCATCGTCCCCCGCACCCTCCCTCCATCCCGCCTACCGCCGAGATATCGATGGCTTGCGCGCCGTCGCCGTGTTGTCGGTGCTGGTGTTCCACGCCTTTCCGACCTGGCTGCCGGGCGGTTTCATCGGGGTCGACATTTTCTTCATCATCTCCGGCTTCCTGATCAGCACCATCCTGCTGAACGGCATGCGCGCCGGCAGTTTCAGCGTGGCCGATTTTTATGCCCGGCGCGTGCGCCGCATCTTCCCGGCGCTGGTGCTGGTGATGGCCGCGTGCGCCGCAGTGGGCTGGTTCGCTCTGTTCCCGGACGAATACCGCATGCTGGGCAAGCACATGTTCGGCGGCGCCACGTTCTCGTCCAACTTCTTCCTGTGGAACGAGGTCGGCTATTTCGATACCAGCGCCGAGACCAAGCCGCTGCTGCACCTGTGGTCGCTGGCGGTGGAGGAGCAGTTCTATCTGGTGTGGCCGGTGGTGCTGTGGCTGTCCTTCAAGCGCGGCTGGGCGCCGTGGAAGCCGGCGCTGCTGCTGGGCCTGCTGTCCTTCATCGTCAATGTTTCCGGCGTCCACAACTACGCCAGCGCCACCTTTTACTCGCCGGCCAGCCGCATGTGGGAGTTGCTGCTGGGCGCCATGCTGGCCTATATGAACGTCTACCAGCGCAGCCTGATGCTGGGCGTGCGCCGTGGCGACGCGCCGCGCTGGATCGACCTCGACGGCGCTCGTCCGCGCCAGTGGGCGGCCGCCACCGGCCTGGCCTTGATCGTGCTGGGCCTGGCCCTGGCGAAGCCGGGCAAGCACTTCCCCGGCTGGTGGGCGCTGCTGCCGGCGCTGGGCGCGCTGCTGCTGCTGGCGGCCGGACCGGCCACCTGGATCAACCGCAACCTGCTGGGCAACCGGGTGATGGTGGCGGTCGGCCTGATCAGCTATCCGCTGTACCTGTGGCACTGGCCGCTGCTGTCCTTCATGGCCATCATCGAAGGCAAGATGCCGGGCGTGCCGGCGCGCGCCACCGCCTTGCTGCTGTCGGTCCTGCTGGCCTGGTTGACCTATTTGCTGCTGGAGCGGCCGCTGCGCAGTCCGCGCAACGGCGCGCGCAAGGTGGCCGTGCTGCTGGCGCTGCTGGTGGCGCTGGGCGCTTGGGGCGCCTGGATCTACCGGGGCGAGGGCTTGCCGCAGCGTGAGGCGGTGACCGAGAGCGCGGCGCAGATGCAGCAGCTGAAGGTGGTGGAAGACGTGCCCAAGGCACAGGCCTGCAAGCGCCGCTACGGCTTCGATTCGGACTTCGAGTATTGCGTGCTGGACCGGCCGGACGGCGAGCCAACGGTGGCGCTGATCGGCGACAGCCATTCCTACCATATCCTGTTCGGCCTGACCCGCCACTACCGCGCCCTGGGCGAGAACCTGTGGCAGCTGGGCACGCGCCGTCCTTATTGGGATGTGCCGGTCGGCGACGATCCCTACCAGAAGATCACGCCGCGCATGCTGGACGCCGCCTTGAACACGCCGAGCGTCAAGACCGTGATCATCGCCACCGTCGCCCGGCTGGGCGGCGGCACGCCGGAAGGCCTGGCGATGATGGACCTGTTCCGCAAGACGGTGCAGCGCTTCGTCGCCAGCGGCCGCAAGGTGATCTGGGTGAACGATGTGCCGGCCTTGGACTTCGAACCGCGCTCGTGCATCAAGCGCGCCGGCATCGCCACCTCGCAGACCCGCCACGATTGCAGCGTCGCGCGCGCCGACTACGAGCAGGGCATGGCCGATCACCAGAAGGCGGTGGCGACGGTGTTGAAGGACTTCGCGCCGTCACAGGTGCAGGTCATCGATACCTCGGTGCCGCTGTGCGACAAGCAGCGCTGCCACGCCATCATCGACGGCAAGCTGATGTACCGCGACACCCACCACCTGAGCAACGCCGGCGACCTGTATGTCGGCGAGAGCCTCAGCCGCCAGTTGCAGCAGCTTGCACCGGCGCCGGCAGCGGCTGGCAAATAAGCGGGCCGTTGATGTAGCGCCAGCCGTGGTTGACGTCCTGGACGTCGTTGCCGGCGCGGCCCTGGTAGCTGAAGCTGTACGCTTCGCGCCCGTCGATGTAGTGGATGGCGTACGCCGCCAAGCCATCCTTCATGAACGGCAGGCGGTGCAGGGTTTCGATCAGTGGGCGTCGTCGTCGGTGATGGTGATGTATTCGAAGCCGATGCCGAACTGGCGCGTGTCCTGGCTCAGGCCCAGCATGGCCTGCGAGGTCGGCTGCGGAATCTTGAAGGTGACGATGCGGGTCTGGCCATCGGTCTCGAAATGCAGCGTGGCCTTGCCGTTCGCGGCCGGGATGCGCATCACCTGCTGCTGCGCGCCCACCGTCACGATCACATCCTTGTCGATATTGGGGCCGAAGGCGCGGCCTTCGAACCGCAGCGTCATCCGCTTGGGCAGGGCGCGGCCGTATTCCATCGTCACCTGCGGTTCCTGCGACCAGGCGCCCCAGGTATCGGGCCAGGCCAGGCCGTCGATGCGGCCATAGTCGCCGAACGACTGGCTGAAGCCGATGCGCTGGCCGAGCGCGCTCTTGGCCGGCTTCTGGAACAGCAACAGCTCATCCTTGCGGCCAATCACGCGCGCATCCGGCGGCGGCTGGAACTGGCCGATGGCCAGCACCCACTGGCGGTCCTCCGCCACCTGGCTCCAGTCCATCGGCTGGTTGGCCGGCACCGACAGCAATTCCGTCCTTGGATTTTCCACGAAGAAGCGCGCGCGGTGCAGCACGGCGATGTCGCTGCCGACGATGACCATGCGGTCGCTTTGCTCGCGGCTCAGGTAGTGGTGCGCGAACAGGCCGGCCTTGGAGGCCGGGTCGGCCCAGCGCGACAGGCGCACTTCGTGCGCCGTGCCCCAGGCGCAGATCAGGGTGGTGAGCGGCAGCACCAGCAGCAGGAACAGGCGCAGGCCGAACTGCTGGCGGTAGATCCAGGCCAGCACCGACAGCAGCGACAGCCCGACGATGATGTTGAACAAGTCCTTGCGCATCGACAGCACGCGCAATTCCGGGGTATCGATCACGCCCGGCGTGAACCATAGCAGCAGGTGGGCGCGGCAATGCCAGAGCAGCAGCAGCAGCACGGCGCCGATCAGCAGGCGCAGCGGCGTCTTCAGCGGCCGCGCCGGCGCATAGGCGGCGGCGGCCGCGCACAGCAGCAGCAGCGGCAGGGCGAAGTCGTAGTAGCGGGTATGGATGCGGGCCGAGGTATCGCTGACCGCCAGGCCGGTGATGGAGGCGGTAAACATGATGGTCAAGCCCAGCAGCGAACCGAGCATCAGCACGCTGTACACGGTGATCGCTTGCAGCCGCTGTTCCTGGGCGTGGGCCGGGCGCAGGAAGTTGAAGGCGCCGCACAGCGCCGCCAGCGGCACCGCGAACAGGGCGGCCAGCAGCATCAGGTGTCCCTGCAGATTGTGCCAGGCAAATCCCAGCAGCTGGATGATCGGGTAGTGGCTCTTGGCGGTGTAGGCGGCCTGGCCGGCGTACAGGGTGCCAAACAGGTCGAGGCCGTTGGGGCCGGCCAGCAGGTAGCCGAGCGCGAAGCGCAGCGCCAGCGCGCCGGCCAGCATCACGCCGGCCCACAGCAGGCCGCGTCCGATCCAGCCCTTGCCGCCCTGGGCGTGCGCCGCGTACAGCACGAACAGCGCCAGCGCCGGGATCAGGAACAGCGCGTGCAGCTTGACCAGGATGGTCGCGCCCAGCAGCAGGCCCAGCAGCAGCGCGCGGCGTGCCGACGGCTGTTCGACCAGGTAGAGCGCGGCCCAGCTGAGAATCCAGAAAGCGCAGTAGTACATCGCTTCCGGCATGAAGAACGGGGTGTAGGCGTTGTTCGGCGCCAGCACGGCGGCCAGCGCGATCAGGGCCGACGGCCAGGCCGGCGCCACGCGCCGCGCCAGCAGGTAGATGCAGGGCGAGGCCAGCACGTACAGCAGGGTGTTGAGCAGGCGGTTGCAATCGAGGTAGCTGTCGCCGCAGTAGTTGGTCAGCTTGAACAGCTGGAAATACAGGTAGGACGGCACCGGCGCATCGGCCATCGGCAGCATGCGGGTGGCGCTGCTGTAGCTCCATTCGTCGATGAACACGATCGGATAGATGCCGGCGTTGCGGAAGAACAGGAAGATGAACGCCAGCAGCAGCGCCGCCGCCAGGTAGGCGGGAACGCGGCGCGGATCGGACAGGTAGTCAGGTAATTTCATTGTAGGCAGTGATTAATTGGTGGCAGGCGCAGGGACGGCAGGCGCGGCCTCGCCGATTTCCACGCTGATGAGGCCGATGCCGAGGCGGCGCTGGTCGTTGCCCGCGCCCACTTCCTGCGGCGTGGTCGGACGCGGCACGCGGATGCGCAGTTCGCGCTGCTGACCATCGGTCTCCAGGCGCAGGAACACTTCCTGCGGATTGGCCGGCAGGCGGAAGGTGGCGTCTTCGCCCTTGCCGTCGCCCGCGTGCAGCGTGAACGGCAGGCCGGCGTTGGGGCCGAAGGCGCGGCCGTTGAGCAGCACCGCCAGGTGTTGCGGCAGCGGCTTGGCGAAACGCAGGGTGACCACGTCGGCGTTCGACCACACGCCCCACGGTTCGGCGTCGGCCAGGCCGGTCACGCCTTCCAGCGCGCCGTTGGCCAGCGGTTGCGACATGGGGATTTCAAACAGGCGGCGGCTGCCCTGGTTCAGGCGCACCAGCGCGTACTCGTTGGTGGCCACCAGCGGCGTCAGCTCGGGCGGCAGGCGGTGCGGGCCGACCACCAGCAGCCAGCGCTGGCGGGCCGGCGTCTGCGTCAGGTCGAACGGCGCGCCGGGCTGCAGCTCGATGTTGCTCGAGTGCGCGCTATCGACGTGGAACTGGGCGCGCATCATGCCGGCCAGGTCGGCGCCGGCGATGCTTAGGGCGTCGCGGTCGGCGGCCTCCAGGAAGCTGTGCGCAAAGCGGCCGGCCTTGTCGTAGGCGGACGGTTGCTGCAGGCGCTGCAGCATGGTGACATTGACCGCCTCGCCGGCCAGCGCGGCCAGCGGCAGCAGCAGCATCAGGTACAGCGGCGCGGCGCGGCGCGGCTGCACCACCCACAGCGCGATCAGCGCCAGCGTCAGCGCGGTCATCCCGTACAGCGGCAGCGGGCTCTTGGCGGCCAGGCTGAACAGCTCGGGGCTGTCGATGGGCGAGGTCAGGTAGGCCGGCAGCAGGAATTTGGCGGCCAGCGCCACCAGCAGCGCCAGCGGCACGGCCAGCAGGGCGCGCGTGCGCAGGCTGGCGCGCGCGCCATGGCCGGCCACGGCCACGCCGATGATCATCAGCAGCGGAAAGGTGAAGTCGTAGTAGCGCAGGTGCAGGCGGATGATTTCGTTGGGGCCGGCATCGGCGATGGAGGCGGTATAGGCCACCGTCATGCCCAGCGCGCAGCCGAGCATCAGGAAGGTGTACAGCAGCAGCGCGCGGCCGTGGCGGCCCAGCGCGGTGCGCACTGCGCCGCTGGCGGCGGCGCTGGCGAGCATCAGGATAGGGAAGCCGAACAGCACCAGCAGCGCCATCGCATGGCCCTGGAAGTTGCGCAGGAACGGCGCCAGCAGGCGGCCCAGGCCGTGCCCGCTATTGTTGACGTGGCCGCCGTAGAAGCTGCCGAACAGGTTCAGGCCCACCGGTCCGGCCAGCAGCCAGGCCAGCGCGGTCTTGACCGCCAGCGCGGCCACGGCGGCCAGCACGGCGGCGGCCACGCCCGGAATCAGCCAGTCCTTGCGGCTGGCGCTGAAGCGCGCGTAGACGATGAACAGGCACAGCGCCGGCAACAGGAACAGCGCGTGCACCTTCACCAGGCACAGCAGGCCGAGCAGCACGCCGCCCAGCAGGCCGTAGGCCAGCGTCGCGCGCCATTGCGGGCGCAGCGCGCCGCTGCGCAGCAGGGTGTAGGTCAGCACCCAGAAGCCGAAGTAATACATGGCTTCCGGCATGAAGTAGGCGCTGTAGCTGCTGATCGGCGACAGCAGCGCCAGCACGGCGATGGCGCCGGCGGCCAGGCGGCCGGTCAGCGGCCGCGCCACCAGGTAGATGAAGGGGGCGGCGGCCACGAACAGCACGGCGTTGAGCACGCGCGCGCATTGCAGGAAGCCTTCGCCGCAGGCGTTGGTCTGGCCGAACAGCTTCAGGTACAGATAGGACGGCACCAATGAATCGCTCAGGGGCTGCAGGCGGGCGAATTTGCTGTACAGCCATTCGTCCGCAAACACCACCGGGTAGGCCCCGGTGTTGCGCAGGATCAGGTAGAGCAGCACGGTCAGCAGCGCCAGCGGCAGGCCGTAGCTGGCCATGGCCTGCCGCTGGGTTGGGGTCAAGCGGAACACAGTCATATTATCTTTCTAACATTTCGGGCCAAGGGCGGATGATAGCGTCAGCGGGACAAATGGGCAATCGTCGGCGCCGCCTGCACCGATTGTTGCTGCTGCGGCTGCTGCTGTGGTTTGGCCGGCACCAGGCGCAGCAGCGCCTTGCGCACCAGGTTCGACAGGCCCTGCTCCAGCAAGCGGTGCGACAGCGCCGCCAGCGGCAGCGCACAGGCGGTCGAGATGAAGATGAAACCCCAGGTGTGCGACAGGTGGCCGAGGCCATACGCTTCCATCGCGCGCCGCACCAGGCCCTGCGCGATCAAGTGGGTCAGATACAGCGAATACGAGATCGCGCCCAGCCACAGGAAGAAAGGCGGCACCGGAATCCGCACGGTCTTGCTGGCCAGCGCCATCAGCGTCACCATCAGCGCCAGCGGCCAGCCCCACTGGGTCGGGCCGTGGATCACGGTGGCGCCGGAATAGATGGCCCACAGCGCAAACGCCACGCCCAGGCCCAGCGCATGCCAGGCCAGCTGGCGGTTGCCGATGCGGAACCATGGCTGCAGATACAGCCAGCCGATCAGCACGCCGGCGACGAACTCCAGCACGAAAGGACTGGTGACGATGCTGAGGTAGCCGACCGCATAGCCGAAGTCGCGCGAAATGCTCATGTCATAGGCGCCCAGTTGCGGGGCGATCACCGTCAGTCCCACCCAGGCGGCCAGGGCCACCCAGCGCAGGCGGCGGAACAGCATGCTGACTACGAACATCAGGTAGAAATACATCTCGAACAGCAGCGTCCAGCCTTGTTCCAGCGACAGCGAGAAATACGGCATGTAGCGCGGATTGGCCGGCACCATGGCGATCGAGTGCCAGAAGGTGGCGCGCTTGGCCGGGTCCTGGAAGTATTCGATGCCGCCGCTGAGCGCGAAGATCGCCACCAGCGTCACCACCGCGTACACCGGCCACACACGGGCGAAGCGCTTGATGGCGAAGCGCGCCACCTCGGCCGGGCTGCCGTCCGAACCGGCGGTCGAATAGCACATGATGAAGCCGCTGATCAGGAAGAACAGATCGACCCCGCTGGCGCCGGGCATGAGCAGTTGCTGGGCCAGCCCGAAGCCCTCGGTGTTGAGCAGGGCGTAGCGGGCGTGGCACAGCACCACCAGCAGGGCGGCGATGCCGCGCAACATCTGGATCCAATCCAGGTTTTTTTGGTTGTTCATTAAGGTATTCAGGATGGCAAGTTTAAAGCGACGCCAATTTTAACTGTATTTCAGCAGTGAAATATAGCTAAATGTCACGGATCAAGCGACTTGGAAAAGCAACGGCGCTGTCTTGGGTGACGACCGATAACGCATTAGCCGTCTCCCGAAGCGCATACCAGGTAGCTAAGCGTCCGATATACTCGTTGCGATGCGTCAAATTTCATTTTTCGCGCTAACTCCCGCTAGCGACCTCTAGCGCGCTAGCCGCCTTATTTCGTTTTGAGAGAGCGCCTTTGAAACTACCTGCACACGCCTTTTCAATGCGGTTTTTAGCGTCAATCGAAGCGATGTTGGTGCTGGTTTTAGTCGTCTTGGCCTTGGTGCGCAGCCATTTTTACGGGGATGGACAGGAGTATTGGCTGACCACCGTTGCATTTGCCCACCACGGTGATCCGATAATCCGGCCGGCGGATTTCGAATTCATTCTCCAGCTTCCGCAGGGCATTCTCGACCAGGCCGGCATCGCTACTGGCTATTTGAAACAGGTCGAGACCGAACTGCGTGCCGGCGCCGCGATCTCTTTTGGCTTCGCCAAGGGCAACTCTGGGACCGTCGCCATACATTTCTGGTTGTACTCTGCCTTGGTGACGATTCCTTACATCGTCGGAAAAATATTCCATGCTCCTCCGGCGGCGGCATTTACGCTGCTGAACGTTGTAATGTTGTTGGGTAGCGCCTCCTACATTCGACGCACCTTGTCCGCTGAGCGAACAGCGGTCCTTGCCGTATTGGTTTTGAGCGGGGGAGCGTGGTACGTTCGATGGACTGGTCCCGAGGTGATGAGTGCAGCTTTGCTGGGGGCCGCAACAGCTGCCGCGTTGCGGCACAAGTGGGGAACTGCGCTATTGTGTTCCGGGATTGCCGCCTCCCAAAATCCTTCGATTATCGCTTTTTACGCCTGCGTCGCTATGGGGGCGATATATCTACATTTCCGCGCACACGGGCAGACTGGGAGATTCGATGCGCGTGACTTCCTGATGGCATTGATTGGCGGCGTTATGGCATTCGCGCCGTATATTTTTAACGCTATCGAATTTGGTGTTCCCAGCCTCATCGCCGTGCACTACACCCGCACGGACTTCATGTCAGCGCGAAGATTTCTTTCAGCCTTGTTCGATTTGAATCAAGGAATGTTAACTTGCCTGCCGGGGCTCGCCATCTCCGCCGCAGCGCTGCTGACCATGCCACAAACGCGACGCCAAATATATGGGCCACTATTGCTTGCGATAGGGGTATGCCTGCTCATGCTGCTTCCGACATTGGCAACGATCAATTGGAATAGCGGGCATTTCGTTCTGATGCGTTACGGTTACTGGTGCTGCATTCCTGTGGTGATCGTCGTGATCGACCATCTGCGCTTCCTCACCTTGCGCTCCGTAGGAATTTTGTTGACGGTCTTCCTGGTCTTCCAGATCCTGGTCACCTATCAAGCCCGGCTTTATCAAGGCGGCAACCATTTGCAACAGACTGCAGTAGCGACATGGTTTCTTGATCACATGCCGTCCCTTTATAACCCTGATCCAGAAATTTTCTTTGAACGAGAAACACATGTGGAGCGCATGATGACGGTTGATGACGTCGTAATTCATGAGTTCAATGGGAGGCCCACCAAGGTTCTGATTCACAGCGCCAATCGAACGAAAAAATTCGAAGAATGTGACCTGAACCTGCAAACGTCAGGAGAACGTGTCTATCTTGATCGCGGATGGCTGTATCTTAACGCGCCGTTCGCGTGCCTCAGGTGGCGGCCAGCGCCAGGCCGAAGCACAGCGCCAGCACCGTCAGGCTGACCTTGTCCCGGCTGACGTACAGCACCGGGTCTTCGTTGACCTGGCCGCTAAAAGCCAGCGTCCACAGCCGGCCCAGCCAGAACACCAGCAGCGGCACGATGCCGAGCAGGAAATACGGGTGGCGGTACATGGTCAGCACTGTCTGCGAATTAAAGTACAGCATGAAAATCAGCACCGACAGGAAAGCGCTGTTGATGCCCATGATGCTGATCGGCGCCTTGTCGGCGACGGTGTAGCCGCGCCCGCTGCTCTTGTCCTGGCCCCGGCTGTGCAGGTTGAACAGTTCGCTGTAGCGCTTGAGCAGCGCCAGGCTGAGAAACACGAAGAACGAAAACGCCAGCAGCCAGAACGAGGGCGCGATCAGGGTGGCGGCGCAGCCGCCGAGAATGCGCACGGTGTATAGCAGGGCCAGCGTGACGATATCGATCATCAGCATGCGCTTGAGCCGCAGCGAGTACGCCAGCGTGGCCGCCAAGTAGATGCCGACCACCGCCAGCAACAACGGGTCGAACAGCGCGCACAGCGTGAACGCGCCGAGCGCCAGCAGCGGACTGGCCGCCAGCGCCAGCGGTAGCGGCAGCGTGCCGGCCGCCAGCGGGCGGCGGCGTTTGTCCGGGTGGCGGCGGTCGTCGTGGGCGTCGAGCGCGTCGTTGAGCAGGTAGGCGCTGGAGGCGCACAGCGAAAACGCCGCAAAGGCCAGCAGCGACTGCGCCAGTGCGCCGGCGTTGAGCGCGTGCCCGGCCAGCATCGGCACGAACACCAGCAAGTTCTTGAGCCATTGGCGCGGCCGCATCGCCCGCCACAGCGCCGCCAGCGGCTGGGGGCGCACGCTGCCGATGTGCTCGGTGTGCCGCCCGTCGGCCAGCCGGAACGGCTTGCGCGTCACGGAATACGCGTGGCGGCTGCTCTGCCAGACCGCCAGGTCGGCGCGGCTGTTGCCGATGTAATCGTAGCCGTGCGCGCCGTACAGGCGCACCAGCGCGTCGGCCTTGGCGCGCGACGTCAGGTTGACGCCGCCGGCCGAGGCCAGTACCTGTTCGAACGGGCCGAGGTGGGCGGCCAGGCGCTCGGCCCAGCGCTGGTCGGCGCCGGTGGCCAGCACCAGCCGGCGTCCTTGCGCGCGCTGGTGCTCCAGCTCGCGCTGCAGGGTCTGATCATACGGCAGCGCGCCCGGATCGAGCGCGATGCGGCCCGCCAGCGCGGCCTTGAAGCCGGCCTTGCCGAGCAACAGCCAGAGCGGCAGGCGCCAGGCTTGCCAGAAGTGATGCTTGAGGAATAGCAGCAGCGCTTCCCACAGGGTGTCGGAATAGCACAGCGTGCCGTCGAGGTCGACCACCAGCGGCGGTTCGCCGCGCAGCTCGGCCGACCCGGCGGCGGTGCTGGGCCCAGCGTTCATTGCTGGCGGCCGCCGTGGGCGCGCTCGCGCTGCGCCGCCAGCCAGCCGGCCATGTCGCGCTGCATCGCGTCCCAGGTGTAGAAGCGGCGGTTCTCGTAGTACAGCGGGCCGTCGTGGGGGCGCTGGTCCAGACGCGCCAACGCCACCGGCTGCAATTGCTGGCAGCCGTGCCGCAGGTAGTGCCACAGTACGAAGGGGAACAGGCCGAGCCAGGTTTTCCACTGGCTCGGGTAGCGTCCCAGTAGCGCCAGGTGGCGCAGCCGCGCCGGCCAGCCGATGGCGCTGCGCTCGACCGCGCCGTTGGCCGCCAGCGGCGCCAGCACGTTGAACCACGGGCCGCTGCGCTGGAAGGCGTTGTACAGCGAATACTGGCGCAATGGCGCGCCGAGCCCGAGGCCGGCGGCCGCGTGGGCGGTGAGGAAATGCAGGGCGTCGTGGTCGTGGTGGCCGCCTTCCCAGGCGGTGACGCAGATCAGCTCGACGCGCTGGAAGCCGCCCAGCCAGTCCGCCAACCAGGCGCCGGCCGTTTCCATATGGCGCGGCAGGGTGCCGTCGACGATGCCGAGCTGGTCGCCGGCGAACACCACGTCATCCGCCGCCACGCCCATCCCGGTCAGCACCGCCAGCGATTCGGCGTTGCGGCGCGCGGCGCTGCCGTGGGCGCCGGCCGTCAGGTAGGCGCAAGCCACCCGGCGGCCTAGCCGCAGGCTGGCCTCGATGGCCTGGAACACGCCGTATTCGTCGTCCTGATGAGCGAACAGAAACAGCGCTGCCGGCGCGTTGATGGCGTTAGTAGGCATCGAAGTCGAGGAAGCTGAAGCGGATCGCGGCCGGATCGAGTTGCGCCACGCGGCCCGACAGCGAACGGTAGATCAGGTTCAGCGGCGAAGGGCGCAGCCGCGTCGGGATGGTCGGGTAACCGGTGAAGCGGCGTTCGGCGTCCGGCACCAGGCCCAGGTACAAGCGGGCCGGCGCCCAGGCGCCATCGGTGGCGGCGGCCACCTGCGCCAGCGCCGGGGCGGCCGCAGCCGGCAGGGCCAGTTCGCCGTAGGCGCGCGTCAGCGGCAGGGCGGCGGCGTCGAAGCGCCACAGCGCGCCGTGGCGAAGCATGCGCACCGGATTGTCGGGATTGGCGCAGCGCCAGGCCAGCGCGGCCGGCGAGCGCACCCGTTCGAAGCTGGCGGCCACGCCCTGGCCATGCGGCGGCGTGCCGACGCCGCCGACGCCCACGCGCGCCTCCAGCGGGCGCACCAGCTGGAAGCCGAGCTTGCGGATGAAGCCCGGCGTGCTGTTGGCGTTGGCGACGCCGTACACGGCGTCGTAGCCCTGTTCGCGGGCGCTGTCGTAGGTCAGCGCGGCCAGCTTGGTGAACAGGCCCTTGCCCTGGTAGTCCGGGTGGGTCGCGGTATTCAACGACAGCAGCACGCGCACCTCCTGGCCGCCGATGGTGGCCAGGCCGGGCACGCACACGTAGTGCGCGGCCAGGCGCTCGCCGTCCCAGGCGTCGTAGCCGGCCACGCCGCCGTCCGGGTTGTCGGCGTACAGCCAGCGCAGATACGCCGGCGTGAATTTTTCCGTACCGGGGAAGCAGGCGGCGAACAACTGGCCGTACAGCGCCAGCGCGGCGTCGTCGCAGCGCACCGGTGCGAAGGTCAGGGTGGGGGCCGGAGCGGCGGCGGGAGTAGCAGGAGTAGCGGGAGCAGCGGGAGCAGCGGGAGTAGCAGCGGGAGCGGCAGCTTGCGTATCTTGATTCATTTGAATACCCAGTATTTACTCAAAAGAAAACCGTTGGCGGCTACCAGCGGCAGCGAAAGGAGTTTGCCGACCAGCGGCATGCCCAGCAGCGATTGCGCCAGCGCCACCACGGCCAGCGTGATGGCGTAATTGAGCGCCACCACGCAGGCGTAGCGTAACAGACTGTGACGCTGGGTCATGCGGCTGAAGGTGACCCGCGCATGGAAGGCGTAGTTGAGCATCAGGCCGGCCGCGAAGCCGGCGCTGGTGGCCACCGCCAGCGGCGCGGCGCCGCTCGACAGCAGCAATTGCATCAGGCCGATATCGACCAGCGCCGACAGCACGCCGCCGGCGACGAAGACCATGAACTGGCGCTGCAGGAAGAACAGCCGCTCAGGCATGGGTCTTCCGGCCCAGGCCCAGGCCTGCGGCCAGGCGCAGGTGTACCGGGCGGCGCGGCACCGAGGCGATGTCGTAGGCCAGGAAGGCCAGGATCAGCTGCACGCCCATCAGCACCGGCAGCGCCGACAGCATGACGGTGCCGGCCGAGGTCGAGACGTTGGCGCGCGCCGAGGCGATCCAGTGGCTGAGGCCGTATACCGAGCCGGCCGTCAGCATCGCCAGGCCCAGCGGCAGTTCGATCGAGGCCAGCGACATATTGCGCAGGTAGTAGTTGTAGAAGATGCGCTTGCCGAAGTTGCGCACATGCTTGAACAGGAATTCGGTGACGATCTTGGAGATTTTCAGGTTGCTGACCTCGTCGCCATAGTGTGCGTCCATCGGCACGTCCACCACCACCGCGTTGATGGTGTTGAGGCGGAACAGCATGTCGGTCTCGAAGAAGTAGCGGCGGCTGACCTTGGCGAACGGGATGTGGCGCGCGGCCCCGGCGTGGATGGCGGTGAAGCCGTTGGTCGGGTCGAACAGATCCCAGTAGCCGGACGACAGCTTGGTCATCAGCGACAGCACGGCGTTGCCGAACAGGCGCATCGGCGGCATCTGGCTGATCTGCTCCAGGTCGAAGAAGCGGTTGCCCTTGGTGTAGTCGGCCTCGCCGTTGACGATGGGCGCGATGAAGCTGGGGATCAGGCGCGCGTCCATCTGGCCGTCGCCGTCGACCTTGACGATGATGTCGACGCCGTCGGCGATGGCGGCCTGGTAGCCGGTCATCACGGCACCGCCGACACCCTGGTTCTCCACGTGCTCGAGCACCTTCACGCGCGGGTCGGTGCAGTGCTGGCGCACGAAAGCACCGGACTGGTCCGGGCACTTGTCGTCGATCACGTAGATGTGGTCGACCTCGGGGCCGATGCCGGCGATCACGCCGATGATGTGGCGCGTGACCTTGTAGCTGGGAATGACGACGGCGACGGCCGGACGTGCGGGAAGAGTGGCGCTCATGCGGAAGGGCTTTCTGTGCTTTCGGTGGTAAGTGATGGGCTGAACAGCAGGGTGCTCAGCTGGCGGGCGTTGTCGGCCCAGGTGCGGCCGGCGATGCCGGTCGAGGCCGGGGCCTTGCCGTCGGCGTGCAGCGCCAGCCACTGGCGCACGGCCGCCGCCAGTTCGGCGCCGCCGCCCTGGTAGTAGTAAGCGTGCTGCTGCGCCACTTCGCGGAACACGGGAATGTCGCGCACCAGCAGCGGCCGGCGGTGGTGGGCCGCTTCGATCAGCGGCAGGCCGAAGCCCTCGCCTTCGCTCGGCACCAGCAGGCAGGCGCTGTGCTGGTACAGCTGTTCCAGGTAGGCGTCGCTGACGCCGTGCAGCCACAGCAGACGGCGTCCCAGTTCCGGATGGCCGCGCAGGCGCGCCATGATGGTCGGAATGGTGCGGCGCTGCTCGTCCGGCAGGCCGCGCCAGCCTTCGCCGCCGACGATCACCAGGCGCGCATCGACGCCCTCGGACCACAGCTGATCGAAGGCGTCGAGCGCCTGCAGGTGGCCCTTGCGCGGCTCGATGGTGCCGACCATCAGGAAGCTCGGGTGGGCGGCCAGGTCGGCCAGCACGGCGGCGGCGTCGTCCGGCAAGGCTGCCGCAGCGGCTGCGGTTGCCCCCCCTAAGGCGGCGGCAGGGGCCGCCGCGCCGGCGGACGCCGACAGGTCGGCGCCGTGGTGCAGCACGGCGAACTGCGGCAGCGGGCGTTGCGGCGCATGCTCAGTCAGCCAGGCGCGCGTTTCGTCGGCGACCGCGCCGCTGATGCAGACCAGGCGGTCGGCGTCGGCGCTGATGGCGTGCAGCCACTCGCCGAATTCGGCGTCGGTATTGGGCGGGAAGAATTCCGGCCGCAGCAGCGGCAGGATGTCGTGGATCAGGAAGTTGATCTGCACGCCGGCCGCGCGCCAGCGCGCGTACAGGCCGGCGCGGCTGGCTTCGATCACGGCGCGCGGGAAGAAGTCCGGGCTGTAGAACACGTCGCCGGCGCCGATCACCACTTCGTCGTCGTGCACGCCGCCGCTGTCGGTGCCGGCCAGCTGGTGCTGGTAGCGGCGCGCGTGGCGGTAGTGCCAGCCGCCTTCGTCGCTCAGGTAGACCGGCAGCACCTGGAAGTCCTTGCCTTCGGCGCGCAGCAGTTCCAGCAGCTGCGCGCGCACCACGCGCTGGATGCCGGTCTTCAGGTCATGGCGGGCGATGGCCGAAACGTCGACCAGCAGTTGCGGCGTCAAGCCGTCGGCGGCCAGGCTGCCGTGGCTGCCGCCGTGGATGGTGGCGTCCATCAATTGCTGTGCGGCCTGCTGCCAGGTCAGCCACGGCATGCCGGCCGACTGTGGCGCGCGGCCTTGCGCGTGCAGGTCCAGCCACGCTTCGATGGCGTTGGCCAGGTCGGCCGGCGCGGAACCGTCGAAGTAGTAGGCGTGCTCGCCCGCCACTTCGCGGAACACCGGAATGCCACGCGCGATGATCGGCAGGCGGTGCTGGGCCGCTTCGATCAGCGGCAGGCCGAAGCCTTCGCCTTCCGAGGCCGCCAGCAGGGCCGCGCAGTTTTCGTACAGCTTGAGCAGCATTTCGTCGGACAGGCCGGACAGCCAGAACAGGCGCTGCTCGCGCTGCGGATGATTTTCCAGTTTCTGCGCCAGGTTGTCGACCATCCAGCCGTTCTTGCCGACGATGACCAGGTTGACGGCCACGCCCTTGGCCCACAGCAGCTCGCAGGCGGCCAGCGCCTGGGCTTGGCCCTTGCGCGGCTCCAGCGTGCCGACCATCAGTAGGGTAGGCGCTTCTTTCAGCGCCGCCATCACGCGCTCGGCGTTGGCCGGCAGGCCGCTGCTCGGGGCGCTGGCGTCGATGTCGGCGCCCAGGTGGAAGTGGCTCAGCTTGAGCGGGGCGACGCGGCGATTCGGCCGCTGCGACAGCCAGGTGGCCAGCTCGTCGGATACGGCGCGCGAAATCGTGACGATGCCGTCCGATGCCAGCGCGATGGTGTCGAGGAAGTCGCCATAGTATTTCTCGGCGCCGAAGGGGAAGCATTCCGGGCGCAGCATCGGCAACAGGTCGTACACCACGAACCACACGGCCACGCCACGGCGGCGCAGCGCCAGCAGTTGCGGCTGGTTTTGCGTGGTCATGTTGGTGGCCAGGTCGAGGCCGAGGAAGGTGTCGCCGGCGCGCATCTCGATCGGCGCGTCTTCGGTGACCGGCGCGGTCCACGGCGCGCCCACGCCCAGCATCTGCTGGGTGAAGCGGCGCGCGTAGCGGTAGCTGCGGTTGCCGCCGTCGCTGTACACCGGTTCGACGCGGTAGCCGGCCGGCGGATCGTTGAGCAGCACCAGCAGGATGCTGCGCACCACGCGCTGGATGCCGGTCTTGGGATCGTGCTGGACCAGCGCCGAGATATCGATCAGCAACTGGCGCGGCGTGGTGGACGGCTGGTTGGCGGCCAGCGCCGTGGCCACCGACGCCAGTTGCACCTGGTCCGGATGGCCGGGCAGCGCGCCCAGCGCCGCCAGGGTGCGGCGGTAGTGGGCCTGGGCGCTGCTGCGGGCGTAGTCTTCGATGGCGTCGTAATACTGGCGGCCGACGGCGGCCGGCGCATGGTGTACGCGCACGTGCTCGCGGCCGGCCGTGGCCAGCGCGGCGCGGCGTGCCGGATCGGCGTGCAGCTGCGCCAGCGCGGCGCTCAGCTGGGCGTCTTCGAACAGGTCCGGCAGCTGCACCAGCACGTCGTCCGGGATCGAGGCGGCGGCGCCGTGGGCGTTGATGATGGTCGGCACGCCGTGCAGCAGGCAGTCCAGCACCGAGGCCGAGGTTTCGCCGCGCGTCTGGGTGCGCAGTTGAACAGCGGCGTCGCTGGCGGCCAGGTAGTGGCGGTAGTCGTCGGCGCTGGCGAAGCCGGTGATGCGGATGCGGGCGGCAGCCGGGCTGGCGGCGATTTTCGCCAGCAGCTCGGCGCCGTACTGGCCGCCTTCGTTTTCACCAACGAACACCAGCTGGCAGTTCGGCTGCTGCGCCAGCGGCGACGCCAGCCAGGCGTCCAGCAGGCGGTGATTGAGCTTGGTCGGTCCCAGCATGCCGAAGCTGCAGACCAGGAAATCCTGGTCCTGCAGGCCCAGCGCGGCGCGGGCGGCGGCGCGCGCCTGCGCGGGCGCGTCGAGGTCGGCCTGGCCGCGCAGCAGCGGCAGCACCTGCCACTGGTCGGCGCTGCCGGGTCCGTACCATTGTTCGGCCAGCGTGCGCGAGAACTCGGCGTGGACGATCACGCCTTCGGCCTGGTCCAGCACGGCCTTGTTGCAGGGGAAGGTCCAGATCGACGGATTGCGGCCGTGCTCCTTGTGCGACAGCAGGCCGGTGTGGCCGTGCGAGGCGTACAGCGCCTGCAGGAAGGCTTGCTCCTGCACGCCGTCGCGCTCCATGTTGTCGAGCACGCCGCTGAGGAAGAAGTCGTGCAGCACCACCACGCCCGGATGACGTTCCAGCAGCGGGAACATGTACTGGTGGGCGTTGGAGTTGCCGAAGTGATAGAGCAGGCGCGTGAAGCGCTGCGCCTGCTGTTCGAACTGGGCCGGCGTCAGCAGCGGCAGGCGCTGGCCCAGCGCGGTGGCGGCGATCGCGGCGAGGCTGTCGTCGGCCACCACCAGTTCGATGTCGTAATACGCTTCCAGCTCGGCGATCACTTCGGCGCTGTAGTCGGCGATGCCGGACTTCTGCGGCGGCAGCGGCGAGATGTAGGCCAGGCGCGGACGGCCGGCGGTGGCGCCTTCCCGGTGCGCGAGCGCGGCGGCGTGGGCGTTTTCAAATTGCTGCCACAGGCGCGCGGCCAGGGCGTCGGCATCGCCCAGGACCTCGGCTTGGTCCGGCAGCTCGACTACCAGGGCGGCACGGCGCAGGCATTCCTGCTGGCGTTCGTCGCCGGCTTCGGCGCTGCTGTAGATCATCAGCGCGTGGTCCGGGCCGGAGCCGTAGACGGTGTCGCTGAGCGGAATGTCGAACAGGCCGGGCGCGAACACGGCGTCCGGATTCAGGCTGGCCAGGAAGCCGTCGCGCACCAGCACGGCGGCCTGCTGCGGCCAGCCGCCCAATGCGGGCGTGGCGTAGCTGAGCAGCTGTTGCGGCGGCAGCAGGCCGTCGAAGGCCTGGCGCAGCGCGTCGATCTGTTGCTGCTGGTTGGCGGCGTAGGCGATCAGCACGGTGTGCGGGACGGGACGGGCGGCGGCGCCGCGCACCAGCGCTTGGGCCAGCGCCAGCACGGCGGCCGGCGAGCGGGCCGCGCCGTTCTGGCAGGATTGGAGGTCGATGACGAGACGCATATTCAGTTCTGTTGGGTTTGGCGTGCGCGCTGCAGGTCGTCGAGCACCTTGCGGGCCGACTGCGGCATTTCGCGCAACTGGTGCGGTACGTCGGCGGCGCCGGCGGCCGGCGCGGCGCCGATGTGCAAGTTGTGCAGGGTGCGTGCGACCAGCGCGCGCAGGACGGGCGAACGGGCCACCACCGGCAGCAGCAGGCGGCGCAGCCACTGGCGCGAGGTCAGCCAGCGCACGCCGCTGCGGGTGGCGCTGCGCACTTCGCGCTTGAACTGGTTCGGCAGGCTGTTTTCACCGCGCTGCATGAGCGTGCGCAGCGGCGCCGTGATGCGCCACGAGCTGCTGGCGTAGACGGCCAGCAGGCGCTGCTCCATCTCGGCGCCCCAGTTGGCGGCCTGGTGCATGGAGGCTTCGAACTGCTGGGCCTGGGCTTCGGCCTGGCGCAAGTCGGCCTGCAGTTGCAGGATCTGGCCCAGGCGCTGGCGCAGGTCGTGGTCGCGCTGCGCCAGTTGCAGGCCGTGCTGGTGCTGCTGCTGGGCGGTTTCCAGCTCATGCACATTGCGTTGCTGGGCCAGCAGCAGTTCATGCGCGCGCTGCTGCTCGGCCTTTTGCAGCGTGTGGTTGTGCGCCATGTCGGTCAGCTGGTGCGCGTGGTTCTGCACCACCTGCGCCAGTTGCTGTCCGTGCTGCTCCTGCAGGCGCGTCAACTGCTGCTCGTACTGGCGATGATGCTGTGCCAGCTGCTGCGCCTGCTGTTCGATTTCCTGCGCATGCTGCGCGCGGTGCTGCTCGTGCTGCTGCAGTTCGCGCTGCAGGTCCAGCTCCAGTTCGGCGCGGCGCGCGGTGGCCTGTTCCAGGCTGGCGCCGTGCTGCTGCGCCAGTTGCCACGCCGCGTCCACTTGCTGTTCCAGCGCGGCGCCACGGCTCCAGGCCTTGTCCAGGTGGTGCACGATGAATTCGTCGAACACGTTCGGCTGTAGCTGCAGGCCGGCCGCCAGTTCGGCATGCTCGTCGGCCACGTAGTAGCGGTTCAGGCCGTCGAACCAGGCGTACTGGTAGCCGTGCTCCGTGAGCATGGCTTCCCAGGTTGTGTGGTTGCTGTCGCGGCTGTTCGGCATGATGGCTTCCACCACCACGATCCACGGCCGCCAGGCGGCAAAGTCCATGCCGCGCAGGACGTCGGCCTCGAAGCCTTCGACGTCGATCTTGAGAAAGTGCACCGGGCCGCGCACGTGCTCGCGGCAGATTTCGGTCAGCGTCAGCAGCGGCACCGTGTGCTCGACCACCTTGTGGCCGTGGGCGCGGTGGGTTTCGGCCACGCCGGCGTCGGTCGAGGCCCAGCCGTTGACCTCGGGCAGATCGAACAAGGTGATGCTGCCGCTGGCGGCGCCGGCAGCCACGTTCAGGTTGATGTCGCGCGGGCGCTGTTCGAGGAAGGCGGCGCGGTAGGACGGCATCGGCTCGACGTTGATGCCGCGCCAGCCGTGGTCGTAGAAGGCCTTGGTGACCGAATGCAGCTCCGGGTCGTTGGCGCCGACGTCGATGTAGAAGCCGTTCGGCACGTGCTGAAGCACGCGCCACAGCAGCACGTCCTCGAAATTCTGGGCGTAGGAAATGAAGCTCATGTGCTTTGTATGGTGATGTCCGGGTCCAGCCAGGCGGAACCCTCGAAATGCGGCCGGCGCATGTTCACCACGGTGAACACCAGCGCCAGGTCGCGCCACTCGTAATTATTGACCAGGTGGGTCGCGGTGCTGACGATGGCGGTGGCGATCGAATAGCTGCCGGCGCCCAGGTTCATGTCGAACGCGAAACGGTAGGTCACCTGCTGGCCGGCCTGCATGTCGTCCAGCGGCAGTTCCTTCAGGTGGGTGTTGGTGCCGTACATGGGCTGGCCCAGGCGGTCCTTGATCATGTAGCCGAGCACCATGCGCGGAATCGGCGCGTGCACCGCCACCGTCACTTCCAGCGTCACCGCTTCGCCCACGTCCACCACTTCCACCGCCTCGCCGGCGGCGTTGACCAGGGCGATGCGGGCCACGGTCGCTTCACCGGTGCCGGAGATCACCTGCAGCTTGCCGGCGTCGGTTTCGGCCAGGCGCAGGGTGCTGTTTTCGCGCTCGGCGATCATGGCGTTGTAGTAATCCATGATTTCTTCCGGCTTGCCCTGGCGCGCCAGGCGGCCGCCGTCGAGCAGGATGGCGCGGTCGCACACCGACTGGATCGCCTGCTTGTCGTGCGACACCAGCAGCAGCGTAGTGCCGAGTCGGCGGTACTGGCGGATGCGCTCGAAGCTCTTGTGCTGGAAGTAGGTGTCGCCCACCGACAGCGCTTCATCGACGATCAGGATGTCGGGACGGCGCGCGGTGGCGACGGCAAACGCCACGCGCATCTGCATGCCGCTCGAATACACGCGCACCGGCTGGTCGATATAGTCGCCGATTTCGGCGAAGGCTTCGATGTCGGGCATCAGCGCCGTGATCTCGTCGACCGACAGGCCGATCAGCTGGCCGGCCATGTAGACGTTCTGGCGGCCGGTGAAGTCCGGGTGGAAGCCCATGCCCAGTTCCAGCAGGGCGGCCACCTTGCCCTCCATGTAGACGCTGCCGGTGGTCGGGTGGGTGGTACCGGTGATCAGCTTGAGCAGGGTGCTCTTGCCGGCGCCGTTGATGCCGATCAGGCCGACCGCCTCGCCGGGCGCCACTTCAAAGCTGACGTCCTGCAAGATCCATTTGAGCTGGTGGCGCGGACCGTTGAACGGCGTCAGCCATTCGCGCAGGCGGGCGCCACGGGTCGCGTATTGTTTGTAGGCTTTGCCGAGTTGGCTGACAACGATTTTACCCATCAGAGTTCATCCACCATTTCGCCGGCGCGGCGGCGGAACAAATGCACGCCCAGCGCGCACAGCAGCACCGCCAGCACGGCGGCCGGCAGCAGTTTTTCCCAATGCGGCGCTTGGCCGCTCACCAGAATCGCCTGGTAGGATTGGATCACGGCTGCCATCGGATTCCAGTCCAGCATGCCGCGCACGTTGGCCGGCAGGATGCTGGCCGGGTAGACGATGGGCGTGAGCCAGAACCAGAACTGGATGAAGATCTGGAAGAACTGGCCGACGTCGCGGAAGAACACGTTGAGCACGCCAAGCACCATGCCGAGACCGATGGCCAGCAGGATCTGCAGCAGCAGCACCGGTAACAGCAACAGGAACACGGCGCCGGGGAACTGGCCGCTGGCCACCAGGAAGATGGTAAACAGGCCGAAGATGATGCCGAAGTTGAGCAGGGCGTTGAGCACTACGATCACCGGCAGGCAGATGCGCGGGAAGCTGATCTTTTTGATCAGGTTGGCCTGTTCGAGGAACATGTTTTGCGCGCGCGAAGTGATCTCGGCAAACAGGCCCCAGGTCAGGATGCCGGCGCACAGGTAGACGCTGTAGCCGTATTCGCTGGTGTCGCCGGGCAGGCGGCTTTGCATCACCTGCGAGAAGATCAGGGTGTAGACCAGGATCATGGCGAGCGGGCTCAGCACCGTCCAGGCGGCGCCCAGCATGGTGTTGCGGTATTTGGCCTGGAATTCCCGTTGTACGCTGCCGAGCACGAAGCCGCGATAGCGCCACAATCCGCGCAGCATGGCGCCCGCCATCATGCGGCCGGCGCCTGCGGCGCCGGGTGGGAATAGGGAAGTTGGAAAGATACGGTAGTCATAACAGGCTGCGGGACGGCGAGGCCGCCCGGGGATGGATCAGCCGACAATTATAGCGCAGGCCTTGTTACACTGGTAACGTGTTACAGCTTGTCACACAGTAACATCGGGCACCGCCGCTACTCGGCCTGGGCCAGTTTTTGCAGCGCTTCGGGGTTTTTGATCAGCAGGCGGTGTGGCTCTTTTTGCACGATACCTTGCTGGGCCAGGGTCAGCAGCGCGCGGGTCACGGTTTCGCGGCTGGTGTTGATCATATTGGCAATATCCTGATGGGTAGGCAGGTTTTCCACCACCGCGCCGTTGGCATCGCGCTTCTGCATCAGGATGATGAAGTTGAAGATGCGCTTGGTCGTATTGTTGATGCTGAGCAAGGCGCGGAATTCGGAGTCGCGCTGGATTTTCTGCGCCAGGTGGCGCAGCATGTGCGCCGCCACCGACGGCGAGTGCGAGAACAGGCGCATCGCCACCGGCGCCGGCAGGAAGGCCACCAGCACGTCGCTCATGGCCACCACCGAAGCGGAACGGGTGGTGCCGTTGATCAGGGCGATTTCGCCGAAGAAGTCACCCGGCACCAGCATGCGCAGGCCGATCGCACGGCCGTCCTCGGTGATGTCGATCACCTGCAGCTGGCCCGCCAGCAGGAATAGCAGGCCGTCGCCCTGGCCGCCTTTATGCAGGACAACTTCACGTTTGGCGTAGGTGCGAATCCGTAACTCGCTCTTCAGCGGGATGATTTCTTCGTCCGACAACTCTGCCAGGAGCGGAATTTTGCGCAAATGGATCTGAATTTGCCGCTCTTCGTTAGCGGTTTGCTCGGTCGCGGTAATTGGGGCGGGAGTAGACGTCATGACGAGATTGTAGCGCGTTCGCGATCGAGCGTCTTAGAACGGCAGCCACAGCCAGCCAATCAAGCCGGCGCTGGCCAGGCCGGCCGCGTTGGCGGCCAGGTCGCGCCAGCTGAAATCGCGGTCGGGCACCAGTTGCTGCAGGCACTCGATGACCCAGCTCAGCACCAGCAGCCCGCCCAGCAGCAGGGCGCCTTCGGCGGTGCTGGAGGCCAGCGGCAGCGCCAGCAGGCCCAGCACGCCGAAGCCGGCGAAGTGCATCAGTTTGTCGTTGGGCATCGAGGCCGGCAGCCAGCGGTTGGGCACCAGGCAGCCGGCCGTCAGCACCAGCGCGCTTGCGATTAAAAGTCCGAGATTCCAGCCCATGGTCCTGCCCGCTACAAAGTTTAAAGGTCCAACAGCGGGCTTACATGCCTTGCCATTGCCAGCTCAACTGCAATTGGCGGTCATTGTACTGAAAGATCGAGATATTTTCCCGATTTCGCACTTGCCGCGCCTCCAGCTGCAGCGACTGGGTGGCGGTCAGCGGATAGGTGATGGTGGCGCGCAGCATCTGCGTGTCTTGCTTGCGCGTGACGTCGATGAAGCCGGGCGAATAGTCGCTGCTGCCGCGCCAGCGTTGATGGCTGTAGCCGAGTTCGGCGGTGGTCTGGTCCCACAGCGGCGTGCGCCACTGCGCCGTGGCCAGCCAGCCGTGGCGGCTGCCGCCGGGGCGGGCGTCGGACGAGCGGTCGTCCAGCAGCGAGACGCTGGCGCTGGCGCTGGTGTCCTCCTGGCGGTAGCTGAACTGGCCGCGCAGCTCGCCCGTGTTGGCGTTGAAGTTGCTCAACGTCAGGTATTCGACCCGGCTCAGCGAGGTGCTCAGGCTGAACTGCATGCTGCCCGGCAGCGGCAGCGGCGGGCCGATCCGCGCCTGCAGCTGGGCCTGGCGCTGGTAGAGCTGGCTGCCCAGCGTGATCAGGCCGAACGAGGCGCTGCCGTGCAGGGTCCAGCTGCCGTAGCGCCACGGCGTGTCGACCCCGGCGAACAGCGAGGACGAGTTGTAGGCGCCGAGGCGGTCGTAGCGACGGTTCTGGAATTGCGCGAAGCCGGTGGTGCCGTTGGGCGAGAGGTCGCGCAGGTAGTCGGCGGTAACGGCGGTGTACTGGTCGTGCTTGGGCAGGAAGTCGTCGGTCAGCGGCAGCTCGACCGCGATCCCGGCCGCGCTGGTGTTGTAACTGGTGGTGCGCGTACCTTGGTTGACGTTCTGGTCGATGCCGCGGCCGATGCTGATCGAGCCCTGGCCCTGCGGCTGCCAGCTGGCGCAGCCGGCCACGCGCGCTTCAGCGATCAGGTCGAGGATGCCGGGGGGCGGATTGAAGCGTTCACGGATGTTGGTGAACAGTCGTTCGGCCTCGTCGGCGTGGCCTAGCGCGCACTGGATCAGCGCCAGGTCCAGCCAGGCGCCGGCGTGCAGCGGCTCGCGCTCGATCACGCGCATCAGGGCCGCGCTGGCGTCGCTCTTGCGGCCTTCGGCGATCGACTGCAGGGCCTGGCGGTATAGCTGCTGGGTTTCGTCGGACTCGTCGAGCGCGCGCACGGCCGGCGCCAGCACGCACAGCAGTGCGGCCAGCACGGGCAGCCAGGCGCGGCGCCAATTCAAGAGCCTAGCTCCGTGGCGCCTGCCGGTGCGGAAATTGCCTGCTTGTTTGCGGTCATGGCTGAGTCAAATGTATAGAGTACTGTGGGCTTTTCCTTGCCCCTTAATAAGCGTTCACCGAGGCGCTGGAAGTGGTGGCGGCGGGCCCGTTCCACCGTGCCGGCGCCGACGATCACATCGTGCGGATAATCGCGCGCGGCCTGCTCCAGGCGC
The DNA here is from genome assembly GCA_041874725.1 of Duganella sp. BuS-21. Taxonomy (GTDB): domain Bacteria; phylum Pseudomonadota; class Gammaproteobacteria; order Burkholderiales; family Burkholderiaceae_D; genus Rugamonas. Next base: position 5,737,895 of record CP097466.1, on the reverse strand, counting down.
GACGCGGTGTTGACGCTGTCGCCTACCGCAGTATAGATGCTGCGGAAGGCGGTGCCGAAATCGCCAGTCATGGCCAGGCCGCTGTCGATGCCGATGCGCACGCGCAGTGGCGGATAACCACGCGCTTGTTGCTCCAGGCTAAATTTTTGTACGCGCCGCACAATAGCATGGGCAGCGTCCAAAGCCAAATCCGCGTGTTGTAAATTTGGTAATGGTGCGCCAAAGAAAGCCACCAGGCCGTCGCCGGTGTATTTGTCCAGCGTGCCCTGGTGGTCGATCACCGGCCCGGTCAGACATTCGAGGAAATCGCGGGTGAGCTGGGCGGCGGCGTCCACCCCCATCGACTCGACCTGGGTGGTGTAGCCCTCCATGTCGGCGATCAGGGTGGTGATGTCGAGCTGGCGCGGGGCCAGTGGATCGAGCATATCGCTGCGCAGCAGTTCGGTGACTACGGCCGGCGCCACGTATTGGCGCAGGGTGTCGAGCAGGTGGCGCGAACGGTGCTGGGCCTGTTGCCACTGGTAGGGCACGGCCACCGCCAGCAGGAATAGCAGCGAGGCCAGCGGCGCGGTGGGCGAGAAATCGGCGTCATGGCGGCACACGGCATAGGCGATCAACAGCCACAGCGCGCCGGCGCAGGCCAGCAGCAGCACGTTGCGCGCGGCCGACAGGCGTGGCAGGGTGTAGCCGGCCACACCGGCCACCAGCAACATATATAGAGCAGCGATCCAGCGGCCCGGCCACGGCGCCGGCGCCAGGCCGTCGCGCCGGTCCAGCAGGGTCGACAGCATGGTCGCCTGCACCCCCAGGCCGGGGCGGCTGGCCGCCAGCGGCGTGGCGACGCGGTCGGACAAGGTCAGCGAGGACGAGCCGACCAGCACCAAGCGGCCGCTGGCGCCGGCCGGATCGATGCGGCGCTGCAGGATGTCGGCGGCGCTGACCACGGTGTAAGCGGTCCAGTCGCGGCGGTAGGCCACGCGCGCCGCCGCGCTGTCGCCGTCCGCTGCCAAGTCCAGCGCCGGGCCGCCACAGCAATTCAACAACGCCAGGCTGAGCGCGGGATAGGTGCGGCCCTGATAGCTGGTCAGCAGAGGCAGGCGGCGCAGGGCGCCGTCGGCGTCCGGGATGAAACCGATGTTGCCGATGTGGCGGGCGCTGGCGGCCAGCAGGGCGTGGTTGGCCAGATAGCCGGTGGCCGGCGTGGCCGGCGCCGCGGCGCGAATCGCTCCGCCCAGCACGCCTTCGCGTAGCAAGTCAGGTCGGCTCTGGCTATAGTCGAGTGCCTGGGCCAGCACCAGCGGGCCGTGGCTGGCCAGCGCCGCCAGGCGGGCGTCGCCCTCCGGGTCGCCGGCCTTGGGTAGCAGGATGTCCAAGGCCACGCCCTTGGATTGATAATCGGTCAGCAGGATTTCCACCAGATCGGCCAGGCGCGCGCTGGGCCAGGGCCAGGGGCCGAGCGTGGCCAGGCTGGTCTCGTCGACGTCCACCACCAGGATGCGCGGTTCCTCGGCCTCGGTGGTTTGCAGGCGCACATAGCGGTCGCGCAGCCATTCCGCAGCCAGGTCGCCGTCGCCAGGCGGCATCAGCCATTCAAAGCCGAGCGTCAGCAGCAGCGCGAGCAGCGGCAGCAGCCAGCGCAGCGGGCGTAAGGCGGGTGTGGAGTGTGAGCGTTTGGCCGGAAAAATGATCATTAACGTCTTGCAATGGCCAAGCGCGGTATGAAAGATTTGAAGTGCGCTCAGGTTACAATGCTTTCCCCTTGGGGGCAAATGCTTTTGCTACAAAGTGTAACGTTTAAGGCGGCCTGCGGGCGGTACAGTAGAATGTGACGATCATCACGGAATGTTCCGTTAGATCAAGGATAATCCAGACTGTACTGGAGAAAAATATGATGCGTAAATTCCTGTTTATGGCCGGCGCCCTGTTGCTGGCCCAAGCCGCTTATGCCGCCGAGGCAGGGAAAGTCATATTCGTCGCCGGTAGCGCCAAGGTGGCCGAGCGCCAGGCCGCGTTGAACACGCCGGTGGGCGAGGGCGAGCTGCTGGTCACCGGCGCCGACGGCTACATCTATATCAAGACCATCGACAACGGCCTGTTCATCCTGCGTCCGAACAGCCAGGCGCGCATCGCCAGCTATCACGTCGACAACGCCAACCCCGCCAACACGCGCATCAAGCTGGAGCTGCTGAGCGGCGTGGCGCGCAGCCAGTCGGGCCAGGCAGTCAAGCAGGCCCGCCAGAATTTCCGTTTCAATACCCCGGTGGCCGCCATCGGCGTGCGCGGCACCGATTTCACCGTATTTACCGACCAGAACACGTCGCGCGTGACCGTGTTGTCGGGCGGCATCACTATGAGCGGCTTTGCCGCCGGTTGCAGCCCTGACGGCATCGGCCCGTGCGAGGGCAGTGCCACGCGCGACCTGTACGCGGCGCAAAAAGGCCAGTTGCTGCAGATGCAGCGCGGCCAGTTGGCGCCACAGTTGTTGCAAGGCAATAACTCGCTGGCACCCGACGTGGTGGCGCCGCCACGTCTCGACGAGCCGGTCAAGCCGGGTGGCGGCGTCGCGCTCGAGCCCAGCCTGGACGTTAAAAAAGATGGCGCCTTGAAAAACCAGGTGTTGGCGTTGAACACCCCGCCGACGCCGGAAAAGCCGATCGTGACCGTGCCGCCGGAAGAATTGGTGACGCCGCCGGTGGTGGTCACGCCGCCAGTGGTCACGCCCCCGGAAACCACGCCGCCCGTGGTGACGCCGCCCGTCATCACCCCGCCGGTGGTGACGCCTCCCGTGGTGACGCCGCCGGTGGAAACGCCGGCCGAAACAACCCCGCCGGTCGTGACCCCGCCGGTGGTGACGCCGCCTGTGGTGGAGACGCCACCGTTGCCGTTGAAGGAAGTCAGCTGGGGACGCTGGACTGTCGTGGCCGGCAAGCCCGCCACCAGCGGGGTGGCGCTGGATGGTTCCGACCGCATCGCGCTGAACAGCAACTACGTCTTGTTTCGTTCCAAGACTGGTAGTAATTATGTAGTGCCAGAAAAAGGGAGTGTAAGCTTCGCGATGACGAGCGGTGAGGCGACCGTCAAGAATCTGGCACTGCAGACTTACTCCCGGGGGGCTGTGGAGAATGGCCAATTATCGTTTAACTTTGATAAAGCGACCTTTACTACCCAGCTCGATGTGATTAGCGGTGCCGATCGCTTCACGCTGGCGAATAGTGGCAGGGTAAACTCTTCCGGGATGTTCAACGGTTCGAATAACTACTTGCCGGGATCGAACATGAACCTGTCGGGCGTGCTGGAGAACGAGAAGAGCGCCAGCTATTTGTTTGATGCCTTGCTGGACGCGAAACGCTCGGTTTCCGGGATTGCCATCTGGGGTAAAAAGTAAGCCCTGTTCACTGAGCTTGAAACGCCGGCATTTAGTGCCGGCGTTTTTTTTACTGCGCTTAATTAATAAGCAAAGTCGGGTTTTGAATATGCGCGGTCAACAGCGCCTATTCTGTTTTTCGATAAGTTTCTAAAAATATAATCAGTGGTTCTCGGTGCTTGATTCAGGGCATTGCTTTATAGGGAACCATCTACCATAATGGCCGCTTGGTTGATTTTCATGTAGTAAAAAAACCAAAAAAAGAAGGAAATCGGCGTTTTTTGTGATGACCGTCACATTGTGCGCCGGGGAACTTCTGCCATGATTCGGTACGCCAGCTTGCAACCGCAGGCTGTGGTGGACCGATCAGTTCATCTTTTAACCCTAGGAGTTTTTTAATGGCTACTAATACCGAATTGGTACAACAACTGTACGTTGCTTACTTCAACCGTCCAGCAGACGTAGATGGCCTGGCCTACTACGTTGGCATCCTGAATGCCGCTGCTGACCCAGTTGCCACCGCAGCCGTAATCAGCGCTGACTTCGCTAAGGCAACCGAGTACAAAGATGCGTACGCAAACCTGACCGCGAAACAAGTCATCAACACGATCTACCACAACATCTTCGGTCATGAAGCTGACATCCCAGGCCTGAACTACTGGTCGAGCCTGTACGCTGCTGGCACCATCAGCCTGGCTTCGATCGTTACCGAAGTCGCCGCTGGCGCCCAAGGTTCGGACGAGACCGCGTTCAACAACAAAGTTACCGCTGCTGTTGAATTCTCCAACACCATCGCTCTGAGCGCCGACCAGCAACTGGCTTACGCTGCTCACGGCGAAGCAGCCATGACCGCAGCTCGCAGCTACCTGACCAGCGTGACCGACAACGCGTCGCTGGCCGCTGCTCTGGCCGACGTGACCACCGCTGCCGCTAGTGTTGTGGCCAGCGTTTCGTCGACTCTGACCACCGGCGTGGACGCCAAAGTCGGCGGCGCCGGCAATGACGTGTTCAACGCTGTTGCTATCGACGCAACCGGCGCTGCCGCTACCACCCTGACCGCTGCCGATACCATCGACGGCCTGGGCGGCACCAACACCGTCAACATCACCGTTGACCTGCTGAAGAACGCTGATATCGCCGGTACGTTCAAAAACATCCAGATCTTCAACATCGACAACACCTCGGCTACCGCTGCTGCTGAAACCGCTGGCGATACGTCGGTTGACGTATCGAAATTGGGTAGCGCAGTGAAGCAAGTTTGGCAAATCGGTCAAGATGCAGACGTCACCAACCTGGGCGTCAACACCACCGCTGGCTACAAGTCGATCACCACCGCGCAAAACTTGGTGGTTGGCGCTGCTGCTACCGCCGCTTCGATCTCCGTGGCACTGAAAGATGTAGCTGAAGGCTCGACCGTTACCGCGACCGGCACCAAGCTGGCTGGCGTGACCGTTGCCGGCAACATCGTTGACACCAGCGGCAATGGCACCACCCTCAACACCATCGTTGCTGCTACCGCAGGTAAAGACGTGCAAGCGTTCACCCTGAACTCGGGCGTGGCTACTACCCTGACCGTTGCGCAAACCGGCGGCTCGACCAAAAACGTTACCACCGTTGACGCCTCGGCTAGCGCTGGCGACATCACCTACGTTGGTACCGCCAAGGTTGTCAACATCAAAGGCGGTGCTGGCGACGACACCCTGACCCTGTCGGCTGACACCGTGGTTGCTTCGACCGGCGTTGCTGCGATCGGTGCAACCCTGGATGCAGGCGCTGGCGACAACACTATCGATGTTGACACCGCAAACGTAGGCCTGACCACCACCACCGGCGCGACCTCCGTGACCACCGGTGCTGGCGACGACAGCATTACCATCACCACCCGCAGCAGCGGCGTGCTGACCGTGAAAATGGGCGCAGGTGACGACACCTTCACCAGTGCTGTTGCTATCACCGCAGACGACGTGATCGACGCCGGCGCAGGCAGCGACACCCTGCTGCTGTCGCTGGTTGGCTCGAACAACATCGGCGCATTCTCGAACTTCGACGCGTTTGATGCTGTTGGCTTGAACGGCGCCCTGGACGTGGACATCCTGACCGCGAAAAACACCGTGACCGAGTTCGTCACTACCGGTGATCTGGGCGGTGCATCGACCCTGCTGAACATCGGCACGAACGTTGGCTACCGCGTGACCGGCGATGCTGGCACCACCAACGCCATGACCCTGACCCAGAAGGCCGGCGGCGCGCTGACCGTGACCGTGGATACCCACGAAACCGGCACCACCGCTACTGCTGATGCTGGTGTGAGCGCTGCAGTTATCGCGACCAACGCCACTGCACTGACTGCGGACTTCAGCGAGTCCTTCGTTGGCGACGTAACCAACACCGGCCCTCTGGTCGACAACATTGCTACCCTGGCGCTGCGTGGTAACGCTGCTACCGCATTGACCATCAAGTCGGAAGGTGGCGACAATGCTTCGAACGTGCTGAACTACGTTGATGGTACCTCGGGCACCGGCGCTGGCAAACTGGCAGCAATCACCGTGACCGGCGCAACCGCGCTGACTTTGGACTTCTCGCTGGCTACCGCCACCAACAGCCTGGCAACCGTTGATTCGAGCACCGCTACCGGCGGCCTGACCTTTGACATCGCTGACCTGAAAGCAGGCGGTACCGTCAAGCTGGGTTCGGGCGTGGACGTGATCACCCTGACCAACGTGTCGACCACCGCTACCGTGTCGTCGCTGACTACCTTCGAAAAAGCTACTGCTGCTGCTGTGGGTGCTGACGCAACCGCTGCCGCTGACGCGATCGCTCTGGCTGACGTGGTATCGATCGTTGGCGCCACCGTTGCCACCAACGTGGGCACCGTAGGCACCACCGACGCAGTGAAGAACGGCGTGCTGACCTTCGCTGGCGCTGGCCCTTCGACCCTGGCACTGGCTGTTGCTGCTGCTAACACCGTGGTGACCACCGACGATGACACGGTTGTGTTCAAGTACCTGAACGACACCTACGTGTTCGTACAAGGCGGCGCTGCTGCGGATACCGTTGTGAAACTGACCGGTATCACCGGCGTGACCAACTTCGCAGAAGACGGCACCACCGACCACTTCTTCATCGTTTAATTCTCTTTTGAGAACTGCCCGGGCTTGCCTGGGCAGCGATGATGGTCAAAAACCCTGCAATGGCAACATTGCAGGGTTTTTTTATTGTTCTCGCGTTACAAAGAAGCAGTAGCGACGGCCATTTCTGTGTGCTAAGATTCTGAAATGTGATCTACGTCACATTTTTTTAGGTCGTGCACCGTTAAGGTAGCCACCTTGCCGCTGCAGAGGTTCTGCTGCGCCGTACCCCAGTGTCATCGCTCCCATGATAAATAAACTACAGAATTCCAAAAACGAGATCGAAAAAGTGTTACTGATGTTTAAGAAAACATTTGTGACCGTCGGCGTTTTCAGCGCAATCAGCAATTTGCTGATGCTGGTGCCATCGTTGTACATGTTGCAGGTCTACGACCGCGTGCTGGGCAGCCGCAACGAGCTGACCTTGCTGATGTTGACCGTGATGATGCTGATCGCCTACCTGATGACCAGCGGCCTCGACATGATCCGCTCCTTCGTGCTGGTGCGCGTGGGCGCGAAGTTCGACATGCAACTGAACAAGCGCGTGTACACCGCCGCCTTCGAGCAGAATTTGAAGGCCGCCGGCGTCAGCGCCGGCCAGTCGCTGAGCGACCTGACCAACCTGCGCCAGTTCTTGACCGGCAACGCGCTGTTCGCCTTTTTCGACGCGCCGTGGTTCCCGTTCTACCTGATCGTGATTTTCATCTTTGAACCGTCGCTGGGCCTGTTCGCGCTGTGCGGTACGGTGGTGCTGGTGGTGCTGGCGATCGTCAACGAGCGCGTGACCCGCGCGCCTTTGTCGGAAGCCAATACCATGGCCATCGTCTCGGGCCAGCTGGCCACCAACAACCTGCGCAACGCCGAAGTCATCGAATCGATGGGCATGCTGCCGAACCTGATGGAGCGCTGGTTCAAGCTGCATTCGCGCTTCCTGCGCCTGCAGGCCACCGCCAGCGAAAAGGCCGGCATCGTCGGCGCCATCACCAAGTTTGTGCAGACTTCGCTGCAATCGCTGGTGCTGGGCTTCGGCGCGCTGCTGGTGCTGGAAAATAAAATCTCCGCCGGCATGATGATTGCCGCTTCTATCCTGGTGGGCCGCGCGCTGGCGCCGGTACAACAGTTGATCGGCGTGTGGAAGAGCTGGAGCAGCACCCGCAGCGCCTACGAGCGCTTGAACAAGCTGCTCACCGACAATCCGGCCCGCTCGGCCGGCATGGAGTTGCCCAAGCCTACGGGCAAGGTCAGCGTGGAGGGCGTGACCGCCATGGCGCCCGGCAGCAAGAATATGGTGCTGAAAGGCGTGACTTTCGCGATCGACGCCGGCGATGTGCTCGGCATTATCGGCCCCAGCGGTTGCGGCAAGTCGACCCTGGCGCGCCTGCTGGTGGGCGTGTGGCCCGCTGCCATGGGCAAGGTGCGTCTGGATGGCGCCGATATCTACCAATGGAACAAGGACCAGCTGGGCCCGCATATGGGTTACCTGCCGCAGGATATCGAATTGTTCAGCGGCACCATCAGCGAGAACATCGCCCGCTTCGGGACCGTGGACGCGGAGCAGGTGGTGCTGGCTGCCAAGCGCGCCGGCGTGCACGAAATGATTTTGCAAATGCCGCAGGGCTACGACACGCCCCTGGGCGACGGTGGGGCCGGCCTTTCCGGCGGTCAGAAGCAGCGCCTCGGCCTGGCCCGCGCGATGTATGGCGACCCGTCGCTGCTGGTGCTCGATGAGCCCAATTCCAACCTCGACGACGTCGGCGAAGCGGCGCTGGCGCAGTCGGTGAGGGAGTTGCGCGCGCGCGGCAAAACCATCGTCCTGATCACCCACCGCACCAGCGCGATCGCGGTCACCAACAAACTATTGCTGCTGCGCGATGGACAAGCGGCCATGTTCGGCCCGACCAACCAGGTCTTGGCCGCACTGCAGGAAAATAATCAGAAGCAGCTTGCCGCCCAGCAGGCGGCCGCCCAACAAGCGGCCGCGCAAACGGCCCAGCAGGCGGCTGCGCAACAAGCGGCGAGCGGCGAGACGCCGGCCCCGGCGGGACAGGAGTAATCGATGAAACTGACGAAATTCAAATCTGAACCAGCGACCGAGGTCGTTTCCCATGATGTGACGCCGTTGACGGTGGAAACCGAGCCGGGCAACTATGCGCGCCTCGGCTGGGTGATCGTGCTGGTCGGCGTGATCGGTTTCCTGGTGTGGGCCTCCTTCGCGCCGCTGGACAAGGGCGTGCCGATGCAAGGCGTGGTGGTCAAGGAAAGCAACCGCAAGACCATCCAGTATCCGCAGATCGGCACGGTGCAGGACATCCTGGTGCATGACGGCGACGTGGTCAAGGCCGGCCAGGTGCTGTTGCGCATGAACGACGTGGTGGTCAAATCGGCCGAGCAAGTATCGCTCGGCCAGTATTTCGTGGCCCGTGCTGCGCAAGCCCGCCTGCACGCCGAACTCAAAGGCCAATCGGCGCTGACCTTCCCTGAAGAGCTGAAACAGTACAAGGATGAGCCGCGCGTGCAGGATACGATTGCCCTGCAAAACCAGTTGCTGCAGGCGCGCCAGATGGCGCTACAAAGCGAATTGGCGGGTGCCCGGGAAAACATCGCTGGCCTGAGTGCGCAGGCCGACGGCCTGGAAGAGTCGCGCGAGGCGAAGAAACAGCAGCAGGCAATCCTGAAGGAGCAGCTGGAAAACAACCGTGAGCTGGCCAAGGATGGCTATATCCCGCGCGCGCGCCTGCTGGACCTGGAGCGCACCTATGCGCAAGTGAACGGTGCCATTTCGGAAGACATCGGCAATATCGCCAGGGCTCGCCGCCAGATGGCCGAACTCAAGTTGCGCATGACCCAGCGTGGCCAAGAGTACCAGAAGGAGGTGCGTTCCCAGCTGTCCGATGTGCAGAAGGAAGCCGAGGCGCTGCAAAGTCGTATCGTTGCCCAGTCCTTCGAAACGGGCAATGTTGAAGTCAAATCGCCAGTTGACGGCGTGGTGGTCGGCAGTACCGTCTTCACCAAAGGCGGCGTGGTCGGCGCCGGCGCCAGGCTGATGGACATCGTGCCGACCGACGATGCATTGGCGGTCGAAGGCCAGTTGCCGGTCAACCTGGTGGACCGTGTGCGTGAAGGCGAACCGGTGGATCTGGTGTTCTCCGCGTTTAACACCAACCGCACGCCGCATATTCCCGGCACTTTGACCACCATCGCGGCGGACCGCACGGTGGATGAGAAAACCGGCGCGGCCTACTACAAGGTGCGTGCCAAGGTATCGGCTGAAGGCCTGAAGCTGATTCAGACCAAGAAGCTGGACATCGTGCCCGGCATGCCGGTGGAACTGTTCGTCAAGACCGGCGAGCGCACCATGATGAGCTACCTGCTCAAACCGGTGTTCGACCGTTCCAAGTCTGCCCTGTCGGAGGATTGAACGTGGTCTTATTTAAACAGAGCCGCTTGGCCGCTCTTGTCGCGCTGGGTCTGGCACTGCACGGCGGTAATGCTGCCGCGCTGGGCCTGATGGATGCCTATCAGGCGGCGCTGCAGAACGATCCGCAATATCGCTCGGCGTTTTATGCCGGTGAGGCGGGCAAGGAAAACCGGATCCTTGGGCGCTCCAATCTGCTGCCAAGCATCTCCGGCAGCTTCAATGGCAGCCAAAACCGCACTACGATTACCGATGCCGGCTTCAAGCCACGCGCCAGCGACTACATCAGCCGCTCGGCCAATGTGCAGCTGCGCCAGCCCTTGCTGAACCTGGACGGCTGGGCGCGCTACAAGCAGGGCGCGGCGCAAAGCGAGTACGCCGCCGCCCAGTTCGAGAGCCAGCAGCAGGAAGTAATTGTGCGCGTGGTGAACGCCTATCTGGATGTGTTGTTCAAAGGCGACCTGGTGCAACTGGCCGAGTCGCAGCGCGACACGCTGGCCGAGCAGCGCAAGGTCAACGACCGCCTATTTAAGGGCGGTGAGGGCACCGCCACAGACATGCTGGAAACCCAGGCCCGCCTGGATGCCGCCGAAGCGGCCGTGCTGGAAGCCAAGGATGCGCTGATAGGCGCGCGCGACACGCTGGCCAGCGTGATCGGCACCGACCCCGGCGTGCTGGATGGTCTGAACCCGGAATTTCGCTTACGCCCGGCCGATACCGTCAGCTTTGAGGCGTGGAAAAACATTGCGGTGGAACGCAATCCGGACCTCAAGGCCTTGACCGCCGGTGTGGAGATCGCCCGCCAGGAAGTCAACAAGGCGCGCTCTGGCCATGCGCCGCGGGTCGACTTCGTCGCCGTGTACGCCCGCAATGCGTCCGACTCGATCCAGACCATCAACCAGGAATCGGTGGTGCGCAGCCTGGGCGTGCAGATTAACATTCCGCTGTATTCGGGCGGTGCGGTCAATGCCCAGAGCCGCCAGGCGGCGGCCAACAAGGAAAAGGCCAGGTACGAGCTGGACGCCGAAACCAATAAGGTGCTGCTGGAGCTACGCAAGGACTACGATGCTTTGATGAGCAGCGGTGCGCGCATCGATGCGCTGCTCAAGTCGGTCGCCTCGTCCGAGCTACTGATCAAAGCCACCGAGAAAAGCGTGAGCGGCGGCGTGCGCATCAACCTCGATGTGCTGAACGCCAAGCAGCAATTGTTTGGCGCCAAGCGCGACCTGGCGCAGGCGCGCTATAACTACTTGTTGAACACCTTGCGCATGCGCGCGGCGGTGGGCACGCTGTCGGCCGACGATGTGCGCGAAATGGCGCCGTACTTCCGTTAAATGAGACAGGGGTGGTGGCAAAAAGTTGCACGGCCGCCGCCCTGACCTCATACTTCGGGGATGAAATCACTCAATCTTCCGTACAATCCACGTATCGACCAGTTGCGCTGGCTGGCGGCCACCCTGGTTTTCCTGTTCCACGCCTACCTTGAATACCGTGGCCACGGCGGTGTGCCGGTGGAGCACCTGTGGCTGGGGCTGATCACGGAAGGCCACACCGGCGTCGGCCTGTTCTTCACCTTGTCTGGTTTCCTGTTCATGCGCATCGCGCTGCACCAAGGGCCGCTGGCCTATGGCGAATTCCTGCGCAACCGCATCCTGCGCATCTTCCCGCTGTACTTCACGGTGTTCCTGCTGGCCACCTCGATCGGGCGCGACAAGTTCGTGCCGCAGGACATACTGTATCTGCTGGTGAGCAACCTGGGCATGGCGCCCACCTCCAGCAATCCGATTACCGGCGCGGCCTGGTGCATCTCGCTCGAATTCCTGTTCTACATGGTGTTCCCGTTCCTGGCGCGCTTTGCCATCGAGCGTGGTCCGCGCTACCTGGTCAGCCTGCTGGCGCTGATGGCTTTCTTCAAGCTGGCCTCGTTTGCGGTCAACCCGAACAGCACGCTGATGTACTTCAGCACTTTCGTCGGCCGCTTCGACCAGTTCCTGATCGGCATGCTGGCCGGCCTGCTGTTCCAGCAAGCCGGGCCGGCCCTGAGACGCCACGCTGGCTGGCTGTTGCCGCTGGCCTTGCTGCTGGTGGTGGGCAACAGCGCCCTGCAGGCGCACGTGGCGCGCTTCAACGCGGTGCCGCATTCGACTTTCTGGATCTACTGGTCGATGCTGGAAAGCGCCGGCTGGGCGGTGCTGATCGTGGCCTGGGTGGCGTGGGAGCGCAAGCTGCCGGACTGGCTGGAACGGCTGCTGTGCCATGGCGGCAAGATCAGCTTCTCGTTCTACCTGCTGCACATGATGGTGATTAATATGGTGGGCCAGTTGCAGCCGACGCTGCCGGTGATCACCGGCCACGTGCGCATCGATGCCGGTCTGGCGACGCTGATCGTGTATGGCCTGGTGTGGGGATTGGCGACGCTGAGCTACGCCACCATTGAAGAACCGTTCCTGCGTCTGCGCCGCAACTACGGCGCAGACCGCAAGGGTGATGCCGTTTAATCGGGCTTAAAGCACTGCGGGCAGGACTGCTCGTACACATACTCCGGCGCCAGTTGCTGGCGCGGGGTGACCACGGCGCGGCAGACGAAGCATTGCACGGTCTCGGTCGGTTCCAGTTTCGGATTGAGCGCGGTACGGTAGTCGAACACGAAGCAGTCGCCGGTGTAGTGGGCGCCGCCGACTTCCTCGAAGTATTTGAGGATGCCGCCTTCAAGCTGGTAGACATTGTCGTAGCCGATGTTCTGCATGTGGATCGCGGCTTTTTCGCAGCGGATGCCGCCGGTGCAGAAGGTGACCACGGTCTTGCCTTCAAAATCGTCCTTGTGCGCGGCGATCACTTCCGGGAACTCGGTGAACTTCTTGATGCGGTAGTCGACCGTGTGGTCGAAGGTGCCGACGTCCACTTCGAAATCGTTGCGGGTGTCGACCATCACCACCGGCTTGCCGTGGTCGTCGACGCCGTTGTCGAGCCAGCGCTTGAGCGTGGCGGCGTCGACGAACGGTGCGCGGCCTTCTTCCGGCTTGATCAGCGGCATGCGCATGGTGATGATTTCTTTTTTGATCTTGACCAGCATGCGCTTGTGCGACTGCTCGTTCGACAGGCTTTCCTTCACTTCCAGGTCGGCGAAGCGGGCGTCGCTGCGGACCCAGGCCATGAATTCGTCGATATGGCCGCGCGGGCCGGACAGGAACATATTGATGCCCTCCGGCGTCAGCAGGATGGTGCCTTTCAGGCCCAGGCGGGCGCAGATTTCCTGGTACTGGGGACGCATCGCCTCGGTGTCGTCGAAGGTGACGAACTTGTAGGCGGCGATGTTGACGTGAGCGGCAGCGGCGGCAATGGCGCCAGCATGCGCTTCAGCTTGTAAAGCAGTATTAGCGGACATGGTGGTAAATGATCAAAAACGGGGAAAGGCCACATTATAAAGCTTATACGGCGTAGAATCGAACTAGCTTGTGAACCAGATCAGAGCTTGCCATGCATAAAGAAATTGGAGCGTTTGACGCCAAGGCCAAATTATCCGAATTGCTGCGCGAGCTGCGCCTAGGGCAACGTTATACGATTACCGTGCGCGGGGAGCCGGTCGCCGACCTGGTACCGTTTGGCAGCGCTCCAGTCGGGAGTTCGCAGACCGCAGTCGAGGCGATGCGTAGTTTTCATAAAATTGAAGGCGTGACCGGGCAGCAAGTGCTGGAGTGGATCGCGGAAGGCAGGCGCTAATGCTTGTCCTCGATGCCTCCATGGCGCTGGCTTGGGCGTTCGCGCGGCAAGTGCCAAGCGAGCGGGACTGCGCCGATCGAGTATTGCAGGCTTTGCAAGGCACGGCCGCTCGGGTGCCCGCCATCTGGTCGATCGAGGTTGCGAATGGTTTGCTGGTGGGCGAGCGCCGGCATGCCATCACCAGCGCGCTGAGTGCGGATTATCTGCGCTAGCGCTGCTCGCGCACCGGGCGGCGCCGTCTTTGCGTAGTCCTGAGCGCTCATGCGCGGTAAAATAGGGGGTTATTGAATCCGCATTGAACCCACCTATGAACATCGTAGCAAACGAACAAGAAATGAGCGGCACGGCCGTTGTCCCGGCGGGACCGTCTTTCGTCCATTTGCGCGTGCATTCGGAATACTCCATCGTCGACGGCCTGGTGCGCATCGACGATCTGGTCAAGCAGGCCGCCAAGGACCAGCAGGGCGCGCTGGCCGTGACCGACCTCGGCAATATGTTCGGCATGGTCAAGTTCTACAAGGCCGCGCGCGGCAAGGGCATCAAGCCGGTGGTGGGCGTCGATGTGTGGATCACCAATGACGACAACCGCGAGAAGCCGTCGCGCCTGATGCTGCTGGCGAAGAACCGCATGGGCTACCTGCAGCTGTGCGAGCTACTGTCGCAAGCCTGGCTCACCAACCAGTACAAGGGCCGCGCCGAGATCCGCACCGAGTGGCTGGCCGAGCTGACCACCAAAAGCTATGCGCTGCTGCCCGACGATAATCCGGCCAACGGTCTGATCGTGCTGTCCGGCGCCCATTTCGGCGACATCGGCACCGCCATCGAAAACGGCAACCCGGCGCTGGCCGAAGCCAACGCGCAAAAGTGGGCCGCCCTGTTCCCCGGTCACTTCTACATTGAGATCCAGCGCGCCGGCCAGGCCAACCAGGAAACCCAGGTGCGCCATTCGGTGGCGCTGGCCGCCAAGCTGGGCCTGCCCGTGGTGGCGACCCATCCGGTGCAGTTCATCTCCAAGGACGAATTCATCGCCCACGAGGCGCGCATCTGTATCGCCGAAGGCGAGATGCTGGCCAACGCCAAGCGCGTGCGCAAGTTCAACGAGCAGATGCGCTTCCTGACGCAGGCCGAGATGGGCCAGCTGTTCCACGACCTGCCGGCCGCGCTGCAGAATTCGGTGGAAATCGCCAAGCGCTGCAACCTGACACTGGTGCTGGGCAAGCCGCAGTTGCCGAACTTCCCGACGCCGGGCATGACCATCGACGAATTCCTGCGCGCCGAGACCCGCAAGGGCCTGGAAGAGCGCCTGGAGCAGCTCTACCCGGACCCGGTCAAACGCGAGGCCAACCGCCAGCGCTACGAAGAGCGCCTGGAGTTCGAGAACAACACCATCATCAACATGAAGTTCCCCGGCTACTTCCTGATCGTGGCCGAGTTCATCCAGTGGGGCAAGAACAACGACGTGCCGATCGGCCCCGGCCGAGGCTCGGGCGCCGGCTCGCTGGTGGCGTATGCGCTGAAGATCACCGACCTCGATCCGCTCAAATACAACCTGCTGTTCGAACGTTTCCTGAACCCGGAACGGGTCTCGATGCCCGACTTCGATATTGACTTCTGCCAGGAAAAACGCGAGCTGGTGATCCAGCACGTGAAGGACCTGTACGGCCGCGACGCGGTATCGCAGATCGCCACCTTCGGTACCATGGCGGCGAAAGGCGCGATCCGCGACGTCGGCCGCGTGATGGACTTCGGCTACAACTTCTGCGACGGCGTCTCCAAGCTGATTCCGTTCAAGCCGGGCAAGCCGGTGTCGATCGCCGAGGCGATCGAAGAAGAGCCGATGCTGAAAGAGCGCCAGCAGAACGAGGAAGAAGTGGCGCAGCTGCTGGACCTGGCGCAGCAAGTCGAAGGCATCACCCGCAACATCGGCATGCACGCCGGTGGCGTCTTGATCGCGCCGGGCAAGCTGACCGACTTCTGCCCGCTGTACACCCAGGGCGGCGACGGCGGCGTGGTGTCGCAGTACGACAAGGACGACGTTGAAGCCGTTGGCCTGGTGAAGTTCGACTTCTTGGGTCTGACCACCCTGACCATCCTGGACCGCGCGGTACGCTACATCAAGGCCCTCGATCCGGAGGAAAAAGACTTCGACCTGGCCAAGCTTCGGCTGGATGACCGTGCCTCTTACGATCTGCTGACCAAGGCCAAGACCGTGGCCGTGTTCCAGCTGGAGTCGCGCGGCATGCAGGGCATGTTGAAGGATGCGCGTCCCGACCGCTTCGAGGACATCATCGCGCTGGTGGCGCTGTACCGTCCGGGCCCGATGGACCTGATCCCGGACTTCTGCAAGCGCAAGCACGGCGAAAAGTTCGACTATCCCGATCCGCGCACCGAATCGATTCTGTCCGAAACCTACGGCATCATGGTGTATCAGGAGCAGGTGATGCAGATGGCGCAGATTGTCGGCGGCTACTCGCTGGGCGGCGCCGACATGTTGCGCCGCGCGATGGGTAAGAAAAAAGCCGAAGAGATGGCCGAGCACCGCGAGATCTTCCGCGCCGGCGCCGCCAAGGACGGCCTGAGTGCGCAGAAAGCCGACGAGATTTTCGATTTGATGGAAAAGTTCGCGGGCTACGGCTTCAACAAGTCGCACGCCGCCGCCTACGCGCTGCTGTCGTACCACACGGCCTACCTGAAGGCCCACCATCCGGCCGCGTTCATGGCGGCCAATATGTCGCTGGCCATGGAGGACACCGAGAAGGTCAAGATCCTGGTCGAGGATGCGATCGACATCTGCGGCCTGACCATCCTGCCGCCGGACATCAACCAGTCCGACTTCCGCTTCATGCCGGACGGCCCGCCGCCGTCGGTCACCGGCAAGAAGGTCACGCAGATCCGCTACGGCCTGGGCGCCTGCAAGGGCGCGGGGCAGAACGCGATCGAAGCCATCATTGCCGCGCGCACCGCCGACGGCCCGTTCATCAGCCTGTTTGATTTCTGCAAGCGGGTGGACAAGAAGCAGATCAACCGCCGTACCATCGAATCGCTGATCCGCGCCGGCGCCTTTGATTGCCTGAATATCGACCGCGCGATCCTGTTGGCTTCGGTCAGCTTCGCCATGGAATACGCCGACCAGCAGGCCAAGTCGGCCAACCAGGTCAGCCTGTTCGGCGGCGACGACAGCGATCTGGAACCGCCGCCGGATTATGTGAAGGCGACGCCGTTCACCGACCGCCAGAAGCTGGCGGAAGAAAAGATCGCGCTCGGCTTCTACCTGTCCGGCCACATGTTCGACTCGTTTGCGCCGGAAGCGCGGCGCTTCTCGCGCACCAAGCTGGCCGACCTGGAACCGTCGCGCGATCCGCGCATGCTGTGCGGCGTGATCACCGGTATCCGTCCGCAGATGACCCAGCGCGGCAAGATTCTGATCGTCACGCTGGACGACAAAAGTGCGGTGGTGGAAGTGACCGTGTATGCCGAGGTGTTCGAAGAGCACAAGCACATGTTCAAGGAAGACGAGTTCCTGGCGGTGATCGGCAAGGTGTCCGAGGACCGCTTCTCGGGTGGGCTGCGGATTTCGGCGGAGAAGGTGTTCGACATCATCAGCTCGCGCGTCAAGCACGGCAAGCAGCTGATCATGGCGCTGCCGACCACGGTCGATGCCAAGAAGGTGGCGGAAGTATTGGCGCCGCACCGCCAGGCCGACGGCCTGCCGGTCTCGGCGCGCGTAACGCCGCAAGGGGTCAGCTGCGTGCTGCAGTTCGGCGAAGGCTGGCGGGTGGCGCCGTCGGACCAGCTGCAACTGGCGCTCGAGCAGGTGCTGGGCGCCAGGGAAGTCGCGGTCGAGTATTAGCAACGTCGTTCTCGCGCGAGCGGGAATCCATGCACTGCATGAATTCCCTCCATGGAACGCTCGCTTAGCATGGATACCCGCATGCGCGGGTATGACGGCTTAGAATTGTCCGGATACGTCAGTGATACATCAGCAACGTCGTTCCCGCGCAAGCGGGAACCCATGCACTGCATGAATTCCCCCCATGGAACGCTCGCTCAGCATGGATACCCGCGTGCGCGGGTATGACGGCTCAGAATTGTCCGGATACGTCAGTGATATATTAGCAACGTCGTTCTCGCGCAAGCGGCAATCCATGCACTGCATGAATTCCCCCCACGCTCGCTCAGCATGGATACCCGCGTGCGCGGGTATGACGGCTTAGAATTGTCCGGATACGTCAGTGATACATTAGCAACGTCGTTCTCGCGCAAGCGGGAACCCATGGAGCGCTCGCTCCGCAAGGATACCCGCGTGCGCGGGTATGACGGCTTAGAATTGTCCGGATACGCCAGTGATGGCATA
The DNA here is from genome assembly GCA_041874725.1 of Duganella sp. BuS-21. Lineage (GTDB taxonomy): Bacteria > Pseudomonadota > Gammaproteobacteria > Burkholderiales > Burkholderiaceae_D > Rugamonas. The sequence continues at coordinate 5,719,914 of CP097466.1, read as the reverse complement.
TCCCTTGGCGCCAATCTGCGCCAGCGGCTGTTCGATGTGGTATTTGGGGAGTTCGTCGCGGTCGTCGTCGACTTCCACGCGCTGGGCTTCGGCGTGCCAGTCGGTATTGGTGGCTTCTTCAGGGATCGGTTTGCCTTCCGGCACCGCCAGATAACTGTGTTTGCCTTGTGCTTCATCTCGGCAATAAATATCCACACGCATGGTATTTCTCCTCGGACGAAAATCCCATGGTACCGGATTTTTTTAAGCTAGTGCGTACTTATCCCCGTCATCGGCCATAGGGGTGAAGAGTGGGCCGGCCGGCGCCAGGGCCACGGCGGCTACCGCCTCCATGCGCGGCGCATGCAGGTTGACTGCGATAGCCTGCGCCAGCTCGCACAGGGTTTCATGGCGCTTGCGCGCTTCCGAACGCTTCTTGGAAGCAATCGCCGCCAGGTCCGGTGCGCTGATCGCGGTAGCGTCGAGCTGATAGTCGCCGTCGGCGCGCAGCACCGCGCCCGCCTCCTGCCACAGCCCGTCGTAATCCGCATGCACCTTGCCCTGGCGGGTGGCGCCGCACACCACGCGGTTGGCGTTGCTCACCAGGCGCAGCGCCACGCAGCCGTGGTCGTGGGCGATCTGCCCCAGCAGCTTGAGCATCAAATTCTTCGGACGCAGGCCGTGCAGCTCGCGCGTGGCGTCCTTGATCAGTTGCAGTCCATGCGCGCCGCGCGGACCCTGCATGCAGCCTATCCCCAGCAGCATGCCTTGCTCACTGTGGACGAAGGAAAACGCGCTGCTGTACACCAGGTCGCCGCCCTGCATTAGTTGCAGCACAAGCTCGCCCTCGCGCTCCATCGGTTCGATGGCGCGCAGCTGCAGCTGGTAGGGCAGGCCGCCCTTGCCCTTGATGCAGGCCAGCACCACGGCGTCGCGCGCGGCGCGCAGCGTCAGCGGCCCCAGGCCCTGGCGCACGATGTGGCGATAGTGCTCGCGCAGCAAGGCGATGCGTTCGGCCTGGCCCATGGTGTTGCTCAGGTAGGGACGGTAAATCTTGTAGATCAGGCGCGGGCGGGCCTGGACCAGCTCGGCAAACATGGGATGGGAGTTCAGCAGTTGCAGCCAGCCGTAGGTGGCGCGGCGGTGCAGGGCGGCGCGCAAGCTCAGCTTGAAGTTTTCGCGCAGCTGCTTCAGGCCGCTAAAGCCTGCCGAACCGGCGTGGATGGTAATGGGCTGCGACATCTGAACTCTTCCGAAAGGCCTGGTGGGCGAGTCGCGAGTGTAGTGTTCATGTAACGCAATGTAAATTGGGGTAAAGATCTAAGGAATACCCGTAATAATTGCTGCTTCGATAATTCAACTGTTGTATAGAGGAGAGGCTGTGGCGCTAAGGGTTACTCGTATCGCAAAAAGCAATGCACGATGAGATGGAGCAACGCATAATGATACATTGCGATACATGCCCCTCCGTATGACAGCCGCCTCCTTGCCCCGCTACCTGGTGTTTCCGATCTTCATCGGCTTATACCTGCTGTTCGACTGGGCTACCTACATCGATCCGCTGTATGGACTGAACATCACGCCCTGGAATCCGGACCCGGCGCTGGGGCTGGTGTGCTGGCTGGTGTACGGCTGGCGCGCGGCGCTGCCGTGGTGGATCGCGCTGGTGCTGAGCGAGATCGTGGTGCGCGGCATGCCGGCCGGGCTGGAGCTGACGTTGCTGCTGTCGCTGTGGCTGACCTTCGGCTACGGCATGATCGGCGTGGTGCTCAAGCGCAGCTTCGGCACCAGCGGCGTGTTCGACAGCCGCAACCGGCTGTTCCGCTGGGTGCTGATCCTGGTGGTCGGCGCGCTGCTGAACGATGTGGTGTACATGTCGCTGCTGTCGCTGGCGGGGCTGATCCCGCCGGGCGAATGGGTGGCGGTGGTGCTGCGCTTCGGCATCGGCGACATGGTGGGGATGCTGGTGTCGATGCCGCTGGTGTGGATGCTGTCGAGCGCGCAGGGACGGCAGCGCCTGCGGGCGACGGTGTGGAATGTTGAAACCCTCGGTTACCTGACGCTGGCGATTTGCGTGTTGATCTTGGTGTTCGGCAGCATCGTCACCTCGGAATTCAAGCATTTCTATTTCCTGTTCCTGCCGGTGCTGTGGGCGGCGTCGCGCCAGGGTGTGTATGGCACGGCGCTGATGGTGTTCGTGCTGCAGCTGGGGATCGGGGCGCTGGTCAAATGGAACAACTCGGTCAACATCGCGGTGCCGGAATTGCAGATGCTGGACGCGATGCTGGCGCTGGTGGGCTTCTCGATCGGCATCGTGGTCGATGAAGTGCGCCAGGTGTCGAACGACCTCAAGCAATCGCTGCGGCTGGCGGCGGCCGGCGAGATGGCGGCCGCGCTGGCGCACGAGCTGAACCAGCCGTTGACGGCGCTGGGCGCCTACGGCAAGGCCTGCGAATTCCTGGTCGAGCGCGGCGACGGCGGGCCCGACAGCGAACTGCTGAAAACCACCATCCAGCGCATGATCGCCGAATCGGGGCGGGCGGCGGAGGTGGTGCGGCGCCTGCGCGACTTTTTCCGCACCGGCGCCATGAAGCTGGAGGCGGTCGATGCCGCGCGGCTGGTGTCGAACGTCAGCCAGCAGTTTTTCGTGCCGCTGCGCGAGCACGGCGTGGTGCTGGACGTGGCGGACATGCCGGAGCTGGCGGTGCTGGCCGACCGCCTGCAGATCGAACTGGTGCTGCGCAACCTGCTGGCCAATGCGCTGGACGCGGTGCAGGAGCGGCCGGCGGGCGCGCGCCGCATCACGGTGTCGCAGCAGCGGCTCGACGGCAAGGGTGGCTGTTTGCAACTGACGGTGGAAGACAGCGGTAAGGGCGTGTCGGAGGAATTGGCGGCGCGCTTGTTCGAACCGTTCGTCTCCTCGAAGGCGAGCGGCATGGGACTGGGCCTGGTATTGAGCCGGGCCATTATGGAAGCACACGGCGGCTCGCTCTGGGCCGAAGTGGGCGATCACGGCATATTCAAGATGGCGCTGCCGTTGGCGCGCCGTGGAGTGGAAGGGCAGGAAAACTATGTTGCAGCATGATTTAACGGTATTCATTGTCGATGACGACCCGGGCGTGCGCGATGCGCTCGGCTTGCTGCTGGGCGTGCGCGGCTATCGCACGGCGGTGTTCTCCAGCGCCGAGGCGTTTTTGCAGGGCTGGCAGAGCGGCTGGAGCGGCTGTCTGCTGGTCGACATCCGCATGTCGGGCATGGACGGGCTGACCTTGCAGCGTGAACTGCTGGCGCGCGGCAGCAAGATGCCGGTGGTGATCATGAGCGGGCATGGCGACGTCAGCATGGCGCGCGCGGCGTTCAAGGCCGACGCGGTGGACTTCCTGGAAAAGCCGTTCGACGACGCCAAGCTGATCGCCGCGATCGACGAAGCGCTGACGCGCGCGCGGGCCAGCCAGAGCGAGCAGCAGCGGCGCAAGCTCAGCGCCAACCTGCTGAGCGAGCTGACGCCGCGCGAGCGCGAGGTGATGCAGCTGGTGGTGCTGGGCCGCCACAACCGCGACATCGGCCCGGCGCTGGGCATCAGCGTGCGCACGGTCGAAGTGCACAAGGCGCGCCTGATGAGCAAGCTCGGCGTCGACAACGTCGCCGACCTGGTCCGCATCAGCCTCCTGTAACAATTCGGGGTCAGCTCTGTCATTCGGACATTTAACAATTCGGGGTCAGCTCTGTCATTCGGACATTCGGAAACTTTTGCGTCATCAGAAAGTTCCGCAATGTCCAAATGACAGAGCTGACCCTGATGTGGGTTAGCGTTGGGCGGCGCGGGTGCGTTCCAGGCGTTGCCAGAGCTTGAGCTTGCGCACCGCCGTTTGCTGGAGGTGGAACCAGCGGCAGTCGTCCAGCGCGCGCTGCACCTGGCGCGCGGTGCGGGCGTCACGGCGGTCGCCCGCATCGTTCATGCCGGCCAGGACTTGTTGCGGCGAGCCGAACAGGCTGTCGAGGAAGATGCCGCGCACCTTGCCGCGCACTGTCTTGCCCGCCCCCGACGGCAACTGGTAGGAGTTCTTGATCATGCCGATGTAGAAGTGGCATACCGCGACGTCGAAGCGCGCCCGCACCGCCTTGCTGACGCCGCCACGCTCGAAGTGCGGCTTGACCGCCGCCAGCGCCGAGGCGAAGTCGATGCACCATTGCTCGCTGATCACGCGCGTGATGCTGACCGGGTGCTGCCGGTAGGCCAGCAGCACGTGCGGCAGGTACACCAGGCTGCGGCAACGTTGCAGCAGGCGCGGCACCACCGCCACGTCCTCGAACAAGCGCCGCGACGGGAATAGCGGCATCGCTTCCTGCGCGTAAATCTCGCGCCGGAACACCTTGCACCAGACGTACATGTGGCGGTCGTCGAAGAACGCCGTGAGGATCGCTTCCTGGCAGGTGATGGTCTGCTCCGGCGCGTAGCTCATGTAGACGTCGCGGTCCTTGTCCGGCGCGTCCGGGTGCCACATGCGCAGCGCCGTGGCGATCACGTCCGGCCGCTGCGCCGCGATCACGCGCTCCAGCGCATCGAGCGAGCCCGGCAGCAGGCGGTCGTCGCTATCGACGAACAGGATGTATTCGCCGTGCGCCTCCAGCAGCGCGCGGTTGCGGGCGTCGGCGATGCCCTGGTTCGGTTGCACCACCAGCCGGATCTGCAGCTGCGTATGGGCCGCCTGCACCGCCTGCACCCGCGCCACCGTCTGGTCGGTGGAGCCGTCGTCCACCACGATCAGTTCGTGACGCTGGTGCATCTGGGCGACGATGTGCTCGAGGCAGTCGGTGATGAAGCGATCGACGTTGTAGCCGGGCACCAGGATGCTCAGCAGCGGGGCGCCTTCCAGTGGCGGTTTCATGCGCGCAGTCCTTTCACCGCCAGTACGGTGCGGTCGGCCGCGCGCTGCAACACGATGGCGCGGTTGCTGCTTTCCTGGTCGCGCGCCGCTTCCTTGTGCCACAGGTGGAAGACTTCGGTGGCGTAGGCGCCGTCCTTGCGCATCACGCCGGCGTTGAACAGGCGCAGCACCAGGTCGGAATCCTCATGGCCCCAGCCGAGGAAGCTTTCGTCGAAGCCGTTGACCTGATCGAGGTCGGCGCGCCAGACCGCCAGGTTGCAGCTTTTGATGCGGCGCCAGCTGAAGCGGCGGCTGGTGCGGCCCACGTCCGGCAAGCTCAGCAGCAGCGGCAGCACCTTGTTGAGGGCGCCGCTGCGGCGCCAGGCCAGCTTGTCGGCCGTGCCCAGCGCCTGCAGGTCGAGGTGCTGGCCCAGCACGCGCGCCGTGGCTGGTTCATTGAGCAAGATGCGGCTGCCTTGCACCAGATGGCCGGCCTGCGCCAGTTTTCGGTGTTGGCTGATAAAATCCCGCTGCGGCACGCAGTCGCCGTCAAGGAAGATGAGGTAGTCGCCCCGGGCGTCGAGCGTGCCGAGGTTGCGGGCGCGGGCGGCGCGGAAGCCCAGGTCTTCCTGCCAGACATGGCGCAGCGGCACCGGCGCGCGCGCCTGCAGCGCGGCCACGGCCTGCTGCGTGTTGTGGCCGGAGCCGTCATCAGCGATAATGATTTCGAACCCGAGGTCATCTTGGGTGAAGCAGGCTTCGACGACCGCTGTGAGCGCATCCGGCCGGTTGTAGGTGGTGATGACGACGGAAATAAGCACGGATGACATGATGTGACTGAAGCGAGTTGCTTCTGTGTAATAAAAAATAAGATGAATGAATAATACCCCAGCCCGGTCTACCGCCAGCACTGTCTTTATCCACAGCCTGATCTTTGCGTTTCCCTTCCTGCTGCTGATCACCAATATTGGTGTCGGCTTGTGCAGTTTCGCCTTTCTGATCACCGCCGTGGTGACCCGCCGACTAGGGTGGCCGGTGTTGCTGCGCCATCTTACTGAGATTCGCGGCGTATTGGTAGCGTTCGCCTCGGTGCTGGTGCTGGCGCTGGTGCTCGGCCTGGTCAGCGGCGACGGCCGCCTGCGCGACCTGGAAAAGCCGATCCGCATGTTGGCCGCCGTCACCGTCACCCTGACCGTGCTGGCCTGCCGCCCCAGTCGCCGGGCGCTGTGGTGGGGCTTGATCGCCGGCGCCTTCGCCGGCTGCCTGTTCATCGCCTACCAGCGCTGGGGCATGGGCGTCGAGCGTCCGGGCGGGTTGATTAATTCGATCACCTTTGGCGACATTATGCTGTGCATGGGCCTGATGTGCCTGGCCGGCACCCTCGATTTCGCCGGCCGCAGCGCCGTCTGGCCCGCGCTCGGCGCCCTGGCCGGGCTGACCGGCTCGATCGCCACCGGCACCCGGGGCGGCTGGATCGCCATCGGCTTTGCCGTGCTGTTGTTGATCCGCTACGGTCACGTGCTGCACGGGCGCTGGCGCAAGGCGCTGGCGCTGCTGGCGCTGGCGCTGATCGTGAGCACCTACTTCATTCCGCAGACCGGCGCCCGCGAGCGCGTCGACGAAGGCATCAACGACGTCCAGCAGTATTTTAACGGCGGCCCCAGCTACACCAGCGTCGGCATCCGCCTGGAGCTGTGGCGCAGCGCGCTGCAGCTGATCGAGCGCCATCCGCTGTTCGGCGCCAGCATTCCCACCGTGCGCGCCGAGCTCGAGCAACTGGTGGCCGACGGCCGCGCCTCGCCCTACGTGCTGGAGTTCGAGCATTTTCACAACGATCTCCTGCAGGCCACCGTGTTCGGCGGCGTCGCCGGCCTGCTGGCCTGGGGCTCCACGCTGATGGTGCCGTTTCTGTTCTTCCGCCGCCAGCTGCAATGCGGCGACCATCTGAACGCGCCGGCGCTGGCCGGCATGCTGCTGGTGCTGTGCTATTTCAGCTTCGGCCTGACGGAAGTGATTTTCTGGTCGGTGCGTAGCAATATGTTTTACGCGATGATGCTGTTCCTGCTGGCGGGACTGTGCCTGAACGCAAAGGAGGAGGTCCAGTGAGCGAATTGCGTACCCTGATTATTTCACCGAACTGGATCGGCGACGCCGTGATGGCGCAGCCGCTGCTGCAACTGCTGCGCGCGGCCCATCCCGAGCGGCCGATCGACGTGCTGGCGCCGCCGGCCGTGGCGGCCGTGTGGCGCCAGGCGGCCGAGGTGGACGAGGTGCTGGAGACGCCATTCCGCCACGGCGCGCTGCAGCTGCGCCAGCGCTGGAAGTTCGCCCGCCTGCTGCGCCAGCGCGGCTACGCCGATGCCTACGTGCTGCCCAACACCATCAAGTACGCGCTGATCCCGTGGCTGGCCGGCATCAAGCGTCGCGTCGGCTACAAGGGCGAGAGCCGCCACGGCCTGATCAACGTGATGCACCACGACGAAATGCCGCCGCGCCCGATGGTGGCGTTTTACGCGGCGCTGGCCAGGCCGCCGGTGACGGTGCAGGGGCCGGGCCTGCGCGCGGCGCTGCCGCGTCCGCGCCTGGGCGCCAGCGCGGCGCAGATCGCCGCCGTGTTCGAGCGCAACGCCATCGATCCGGCGCGGCCGGTGGTGGCGATGGCGCCCGGCGCCGAATTCGGCGGCGCCAAGCGCTGGCCGGCGCGTCACTTCGCCGGCCTGGCGCAGGCGGTGCTGGCGCGCGAGCCGGCGACCCAGATCGTGCTGCTCGGTTCGCCCAAAGACCAGGAGGCGTGCGCCGAGGTGGCGGCGGCGCTGCAAGGCGGGGCAAATGCCGGCGCGGCCGTGTTCAACCTGGCCGGCGTCACCAGCCTGCCGGAGGCGATCGCCCTGATCGCCCGTGCGGCGGCGGTGGTGGCCAACGATTCCGGCCTGCTGCATATCGCTTCGGCCCTGAATCGGCCGGTGCTGGCGCTGTACGGCCCCACCGATCCCGACCATGCGCCGCCGTTTTCCGACCTGGCGGCGTCGCTGTCGCTGCGGCTCGACTGCTCGCCGTGCAAGCAGCGCGAGTGCCCGTTGGGCCACCAGGATTGCATGGTCAAGCTGACGCCGGATCTGGCGTGGCAAAAACTGCAGCCGATGTTAGTTGCCGGCTGAACAGACAGTCTGGCTTTTTTGGGGTATAAAGCAGGGAGTGCCCATGTCCTGAGCGCAACGATGATCAAGCGATACTCCATCACTTTCTGGGCCACGGTGTTTGTCAGCGTGGTGTGCCTGTCGCTGGTCGTGATCGACGTCTGGCGCAGCCTGAACGCGCGCGCCGGTCAATTGCAGGAGATGGAGCGGCTGGCCGCCAACGTCGCGCGCGCCATGGCGCAACAGGCCGACGACACCATCAAGGCGGCCGACACGGCGCTGGCCGATATCGTCGAGCGCATCGAAACCGAAGGCCTGCAGCCGGCCGCCACGGCGCGGCTGCAAAAGCAGATGGCGGCCCAGGTGGCCAACCTGCCACAGTTGGCCGGGCTGTTCGTGTACGACGAGCAGGGCCGCTGGATCGTCAATTCGCGCGCCCTGAAGAACCATGCCTACAACAACGCCGACCGCGAATACTTCAACTACCACCGCACCCATGCCGAGCGCGCCCCGCACGTCGGCGACCCGGTGATCAGCCGCTCCACCGGCAACTGGGTGATGCCGGTCTCGCGCCGCCTCAACAAGCCGGACGGCAGCTTCGGCGGCGTGGCGCTGGCCACCCTGGATATCGATTACTTCCGCCGTTTCTACCAAAGCTTCGACGTCGGCGCGCGCGGCGCGGTGGCGCTAATTTCCGACAACGGCGTGCTGATGCTGCGCCAGCCGTTCGACAACACGCGCGTCGGCGGCAGCATGCGCGACAGCGACCTGTATCGTCACTACGCGCGCCAGCAGGGTGCGGCGCGGGCCGGCAGCCTGTTCTTCCATTCCTCCCACGACGGCGAGTTGCGGCTCAACAGCTTCCGCCCGCTGACCCACTATCCGCTGTTCGTGACGGCGGCGCTGTCGCGCGAGGAGATGCTGGAGCGTTGGCGGCGCGACACCTTCACCCGCTCGATCGGGGTGGTGGTGTTGGCGGCGCTGATCGGCTTTTTCGGCAAGCGGCTGGTGGGGCAGATCAAGCTGCGCGAGCAGGCCGAGGCCGAGTTGCGCCAGGCGCGCGACGCGCTCGAAAGCGCCAACCGCACCTTGGAGCGCCAGGCCATGCAGGACGGCCTGACCGGGCTGGCCAACCGGCGCCAGCTCGATGTCACGCTGGGCAATGAATTCAGCCGCGCCACCCGCAATGCCGACACGCTGGCCTTCATCATGATCGACGTCGACTACTTCAAGCAGTACAACGATTTGTACGGCCACAGCGCCGGCGACGAGGTGCTGCGCACGATCAGCAAGTTGATCCGCGCGCTCACGCCCAAGCGGCCCGGCGACCTGAGCGCGCGTTACGGCGGCGAGGAGATCGCCATCCTGCTGCCCAACACCGATCTCCAGGGCGCACAGGCGGTGGCCGAGCGCATCCGCGCGGCGGTGGAGGAGCGGCGGATGCCGCACAGCGGCAGCAGCTTCGGCCACGTGACGCTGAGCGCGGGCGTGGCCACCATCGCGCCCAAGCGCGGCGAGCACGTGGCTGGCATGCTGGTGGAGGCGGCCGACAAGGCGCTGTACCAGGCCAAGTCGGCAGGGCGCAACCGCGTCTGCCTGGCGCGTGACTGACCGGCCCCGTCATTCCGCCCATTGGGCGAAATGACTTCCCGCGAAAGCGGGAATCCATAGGCCGCCGGCCCGTCCGCGCTGCATGGATTCCCGCGTGCGCGGGAACGACGTTATTCTTCCAGCCGGCGCAGGGCCGCGCGCGCGATGGTCGGCGACACCAGGTGGGCGCCGTCGAACTCCGCATACGTCACGTCATAGCCCTCCTGCGCCAGCCGCCGGGCGATGGCGTGGCCGCGCTGCACCGGCAGCACGCGGTCGTCCTTGCCGTGCGCCACGAACACGCGCGGCAAGCCTTCGCGCCGCAGCGGCGCCATGAAGCCCGGTGAAAACGCCAGGATGTCGCTGAACAGATGACCATTCATCAGCCCCACCGACAGCGCGTAGGAAGCACCGTCGGAAAAGCCGGCGATCGCCATGGCCTGTTCGTCCACCTGGTAGCGCTGCATGGTCCACAGCAGCGCGCGGTCAATGAAGGCCAGGTCGGGGCCGTAGCCGCCGCGCAGGAAATCCCAGCTGGTGTCGTGCGCTTCGGGAATCAGCAGCAGCGCGCCGTGGCGTACCGCGTGCGCCAGCGCGATGTGGTCGCCGCCGCCATGCTGGCCGGCGGCGCCGTGCAGCCACAGCACCAGGTGCAGCAGGCGGCCCGGCTGGTCGGCGTGCGGCGGCACGTGCAACACGGCCTTGCGGCCGTCGGCGAAAGATAGCGCATGGGTGCCCGCCTCCAGCGGCCGCTGACGCTGTTGCGCCAACTGCCGCAGCACGTCGGGCCGCGCGTGCAGGCGGCCGTCGGCGTAGGGGGAAGGCCGGCTGTCCACATCAGTCGGTGACCGGGAAGCTGGCCGTGGTGCTGGTGCCGTTGGGCGTGGTGACGGTGATGGTCAGCGCACCTGTGCTCACGGCATTGGAGCAGCGCAAGGTGTCGACGGCCTGGCTGGCATCGCTGGCCAACTGCACCGTGTAGACCCAGGCGCTGGAATCGACCGCCGCCGTGTTCGGCACCGTATAGCTAAAGGTGCTGCCCAGGATGCCGTTCGATGTGCTGAACGTGATCTGGGTGCCGGCCGGCAGCGGATTGCCCGGACGATCGAAGTTCCACAGCGGATCAGCGGGGTGGGCGGCCATGCGGTTGTTGGCAAACACGGTCGAATTGCTGTCGCGGATGGCGAAGTGGAAAGTCCGGCTGTCGTTGACGAACGGGGTGCCCGAGGTGCAGTGCGACAGCGCCAGCCCGGACGGCGCCTGCTCCAGCAGCGAGATGGCGGCAGCGCTGTTCGACAGCACCATCACCATGCTCTGGCGCACGTGTACGGTGTTGACGTTGCTGATGTTGGGCACGGTCTGCAGCACGCCGTTGTAGACAGTGTTGCCGGTGGCGTTCCAGCTGCCGCCGCCGTTGGAATCGATGTACTGCTCGCCGTCCACGCGCGTCGCATTGCCGGTAGCCCAGATGTCGTTGCCGCCGTTGGCGTTGACGTCGGTGACGGCGCGGTCGTTGCGGAATGGCTCGCCCAGGTCGGCAAACGGCTCGCCGGCGTCGTAGCGGTTGTTGCCGTTGCTGTCGGTAAAGCTCTCCTCGCCGAGGGCGTAGGCCAGTACGGTGATGCGGCCGTCGGCAGGACGAGGATTGCCGGCGCAGTAGCGCACCGTGCATTCGCCCGGTATGCCCTTTTGCGTAATGACGGTACCGTCGGTCAGCGTGGTCTGGCTCAGGCCGGTCAGGCAGGAGGCGTCGATGCTGCCGCCTTCGGCGGTGAAGCTGACGGCGGTGCCGTCCGGCGCCGGATTGTGGAAGTGGTCGGCCAGGCGCGCAGTGACGATGGTGCCGCTTGGCGCCGGGCAGCCGTTGAACTGGCCGCCTTCGACGTTGCGGATCACCGCGCTCAGCGTGAAGCTGTTCTGTTCCGGCACGCCGGTGGACACCACCAACTGGTCGGACAGGGAGCTCAGCGTGGTACCCGGCAGGTTGGCGGTAACGCGTACCGGCGTGTTGACGGTGCCGGACGCCACCGTGGTGGTGACCAGGCCGTTGGCGCCGGAGGTGGCACTGGCCGGGTTGAGGGTCAGGCCGCCGGCGTTGGTGTCGAGCGCAAAGTTGACGGCTTGGCCGGAGACCGGATTGCCGTTGCGGTCCATGACCTTGAAGGTCACGGTCGAGCTCTCTTGGCGGCCGGCGCCGCCGGTGCCTTTGAGGGCGATGTTCTGCGGCAGCGCGGAAACAAATGCCAACTGGCCGGCGGCAGCCAACTGCACCGTCAGATTGGCAGTACTGCTGCTGACGATGCCGTTATAGGTGGTCGAGGCGGTGATCTGATCGACGCCGCCGCAGCCGAGGTCGGTGTACGAGGTGCCGGCCACGCCGTTGACGGTAATGACCGGCGAGGCGATGCGCGCCTTGCCGTTCGCCACGCAAGGGGAGCTGAAGCTGACCTGCTGGGCGGGGGTGTAGGGCACGCCGCCGCTGAACACGGTGACGGCCAGGCTGGCGGTGCCGCCTGCTGCCAGCGTGGTCGGGTTGACCACCGGAGCGCTGAGCGTCAAGGTCGGCAGGGTGACGGCATAGTTGAGCGCGGCGGCAACGGCGACACCGCCGACGCTGGAACTGGCGCTGACGGTGTAGCCGCTGGTGGTCGTGCCCGCGTTCAGGATGGCGACGGCCTGGCCGCTGGCGTTGGTCAGCACGCTGCCGGTGCTCGGCGTCAACATACCGCTCTTGTCGTTGGTGATGAAGGAGACCAGGGCGTTTTGCACCGGCGCGCCGGCGCTATCCTTGACCACGGCCAGCAGGGTGCCGGGACGATCGGGCGCGATATCGTTGGTGCTGGCGCCGCCGGCGGCGGTGAGCGCCAATGTCAGCGTCGGCACCGGAGCCGTCGGACCGAGCGGCAAAGTCACCAGATAGCTGGTACTGGCGGACGTTGCCTTGCCGCCAACAGTAGCGCTGGCGGTGGCGGTAAAGCCACCGGCCTGGGTGCCGGCCGGCAAAGCGACCTGAGCCACACCCGCAGCGTTGCTGAGCGCGGTGCCGACAGCCGGCACCAGCACCGTGCTACGGTCGGTGGTGGTGAACGTCACCACGGTGTTGGCGACCACCGCGCCGGTGCTGTCGCGCACGGTGGCGGCCAGGCTGCCCGGCTTGGTCGGGGTGATGCTGGTGGTCTGCGCGCCGTTCTGGTCGTTCAGCAGCAGCGTCAGGCCGTTGCTCGGCGCCGGCGGCAAGTTGATGACGTAATTCACGCTGGCAGAGGCGGTCTTGCCGTCCAGCGTGACGCTGGCGGTCACGGTGTAGGCGCCCGAGACGGTGCCCACCGGCAGCGTGATGCGTGCGACGCCGGTGCCATCCGTCAGGGCGGTCGCAGCGGCGGGGACGAAGGTCGCGCTGCGGTCACTGGTGCTGAAGCTGACCAGGGTATTGGCGGCGATGGCGTTGGCGCTGGTCTTCACCGTCACCAGCAGCGTGGCCGGGCGGTCGACGGCAACCACGTTGGTGGCAATGCCGCCAGGGTCGATCATCTGCAGTGCCAGGCTCGGCGAGCCGGTGACCGGCGTGCTGGTGCTGCAGCCCGGCAGGTTGGGGTCGCGCGAGGGATCGATGACGGTGCACGAGCCGGATGAGCCGCCACCGCCGCCGCCGCAGGCGGTCAGCGCGGCAACGCACACGGCTGCCAGTAGTACGCTGGCGATCTGATGCACCCATCCCTGGGGCTGCTTGTTTCTGAACATGGTTACTCCTGGTTGAAATGAGGTACGGCCGCGCTGTCCAGCACCGCCAGCAGGGCGGCTGCGCCGGTCACCGGCGCATCGCCGAGGCTGGCCAGGCGGGCGGCGTGGTCGCGGCCGAGCACCAGCCGCAGCGTCAGGCCGTCGGGCAACGCGCGCGCCGGCAGCAGGGTGGCGTGGCCTTGCAGCGCCGCCAGCATGGCGTTGGCGCGGGTCTGCTGGCCTGGCAGGTATTCGATGATGGTGGTGCGCTGGTAGTGGCCGCGCTGGTTCACCACGCGGGCCTCGCCCATGCCGTGGCGCGCCAGCAGGCGCCGCACGCGCTCGCCCATGCCGCGCACACCGTTGCCGTTGACGATCTGGATGCGCTCGTCCGCTGCCGCGACATCGGCCACATCGGCGGCAGGCTGGCGGTATTGCAGGCGGAATTCGTTCGGCCCCAGCTGGACGATCTCCATGCGCGACGGCGTCACCGGCAGTGTGGCGGTCATAGGCGCCGGTTGCGGCGGCAGTTGCGGCGGCAGTTGCGGTAGTGGTGCGGCCGACTGCGCTGCCGGCTGCTGCCGTTGCGCCAGGCGCTGTTGCGTCAGCGCGGCGCGGGCGTCGTCGATGCGCAGCAGCGGCGTTACCGCCAGCGGCGCCGGCGGCGTATGGCTGCACGCTTGCAGCAGGCAGGCGGCCAGCAGGACTGGAGTGGCGGTCAGACGGTACATGTGTTCATCCTCCCGGCGTCGTAGCCAGTACGTTGCGATACAGGCTCAGCGCCGCCGGTCCCAGCAGCACCACGAACAGGCTGGGAAAAATGAAGAAGATCAGCGGGAACAGCAGCTTGAGCGAAACCTTGGCGGCCTGCTCCTCGGCGCGCTGGCGGCGTTTGACGCGCAGCTGGTCGGACTGCACCCGCAGCGAATCGGCAATGCTGGTGCCGAAGCGGTCGGCCTGGATCAGCAGCGTGACCAGCGCATCGACATCCTCCACACCGGTGCGCAGCGCCAGGTTGCGCAAGGCCTTGTCCTTGGCGCTGCCGGCGCGCAGTTCCAGCGTCACCAGTTGCAGCTCCTCGGCCAGCACCAGGCTTTTCAGGCCGATCTCGTTGGCCACGCGCGCCAGCGCCGCGTCCATCGCCAGCCCGGCCTCGACGCATACCGTCATCAGGTCCAGCGCGTCGGGGAAGCTTTCAAAGATGTCGCGCTGGCGCTGCTTGACCACGTGGTTCAGCACCAGGTTGGGCAGGTAGTAGCCGAGGCTGGCGGTGACGATCATCCAGAGCACCTTGTTATCGCCTTCGCTCACCGGACGGCTGCTGAGGTACAGGAACACCAGCAGCGGCAGCAGCAGCGCCAGCACGGTCTTGCCGGCGTAGAACAGGCCCGGCGCGGAGGTGTTGCGCCAGCCGGCGTTGATGAAGCGCATGCGCACCGGCGAGCCTTCCCAGCCCTCGGTCGGCACCGACAGCTTGGCCAGCGGCGCAGCCAGGTTGACCACGGTGTCCACCCACGCCATGCTGTTGCGCGTGACCATGCTGCGTTCTTCCAGCGCCTCAAGGCGGTCCTTCAGCGGATTGGCGGTCAGCAGCCGGATCGCCAGCAGCACGCCGCCGAACACCATCACGAACAGCACCACCAGGAACAGGATTTGTATGGTTGACATCGGCGCTCCCTAGACCCGGACCTGGGTAATGTTGCGGATCGCGAAGAAGCCGACCACCATCAAGCCGCCCGATACATACAGCATCATGCGGCCCATCGGATCGGTAAACAAAGGCATCAGCGATTCCGGCGCGAATACCGCGATGGCGCCTCCCACCAGGAATGGTAGCGAGCCCAGCACCCAAGCCGACATGCGGCCCTCGGCGCTCATCACCTTGACCTGGCCCAGCAGCTTGAGGCGGTCGCGGATGATGGCGCTGATCGAGGTCAAGAGGTCGGTCAGGTTGCCGCCCGTCTCGCGCTGGATCAGCACGGCGATGACGAAGTAGCGCAAGTCGGTGCTCGGCACGCGCGTGGCAAGGTTGGACAGCGCATCGGGCATCGACACGCCGAAGTTGACCTCGTCGAACACGGCGCGGAACTCGCCGCCGAGTGGATCGGGCAACTCGTCGCCGACCATCTTCAGCGCCGTGGGGAAAGCATGGCCGGCGCGCATGGCGCGGCTCATCATGTCGAGCGCATCGGGCAGCATCGATTCGATCTTGATCAGGCGCCGTTGCTTGGCGCGGTTGGCTTCCAGCAGCGGCAGCGTGGCGCAGGACAGCGCCAGCAGCACGCGCCCCAGGAAGGGCAGCGGCACGCCGGCAAACACCACCATGCCGCCCAGCCAGCAGCCCAGCATCAGCGCGCTCAGCTGGGAGGCGTTCATGCTGCGCCCGGTTTGCAACAGCAGCCGGTCCAGGCGCATGATGCCGGGCACGCGCAGCAGCAGTTTCTGCAGGCCGGGATCGCGGCTCAGCAGGCGTTCCTTGGTGATCGACACTGCCAACTCGCTGCCGCTGTCGCCGATGGCGTTGCGCAGGCGGCGCGCCACCCGTTCCGCTTCCGGTCCTCGGGTATTGTTCCAGCCGCTGTAGGCGCCCCACACCAGCAGCGTGACGGCGCCGAAGATCAGCAGGCCGAACAGGATCAGTCGGATATCCATGATGGCTTAGCGGGTGACCGGATCGAACACAGTGGCCGATACCGTGATGCCGAAATTACGCAGGCGCTCGATGAAGCGCGGCCGCACGCCGCTCGAGGTGTGGTGGCCCAGCACGGTGCCGTCGTCCGCCAGCCCGGTCTGCTTGAAGGTGAAGATTTCCTGCATGGTGATCATCTCGCCCTCCATGCCGGTCACTTCCTGGATCGACATCACCTTGCGCTTGCCGTCGGTCAGGCGCGAGACCTGCACCACCACGCCGACCGCCGAACTGATCTGCTGGCGCATGGCCTTGGTCGGCAGGTTGGCGGCCGCCATGCTGATCATGTTTTCCAGGCGGGTCAGCGCATCGCGCGGGGTGTTGGCGTGGATGGTGGCCATCGAGCCTTCGTGGCCGGTGTTCATGGCGCCCAGCATGTCGAGCGCCTCGGCGCCGCGCACCTCGCCCAGGATGATGCGGTCGGGCCGCATCCGCAGCGCATTGCGCACCAGCGCGCGCTGCGACACTTCGCCCTTGCCCTCGATGTTGGCGGGGCGGGTTTCCAGCCGCACCACGTGCGGCTGTTGCAGTTGCAGCTCGGCCGCGTCTTCCACCGTGACGATGCGCTCGGTGCGGCCGATGAAGCCGGAGATCACGTTCAGCATGGTGGTCTTGCCGGAGCCGGTACCGCCCGAGATCAGGATGTTGACCTTGGCCTTGCCCAGGCCTTGCAGCACCTCGGCCATGTCGGCCGTCATCGAGCCGTAGGCCACCAGGTCGGCCAGGCGCAGCGGGTCGGCGGAAAAGCGCCGGATCGACATGATCGGGCCGTCGATGGCCAGCGGCGGGATGATGGCGTTGACGCGCGAGCCGTCCGGCAGGCGGGCGTCGACCATCGGGCTCGATTCATCGATGCGGCGGCCGACGCGCGAGACGATCTTGTCGATGATCTTCATCAGGTGGGCGTCGTCGCTGAAGGTGACGTCGGTCAGCTCCAGCTTGCCGCGCCGCTCGACGTAGATCTGGCGGTAGGTGTTGACCAGGATATCGGACACGGTGGGGTCTTCCAGCAACGGTTCGAGCGGGCCGAAGCCCAGCATCTCGTTCTGGATGTCGCGCGTCAGGGTCTTGCGTTCGGCGTCGTTGATGACCACCGAGTCTTCCTCCAGCAGCTTTTCGACCAGGTTGCGCAGTTCAACGCGGATCTGGTCTTGCGTCAGGCGCTGCATGCTTTCCAGGTCGACGCGGTCGAGCAGCGCCGCGTGCAGGCGCTGCTTGAGTTTCTGGTAGGCGCGGTTGTCGATACCGGTGACGCGCTGGCCGGAGCCGCGCGCTTCGCCGCTCTCCAGTCGTTCCCGCAATGAAATCGGAGTGCTCATGATTCAGTCCTTATTTGCGCGGCAGCAGCCTGGACAGCCAGCCGCCGCCCTGCGCCTCGGGCGCCGTTTCGCCGGTGAGGCTGCGCGCCAGCCCCGCCAGCGCCAGGCTCAGCTGGCTGGTCGGGTACAGCTGCAGCACCGGCACGCCCTGGTTGACCGAGGCGGCGGCGGCGTCGTAATGATTGGGGATGGTGATGTTGACCTCGGCGTCGAAGGCGCCTTCGAGGTCCTTCAGGCGGATCTCGCCGCCCTTGTCGTGGCGGTTGACCACCAAGTGGATCTTTTCCTTGCCGTATTCAAGCGAGCGGAACACGTTGAGCAGGCGCTTGCCGTCGCGGATATACGGCAGCGTGGTCTGCAGGATCGGGTAGATATGGTCGGCATGGTCGAGCGCGCGGATGCTGACCGCGTCCAGGCTGCGGCCGACGTCGAGCAGAATAAAATCGTAGTGGCGGCGCGCCAGCTTGAGGATGGCGTCGATATGGTCGGGCTTGACGTCGTTGGCGTGGGCCGGATCGGATGGCGCCGCCAGCACGCCGTAGTTGGGCGTCACGCTCAACATGCTGGAGCTGAGGAAGGACGGATCGAGCCGGTGGATCTGCTGGGCCACGTCGCTGAGCGTGGCCAGCGGCTTGTGGTCGGAGACGAACAGCGAGGCGTCGCCGAACTGCAGGTTCATGTCGATCAACGCCACCTTCTGCTTGCCGCTGGCGGCCAGCGCGTAGCCGAGGTTGGTGGCCAGGAAGGTGGCGCCGCTGCCGCCCTTGCAGGAAATAAAGGCCAGCACCTTGCCGCTGATCTGGCCGCGCCGCTCGAGCTTGTCGCCGATGCGCTCCAGGGCCGGATACAGGGTGGCGCTGGTGGCCGGCGATGGCAGCACTTCGCGCACGCCGGCTCGCATGGCCTGCATCAGGAACTCCGCATCGCGCTCGATGCACAGCGCCACGCAGGCGATGCGCGGGTACTGCGCCGAGAAGCGTTCCAGGTTGTCGAGGTCGCCATCCTCGCGCGATGGGCGGTCGAGGATCAGCACATCGGGCAGCTGCTCGTCGGTCAGGGTGGCGGCGCGCGCCACGCCGCCCACCAGGTGGTCGATCTCGTCGGACGGCGAGCGTGCGCGCAGCATGCGCATCAGTTCGGCCAGGTGTCGCTCATCGCGTGAAATGACGGCTATCTTCAATTTGGTCCCTGCAAACTCGTGATTGGGCGGGGCGGCACTACTTGCCGACGCCGATGGTGAAGTTGTTTTGCTGCTGTTCCGGGGTGGCGTAGGAGCGCTGGTAGTTGTCGTACACGCTCTTGGCGGCCTGGGCGTCCAGGCCGTTGACCGGGCTGCGGTTGTTGCGCGCCTGTGGATTCAGCGTCTGCTGGGCCAGCGCCAGCCGCACGCTGCTGCCGAACTGCTGATCGACGCGCGGGCTTTGCGCGCAGCCGCCCAGGCAAGCCAGCGCCAGCGCCAGCAGGACAGCACGGGAAAGTAAAGTCGTGTGCATGGGCGCTCCTATTGTGCCGGCGTGGCCGCTGCGGCCGGTGCGGCTGGCGCACGGCCTTCCATCTTGCCGCGCAAGAAGAAGTCGCTGCGGTTCGGCGGCGTGTAATCGTCGGTCGGCAACTTGTGGTCGGGCGGCAGCGGCCGCGCCAGGTGCGGCGTGACGATGAACACCAGCTCGGTACGGTCGCTCTGGAAATCGCTGCTGCGGAACAGCGCACCCAGCACAGGGATTTCGCCGAGGCCGGGGAAGGCCTTGATGCTGGTGGTGACGTTGTTCTTGATCAGGCCGCCAATAGCGAAGCTCTGGCCGTCGTACAGCTGCACCGTGGTGCTGGCGCGGCGCGTGGTAAACGAGGGCAGCACGGCAGTCGAGGTGGTGCCGCTGGCGGTGATGCCGATGCCTTCCCGGTTCAGTTCGGAGACCTCGGGCGCCACGCGCAGGTTGATGCGGCCGTTTTCCAGCACGGTCGGAGTGAACTTGACGGCCACGCCGAATTCTTTTTCCTCCAGCGTCACGCGCGGCACGCCGCTGGTGGTGTCCTGCGAGACCGGGATGAAGATCTTGCCGCCAGCCAGGAAGCTGGCCTCCTGGCCGCTGATCGCCATCACGGTCGGCTCGGCCAGAATCTTCACCAGGCCGTCGTTCTTTTGCGCGTCCAAGGTGGCGAACTTGCCGTTGCGGTTGTTGAAGGCGTCGAGTTTGTTGGGATTGCCACTCAATAGGTTCGACAGCAGCGTGTAAGTCCAGCTGCCGCTGGAGCCGACCAGGCCGACGCTGGCGCCGAGCTGGTCGACCAGAGTCTTGGAGATTTCGGCGATGCGCACTTCCAGCATCACCTGCTGCGGCGCCGCCACCGACAGCATATTGATTACGCGGCCGGCGGCCTGGCCCTGGCCGAGCGCGGCCATCGGATCGGCCGCCGCCGGTGCTGCGCCGGTGGCCGGGGCCGCCGCCGCCGCAGCTGGTGCCGCGCCGCCGGCGCCGGCATTGTTGCTGCTGTTGCGTTGCAGGTAGGCGCTGGTCACCGAGACGATCTGCGCGGCGCGCACCGAGTCGGCCACGGTGCCGGTCAGGATCACGGCGCCGCCGGAGACGGTGATGCGGATATCTTTTTCGGTCGGGAACAGCTGGTCGAATTGCTGGCGCAGCGCCACCGTGTCGAGGCCGACCACGATGTCGATGACGGTGGCCTGGTTGGCCTTGTTCCAGACGATCAGGTTGGTGGCGCCGGTCGACTTGCCCAGCATATAGACCTCGCTCGGATTGATCAGGATGACGTCGGCCACGCGGGCGTTGCCGACCGCCAGGCGGGCGGCCGGGAACGGCAGGTGCATCAGGGTCGACTTGCCTTCGGACAGGGTGATCTGGGCGGCCAGCTCGACGCTGGAAGCCTGCCCCGGCGCAGCCACAGGGGCCTTGACGGCGGCGGCCTGTGCCGGCGACAGCGCCAGCGTGGTGAGCAGCAGGGCGCCGAGGGCGGCGGGATGGAGTACGGTCATCAATCGGTCTCTCTGGTTATCTTTAAAATTGTTGCGAGCTGCGGTCCAGGCCCTTGATCACTTCGATTTTGTCGCCCTGCGGTTCGCGCGGCGGGTGCGGCCGTGGCGCCGGCGTGGGCGCGACCGGCGCGGCGGCCACCGGCGCCGGCGCTGGCGCCTGGCGCGGCGTCCTGCCGTCGTCCAGCAGCGAGCTCTTGGTGGCGCCCTCGGTGTTGGCGCTGGCCGGGTCGATCTGGTTGCGCAGCACCAGCGACAGGGTGCCGACGCTGCGCGCCAGGTCGAGCTTTTCGACCTGTTCCGGCGTCAGTTCCAGGGTCACGGCGTTGACCACTTTCGGCTTGGTATCGTCGCGGTTGGATTCCTGGGCGATGGCCAGCACCAGAATGCGTTCGAGTACGATCTTGGAGATGGCTTGTTCGCGCGGCGCGCTATCGCCATGGAAGTCGCTTTGCGTGTTGACCAGGATGTCGACGAAGTTGCCCGGCAGCGCGAAGCCGGCCACGCCCACCACGTCGTTGACGCGCACCGTCATCGCGCGCTTGCCGGCCGCCACCACGGCCGACAGGCCGCCGGTGGTGCCGGCCGGCGCCAGCTTGCCTTCCATGATCGGTTCGCCGCGCTGGATGTTGGCGCGGGTGATGCGGCCGTCGGCCGACTTGAGGTCGAGCAGGGCGCCGGGCGGCACCGAGTTCGACGGCCAGTCGACCATGTGCACCAGTTCCGGCGTGATGCGCGCGCCCATGCTGATGTCGAGCAGCGCCACCGCCACCTTGTTGCTGTTGCTGGCCGACTGGCCGACGATCCACTGCGCCGCCAGTACCACGGCGGCCATCGCCATCACCAGTGCCACGGCGATCATTGTCAAGGCCCGCGTATTTCTCATGCTGTACTTTCCCGGTTAGCCCGTTGTGTTGGTGTCGCGTCGTTCGCGCTCTTTTTTCTGCTGGTCGGCCGCCACGCGGCGTGCCCCGGCGCCGGCGAAATAATTCTGCCAGGCCCAGTCGAGCGAGCGCTGGTCGAGTCTCGGCGGCGTGTTTTCGTAGCGCGCCAGATCGCGCACCTGGCGTATCAGGTCGCGCGGGTAGCAGGCGAGCAACGGCGTCTGGTCCTTGGCGTGGTGTTCGTTCAGCAGATACGCGAAGGCGTCGGCGTCGAACGCCATGCCGTACTGCGTGCAGGCCTGACGGAACAGCAGCTCATATTCCGCCTGGGTTTGGGGCGGGACTTCTATCTTGTAACCCAGGCGGCGCAGGAAGGCGCCGTCGGATAATCGTTCGGGTAGAAAGTTCGACGAGAATACCACGACCACATCAAAAGGCACTTGAAAAACCAGTCCTGTGTGCAACGAAAGATAATCGACGCCACGGTCCATCGGCACGATCCAGCGGTTCATCAACTCCAGCGGCGAGCAACGCTGCCGTCCGAGGTCGTCGATGATGAAGATGCCGTTGTTGGCTTTCAAATGAGGAGGCGCCTGGTACAGGCGGGTATTGGCGTCGAAGCGCAGGTCCAGCATTTCCAGCGTCAGCTCGCCGCCGGTCAGCGCCGTCGGCCGCTGCAGCCCGCGCACCCAGCGCGCATCGAGCGTGCGGTTGCGGTCGCCCAGTTCGATCTGCGCCGCCTCGCTGCTGTCGGCGGCGGCCTCTGCCGCGCCGGCGGCCGGCTGGTGCTGCACCGGGTCGTAGAACGGCACCACCTCGGCGTCGATCATGATGGCGTAGGGTACGGCGATGGCGCCGTGCAGCAGGCCGCACAGGCGTTCGGCCAGGAAGGTCTTGCCGCTGCCGGCCTGGCCGTAAATGAACATGGCGCGGCCCGAGTTCATGGCCGCACCCATCTGGTCGAGCACGCTCTGGCTGGCGACCACGTCGCTGAAGGCGTGGCCGACGTCAGCGCGCGTGACGTGCAAGTGGCGCACGCTTTGCGCCGCCACCTGCGCCACGTAGGCGACCAGCGTGACCGGCGCCGGTCCGGCGTAGGCGTTGCGGTTCAGGCAGGCGGTGGCGCGCAGCGCGCCGGCATCGGTCAGGTGGTAGGTGAGGTCGGCGTCGGTGCCGCTGTGGCCGCTGCGGGTGACTTCGCACAGTTTTTCGTTGCGCAGGAAGGTCACCAGCGGCGTGATCACGCTGACGCTCAATTTGATGTGGGCGGCCAGTTCCGGCAGCCGCACCTGGCCGCGTTGGAACAGGACTTTGAGCACAAGTTCGGTGAGGAACAAGAACGACAGGCCGGTTTCCTCGACGCTGCGCGGCGCGCGCGCACCGGCCGGTGCGCTGGAATCCGCGATGGCAGTGGTGGGGCCCGGCTCAGCTTGCATAGCGTCCTTGATCGTCAGCCGTCAGGAATCTTGTCGGCAGGACAATTATATCGTTACAGCTGGTCACGGGCATATACAAACTTAGTGTTGTAAAAAAACGTCAAACAGCGACCGCCCGGTCGCGGCGCCGTAGATCAGGTAAGGCAGGGTGCCGGCCGCGATCGCCACGGCGTAGGGCAGCCGGCCGCTGGCCTCGGCAGGCGCCTCGATCTGCATCCGTTCGCCGCCCAGGCTGCGGAAGAAGGCATGCAGGCCCATCTGGTAGGTGTTGCGCAGCAAGGGGCGCAGGCGGCCGCTGGCCGCCGCCACCGCCAGCGCCAGCACGCCGCCGGCCAGCAAGGTCATGACGGTGCAGCCGATCACCGCTTGCGGACCGACAAAGGCGCCCACCATCGCCATCATCTTGACGTCGCCGGCGCCCAGCGTGCGCAGGATGTACATCGGCAGCAGCAGCGCCAGGCCGGCGCCCAGGCCGGCCAGCGCCCACAGCAGACCGAGGCCGCCGAACGGGGCGATGAACAAGCCGTCGCCCGGCGCGTAGAGCGCATTCAGCACCAGGCCCAGCAGCGCGCCGCCGAACACCAGGCCGTTCGGAATGCGGCGCGTGCGCACGTCGCTCCAGACCGCCAAGGCCAGCAGGGAACACAGCAGAATCAAAGGTAGTTGGGTCATGGCGTGGCGCAGAGTATGGCGATGGCTGATGGTAACGCAGTTGTGCTCGTGACGCTTAGACCTTGGTGCCGCCGAGGCTGTCGATGATCTCGTTGATCTTGCTTTTGATCCCGTCGCCCAGGCCGGTGAAAGCGACCGTGATGATGGCGCCGAGGGCGGCTGCCATCAGGGCATATTCGATTGCGGTGATACCGGATTCGTCGTTGATGAAGTTGGTGATGGCGTTCATGGGCTCCCTTGCTTATCAAATTAATGAAATTGAATATTAAGCAATGGCCGCGCTTGCCACATCGGACAGATGTCATTTATGGCAAGGAGCAATGTCATGATCTTGCGGCGGCCGGGCGTGACATTTGTCACGGCTGGCGGCAAAAAAAAACGGACCGCTGATGCGATCCGCTCAAGTAGGGGTACTAAGTAGGGGTACTACTACGATTACGACTACTGCGTTTAAACCGTGGTGCCGCCGAGGCTGGTGATGATGGCGTTGATCTTGGTCTTGATGCCATTGCCCAAGCCGGTGAAGGCGACGGTGATGATGCCGCCGATGGCGGCTGCCATCAGTGCGTATTCGATAGCGGTGATGCCCGATTCGTCGTTGATGAAGTTTTTGATAGCGTTCATGATAGTTTCCTTGAGTATGTGGGGGATTTGCTTACATCGTCAATTCAACTAAAACGGGGTTCGGGTTTTAGGTGCTGCTGATGAAATGAAGTCTACGGAAGGGCGGCCGGCGCTGCATCCGACAGATGTCACTTTGTGCGGTGACATTTGTCACGTTCCGCAGCAAAAAAACGGGTCTGCACGGGGTACTCAGGATGAATACTCGTTGTCGATTCAACAGTCGTTGTTCAAAGTACCCCAAGCGAAAGGAGCAGACCCTGCGGGGTGACCCTGGCCGCAGCGGTGTGCGGGGTGGGTTGGTGCCGCGTGCTTTTAACGCCACAAGCAAGGTCAAGCCCATCATGCCCAGGCTATGCCCGTCTAACCGTGATGAACAAAAAAAACGGACCGCCTATGCGATCCGCTCAAGTAGGGGTACTACGATTACTGCTACTGCGTTTAAACCGTGGTGCCGCCGAGGCTGGTGATGATGGCGTTGATCTTGGTCTTGATGCCGTTGCCCAGGCCGGTGAAGGCGACGGTGATGATGCCGCCGATGGCGGCTGCCATCAGTGCGTATTCAATGGCGGTGATACCGGATTCGTCGGCGATGAAGTTTTTGATGGCGTTCATGATGGTGTCCTTGTGCTTGTGTAGGGGGGGGTATCGGTGTGCAGGGTGTGCGCCGCGCTTAAACGGTGGTGCCGCCGAGGCTGGTGATGATGGCGTTGATCTTGGTCTTGATGCCATTGCCCAGGCCGGTGAAGGCGACGGTGATGATGCCGCCGATGGCGGCTGCCATCAGTGCGTATTCGATGGCGGTGATACCGGATTCGTCGGCGATGAAGTTTTTGATGGCGTTCATTATAGTTTCCTTGGATATGTGCGTTAAATGTCGTTTTACATCGTCAATTCAACTAAAACTGGGCTCAGGTTTTAGGTCCTAAAAAAAGCGAGCAGCGCGATGATGATGATCACCGACCCGAGGGCCACGAGGAGCGCATACTCCATCAAGGTGGCGCCTTGCGCTCGACCGATCAGACGGTATGCGCGGTTGGCCTTCCTTGTTGAAATCCGCATTCTCATGCTCCTTTGTGTTGGGGTTCCGTTGCCGGTTCAGCCGTTACAACAACGCTGCTGATGTATTGAATTCTACGGAAGGCACGGCGGCGGCGCAGCGGACGGATGTCACTTTGTGGGGAGGAGGGAGGTCACGATTTTCAGCGGCGGCGGCGTGACATTTGTCACGCGCCGCGCCGGTTGGTCTTACTGCAGCCCGTGGCGGGTGGCGTAGACGTACAGTTCCAGGCGGTTGGCCACGCCCAGTTTTTGATAGATGGAGGTGAGGTTGTTGCGCAGCGTCGGCTCGGCGATGAACAGCTTGGCCGCCAGTTCCTTGTTGGCCGCGCCGTTGCTCTCGACCACGGTGGCGACGATCTTGCGCTCCTTCGGCGTGAGCGAAGCGATGCGTTGCGCTTCGGGATCGGCCTTGGCCGGTGCGCTCTGGCCCAGCAACGCGCCCATCAGGCTGGCGTCCAGGTGCATCTCGCCGGCGCGCACGCGCTCGATGGCCTGCAATAGCACTTCGGCCGGCGCTTCCTTGCTGACCACGCCGCGCGCGCCGAGCTTGACCGCTTGCGCCAGCAGGGCCTGGTCGCGGTTGCCGCTGAGGATCAGCACGCGCGCGCCGCTGTCCTGCAGCAGCTGCGGCAGGATTTCGATCGAGCTGCGGCCTTCGAGATCGAGGTCGAGCACGATCAGGTCGGGACGCAGGCGGGCACCTTCGCGCAGCGCGCTCTCATTGTTGTGGGCGGTGCCGACCAGAGTCAGGGCCGCGCCGGCGCCTTCGATCAGTTTTTCCAGCCCCCACAACATGGTCTTGTGGTCGTCGACCAGCATGATGCGGATCGGCGTGTTGGTGTCGGTAGTGGTCATTTCTCTTTCAGGACTCAGACCGGAATGGCGATATGGACAGTGGTCGCGCCTTGCGCCGTCTGGCCTATCTCGATCGTGCCGCCGAGCGCGGTGGTGCGCTCGGCGATCGATCCTGGCAGGAATTGGGCCGGTGGACCTTCCGGGGTTTCATTTTCAATCCGTATGTGCAACTGCTCATCCACATTGTTGAGGTGAATGCGGCCGTTGCGCGCACGGGTATGCTTGCGGATGTTGCTCATGCCTTCGTTGACGATCTGGAACACCTCGGCCGCCAGGCGGTCGCTCAGGCGGAAATCCTCGGCCGCCTCGATGCTGATGGTCAGGCCGTAGAATTCGCGCACTTGCGTGGCCTGGCGGCGCAAAGCCACCAGCAACTCGGTCTCCTGCCGCGCCGCGCCTTCCCGCACGGTCTTGGCGAAGGCGCGCATGTCGGTGATGACCTGGCTCGTCATGTCCAGTAGTTTATCGAGTTCCGCCGCACATGGGTGCTCTGTTTGCACCGATTGGCGGATCGCGGCGATGCCATGGCGCAGGCCGATGTAGGGCTGGATCGTGGTGTCGTGCAAGTCGCGGGCGATTTTCTGCCGCTCGCGGAAGGCGGCGTCGGACGCCAGCCGGTCGAGCAGCACGATGTTTTCGATCACCGGGAAGAACTGGGTGGCCAGCTGGTACAGGAAGGCGGCGTCGCCGCGGGTCAGGCGGTCGGCCCCGGAGACCACGTACAGCCGGCCTTCGCCCTTGCGCAGCGGCAGCGGCACGCTGATCAGGGAGCTGGCGTCGAGCAGGTCGACCAGGTGCACCAGTTGCTCGGGCGGCAGCGCTTCCCAGCGCGCCTGGCCGGCCGCGCGCTGGCGCGTCTCGGCCGTGCGCGGCAGGCGCGGGTGCAGCGGCTGGGCATATTGCACCAGCATCTTGGGGGAGAACGCCAGCAGCGGGGCGGCGGCGGCGTCGGATAAATGCGACAGTGTCACCTTGTCCGCCGTGGCCGAGTGCAGCTGCCACAACTCGTCGGCGCCGCCGCGCATCAGCAGCAGGCAGTTGCTGGCGTGATAAAAGCGGCCGGTCTGCTGCAGCATCGAGCCGATGGTCTGGTCGACCCCGAAGCGCGGATTGGACAGCTGGCTGACCCGGCGCAGCAGGTTGAGGCG
The DNA here is from genome assembly GCA_041874725.1 of Duganella sp. BuS-21. GTDB lineage: Bacteria > Pseudomonadota > Gammaproteobacteria > Burkholderiales > Burkholderiaceae_D > Rugamonas. The sequence goes on along the minus strand of CP097466.1, from coordinate 5,692,945 downwards.
GCGGCGCTGGGTCAGGCCCAGTCCGCCCCAATAGGAAATCATGTAGCCGAGCGCCAGCAGGAAGGTGGTGCGCAGCAGCAGGTTGGCGTGGTTGGCGCCCTGGTCGGCCAGCCAGGTGGCCAGCGCCAGCACCAGCGCCGAGGCCAGCGTGATGCGCGCGCCCTCGTCGAAGCCCCATTGGAACGAGGCGGTCAGGATCACGAAGAAAAAGAAGGGGAAGAAGAAGCTGTTGCTGCCGCCGCTGCAATACACCATCAGGCCGTACCAGCCCAGGTCCAGCCAATACACCAGCTTGCCGTGCCAGAAGGGATTGCCGTGGCGCCGCGCCGCCACCAACAGCGTGATGCTGTGGGCCAGGTAGGCGCTGAAGATCATCCACGATAGCGCGCCCTGCACGCCAGCGTTGCCGAGGTCGCCCGGAGCGATCGACAGCGTCAGCAGGGCGGACAGCGCCAGCAGCAGGCGCATGACAAACACCATCGAAGCGCCGGCCACATCGCCGTTGCGTCCCTTGGGGGTATCGATGTCATGAATGGGTTGCGGCATGCTGTTGGAATAACAATGTTTGATTTCTGGTCAACATTTGTTGCACTAGTTGCAATTCGGGGAGTCTACTCATAGAATCGCATCCTGTAAAGTATGTATTTCCGTTGCTACGGCGCGGGCGCCAGCGTGGCTTGCTATTCGGTACTTATAGTTAACTTTAAATAACAAGACGAAACTTTTGAATCACGCTACAATGAACCATCGCCACCCCAATCCCGTGACGCCGCCGGCCTGCATCAGAATCCGGAACGCCGCTACGCCGTGCCGCGCAACGCGCCACCGCCGCATTTCCTTGTTTTATATTCCCAATATGACGTCATGAGAGTATCTAATTTTTCGCGCCGCCGCCAAGGCGGATCGGCCGTGGTGGAAATGGCCCTGGTGGCGCCGATCGTGCTGCTGCTGATGTTCGCCATCCTGGAATTTTCCATCATTTTCTTCACCACCATGAGCATGCAGTACGCGGTGCGCGAAGGCACGCGCTACGGCGTCACCGGCCGCACCGACCAGGACAGCTCCAGCACGCCCGCGCGCTTCCAGGCGATGATCAACGTCATGCGCAACAGCTCGGCGGGCATGTATGACATGGTGTCGCCGGTGATCTCGGTCAACGGCGCCACCTATGCCAGTTCGGCCAACTATTCCAGCACCATGTTCGGCGGCCCGGACGATATCGTGGTGATCCGCCTCGATTGCACCTGGACCTTGCGCACGCCGCTGATCGGCGCCTTCTTCAAAAATGGCAAGCTGAACTTCGCGGTGGCGGCCACCATGAAGAACGAAAGCTGGGGTAGCTGATGAAGCCGGTATATCGTTCGCGCCGCCGCGCGGCCGGCATTGCCGCCGTCGAGGTGGCCTTGATCCTGCCGGTGATCATCATCCTGTTCCTCAGCCTGGTCGATGTGGCGCGCGGCATCCAGGCTAATATGATCTTGATTAACCTGAGCCGCGAAGGCGCCAACCTGGCCTCGCGCGGCAAGCTGCAGCTGTCGGAGAACGCCCAGACCATCATCGGCCAGGTGGCGGCCTCGGCGCCGCCGCTGGACATGAACAAGCAGGGCATGCTGTACGTCACCCGCATCATGGGACAGACCAGCGGCAGCGGCACCCGCACCATCGTGCTGGAACAGTACCGCTGGGATGACAGCGTCAACAATCGCGGCTACCGCGTCAGCGGCTATGCGCCGACCAGCAAGGTGTGGAGCTGCGGTAACTGGGCGAGCGGCGTGGCCGGCACCTGCGTGGTGCCGACCGGCAGCAACGCACCGACCACCACGTTGATGAGCAATCAGCTGGCCGACGGCGAGGTGGTCTACGTGGTCGAAGCATTCTACAAGTTCGACATGGTGTTCGCGCCGGTCACCTTCGGGCCGCTGGGCACCTCGACCATAGGACCCAACCTTTATTCGATGTCGATATTCTGATCATGGCTACCTACACACATAAACAACGCGGGGCGGTGCTGCCGCTGATCGTCATCGGCATGCTGGTGCTGATCATGGCGGCCGGGCTGGCCTTCAGCGCCGGCCTGAGCTACATGATCAAGGCCAAGCTCAACGCCGCCACCGACTCGGCCGCGCTGGCCGGCGCGCGCGCCACCAGCCTCGGCGGTGACCAGGCCACCCAGACCGCCAACGCCAAGGCGGCGGCGGCGCGCTTCTTCAACGCCAACTTCCCGGCCGGCTACCTGGGCTCGACCGCCACGCTGGGCGACACCCAGGTCAGCTACAGCGGTGGCCAGGTCACGGTGTCGGTCTCGGCCTCGGCCACCATGCCGGCGTCGCTGCTGGGCGGCAACCTCAGCGGTCCGCTGACGCCGGGCGTGCTGACGCAGACCACGCGCAAGGACCTGGACATGGTGATCACGCTCGACACCTCGGGTTCGCTGTCCGACAGCGCCGCCAATGTGCGCAGTTCGGCCATCACCTTCCTCAAGCAATTCAATTCGACCCAGGACCGGGTGGGCCTGGTGCATTTCGCCTACGGCTCGGAAGTGGACGACGCGATCCGCCCAACCCTGCGCGGCTTCGACCGCACCAGCATGGAGACGCACATCAAGGCGCTCAAGTTCGAGGGCTCGACGGCCTCGCCGGAGGGCATGTGGCGCGCGCGCGCGCAACTGAATAGCGTGCCCTCGGCCAACCTGAACCGCTCCAACCTGCGCGTGATCATCTTCTTCTCGGACGGTGCGCCGAACTCGTTTGCGGCCTACCTGAACTGGAAGAATTCCACCGACTGCACCGTGGCCGGCACCATCGCCACCGATGATGACGGCTCCGGCGAGCCGTCCGGCCTGTACAGCCCGGACGACAACAACACCGCGCTGGCCGGCAAATGCAATCCCTACAATCTCGGCTACAACGAGTCGCTGGACCGCAGGGCGCAGTTGTCGGACCGCGTGACCTCCTTGCCCGACTGGTACAACGGCCATGATGTGACCGCGCGCGAATTCAAGGTGGTGACGACCACGCCGCGCGTGGTGACCAATGCCATCACCTACCAGAACGTCAACCGCGCCGCGCGCAACCTGGTGGAAGCCATGGCGGCCAAATCGCAGGACGAGGGCATCTATGTATTCACGCTGGGACTGGGCTCGCAGCTGAAAGCCGCTTCCGGCGCCGACAAGGAAAAGGGCGAGGACACGCTGAAGTGCATGGCCAACGCGGTCGACGCGCCGGCCCGCTGCGCGCGTCCCAGCAAGCCGGTGGGCGTGTACTGCTACGCGGCCACCCAGGCCGACCTGACGCCATGCTTCTCCAAGCTGGCGTCGGCCATTTTGAAAATCACCAAATAAACGCGGTCAGCGCTTAGCGGATCAACGAGACGAGGCCAGCGGCGGCGTCTTATGGCCGTAGGCGGTCAGCTCCCAGCTGTCGCGGCTGTAGAGGCGGCCCTGAGCGTCGCTGTCCTGGTAGTCGAGCTTGACGTAGTTGTTGAGCGCCGGAACGAACCAGACGGTCTCGATCAGGCGGCCGCCGCCGGCGCTGCCGTCCACCGCGCCGTACTGCGCGTCGATCACGATTTTCAAGGCTTCAAATTCGCCGGCCGGCACGCGCACTTTTTCCCAGTCTTGCACCTTGCCTTTGATCTGGTAGCGCCATTGCTTGCCGGCCTTGCTGTTGTCGCCGACCACTTCGCTCGCCCATTCCTTGCCCGGCGCCAGCGGGAAGGCGTAGCGCGGGAACGAGGGCGCGAAATGCATGGCGCCGCGATCGATGGGGTTCATTTCCGGGCTGAACAACTGGGTGTTGATCAGGGCGCCGCTGGCGGCGCGCTTGATTTCCATGTGCACGCCGGCCTGGTCGATGGCGGCCACTTCCAGCCGGTTGATGTTGCCCTTGGCGCCTTTCCACACATCGGTGTACTGATAGGTCCACGAATCGCCGACCGCCGGCGCCGGGGCCGCTACCGATTCGTGGTTGCCCGCCTGTGCCAGCGCACAGGGCAGGATGAAACAGAGCAGTGCAAACGAAGGTTTGAGGGTCATGCTGTCTCCTTTGTTGTGATTTGTGTACTGACTATATCGTCAACATTGAAACAGAGCTAGCGGCACTGCAGCATAAACTGATTAGGAGTCTTGATTAATTTCAAAAAGCTGTTATGCTGTGTTTCAGGCACGGCGCGAGCGCGTCGTTTTTTGAGTTCTAAATACATAGGACTCCTACTAAAATGGAGAAGAAAATGAAATTTGTCACCGCGATCATTGCCGTCGTCCTCAGTCTGTCGGCGCTTGCCGCGCAGGCCCACGACGGCCACAAGGGCGGCATCGCCAGCGCGCCTGCCAAGACGGTCAAGGCGCCGTTCGATATCGTCCACACCAAGATCACCACCGAAGGCAACCTGGCGGTGTTCCACATGGCCGTTTCTGGCAAGGCCGGGCAATCCAAGCCGTCCAAGGTCGGCAAGCTGGCCGGCAGCGACGTCTTCTCCTATGTCTGGCCGACCACCATCGATCCGTCGGCGGTGGGCTTCGACCAGGGCGCCGGCATCCTGGCCTTTGCCGTGACCTCGCATCCGGATTTCGACGACACCCCGCTGTACGACGAGAACGGCGACGGCAACCTGACCAACGACGGCGACCTGTGGCATTCGCACTGGGTGGTGTTGCAACCGGACGACGCCTGCGGCAAGGGTGCGCTGAAGGTGGTCGATATTCCAGCCGGCGCCAAGCCGAAGCTGCCGCGCACCTGGCCCGGCCTGCCGCTGCTGATCGACAGCCCCGGCTATACGCCGGTGTTCAATGCCGACAGCGTGGAAGTGAAAGTGCCGTTCGACGACATCGGCGTGGTCACCCAGGCCGGCTTCGACGGCGTGACCTCGGCCCTGCGCGTCAACGCCAGCGTACACAACCGGCTGCTGTGCGTAGTGGACGTGTTCAAGGTCGCCTCCGGCAAGCTGACCCTGCCGGGCAAGGTCAATCAATAAGTCGCTACCAGCGCATGGCCTGGATGAAGTCGACAAAGGCGCGCAGCGGCGCCGGCAGGTAGCGCCGGCCCGGGTAGTACAGCGACGGGCCGCTGAAGCTGGGCCACCAGCGCTCCAGCACCGGCTCCAGTTCGCCGCGGTCGAAGTAGGGCTGTAGCCAGTCCTCGAACAGGTTGATCATGCCGCTGCCGGCGACCGCCGCGTCGACCGCCAGCTCGGCGCCGCCGCCCAGGCTGACGATCAGCGGTCCGGCCGGTTCGATCACGATCTTCTTGCCGCGCTGCTCGAATTCCCAGGCCGGCATGGCGCCGCTGGCAAAGCGTCCACGCAGGCAGATGTGCTGGAGCAGGTCCTGCGGCCGTTTCGGCCGGCCGTGGCCTGCCAGGTAGGTGGGCGAGGCGGCCACCGCGAAACGCTGGCGGCGCGGCCCGATGGGGATCGCCACCATGTCCTGTTCCATGCGCTCCTCGTAACGGATGCCGGCGTCGCAACCCGAGCGCAGCAGGTCGACGAAACTGTCCTCGACGTTGACCTCGACCTGGATCTCCGGATAGGCCGCCATGAACGGCGGCAGGATGCGCGGCAGGATCAGCTTGGCCGCGCTGAGCGGCACGTTGAGCCGCAAGCGTCCCGCCGGACGCTCGCGGAAGCCGTTCACCACGTCCAGCGCCGACTCCACCGCGCCCAACGCCGGCTCCAGTTGTTCCAGCAGGCGCTGGCCGGCGTCGGTGGTGGCGACGCTGCGCGTGGTGCGGTTCAGCAGGCGCACGCCGAGTCCCGCCTCCAGCCGCCGCACCGCTTCGCTCAGTTGCGAGGCGCTGTTGCCGGTCTGCCGCGCCGCCTCGCGAAAGCCGCCGTGCTTTGCCACCGCGACGAAGGCGCCGATGTCCTGTAGTTCTGCCATGATGACTGTCCTGAATTCCGCACAAGCTGTGTGATTGTGCAGTATTGTCGCACAGCGCAAAGGCTCATAGACTGGCTCCATCAACCACCAGGAGAACATCATGAGCACCTTCCAACTCGGCGACCTGACCATCAACCGCATGGGCTACGGCGCCATGCAGCTGGCCGGACCGCAGGTCTACGGTCCGCCGAAGAACCGCGACCAGGCGCTGGCCGTGCTGCGCGAACTGGCCGCGCTGGGCGTCAACCATATCGACACCAGCGACTTCTACGGCCCGCACGTTACCAATCAGCTGATCCGCGAAGCCCTGCACCCGTATGCGGACGAGCTGGTCATCGTCACCAAGGTCGGCGCCACGCGCGGTGCGGACGCGTCCTGGCTGCCGGCGCAGTCGCCCGCCGAGCTGGAGGCGGCGGTACACGACAACCTGCGCAACCTCGGGCTGGAGGTGCTGGACGTGGTGAATATGCGCCTGATGTTCGACGTCATGGGCCCGGCCGAAGGCGATATCGAAGCCCACATCACCAAGCTGGCGGAACTGCGGCAGCGCGGCCTGATCCGCCACATCGGCCTGAGCAACGCGACCGCCGCGCAAGTGCGCCAGGCGCGCGGCATCGCTCCCATTGTCTGCGTGCAGAACCAGTACAACCTGGCGCACCGTCACGACGACGCCCTGATTGATGAGCTGGCCAGGGATGGCATCGCCTACGTGCCGTTCTTCCCGCTCGGCGGTTTCTCGCCGCTGCAATCGGCCGCGCTGGAGCAGGTGGCGGCGCAACTGGGCGCCACGCCGATGCAGACCGCGCTAGCCTGGCTGCTGCAGCGTTCGCCAAACATCCTGCTGATTCCGGGCACCTCTTCGGTGGCCCACCTGCGCCAGAACGTCGCCGCCGCCTCGCTGGTGCTGCCGCCGGCGGCCCTGGAGCAGCTCGATACCATCAAGGGCTGAAAAAGCCTTTCACATTATGGGATGCGGCATGACGGAGTGCCGCATCTTTTTTTCCATTTTTTGAAAAGGCATTTCATATGCCAAAAAACGGTATCTAACTAATTGAAAAGCAAAGAATAAATTTAAGTTATATGTCTTATATAAGAGTTAGTGCAGCGCATCAAAATAGCCTACTATATAGTCATGCAGTTTGGCTTTTACGGCGTACTCGACGATTCACTTATTCTTGTTTTTCTTTAGGAGATACACATGTCCCAATATCAAGACGACATCAAGGCAGTTGCTGGTTTGAAAGAGCAACAAGGTTCGGCCTGGAACGCCATCAATCCCGAGTCCGCCGCCCGCATGCGCGCCCAGAACAAGTTCAAGACCGGCCTGGACATCGCCAAGTACACCGCCAAGATCATGCGCGCCGACATGGCCGCCTATGACCAGGACCCGTCGAAGTACACCCAGTCGCTGGGCTGCTGGCACGGTTTCATCGGCCAGCAAAAAATGATTTCGATCAAGAAGCATTTCAACAGCACCGACCGCCGCTACCTCTACCTGTCGGGCTGGATGGTTGCCGCGCTGCGCTCTGAATTCGGCCCGCTGCCCGACCAGTCGATGCACGAAAAAACCGCCGTCTCGGCGCTGATCAAAGAGCTGTACACCTTCCTGCGTCAGGCCGATGCCCGCGAACTGGGCGGCCTGTTCCGTCAGCTGGACGCTGCCCCTGCCGCTGAAAAAGCCGCGATCCAGTCCAAGATCGACAACCACGTCACCCACGTCGTGCCGATCATCGCCGACATCGACGCCGGTTTCGGCAATGCCGAAGCGACCTATTTGCTGGCCAAGCAATTCATCGAAGCGGGCGCCTGCTGCATCCAGGTGGAGAATCAGGTGTCGGACGAAAAACAATGCGGTCACCAGGATGGCAAGGTCACCGTGCCGCACGAAGATTTCCTGGCCAAGATCCGCGCCATCCGCTACGCCTTCCTGGAACTGGGCGTGGACGACGGCATCATTGTTGCCCGTACCGACTCGCTGGGCGCCGGCCTGACCAAGCAGATCGCCGTGACCAACGAGCCGGGCGACCTGGGCGACCAATACAACGCCTTCCTCGATTGCGAAGAAGTCTCGGCCGATGCGTTGGGCAATGGCGACGTCATCATCAAGCGCGAAGGCAAGCTGCTGCGTCCCAAGCGCCTGCCGAGCAACCTGTTCCAGTTCCGCGCCGGTTCCGGCGAAGCGCGCTGCGTGCTCGATAGCATCACCTCGCTGCAAAACGGCGCCGACCTGCTGTGGATCGAAACCGAAAAGCCGCACATCGCCCAGATCGGCGGCATGGTCAGCGAAATCCGCAAGGTCATCCCGAACGCCAAGCTGGTGTACAACAACAGCCCGTCGTTCAACTGGACCCTGAACTTCCGCCAGCAGGTGTACGACGCGATGAAGGCCGACGGCAAGGATGTGTCCGCCTACGAGCGCAGCCAGCTGATGAGTGTCGAATACGACACGACTGAGTTGGCGCTGCAGGCCGATGAGAAAATCCGCACCTTCCAGGCCGATGCGGCGCGCGAAGCCGGCATCTTCCATCACCTGATCACGCTGCCGACCTACCACACCGCCGCGCTGTCGACCGACAACCTGGCCAAGGAATATTTCGGCGACCAGGGCATGCTGGGTTACGTGGCCGGCGTGCAGCGCAAGGAGATCCGTCAGGGCATCGCCTGCGTCAAGCACCAGAACATGTCCGGCTCGGACATCGGCGACGACCACAAGGACTACTTCAGCGGCGAAGCGGCCCTGAAAGCGGCAGGTAAAGACAACACCATGAACCAGTTCTAAGCGTCCGCTTCACCTATCCAAGCCCACTTCGGTGGGCTTTTTTTATTGCTTCCATGTAAAAGAAATTATTTTTATTGCATGTAAATTCAACTGCTGGTATTGTTGCTCGTCAAATAGGCGCAGTGATTCACTGCAACCCAAATTCATAACGGAGCATCTATGTCACTCACCAAAACTTTCGTTGTCGGTCTTATCCTGGCAGCTACGGCTAGCGTCGCTGCGGCGAAAAATGAAAAAAACGACAAGCCAGCGGCTTCGACCCCGGCTTGGGTAGAAGATACGACGCCTGCCAGCCTGACGCTGAGCAGCGGCACCTTCACCTATGGCCCTACGGCCAGCCGGGTTTTTGTGTATGACGGCGCTAACCCACCCGGCAGCCAAGGCGTAGGCCAGATCGAAGACTTGGTCGAGACACTGTTCAGCCTGCCTTCGACCGGCGCCGGTTCTCTGAAACTAAGCGGTAATGGCAGCCTGAGCGACCAAAAATCCGGCAGCTTCACCGTGACCTCCAGCGCCAGCTTCGATTACCTGGCTATCCACTATGGCAAGGGCGAACTGGTGTTCCACTGGAACACTCCGCTGGCGGCAGGCACAACGTTCACCTTTGGCAACCTGCCTAACGGCATCAGCAACTACCGCGCTTTCTCGACCATTTCGGCCGTACCTGAGCCGGCAACCTATGGCATGCTGCTGGGTGGCTTGGCGCTGATGGGCGTCATTGCACGTCGCCGCGCGCGCAAGTAAGCGCATCGCGCGCCATGAAAAATGCCCGCTACGCGGTAATGTCGTTAAGTTAAGCTGAAAATAGGCTTCGTCATTCCCGCGAATGCGGGAATCCATGAGGCGCATGCCCGGCTAACTCAGCATGGATCCCGGCTTTCGCCGGGACGACATCGCTTAACTTAACGGCATTACCGCTACGCGGGCATTTTTTTTATTCATCACGGACTACCGGGCAACGCCGCGATGGTTTTCGCAATGTACTCTTACCTCGCGGTCACGAGTACCCATAGGCAACTCAGCAGTCATCCTTAAAAGTACCCCTGGCCGCAGCGGTGTGCGGGTTGGGTTGGTGCCGCGTGCTTTTAAGGCGAGAGCTAACGTCAAGCCCATTACGTCAATCTACATCAGGATCACGTCGTACTGCTCCTGGTGATACGCCGTTTCCACCTGCAGCGAGATCTTCTTGCCGATGAAATCGCCCAGCATCGCCAGGTGCTGCGATTCTTCTTCCAGGAACATGTCCACCACCTCCTGCGAGGCGAGGATGCGGAATTCGCGCGGGTTGAACTGTTTGGCTTCGCGCAGCAATTCGCGCAGGATTTCGTAGCATATGGTGCGCGAGGTCTTGACCTGGCCCTTGCCGTTACAGGCCGGGCACGGTTCGCACAGGATGTGCGCCAGCGATTCGCGCGTGCGCTTGCGCGTCATCTCCACCAGCCCCAGCGCCGAGAAGCTGCTCACCGACACCTTGGTGCGGTCGCGCGACAGGGCTTTTTTCAGTTCGCCCAACACCGCCGTGCGGTGCTCGGTGTTTTCCATGTCGATGAAGTCGAGGATGATGATGCCGCCCAGGTTGCGCAGGCGCAGCTGGCGGGCGATCGCGTGCGCCGCTTCCAGGTTGGTCTTGAAGATGGTGTCGGCGAAATTGCGCCCGCCGACGAAGCCACCGGTGTTGACGTCGATGGTGGTCATCGCCTCGGTCTGGTCGACGATCAGATAGCCGCCTGACTTCAAATCCACGCGCCGGCCCAGCGCGCGCAGGATTTCTTCCTCCACGCCGTACAGGTCGAACAGCGGCCGCTCGCCGGTGTAGTGGTGCAGGCGCGGTAGCACGCCCGGTGTGTAGGCCTTGCCGAATTCCTGCAGGTTCACATAGTTCTCGCGCGAGTCGACCTGGATGGTGGCCGTCTCGTCGTGCACGAAGTCGCGCAGCACGCGCTGGGCCAGGCTCAAGTCCTGGTGCAGCAGGGTGGTAGCGGGCTTGGTGCGGGCGCCGTGCGTGATCGCGGCCCAGGTCTTGCGCAGGTATTCGACGTCGGCGGCGATGTCCGAGTCCGAGGCGTCCTCCGCTTGCGTGCGCACGATGTAGCCGCCTTTTTCGTCCGGCGGCAACAGGCTTTGCAGGCGCGTGCGCAGGGCTTCGCGGTCCGATTCCTTTTCAATTTTCTGCGAGATGCCGATGTGGCCGTCCTGCGGCAGGTACACCAGCATGCGGCCGGCGATCGAGATCTGGGTCGACAGGCGCGCGCCCTTGGTGCCGATCGGGTCCTTGATCACCTGCACCGTCAGCACCTGGCCGTCGAACAGGATTTTTTCGATCGGCGTCGGCGGCGCGGCGTTGTTGCCGCCGTCGTGCGGCCGCGATTCCCAGATGTCGGCCACGTGCAGGAAAGCTGCCCGCTCCAGGCCGATATCGATGAAGGCCGACTGCATGCCGGGCAGCACCCGCACCACCTTGCCGGAATAGACGTTGCCGGCCAGTCCGCGCGTGAGCGTGCGTTCGATGTGGAGTTCCTGCACCGCGCCCTGGACGATGAGGGCGACGCGGGTTTCCTGCGGGGTGATATTGATCAGTATGTCTTCATTCATGCCCCGATCATACACGGGCGTCAGGGTAGCGGCAAACCCGCTTGGCGCAGCAGCTGAATGGTTTCGTAGATGGGCAGCCCCATGATGCCCGAGTGGCTGCCGGAGATGTGTTCGATGAACACGGCGGCCGGTCCCTGGATGCCGTAGCCGCCGGCCTTGTCGTAAGGTTCGGCGGTGGCGCAATAGGCGGCAATGGCGGCCTGCGACAGCACGCCGAAGCGCACCTCCGACACTTGCGTGATCTGGGTCGAGAAATCGGCCGAGGCCACGGCGATCGAGGTCAGCACCTGGTGCGTGCGGCCCGACAGCTGTTGCAGCATGGCGGTGGCTTCGGCCGGATTGGCCGGCTTGCCGAGAATGGCGCCGTCGATGGTGACGGTGGTGTCGGCCGACAGCACGGGGCGTGCCGCCATGCGGCGCTTGACGACCAGATCCGCCGCAAACTGGGCTTTTTCCAGCGCCACGCGCCCCACGTAATCGATGGGCGCTTCGCCCGGATGCACTTCTTCGGTGACGTCGGCGCCGCGCGGGCCGTCGCGCAACAGCAGCAGTTCGAAATCAATGCCGACCTGGCGCAGCAGCTCGCGCCGCCGCGGGCTTTTCGAGGCGAGGTAAATCTTCTTGTCGACCGGTTTCATATCGTGTTGTTAGACGCGGTGATAAGGATGGTTCTGCGTAATAGTCCAGGCGCGGTACAACTGCTCGGCCAGCATCACCCGCACCATACCATGCGGCAGGGTCATACTGGAAATCCGGATCAAGCCTTCGGCACGCGCCTTGAGCGCAGGGTCGAGACCGTCGGCGCCGCCGATCAGGAAAGCCGTGTCGCGGCCATCCTGCTGCCATGCCTCCAGCTGCTGCGACAGGCCCACCGAGGTGAGATCCTTGCCGCGCTCGTCGAGGGCGATGATGCGCACGGCTTTCGGCAGCGCCGCCTCGATGCGCTCGCGTTCAAGCGCCATCGCGGTGGCGGCGGTCTTGCTGCCGGAACGTTCGACCGGCTTGATTTCCTTCAGCACGATCTTCAGTTCCGGCGGCATGCGCTTTACATACTCGGCGTAGCCGGTTTCGATCCAGGCCGGCATTTTATGGCCGACCGCAGCGATAATCAGCTGCATGGCGGATTACTCAGCCGCTTTTTTGATACGTTTGATGACGGTCTTGGCTGGCGCTTCTTCGGCTTTAGGCTTGGCTGCGCGTGGCTTGGCGGTCGCTTTCAGTGCCTTGACTGCGGCGACGGTGGCCTTCGGCGCGCCGACCTTGATCTTCTTGCCGGCCGGGACGGCTGCTGGCTTGGCCGGTTTTTTCTCGGCGGTGGTGGACGCTTTGGCGGCGGCCGGCTTGCGGGCCGAGGTTTTCTTTTCCACGACCGGGGTGGCGGCAACGGCCTTTTTACCAGCGGCCAGGTGGCTGCTGATTTTCTTCGGCGCGTCGGCGGCTTCGCCTTCGGCGGTGTTCTTGCGCTTGGCGGCGCCCAGTTTCACCGGCTTGTCGCCCCAGAGTTCTTCCAGGCGGTAGTAAGCGCGGATCGGCGCTTGCATGATGTGGACGATCATATCGCCCAGGTCGACCAGCACCCATTCACCGGTGTCCTCGCCTTCCATGCCGTAGACGTCGCCGCCGGCGGCCTTGACCTTGTCGCGCACCGAGGCGGCCAGCGCCTTGGTTTGGCGATTGGAGGTACCGGACGCGATGGCGATGCGGTCAAACAGGCTGGTTAAGTGGGTCGTATCGAACAGGACGATGTCTTGGGCCTTAACGTCTTCGAGGGCGTCAACGACCAGGGTTTGCAGTTTTTTGATGTCCATTTAGCTTTTGTATAAATTGTGTTGTTTAATATAGTCTAGCACTAGCGGCGGGATAAGCGAGTTTGCCGGTTCCCCCCGTTGTAATGCCGCACGTATCCTGGTTGCGGAAATATCCACCGCGAAGTCTTCTGCCAGATAAGTCAGACCATGCGGCGTGTTACGGATTTGTTGCGGCGTTCCCAAACGGCTGGAAAACGCCTGTGCCACGGCCGGCGGCAAACCGGCGGTGGCAATGTCATAGCCCGGACGCGCCGCTACGCAGATATGGGCGTAGTCGAACAGCGCCTGCCATTCGTGCCAGGTATCGAGCCGCTGCAGCTGGTCGGCGCCCATCAGGAAACTGACGGAAGCCTGCGGCCCCAGCTCGGCGCGCACCTGGCGCAAGGTGTCGATGGTGTAGGTCGGCAGTCCGGCCGCGCCACGCGCGATCTCCTGCATGTCCACCGCCACGCTGAACGGCTGGCCGGCAAAGGCCAGCGCCACCATGTCGGCGCGCTGCTGCGACGACGCGTTCAGCGTGGCTTTTTGCCACGGCAGTCCGGTAGGGATCACGCGCAACTGGTCGACCTGCAGCAGATTGGCGAAATGCTCGCCCAACGCGACGTGACCTCGATGCACCGGATCGTAGCTGCCTCCCAGCAGTGCGGCTCGGTATACCATCAGTAGGCCGTCGTCACGCAGCGAGCCAGTCGCGATGGGGCAGGAAGTCGGAATACAGCGCCGCTTCCGGCGTGCCTTCCTCGGGTTCCCAGCGATAGCGCCATTTCACGATCGGCGGCATCGACATCAGGATCGCCTCGGTGCGGCCGCCCGATTGCAGGCCAAACAGCGTGCCACGGTCGAATACCAGATTGAATTCGACATAGCGGCCGCGCCGGTAAGCCTGGAAATCGCGTTCGCGTTCGCCGTAAGGCGTGTCCTTGCGCTGTTCCAGGATCGGCAGGTAGGCCTTCAGGAAGGACTGGCCCACGCTTTGGGTCATGGCGAAGCTTTGCTCGAAGCCCTCGGCGCTGTGGTCGTCGAAGAAAATGCCGCCGACGCCGCGCGCTTCCTGGCGGTGCTTCAGGTAGAAATACTCGTCGCACCATTGCTTGAACTTGCCGTGCAGGTCCGCGCCGAACCGGGCGAGGGCGTCATGGCAGGTCTGGTGGAAGTGCCTGGCGTCTTCCTTGAAACCGTAATACGGCGTCAAATCCATGCCGCCGCCGAACCACCATACCGGCTCGCCGGCGGCGTTGGTGGTGCTGAAAAAGCGCACGTTCATGTGCACCGTCGGCGCATACGGATTGCGCGGATGGATCACCAGCGACACGCCCATGGCTTCCCATGGATTGCCGCCGATGTCGGGGCGGTGCGCCGACGCCGACGGAGGCAGCTTGGCGCCCAGCACGTGCGAGAAGTTCACACCACCGCGCTCGATCACATTGCCTTCTTCCACCAGACGCGAAATCCCGCCGCCGCCTTCGGCGCGCTGCCACTCGTCGCGCAGGAAGGCGGCGCCGTCGACGGCCTCCAACGCTTGCACGATGTCGTTTTGCAGTTGCAGCAGCCAGGCTTTGACTGCCGAAGGATTCGGTGCGGCGGACATCTTAGTGCTTCAGCCCACGCCAGCCGATATCGCGGCGGCACTGCATGCCTTCGAAGCTGATCTGGTCGACCACTTCGTACGCGGCTTTCTGCGCCAGCTTGACGCTGTCGGCCAGGCCGACCACGCACAGCACGCGGCCGCCGGTCACTTGCAACTGGCCGTTCACGTCGGCGGTGCCGGCGTGGAAGGTCACCGATTCCGGCGTTTCGGCCGGGATGCCTTCAATCACGGCGCCTTTCAGCGGCGCGTCGGGATAGCCGGCTGCGGCCAGCACCACGCCGACGGCGGTGCGGCGGTCCCATTCCAGCTCGATCTGGTCCAGCGTGCCGTTGACGGCGTGTTCCATCACCGCCACCAGGTCGGTCTTCAGGCGCGACATGATAGGCTGGGTTTCAGGATCGCCCATGCGGCAGTTGAACTCCAGCGTGCGCGGATTGCCGGCGGCGTCGATCATCAGGCCGGCGTACAGGAAGCCGGTGAAGACGATGCCGTCCTTCGCCATGCCGGTGATGGTCGGGTTGATGATTTCGCGCATCACGCGGGCGTGCATGGCCGGCGTCACGATCGGGGCCGGGGAGTACGCACCCATGCCGCCGGTGTTCGGGCCTTCGTCGTTGTCCTTCAGGCGCTTGTGATCCTGGCTGGTGGCCAGCGGCAGGATGTTTTTGCCGTCGCACATGACGATGAAGCTGGCTTCTTCGCCGGCCAGGAATTCTTCAATGACGATGCGCGCGCCGGCGTCGCCGAAGCGGTTATCGGCCAGCATGTCGTCCACCGCCTGGTGCGCTTCTTCCAGCGACAGGGCGACCACCACGCCTTTGCCGGCGGCCAGGCCGTCGGCCTTGATGACGATCGGTGCGCCGTTGGCGTCGATGTAGGCGTGCGCTTGCGCCACGTCCGAGAAGGTCTGGTACTTGGCGGTCGGGATGCCGTGGCGTTCCATGAAGGACTTGGCGAAGTCTTTCGAGGACTCCAGCTGCGCCGCTTCCTTGGTCGGGCCGAATACTTTCAGGCCGCGCGCGCGGAACAGGTTGACGATGCCGCCGGCCAGCGGCGTCTCCGGGCCGACCACGGTCAGGCTGATGCCTTCGCTCTCGACGAAGTTCGCCAGCTCGTGCAGGTCAGTGATGTTGACGTTGACCAGGCGCGAATCGCGGGCGGTGCCGCCGTTGCCGGGGGCCACGTACACCA
Organism: Duganella sp. BuS-21; assembly: GCA_041874725.1. Taxonomy (GTDB): domain Bacteria; phylum Pseudomonadota; class Gammaproteobacteria; order Burkholderiales; family Burkholderiaceae_D; genus Rugamonas. The sequence goes on along the minus strand of CP097466.1, from coordinate 5,677,112 downwards.
TCTGAATGCGCTCGGATTGCGCCAGTTTCCAGGCCAATGCATGTTCACGGCCGCCGGAGCCGACTACCAAAATTTTCATAATTCCTCAGTCTTCGATCAGGGTGTTGGAATACACTTCCTGCACATCGTCCAGCGCTTCCAGCGCGTCCAGCAGTTTCTGCATCTTGATCGCGTTGTCGCCGGTGACGGCGATTTCGACGTCCGGCTTCATGATGATCTCGGCCACTTCGGCCTTGAAGCCCTTGGCTTCCAGCGCGTCTTTCACGTTGGCGAAATCGTGCGGGCCGCACAGCACTTCAATGCCGCCTTCTTCATCCGTGACCACGTCTTCGGCGCCCGATTCCAGCGCCGCTTCCATCAGCGCGTCCTCGTTGGTGCCGGGCGCGAACAGGAACTGGCCGCAGTGCTTGAACATGAAGGCCACCGAGCCTTCGTTGCCCATGTTGCCGCCGTTCTTGTTGAAGGCGTTGCGGACTTCCGCCACGGTGCGCACGCGGTTGTCGGTCATGCAGTCGACGATGATCGCCGCGCCGCCGACGCCGTAGCCTTCGTAGCGTACTTCTTCATACGACGCGCCGTCCTCGCCGCCGGTGCCGCGCGTGATGGCGCGCTGCACGTTATCCTTCGGCATATTGGCGTCGGCCGCCTTGTCGATCGCCAGGCGCAGACGCGGATTGGCGGTGACGTCGCCGCCGCCCATGCGTGCAGCAACGGTGATTTCCTTGATCAGGCGCGTCCAGATCTTGCCGCGTTTCGCGTCAGTTGCTGCCTTTTTGTGCTTGATGTTGGCCCATTTGCTGTGTCCAGCCATGTTCGGTCTTCCTTCGGCGGTGGTTCGGTCGTTAAGCGTTGGTGTGCGGTGAGGGCGGTATTCTAGCATAAGAGGGCGCTCAGAAACCGCCCGCCCATAGCACATAGCCTCGCCCCACCGCTAGAGGGGAAGCTCGACTTTTTGTAGGGATGCTGTCATATCCTCCTGCTACGCTTTCTTTTTTGACATCATCGCCTACGCGGGAGCAGACATGGACAGACGGCAGTTTATAAAATTCGGCGGCTTCATCACGGTATCGGTGGCCTCGGGCGCAGGATTGAGCGCCTGCGGCGGCAGCGACGGGCCGCCGGCCGCTACCTTGCCGCCGGCCAGCGGCGCCTGGAAGTTCCCGCAGAGCGTGGCCTCCGGCGATCCGCGCGCCGACAGCATCCTGTTGTGGACGCGCGCCGTGCCGGCGTCGTTCGACAACGTGGCGGCGGCCACTGGTAACGACACCTCATTGCGCCTGGTCGTGACCTCGGTCGACAACGGCAAGTCGCTGGGCAGCAACGCGGCGCTCAGCGGCGCCACCGTGACCGACGTGGTGCTGCCGCTGCAGGCGCAATACGACAACACCGTGCGCCACAAGCTGACCGGCCTGTCCGCCAACACGACTTATTACTACCAGTTCGTCGCCGGCGAGACGCGCTCCAACGTCGGCCGCTTCAAAACCGCGCCGGCGGCCGATGCCGACGTGGCGCAGCTGCAGTTCGCCTACATGACCTGCCAGGACTGGAGCGTGAACCACTGGGGCGCGATGAGCGCCATCGCCGCCGAGAACCTGGACTTCATCGTCCACCTGGGCGACTACATCTACGAAACCGTGGGCGAGGACTTCCAGCTCGGCGCGGTGGAAAGCCGTCACGACGCGCTGACCTTGCCGGACGGCGTGTTCAAGAACGGCGGCTCGGGCGCCAAGTACGCCAGCACGCTGAACGACTACCGCTACCTGTACAAGAAGTACCGCACCGATACGCGCCTGCAGGCGCTGCACGAGCGCTTCGCCTTCATCGCCATCTGGGACGATCACGAATTCAGCGACGATGCGTGGCAGGACGCGCAAACCTATGATGGCTCCTTCAACGCCGACGGCTCGGACCTTCATCAGGGCGCGCGCCGCCGCAATGCCAACCAGGCGTGGTTCGAGTTCATGCCGGCCGACGTGTCGCTGGACGCGGCCAACACCACCTTCCAGAACATCAAGATCTACCGCGACTTCCAGTTCGGCAAACTGATGCAGCTGGTGATGACGGACGAACGCTTGTACCGCTCGGACCACATCATTCCAGAATCGTCGGTGAATCCGGCGACCGGCAAGCCGCTGGGCCGCATCGGCTCGCGTTACCTGGTGCCGCAGGATTTGTTCAACAGCGTGGAAGCGCAGAAGATGGCCGGCGCCAACACCATCGGCCTTGATCCGCTGACCACCGCCACCATCCTCGGCAACACTCAGCGCCAGTGGTGGATGGACAAGATGAAGGCCGCCACCTCGACCTGGAAATTGTGGGGCAATGAAGTATCGCTGTTGCGCATGGGTCTGAATGGCGTGGATGCCGTGGCCACCTTGCTGGCCTTGAATGCGGTGGCCACGCTGGCCACGTCGGTAGGCAGCACGGCCGCTGCGGCGGGTGGCAACTTTGCCGTGGCCGGCGCGATAGTGGCCGGCGTCACGGCTGGCGCGGCGTCCGGTGTCGCGCAGGCGGGCGCGGTCGCCATCGCCACCGCTGCGGCGACCGGCGGCGCTGCCGACGCGCAGGCGGCGGCCGGCGTCAAGGCGGGACTGACGGCGGCGCAAGCAGCGATTGCGGTGGCGACCTTCGGCAAAGTCGCCGCCGCAGCGGGCGCTGGCGCGACCGGTGCGGAGCTGGCTGCCGTGGCCGGGCAAACCATCGCCTTTGGCTACATCAAGCCGGACGTGCAGGCGCGCAAAGCCGAGTCGCCGTTTGTGGCGGCGTCCGGCAAGAAGGAGGCGCTGGCGGCGTTCTTCACGCGCTTCCTGCTCAACTGCGATCAGTGGGACGGCTATAACAGCGAGCGCAAGGCGCTGATGTCGCACCTGAAGACCAACAACATCGGCAACGTGGTGGCGATCACCGGCGACATCCACGCCTTCTTCGCTGGCGCGGTGAGTGATGATTTCGACGCGGCCGGTGGCGGCACGCCGGTGATGGTGGATCTGGTGTCGGCGGGTATCAGCTCGGATTCGTTCTTCAGCTATTTGCGCGATGCGGCGGTGTCGCTGGGTGACATCAGCACGTTGGTGGCTTATCCGCTGGCGTTGCCGGTGCCGGGGCTGGGCACGGTCAACCTGAGCTTCAATCTGCTGGACTATACGATGGGCAAGGCTGCGCCGACGGTGGCGTCGCTGCTGGAGCAAACCCGGGTGCAACTGCGCGGAGCGCTGGCGGCGAAAGGCGTGCCGGAGGTGCAGCTTGATACGACGGTGACTGCGGTGCTGACTGGTTTGCAGGCGAATGCCGACTTCAGCACCAGTCTGTTGACGCTGGCCCAGCAGTTGTCTGGGCTGAGTAACAATCCTTGGCTTAAATATCTGAATACGGATGCGCAGGGGTACACGCTGGTGACGCTGACGCCGGGCAAGCTGACCGCCCAATTCAAGCAGGTCAACAAACTGGTTGGCGCCGTTGCCCCCGCAACCCTGATCGCGCGGACGACGACAGCTACGGTTACAGCGGGTTCGCCTTCCGTCGCCATCAGTTAGCTTTTACCCCGCACGCGCTGCCTGCATGCCACCGGCGCATCCTAGGGGTCTGTTCCCGCAGGGGACAGACCCCGCCTTGCTGGGGTAGGCCTTGCCGTGGTGGCCCCCAGCGGCCACCGGCATTTGCCCGTACAATCTCATGTATGGACAAAAGCATCACACACTCCGCCCCGGCGCGGGCCGCTTATTTGGGTGGGTTGGGTATCGCCGTCGCCGGCGCCGTGCTGTTTTCAACCAAGGCCATCGTCGCCAAGCTGCTGTACCGCTATCAGATCGACGCCGTCACCCTGATCGCCTTCCGCATGCTGTTCTCGCTGCCGGTGTTCGCCGCCATCGCCATCTGGAAGATGCGCACCCAGCCGCCGCTCTCCAAAGCCGACCGCTGGCGCCTGATCGGCATGGGCCTGGTCGGCTACTACCTGTCCAGCTTTCTCGATTTCCTCGGCCTGCAATACATCACCGTCGGCCTTGAACGCCTGATCCTGTTCCTCACACCGACCTTCGTTCTGCTGATCAGCTCCACCGTGCTCAAGCAGCACATCAGCCGCCGTCAGTGGCTGGCGCTGCTGACCTCCTACTGCGGCATCGTGTTCGTCTTCCTGCACGACCTGCAGGGCGGCGGCAACGTCGCGCTGGGCGCCACGCTGGTGACCGGCTCGGCCGCCGCCTATTCCATCTACCTGCTGATGTCCGGCGAGATGGTCAAGCGCCTCGGCACGCTGCGGCTGGTGTCCTACGCCATGTGCGTGTCCAGCGCCGCCTGCATCGGCCAGTTCTTCCTGCTGCGGCCGGCATCGATGCTGATTCAGCCGCTGCCGGTGTACGGCCTGTCGCTGGTCAACGGCCTGCTGTGCACGGTGGCGCCGGTGCTGATGACCATGGTGGCTGTTGAACGCATCGGCGCCGGCACCGCCTCGCAGGCTGGTATGATCGGCCCCGTTTCTACGCTGTTTCTGGGTGCGCTGCTGCTGGGCGAACCCGTTACCTCCTGGCAGCTGGGCGGCACCGCCCTGGTCCTGTCCGGAATCTATCTGCTGTCCAAAAAATAAATAGGATCAAGACATGAAATTCCGCATTGCCCTGATTGCTCACGATAAGAAAAAAGACGACATGATCGCCCTGGCCGCCGAATACAAGGCCTTCCTCTCGACCTGCGCGCTGACCGCCACCGGCACCACCGGCGGCCGCCTGGCCAACGAGCTGGGCCTGGAAGTGGACCGCAAGCATTCCGGCCCCTTCGGCGGCGACTTGCAGATCGGCTCGATGCTGGTGGAAGGCCTGATCGACTGCGTGATCTTCCTGCGCGACCCGATGACGCCGCAGCCGCACGAGCCGGACATCAACGCCCTGGTGCGCGCCTGCGACGTGCACAATACGCCTTGCGCGACCAACGTCTCCTCGGCACATCTGGTACTGTCTCAGCTTCAGCAACGCGCAGCGTAATCAGGAGGAAGATCATGGTCAAAGCGATCCGCATGAACCGCGTCGGCGGGCCCGAAGTCATGGAACTGGTGGAGGTCGATTTGCCGCCGCCCGGCCCGGGCGAGGTGCGGATGCGCCATGAAGCCATCGGCCTCAATTACATCGACGTCTATCACCGCACCGGCCTGTACCCGCAACCATTGCCCGGCGCGCTGGGCGTGGAGGGCGCCGGCGTGGTGGAGGAAGTGGGCGAGGGCGTGACCGACCTGCAAGTGGGCGATCGTGTCGCCTACGGCGGCCGTCCGCTCGGCGCCTATTCCGAAGCGCGCAACATCCCGGCCTCGCAACTGCTGGTGCTGCCCAAGCAAATCGATTTCGACACCGCCGCCGCCATGATGCTGCAAGGCCTGACGGTGCAATACCTGTTCCACCGTACCGTGCCGTTGAAGGCTGGCGATACCGTCCTGTTCCATGCGGCGGCGGGCGGCGTCGGCCTGATCGCCTGCCAATGGGCGCGCGTGATGGGCGTGAACCTGATCGGCACCGTGGGTTCGGAAGAAAAGGCCGCGCTGGCGATCGAGAACGGCGCCACCCACGTCATCAACTACAACAAGGAAAACTTCACCGAGCGGATGAAAGAACTGACCGACGGCAAAGGCGTGTCGGTGGTGTACGACTCGATCGGCAAGGATACCTTCATCGGCTCGCTGGACTGCCTGCAGCCGCTGGGCATGATGGTCAGCTTCGGCAACGCCTCCGGGCCGGTGCCGCCGTTCGGCCTGAACGAGCTGGCCAGCCGTGGCTCGCTGTTCATCACCCGTCCATCGCTGATGGCCTATATGGCCAAGCGCGAAGACCTGGAAGCCTCGGCCAAATCGCTGTTTGGCGTGGTGAGCAGCGGTGAGGTCAAGATCGACATCCGCCAGCGCTATGCTTTGGCCGACGTGCAGCAGGCGCATCGAGATCTCGAAGCGCGCAAGACCACCGGCTCGTCCATCCTGCTTCCATGAACGAGCCGCGCGACTACGACGCCGAGGAGCGCGAGGACGGCGACTTTTCCGACATGTTGAGCGAAATGCGCATCCTGCTGCCGGGTGCGCAGATGCTGTCGGCCTTCCTGATCATCCTGCCGTTCAACGAAGGCTTTGGCAAGATCGTGCATGCCGAGAAGCTGCTGTTCCTGGCCACCTTCTTTTTTTCGCTGACCGCGCTGGTACTGCTGAGCGCACCGGCAGTCCAGCACCGCGTAATGCGGCCGCTGAAGGACCGCGCGCGCTTCAAGCGCAACGCGACGCGGCAGATCGTCGCCGGCGCCTGCTCGCTCGGCATCGCGCTGACGCTGGGCACGGACCTGGTGATTTCGGAGGTGTTCGGCGCCACGGTCGGCTTCGTGATGGCGGCCATCATGGCGCTGATCCTCCTGTGCTTCTGGTGGCTGATGCCGGCGCTGATGAAGCGGAACGATAAAGAGTGAGTGAAAGAAGGTTCTTCACGGATTACCGGGAAACGCGGTTTCGATCTTTCGGAAGTTACCGGACAGTCAAAGCTCCTCCAAGCGGCCACGCTTCAAGGGGTGCTCACGATGACTATTCGTTGGTGGCTCAACAGTCGTCCTTAAAAGCACCCCGAACGAAAGGGTCACCCAGCGGGGTCTGACCCTGGCCGCAGCGGTGTGCGGGTTGGGTTGGTGCCGTGTGCTTTTAAAGCCACGGGCAGCGTCAGCCTATTCCGGTAAATCCGTGATGAATCAAAACAAAGGCCGGGCAATGCCCTAATGCCGTTAAGTTAAGCTGAAAATAGGCTTCGTCATTCCCGCGAATGCGGGTCCATGAGGCGCATGCCCTGCTAACTCAGCATGGATCCCGGCTTTCGCCGGGACGACATCGCTTAACTTAACGGCATTACGGGCAATGCCCGGCCTTTGCTTGTGCTGCGATCCGAAGATCAGCCGGCCTTCGGCGGCGATTTCACTTCCACCGTCTCGGTTTTCGGCTCGATGGTGATGTCGATGGTGCGCGGCACGCCGTTCTGGCCGGGAAAACCGGTGAACGCGCTCTGCACCAGCGCCGGCATCACATACGGCGTGGCCTGCACGCTGCTGGTGTTTTGCACCGTGACGTCATACAGCTTGCGGCCCGAGGTGTCGTTGATGGTCACGCGCAGCTGGCGTTGATATTGATGCTTGATGCGCTCTTCAACGTAGGTCGGACCAATACGGTAAAACGGGTCATAGAAGAACGGGCGATAGGCCCAGCGCGAATAACCCCAGCCGAAACGGCCATAGCCCGGACCCCAGTACGGGCCCATGAACGGATCTTCGGTCTGCAATACGCGCACCGGATGGTCGATGGTCGAGAATTTCATGCCGATGAGCAACTTCGGCGTCTGGTTGTCGCCAACCTGGCGGAAGCCCAGCTTGTTCAGCTCGTTGGCGACCAGCACCTGGTAGTTGCGGTATTCCAGCGTATCGTCCGCGCCCTGCGGCGCTTCGAAGGCGAAAGACTTGTCTGCAATGTCAGCCGGCCAGTCGTTGAAGGCAGTCACATTGCTGCGGATATTGGTGGCGCAGCCGCTCAACAGCATGACGGCGGCAGTCGCCAGAATGGCGAGATATTTCATGATGATGCCCTCTCAGGTAAGACGGTATTTTCCAGAACTAAGTGTATGACGCGTACATTAAGCCTGCATGATTATTACAGAATGTTACCGCATCGTGGAAAGCAGCAACTTACAAGTCAGGAAAGATGGCAATTCCGCACGTCTGTCCACCTCGTACTTGGTAAAATAAGCTTTTGCATCCGTCCACTCAGAGTTCCCAATGCGCACAGACAGCAGCCCCACGACGATATACCGCAAAGATTACACCCCTCCAGCCTATCTGGTAGATACCGTAGAACTGGGTTTCGATCTGTCCCCGGCACGGACCGTGGTGGCCAGCCGCGTCACCATGCGCCACAACCCGGCGTCCCAGAGCCGCGACATCGTGCTGCACGGTGAGGAAATCCAACTGGTGCAACTGCGCCTGAACGGCCAACTGCTGAGCGTCGGCGATTACCAGCTGACGTCCTCCATGCTGACCATCCCCACCACGGCCGACCATGTGGTGCTGGAAATCGAAACCATCTGCGCGCCGGTGGAAAACACCACGCTGTCGGGCCTCTACGTTTCCAACCACAGCTTCTACACCCAGTGCGAGGCCGAAGGCTTCCGCCGCATCACCTATTTCCCCGACCGTCCGGACGTGATGGCCAAGTACACCGTGATGCTGCGCGCCGACAAGGCCGCCTACCCGGTGCTGCTGTCGAACGGTAACTTGATCGAAGAGGGCGACCTCGGCGACGGCCGCCACTACGCCAAGTGGGAAGACCCGTTCAAGAAGCCGTCCTACCTGTTCGCGCTGGTGGCAGCCAAGCTGGTGTGCCAGGAAGAGACCTTCAAGCTGGCCGACGGCCGCGACGTGCTGCTGCAGGTGTGGGTGGAAGAGGGCAACCTCGACAAGACCGACTACGCCATGCAGTCGCTCAAGAACTCGATCCGCTGGGACGAGGAACGCTTCAACCTGGAACTGGACCTGGACCGCTTCATGATCGTCGCCGTGGGCGACTTCAACATGGGCGCGATGGAAAACAAGGGCCTGAACATCTTCAACACCAAGTTCGTGCTGGCCAACCCGCGCACCGCCACCGACATCGACTACGCCGGCATTGAAGCTGTGGTCGGCCACGAATACTTCCACAACTGGACCGGCAACCGCGTGACCTGCCGCGACTGGTTCCAGCTGTCGCTGAAGGAAGGCCTGACCGTGTTCCGCGACCAGGAATTCTCGGCCGACATGATCGGCACCGACAGCGGCCGCGCCGTCACCCGCATCGACCAGGTGCGCACGCTGCGCCAGGCCCAGTTCCCGGAAGACGCCGGCCCGATGTCGCACCCTGTGCGTCCCGACTCCTTCGTCGAGATCAACAACTTCTATACCGTGACCGTGTACGAAAAAGGCGCGGAAGTGGTGCGCATGTACCAGACCCTGCTGGGCCGCGACGGCTTCCGCAAAGGCATGGACCTGTACTTCGAACGCCACGACGGCGAGGCCGTGACCTGCGACGATTTCCGCGCCGCCATGGCCGACGCCAACGGCCGCGACCTCGAGCAATTCGAACGCTGGTACTCGCAAGCCGGCACGCCGATCGTGACCGCGCGCACGCGCTACGACGCCGTCAAGCGCAATTTCGACATCATCCTCAGCCAGCGCAGCACCGCCACCGCCGGCCAGCCGGAAAAACTGCCGTTCCACATTCCCGTGGCGGTCGGTCTGCTGGGCGCCAACGGCAAGGATCTGGTCCTGAACCTGGAAAACGGCAAGCACGCCAAGGGCGCGACCACGGTGGTGCTGGAGCTGACCGAGCAGGAGCAGATCTTCCGCTTCCGCCACGTGGACGAGCGCCCGACGCCATCCATCCTGCGCGACTTCTCGGCGCCGGTGATCCTCGAATACGACTACACCGACGACGAACTGCTGCACCTGTTCAGTCACGACAGCGACCCGGTCAACCGCTGGGAAGCCGGCCAGCGCCTGGCGATGGCACGCTTGCTCAAGCTGACCTCGCAAGTGGCGGCCGGCGGCGAAGCCAAGCTCAAGCTGGACAACACCTTCCTCAACGCCATGCGCGCCGTGCTCAGCGACGACAAGCTGGACCCGGCGTACCGCGAACTGGCGCTGATCCTGCCATCGGAAACCATCATCGCCGAGCAGATGGACGTGGTGGAGCCGCAAGCCATCCACACCGCGCGCCAGTTCATGCGCCGCACCATCGGCGCATCGCTGAAGAGCGAACTGCTGGCGCAATACCACGCCAACCAGACGCCGGGCGACTACAGCCCGGACGCGCTGTCGGCCGGCAAGCGCGCGTTGAAGAACCTGTGCCTGTCCTACCTGATGGTGGCGCCGGAACTGGCCGAGCTCAAGCTCGCGCAGTCGCAGTTTGAAAACGCCAGCAACATGACCGACCGTTCGGCCGCGCTGGTGTCGATGATCCACAGCGGCGCCGAAGCGGGGCCGTACCTGAAGGCCTTCTACGACGACTTCAGCAACGAAGCGCTGGTGATCGACAAATGGTTCGCCATGCAGGCCTCGGCGCCGAGCGCGAACGTGGCGGCGGTGCGCAAGCTGATGCAGCACCCGGCCTTCACGCTGAAAACGCCGAACCGCGCGCGCAGTCTGATCTTCAACTTCACCAGCGGCAACCCTTCGCAATTCCACGCGGCCGACGGCAGCGCCTATGAATTCTGGGCTGAATACGTCATCAAGCTCGACGCCATCAACCCGCAAGTGGCGGCACGCCTGGCGCGCGGCATGGACCGCTGGCGCCGTTACGCACCGGCGTTGCAGGCCAAGATGAAGCAGGCCCTGGAAAAAGTCGCCGCCCGCGCCAAGCTGTCGAACGACGTGCTGGAAGTGGTCACCAAAGCTCTCGCAAACTAACGTCATCCCCGCGCACGCGGGGACCCATACTCAGCCAAACAATCAACGATTTACATCTACTTCAAGGGACCACATGAAACGAGTCAGCCTTACACAATACCTGGTGGAGGAACAACGCCTGCACAACACGATCCCGGCCGAACTGCGCCTGTTGATCGAAGTGGTGGCGCGCGCGTGCAAAACCATCAGCCACTCGGTGGGCAAGGGCGCGCTGGGCGAAGTGCTGGGCACCGCCGAGACCGAAAACATCCAGGGCGAAGTGCAGAAAAAGCTGGACATCATCTCCAACGAAATCCTGCTCGAAGCGAACGAATGGGGCGGCCACCTGGCGGCCATGGCGTCGGAAGAAATGGAATCGATCCACCCGATTCCAAACCGCTATCCGAAGGGCGAATACATGCTGCTGTTCGACCCACTGGACGGCTCCTCGAACATCGACGTCAACGTCTCGATCGGCACCATCTTCTCCGTGCTGAAAGCGCCGGAAGGCATGGACCAGCCGACCGAAGCGGACTTCATGCAGGCAGGCACCAAGCAAGTCGCCGCCGGCTACGCCGTGTACGGCCCGCAGACCATGCTGGTGCTCACCACCGGCAACGGCGTCAACTGCTTCACCCTGGACCGCGAAATGGGCTCGTGGGTGCTGACCCAGCGCGACATCAAGATCCCGGCGACCACCAAGGAATTCGCGATCAACATGTCGAACCAGCGCCACTGGCACGCGCCGGTGCAGCGCTACATCAGCGAACTGCTGGCCGGCGACACCGGCCCGCGCGGCACCAACTTCAACATGCGCTGGATCGCTTCGATGGTGGCGGACGTGCACCGTATCCTGAATCGCGGCGGCATCTTCATGTACCCGGCCGACACGCGCGATACCTCCATGCCAGGCAAGCTGCGCTTGATGTATGAAGCGAACCCGATGGCGTTCATCGTCGAGCAGGCAGGCGGCGCGGCCACTGACGGCAAGCAACGTATCATGGACATCCAGCCGCACAAGCTGCACCAGCGCGTGCCGGTGTTCCTGGGCTCGCGCGATGAGGTGGCGGTGGTGACCGGCTACCATAGCGAGGGCTGATTAGCGCAGTAGACCCGCAAAGCAATGCTATTTTTGCATCGTTGGTGAAATTTATCGGATTTGCACTAGCGTATTGCGGAAGTTATTTGTTAGAATGCGGGTCGTCGCCGCTTTAGCTCAGTTGGTAGAGCAGTTCATTCGTAATGAAAAGGTCGCCAGTTCGATTCCGGCAAGCGGCACCAAGAGACATTCCGGCAAGTTCCGGCAAAAACCGCCTTACCCTGTTTTCATAGAGGGAAGGCGGTTTTTTTATGTCCAGCCGTTTTGCAATTACCGGCCTTTTCCGGCATTATCCTCATACCAAGTGGCAGAAAATGGCATAGGAAATGGCATAAATGGCGGTAGCCAAAAACTAGGTGCGAAATGGATCCACCGCGTGCAGGTCGATGGAAAGCGCGTCTCCGGCACCTTCGACACCAAAGCGGCCGCCTTGGCCTGGGAGGCCGAGCAGCGGGTGGCCACACCAAGGGGCAAGCTTGGACTCACTAAGACCTGTGCCGACGCCTTCGAGAAGTACGAGCTTGAGGTGTCGAAGAACAAACGTGGATATCGCTGGGAGGCGCTGCGCCTGGCCGCTATGGCGGGCACCGATCTCGGCAAGGTCAAAATGGCAGACGTCAACACTACGCACGTGGCGGCATGGCGCGATCAGCGGCTCAAGCAGGTTGCCCCTGGCTCGGTGACTCGGGAAATGAACCTATTGTCGAATGTGTTCTCTTCATAGGGAATTCGATTCCGGCAAGCGCACCAAGGATTCATCAAAAAAACCCGCTTTCTCTTCGGAGGAAGCGGTTTTTTTGTTGTCCTTTCAAATTTGACAGCTTATTGACAGCATGACGGGCCACGAGTACGATGAACGTACAACTCATCCCTTGTAGCGTCATTCAGTTGGCTTTTACTTGGGACGGAAAAGCCGCTCTTTGGGCTAATGCAGTTAAGTTAAGCTGAAAATAGGCTTCGTCATTCCCGCGAATGCGGGAATCCATGAGGTGCATGCCCGGCTAACTCAGCATGGATCCCGGCTTTCGCCGGGACGACATCGCTTAACTTAACGGCATTACGCTCTTTGGGCGGCTTTTTCACATCCGAGAGGTATGGCTGTGTCCGATAACTCGTCATTTCCCATAAGTGTTGCTGTCTATATTGATGGCTATAATTTGTACTGTATCGAACTGGAGCGAGGCCCTTAGAATCATGGGCCATCGCTCATGGAAGCGACCGGACCAAATGCGTCTGGTTCAGTTGGTTGCCATTACGTCTGTCGCGTTTGAGGAAAACATTAAGACAGATCGCGATCGCGATATGGTGGAGCGATTTGTTGCGGAGCTGGACTCAACGCTTACAAATGCAGGCTGCTGAGTCGGACCAGGCTTTCGCGGATGGTCGTTTGGCTGATGTCGCGGATCTTCCCGTCCAGTAGATTGGACAGCCAGGATTCAGGCTTGCCGATGAGTTCTGCCGCCTGCGAATGCGGTATCCCGAGATCATCTATGAGTTGCTGGAGCTGATAAACAAGTTCGGTTTTGATTTCCACTTGTTCGGCATCAAGATAGCCCGAGTCTGCATACACAAACCCATTTTCATCTTCAACGAAAACGCCGTTGATAAAGTTGTTCATACCCGCTAGCTCCTTCCCGTTGCCGCTGCAATTCCCGTGTGGGCTTTGCTAAATAAAATTAGCAACAATGTTAGCACAGCGCCGTGGCCGGAGGTGAAGCGGCAGGCTACGGCTGCGATCACACCTGTGACGGCCAGCATCGCGGCAGTGTGGAGGCCGACGGCAGCTAGAGCCATGGTGATGGAGCCGGATGTGGTGATCTCCCGGGCCGGCGTATCGGACAGGCAGAGTGGAATCAACGCCGGCACCAGCATCAAGCCTGCGCCGTGTGCGGTTGACATCATGAACGACCATAGCATCAGTGCAGCCTGGCCACCCGGCTTGCGGGGTGGCCGGTTGACGCGCCGCCACAGGTAATGCGCCAGCAGCCCGACGAACAATCCGGCCGCTATCCAGCGCAGCATCGCGCGATCCGTCACCAGCCCGAACGCCAGCGCAGCCGCCACCAGCGCGACCGACGCCATGTGGCCGGCCGCTATTGGCACCAGGGCGCGTAGCGCCTGCCTGCTGTCGCGCGACTGCACGCCGCGTGCGGCGGCGAAGAGCCAGCCGGTCGCAGGGTTCAACCCGTGCAGGTCGGCCAGCGGTGCGCGCGAGATCGCCACCACGGTGGTGTCGCGCTGCGCCAGATGCGGCACAGCGCCGTTGGTGTGGTCTGCCATGTACGAGCAGCTCTTGCAGCCTTGCTCGGCGCCCGGCGTGAACATGAAGTGCTGCACCAGCAGTTGCCGGCGGCCGTCGAACAGTTCCGCCAGCGTGCGCGGGCCGGATGGCGTGTCGAACACGTAGTGCTTGTCGATGCGCAGCCACGGCAGCGCGCGGCGTTCGCGGGCGAGCTGGTCCTTCATGTGCGTCAGTTCTTTTTCGCGCGCCAGCAGCGTTTTGCGTGCCGCCAGCCATGCGTCTGCGGAGGCGACGGGGTGATGTGTCTGGTTCATGATTCTGCCCCTGTCGTGATCAAGCTGCTGCTTTGGGACGGCGCACGGCGCGCACCTTGCCGCTGGAACCGCCGCCGGCGTAGAACAGGTCGGCGCCGTCGGATTCGAGACCGCTGATGTTGACGCCGGGCGGCATGCCCAGCCGTTCCAGCACGGCGCCGTCGGCCGGATCTACGCGGAGCAGTTCGCTCTCGTCGTTTTCCCAGGTGCCATGCCACAGTTGGCCGTCGACCCAGGTCACGCCGGTGACGAAGCGCTTGGAGTCGATGGTGCGCAGGATCTTGCCGCTGGCCGGGTCGATCTGGTGGATCTTGCGGTCGCGGTATTGGCCGACCCACAGGCTGCCCTCGGCCCACGCCATGCCGGAGTCGTTGCCGTCGCCGGGGGCGGGGATCGACGCCACCACCTTGCCGCTGGCCGGGTCGATCTTGTCGATGCGCCGTTCGGCGATCTGATATAGATGGGTGCCGTCGAAGGCGGTGCCGGCGTCGCAGGCGCAGGGCAGGGAATCGGCCGGGTCGCCGCTGGCCGGGTCGAAGGCGATCAGGCGCTTGCCGGTGGCGGCCCAGACGCGCTTGCCGTCGTGGGTGACGCCGGCGATGCTGTCGGCGTCCGGGAAGGGGCCGTATTCGCGCACGATTTCGGCAGGACGCAGGGCTGGTTCGGCGAGTTTGCTGGTGTTGCTGGTCATCGTAGTCTCCTGTGGATGCGCCCGAAATCGGCGCCGCAAGAGCACTTTATGCCATTTGCAATGCGGCAGGGAGTAACAAGATTGTCGTGTATCCGGCCAGCGGCGGCGCCAGCCAGCGTCGGGTGCGGGTGCGGCCGATGGCGCGCACGCGGCCGTCCGCCTCTAGCTCGGCCAGGGCGCGCTGTACGGTGCGCTGGCTGGCGTTCAGCGCCAGGGCCAGGGCTGAGGTCGACCAGGCTGCGCCGTCGGACAGCAGGGCGATCAGCGAGGCCTGTTCGCCGTCGATGGGCGGCGCCAGCAGCGCCACCTCGCGCCCGTCCAGCGGACGCAGCACGAAGCCGCGCGGCGTCGCCACGATCTCGGCCATGGGCCTGAGCAGCGCGCGCAGGCGGCCGATTTCCACCCGCAGGCGGGCGCGGTGGGTTTCGTCGGGTTGCTGGGTATTGAAGGCGTTGTCGATCAGTGTTTCGCGGTCGATGTCGCCGGGCCAGGCTTCGGCCAGGACTCGTGCCAGTGCGAACAGCACGGGCCTGCGCGCCAACGGCTGCCATTGCGCGCCGGCGCAGATGCCACGGCGGCAGCCGTCGATCACCAATGCGTCGGAGTCGAGCAGGTCGGCCACTTCGTCCAGTCGCAGTGCGCGTGCATTGCCGGCGGACAGTTGGCGCGCGGCAGGGTGGCTGAGTGCGCTGCGGGCTTCTTCCACTTCCGCGAGCAGCGCGGGGACGCGGGCGCGTTGTGCCGCCGCGTGTGCGCGTTCGAGTGCGGCGCGCGCCGGCGCCACGTTCAGGGAGCGCAGGCCCAGTTCCGCCGATGCCAGTTCGGCCGTGGCCGCCAGTGCCGGCGGCAGTGGGCGGCCGTTCAGGTGGGAGAGTTCGGTTTCCGCTGCATCCAGCTGGCCCAGTAACAAGAGCTTGCGTACAGCGATGAGGCGCGCGTGGACGGCGTTGGCGTGGTCGTCATGGGCTTCGAGCGCGGTCACCGCGGCCATCAGCGCGCGCGGCGTGCCGCCGAGGTCGCGCATTGCCAGCGCCACTTCGGCTTCGGCCACAACGCAGCGGGCGCGTGCCAATGCTTCATGCGAACCGAAGCCGCGCGCGGCGCGCTTCAGCAGTTCGCGTGCGCGCGGATGTTCGCCCAGCTGGGCCATGGCGATGCCGCGTAGCGCCAGGGCTGGCGGGTCGTCGCGCAGGGCGACATGTTTGAGGGCGCCGAGGGCGTCGCCAGCGGCGAGCGCCTTGGCTGCAGCGGCGGTGAGGGAGTCCATGGAGAGAAGCATACACTGCCTGGCTTCGCGTCTGCCATCAGAGCGATGTGGCTCGGTGCGTCGCGCAGGAGGCGCAGACTGCGCTATTATTTGATCGGTTATTCGCCGCCGCATCGCTCAGAGTTTGTCAATGGAGAATCGCAATGGTCAGCAGTAAGCAAACCAAAGTGACGATGGATGACTTCCAAGGGTTCGATGCGCGCGCTACGCAAGGCAAGGCGGTAGCACGAGCTATCGATAGCCAAACGCCGATCCCGCATGCGGTGACGATACGTGCTCATAAGTTTGAGACGTTTATGACCGTCTTGACGCCAAAACGATTTGAACTACTACGTCTTTCCAAGTCCGGCACGCGATCTATCGCGGAGCTTGCAGCCGCCGCGCAGCGCGACCCCAGCGCGGTTTCAAAAGATATCGCGAAGCTCGCTGACCTGGGTTTGGTGCATGTGATCGTCGAAAGCAATGCCGGACATGGTATTAAAAAAATCGTTCGTCCGGCTGCGGAAAATATCGAGATCAGCGCTTTCGTACTTTGAGATGTTCCACCGGCGAGTCATTTCAATCCAAATGACTGAAGCTGTGCAGCGCGCCCGCGTGTTCGCCGCCGTCCATCGCTTGCGCCAGCGTGTGCATGTCCACTTCCAGTCGCTTGCGCATGGCGCCCAGCATCACGCGCACGAAGGACGATGCCGGCTGGCCGGCCGGTTGTACCGTGAGCGAGGTGTAGGTCAGGCGTTCGGAGAAGGGCCGGAACACCAGTCCCGCATGCAGGTAGTCGCAGGCGGTGATCGGGTTGACGATGGCGATGCCCACCTCGTTGCGTACCAGTTCGCACTGGCTGATGGTGAACGGGCACTCCACCACGGTGCGCAGTTCCACGCCGTGGCTGCGGCAGATTCGGTCCAGCCGCAGGCTAACGCTGTCGTCCGGGTTCAGGGCGATGAAGGGATGCTTTCCCAGCATGGCCGGCGTGATGCGCTTGTGCCGCGCCAGCGCGTGACCGGCGGGCAGGGCGACCACGCCGAAGTAATGTGCGAATAAAGTTGCTTCGATGCCCTTGGTGGAGACGTCGTCCGCCACCACGCCCAGCTCCGCCTCGTTGCTGAGAATGCGTTTGCGGACGTCGGGCGAGGCCATAATCTGCAGTGATACCAGGGTGCGTTCCCGTTCGCGCGAGATGTCCGCCAGCACGCGCGGCAGGAAGCCGACGCCGACACCTGGGAAGCTGGCGATGCGCATGCGGCCGGTGCCGAACTGGCGCAGCGCACGGATGCGCTGTTCGATCACTTCCATGCCGACGAAGTGGCGCTCCACTTCCGCCAGCAGCGCGTTGGCCTCCTGCGTGGGTCGCAGCTTGCCGCTGCTGCGCTGGAACAGCTCCAGTCCCGCGAACGCCTCCAGGCGCCGCAGCGATTGGCTGATGGCGGGCTGGGTCAGGTTCATCAGCTTGGCGGCTTTGGTGGCCGATCCGGTGGTCATCACTACGCGGAAGATTTCGATTTCGCGGCTAAGCATTCTGCATCTATAACAAATATTTATGGGATGATAAATGATAGCTCATGCATGGACGGTGCGGCTCTTTATACTATGCTTCAATATCAATCTCTGGGAGTGGCGGGCATGAATGCACATCAAGTGAACCGGCGCAAGCTGCTGGGCGCTGCGGCGGGGTTGACGGCGCTGGCGGCGACGGACCTGTACGCGGCGCCTTCGTCGGCGGCGGACTGGGAGCGCATCGCCCAGAGCTACGACGTCGCCAGCGATTTCGTCAATCTGGAGAATGGCTACTACGGCATCATGGCGCGGCCGGTGGCGGAAGAGTTCAAGCGTAATATCGATTACCTGAACCGCTACAGTTCCTTCCACCTGCGCCGGCAGTTCGATCAAGCCGGCATGGAGCAGATCCGCGCGCAGCTGGCGTTGCACACCGGCGTGGCGGCGGAGGAATTGGCGATCACGCGCGGCGCCACCGAGTCGCTGCAAAACCTGATCAGCAACTACCGCCTGCTGAAGCGGGGCGACACCATCATGTACTGCAATCTCGATTACGACGCCATGCAGTACGCCATGAACGCCCTGGCGCAGCGCCACGGCGCCAAGGTGGCGCTGGTGCAGATCCCGGAGCCGGTGTCGCGCCAGGCCGCCATCGACGTGTACGAGAAGGCGCTGCGCCAGCATCCGCGCACCCGGTTGCTGCTGCTCACACATCTCAATCACCGCACCGGTTTTGTGCTGCCGGTGGCGGACATCGTCAAGCTGGCCAAGTCGCGCGGGGTCGACGTTATTGTCGATGTGGCGCAATCGTGGGGACAGCTCGATTTCAAGCTGCCGGACCTGGGCGCGGATTTCATCGGCGCCAATTTGCACAAGTGGGTTGGAGCGCCTTTAGGTACGGGCTTCCTGTACATTCGCAAAGAGCGCTTGGCCGATATCGGCGTGGAGCGCGGCGATGAAGATTTTGCTGTCACCGACACCCGCTCGCGCGTGCATTCCGGGACGGTGAATGCCGCCGCGCTGATGACGATTCCTGCGGCGCTCAAGCTGCACGAGGAAATCGGCCTCGCCAATCGCGGTCGCCGCCTGCGCGAGTTGCGCGACTATTGGGTGCATCAGGTACGCGACCTGCCCAGCATTCAGGTGCTGACGCCGGACGATGCCGGAACCTACGGTGCGGTGACGTCGTTCCGGGTGCGCGGGCACACCACGCCGGAAGCCAATGTGGCGCTGGTGAACCGGCTGGTGGAGCAGTACGGCGTATTCACGGTGATGCGCAAAGGCCCGGTCGGCGGCGCCTGCATCCGCGTCACCCCCGGCCTGTTCACCCGCACCGCCGACCTCGACAAACTGGTCGCCGCGATCCGCGAGCTCGCCGTTGCCTGAGCTTAGTAATCCGCCAGCTTCGCCTTGTCTACTTCGATCAGCTGGTCAAGGCGCAGGGTTTCGCCGGTGCTGAGGGTGAGGTAGTCGGCGCCTTCCTTGGCGAAGACGTCGGTGATGACGGCGTTGCGGGTCTGGATGCTGCCGTCGGCGTCGCGGTACTGGATGTCGGTGGCTGCCCGCCGCGTGGCGTGGACTTCCAGCAGATCGTGGAAGTCGCAGCTGATCGGTTGGTATTCTTTGGTCATGAAGTTCCCCTCGCTGATGAGTGCGCGGCCATATTTTTAGATGATGTACATTGATTTTATAACATCATCAAGGAATATGCGCCCGATCCGCGCGCACAGTGGGCTACCCACCGACAAGGGCTTCGACTGGCTACAAGTGGGCTACGCGACGCCGGTCAACGCCACCGAGCTGCGTTTCGTCATCAGCGGCGGCCAGTGCGTGGAGGCCATCAACAAGGTCGAGCTGCAGGACAGTGACGACAAATGGCACACCGTGTGGGAAGGCCTGAGCGCGTCAAGCGCGATACGCGCGGCAACCGCACCTGGTTCGTGCGCAGCTTCGAGAAGACCAGCTACAAGGCCAAGGGCGCGAAGATTACTTTCGCCAACAATCTGCAGCATGACGACAAGGTGATCGACGCGGTGCAACTGGTCGGAGACCAGTAAGCGCGCTATCATCGCGGCATGAACAAGAAACTTCTTGCCCTTGCCGCTGTCGCCGTGGTTTTCGCTGTGCTCAATCTTGTCGGCCGCGCCCAGTCCGGAACGCCGAAGGCGCCGCTGCAGGCGCTGGTCAGTCCTGCCAACTGCACCCAGCCGCAATGGCCTGCCGAGGCGCGCCGTTACGAAATCGAAGGCGTGACCACGCTGCGTTTTGAAATCGGCGCCGACGGCAAGGTGGTGCGCCCGGCCATCACCGGCAGCAGCGGCTGGCGCATTTTGGATGAGGCCGCCATCCGTAGCGTTTCGCAGTGCATATTCCAGACTAACCTGGACGCCGCGCGCGATGGCACGGTGTTCCCGCTGCAATATGTGTGGAAATTTTCCGGTCCGCCGGCCGCGCGTCCGCTATTGGTGGCCAACAGTTGCCGGCCGTCCGAACGCTTTGCCGACTTCCGTGAAGCCGATCCGCGTCCGAGCGGCAAGGATGGCATCCTGTTGCGCTTCTTGTTGAACGCTGAGGGCGCGCCGGTGCGCGTGGTGGCCGAAGCGGCCGGCCAGCCGCAGGAGCTGGTCACGCAGGCGATGGATTATCTGCAAAGCTGCCGCTTCGCCCATGATCCCAAGGCCACGGCCGAAGGTACCGATACGGCGTTTGGCCGGGTGGTGTTGCGCTGAAGTTCAGGTGCGCAGGTCTGCCGCACGGCGCTTGTCGGGCTCGCTGAGCACGCGGGCGATCACCGGCAGGGGCACGCCCGCCTCTTCCAGAAACACGGCTGCCGCCTCGCGGCCTTTTTCCTCGGCCAAGGCGATGCCGGCGTTGACGGCCACCGCTTTGGCGCGGTCGGGGCGTGTACGTCTTTCCATCATGGTGACACCTCCTGTCTGACCCACGACAGTATCATAAAAGCACTATGAGGCGCTTACCGCATGCAGTTGTTCGCGTTTGTGCAGGGCGTTGCGCAACGCCGACAGGATGCGCTCCAGATTCGCCGGTTTGATGATGTGATCGTCGAAGCCGGTGTCGATTACGCGCTGCCGGGTCACCACATCGCCCCAGGCGGTGAAGGCAACCAGCGCGACTTCGTCGAAATCCGGCACGGCGCGCAGGGCGGAGGCCACCTGGTAGCCGTCCATGCCGGGCATGCCGAGGTCGAGCAGGATGGCGTGCGGCTGGAAGGTGCGCGCCGCCTCCAGGCCGGTCAGGCCGGAGTAGGCGACGGCGGTCTGATAGCCGTGCATTTCCAACAGTTCGCCGGAAATGTCCGCCGCTTCGGCGTTGTCGTCGATGACGAGAATACGTAGTTGAGAGGTCTGGTCCATAATATTGAACGGTATTTGAGAGCTTACGTTCGGCTGGGTCCAGGCCGGGGGAGGAGGGCGCGGCGGGGGAAGGGCGCGCGGCAGGAACGATGAAATTTCCTGACGTTAATTATAGTTCGATTTCGGTCATTTGCTTGAAGAAATCTGTTTGTGTCTCCAAATTAGCTACCGACACTAATGAAAAAGGAATCGATATGACTACCATCACTGAAAAAGCCATTCTGGCCGGCGGCTGCTTCTGGGGCATGCAAGACCTGATCCGCAAGATGCCTGGCGTGACGGCCACGCGGGTCGGCTACAGCGGCGGCGATGTACCCAACGCCACCTACCGCAACCATGGCACCCATGCCGAAGCGATCGAGATCGTCTACGATCCGGCCGTGCTCAGCTACCGCAAAATCCTGGAGTTTTTCTTCCAGATCCATGATCCGAGCACGCAGAATCGCCAGGGCAACGACATCGGCCTGAGCTACCGCTCGGCAATTTACTATGTTAATGAGCAACAAAAGGCGATGGCCGAAGACACCATCGCCGATGTCAACGCCTCCGGCATCTGGCCCGGCAAAGTGGCCACAGAACTGGCGCCGGCGGGTCCGTTCTGGGAGGCTGAACCGGAGCACCAGGACTATCTGGAGCGTATTCCCAACGGCTACACCTGCCATTACGTGCGTCCAGGCTGGGTTTTACCTAAGCGGTAAAGTCGTTCAAAAACAGTAACTTAGAACGCGGAAGGTATTCGGAAGGAAAGATTGACGCGGCAGACCTACAGTGAGGGCCATGTTTCACACCCTCACGTTAGGAATGCCATGAGTCAGTTATTTGCCGCCGTCTATGAAATCTCCAGCGCCACCGTCGGCCGCCCATCGTTGCGCCTGAACCTGGTCGTCAATCGCGATACGGACAGCGTGGTCGGCGCCGCCATGCTGGAAACCGTCACCGCCGATGTGTACGAAATGCCGGTGCGCGGGCACCTGATGGAAATCGATGGCGACGAGCCGATGCAAGCCATCGTGCTGGCCGGCTCGCCGCCGGTGTTCGCCGTGCTGGATGAACAGCCGACCGCGTTCCAGATGCTGTTGATTTTGCCCACCGCCTGGAAAGATGGTCAGGCTTGCTACAAGATGACGCTGGGCAATGTCTACCCGCGCGTGATCGATATCCGCGACGGCAAGGCGCGCGCGGTGCTGCCGGAATCCTCCTATTGAGTGAGGGACATGCCGGCGCTATGCCCGGTTTCGGCTCTGCGGTACACTAGGCATCCACGTGTCCAGTGTAAAAACGATGCAGACCATGAAGCAAGCGAATGCGGCGCCGCAGCAGGAAATCAACGATCAATGGCGCAGTTGGATCGCCGAAAACCTGATCCTTGGCGGCCAGCCGCAAGCGCTGGTCGGCGTCATGGTGCAGGCCGGGATCGCCGAACCGACGGCGCGCCTGGAGATGGAAGCGGCCCTGCAAAGCCCCTATCTGCGCGGCAGCACCCGGCTGAAAAACCGGCTGGGCAAGCGTGATTGGGTGCTGGGCATCCAGTCGCGGTTGAACCAGCTGGTGTCGCAGGAGGTGCGGCGCCGCGAGCGTTTGTCCGGCCAGGATTTCCTTGAACAGCACTACAGCCGCAATCAACCGGTCATCATCACCGGCATGCTGGAGGACTGCCCGGCGCGCAGCAAGTGGACCTTCGACTATCTGGCGGCGGAGCTGGGCGCGCGCGAAGTGGAAGTGCAGTTCGGCCGCGACGCCGATCCCAACTACGAAATGAACAGCCCGAAGCACAAACGCCGCATGCCTTTCGGCGACTACGTGGCGATGGTGCGCGAGGCCGGCGTGACCAACGATTTCTACATGACCGCCAATAACAATGGCCAGAACAAGGAAGCGCTCAGCGACCTGAAACGCGACCTGCCGCCGTTGACCGAATACCTGGTTCCCGATAACAGCGGATTTTTCTGGTTTGGCCCGGCCGGCACCATCACGCCCTTCCATCATGACCTGACCAACAATTTCATGCTCCAGATCGCGGGCCGCAAGCGCGTGCGCCTGATGGCGCCCTGCTACACGCCGCAGCTGTACAACCAGTGCCACTGCTACACGCTGGTCGACGGCCGGGAGATCGACCTGCAGCGCTTCCCCATGATGGCGGAGGTGCCGGTGATCGAATGCGTGCTGGAGCCGGGCGAGATCCTGTTCCTGCCGGTGGGCTGGTGGCACTTCGTCGAGGCGCTGGACGTCACCATCACCATCTCCACCACCCACTTCAAGTGGGACAACGATTTCTATTCCTGGTATCCGCCAGACCGCAATTTCTAACACCCATCGTTTGGGAGGCCATCCATGCCCATGCATTATATGCGGGCGCTTACCAGCCCGGAACGCACTGACATCGGCAACCGTCGCCTTGGGCGATCGCTGGCTTTCATAGCCGGCGCGGTCAATGCCGGCGGTTTTTTCGCGCTTGGACAATATACTTCGCACATGTCCGGCGTGGTGTCGGCGCTGGCCGATAACGCGGTTTTGGGCGAAGCGGGCCTGATACTGGCGGGGCTGGCGTCGCTGGCGGCGTTCTTCTTCGGCGCCGCGCTGTCGGCCATTCTGATCAACTGGGGACGCCGGCGCGGGGCGCACAGCCGCTACGCGCTGCCGCTGATACTGGAGGCGTTCTTGCTGCTGGTGTTCGCCCTGATGGGCGCATCCCTTTCGGCGCGGGGACACGTGGGCGCCACGGTGGCGTTGCTGTGCTGCGTGATGGGACTGCAGAACGCCATCATCACCAAGATCTCACGCGCCGAAATCCGCACCACGCACGTCACCGGACTGGTGACGGACTTGGGCATCGAACTTGGCAAGCTGTTTTACTGGAACCGCAGCGCCATTGTGGACAAGGTCCGCGCCGATGCGGACCGCATGCGTCTGCTAAGCTCCATGCTGCTCATGTTCCTGTCGGGCGGGCTGGCCGGGGCCTTCGGCTACCAAACCTTCGGCTTTGTCATGACGGTGCCGTTGGCGCTGGCCTTGCTCCTGCTGGCCGCCGTACCCGTCTTCGACGATCTGCGCGCGGCCAGGGCTTAGCTGCCGCGCCGCTGTAGCTCGCGCACGGCCTCACGGGCCTGTGCGCCGAGTTCCGCCAGGTCCAGGCCTGGTATGGCGTCGTGTTCCGCCACCACGCGTCCCGCCACCAGCAGCGCGCGCAATGATGGCCTGCCGCCGCCGGCCACCGGTGCGATAGCCAGGTCGTGCAGGCCAAAGTAACGCGGGTCGTCCAGTTTGTAGATGGCGATGTCGGCCGCCTTGCCCACTTCCAGCGTGCCGATGGCGTCCATGCCCAGCACCGCCGCGCCGCCAGCCGTGCCCCAGCGCACCACGTCCTCGATGCGCGCCGCATCGGCGCCGCCTTCGCTGGCGCCGCCGTTTGCCCGGCTGCGCGCCAGTTCGCCGCGCCGCGCGCGCTGCATCAGCCAGGCGGCGTGCGTTTCGGAGATCATGTCGGCCGCTTCGTTGGAGGCCGCGCCGTCCACGCCGATCGAGACCGGCACGCCGGCCGCTTCCAGCGCCGGGATGTCGGCGATGCCGCTGCCCAGCCGTCCGTTACTTTGCGGGCAGTGGGCGATGCCGGTGCCGGTGGCGCCTAGCTGGCCGATCTCGTCGCGGTCCAGTTTCACCAGGTGCGCGAACCAGACGTCGGGCCCCAGCCATTCGTACTCGCCGCAGAATGCGATCGGCGAGCGGTCGTATTTTTCGCGCGCGCTGTTCTGGTATTCCACCGTTTCGGACAAGTGGCTGTGCAGGCGGATACCGAGGCGGCGCGCTTCGCGCGCGCAGGTGCGCAGCTCTTCCGGCGCCATGGAGTAAAGCGGCGTGGTCGGCGCCATCACCACACGGCGCATGGCGTCCGGCGCGGCTTGGTGATAGCGTTGCGTCAGGCGTTCGCAGTCGGTCAGGAACTGCTCCAGCGATTCCGGCCGCAACGCCTGCGGCAGCTCGCTTTCCAGCTGGCGCGTGCGCGTGGCGCCGCCCCGGCACAGCACAAAGCGCAGGCCCAGCTTGTCGGCTTCGTCGAACAGGATGGCCGAGCCGTCGAACGGCATGCCGGGATAGTAAAGGTAGTTGTGGTCGGCCACAGTGCCGCAGCCGCTGCGCAACAGCTCCACCAGCCCGATGCGCGCGGCCAGGCGGAAGCTATGCTCATCGTAGGCGGCGCGGAAGCGGTAGGGCGTGGCGGCCAGCCATGGCGTCAGCGTCAGGTCCAGGCCTTGCGGTTCGCCCTTCAGCAGCGACTGGAATAGATGATGGTGGGTGTTGACCCAGGCCGGGTACACCACGCAGTCGCGCGCGTCAATCACGCCTTCGCCGGCTTGCGGCGTCAAAGCGCCCATGGCGGCGATGACGCCGGCTTCGATGCGGATGTCCGGCCCGGCATGGCGTTCGCCGGCGCCGCGCAGGCCGGTGAGGATGGCGCCGGCGTTGCGGATCAGGATAGTTTCCTGGTTCATGCCATTTCACTTTCGTGCCAGTGCGACAGGGCCAGGCGCGTCACCATCGCCATCACGCCGAACAGCGCCACGCCGCTCACGGTAATCAGGAATAGCGCGGCAAACAGGCGCGGGATGTTCAATGCAAAGCCGGCCTGCAGGATCTGGTAGGCCAGTCCCGCGCCGGTGCCGCCGGTGCCGGCCACGAACTCCGCCACCACCGCGCCGATCAGCGCCAGGCCGCAGGAGATGCGCAGCCCGCCGAAGAAGTAGGGCAGCGCGCTCGGAATGCGCAGGCGGCGCAGCGTGTCCCACTTGCTGGCGTGGTTGATGCGGAACAGGTTGAGCAGGCCTGGGTTCACGCTGCGCAGGCCCAGCACCGTGTTGGAGATGATGGGGAACACCGCCACCATGGTGGCGCAGATCACCAGCGCCATGGTCGGGTCCTTGACCCAGATGATGATCAGCGGCGCGATCGCCACCACCGGTGTCACTTGCAGCAGAATGGCATATGGCAGCAGGCTCGCTTCGATCACGCGGCTTTGCACGAACAGGAAGGCGGCGGCGCTGCCGGCCACCACCGCCAGCGCGAATGCCATCATGGTGATGCGCAGCGTCACCCACAGCGAACCGGCCAGCAGGTCCCAGTCTTCCAGCAGCGCGCGGCCGATGGCGCTCGGTGCTGGAACGAGGTATTCGGGCACCGCCAGCGTGGTGCACACGGCCTGCCATACGGCGAGCAGGATGATGCCGAGCGCCAGCGGCGCGGCCACGCGCTGCGCGGCGGGATGGGAGAACAGGGGCATGTTCATGCTGCGTTCCTTTCGTAGTCGGTATTCGCTTGCGTCAGCAGGGAGGACAGCTCGGCGCAGTAGCGCATGAACGGCGGCGACACGCGGAAGGCGTCGTCGCGCACCAGCGGGCCTTCGATCGGCACGTCGGCAATCACGCGGCCCGGCCGCGCCGCCATCACGATGACGCGGCTCGACAGGTACACCGCTTCATAGATGCTGTGGGTGACGAAGACCACCGTCAGCCCGCGCTCGGCCCACAGCGCGCGCAGGTCGGCATCGAGCTTGTTGCGGGTGAATTCATCGAGCGCGCCGAACGGTTCGTCCATCAGCAGCAGGTCGGCGTTGGTGGCCAGCGCGCGGGCGATGGAGACGCGCATCTGCATGCCGCCCGACAGTTCGCGCGGATAGGACGCGGCAAACTTGTCCAGACCCACCAGCTTGAGCGCGCGCGCCACGCGTTCATTGGCTTGCGCGCGGTCCAGCTTTGCCAGGTCCAGCGGCAGGCGCACATTCTCCGCCACGCGCGCCCACGGCATCAGGGTCGCTTCCTGGAACACCATGGCCAGCTTGCGGCCTTCGGCGCGGCGGATATGGCCGGCCGACGGCTGTTCCAATCCCGCGAACAGTTTGAGCAGCGTGCTCTTGCCGCAGCCGGAAGGACCCAGCAGCGAGACGAATTCGCCGGGCTGTATGCCCAGCTTCACGCTCTCCAGCGCGATGGTGCCGTTGGGGTAGGTCTTCTCAACATGGTTGGCGTACAGCGCCGGCATCAAGGTGGCCATGGTCATCTCCTTTAAGGCAGTACGCGCAGGTCTTGGACGAACTGCGTGGTGTAAGCTTTCTTCCAGTCCGCATCTGCTTTCAGCAGACCGGTGCTCACCATGAAGTCGCGCGTCTTTTGCCAGCGGGCGTCGCTCATGGTGCCGATGCCTTTGGTGGCGGCCTCGCCGCCGTTGATCATCTTGTATTCCTTGAGCTTTTCCACGCCCCATGCCAACTGGTCGTCCTGCATGTTCGGATTGTCCTTCTTGATCAGCGCATTGCCCGGCGCCGGATTTTCCAGATAGCTCTTCCAGCCTTCCATTGACGCCTTGACGAAGCGCGCCACCAGGTCCGGCTTGTCCTTGGCGGTTTTCTGCATGGTGACGATGGTGGTGCCGTAGGGCGGATAGCCGTCGTCGGCGAACAGGAAGAACTTGGCCTTCACGCCGCCTTTGTTGGCGGCGAAGACTTCCGACGACACGTAGGCCTGCTGCGCCGAACGCCGATCGGCAAAGAAGGGCTGCAGGTTGAAGGTGTAGACGCGCGACTGCGCATCATCGAGCTGGTATTTATTCTTCAGCCACGGCCACCACGTGGTGCGGCCGGAGGTGGAGACCAGCACGGTACGGCTTTTCAGGTCCGCCAGGCTTTTCACGTCGTCGTGCGTCATCATGCCTTGCAGTTCACTCTGGAAGCTGGCGGCCACGGTGGTGATCGGTACGCCGGTCTCCACGCTTTTCAGCACCTGCAGGTCGTAGCCCATCAGGAAGTCGGCCTGGCCGCTGCTGAGAATCTGCACGCCGTTGACTTGCGGGCCGCCCATGCGGATGGTCACATCGAGTCCATGCTGCTTGTAGATGCCTTTGGCCACAGCCTGATAGAAGCCGCCATGTTCGGCTTGCGCGTACCACGAGGTGAGGAAGGTGACCTGGTCGGCGGCCAGCGCGGGGGCGCCGAGGCACAAGGATAAGCAGAAGGTAAGGCAGGAGCGTAGTCGCATGATGGTCTTCCAGAGAGCGTTGATAACGCGCCCGCAACCGCACCAATCATGAAGAGCATAGCGCTTCTTGAAGGTGCGCACTGGCGCAGCTTCAAGAGCAATTTCCCCCTGCGGCTAACCTCAGGTGAACGCTTATACTCTTGTCCATGTGTGATGCAAATCCTGTGCCACCGCTTATGCCCGTGTGCGGGGCGGTGCCTGCACCAAGGTGTGCACCACGGCGATGCAGATTACGCCGAGGTTGGTGCGGCAGCGCCTTAATCATGTGCTTTTTGGCTGGCCTGGAATTTGCATCGACTGGCGCCGAGAGTATAAGCGTTCAGCGGCCGCTCAAGCCTGCAGGGAATTGCTCTTGAATCCTTCATCCATTCAAGAGGAACGCTTATGTACGCACTCAAAGAACTGAACAAAGAAGCCCGTATGGGCACGCTGGGCACCGAAACCGGCAAGCGCGAAATCTGCCGCATCGATCTTTCGGACTTCAATGCACGCAAGGCGCAGATCGCCGATGAGCTATGGGCTGCATCGGTGGACGTAGGCTTTTTCCAGGTGCGCAATCACGGCATCGATCTGGAAAAAGTCCGCGCCGCCTTTGCGGCGGCGGAGTCCTTCTTTGCGCTGCCGGATGCGGTGAAAGCGCAGTACCCGCTGCGCAAGGCCGACAACGCCGGCTGGGAGAGCAAGGCGCAGGTGCGGCCGTCGACCGGCACCGCCGATCAGAAAGAGTCATACCAGATCACGCGGCCGCATATGAGCGCGCTGTGGCCGAGCGAGGAGGAACTGCCGGGCTTCCGCGACACCATGCTGGCATTCGAAGCGCAGTGCTGGCAGGTCGGCATGCGGCTGTTGTCCTGCTTTGCCGACAAGCTGGAATTCGGCAGCGACTTCTTTACCAAGGCGCACGATCCGCAGCAGGCGAGTTACCAGAGCACCTTGCGGCTGCTGCACTACTACGCCATCGACCCGTCGATCAAGGACAAGCTGGGACTGTGGCGCGCGGGTGCGCATACCGACTTCGATTGCCTTACCTTGCTGTTCCAGCAGAAGAACCAGAGCGGACTTCAGGTCTGTCCGGGCAAGGAAATGGATGCGCAGGAATGGACCAGCATCGAGCCGGCCGACGATGTCATCACCTGCAATATCGGCGACATGCTGATGCGCTGGAGCGACGATCGGCTACCGTCGAATTTCCATCGCGTGAAAAACCCGCTGCCCGATGAATATCTGGGACCGCGATACAGCCTGGCGTTCTTCTGCCAGGCCAACCGGGATGTGATGATCGAAGGGCCGGGCAAGAAATACCCGGCCATCAGCGCCGCCGACTACCTGAAGCAGCGTGTCGCCGCCAACTTCAAAGCGTATTAATACGTCGTCAGCGGCGAAGGCTGGCCGGCCTTGAAGGTGAAGATGGTCACTGGCGATTGCTTCATATCGCCTTTGGCGTCAAACGCATAAACGCCGGCCACGCCTTGATACGAACCGGCGCTGATGACCGCCTGCACCTTCTGCGCGTCGATCGAATTCGCTTTCTGCATCGCTTGCGCGTACATCATGACGGCGTCGTAGTAGGCCGCCGCGTACACATCGGCTTCCTGCTTGAAACGCGCCTTGAACTTGGCCTTGAAGGCCGGGCCGGTCGATGCCTTGTCCAGGATCGCACCACCCTGCGAACACAGGACGTTGTCGGCCACCGCATCGCCACCCAGCTTGCCCATTTCGGCGGTGCAGATGGTGTCGCCACCCAGCAGCTTGGCGTTGATGCCCAGCTGTTTCATCTGACGTGCCATCGGCGCGGCCTGTGGCGCATAGCCGCCGAAGAAGATCGCTTCGACCTTCTTGGTTTTCAGCTTGGTCAGGATGGAGGTGAAGTCGAAGGCCTTGTCGTTGGTGAACTCGTGGCCGGCCACGGTCATGCCGGCGGCCTTGGCCTGTTTCTTGAACTCTTCCGCCACGCCCTGGCCGAAGGCGGTACGGTCGTCGATCACGGCGACGTTTTTCAGCTTCAGCTCATTGGCCGCATACAATGCCATCTTGGAGCCGAGCTGCGTGTCGCTGGCGTTCACGCGGTACAGGCCTTTGTAGCCTTGCTGGGTGAGTTTTGGATTGGTGGCCACGGTGGCGATCAGCGCACCGGCGTCGTTGTAGGCGCGCGAAGCGGGAATCGCTACGCCCGAATTGTATGGACCCACCACGTAACGCACGCCGTTGTCGATCAGTTTTTGGGCGGCGGCCACGCCGGCTTTCGGGTCGCCTTGGTCGTCTTCCGACAGCAGTTCGAATTTCAGCTTCTTGCCGCCCACGGTGATCGGCTTGGCATTGAGTTCCTCCACTGCCAGGCGCGCGCCGCTTTCGTTGTCCTTGCCGGAGAAGGACTGTGAGCCGGACAGGGGGCCGCTATGGCCGATTTTGACGACGGTGTCCTGGGCCTGGGCGGCAAAGGCGGTCAACAGCGCCAGCGCGGCGGCGGTATGCTTCAATTTCATGCGATCTCCTGATTCGAACTGCGGTTTTGATAATCCGATGATTATCGCCAAAAACGCAAAATATTATCGTGTGACTTGGGGCCTCAAACGGTGGCTGTTCAGAATTTAATTCGGTGCGCGCTGGTGTATCCGGGCCAGCGCCGCGTTGATGCGGTCGATCATGGCGGTGTCCTTGTTGCGGGCGATGGCGAAAAATACGCCGGCGTCGGTGGCGATCGGTTTGGGCAGCACGCTGTAGCCGGTGTTGGCGGCGGCGCCGATGCCGGCCAGGCGCGGCGCCATGTAGGTATTGACTTCGGTTTCAACTTCGGCGGCAGTCTGGGTGCTGGGCTGGAACAGCAGCACCGCGTCCACCCGCTTGAGCATCAGGCGGGTGAGGCGGGTGCTGCGCGAGGCGATGTTTTCATCGGTGCGGAAGATGGTGCCGCGTGCGCGTTCAACTTCTTCGCCGTAGTCGTAGCCGCGCACCAGGCCGACGGATTTGCCGCGCAGGTCTTCAATGGTGTTGAAGCGGAAGGTGGCGTCGCTGCGGGTGACGATCCACAGCTTGTTGTAGGCGGCCACCTCGGAGTAGCGCAGCGCGCGCAGGCGGTCGGCGCTTTTGGGCAGGCCGAAGATCAGGGCCGTGCCATCGAGGGCGTAGCGTTCCGCGCGCGCCCAGGGATACATGCGTAGTTCGAAGACGATGCCCAGCTCGCGCTCCACCTCGTTCAATAGCTTGCGTTTGATTGGATTGATCGGTTTTGGTTTGCCTTGTTCGTCCAGCGTGTCGCCGATCAGCAGGGGGACGGTTTGCGGGGCGGCCGTGGCGCGCGGCGCGGGAGCGCAGCATAGCAAGGCGGCGAGCAGCATACCCGGGAGCGAGATGCGAAGTGTCGGCAAGGAGGTCGGCATGCCTACGATTATTGCAGATATTCCCGGTCATGCCGAAAAACTGCCCGCCGCCGCCCGCCGCCGCCGCATCTGGCGGACGGAAGTCGGGGGCAGAGGCTTATTGACCGGTGCCGATACTGCGGGTGGCGGCGGTGGCGTTCACCGCGCCCACTGCGGGAATGACGGCAGTAGCGGTTTGCGGTGTGCGCGCATTGGTGCCGGCGACGTCGTTGATGTTGTAGGCGGCGATCGCCGCGGCCAGCGCCGGGTTGGCGCGCAGCGGATCGGTCGGAGCGTTGGCGGCGTTCTGCGCCGCCGCGAGTTGGGCTGCGCGGATTTGTTCGGCCGCCGCCGATTGCGCAGCGGAGGCTTGCTGCGCGGCGTTGGCCGCCGCTGCGGCCTGTTGCGCCGCCCTGGCTGCTGCGGCATTGGCAGCGGCCAGGTTGGAGGCGGTTTCCCGCGCGGCAGCCACTTGTTGGGCCGCGACGGCGGCGGCGGTTGCGGCATCGGCGCCGGTGGCGTTGCTCTGTGCTGCGCGCGCCTGCGCGGCGGCGGCATTGGCGGCGGCGTTTTGTGCGGCCAATGCGTCGGCGGCGTTCTGCGCCGCTTGCGCCTGAGCCGCAGCCGCTTGCGCTGCCGAGTTGGCGATGGCCACCTGCGCGGCGGCGTTTTGCGTCGCCTCGGCCTGTTGTGCCTGCGCCGCAGCCTGCGCCTGCTCGGCGGCGGACGGCGCGGTCGCGGTCTCCTGCGCCTGCTCTGCAGCGGCCTGCTGCGCTTCCTGAGCGGCCTGCGTCGCTCCCGCGCGTTGCGCCTGTTCGGCTGCGCTGCGCGCTGCGGTGGCTTGTTGCGCTTCGTCCCGGGCAGCCTGCGCGGTTGCGGTTTCACGCGCCTGTTCGGCGGCTATCTGATTGGCGGCGAGGGCCTGCTGCAGCGACCCCACGCCGGCCACCTGCGCTGGTTGCGCGTTCTGGGCCAGCGTTGCCGCCTGTTGCACGCGCACCTGTTGCCCGGCTTGCGTCTGCTCCAGTTGCTGTTGCTGCGTCAGCGCGGCCTGCGTCTGCTGCTGTTGATTGACAATCGGCGACGGCGTCTCCTGCGGCTGCACATTGACCGGCTGCTCCAACTGCGCACGCGGCGCCGCCAGCCGGTTGGCGATGGTCTCCGCCAGCGGATTTTGCGACAAGGTATCCAGCGTCGCCCGCGCCAGATCCAGCCGCGCATTGGCGGCGAGATCGGCCGGCGTCAACGCCGGTTGCAAGGTCGGATTCAAGCCCGGAATCTGCGAACTACCGGCAGCACTCAGCTGCTCGGCAAAATCGGTGGCGATCTGACGGAAAGTGTTCAGCGTATTTTGCAGCGTCGACGTGGTCTGCTCGTTGTTTGCATAGACGGCCGTCCGCAAACGTTCCGGCTCCAGCGACAAGCCGCCGGTCAGATCCGACAACAGCGGCGGCTGCAAGGTCACGCCCACCCGCGCCAGATCCTGCGCCTGCGAACTGGCGCCGTCATTATTCTGCCGATTCAGGCTGCCGACCAGATTGTTGAGCAGCGTAGCCTCTTGCGCCTCCTGCTCAAAACCCACTGAAGGCAGCAGGTTGAACGAATCCACCACATTCTGTACTGCTGCAGCCACCGTCTCCGCGCGCTGCGCATTATTGCTCTGCGTCTGCGACAGTTGTTCCTGCGCATACGTTACCGACAGCAGGAAGCTGGCCACCGGCGACAAGTCCACCGTCACCGAACTGGCCGGCGGTGCATCGGTGGCCGAGCCCACCGCATTGATGGTCGCACCGTTGACGGCCGAGGTTTCCGCAGTACGGCTGACCGGCTGAAGTTGTGCCGCTGCCGCCGACGACGTTAATGACGAGATAGGAAACATGCCGCTCTCCAAAGTAGGTTTACCTCACTTGTAGCATGCGCCTGCAAACACGCTTGTGTCCGTGTGCCAGTTCACTTAAGCGCGGCATTTGGCCGAGGGTGCGCTCCCGCACGGTCAAGCATGCCTGATGCGCCTATCGTTGTAGTTCCCTACCTGCACACACAACGAGAGGATCTCATCATGGAAAACACCATCGACAGCAAAATCAACAACACCCGCGACGGCGTCACCCAAATCGGTAAAGACCTGCGCGCCGACGCGCATGCCACCATCGATAAAGTCGCAGAAAAAGTACCACCAGCAGCTGAACGCCTGGCCGGCCAAGCCCACGCCGGCGTCGACAAAGTTGCCGACACCGTAGAAAGCACTTCCGACACGCTGGCCGCACGCGGCAAGCAACTGGCGGAAACCGCCAAGAACCTGACCGAATCGAGCCGCAACCACGTGCGGGCCAGCCCGGTGATCTCGGTCCTGGTGGCTGCCGCCGCCGGCTACGGCATCTCCAAACTGCTGGGTTCCCGCAGCGGCAAATAACTTCTCCAGCCCGTCCGGTATCGCTTCCGGGACGACCGGCAGCGCCCCGGGACGGGCGCCGTTCGTCTACAGGTTTAGAGGATATCCATGGCTAACAGTAAAAAAACGCCGGCTTCCGTGATGGGAGCCGGTTCTGTATTAAGCACCGTTTCAGGACCATCGTCGCCGGATACGCCGGATAGTCTGGGAGGCGCCAGTCCCGTCGAGCAGCTGTTGCTGCGCAAGGTGGAAGGCGGCCAGCAGGTCGCCGCAGGCATGCCGTTCAACGCCAACAAGGAAGGCGAACATGGCGACGCCGCGCGCACACCGCAGCCGGGACAGACCTGTCCCGTGCCGCATCCTGTCGCTGCCGCTAGCACCGCCAGCGAAACCAGCGCTTCGCCCAAAACCGGCAGCGGCACGCCGCCCGCCGGCGTGTGCCCGGCCGGTGATCTGGACCGCGTGCGCGCCGATGCCGGCGACCAGCGCCTGACCACCAATCAAGGCGTGCCGGTGGCGGACAACCAGAACTCGCTCAAGGTCGGCCTGCGTGGCCCGACCGCCATGGAAGACTTCATCCTGCGCGAAAAGCTGACCCATTTCGACCACGAGCGCATTCCCGAGCGCGTGGTGCACGCGCGCGGTTCGGCGGCGCACGGCTACTTTGAAAGTTATCAGGATCTGAGCACCGTCACGCGCGCCGCGCCGTTTGCCGCCGCAGGCAAACGCACGCCGGTGTTCGTGCGTTTCTCCACCGTCGCCGGCGAGCGCGGTTCGGCCGACACCGTGCGCGATGTGCGCGGCTTCGCCGTCAAGTTCTACACCGACGAAGGCAACTGGGATTTGGTCGGCAATAACATGCCGGTGTTCTTCATCCAGGACGCGATGAAATTCCCAGACCTGGTGCACTCGGTCAAACCGGAACCGCACCACGCCATGCCGCAGGCATCGAGCGCGCACGACACCTTCTGGGACTTCGTCTCGCTGATGCCGGAATCGACGCACATGCTGATGTGGCAGATGTCGGACCGCGCCATCCCGCGCAGCTACCGCACCATGCAGGGCTTCGGCGTGCATACCTTCCGCCTGGTGAACGCCAACGGCGAATCCGTCTTCTGTAAATTCCACTGGAACCCGGTGGGCGGCACGCACTCGCTGGTGTGGGACGAAGCGGCCAAGATCGTCGGCGCCGATCCCGACTTCCATCGCCGCGACCTGTGGGAAGCCATCGAAGCGGGCGCCTATCCTGAATGGGAACTGGGCCTGCAGATATTCACCGAAGAGCAGGCGGCCGAGTTCCCGTTCGACGTGCTGGACCCGACCAAGATCGTGCCGGAAGAACTGGTGCCGGTGCAGGTGGTCGGCAAGATGACGCTGAACCGCAACCCGGACAACTTCTTCGCCGAGACCGAGCAGGTGGCCTTCTGCACCGCGCACATCGTGCCCGGCATCGACTTCTCCAACGACCCGCTGCTGCAAGGACGCATCCACTCGTATCTGGATACGCAGATCAGCCGCCTGGGTGGCGTCAACTTCCACGAGATCCCGATCAATGCGCCGCTGGCGCCGGTGCACAACAACCAGCGCGACGGCATGCATCGCCAGGCCGTGCATCGCGGCCGCGTATCGTATGAACCGAATTCGCTGGGCGGCGGTTGTCCGTTCCAGGCCGGCATGGCCGGCTTCACCACGGCCTTCAGCCGCATGCCGCAGCCGCCGGAAGACAAGGTGCGCGGCAAGCCCGAACTGTTCGCCGACCACTATTCGCAGGCGCGCCTGTTCTGGATCAGCCAGACGCCGGCCGAACAGGCCCACATCGTCAACGCCTTCCGCTTCGAATTGAGCCGGGTGCAGACGCTGGCAGTGCGCGTGCGCTTGCTGTCCATGCTGGCCAATGTCGATCCGATCCTGGTCGAAGGCGTGGCGCAGGGACTGGGCCTGGAAGTGCCACCGGCGATGCCGCTGGCGACCGATGCGCCGCCGCCGCACTACGAACCATCGCCGCCGCTGTCGCTGCTGGCGCGTCCCGGCGCCATCGGACCGAAAACGCGTAAGGTGGCGATCCTGGCAGCTCACGGCGTGGATGCGGCCAGCCTGAAGGCGATCTACGCCGACCTGCTGGCGGCCGGCGTGGCGCCGCGTGTGGTGGCCGCGCAACTGGGTCAACTGGTGGCCAGTGACGGCAGCAAGATCGATGTGGAAATCTCGATGGAAGCCGGACCTGCGGTGCTGTACGACGCGGTGATCGTGGCCGACGGCTCTCCAAGCGCTGGCCCGCTGCCGGGCGACGCAGATGCCCGCGATTTCGTGCGCCTGCAATTCCGCCACTGCAAGCCTATCCTGGCGGTAGGTGCGGGCAAGGACCTGTTGACGGCGGCCGGCGTGCCGACCGAAATGCAGGACGGCTCACCCGATCCGTCGCTGTGGTGCGTGGAGGCGAGTGCCGTTGACGGCGCGCTGGCCGGGTTCAAGCAGGCGTTGGCCAGCCATCGCGACTTCCAGCGCGAGACCGATGGCGCACCGGTGTAAGATCATCCTGTACCATTGAAGTATTCAACAATGGCGAGCATAGTGATATGCTCGCCATTGTGCATTTCCGGCTACTTTTTTTTATCCTCGACACCTGACGCATGGACGTTTACGCCCCCCAAGTCTGGCAGCCCCACGAGCGTCCTCTTTTGCCGGGATCGCCGTCCACACCGTTACACACGTTTGAAAAGCGCATCGCCTACCTGGTGGTGGGCTTCATCGTGGCCATCACCGGCGGCTTGGGCAACGCGCTGGTGTCAGTCAACCTGCCGTACCTGCAAGGATCGCTGGGCGTGTATTCGGCGGAGATCCAGTGGCTGCCGGCCGCCTACGTGATGGCGAACGTGTCGATGAACCTGTTGCTGGTCAAATTCCGCCAGCAATATGGACTGCGGCTGTTCACCGAGCTATTCCTGCTGCTGTATGCGGCGGCCACCGTGGCCCACTTGTTCGTGCACGGATTGGCATCGGCCATCGCGGTGCGCGCGGCGCACGGCATGAGCGGCGCGGCCCTGACCACGCTAGGCTTGTATTACACGCTGCAAGCCTTCCCGGCGCAGCACCGCCTCAAGGGCGTGGTGCTGGGCATCGGTTTCTCGCAGCTGGCGATACCGATGGCGCGGCTGTTTTCGTCGGAGCTGATGGAGTTCGGCGAATGGCGCGGCCTGTACTTCTTTGAACTGGGGCTGGCGCTGCTATCGCTGGCCTGCGTGCTGTTCCTCAAGCTGCCACCGGGCGATCGCATCAAGGCTTTCGAGAAAATGGACTTCGTCACCTTCGGCCTGTTCGCGTCCGGCGTGGCGCTGCTGTCGGCGGTGCTGGCGCTGGGCCGCACCGTGTGGTGGCTGGAATCGCGCTGGCTCGGTTACAGCCTGGCGGGCGCGATCGTGCTGATTACGGCGGCGCTGGCGGTAGAGCATAACCGCGCGCGACCGCTGCTCAACACACGTTGGCTGACCAACGCCAACATCGCGCGGCTGGCCTTGTCGGTGCTGCTGATCCGCGTGGTGCAGTCGGAGGCCAGCGGCACGGTGGGCTTCCTGCAGGCGCTAGGCCTGAACAACGACCAGATGGTGCAGCTGTGGTGGATCGTGATGTTCGGCGCGATCGCCGGCATGGTGGTCAGCGCCTTGACGATCACGCCGGCGCGCATACCGGGGCAGTTGATTTTCTCGGTGGGGCTGATGGCGCTGGGCGCCTATCTCGATGCCGACGCCACCAACCTGACGCGGCCGGCCGATATGTACCTGTCGCAGTTCCTGCTCGGCTTCGGCGGCGCCATGTTTGTCGGGCCGACTTTTGTATCGGGCTTTGGCGCGGTGATCGCGGCGCCGAATAATCTGGTCAGCTTCTCGGTCATGTTCAGCATCACGCAAACGCTGGGCAGTTTACTCGGCACCGCGCTCACCGGCACCTTCCAGGTATGGCGCGAGAAGTACCATTCCAGCATACTGGTCGAGCATTTGACCCTGCTCGATCCGCTGGTGGCGGCGCGCATCCAGGCCGGCGGTCCGCAAGGCCTGGCGTCGCTGGGGGCGTCGGCCACGCGAGAGGCCAACATCCTCGCCTACAACGATGTGTTCCTGGCGATCACCGTGCTGGCGCTGTTGACCATGGCGTGGCTGCTGGGGCGTCATTTGTGGACGATATGCGTGGTCTGCCAGCCCAAGCCGGCGCACAATGCGCAAACCGGCATGGCCAATGTCTCCCTGAATAACTCGGGCTCCCGTTGAATCACCTGATGAAAAAACATGGATAAAAATACGCCGGACAACGCATCAACTTCGGAAAGCCGCGTAGCGGCGTTGGCCGCGGCAGCGGCGGGAGCGGCAGTGGCTGCAGCGGCGCCCGTCGCGCCGCCGCCCGACCGGCGCGCGCAGATCATCTCGGCCATCTTGTTCGCGCTGGTGGCGCTGGTGGGCGTGCTGGTGGTGCTGTATGCGTGGCGCCTGCCGCCGTTCAGCAGCGCCATCGTCTCTACCGAGAATGCGCTGGTGCGCGGGCAGGTGACGCTGATCGGCACGCAGCTGCCGGGCTATGTGGTGGACGTGAGGGTGCAGGATTTCCAGCTGGTGAAGCAGGGTGATTTGCTGGCGCAGATCGACGACCGCATTTATCAGCAGCGGTACGAGCAGGCCTCGGCGCAGCTGGCGGCGCAGAAGGCGGCACTGGATAATTGGGCGCAATCGCATCGCACGGCGGAAGCGGGCGTGCTGTTGAACCAGGCCGCGCTGGCCAATGCGGAGGCGCAGGCGGCGCGCTCGGTGGCGGATCTGAAGCGGGTGGATTCGTTGGCGGCGGATGGTTCGCTGTCCTTGCGCGAGCAGGATTCGTCGCGGGCAGCGCGGGCGCAAACGGTGGCGGCGGTGTCGCAGGCGCGCGCCAGCCTCG
Organism: Duganella sp. BuS-21; assembly: GCA_041874725.1. Taxonomy (GTDB): domain Bacteria; phylum Pseudomonadota; class Gammaproteobacteria; order Burkholderiales; family Burkholderiaceae_D; genus Rugamonas. Next base: position 5,638,528 of record CP097466.1, on the reverse strand, counting down.
ATATCGCGCGGCAGCAGGTACGCACGGTAACGGTGAACAAGCAATCGCTGGAGGCGGCGGTGGCGGCGGCGGAAGCGGCGCTCAAGGCGGCCAAGGTGGATCTGGATAATACGCGCATCACGGCGCCGGAGGATGGCCAGCTGGGACAGGTCACGGTGCGCAAGGGCGCATACGTGAACACGGGCGCGCAGTTGATGGGATTGGTGCCGAAACAGTTGTGGGTGATCGCCAATCTCAAGGAAACCCAGATGAACAATGTGCAGGTGGGGCAGCCGGCCACGTTCAAGGTGGACGCCCTCGATGGCGCGCAGTTGACCGGCGTGGTGGAGCGGATCTCGCCGGCCACCGGCTCGGAGTTCGCGGTGCTGCCGGCCGATAACGCGACCGGCAACTACGTCAAGATCGCGCAGCGCATACCGGTGCGGATACGAATCGACGCCGGCCAGGCCAAGGCGCGGCGACTGGCGCCTGGCATGTCGGTGACGGTCAGCATCGATACCTCGGTGCAGGTCGAGGAGACCGCGCGCACCGCACCGGCGGGCGGAGCCAAGCCATGACCGCAGTCTCGCGCCTCAGCGCTGCCGCGATGGCGATTGCAGTCATGCTGGCCGGCTGCGCGGCGAAGGTCGCGCCGCCGGCGGCGTCCACCTTGCAGCTACCTGCGGCCTGGCGCAGCGCGGTGGAAGGCCAGCCCCGCGGGCCGGTCGCGCGCGATTGGTGGCAAAGCTTCGGCGATCCCGCGTTGACGGCGCTGGTGAACAAGGCGCTGGAAAACAACGGCGACCTGCGCATCGCCCGCGCCCGCGTGGCGCAGTATCGCGCGCTGATCGGCGCGGCGGAAGCGGGACAGCAAGCCAACGTCACCGTCGACAGCGCACCGACTCGCACGCGCCAGCTGGCCTACAACGGCGTGCCTTACGTGACCAATGTCTACCAGGCCGAATTCCAGGCCAGCTACGAAATCGACGTGTGGGGCCGCCTGGCGGCGCTGACCGATGCCGCCACCGCCAGCCATCAGGCCGAGCAAGCCAACGCCGACGCGGCGGCGCTATCGATCGCCGCCACGGTGGCATCGGGCTACCTCAACCTGCGCGGCCTGGACGCACAACTGGCGCTGACCGAAGCCACGCTCAAGCTGCGGGAACAATCGAGCAAGCTGGCGCAGAAGCAGTTTGAAGTCGGCTACAGCTCGCGGCTGGAATGGCTGCAGGCGCAAGCCGAATATCAGACCACCGCCGAACAGGTGCCGCAACTGAAGCGGCAGATCTTCGAACAGGAAAACGCGCTCTCGATCCTCACCGGCGGCAATCCAGGCCCGATTGCGCGCGGCATCGACCTGGCGCAACTGGCGCCGCCGGATGTGCCGGCGGGTCTGCCGTCGGAACTGCTGCGGCGCCGTCCGGACATCGCGCGCGCGGAATACAACCTGATCGCCATCAACGCCAACCTGCAGGCCACGCGCGACCAACTGCTGCCGTCCTTCAAACTGACGGCGGTGGGCGGCGTACAAAACCTGAAATGGCATGACTTCGTGAATGCGCCGACGGCGCTGTGGCGGCTGACGGGCGCGGTGGCCGCGCCGGTATTCGAAGGAGGGCGTGTGCAGAGCCAGACCGACTCGGTGGCGGCGCAGCGCGACCAAAGCATCTACGCGTATGAGAACGCGGTGCGGGCGGCGTTCTCGGAAACCGAGAATGGCCTGGGCGCGATCGCGCGCTTGAAAGAACAGGCGGTGCAAAACGATGCGCGGCGCGCGACGGCAGCCGAAACGCTGCGCATTGCACACAACCGCTACAGCAACGGCTACGCTTCGTACCTGGAAGAGCTGGACGCCCAACGCACGCTGTTCACAGCGGACGTCGGGCGCTTGCAGTTGAAAACGCGGATGCTGGTCGCCTCGGTGGACCTGTACCGCGCCATGGGCGGCGGCTGGTCCGATTAAACCGGAATCCTTCTCGTGATTCCCGCGAAGGCGGGACTCCATGCTGTGTATGTAGTGCAGGCGTTCTGTGGATTCCCGCTTGCGCGGGAACGACAGCTTTACTTGACCGGGATGCAGAGTTCCGCTTCAAAGATGCCGGTGGCGGGATCCATCACGTAGTCGGCCGGGTAGCGTTCGAAGCAGGCGCCTTGGTCCGCTTTGCCTTCCGCGTGCAGCTGGCCGAAGAATTCTCCCCACGCCGCCGGCACGTCGGCGCCGGTGCCCTTGAAGGACGCCACCGCGTAGCGGCCCGCAGGAATGCTGCCTTCCTGCGCCGGCGACTTGACCGGATATTCCGCCGAGACTTCCACGCAGGCGTCGTAACGGCATTCGTTCGCCGGCGTGGTGCTCGGGTCGTCCTGCGCCACGCCGTAGCTTACTTTGCCCACCAGGCCGTAGGCCTTTTGCCACGGCGTGAAGACTTCCTTCCAGAATTCGCCGACGGCGGCGCCGAACGGGCCCTTATAGCGCAGGTAGGCGACGCGGACTTCAGGCAGTTCTTTTATTTCGTACTTCATGCAATTCTCCTTGATCGTCATGCTGGAGCGGCGGCTGCTTGCGCAATTTGCGCAGCATGCGCTTCATCCAGTGCTCAAAATCGTCGACGTAGGTGAACACCGCAGGCACCACCAACAGGCTCAATAGCGTCGAAGTGATCAGGCCGCCGATGACGGTGATCGCCATCGGCGAGCGGAAGCTCGGATCGGCGCCCCAGCCCAGCGCCAGCGGCATCATGCCGGCGCCCATGGCGATGGTGGTCATCAGGATCGGACGGCTGCGTTTGTGGCAGGCATCGACCAGCGCATCGAAGCGGCTCATGCCGGCCTGGCGCGCCAGAATAGCATAATCGACCAGCAGGATCGAGTTCTTGGTGACGATCCCCATCAGCATGATCAAGCCGATCATGGACGGCATCGACAGCGCACTGTTGGTGATCAGCAGCGCCACAAAGGCACCGCCGATCGACAGCGGCAGCGCCGCCAGAATCGTCGCCGGCTGCATGAAGTCCTTGAACAGCAGCACCAGCACGCAGTAGATGCACAACACGCCGATCAGCATGGCGATGCCGAAGCTGGCGAACAGCGAGGCCATCTCCTGCGTGTCGCCCAGTTCCGCGATCTTCACCGATGCCGGCAGGTTTTTCAGCGACGGTAGCGCGCGCGCTTCGTCGTTGACTTCACCCAGCGCGCGTTTGCCCAGCTCCACTTCAAGCGTGACGTTGCGGCTGCGGTTCAGGCGATTGATCTGCGCCGGGCCGCTTTCCATGGTGATCTCGGCCACGGTGGCCAGCAGCACGGGGCCGTTCTTGCCCGGCACCGTCAGGCGGCCGATGGCGTCCAGGTCGGCGCGCACGGCGTCCGGCAGCTTGACGCGGATCGGCACCTGGCGCTCCGGCAGGTTCATCTTGGTCAGGTCGGTGTCGTAGTCGCCGGCGGTGGCCACGCGCACGGTCTGGCCGATGGAGGCGGCGGTCACGCCCAGGTCGGCCGCCTTGGCGAAGTCCGGGCGCACGATGATTTCAGGACGTACCAGCGATGCGGTCGAGCGTACATTGCCGACGCCTTGCAGCGTGCGCATTTCGCGCTCGGCTTTTTGCGCCGTTTCCTGAAGCGCCACCGGATCGTCGCTGCGCAGCACCAGCTGCATCTTGACGCCGTTGTCGGCGGGCCCCACCTTGAAGCGGGCGCCGGGAATGGCGTCCATCTTGTGGCGGATTTCATCTTCCAGGTCGGGCATCGATTCCTTGCGGTCGGTGCGGTGCGCGGTGGTCAGCGTCAGCACGGCGCTGCGCGCTTCGGCCGCCGCACCCGGCGCGAAAGCGTCGCCGCTGGAGCCGCCACCGACAGAGCTGAATACCGATTTGATGCCCTTGACTTCCATCGCGGCCACGCGCGCGCGCTCGGCCACCACCTTGGTTTCCGCCAGCGTGGAGCCGGGCGGCAGTTCCAGATTGATTTGCGTTTGCGCGCGGTCGGCCGCCGGCACGAAGCCGGTCGGCAGCAGGCCCACCAGCATGATCGAGCAGGCGAAGAACACGGCGGCCGCAATCGCGGTCACCAGGCGGTGCGTCAGGCACCAGCGCATCACGGCGATGTAGCGCGCCATGATGGCACCATCTTTCTCTTCCTCGTGCGCTTTCGGCTTGAGGATGTAGGCCGCCATCATCGGCGTCAGCAAACGCGCCACCACCAGCGATGCCAGCACCGCGATCACGGCGGTCCAGCCGAACTGCTTGAAGAACAGGCCCGGAATGCCGCTCATGAAGGCGGTCGGCAGGAACACGGCCACCAGGGCAAAGGTGGTGGCGATCACCGCCATGCCGATTTCATCGGCCGCTTCCATGGCCGCTTCCATCGGCGTTTTACCCATGCGCAGGTGGCGCTCGATGTTTTCGATTTCGACGATGGCGTCGTCCACCAGCACGCCGACCACCAGGGCCAGCGACAGCAGGGTGACGGTGTTGAGCGTGTAACCGAACAAGTAGATGCCGAGGAAGGCCGGCAGCACCGACAACGGCAGGGCCGCCGCAGCGACCAAGGTGGCACGCCAGTCGCGCAGGAACCACCACACCACCAGCACGGCCAGGATGGCGCCTTCGTACAGCAGCTCCATCGAGCCTTCGAAGTTTTCCTCGACCGGATGGGCGTTGTCGATCACTTGCGTCAGCGCGACCTTGGGATTGGCCTTCTGCAGTTCCGCGATGGCGGCGCGGGCGTTCTTCGCCACCTCGGTTTCACTGGCGCCCTTGGTGCGGAAGATTTCGAAGCCGATCACCGGCTTGCCGTCTTGCAGGGCGATGGCGCGCGGCTCGGACACGGTGTCGGATATCGTGGCCACCTGGTCCAGGCGCACGCGGCGCCCGTCCGGCAGCGGCAGGTCGATGGCGGCCAGTTCGGCCGCGCTCTTGACGGTGGCGATGGTGCGCACCGATTGCTCGGCGCCGCTGATATCGCCACGGCCGCCCGGCGCTTCCTTCTGCACCAGGCGCAGTTGGCGCGACACGTCCAGCGCGGACACGCGCAGCGCGGCCATGCGGCCTTCGTCCAGCTCCACGCGGATTTCGCGGTACACGCCGCCCACGCGCTTGACTGCACCCACGCCGGGCACCGAGAGCAGGCGCTTGGCGACGGTGTTGTCGACGAACCAGCTCACTTCCTGCTCGTCCATTTTTTCGCCCGGGGTTGCGGCGGCGGCGGCGGTGAAGGTCAGCACCACGCGGCCGGCGGTGGAGGCCTTGGTCACGCTCGGGTCGCGCAGCTCGGCCGGCATGTCGGCCTTGACGCGGGCCACGGCGTCGCGCACGTCGTTCACGGCGTCGGAGATATTTTTCTCCAGGATGAATTCCACCGTGGTGGTGGAGACGCCGTCGAGCACCGTGGTGTAGATGTTCTTGACGCCTTGCAGCGAGGCTACCGAGTCTTCGATCTTGCGTGAGACTTCGGTTTCCAGCTGCGCCGGCGCGCTGCCGTCCAGCGTGGCGGTGACGGTGACGATGGGCAGTTCGATGTCCGGGAAGTCCTGCACCGGATTGGCCTTGTAGGCCATGAAACCCGCCAGCGACAACAGCACGAACAGCATGATCGCCGGGATCGGGTTTTTGATGGATAGGGCGGAGAAGTTCATTGTGCTTCCTTATTTCGCGGCGATCTTGTCGGCCACGATGTTCACCAGGTCGCCGTCGTTGAGGAAGCCGGCGCCGCGCACCACGACTTGCGTGTCGGTGGTCAGCCCGCCCAGCACTTCGATGCGGTCGCCCAGGCGGCGGCCCGGCTGCACCTTGATCTGGCTGACGTGCTTGTCGGCGTTGAGGCGGAACACGAAGCTGAAGCCGTCGCGCACTACGATGGCTTGCTGCGGCACGGTCATGGCGGAGGAGGCGCCCAGTTCGAACTGGCCGCTGGCGAACATGCCGGCCTTGAACGGCGCGTCCTTGCTGCCGGCGTTGAGCGGCAGGTCGACGTAGACCAGCGCGGAGCGCGTTTGCGGATCGACGGTCGGAGCGATCATGCGCACCTTGCCGGTGACTTCGCTGCCGTTGGCCGCTTTCACGGTGGCGCTCAGACCCGGCTTGATGTTGCGCAGGTCGGCGGCGACGATTTCGGCGCGCCATTCCAGGCGGCCCTGGCGGATCATGCGGAACAGTTCCGTGCCGGCGCCGGAGACCGCGCCGACGGTGGCGCTGCGGGCCGAGATGACGCCGCTGTCCGGCGCCACCACCCTGGTATATTTCAGGCGCAGCTGCTGGCTGGCCAGCGCCGCCTTGGCCGAGGCGATGCGGGCGTTGGCGGTTTGTTCGGCGGTGTTGTATTGGCTGATCTGCTGCACGCTCAGGGCGCCGGAGTTTTGCAGCGTGCGCGCGCGTGCCGCGTTGGCGGCGGCGTCGGCGGCGTTGGCTTGCGCCTCGTTCAGGGCCGCCTGCGCCTGCGCCAGGTCGGCGTTGACGGTTTCGGCGGAGAACACGGCCAGCACTTCGCCGGCCTTGACCACATCACCAACGTTGACGCGCACTTCGGTCAGGCGCAAGCCGCTCGATTCGCTGCTGACGCTGGCCTCCTGCCAGGCCGCGACGTTGCCGTTGGCCGCCAGCTTGATCGGCAGGCTGGCATTGGATGGTTTGGTGGTGGTGACGGTGAGGGCGGCTTTCGGCGGTTCGGTTTTCTTGTCGTCGGCGGCCTGGGTGGCCGGGGAGTAGGCGACGATGCCGGCCGCCGTCACTGCGAATGCTGCTGCCAGGATGTATGCGGCTGGTTTGAGTTTGGTTTTCATAGTGTGCGGTGATGGTTAGTTGGTAGCGGCGGGTGCGGTCCAGCCGCCGCCGGCGGCGCGGTACAGGGCGACCCAGGCGGCGCTGCGTTCGCGCTGCAGGCTGATGACGGTTTGTTCGGCGGCCAGGCGCGTGCGGCGCGCGTCTTCCAGTTCGAACAGGCTGGCCATGCCGTTCTTGTAGCGGTCTTCCGCTGCGGTGTAGTTGACGCGGTAGCCTTCCAATGCGGTTTGCGCGTCGCCGGCGCGGGCGGCCGTGGCATCGAGGTTGACCAGCGCCTGTTCGACTTCGCTCACGGCCTGGCGCACGGTGGCGCGGTAGTTGCTGACGGCGGCGTCGTAGCGCGCGCTGGCCGCGTCGACGTTGGCGCGGCGACGGCCGGCGTCGAACACCGGCACCGAGATCGCGAGCGGGCCGATGGTCCAGGTGTCGGTCTGCGTGTTCTCGCCGCCGGCGCGGAAGTTGGCCACGCCGATGGAGCCGGACAGCGCCAGGCGCGGATAGCGTTGCGCCTGCGCGGCGCCGACATCGGCGCTTGATGCCGCCACTTCACGTTCGGCGGTGAAGACGTCAGGACGCTGGCTCAAGGTGCGCGCCGGCATCTCGGCAATCGCCATCGACGGCGCGGCGGCCACGCTGGCGGCGGCGAGCTTCCGGCGCAGCGCCGGTTCGGCGATGGCGGTCAGCGCGGACAGCACTTTGACGTCGACGTCGCAGGCCGCGCGCTGGGCGATGTAGCGGCTGTTGCCGTCGGCGGCGCTGGCGCGCGCCAGCGCCAGGCTGGCCGGCGACTGGAAGCCGGCCGTGGCGCTCAGCTCCGTCAAGCGCGCCGTATCGGCACGCGAGGCCGCATCCTGCTTCGCCACCGCCATCAACTGCTCGCAAGCGCGCAAACCGTAATACTGGTTCGCCACTTCGGCCGCCACCGACACCCGGGCATCATGCCAGCCTGCGTGCGCGCTATCGAGGCGTAACTGCGCCGCATCGCGCGTCGCGCGGTTGGCGCCGAACAGATCGATCTCCCACGAGGCGTTCAGCGCCGCCTGCGAAGTGGTCCCCATCGGCAGCGCCGATTGCTGGTTGGAGCGGTTCACGCTGCCCGCCGCGTCCACATTGGGCAGCAGGGCGGCGCCCGCCGCCACGCGCTCGGAACGCGACTGCGCGATGCGCGACGCCGCCGACGCCACCGTCGGACTGACCACCTGCGCGGTCTCGATCAGCTCCACCAGCAGGCCGTCGGCCTGGCCGCGCCACCAGGTGGCGAGATCGGCCTGGCTGCCGTTGTGCGGCAACGGCGCCTGCCACTGCTGGGGCGCTTCCGATGCGACCTGCGGCGCCGGTCCCTGCACGGCGCAGGCGCTCAGCGCCGCCGCGACGGCAAGTCCCATCGCGCGTAAAAAGATACTCATGCTTTCCCTTGTTGAAGTTTGGTTTTTTCGGCGTTGACCAGGGCCTCGGCAAACGCAGTCAAGTGCTGCGCCCAATCGGCGATGGCCTGCGGCGAGGACATCATGTGTGGCGTGATCGCCGCCACGATATCGCGCCCGATCATCATCTGTACGCACATGGCGGAAATGGCGTAGGCCAGCCGGTGCATGCTGTCGTTCGGCTTTGGCACGCCGAGATGGCGGCACAGCACGCCCACCAGCGCCAGGTGCTCCGGCTTGATGTTGTTCTCGATCTCCTGCTGCCAGATGCCGGTCGGCTCCAGCATCTCGCGATAGAACAGGCGTAGCAGCACGTCCGCATCGCCGCCCATCAACAGCGGCGTAATCATCTGGCGGTAGAAACCGTCCAGCGATTGGCGCAGCGTGAAATGCGGCTGGTCGAACTGGGCGATGTTATCTGCGGCCGGCGTGCAGACGGCGGTGAAGCAAGCCTGGTACAAGCCGGCCTTGTCGCCGAAGTAGTAGCTGATGGCCGCCACATTGGCGTTGGCCGCCTGGGCGATTTCGCGGGTCGAGGTTTTCGAAAAGCCCTGCTCGCCGAACAAGCGCATGGCCGCCTGCAACAGGCGTACCCGCGACTGTTCACCGTCGGAACGTGGCTTGCGGGCGTCTTCGGCTGGCGGGCTGGTATCGGATGAGATTGGTTTAGCGTTCATGGCAGGCATTACAACACATAACTCAAACGAATGATATAACTAAATCGAATGTTTAAATTGTTGGCGGGTGGTCGTACCCACCTGCAGACGTATGCCAAACGCAAATATTGCAAATTGAGGAAGAAATTTTTTTTTGGGGGGGCGGCGGCGGCGGCCGCTGGCACGGAACAGGTTTGCTGTTTCCAGTACTCCAAACAAAAGGGTCGGACCCCGTACGGGGTCCGACCCTGGCTGCAGCGGTGTGCGGGTTGCGGCGGTGCCGCGCGCGCGCTTAGTCGCCGCTGACGGCCACCGGCGCGTCCGACGCCTTGGTCGGCGGATTCTTCACGCCCACGGCTGAAAACACCTTCGGCACCTTGGTCGCCAGCGAGCCGGCCAATTCCAGCTGGTTCTTCAGACTGCTTGCCGCATCCTTGATCGTGCCCAGCTTGGACAGGTTGGCCGGATTGCTGCTCAGGCTGCTCAGCACGGTGCTCGACTGGCTCAGTAGTTCGCGGTCCTTCAGCGCGGCCAGCACGAAGTTGGTGGCGGCGCCGGCCAGCTTCTCTTTCTGCTTGGCGTCCATCTTCTTCACATCTTCATTGGCGACCTTGTCGAAGTCGCGCGCGTTCAGCATGGCTGCCTGCGACTTGGCGATTTCCTGTTCGATCGCGCCTTTACCCAGTCCGGCGCTGGCGGTGGCGGAAATGCCGATAAGGAGCACTGTGGCAACAGCTTGGACGGAGGTGCGAATTTTCATAGCGCTTTTTTCTCCTTCTTAGTTAGTAGGCAAAACAAGTTTGGTCGCGAGACCGGACAGCAGTTTCTGTGCTTCGTCGATCACATCCAGCTTGGCGCCGACCACGTTGTCGCCGGGGACGGCCTGCGCCGCCTGGCGCGATGGAGCAGGTAGGTCGTTGCCGCCATGATGATGCTTGCCAGCGCCGACACGATGACCAGAGTGAAGGAATCCATCGACTATCTCTTGTCCAGGTAGCCGGACAGTATAGTTGCTTGCGATATAGAAAATAGTCACCGATTAGCATTGGGCTTGACGTTGCTTGTCGCTTCAACAGCGCGCGGCACCGACCCAACCCGCACAGCGCTGCGGCCAGGGTCAGACCCCGCAGGGTCTGACCCTTTCGTTAGGGGGGGGCGCTTAAGGACGACTGTTGAGTCGTGATTGCGTATTCATTGTCAGCACCCCGTTGAAGCGCTGACGTCCGCAAGATCAACGCCGCGTTTCCCCTGTAATCCGCGGCGAACAAAAAAAAACCCGCGACCATACGGTGCGGGTTGAATTCCAATGTTCTGCGAACGGTTGGAGGAGACAGTTCTAAATATACGCCTCTTTATGTTGCGGCGCAATACCGTAGAACTACTTAGATCCTCCCTCTGTGGCGATAGAATTTTAGGCAACCTTTGTTGCGTTGCACATGATTTCAAGTAACTAGTTACGCCGGCAGCGCCAGGGTGAAGGTGCTGCCGTGGCCGAAATCGCTCTTGAAAAACAGCGAGCCGCCGATCAGGTTGGCCAGGTTCTGGCACAGGTACAGGCCGAGGCCGGCGCCTTCGGCGTGCCGGGTCGAAGTCGAGTCCAGCTGCGAGAAGGCCTGGAACAGCTTGGCCTGGTCTTCCTCGCGGATGCCGGCGCCGCTGTCGGCGACGGAAAATTCGATGACGCGCTTGCCGTTGTCGTTGCTGCGTTCCACCAGCGTGACGCGCACCGCGCCAGTTTCCGTGAACTTGATGGCGTTGTTGCCCAGGTTGAGCAGGATCTGCGTCAGCGCGCGGCGGTCGGTTTTCAGCACGATGGCGGGATTGGCCAGGTCGATGTCCAGCGCCAGGTTCTTTTGCACCGCCAGCGGCCGCAGCGTGTCGACCACGTCCTTGACCAGGTCCTGGCATTGCACGGTTTCCAGCTCCAGCGTGACCTTGCCCGCTTCGATCTTGGCCACGTCCAGGATGTCGTTGATCAGCGAGAGCAGGTGGCGCGCGCTGGTGCGGATGGTGTTGAGTTGCTTGTCCTGCTCCGTCGTCAGCGGACCGGGCAGCTTCATCAGCAGTGCGCCGGTGAAGCCGATGATGGCGTTGAGCGGCGTGCGCAGCTCGTGCGACATATTGGCGATGAAGGCCGATTTCATGCGGCTGGCCTCGGCCAGCTCCAGGTTCTTCAGCGCGATTTCGCGGTTGATGGTTTCCAGCTCGCCGGCGTGGTGGGCCAGGCGCATATTCAGCTCGATCACCTGGCGCTCGCGCGCCTGCAGCTCGGCGTTGACCTGCACCGCCTGCTCGTAGGTGGAGATCAAGAGGTCGAGGATTTGCTGGCGGTCGGCGTTGATGAAGTGCTTTTGCTCGCCCAGGTAAAGGGCGATGCCGATCTCCATGTTCTGGTTCTTGCGCAGCTTCTGGTTCATCAGCATATGGCCGATGCGGTTCAGCAGATAGTCCTCCGCGTAGGGCTTGCGGATGAAGTTGTCGGCGCCGCATTCGATGCCGCGGATGATGTCCTTGGGGTCCATCAGCGAGGTCACCAGGATCACCGGAATATCGCGCAACTGCTCGTCGGCCTTGATGGCGCGGCACAGCTCGTAGCCGTCCATCTCCGGCATGACGATGTCCGACAGCACCAGGTGCGGCTTGCGCTCGCGGATCGCTTCCAGCGCCAGGCGGCCATTGGGCGCGACGCGCACGCCATAGCGCATCGACTGGATCAGGCGGCGCAGGCGTTCGGCCTGGGTGGGGCTGTCTTCGACGATCAGTATTTCGATTTCATCGGGCTGTAATTCGTAGCTGGTGTCCACAGACCCCCTCCTGGTGCATAGTTGGCTGTATAGACTATATCGGATTCGTCTCCGCAGGGGAAGTTTCCTGTCCCTGGAAGGCGCCGGCGCGCCAGGTCAGCACCAGCGTATCGCGGTGACCGGCGCTGCCATCGGCGGCCAAGGGCTGGATCGGCGTCGATTCATGGATGACCGTGGCGTCGTCAAGCAGCAGCATGGTCCACGGTGCGGTCATGGTGAACCGCTTGCCGTTGGGGCCGTCGGCCTCGAACACGCGGGTTTCGCCGCCCTTGATGCCTTCGCGCGCGATCAGCAGCACGGCGACGAAATCGACGCCGTCACGGTGCGCGCCTTCCGGCGTGGGGCGGCCGATGCCGTCGGCGGTGTCGATGCGGAACTGGTGCGCTTCCACGAACCACGGGCTGCTGCTGCCGCGCGCCTGGCTGCACAGCTGGCCGATGGAGGCGATCAGCGCCGGCCAGGCCGGCTGCGTGATGGTGGCCGGCTGCACCGGTTCGAACAGGCGGTGCATGCCGCCGTGCAGGGCGTTGTATTCAAGCGGCTGCCAGTGCGCGCGGTGCGCGGTCTGGGTCAGGTGGCGGCCGTCCTGGACGAAGCAGGCGTGGCGCCGGCGGCGGTAGCGGCCGCCGTCCTTGAGGTAATTGTCGAGTTCCAGCGCGTTCCAGCTGGGGACCAGGTGATTGAGGGCGGCCAGCGGCACGCCGGCCAGCGCGGCCACGTCTTCGGGAGGCAGCAGGGCGTAGCCGTGTTGGCGCAGCGCGTCGGCCGCATCGGCCAGCGGAGTGTAGATAGGTGTGGTCATGGTGCGGTGTTATTCAGCTAGTCGGCAGCTAGTCGGCGGCGTTCATCAGGCTGGCGCGCAGCGCGTCGAGCTGGTGCTTCATGCCGACCACTTGGTCGAGCGTGCATTGGGTGGCTTGCAAAATAGAGGGCGGCAGCTTGGCGGCTTCGTGGCGCAGGGCGTCGCCGTGCGGCGTCAGCTTGATGATGACCTGGCGCTCGTCGCTGGCGGCGCGGGTGCGGGTCAGCAGTTCAGCCGCTTCCATGCGCTTGAGCAGGGGCGTCAGCGTGGCCGAATCGAGGAATAGGCGTTCGCCCACTTCCGAGACGGTCAGTTGGTTTTTTTCCCACAACACCATCATCACGAGGTACTGCGAATAGGTCAGGCCGAGCCCGCGCAACAGCTTGCGGTATAGCTTGTTCATCGCCAGCGAGGTCGAGTACAGGGCGAAGCAGAGCTGGGCATCCAGCTGCGGCACGCCGGCGGTGGGAGTGTGGTTCGTGATTTCCATGCTTGCAGTATAAGTAGTGCGCTATATAATTGCAAGCAAGGGCCGAGAAAATAATTTTGGGGAGCAATTCCGCTCGGTTATGATGGTGGTGAGAACACACCGGGAGTGGCGCTAGATGAATGTCAAAAAGGCCATCGTACTAATTGTCGATGCAGCCACGGACCACTTGATCCTGATCAACGGCATGCTGGAGGATCAATACGAAGTCCGGCTGGCCAACAGCGGCCGTGCGGCGCTGGACATCATGCAGACCGTGCCGCGCCCGCATCTGGTGGTGGTGGACGCCGGGCTGAACGACGTGGACGGCTACAGCGTGTGCCAGCAACTCAAAGCCAGCCCGGACACCGCCGACATTCCCGTCATCCTGCTGCATGCCGACGAGCAGCGCGCGCTCGACCTGTGCGCGGCCGACGTCGTGCCCAAGCCGGTCAACCCCGGTGTGTTGCGCGCACGCGTCGACACCCACTTGCAGCTGCGCCACGCGCGCGAGTTGCTCAAGCAGCAGCGCAACCTGCTCGAACACGTGGTGGAAGAGGTCACGCTGGAACTGAGCCAGATGCTCGACGCCATGATCTGGGCCATGGCCTCGCTGGCCGAGACGCGCGAATACGAAACCGCCAACCACTTGCGCCGCGTGCAGCACTACATCGCCGCGCTGGGGCGCCAGCTGCAGTCGCACAAGCGTTTCGAGGAAGAGCTGAGCGACGCCAACATCAAGGCCCTGTTCAAGGCCGCGCCGCTGCACGACATCGGCAAGGTGTCGATCCCGGACGCCATCCTGCTCAAGCCGGATCGCCTGACCGACGACGAATTCGAGATCATGAAGCAGCACACGGTGTACGGGCGCGACGCCGTCGTCAACGTCGAGAACGCGCTGGGCTACACCAACACCTTCCTGCGCTATGCGCGCGAAATCGCCTACTCGCACCAGGAAAAATTCGACGGTTCGGGCTATCCGCAAGGCCTGGCCGGCGAGGCGATCCCGATGTCGGCCCGCCTGATGGCGGTGGCCGACGTGTATGACGCCTTGATCTCCAAGCGCGTCTACAAGCCCGCGTTTACCCACGAAACGGCGATGGAGATGATACGGCAGGGAAGCGGCGAACACTTCGATCCCGATGTGGTGGACGCCATGCTGACGGTGGAAGAGGAGTTCATGGCCATCGCCAACCGCTACAGTGACCCTGTCGGCTGACCATGCGCGGACGCGGCTACCTGGCTTTCTTTGTCGGGATCGTCCTGACCGCGTGGACCTGCTATTTCTTCATCGAGGAGCAGCAGAAGCTGCAGGTGCGCGCCGGCTTCCAGCGCGATGCCGAAAAGGTGGCGCGCGATACGCAGACCCGCATGCAGGTCTACTTCGATACGCTGTATAGCATGAAGGGCGTGTATGCGATCAACGACCGCATCGACCGCCTGCAATTCCATCGCTTCGTCAATGAACTCAAGATCGACCGGCGCTATCCGGGCTTCCAGGCCTTGCAGTTCGTGCGCGTGGTGCCGACCGCCGGACTGCCCGCCTTCGTCAACAGCGTGCAGCGCGACACCAGCGTCGTGGCGGCCGCTTACCCGGACTTCCACGTGCATCCCGCCAGCCTGCGCCCGGTGCATCACATCATCGAATACACCGAGCCGCTGAAGGGCAACGAGAACGCCTTCGGCCTCGACCTGGGGGCGCTGCCGACGCATTTGAAAGCGCTCGAGCTGGGACGCGACAGCGGCGAGATTGTCGCCACCGAACCGATTACGCTGGTGCAGGACAAGAGCGGCGAGCCGGGCTTCGTGGCGCGCGCGCCGGTGTACCGCAACGGCATGCCGCTGGAAACCACGGCGCAGCGGCGCGAGGCGCTGGTGGGTTTCGTGGCGGTGGTGTTCCGCATGAATGCCCTGATGCGCGAGGTGATCGACAGCGCGCTGCTGGAACATCTGCACGTGCGTATCGAGGACGGCGGCTTCCAGAACGGCAAGGTGCCTGGTCCCGACGCCAATACCCTGCTGTACGACAGCGACGGCAAGGTGCAGTCGCATCAGGCACGCCTGGAAACGATATCGGGGATGAGCACCAGCACCGTGCTGCCGATCGGCCAGCGCAACTGGGTCATCAAATTCGAGGGCCGCGCCGGCACGCGCTATGGACGCTCGCAACTGCCGGTGGTATTCATCGCGTTGGGTGGCGTCATCATCAGTGGCTTGATCGCGCTGCTGCTGGTGGCGAACCGGCGCGAATCGGATGCGCGCCACGGGCTGGAGTTCAGCCTGAAGGAACTGGAGCTGCAAAAGAACAAGGTCGAAGAAGCCCGCAACGACCTGTCGCGCGTGGTGGCGACCCTGAAGCAGGCGCAGACCAATCTGCAAACCTCGGAGAAAATGGCATCGCTGGGCGCGCTGGTGGCCGGCGTGGCGCACGAACTGAATACGCCGATCGGCAACAGTCTGCTGACGGCCAGTGCGCTGGGCGACATGGTGCGCGACTTCGAGCAGCGCCTGAAGCAGGACGGCGGCCTGAAACGCTCGGCGCTGGAAGCGCACCTGAACGACGCACGCAAGGCGTGCGACATCATGAACAGTTCACTGGTGCGGGCGGCGGACCTGATCACCTCCTTCAAGCAGGTGGCGGTAGACCAGGCCAGCGGCCAGCGGCGCCGCTTCCGTCTGGACGAAGTGCTGCACGATACGCTGGCGACGTATGCATCGCAGCTGCGGCGCGCGTCCTGCACGGTCACGGTCGACGTGCCGGCCGACCTGGTGTGCGATTCCTACCCGGGCAGCGTGAGCCAGGTGCTCAGCAACCTGATCGGCAACGCGCTGCTGCACGGCTTCGACGGCCGCGAAAGCGGCACGCTGGACATCAGCGCGCGGCGCGAGGGACCGGACCTGGTGGTGCTGCAAATGAAAGACAACGGCGTCGGCATGACCGAGGTGGTGCTGCACAAGATCTTCGATCCCTTTTTCACCACCAAGATGGGGCAGGGCGGCTCAGGCCTGGGGATGAACATCGTCTACAACATCGTCACCGGCGTCCTGAAAGGGAATATCCGGGTGGAGTCGGTGCCGGCGCAAGGCACTTGCGTGACGCTGGTGCTGCCGCTGCAGTTGGAGCCGGAAGCGCGGAACGCCCGGAGCGCCGTGTTTCAGGCGTAGCGCCGGCGCAGCAGGGCCAGCATGGCGACGTTCAGCTCCCAGGCATTCGATACTTCCTTTTGCGTATAGGGCAGGGTTTGCGTGTAGGGCGCGGGGCCGAATTCCGGCGTCAGCGTCATGTGGCTTGCGCCTTCGGCGCGGCGCAGGCGAATCACTTCATCCCACCACGACAGATGCGCTTCCAGCGCCGCTTGCGATTCCGGCGCGCGGAAGTCGCCCACCTGCGGGCCTTGGGCGTGGCCGACGCGGGCATGGATGTGGCGCACGCGCGGCAGCGTCAGGGCCAGCGTCTCCGGCTGGTCTTCCAGCAGTGATTCGCAGGCGCAGCACCAGTGCGACAGGTCGGCCGTCAGCTGCAGCGACGGCAGCTGACGCAGGTAGGGCAGCAACAGCATCGGGTGGCCGCTGAAGCGGCTGCGGTGGATCTCGTGGTAGATCGGCACGCCGTGCTGGCGCGCGATGTCGTCGGCCAGTTCCAGCAGTTCGCGGTTTTGCTGCGGCGTGAAGTAGTCCTTGCCGGTGTGCGAATTGACGTGCAGCGGCTGGGCGGCGCAGGCGTTGTGCAGCAGCTCGGCCAGCGCGGCCTTGTGCGGTGCGAAGGTCGGGTGGAACACCGTTTCCCACTGCGCCACGATCAGGCCCAAACCCGCAGCGGCGATCTGGCCGGTCCAGTCGTCGCGCTCTCTGGCGTCGAGCGGCAGCGACATTTCAATGCCGTCGAAACCGGCGGCTTTCACGCGCTCGATGAACACCGGCGCCGGCAGCTCGTTGTTGCCCCACTGGGCGGCGAAGATCTGGATCCGCATTACAGGAAACCTCGCGCCGGCAGCTTGTCGTCGCGCTGGATCCAGTTCTGCGGCGAGTATTGCGTGGCGCCGTCGGTCACGTGCAGGGTGTAGGCGTGGCGCGACACGGCCGAGCGGTTCGGCGCGCTGTAGTGCGGCAGCAGGCCGTGGAAGCACACCAGGCTGCCGGCCTTGCATTCGAGCGGCACGGCGGTGCTGTCGTCCGGCCACGGCAGGTCGCTGAGTTTTTCCATGCGCACCTGGTCGCCGTTGCGCAGGAAGCGCTCGCGCATCGGGCCGCGATGGCCGCCCGGTTCGGCCCACATGCAGCCGTTGTCCAGGGTGGCGTCTTCCAGCGCGAACCAGAAGGTGGTGACGCTGACCGGATCGGTGTCGAAATAGGTGGCGTCCTGGTGCCAGCGCACCTCGCCGCCGATGCCGGGCTGCTTGAAGATGTACATCGACTGCCACACGCGCGGATCGGACAGGCCGATATCGCGCGCCAGTTGTTCCAGGCGGGCCTCGGCGGTGAAGCCGCGGAAGACCGGGTCCAGGTCGTGCATGGCGTGGCCGATCTTGTTGATCGACAGCGACTTGGCCTGTTTCAGCTGGCCGTCCGGGCCGAAGGCTTCCTCTTCAAAAAAGCAGCGCACGGTGTTGTCGGAGCGGAGGAAATAATCGTCGGTGGTCTTTTCCTGCTCGACGGTGCTGAAGATGCCGGATTGGTCGGCTGGATCGAAATCGTTGACAATCTGGGCAGCGCGGGCGCGCAGGGCGGCGATCTCTTCGGCGGTCTTGAAACCCGGGATGACGATAAAGCCGTCGCGTTGGTATTGTTGTTTTTGCGCTTCTGTCAGCATTTCCAGCTCCATCAATGGATAGTCGATGGTTGCCATTCTACGGAGGCCCAGCGGACGCCACAATCGGCAAAAGGTTGACACATTGTCGCCAAAATGGAGACAATCAGCGCATGGATCAATTACGGGCTATGGAAATTTTCGTCGAGGTGGCAAGGCTGCGCAGCTTCAGCGAGGCCGGCCGCCGGCTGGGCCTGACGCGCGCCATGGTCAGCAAGCACATCCTGCAACTGGAGGAAAAGCTTGGTGCGCGCCTGCTGCACCGCTCGACGCGCGAGGTGAGCCTGACCGACGTGGGCCAAGCCTACCTGGCGCCATGCACGGCGACGGTGGCGCAGGCGCAGGAAGCGGCGCGGGTGGTGGCGCAGAGCGGTGATGAACTGGCGGGGCCGCTGCGGATCCAGGCGCCGTCGAGTTTCGGCAGCGAGTGGCTGGCTGGCTCGCTGGCGCGCTTCGCGTTGCGCCATTCGCTGCTGGAGCCGATGCTGTTGGTGGACGATGCGCTGCTCGATCCGATCGAGCATGGTTTCGACTTGACGATACGAGTGGGCGGCATACCGGACGTGCACGCGCTGGCGATGCGGCCGCTGGCGCCGTGCCGAGGGGTGTTGTGCGCCTCGCCGGACTACATCGCGCGGCACGGCATGCCGGCCACGCCGCAGGACCTGCTGCAGCACCGCTGCCTGCACTTCAGCCATCTGACCGATGGCACGCAATGGCGCTTTCGGCGCGGCGACGAACAGCAATCGGTGCGGGTGCCGGCCGCCTTCACCGCCAACAACGGCCTGGTGCTGCAGCAGGCGGCGCAGCAAGGTCTGGGCATCGTCTACAACACCACCTTCCTGGCGTGGCGCAGCCTGAAGGAAGGCACGCTGGTGCCGGTGCTGAGCGACTGGGAACTGCCGCTCAACCACCTGAGCGCCCTCTATCCCGCCAGCCGCCAGCCCTCGCCGAAAGTGCGCGCCCTGATCGACTTCCTGGTCGACGAATACCAACCGGTCCCGCCGTGGGACCGAAGGCCCTGATTCAGTGATTCAGGGTCAGCTCTGTCATTTGGACACTCGACGCTCTTCTTTGATCCACATCAATACGCTTCTTTGTTTGTGCATTCGCTATTTACTGCGACAGACATCGTTCTAAAACATATATTGCAAGGATCGTATTGAGATTGCTCAATGTATCGTCACAGCTGTCCGAATGACAGAGCTGACCCTGAACTTGTGATTTGCCAGGCGCCGTTGGTGTAGATCAGCTCGTCGTCGAGGTAGACGCCTTCGGTGACGGCGAAGACGTCGATGTGGTAGCGGGCGTCCTTGCGTTTGAATTGCGGCTTGGCGTAGACGCCGTGCTTGGCGCCCAGCGAGAGGTGGATGCCGCACATGCGCTCGTAGGTGCCGATGTCGTTTACCATGCAGTCGCGCGAAAAGGCGCGGTTCATGCCGAAGCCCAGCTCGCGCAGCCATACTTCGCCTTCGTGCTCGCGGATGATGGCCAGCATGTTGTCGAACTCCGGCGTGCTGTTTTCCACGCCCGTCACGCGGCCTTGCTCCACGATCAGCGTGACCGGCGTTGCGGGACGGTTGACCAGGAATTTGGTGTCGCCAAAGACGAACACCCGCACCCGCCCGCTCACCGCTTCCAGGTCGCGCGCTTCGGTGAAGACTTCGCCCAGCGGGAACTGGCCGCCGATGTTGGTCATGCCGCTATAGTCGCCGATGTTGAGCTTGGCCGATTCGAATGGCGAGGCGAATACCAGCCGTTCGCCGTTGCCGCTGTCGACCACGCCGCTGTGCGCCGCGTCGATGCGCGCTTTCAGCGCGTGGCCGACGCCACGGTAGTAGGCCGGGTCGTAGGCCAGCGAGGCGATGTAGTGCAGCCCTTGCTCGCCCGGCATGCGCGACAGGTGCACATGCTCGATCACCTTCAGCCCGCGCTTGAACAATTCGATGCGGATGCGGTAGGCCTCCAGCCGGAAGCTGGTGGACTGGATCAGCACCACCAGGTCGCCGGCGTTCATGCGCGCGAAGATGGCCAGGATGTCGTCCGGCGTGGTGTCGTCGAAGTCGACGAACTGGGCGTCCGGCACGGCACGGCGGTAGGCTTCGGTCAGCGCGCGATTGAGGTCGCTGCGGCCGTCATGCACGATCAACGCTGCATGCGCGGCGCGGTGCTCGATGGCGTAGGCCAGCGTGTCGCGCAGGTTGCGTTCGGCGCTGTCGACCGCGTGCTCGGGAATGGCGCCGAAACGGCTGGGGGAGGAGGTCATGGTGCGGCGGTGTCGGGGGTGTTATCGGGATCAGCCCGCATTATAAGGTAGTTGCCGGGCGCGCCACGCCCCACGCCTATTCTCCTTGTATTGCCCGGGTGCGCGATATAGAATTAAAAAATAGCCTCGCAGCAACTCCAGGCAATAACAACAGGAAGCAAGATGACTGTATTAATGGGACAGGATTTGCCGCTGGAACGACCGGATCTGACCGGGCGCGCAGCGTTGTTTGTGCCGACGTCGGCGATCAAGGGCGACGTGCTGGAGGCCGTGCGCATGGGCGCGGCGATTGTCGGTTATGGCAATCATGACCGCACCTTGACCATTTACTACGAGAGCAACCGCTTCAACGAAGTGACCCTGGTGAAGTGGGAGCAGAAAGCGCGCAAGGCCTTTGAGCGCCTGGCCGAGAATCTGCCGACCGTCTCCAAGATGGTGAGCAAGCCCGAGAACTTCGAGCAGGTCGGCTACATCAGCAGCCAAGGCATCCTGATCCGCCGCATGGAGAAGCTGATGACCTGGCTGGAAAAGTCCGATGCCCTGGATACCGCCCCGGCTGCCGAGTCGATCGACTTCGCGCCGCCGGCGCCGCCCAAGAAGATCGTTGCTGAATAAGCCCCCCGCCGTCATAGCGTGCGCTGCGCCAGCGCACGGCATTGTATGCTCTTGGAAAGAACTCATTCTTTCAGGAGATTAATCATGATGATCCGTTATGTGGCAGTAGGTTTGACCGCGCTGGCCTTGCTGGGCGGTTGCCAGAAGAAGAACGACCCCAGCGAAGCCGGTCCGGCGGAGCGCGCGGGCCGCAAGCTGGATCAGGCCACCGAACAGGCCGGCCAGAAGCTCGACAACGCCACCCAGCAGGCCAGCCAGCAGCTCAGCGACGCGGCCAAGGAAACCAGCCAGAAACTCGATCAGGCCAGCGACAAGGCCGGCGAGAAGCTCAACGAGGCCACCAAGGAAGCGGGCCGCAAGCTGGAACGCGCCGGCGAGAAGATGCAGACCGCCGCCGAAGAGCGCGAGGCAGCGAAGAAGTAAGCATTGTCCGCGCTCACCGTCACCGATACCATGTGCGTGCCCGCCACGAAGCCATACAAGGAACTGACCTGCGAATTGCCGATCTCGTAGCGTATAAATGACGATGGGGACAGTGCGCGCGGAAATCCGCCGGCCACCGGATGGGGCGCAGATTGTGACTGGCGGTTAGTGGCCGTTCTTCTGCCCGGCCTGCTTGATGGAGACCACGTTGTTGTGCTCGGTGGGGGTGGTCGGGTGGTTGCCGGGATCGCCGCCCAGCACCACGCTGAGGTCGACGAAACCGGCGCGCCAGGCGAGTTCCAGGTCTTGCTCGATAGCCTCCATCGAAGTCAGGTCGAAGTTCTCGAAGCCGCGCACGCCGTAGGCGCGGTTGCGGCCGTGCGCCTTGGCCAGGTACAGCGCCATGTCGACCAGGTTGACCGCGCGTTCCCACGCCAGCGGCACGCCGTCCGGCATCAGCGGGAACGGCGAGAAGCCGACCGACACATTGACCGAAATCTCGTGCTCCTGGTATTTCAGCGATTGCGAGGAAATGCCCAGCAGGATGCGGCGCGCCACTTCATCGACGCCGTGGCGCGGGATCGCCGGCAGGAAGGCGAGGAATTCTTCGCCGCCCCAGCGCACGATCATATCGGTCTCGCGCAGCGCCACGCGCAGGTTCTCGGCGATCATCTTCAGCACGGCGTCGCCGGCGGCGTGGCCGTAGTTGTCGTTGATATGCTTGAAGTGATCGACGTCCAGCAGGAATAGCGCGCCGACGATGTCGTCGGAACCCTTGTCCAGCGTGTTCATGCTGCGCATGAAGTCCTGGAAGTGGCGGCGGTTGTACAGCGACGTCAGCGGATCGAGCGTGGACTGCGCCTTCAGCTCCAGGTTCTTGACCTCCAGCTGCGCATTGGCATGCCGTACTTTGCGGTACAACAGGCCGACCACGGCGGCGGCCAGCGCGAACACCAGGGCCAGCAGCCACCACACGCGCTGCTGCAGGCGGCGGTTGTCGATCTCCGCACCCTTGACCTGGTTCTCGCGGCTGAGCAATTCGATCTGACGCTGTTTTTTCTCGGTCTCGTATTTTTCCTGGAGTTCCAGCACGGCCTGCTGGCGACGCTTTTCAAACAGTTCGTTGGAGATGGCGCGCTCGCGGTGGTAGGCCGACACCGCGCCGCCCATGTCGCCGGCGCGCTCCAGCGCCTCGCCGTATTCGCGCAGCGCCGCCTGCAGGTCGGGCTTGTTGTTCTCCTGCTCGTAGCGCTTGATCCCGCGCTCGTACTGCTGCTTGCCTTCGGCCAGGCGGCCCATGCCGATATAGGCCTGGCCCAGGTTCAGGTAGCCCGTCGCCTCCACCGATTTGTCGCCGGTCTGCCGGGTCGAGCGCAGCGACTCCTGGGCGTACTGCGCCGCGCGCGCGTAGTCGTGCGCTTTCAGATAGCTATCCGACAGGTTCACCAGCGTAATGCCGACCATGCGTTCGGCGCCCAGCTTGCGCTCGATGTCTAGGCTTTGCAGCAGGGCGCGCAGGGCGCGCTGCGGCTGGCCGGAGTCGATCGCCAGCGCGTACTCGGAGTTCTTGGCCATGGACATGCGGCCCGGCGATTTGAGTTTTTCCGTTTCGCTCAGCAGCTCTTCCAGCGTCTCCGAGGCGTTCTCGAATTCCTTCATTTGCACATGCAGCTTGGTCAGCGCATTGAGCGCCGCCACCAGGCTCAAGGCGTCGCCGCCCGGCTCACGGGCGATATCCACCGCACGCTGCAGCTCGACCAGCGCGGAGGGGAAGTTGCCCTGCTCGGCGTAGCTTTGGCCGGCGGTGATGGTGGCCTGCACTTTGAGCTGGGTGTCGTTGGTGGTGAGCGCCAGCTTTTCCGCATCGAACGCCAGGCGGTGCGCCGCTTCCACCTCGGCCTGCGCAAACAGCACGTAGGTCTTGGCCAGCATGCCCTTGGCGATGATGGCATCGTCGTGCAGCGATTTACCGAAGGCGATCACCTGTTCGGCCGCTTCCAGGGCGACGTCGTTCTGCCCCAGGCGCATGCGCGTGGCGCTCATCTGGTTGAGGAATTCGGCGCGGGTGTAGGAGGGGGCGGCGTGCAGTTCGGGCTGCAGCTTTTGCAGCGCCACCAGTGCCTTGTCAGGGACAAACCGGCTTTGCTCGCGGATCTCGAGGATGCGCTCGTCGAGCGTGGTTTGCGCCAGCGCGGATGCAGGCGGCAGCAGCAACGCGGCAGCGACAGCCACGGCGCGCCGGCTGCATTGCCACCACCCATCATTTCTGATTCCTGCCAACTGGACGCCCCCGCGTATGCACCGCAATGTCTAGACAATTATATGCTTGTTGCAGGCGAGAAAGCCTTAACCCAGGCTAATTTTTGCCCAAAAACGCACATTTTTCACGACATCGTCGCCCGTCAGGCCGCCAACTGTTGCAAAAGATATAGACGTTGATACAAGCCGCCGTCGATCTGCATCAGCTGTTCATGCGCACCGGTTTCGGCGATGCGGCCGTGATTGAGCACGATGATGCGGTTGGCGTCGCGGATGGTGGAGAGGCGGTGGGCGATGGCGATCACCGTCACCTTGCCGCGCAATTCATCCATCGCCACCTGCACGATTTGCTCGGTGGCCGAGTCGATGTGCGAGGTGGCTTCATCCAGCAGCAGGATGCGCGGCGTCCCGGCCAGCGCGCGGGCGATGGCGATCAGCTGCTTCTGGCCCACCGACAGGCGCGAGCCGCCTTCGCCCAGCGGCGTGTCGTAGCCCTGTTCCAGCGCCGTGATGAAATCGTGGGCGTGGGCGGCGCGGGCGGCCGTTTCGATCTGCTGCGGCGTCAGGCCGCGCCCCATGTCGATGTTCTCGCGCGCCGAGGCGGCCAGCAGGAAGGGGTCTTGCGGCACCAGGCCGACTTCGGCGCGGAAGCGTTCGTTGTCGATGGCGTCGAGCGCCATGCCGTGCACCGTGATGCTGCCGTGCGGCGCCGGATAAAAGCGCAGCAGCAGCGACAACAGGGTCGACTTGCCGCTGCCGGTGTGGCCGACGATGCCGACGAAGTCGCCGGGCGCGATGTCGAGCGAGAGGTCGTGCAGCACCGGCTGGCCTTCGTTGTAGGCGAAGCTGAGGTGGCGGATGGAGACGGCCGGCGCCTGCGGGTCGGCGGCGGCGTCGCGTCCGGCCAACTGCGCGTGTTCCTGGGCCGCGCCTTCGTCGAGCAGCGCGGCTACGCGGGCGGTGGCCACCACCGACTGCTGCAATTGGCTGAACTGCATGGTGATCTGGATCAGCGGCTCGATCACGCGCGCCAGGTAGCTGATGAAGGCGTACAGCACGCCGACTTCGGTGGCCGTCATCTCGCGTTGGCCGAACATATAGATCACGGCGGCCAGCAGGATGATGTTGAACAGGTCGAGCGCGGGGCGCAGCAGCCAGGCGTTGGCGCGCAGCTCGGCCAGGCGCGCCGTGTATTGGTCCTGGTTGGTGGCGGCGAAGCGGCGGCCGAAGCGCGTTTCGGCGTTGCTGGCCTGGAGCACGCTCATGCCGCCGATCGATTCGGCCACCTGGCCGTTGATCTCGCTGCGCAGCGCACGGGCGCGGGTCACGGCCGGCGCGCTCCAGCGCTGGTACAGCCAGACGATCAGCAGCACCGCCGGCAGCAGGGCCAGCACGATCAGCATCAGGCGCCAGTCCAGCCAGGCCATGGCGCACATGGTGCCGACCAGGACGATGGTTGAATCGAGCATCACGAACAGCACCTGGATGTACAGGCTCTTGACTGCCTCGGTGTCGTTGGTCACGCGCGAGACCAGCTGGCCGGTGATGGCGCGGTCGAAGAAGGACATCGGCAGCAGCAGCACGTGGCTGTAGACCATCTCGCGCAGGCGCATCACCGAGCGCATGGCCAGGCCGGACAGGCGCACCAGCTGCAGGTAGCGCAGGCCGCTGGCGATCCAGCCGGTCAGCACCAGGCCGGCCAGCAGGCCCGCCATGCGCGGCCAATCGAGGTGGTGCGGCAGCAGGTGCTCGTCGATCAGGGCCTTGCCCATGATGGGTCCGAGCACCTCGAGCAGCGCGGCCGCCATCAGCCACAGCACGGCCCAGAACAGGTGATGCCGGTCGGGCAGGGCGGCGCGGCGCAGCAGCGCCAAGGCCTGCCGCATCTGGCCGGCGGTGGAGGTGGGTTCAGGCTTCATCGAGACTGGCTTCCAATTGTTGATAGCGCCACTGGCTGGCGTACCAGCCGTCCAGCGCAAGCAGTTGTTCGTGGCTGCCGGTTTCGGTGATGCGGCCCTCGCGCAGCACGATGATCACATCGGCGCTGACCACGGAGCTGAGGCGGTGGCTGGCGATGACGGCGCTGCGGCCTTTGCGCGCCTGGCGCAGTTGTTCCAGGTGCTGCAGGATGCGCGTCTCGGTGCCGGTATCGACGGCCGACAGGGCATCGTCGAGCAGCAGCAGGTCGTTGTCGGCCAATAGCGCGCGGGCGATGGCGACGCGCTGGCGCTGGCCGCCCGAGAGCGTGATGCCTTTTTCGCCGACCTCGGTGTCATACCCGTTCGGGAACAGCAGGATGTCGTCGTGGATGGCGGCCAGGTCGGCCGCGTGTTCGACCTGGGCGCGGGTGGCGTCCGGGCGGGCCAGGGCGATATTGTCGGCGATCGAGGCGGAAAACAGGAAGGACTCCTGCGGCACCCAGCTGATGGCGGCTCGCAGGGCGTGCAGCTGGTATTCATCGAGCGCATGGCCG
Organism: Duganella sp. BuS-21; assembly: GCA_041874725.1. Taxonomy (GTDB): domain Bacteria; phylum Pseudomonadota; class Gammaproteobacteria; order Burkholderiales; family Burkholderiaceae_D; genus Rugamonas. The sequence continues at coordinate 5,612,784 of CP097466.1, read as the reverse complement.
CTCCACTGCACGCTGCCGTGCTGCGGCGTCAGTTGGCGCAGCAGCACGCGCAGCAAGGTGGATTTGCCGCTGCCGGTGGGGCCGACCAGGCCCAGGGTCTGGCCGGGCTTCAGCTCCAGCGCGATATCGCTGACGGCCGGCGTGCTTTGCGCGGCGTAGGCGTAGCTCACACCGCGCAGCGTCAGCGGGCCGGCGCGGACGGCGTCCAGCGTGCCGTGATCGTCGACCGCCAACGGCGCATCGAGCATGGGCTGCAGGCGCTGCCAGGCGGCGCGTCCGCGTTCGATCAGCGACAGCACCCAGCCGGCGGCGAACATCGGCCAGATCAACTGTCCCAGATACATGGTGAAGGCGGTCAGCGAACCGATGGTCAGCTGATCGTGCCAGACCAAATAGCCGCCCAAGCCGAGCGTCAGGCCGCTGGCGGCGGTCAGCGTCAGGCCGACTGCCGGTTCATAGGCGGCCTCCCACACTTGCGCGCGCAGGCTGGCGTCGGAGGCTTTGGCGGCCAGCGCGGAAAACTGCGCGGCGCTGCGCTGTTCGAGGCCGAGCGCGCGCAGGGTGCGCACGCCGGACAAGGTCTCCTGGACATGGTCGTTGAGGGCGCTGAAGCGCTTGAGCGAATCGGTGGAGGCGGTGTGGATATGGCCGGAGATATACCAGAACGCCCACGCCATCAGCGGGAAGGGCAGCAGCGCGATGCAGGCCAGGCGCCAATCGACGCCGAGCAGCATCACACCGAGCACCATCACCAGGGTCAGGGCGCCGTCGAAGCCGGCCAGCATGGCCTCGCCGGCGGCCATCTCGATGGCGTCGATATCGTTGGTGGCCAGCGCCATCAGGTCGCCGGTGCGCTGGCGCTGGTAGAAGGCCGGGCCTTGCAGCGTCAGGCGGTGGTACAAACGGGTGCGCAGGGAGACGCCGAGCTGATAGGCGGCGCCGTACAGGATCTGGCGCCAGGCGACGCGCAGGAAATAGATGCCGATACCGATCAGCAGCAGCGCACCGATTTCCATCAGCAGCGCGTTGCCGGCCAGGGTATGGTTGGCCAGGCCGTCGATCATGGCGCCGACCTTGCGCGGCACCCAGATGGTCAGTACGGCCACGCCGGCCAGCATGGCGCCGGACAGGAGATAGGCGCGGCTGTGCTGGCGGACAAAGCCGCCGATCAGCCGAGAAAGCTTGGACATGTTGCCTCAGAAAAGCGTGTAGCCCGCTAGGATAACATGCACCCCAAGTCGGGGTCAGTTCCGACATTCGGACACGAGCCCAACCGTAGCGGTCGCTACGGTTGGGCTCGTGTCCGAATGTCGGAACTGACCCCGACTGTTGACTCCGACTATTTTTTCGGTTGGGCCGGCTTGGCTTTAGTGCTGGGCTTGGCCGACTTGTTTTCCGGCGCCAGGGCGATCGGTTTTGGCGGCGGCGCTGGGAAGCTGGTCGGCTTGATGTCGGCCTTGACTTCGATGAAGCTGTCTTCCTCGGCGATCGGCGCGGCGACCGGTTTGGCTTTCGGGATTTTTGGCGCGGCGTCCACCGCCAGCGGTTCGTTGGCGGCAACGGCGGCGCTGACGGCGGCGGCCAGGGCCTGCGGCGCGGCAGCTGTCGCCGTTGCCGGGACGGCGGGGACCGTAGGCTTGATCGCCGGCGCGACGGTTGGCTTGGTGGCTGCCAGCTCGGTCACTTGCTTGAGCGTGCTTTGCGCGCTCTGCAGCAACACGCTCTGGGCGGCCGAGGCGATGTTGTACAGCTCGCGGCTGTAGGCCAGCAGGCCTTCGATGCCGGTCGGCTGGACCGCATTGAGGGTGAACAGTTCTTTCGGGTCGGTGGCCGTCAGCAGCTTCTTGGCGGCGGCCGATGATTTCTCTACCGTGGCCTTGGTGGTGCTGAGGTTGAGCGCGATGACTTGCTCGGCGCTGCCGACGGCCGTGCTGGCCAGGGTGCGGAATAACTGGAACTGCGCTTCAAGTTGCGATTTCGTGGCTGCGGAAAACTGTTCGGTGATCGAAGACATGGTTTCTCCTGAAATTATGATGCAACGCAATAATTCCATTCTAGCGACGATTGTTTGGCTTGGAAAGTTATTTTTTCCACCATGACCGCCTGTGCACCGCTTTTAAAATTAATGCGATGCAACAATTGCTGCATTTTGATGAATGTGCCCTACAATGGTTTTACTTTAGATCAACGGAGGTGCGGATGGATGTCGTGATACGCAACGCCAATCTGGCCGACGGGCGGCAGGGCGTCGATGTGGCCATCGAGCAGGGGCGCATCGTCGCCGTCGGCGCGCGCCTGCCGCTGCAGGCGGCGCAGGAGATCGACGCCGGCGGCGACCTGCTGAGCACGCCCTTCGTCGATGCGCATTTCCACATGGACGCCACGCTCAGCTACGGCCTGCCGCGCGTGAACGCTTCCGGCACGCTGCTGGAGGGGATAGCGCTGTGGGGCGAACTCAAGCCCGAGCTGACCCAGCAGGCCTTGATCGAGCGCGCGCTCCAGTATTGCGACTGGGCCGTGGCGCGCGGCCTGCTGGCGATCCGCTCCCATGTCGACGTCTGCGACGACCGCCTGCTGGCGGTGGAGGCGCTGCTCGAAGTCAAGCGCATGGTGGCGCCTTACCTCGATCTGCAGCTGGTGGCCTTTCCGCAGGACGGCGTGCTGCGCGCGCCCAACGCGCTCCTCAACCTCAAGCGCGCCATCGCCATGGGCGTCGACGTGGTGGGCGGCATTCCGCACTTCGAGCGCACCATGGCCGAAGGCGCCGAGTCGGTGCGCATCCTGTGCGAGTACGCGGCCGACCAGGGCTTGATGGTGGACATGCATTGCGACGAGTCCGACGATCCGCTGTCGCGCCACATCGAAACGCTGGCCTACCAGAGCAACCGCCTCGGGCTGCACGGCCGCGTCACCGGCTCGCACCTGACGTCCATGCATTCGATGGACAACTATTACGTCAGCAAGCTGCTGCCGCTGATCCGCGAGGCGGGCGTGGCGGCGATCGCCAATCCGCTCATCAATATCACGCTGCAAGGCCGCCACGACAGCTATCCCAAGCGGCGCGGCATGACGCGCGTGCCGGAGATGCTGGCGGCCGGCATCCCGGTCGCCTTCGGCCACGATTGCGTGATGGACCCGTGGTACAGCCTGGGCTCGGGCGATATGCTGGAGGTGGCGCAGATGGGCCTGCACGTGGCGCAGATGACCGGCCAGGAGGCGATGCGCGATTGCTTCCGCGCCGTCACCAGCACCCCGGCCGCCATCCTCGGGCTGGCGGGCTACGGCATCGCGCCCGGCTGCCATGCCGACCTGGTGCTGCTGGACGCGGCCGACCCGGTCGAGGCGATCCGCCTGCGCGCCGCGCGCCGCCTGGTGATGCGGCGCGGTAAGGTCATCGCCGAGTCGCCGCGCGCCCACGCCCGCCTGCATTTGCCGCAACGGCCGGAGCAGGTGAATTTCCGCTTGGGCCGCTAGCTGGACTTGCCCTCCGAAATGCATGACAATTGACCATTGCTAAAGCGCGTGGAGTTATCTTGAAAGAAATCGCCATCCGACCCGCCACGGAAGCCGACTTCGGCGCCATGTGGCAGATATTCCAGGAGCTGGTCGCCAGCGGCGACACCTATTATTTCGCCGCCGACACCAGCCGCGAAGATTGCCACGGCTATTGGTTCGGGCCCGGCGTGCAGAGTTTTGTCGCCATCCACAACGGCGAGCGCCTGGTCGGCATGTATCGCCTGATGGCCAATCAGCGCGACCGCGGCGCCCACGTCGCCAATGCGTCCTTCATGGTCAGCCCGGCGGCGCAGGGCGTCGGCGTCGGCAAGCTGCTGGCCGGCGACTGCCTCGAGCGCGCCCGCGCCCAGGCTTACCTGGCGATGCAGTTCAACTACGTGGTCAGTTCGAATATGCCGGCCGTGCTGCTGTGGAAAAAGATGGGGTTTTCCATCGTCGGCACCTTGCCGCGCGCCTACCGTCATCAATACCTCGGCTATGTGGACGTCTATGTGATGTACCAATTGCTGGAAGATCCCACCCATTGGCCCGACGCATGAAGATACTGGACACCGAACGCCTCTCCCTCCGCACCATCAACGCCGACGACGCCCTGTTTTACTACGAACTGGTGAACGATCCCACCTGGCTGGAACATATCGGCGACAAGGGCATCCGCACCGTGGCCGAGGCGCGCACCGCGATTCTGGACGGCCCCTGCGTGATGCAGCAGCGCCTCGGCCATTCGCTGTACGTGATGGAGCGCAAGAGCGACGGCCTGGCGTTGGGCTTGTGCGGCCTGATCAAGCGCGACAGCCTGCCCGAGGTCGATATCGGCTACGCCATCCGCCCGGCGCATTTCGGCCTTGGCTACACCTACGAGGCCGCCGCCGCCGTGGTGGCCTATGCGCGCGACGTGTTGCGCCTGCCGCGCCTGATGGGCATTACCAATCCGGCCAACACGGTGTCGATCAATCTGCTGGCCAAGTTGGGCCTGACGTTTGTCGAGCACAAGGTGCTGCCGCCCGATGGCCGTCCTACCAATATTTATTGCCGCGAGTTGTTGCAGGTGTGAGAATTTGAGAGAATTTTTTCTCCCGTCTATTGGCATTTGTGCAGCGCGCGAGCATCATGAATAATAGTTCTTGCCTAGGGGGAAATGATGAAACTCGCCAATCTCAAGATCGGTGTGCGTTTGGGTTTGCTGGGGGGCTTTTTCTTTATCGCGCTGGCCATCGTGGCGACTTCCGGCTGGCGCGCGCTCGACCATAGCAATGTGCGCAGCGCCGACGCCATGGCGCGCTCGGTGGCCATGAGCCAGGCCATCGACACGGCGCGCAGCGCCCAGGTGCTGTTCAAGATCCAGGTGCAGGAGTGGAAAAACATCCTGATACGCGGTAACGATCCGGCCCAACTGGACAAGCACCGCGCCGCCTTTGTCAAAGGCGGCGTAAGCACGGTGGCCGAGCTGAAGAGCCTGGCCGCGCTGCTCGCTCAACTCAAGCTGAACACGCCACTGGTCGACGACGCCATCAAGACCCAGAACGAGCTGATCGCGCGCTACATGGACGCGCTGAAGAAATACGATTCCGCCAATCCCGAAAGCGCGCACGTGGTCGATGCGCTGGTCAAGGGCATGGACCGCGAGCCGACCAAGAAGATCGACGATATTGTGGCCTACATCGGCACCGAAGCCAAGCGCCTGACGGTGACCATGGAAGAGGAAAACAGCGCCGCCCACCGCTCGGCCATGCTGGCCATGGGCAGCACCTTGCTGGTGACGCTGGTGGTCGGCGTGGTAACGGTGGTCTGGCTGATCAAGAGCATCACCGTGCCGCTGGACGCGGCGGTGAGCGTGGCGCAGACCGTCGCCGGCGGCGACCTGAGCAGCGAAGTGCGGGTCGACAGCACCGATGAAATCGGCGACCTGCTGGGCGCGCTCAAGCTGATGCAGACCAACCTCAGCAACATCGTCGGCAAGGTGCGCAGCGGCACGGAGACCATCCACGGCGCCACGGTGGAGATCGCCGCCGGCAACCTCGACCTGTCGGGCCGCACCGAGGAGCAGGCCAGCTCGCTGGAGGAAACGGCCTCGGCCATGGTGGAGCTGACCACCACCGTCAAGCAGAACAACGAGAACGCAGCCGAAGCCTGCCGCCTGGCCGACAGCGCCTCGCATGTGGCGGCCAAGGGCGGCGACGCGGTGGCGCAGATGGTGCGCACCATGGGCGAGATCAATGACAGTTCGCGCAAGATCGTCGACATCATCGCGGTGATCGACGGCATCGCCTTCCAGACCAATATCCTGGCCTTGAACGCGGCGGTGGAGGCGGCGCGCGCCGGCGAGCAGGGACGCGGCTTCGCCGTGGTGGCCTCCGAGGTGCGCAACCTGGCGCAGCGCTCGGCGGCGGCGGCCAAGGAAATCAAGGAGTTGATCGGCACCTCGGTGGGCCGGGTGGAGGAGGGCAGCCGCCTGGTCGGCCAGGCCGGCGACACCATGAACGAGGTGGTGGCCAGCGTGCAGCGCGTGACCTCCATCATCGGCGAGATTTCGGTGGCCAGCGGCGAGCAGCGCGACGGCATTGAGCAGATCAGCATCGCCATCAGCCAGATGGACAGCGTGACGCAGCAGAACGCCGCCCTGGTGGAGCAGGCCGCCGCTGCCGCCGACGCCCTGCAGCAGCAGGCCGCCAGCCTGTCGGAGGCGGTCAGCATCTTCAAGCTGCAGAACCAGCCGGCTGGCGCAGCATCGGTTCATGCGCCGTCGCGTTCGCGCTCCTTGCAGCTGGCCGGCTGAGCTTTTGCCACAGGCCCTTCATGCGCCCGTTTGATGCGCCTCAAACGGGCGCATGAACGGTCTGTTTCCATGTCGCCGATCTACTATTATCCCCTCTTTCGCAGTCCACCCGAGGAAGAGGGACAGCATGAACAGCTTATGGCCGATAGCGGCCGGCATGGCGCCATGTTTGCTGGCGCTGGCGGCCGGTCAATGGCAGGCGCGCGGCTGGCGCGCGCGTTGCGCACAATTGCAGGCGGCGCAGCGCGATACCGAGATGCGACTGGACTTCATCGCCCACCACGACAGCCTGACCGGCCTGCCCAACCGCCTGCAGTTCCAGATGCAGCTCGAGCACGGCGTGGCCTACGCGCGCCGCCATGAAAGCCTGCTGGCGGTGCTGTTCGTCGATATCGACCATTTCAAGACCATCAACGATACGCTTGGCCACGACGCCGGCGACCAGGTGCTGGTGCAGTTCGCGCAGCGCCTGCGCCAGTGCGTGCGCGAGGTCGACACCGTGGCGCGGCAGGGCGGCGATGAATTCATCATCCTGCTGACGGAGCTGCGCAACGGCGCCGATGCGCAGCAGGTGGCGGAAAAAATCATGAAGGCGATCGGCGAGCCGTTCCTGATCAAGGCCCAGCCGATGATGGTGGCCGCCAGCATCGGCGTGGCGGTCTGTCCCGATGACGACGAGGATATCGAAGCGCTGATCGAAAAGGCCTACCTGGCCATGTACGCCGTCAAGCAGCGCGGCAAGGGCGCCAGTCTGCGCTTCTTGCCCAGCATGCAGGCCAAGGCCTATTCCGCCCTGATCCTGGAGACGGCGCTGCGCCACGCGCACGAGCACCATGAGTTCATTCTCACCTACCAGCCCAAGCTCGATCTGCGGCGGCAGCAGATCACCGGCGTCAAGGCGCTGCTGCGCTGGAAGCACCCGGAACTGGGGCTGGTGATGCCGTTGGACTTCCTGCCGGTGCTGGAACAGAGCGCGCTGATCCTGCCGGTGGGCGCGTGGGTGATGACCACCGCGATGGCGCAGGCCCGCCAGTGGCTCGATCGCGGTCTGGCGCTGACGGTAGCCGTGCATTTGTCGCCGCGCCAGTTCTTCCACAAGGAGATCGTGCAGGTGTACGCCGCCGCGCTGGAGAAGGCCGGCCTGCCTGGCCGTTGCATCGAGCTGGACATCCCTGAGGCGGTGCTGATCGATAGGAGCCAGGGAGCGGAAGAGCTGCTGCAGCAGTTCAAGCAGCTGGGCGTGCGCATCGCGGTCAGCGATTTCGGCACCGGCTACGCCTCCTTGAACTACCTGCGGCGTTATTCGGTGGATCTGGTGAAGATCGATAAATCCTTCATCGACGATTTGTCGCGCGGCGGGGCGATGGTGCGCGCCATCATCGAGATGGCGCATTCGCTCGGCATGCGGGTGATCGCCGCCGGCGTGGAAACCGGCGAGCAGTTGGTGCAGCTGTCGGCCATGGGCTGCGACGAAGTGTTCGGCTTCTGCCTCAGCGCGCCGGTGTCGCCGCAGGAGGTGGAGGCGTTGCTGGCCGGGCGCCGGCAACGCCTGGCGGCGCCTATTTCCTGAAGAACCAGGTCAGCGGCAGCTGGACGCGCGCCGACCACGATTTTTCATTATGGCTGCCGCCTTCCGCTTCGTAGTACAGCAGATCCCGGCCGGGCTGGTAGCCTTGTGCCAGCATGGCGTCGCGCATCTTGCGCGTGTCGCCGATGCCGTCGCCGTCGGTGCCGGCATCGATGTAGAACTTCACCGGCTGGCGCGCCGGCACGTTCTTGATGAAGGCCTGCTGGTTCCACCAGAATGAACTCGATACGCCGCCGGCCATGGAGAACACCTGCGGGTACTTCTGCGCGATGTACACCGAGGCGATGCCGCCCAGCGAGGAGCCCATGATGGCGGTGTGTTCGCGTTCCATCATGGTGCGCAGATTGGCGTCGGCCCAGGGCTTGACGGTGTCGACGATGAAGGCCGCGTAGGCGTCGATCTTGCCGCCGCCGTGCTTGGGATCGCAGCACGGCGTGTATTCGCCGATGCGGTCGTCCGTGTTGTCGATGCCGACCACGATGGCCGGTTCGATGGCGCCGGTGGCGATCAGCTTGTCCATCGCCGTGCCGATTTCCCAGGCCGTGCCGAAGGCGGCGGTCTTGGGATCGAACAGGTTCTGGCCGTCGTGCATGTACAGCACCGGATAGCGGCGCTGCGGTTCGGCGTCGTAGCCGGGCGGCAGGTAGATGCGCAGCTTGCGGCGGTTGTTCAGCTGCGGCGACGCGAACTGCTCGACGATGCGCAGCGTGCCGGCAGCGACGGCGGCGGTTGGCGCGTCGCTATCGGGAACCGGCATCACGCGTACGCCATGGATGTCGAACTTGTTGGACGGGCCTTTGACGCCGCCCGCATCGCTGTAGGTGGCGTTGTTCTTCATGTAGCTCATATTGTAGAAATCGTTCAGTTGCAGCTTGTAGCTTCCCGGCTTGAGTTTCGCGCGCAACGGCGTGGAGTACTTGGCGCCTTCCTCGGCCGGCGAGTGCGGCATTTGCATCACGCCGTTGGCGACGATGTTGCCGGCGCCATCCTTCAGCGCCGCCCATTTGACGCCGCCGCTGACGCCGAGGTTGATCTGGTGCGCGGTGTTGCGGTACTTGATCTGCAGCGCGTAGCTGCCGTCGCGCGTGATCTTGAATTCTTGTGCAAAGGTGTCGGACGGCGACGCTCCGAAATCGACGCGGGCCACCGAGATTTCCTCGCCCGCGTTCAGGCATGCCGGCATGCTGTGGTGGCTGCGGTTGCCGGAGCTGGCGTACACCGCTTCCACCGCGTAGCACAAGTTGGCGGCAGTGTCCGAAGCGCCGGCGCTGCGGTCGGCCCACTGCGTCGCACTGATGCGCGGTCCCACCAGTTGGCCGTTGCGGTAGATGTTGTACACCACGCCCTTGCCGGCGGCAGGTGCGATCTGCAGCGTCGGCAAGCCATAGACGCCGCGTTCCAGCTTGACGATGCGCGGCTCGGCCGGCGCGTACACGGCGGCGTCCTGCACCAGCGGCTTGGCGTTCACATTGCGTTTGCCCTGCTGGCCCGGCATTAGTTTGCCGAGGCGGATCTCGATCTTGTTGTCATCGCCCAGCGCATCCCACGTCAGTGCGGCCCCGGCAGGCTTGCCGTTCAGCGTGACGCCGTCGACCGCGTAGTAGCCGTCACCCTTGGCGGCGGCGGGCAGCAGCACGCGCACCTGCAGGCGCTTGCCGCGCAGCGTCAGGTTGTTGAGCGTGATCGCGTCGCTGCCGGCGAAGCTGTCGCGCCGCAGTTTGGCGGTGATGAAGGGCTTGAGCGCGATGCCGTCATTGGTGGTCTGCACGCCGAACACGCTGCCGACCACCATGCCGAGATAGCCGCCCACGGACCACAATTGGCGGCGCGAGTTGACCACCGGCCCACTGAGCTTGCCGTCGTCAAAGGCCGGCTGGCCGGACAGCCATTCCAGGTTCTCCATATTGGACAGGTTGGTGGCGGCGCCGCGCATCAGCGTGGCATAGGCGGCATCCGCCACGGCGACGTTGCCGCCGATGGCTGCGGCCTTCAGGCCGTAGGCCGTCACGAACGGCCAGATGGCGCGGTTGTGATAGACGGCGGTGTCGGCCTGCTGCGGATAGATCACCGGCGCCCCCATCGGCCCATGCGGATAGTGCGCCAGAATGCTCTGCGCCTGGCGCTGGTCGGCGATGCCGGTGACGATGGCCAGCGACTGGCCCAGCCAATCGTATTTGTACATGGCCGCGCCGTCGAAGTGGCCGGCGGTGACGCTGCTGTACATGCCGCTGTCGGCCTGCCAGAAGCGCTTATTGATGGCGGCCTTCAGGTCGGCGGCCCAGCCGGCGTAGCGCGCCGCCAGCCTGGCGTTGCCTTGATCATCGGCCACTTCTGCGGCCAGCTGCGCGGCCAGCGTCAGCGCCTTGTAGTGCGCGGCGTTGGTGGACAGCGCCTTGGAGGTGGCCATGTGCGACAACTGGTTCGGTATCCATGCGGCGTAGCTTTGCTCGCGCCAGTCGAGGAAGGATTCTTCGCCGTTGTACAAGCCGTCGGCGGCGTCCCAGATGGCGAGGCGGTCGTTCTCCAACGTGTTGGTCAAAGCATGCAGGGCTTGTTGGGCAAAGGCGGTGCGCTGTTCGGGCGGCAGGGCTTTCAACGCTTCGTCGGCGCCGAAGGCCCAGCTCACGCGGTCGGTGCTGACCGGCCAGCTGCCGCCGCTGCCGGTGTCCTGCACGATCTGGTAGCCGTCGCCGACGGCGTGCAGGCCGGCGCTCACGCCTTCGCGGTAGCCGGCCAGCTTGAACTCCAGCGAATTGCGCGTGCGCTGCGGGTCCAGCATGCCGAGACCGAGCGCAGCGGCGTAGGACAGGTCGCGGGTCCAGACGTAGTGCCACAACTCGCCGGTTTCGAAGCACTCGCATGGGATGGCGTTGCCGCCGTTGTAGCTGCCGTCGCGGATTTCGCTGACCGAGTCCAGTTTCATCTCATTGCCGGCCAGGGCGAACAGGGCGTCGAAAGCCAGGTTGCCGCTGCGGACGGTCGGCAGCGATGCGGATTCCGCGTAGCCGACTTCCTGCTTGCCGCCTTCGCGCACGCGCATGGTGGTCGATTGCGTGTAGCTGCGCAGCGCGGCGCCGGCGTCCGGCGTGGCGTAGCGCACCAGTTCCTGCTTGCCATCCCAGCTTGAATACGCGGCCGTGGCGGAATTGGCCGGGGCGGCGGCTGCGTTGGCGGTTACCGCCAGCATCGCCATCAGCGTTGCACCATGCAGCGCGGGGAGGTGCTTCTTCATTCGATCTCCAATATCAGCGCGGAACGCGCCGGTAGTTTAACTTGTCCATCCAGCGACACGCGCTGGCCGCTGATCACGTCCACGCCGGCGCGCGCGCCGTTCAGCATCTCATGGAAGCGCGCGGTCGGCAGCGTGGTGTCGGTGCTGTTCTTGTTCAGCGCCACCATCACCTTCTTGCCGCCGCCGTAGCGGAAGTAGACGTAGCTGCCTTTTTCCGGCCCGTAGTGCATCAGCTTACCGTTGTGGATGACGGTGGCGCTCTTGCGCCAGTTGAGCAGCTTGCGGAGGTACGTTTGCGCGTCGGCCTGCTGCGACGTCAGGCCGACGCCGGTGAAAGCGTTGATCTTGTCGCCGTTCCAGCCGCCGGGGAAGTCCTGGCGGTAGGAGGCGTCGTCGCGTTCCTTGGTGGCGCTGGTCATCTGGATCTCGGTGCCTGAGTAGAACTGTGGAATGCGCGGCATGGTCGATACGAAGGCCATCGCCATGCGGAACAGGCCCTGGTCCGCATCGAGCGCGCTGTAGATGCGCGACAGGTCGTGATTGCCCTCGAACAGAACCAGGTTCTTCGCGTCCGCATACAGGTAATCCTGCGACACCATTTCATACAGTGTGTTCAACCCTTGTTCTGGCGTCTCGGGCGCCAGCAGCGCGCGGCGCAGCGCGTCGTTGAGCGGGAAGTCCATCATGCTTGGCATGTGCGAGACGTAGCCGTCGAAGTTCTGCTTGCCGCGCTGCCAGTGCGCCACCACCGGCACCAGCGGGCTCCATTCTTCGCCCACCAGGTTCAGTTGCGGATACTCGGCCATCACCGCGCCCGACCAGCGACTCAGGAAAGCGGTGTCCGAGTAGCCGTAGGTATCCACGCGCAGACCGGACAGGCCGGCGTACTCGATCCACCAGATGCTGTTCTGGACCAGGTAGTTGGCGACGTAGGGATTGGCCTGGTTCAGGTCCGGCATCGCCGGCGAGAACCAGCCCTGCGTGAAATTGCGCTTGTCCTCGTCCGATGCATACGGGTCCTGCAGCGCCACGCGGTGGTGCGCGGTCGGCACGTGCTTGCCCTGGTAGGTCAGCCAGTCGGCCATCGGCATGTCCTGCAGCCACCAGTGCTTGCCGCCGATGTGGTTGAGCACCACGTCCTGGATCACGCCGATGGCCCTGGCGCGCGCCTGCGCCGACAGCTTGCGGTAGCTCTCGTTGCTGCCGTAGCGCGGATCGATGCGGTAATGGTCGGTGGTGGCGTAGCCGTGATAGGAGTAGGCCGGCATGTTGGACTCGAGCAGCGGCGTGGACCACAGCTGGGTGAAGCCCAGGCCCGCCACGTAGTCGAGATGGTCGGCGATGCCCTGGATGTCGCCGCCATGCCGTCCACCGCCTTGGGCGCGATTAAGCTTGTCGGCGTAGCCGTCGACGCTGTCGTTGGACGGATCGCCGTTGGCGAAGCGGTCCGGCATCACTTGATAAATGACGTCGCTGGTGTTGAAGCCGGTGCGTCGCGCCGAGCCTTGCGCGCGCGCCTGCAGGTCGTAGCTGTAACGGATGCTTTGCGTCCCGCGCTGGAACAGCAGCTCCAGCTTGCCTGGCGCGGCGTCCGGCGCGAGGTCGAGGTCGATGAACAGGTAATTGCGGTTCGGCACGCGCGAGACGGCGGTGATGCGCACGCCCGGATAGCTCAGCGCCGGCTCCAGCTCGGCGATCTGCGGTCCGTGCACCATCAGTTGCAGCTTGCTGTTGTGCATGCCAGCCCACCAGGATGGCGGCTCCATGTGGTCGATGCGGTAATTTTGCGACGCGGCGCCGGCCATGGGCGGCAAGAGGGCGGCGCACAGCGCAGCCAGCAGGGTTTTGGTCATTTTGTCTCCAAAAGGTAGTCGTACTACAGGCTCGTATTTTTAACGCTGTCGAGCTTAGTGCTTTGATTTTACGAGAGAATACTCTGAAATCCCAGGCGTATCAAACTATCTGAATGGGCGGAATTGACTCCGAATACAACAATCTTGTCATTTTCCTCCATTTTGCGTTTCAGCACGGAAAGTTGGGCGAATCTGCGGCCTGCGGCTGCGTTCCACGCGCCCGGTGGAGCACAAAAATAGCCTGTTTTTTGCTGCTTTGTGTAGTTCTACTACAAGTCGTGCTCGACGAGCTTGTAGCCGAAATACAACGTGAACCAGCTTATCGTGGGGCGTGGCGCCTGCATGGTGCCTTGTAATCCGTAGTGGGCGGGAAGTTTCATTGACATCGAATCTAGTTTTAGTACAAAATTCTTCCTAGAACGTCTTTAGAACGTTGATTTTCCTTGGATCCCGTGTAGTTGCTGTTTTGCGGGACTTATATTTGTGTCATGAGAGGGGACATTAAATGAACATCTTCGCAAGTACGCGCAGCCACACTGCATTCCCGTTGAAACCAGTTGCCGCAGGTTGCGCACTGTTGTTCGCCGCCGCCACCGCGCCGGTATACGCCCAATCCGCTAGCGGCGAGGCCGCTTCGGCCGATGAGCCGAAAGTCATGTCGGTGACCGTGGCCGGTATCCGCCGCGGTATCGAAGACGCGATCTCGATCAAGAAAGACTCCAGCTCGATCGTTGAAGCCATTTCCGCCGAAGACATCGGCAAGCTGCCGGACGCCTCGATCGCCGAATCGATCTCGCGCCTGCCAGGCCTGGCCGCCCAGCGCGTCGCCGGCCGTGCGCAAGTGATCTCGGTGCGTGGCTTGTCCCCGGACTTCTCGACTACCCTGTTGAACGGCCGCGAGCAAGTCTCGACCGGCGACAACCGCAGCGTTGAGTTCGACCAGTACCCATCGGAACTGATCAGCGGCGTCACCATCTACAAAACCCCTGACGCCGGCCTGGTTGGCCAGGGTCTGTCGGGCACCATCGACATGCAGACCGTGCGTCCGCTGGCCTTCAGCACCCGCGCCGTGGCACTGAACGCCCGGGGCGAGAAGAACTCGCTGGGCAAGATCGCCGATGCCAAGTCGACCGGCAACCGCTTCAGCGCCAGCTACATCGACCAGTTCGCCAACCGCACCATCGGTATCGCGCTCGGCTTCGCCCATCTGGAATCGCCAGTGCTGGACAATGAAACCGGCCTGTACGAGCCATGGAAAAAAGATGGCCGCCCAGGCGTGCCAGCCGGCACCTACATCATGGACGGCATCAAGGCCGTCGCCCGCAGCGGCGTGAGCAAGCGCGACGGCTTCATGGGCGTGCTGCAATACCGTCCTAACAAGCAGTGGACCAGCATCGTCGACGTCTACGCGTCCGAGTTCCGCCGTGAAGAAACCGCCAACCAGATCGAGATCAACCTGGGCGGCTGGAACGGCAACAACACCCCGGCCTTCGGCTACACCAACGTCAACGTGCAGGCCGGCGCCCTGGCCAGCGCCACCGCCAACGGCGTGTACCCGCTGGTGCGCGGCATGTACAACGACCGCAAGGACAAGATCCACGCCCTGGGCTGGAGCAACACCCTGAAGCTGTCGGACTGGACCCTGTTCGCCGACATCAACTACTCGAAAGCCAAGCGTAACGAACTGAGCCTGGAAAACAATGCCCAGTTGGGTAACGGCCGCGGCACCAACGACGGCGCCGGCAATGCCTACCTGGACACCGCCAAGCTGACCTTCAATACCGGCACCTATTCGAACATCGGCCTGGGCCGCGACTACAGCAACCCGGCCACGCTGTTCATCGGCCCGACCATCTACGGTTCCGGCTACGGCAAGACGCCGCGCGTGGAAGACGAGCTGAAGGGCTTTAAACTGGTGGCCACCGCCCCGGTACCGGCCGCGCTGGAGAAATTCGTGTCGAGCATCGACGCCGGCGTCAACTATGCCGATCGCAGCAAGCAGAAGCGTCAGCCTGAAGGCAACATCAACCTGAAAGGCACCGACCCGGTCAGCCTGAACAACGGCTTCCTGTTTGGCTCGGCCGACCTGAGCTTCGCCGGCGTCGGTACGATCCCGACCTGGAACGTGCCGGCGATGGTGTCGAAGTTCATGACCTTCAATCCGACCGATACCGAGAGCTACCTGATCTCCAAGGCTTGGGACGTGAATGAGAAGATCACCACCACCTTCATCAAGGCCAACCTGGAAGCGGAACTGGGCGATGTCAGCATGCGCGGTAACGTCGGTATCCAGGCGCAGCACACCGACCAGTCGTCGGACGCCAACTACTACGATGGCACGGCGCCTGCCGGCCAGCAGGTCAAGCCTGTGCATGACGGCAAGAAGTACACCGACTACCTGCCAAGCATGAACCTGTCGTTCCAGTTCGACGGCCAGCAGACCCTGCGTCTGGCGGCGGCCAAGCAGATCGCGCGTCCACGCGTCGACCAGCTGCGCTCGGCGCTGGACTTCGGCGTGTCCGACACCACCTTCAAACCAGGCGGCAGCGGCGGCAATGCCAAGCTGGACCCATGGCGCGCCAATGCGTTCGACGTCTCGTATGAAAAATACTTCGACAAGAAAGCCTATGTTGCACTGGCCGGCTTCTACAAAAAGCTGAACACCTACATCTACACCCAGACCAAGGATTACGATTTCTCGAAATTCATTCCTGGCACCAAGGCGAAGTTTACCAACGGGGACTACTCGGCGCCGTACAACGGCAGCGGCGGCACGCTGAAAGGCGCGGAACTGTCGGCATCGCTGCCGCTGAACCTGCTGACCAAGTCGCTCGACGGTTTCGGCGTGCAGGCCAGCCACACCTACAGCGACAGCTCGATCGCGATCGAAGACCCAAGCGGCAGCATCGGCTCCAAGATCCCGCTGCCAGGTCTGTCGAAGCACACCACCAACCTGACGGTGTACTTCGAAAAGAACGGCTTCGAGACCCGCATCAACCAACGTCGTCGTTCGGACTTCGTGGGTGAGATCGGCAACTTCAACGGCGAGCGCAGCCTGCGCTACGTGGTTGGCGAAAACGTGGTGGACTTCCAGGTGGGCTACAGCTTCAGCGAAGGCGCACTGAAGGGCATGGGCGTGGTACTGCAGGTGAACAACCTGACCAACACCGCCTACGAAACCTACACCGGCACCGCCAACCAGCAGCTGGAATACCAGAAGTACGGCCGCACCATCCTGGCCGGCGTGAACTACAAGTTCTAAGCTGACTTCATCGCAAATAAGAACGGCGTCCCTCGGGACGCCGTTTTTTTATTGCTTAATACTTACTTCTTCTCGGCCGCTGCGAACGCGGCGTTCTGCTGATCGAGCCAGGTTTTCAGCGGTGCGAAGTATTCGATCAGCGCGTTGCCGTCGATTTTGTCTTCGCCCGAAATGGCTTTCAGCGCCTCCGGCCATGGCTTGCTGGCGCCCAGTTCCAGCATCTGCTGCAGCTTGGCGCCGGCCTTGGCGTTGCCGTACACTGAACAGCGGTTCAGGGGGCCGCTGTAGCCGGCCTCGCGGCACAGCGCGCGGTGGAACTGGAACTGCAGCATGTCGGCCAGGAAGTAGCGCGAGTACGGCACGTCGGCCGCCACGTGGTACTTGGCGCCGGCGTCGAAACCGCTGGCGTCGATGCCGGCCAGCGGACGCTTCATGCCCATGTACTGCTCGCGCAGCTGCCACCAGCGCTGGTCGTAGTCAGCCGGCTTGGTCTTGCCCGAGTAGACATCCCAGCGCCATTTGTCGACCGAGTAGGCGAACGGCAGGATCGCCACCTTGCTCAGCGCGCGTTCCAGCAGTTGCGGGATGTCGGCGTTGACGTCCGGCTCCTGGTCCATCAGGCCGATCTTCTTCAGGTAGCCCGGCGTGATCGACAGCGCCACGGTGTCGCCGATGGCTTCGTGGAAGCCGTCGTTGGCGCCGTTGCGGAACAGGAAAGGCTGCTTGGTGTAGCCGAGGAAGTAGTACACGTGGCCCAGCTCATGGTGGATTACGGTGAAATCTTCGGCGGTCGGCGTGATGCACATCTTGATGCGCACGTCGTCTTTTTCATTCAGCGGCCATGCCGAGGCATGACACACCACGTCGCGGTCGCGCGGCTTGGTCAGCAGCGAGCGTTCCCAGAACGTCTCCGGCAGCTTCTGCATGCCGAGCGAGGTGTAGAAGGTCTCGGCGTACTTGGTCATCTGCTTGGCGTCGGTCTTGCGCTGCTCCAGCACCTTGGTCAGGTCGTAGCTCTTGGTTTCGCCGGCCGGCTTCAGGATCGGATACAGATTGGTCCAGGTCTGGCTCCACATATTGCCGAACAGGTGGGACGGAATCGGGCCGGTCAGCGGCACCACGTCCGCGCCGTAGGTGGCGCGCAGCTTGTGGCGGGTGTAGGTGTGCAGCGCATCGTACAGCGGCTTGACTTGCTGCCACAGGCGTTCCATCTCGGCGGCGAAGGCTTCCGGCGGCATGTCGTACTGCGAGCGCCACATCACGCCGGTGTCGGCGAAGCCCATCTGTTTGGCGCCCTTGTTGGACAGGGCGACGTAGTCGATGTACTTCTGTTTATAGGCCGGCGCCTGCGCGTGCCAGCCGGCCCACATCTGTTTGAGTTTCGGTTCGTCGCGGCTGTTGGCCAGGACTTTTTCCATTTCGCCCAGCGCCATGCAGGCGTCGGCGCTGCCGTCGTCCTTCTTCGGGCAGTACTTGGCTTTGCCGTAGGCGCCGTTCAGGGCGGCCTGCAGCGAGGCGTACTGCTCGCGTTCCTTCGGATCGGCGAAGACCACGGTCTGCTGCAACAGCATCATCTTGCGCGCTGCTTCAGGCGACAGCTTCAAGCCGTTGAAACGGCGCGCGCCGATGGCCGCTGCGCCCGAGGCGCTCAGATAGCGCTCGGCGAAATAGGCGGTGATGCCTTCGGTATCGTCGGTGATGAAGTTGGAACCGACCCAGGCGGCGCGGGCCTGTTCGTTATTCAGCTTGTTCAGCTTCGCTTCGGTATCGGCCAGAAAGCGGTCCGCTTCGGCGGCGCTGGGTTTGGCGGTGGGGGCGGCCAGCACGGTGCTGCTGGCGGCTGCCATGGCGGTGACCGCCAGCAGCGTGCTGATAGTTTTTGGTGACACAGGCATCTCCCTTGGTATCTTGGTCTAGGCTATCGGACCGGTGGGCCCGATGGGCGACAATCATACACGCAAGAGTTACCCTGCGGCTGATCCGGCCGGGCGGCGCTACAATGTGTTTTTCCCCACAGGCGTTGAGTCCCCATGGCCCATCTTCATCCCACCGGCTGGCAAGAGATGTCCGGCACTGGCGCTGCGGCGCGCGAGATCGAAACACTCACCTATCTCAAGGCTGCGCTGGCCGAGGAACCGTACCGCATCTACCACGGGGTGCACTGGACCAATGTGGAAAACGGCTTCTCGGCGTATGACGAAATCGACTTCATCATCGTCGCGCCGAACGGCCGCGTGCTGCTGGTCGAGCAGAAATCGGGCTTCCTCAACGAGACGCCGGAAGGGCTGGTCAAGAACTACGCCGGCAAGCCACGCAAGGTGGCCAATCACATCATGCGCTCGATCAAAGGGTTGACCGAGCGTTTCGGCGGCGAGATGTCGATCGACTATCTGCTGTAATGCCCGGACTACATCGTGCGCGACCCGCACCTGGCCGGCATCGATCCACGCCACATCCTGGACGCCAGCAGCAAGCACCGGCTGGCGGCGGTGATCCGCGAAACCCTGCCCGTCGCCGATGCGGAACCCAACGAGCAGTTCGACAAGGTCACGCGCTTTCTCGGCAATATGCTGAGCCTTCGTCCCGATCCCAGTTCGATGATCGGCAACGCCGCCGAGATGGTGTCGCGGCTGGCCGGCGGCCTGGCGACGTGGGCGCGGCGGCTGGACTTCGCGCCGTTCCGCCTGCGCGTGGTGGGCACGGCCGGCAGCGGCAAGACGCAACTGGCGCTGGCGGAATTCAGCGCCGCCATCGATGCCGGTTTATGTCCGCTGTACGTGTGCTACAACCGGCCGCTGGCCGACCACATCGCGCGGTTGATGCCTGCGGGCGGGCGCGTGGTCAGCTTCCACATGCTGAGCGATGCCTTCGCGCGCGAGCAGGGCGGCGCGCCCAACTATGGCGCGTCCGACGTGTGGGAGCAGATCGAAGCGCAGATGACCGCCTCGCCGCTGCCGGAGAGCTGGAAATACGATGTGGTGATTGTCGACGAAGGCCAGGACTTTTCCATCGCCTGGCGCGACATCGTGCTGCGCATGCTCAAGGAAGACGGCCGCGCGATCTGGCTCGAAGATCCGAACCAGAACCTGTACGGCAAGGACAGCGTGCCGTTGCCGGGCTGGGTGACGCTGCACTCGGACACCAACTACCGCAGTCCGCGCCAGATCGTCGACATCCTCGCTGCGATCGGCGCCACGCAAACGCCGGTGGAGGCGGGCAGTCCCTTCAAGGGCGCCGATATCGAAGAACTGATTTACCCGGAAGGCGACACCGAAGCGATGCTGGCGCAAACGCGCCGCGCCATCACGCTATGCCTGGGCGCCGGCTTCACGCGCGACGACATCGCCATTGCCTCGTTCCGCGGCCGTGAAAAATCGGTCATCCTGCACCTGGACCAGTTGAGTGACGTGCATACCCTGAAATCCTTCACCGGCGAGTACGACCTGTTCGGCAATCCGCAATACCGCGACGGCGGTTTGTTGGCCGAATCGGTCTACCGCTTCAAAGGCCAATCGGCGCCGGCCATCATCTTCACCGAGATCGACTTCGCGGAAATGGATCAACTGGTGCTGCGCAAGCTATTCGTCGGCATGACGCGCGCCAGGCTAAAGCTGGTGCTGGTCCTCAGCGACAGGGCCGAACGCCAGCTGCTTGACCGGCTGTGAGAGTGCCTCACTTCGACAGCTTCCTGCCCAGGAAGCGTGCCTGGATCATTTTGCAATGCTTCGCGCAACAGCGAAGATATCCTTTGCCGAGATGCTTTTGGTTTCGCCACGATCATATGCGGCCAGACGGCGATTGATCTCTTCGCTCCAGGCCTCTCCGACTTCTGCAGTAGGCGGCTCTTGGAGTGACTCCAGCAGAAGGTCAACCAGGCGTGAACCCTCGTCCTTCGACAAAGCTAGCCCCCGCTGAACAAGCGCATTGACTGTGTCATCCATCGCAATCTCCGCAGAATAGATACCCACAGTTTATACCGTCTGTTGCTTCATGCTTCAAACTCCGGCATAAAGCTGGAAACGGCTGCGAGTAATACGGCGCCGATATTCATGTGATCTCCTTGTGGTTTTTATGATGCGGGATCGAACTGGAACACGCGCAGTTCTTGCTGACATTGACAAGCTTTGGCGATGCGCGCGGCCCACGAGATGGCGTCCTCACGCGACGGCAGTTCCAGCACCGTAAAGCCGCCGTTGAGCGCAGGTGCCCACGGGTAGCCGCCTTCCGCGACCGAGCCGTTTGCCGAGACCAGCACGGGCGCCACACTTTCGTCGATGCCGCCGGCGTAGACGTAGACGCCGGCCGCCTTGGCCTCCTCAATGACGATACGCGCAGCCTCGCCCACCGCCGGCAATTCGGCAACGCTCACGACCATCGCCGCGCTGGGAAAAGAAATCAGGTACTTGGCCATAGCGTTCACTTTTTCGAAGTGGAGGAACGAGAATCATACACTTGCCGGCACGTGCGACTATGCGGTTTTTTTACTCAGCGAGGTCACCATCACAGACAATCGCCCCCCCTCAGTGAGAAATTTGTCGTGTTTGTTCAAAGTTTAAACTGTTGAATTGAAGACGCTGGCGTATCAGTCTTGCTGAAATTCGGCTAATTGTTGAATACAACGATGCGCACCGAGTCAAAAAACCATAATTCCCAAGAAGACTCAGTTGAGCTATATGAAAAATCAGGCGCCCAATCGAAGTGCTCGCCGCGACCGTTGATTTCATCAAGAGTCACAGTAGACCTAGCGAGGATAGGTCTCGATCCTGTTTTGTGCGCCAAACCAGCCACGATCTTGCGAGCCACTCGCTCGAGCGGGTCTGGCATCAACTGGACATACGGTCGACCAGATTCAATCCCAAGAGCGCCGAACAGCCATCCTTCCTTTTCTGAACGATAATTCATGGACCGGGAGATGGCTGCATCAAATAGTTCATCCGCCTCTGTGGTTTTTTGGGAGGCGAGTGAGCATCATACCCGCTTGCGCTAGTCCATTATAAATATCAAAAGTTTGTGACTAGGAGCAAAGCCGGAGCTACAGAGTGCCGCTATAAAGGCTGTTTGACGGCGACAGGAGATAGCGATGAGTAACATTAGCAATCTTACGGGCCGGGCTGGAGAGTTTTTGTGCATATCTGAATTCATGCGCCCTGTAGCTGGCGCACGCTTTTTATTCGATGCCTACTTGCTCAGCTATAACGCGCCTACGTTGGACTACATAGTTTATTTGGTCGATGCAAACGGTGACCGGACTGGACCATTTTTCTTTGTGCAAGTCAAGACTACTTCCCGGACGCCGGCTGTGGGCATGGGGTACTCCGTAAAGTTCAGCTTGGACGATGTGAAACGCGCTCAAGCAACCAAGGTTCCTTTCTTCCTTTGTGTTGTGGACCGAGCGGTGAACGGGGGCGAAGTTTTATATTAAAGGTGTAGACTCGCGGCTAAGCAGTGGCATATTCCGACTGTTTCCAGTGGGGTACTCAGATTATTCCTGTGCTCGCTAAGTTTTTGTGAGGAATATATGGCGCAGAAAAATGATGCGATTGCGATGCGTTTCGCCCGGCATCTGGTCGGTGCGATGCTGGAGAGAGCGGGCGCTGATTTTTTGTTCAATCGCTCCAGGTCACCAAATGTTGCCGATCTTGTTGTTCGGAACGGCGAGCTCTCGATGGGTATTGAAATCAGGTATCTCGCTGATCCGCACCAAGTTGTCCATATTACGATACCTGCTTCGCATCTTGTTATTGTTACCGGTGCTGGCGAGGCGGTGTTCGCCGATCAAACGACCGCGTCACTGCTGAAGGTCGATCACCGGACTTCGCTGAACATTCTTGACGCCAGCGGTCTTGCTGCGAGGACCTGGCGCCGGAGTCGGGGATGTTCATGCTGTTCAGTACTCGTGTGGCGTTGTCCTTGCAGTCCACGTCGTCCGGCTTGGTGTCGATCAGGTGGATCAGGCTAAGCAGGTGGGCTTTGTTTTACGCGAGCTTCACTTGCAGTAATTCTATATCGGCCACCTTCTTTTTCAGCGTGGTCATCAGGTGAGCCGCCTATGCCTACCAGTACTGCGACAACGACAGCTACAACGAAATCTCGCTGTCGGGCCGGCGGCGAATTACAGGGTGATGTCGACGCTGCGGCTGGCGGCGTCGCTGGCCGGCAGGTCCACGGTGAGCTGGAAGGTCTTCTGGTCCCAGCCGAACACGGCGACCTTGCCGTCCACACGCACCGACGACGGCGCCGCCGTCACGGTGTGGACTTTCAACGCGATGGCGCGCTGCGGGCGCTGCCACTGCTTGCCCACTTCCGATTCAACCTTCAGCGACAGGGCTTTGCCATCGAGCTTGCTGGTGAAGCGCAGCAGTTCGTACTTGCCCTGCTCGTAGGATTGCGCGGTCAGGCCATCGTCGTCATACAGCTTGCCGCTGCCGACTTTTGCCGAGGCGTCGTGCCAGTAATGCAGCTCGATGTTCGTGGTGTTGTAGTCGCGCGTGGTCTGCACCGCCTTCGCCATCGGCACAAACGCGCCGGCGCGCACATACACCGGCACGTGGTCCGCCGCCAGTTCGATCGACCGCGTGGCGCCGCCAGCCTGGCGTTCGCCGGTGTAGAAGTCGAACCACGCACTGCGGGCAGGGAAGTAGACGTCGGCCTTGGTGGCGCCTTGCTTCAGTACCGGCGTGACCAGGAAGTCCTTGCCCCACAAGT
This sequence comes from Duganella sp. BuS-21, assembly GCA_041874725.1. Lineage (GTDB taxonomy): Bacteria > Pseudomonadota > Gammaproteobacteria > Burkholderiales > Burkholderiaceae_D > Rugamonas. The sequence continues at coordinate 5,589,852 of CP097466.1, read as the reverse complement.
AGGTCGACGACATGGCGCGTACTTTGGCGTTGCCCGGTTCCTCATACATCATCGGACGCATCAGCGGCAAGCCTTGCTGGTTGTTGTCGAAGCCCAGTGTGTAGTTATACGGCAGCAGGCGATAGCGCAGACGGATCGCTTCGCGCGCCAGCGCCTTGGTTTTATCTTCGCGATACACCGGCTCCGACGGCACTTCCTCCTGCGCGTGCGGGCGGAACACCGGCTGGAACACGCCGTACTGCAGCCAGCGCGTGTACAGCTCATTGTCCAGTACCGGATTGGCGAAGCCGCCCAGGTCCGAGTGCATATAGCCGACGCCCTGCATGCCCATCTGCAGCGCGATCTCCGGCTGCGATTGCAGTCCGCCCCAGCCGCGATCGACGTCGCCCGACCATGGGATGATGCCGTAGCGCTGCGTACCCGAGTAACCGGAGCGCATCAGGATGAACGGCCGCTCGGCCGGGAAGTCCTGCTGGTAGCCTTCCGCCACCAGCCGCGCCCATTGATGGCCGTAGATGTTGTGTACCTGGTCCGCCGTGCCGGTGGCGTGGCGCGTTTCGGTCGGATGCATTTCCGGCTCGCCCAGGTCGCCCCACACGCCGGTCACGCCCTGCTGGCGCAGGCCTTTGTAGATGTCCCAGTACCAGTCCTTGCCCTGCTTGCTGAAGATGTCGATGATGCCGGTATGGCCAAAGAAGAAGTCATAGGTCATCGGCTTGCCATCCGGTCCGGTGGCCAGCACCTTCTTGTCCACCGCTTCCTGCCAGCGCCTGGAGGTGTCGACCACGAACGGCTCCGTAATCACCACCGTCTGCACGCCTTTTTTCTGGAAGTCGGCAATCATGCCTTCCGGATTCGGGAAGCTGTCCTTGTCCCAGGCCAGATTGCCCATCGTGCCTTTGACTTCCTTGCCGAACCAGTACAGGTCGAACACGATCGCGTCGAGCGGAATATCTGCGGCGATGAACTTGTCGACCGTGGTGCGGGCTTCCTGCTCGTTGTGATAACCGAAGCGCATGGCGAAGTTACCGAAGGCCCAGCGCGGCGGCAGCGGTTGTTTGCCGGTCAGGCTGGTGTAATTACCCACCACGTCTTCCCAGGTGTCGCCGGCGATCACCTGATAGGTCTTGCGGCCGCCGATGGCCTCGTAGGTCAGGCTGTTGTTCTTCTTGCTGTCGAAATCGAGGTAGCCGGTTTGCGGATTGTCGAAATGGATGGCGTACATCTTGGACGACATCGCGATCGGCATGGTGTAGCCCATCAGCTCCGAGCGGTCGCCGTAGCCGTAGTTGGCCTTGTTGTACAAGGTGTAGCGCAGGCCGCGACGGTCCATACCCACCGCGCGCGAGCCGGCGCCGTACAACGCTTCGTTCTTGTCGATGGCGAATTCGATGGCTTCCAGTGTGCGCGCCTCGCCTTTATTGATATCCTTGCTGCCGGTGGCAACGCTGTCCTTCACATGGATGTAGCCGCGCTTTTCCGCCACCAGCGGCTTGCCTTTGTAGGCGTAGGCGATTTTGAACGGCGCGCGGGTAATGGTGACGGTGATGCCGGATGTGGCATATTCATAGCTGCCGCCTGTTTGCTTCAAGGTGGTTTTCACATCGGCCGGCGCCAGCACCACGGCATGCGAGGCCGGGTCCACCGTTTCGCCCTTCGGGACGAAGGTGGTTTCGACGATGCCGGTGGAGTAGGGCTTGATCAGGTAGTGGCCGTCGCTGGTGCGCACTTCCAGGTGGCCTTCGCGCTGGGTGACGCCGTCGAACTTGCGGTCGGCGTTTTGCGCCAGCGCGGCCTGGCTGGCCAGCAGCGTGACGGTGGCCAGGGTTGCAAATGAGTTAATGGTCATGTGTTAGGGTCTCGTAGTCGTCTGTGAGTTTTGTTGTTTGGCTACATTTGACACCATAGCCCTGCCTCTGAACAGGCTTATTTCCTTCATTTTACTAGGAAGTTCTTCCGATTGACATGCCTGGGGTGGCGTGTTATTTTCCTACAAATTTCAAAATACGGGACGCGCAGCATGCACTCTTCCAGTAATAAGCCCATCCTGTCGTTCTGGCAGCTGTGGAACATGAGCCTCGGCTTCTTCGGCATCCAATTCGGCTTCGCGCTGCAAAACGCCAACGTTAGCCGGATTTTCTCCACGCTGGGCGCCAATCCCGACGATCTGTCCCTGTTCTGGCTGGCCGCGCCGGTCACCGGCCTGCTGGTGCAGCCCGTGATCGGCTACCTGAGCGACAACACCTGGCACCCGACCTGGGGCCGCCGCCGGCCATTCTTCTTCATCGGCGCGCTGCTGGCGTCCATCGCCTTGTTCCTGATGCCGAATTCATCGTCGTTGTGGATGGCCGTGGTGGTCCTGTGGCTGCTCGACGGCGCCATCAACGTCTCGATGGAACCGTTCCGCGCCTTCGTCGGCGACAAGCTCGGACCATCGCAGCAGACCGCCGGCTTCGCGATGCAGACCTTCTTCATCGGCTGGGGCGCGGTGATCGCCTCCATGCTGCCGACCATCTTCACCCACTTCGGCGTGGCCAATGTGCCGGTCGGCGGCGGCATCCCGGACACCGTGCGCTATTCGTTCTACGCCGGCGGCGCCGTGTACTTCCTGGCCGTGATGTGGACCGTGCTGACCGCGAAGGAACTGCCGCCGGAAGACATGGCCGCGTTCCGCGCCGAGCAGCTGCGCAGCAAGGGCCTGGGCCACGCCATCACCGAAATCTTCAGCGGCTTCACCAAAATGCCGAAGACCATGATGCAACTGGCGGCCGTGCAGTTCTTCACCTGGATCGCGCTGTTCGCGATGTGGATCTACACCACCAACGCCGTTAGCGAAAACGTGTTCGGCACCACCGACGCGCAATCGGCCGCGTTCCAGGAAGCCGGCAACCATGTGGGCGTGATGTTTGCCGTCTACGGCGGCGTGTCGGCGCTGGCCGCGTTCATCCTGCCGATATTTGCGCGCTACACCAGCCGCAAGATCGTGCACCTGACTTGTTTGATTATCGGCGGCGCCAGCCTGTTCAGCATTTACGCGATCCGCGACCTGAACACCCTGTTCATCCCGATGATCGGCGTGGGCATCGCGTGGGCCAGCATCCTGACCATGCCGTACGCGATCCTGGCCGGCGCGCTGCCGCCCAAGCGCATGGGCTACTTTATGGGCCTGTTCAACTTCTTCATCGTGATTCCGCAGATCGTCAGCGGCCTGGTACTGGGCTTCGTCACCAAGTACTGGTTCGGCGGTCACTCGGTCAAGACCTTGATGCTGGGCGGCGTGTGCATGATCGTCGCCGGCGTACTGACGCTCATCGTGCGCGACGAGGCGGAACCCGTTTGATGTAATATTGTTCGCGAGACAAGAATTTTTCATTTACTTTGCGGAGCGAACATGAGCATCAATACAGTCGGCACCACGCCCTTCCCCGGCCAGCGGCCGGGTACTTCCGGCCTGCGCAAGAAGGTCAGCGTTTTCCAGCAAGCCCATTATCTTGAAAACTTCGTCCAGAGCGTGTTCGACACGCTCGGCGATTGCAGCGGCAAGACGCTGGTGCTCGGCGGCGATGGCCGCTATCACAACCGCAGCGCCGTGCAGACCATCCTGCGCATGGCGGCGGCGCACGGCTTCGCCAAGGTGCTGGTGGGGCAGGGCGGCATCCTGTCCACGCCGGCCGTCAGCTGCGTGATCCGCAAGCACGCCGCCCTGGGCGGCATCGTGCTCTCGGCCAGCCATAATCCCGGCGGCCCGGATGGTGACTTCGGCATCAAGTACAACATCGCCAACGGCGGCCCGGCGCCGGAGGGCGTGACCGAAGCGGTATTCCACCGCACCGAAAACATTACGCAGTACCGCATCAGCGACACCGCCGATATCGACCTCAATCGCCTCGGCCCCGCGCGCGTGGAACAGACGGACGTGGAAGTGATCGACTCCGTGGCCGACTACGCGGAGTTGATGCAGCAGTTGTTCGACTTCGACGCCATTCGCAAGCTGTTCGCCGGCGGTTTCCGCATGTGCTTCGACGGCATGCACGCCGTCTCCGGCCCGTATGCCAAGGCCATCATCGAAGGCCAACTGGGTGCGCCGGCCGGCACCGTCATCAACGGCGTGCCGCTGGAGGACTTCGGCGGCCACCACCCGGACCCCAACCCGGTCAACGCCGCGCAGCTGATCGAGATCATGGCCGCCGACAACGCGCCGGACTTCGGCGCCGCCTCCGACGGCGACGGCGACCGCAATATGATCCTCGGCCGCAAGTTCGACGTCACGCCATCCGACAGCCTGGCCGTGCTGGCCGCCAACGCCACCGTGGCGCCGGGCTACCGCGCCGGCCTGAAAGGCATCGCCCGCTCGATGCCGACCTCGCAGGCGGCCGACCGCGTGGCCGCCGCGCTGGGCATCCCGAGCTTTGAAACACCGACCGGCTGGAAGTTCTTCGGCAACCTGCTCGACGCCGGCAAGGCCACGCTGTGCGGCGAAGAGAGCTACGGCACCGGTTCGGACCACATCCGCGAAAAGGACGGCCTGTGGGCCGTGCTGTTCTGGCTTAACCTGCTGGCCGCCAGCGGCAAGTCGGTCGAGCAGCTGGTGGGCGAGCACTGGGCGCGCTTCGGCCGCAACTACTATTCGCGCCACGACTATGAAGGTGTGGACACCCACGCCGCCAATGAACTCATGGCCTCCCTGCGCATCAAGCTGAGCGCGATGGTGGGGACCGACCTGGGGCACTACGTGGTGTCGCTGGCCGACGATTTCGACTACACCGATCCGGTTGACGGTTCGGTCTCCAAACAACAGGGTGTGCGCATCGTCATGACCAACGGCTCGCGCATCGTGTTCCGCCTGTCGGGCACCGGCACCGAAGGGGCGACGCTGCGCGTCTACCTGGAACGCTATGAAGCCGATCCGACCCACCATCATCTGCCGACGCAGCAGGCGCTATACCCGCTGATCTTGATCGCCGAGCAGGTGGCGGGCATCGCCGACTGGACCGGCCGCGCCCATCCCACAGTCACAACATAAAAACCACGATAAGGACGACAGCATGAAATTGACCACACTCGCACTGACCCTGGCATTGGGTGCAAGCAGCACCGCGCTTGCCGCGGAAAAGCCCAAGCCATTCCTGTGGGAGAACGCGACAGTCTATTTCCTGCTGACGGACCGTTTCAGCAACGCCTTCAACGGCAACGACCTGGCCTACGACCGCCGCGCCGATGCCGCGCCGCTGCGCGGCTACATGGGCGGCGACCTGGCCGGCATCATCAACAAGATCAACGAGGGCTATTTCGACTCCCTGGGCGTGACCGCCATCTGGGTCACGCCGCCGGTCGAGCAGATCCACGATGGCACCGATGAAGGCACCGGCCGCTCCTACGGCTTCCACGGCTATTGGGCTTCCGACTTCACCACGGTCGACGCCAACATCGGCACCGAGAACGATTTCCGCAATCTGGTCGATGCGGCGCACGCGCGCGGCATCCGCGTGGTGCTGGACGTGGTGATGAACCAAACCGGCCCGGTGACGGATGTCGATCCGGTGTGGCCGAAGGACTGGGTCCGCACCGGCCCTGTGTGCACCTACAAGGACGCCAAGACCTTCGTTGAATGCACACTGGTGAAAAACCTGCCGGACTTCCTGACCGATAGCGATACGCCGGTGGAGCTGCCGGAGCGTTTGATGGCGAAGTGGCAGCGCGAGGGCCGCTTCGAGCAGGAGGTCAAGAGCCTGAACGAGTTCTTCGCCCGCACCGGCTATCCGCGCGCACCGCGCTACTACCTGATCAAGTGGCACACCGACTGGATCCGCAAGTACGGCGTGGACGGCTTCCGCGCCGACACCGTCAAGCACGTGGAACCCAAGGCGTGGAAGGAGCTGCTGAAGGAAGCGTCGCTGGCCTACGAGGACTGGAAGAAGGCCAATCCGGAGAAGAAACTCAGCGACGACAAATTCTTCTCGGTGGCGGAGGTCTACAACTACAACATCGCCGAAGGGCAGTCGCATCATCTGGGCAGCGGCCAGTACGTCAACTACTACCAGGCTAACTTCAACAGCATGATCAACTTCGGCCTGGTGCACGATGCCAGGAAGGACTATGAAGCCATCTTCAGCGCCTATTCCAACGCCCTGCACGGTGGCGCGCTGACCGGTTACTCGGTATTGAACTATCTGGATTCGCACGACGACGGCGCGCCGTTCGACGCATCGCGCAAGAAGCCGTTCGAGAGCGCCACCAAACTGCTGCTGGCGCCCGGCGCGGCGCAGATCTACTACGGCGACGAAACCGCGCGCAAGCTCGATATCGCCGAAGCCACCGGCGACGCCAAGCTGCGCTCCTTCATGAACTGGAACGAGCTGGAACAGAACGTGGCGCGCGACGGTTACAAGATCGCCGAAGTGCGCGCGCACTGGGCCAAACTGGGCCTGTTCCGCAAGGCCCATGTGGCGGTGGGCGCCGGTGTGCACCAGCAGCTGAAAGCCAAACCATATGTCTTCAAGCGCACGTATGAGAAGGACGGCTTGCGCGACAAAGTGGTGGTGGCGCTGGACCTGCCGACCAACAAGTCGATCACCATCAAGGTGCATGGGGTGTTCGCCAACGGCCAGAAGGTCAAGGATTATTACAGCGGCAAAACCGCCGTGGTGCGTGGCGACAGCGTTAACTTCGGCACGCGCAACGCCGTGGTGTTGATCGGGCAGGAGTAACGCGAGCGTATCCTTGATCAGCGATCTACAGGGTGGGCAGGGTAAGCGAGCTTGGTTTCATGGTCTGGTCGACGGTTATTTGGTATCGATAGTGTCCACGAAAACCACGGCGCTGCGCGCGGGGATGGTGTAGGTGCCGCTGGCCTGGTCGAATTTGGCTTCCGAGGCTACGCGCTTGTCCGCCGCGTTGGCGCCGGTGTGGACCGGGTGCAGTTTATAGCGTCGGCCCTTCTCCTCCGGCACGGTGATGTGCTGCGCAGTCTTGTCGACGTTGATCAGGTAAGTGATGGATTTGAAGCGCGCGCCGGCGTAGCCCTGGCCGTCGAGGTGGGCGGCGATCACGGTCGGCACTTGTGACGGGCCGGTGTTGAAGAAGCGCAGGCGCTGCTTGATGTCGTCCGCCGTGCGCAGGCGGAACAGCGTGCTGCTGGAGCGGATCGCCAGCAGGTCGCGGAAGGCGTCGCGCGACCAGGCGATATCGGCCGGCGCCGGTTTGATCGCGGCGTTGCGCAACAGGGGCTTGAGCAGCGCGTAGTCCTTGCCGTTGTCGGCGGCCGGCGGCAGGCCGGTGCCGTAGTAGTTGTCCTGGTAGGTCCAGTCCAGGCGATTGAACCAGTCGCCCGATTCGAAGCTGTTGCGGTCCAGTGATTTGGAACGCAGGATGTCGAAGCCGGCGTGGAAGTAGGCCACGCCCTGGCTGAAGGCGTTGATGGCGGCGCCCAGCATCTGCACCTGCGCGCGTTCGCGCGCGGTGGTGGCCTGCGGCAGCTTGAAGGCGTTGATGTCGTACAGGGTCTGGTTATCGTGGTTCTCGACGTAGTTGACCGTTTCACCCGGTTCGCTGGCGTAGCCGGCCGGCTGGTTGCCGCCGTAGACGATGTCCTGCAGCGCCACGGTGCGGCCGTCTGCGGTAGGTAGCGCGTAGCTACGGATGGTGCCCGCCAAGCCGGCCTTCACCATGTCGGAGGCGGCCAGCAGATCGCTGGCGGGACGCTGGCCGGCTTGCGCGTTGGCGTCGTAGACCAGGCCATTGATGTAGCCTTGCTGGGTGATGAGCTGCACGCCGCTGTCGCCGGCGCCGCCGCCACGCACGGCGTCGCGTGCGCGGTCGCTGAAGGTGCCGATGCCGCTGCCGTTCAGCGACAGCTGCGAGGCCTGCACGAAGCGCGCGCCGTCGGCGACTTCGCCGAAGTTCCAGCCTTCGCCGATCAGGTTGATCGGTCGGCGGCTGCCGTGCTTGCCGACGCGCTGCTGCAGCTGCTCCATCACGGCGCGCGGCTGGTGGCCCATCAGGTCGAAGCGGAAGGAATCGATCTTGTAATGCCTGGTCCACATGGCCACCGAATCCACCATCAGCTTGCCCATCATGAGGTTTTCGGTGGCGGTGTTGTCGCAGCAGGTGGAGCGTTCGATGTCGCCCTTGGCGTTCAGGCGGTGGTAGTAGCCGGGCACCACGCGGTCCAGCACCGACTTCTCGTTCTGGCCGGCGATGTAGGTGTGGTTGTAGACCACGTCCATGCCGACCCGCAGGCCGGCCTGGTGTAGCGCCTGCACCATCTGGCGGAACTCGACGATGCGCTTGGCGCCGTCGGCCGGATCGGTGCTGTAGCTGCCTTCGGGCGCGCTGTAGTGGAAGGGATCGTAACCCCAGTTGTAGCAGTCCTGGAACTTGATCTTTTCCACGATGGCCTGCTGCGCCTCGCTGTCCGGCGCCTGCGCTGGAATCGCCGGCGCCACGCAGCCTTGTTCCGGCACGCTGCCGATGTCGTACACGGGCAGCAGGTGAATGTCCGTCATGCCGGCTTTGCTCAGCGCGGCCAGGTGCTTCATGCCGTTGGACTTGGTCTCGGTGAAGGCGGTGTACTTGCCGCGATTGGCGGCGCTGACGGTGTTGTCGTTGATGGAGAAATCGCGCACATGCAGTTCGTACACCGTCATGTCGGTTTGCGCGGCGACCTTCTTGGGCGCGGGCGTGCGCTCCCAGCCGGCAGGTTTCAAGCGCGGCGCGTCGAGGTCGACGACGTAGCTGCGTTTGGAATCGGTGGTCAGGCTGACGGAATAGGGATCGGTGACCAGGTTGCGCACCAGGCCTGCGGTGGGCGTCACCACGTCCACCAGGTATTGATAGTATTCGCCGGCGCGGCTGGCGCGCGCGGACCAGATGCCGCTGGCGTCATCGCGCGTCATGGTGGTGATGGCGCTCGCTTTGCCGCTGCCGGTGGCGTAGGTACACAGCGCCACGTTTTGCGCGGTGGGCGCCCACAGTTTGAAGCCGGCGTCGCGCGGGCCGACGGTCACGCCGAGATCGGCGGCCTTGGCCGCGCCGGCGTAGATGTCATCCAGCGCGCCGGCCAGTTGCACGGAGGTGACGTCGCGCACGGTGCCGTCTTCGGCTTCCAGCACCAGCAGTACTTGCCGCGTCAGCGCGACCGGCACGCGTGCCGGATCGGCGACGGCCAGCAGCACGCCATTGCCGACGAACTTGAAGCGCTCGGGCGTGCCGCCGTCAAAGCGCGACAGCGTCAATTCGCCCTCCGCACCGGTGACGCGCGCGCCTGGCGCGGCGCGCAGCAGGGCAGTGGAGGAGTAGTACAGCTTGAATACGGCGGCGGCGGCGGCGCCGGCGCCGGCATCGATGCCGGGCCATTTGATCAGCTGGCCGTTGAGCCAGTAGGCGCGGGCGTCGATGGCGGGTGCGGCGCGCACGGTCGTGGCGTACGCGCCGTCGCAATCCGCCAGCGTTGGCGCGGCCCAAGCCCCCGGACAAATCAGCGCCAGCGCGCTCCCCAAGCCAACCACCACCAAGCGCTTACCAGTCATATTGGTCTCCAAACCATAGAAATAAGGTAGTGCAGTTACAGCAACCTGCGAAATACCCCTGAATTTGGCGGCTATGGTACTCCACAAACTGTAGTTTAGATACGCCCTCATTGTGCGCTATGATGGTGCTCAAGTTGCAAATTAGATATTAAATTGCTAGTTGCATACCAATCATGAATCCAGCTTACTCCTCTCCTGTCAACCGGTTAATCGCCATGCGCGATCAACGCATAGTGCTACCTACGGCTGACGTGCCGCTCATACGCGGGCATTTCACGGTCATGCAGGAGCAGAAGCCGCTCCAGTTGCTGGCTTGGCGCGATTATCTCGACCGTTTCCTCGACGTGCCGGTCCAGCGACAGCAACTGGCGCATGGTTTTCGCGGCGAGATTGATACCTATATCCTGCCGGACCTGATTTATCTGGACAGCCGTACCGGCGCGTTTTCCCAAAGCCGCAGCAATGCCCGCATTTCTACCGACAGCATGCGCGACTTCGTGTTCCATGTGGCGGTAGAAGGCATCGTGGAAACCGCGACCGCGCAGCCGTCTCCGCGTTCCAGCCAGTACACGCCGGGGATATTGGCGCTGGACATGAGCCAGTCCATGAGCATGGTGCGGCCGACGCCTGCGCGGGTGCTGGCGTTCTTCCTGCCGCGGGCCATGGTGCAGGCCGCGCTGCCCGATCCGGAGGCGATACATGGCCGCGTGGTCGGCTACACGACGCCGCTCACGCGCCTGATCCTGCATCAGGTTCGCGTCCTGTGTACGCAACTGCCGTCGCTGGCTGGCGAGGCGCAGGCGCAGGCCATCCGCACGTGCGCGCAGCTGATCCTGGGAGCGTTCGGCAAGCAGCAGCGCCTGGCCGATCATCAGCGCGCCGCCGCCCGCGCGGTGCTGCAGCGGCAGATCGAGGAGTACATCCAGGCCAATCTGCACCACGAGGACTTGTCGCCGGACAGCGTGATGCTGGCGTTCCCGCTGGCGCGGTCGACGATCTACCGCATGTTCGTGCCCCAAGGCGGCTTGCAAGCGTATATCCGCCATTGCCGGCTGCGCGAAGCTGCAGACGAATTGGTGACGATGCCGCAGCTGGCAGTGTCGGAAGTTGGCTATGGGTTGGGATTCAGTAGCGCGTCCGATTTTTCGCGGGCGTTCAGCCGCCAGTACGGCATGTCGCCGCGCGATTTTCGGGAGCAAGCGGGGATGTTCTTATTTAAAAATAATCTTTTTAATAAGTGAAACAGGCAGTCAAGTGCACTGGGATTCCGCGTGGAAAATGGGTTGGGCAGCACCTCAACGTCAACTACAAGGGATCCTTATGAAACGCTATTTGCTCGCAACATCGATGGCCGTGCTGATCGGCCTGGCCGGCGCCGCCCAGGCCAGTACTAATGCAGCGGCCGGTCTGCCTGCGGCCAGCTACTCCGACAGCAGCAACTGGAACGGCTTGACCGCCGAATCGCTGTTCAATGGTGCATCATGGAACGCCGGCACCGGCGACGCGCAGTGGGTGCAGGTCGACCTGCTGGGTACCAAGCAGATCACCGGCATCAGCTACGTCACCGATCAACTGCCGGATGGTCACAGCTGGCAGAAGATCTACATCTCCGACACCCCGATCGGCGAAGACTGGGCCAACCTGACGCCAACCCTGACATTCTCGGGCTATACGGTGGCAAACACGCCAATCTCCTTCAACTTCGGCGCCATCTCCGGCCGCTACGTGGAAATCGTGGCCTACAACGAGGGTAGTTGGACCGCCCTGCAAAAAGGCGTCATCACCGCTGTGCCGGAGCCTGAAACCTACCTGATGCTGCTGGCAGGCCTGGGCGCAGTCGGCTTCGCCGCCCGCCGCCGCAAAGCCACATAAAGCGAGCGCAAAAAAAGACGGCTGCGCGGATCATCCGCGTAGCCGTCTATCCGGTTTTGCTTATGCCGTCTTGCGGTAATTGTCGACCATCTTGTAGCGCATGGCGTACAGCGCGAAGATGGCGGCCACCACCGCTGCGAAGGCGGCGAAGAAGAACATCTGGAAGGCGATGGGGCTGAAGCCGCTGCCGGCGATCCAGCCGCTCACCACGTCGTTCTTCACCGCCGAATTCACGATCAGCACCCACAGGTTGCCCACCGTGACGGCCAGGTACCAGAAACTCAGGATGATGCCTTTCATCGGCGCCGGCGCCTGGCTGTAGGCGAATTCAAGACCGGTGGCCGACACCAGCACTTCGCCCAAGGTCAGCAACGCATACGGCAGCAGCTGCCACAGGATCGAGACGTGCTCGCCGCCGTCCATCCACAGCTGAATAATGCCGATCACCACCCACGACGATGCCGACAGCGCAATGCCCAGGCCCATGCGGCGCAGCGGCGTCGGCGTGATGCCGATCATGCGCATCAGCGGGAATAGCACGATGTTGTTCAAGGGGATCAGCAGCATCACCAGAATCGGATTGACCGCCTGCATCTGCGCCGGCAGCAGCGTGAATTCCCAGCCCAGGATCGACAGCAGCGGGCTGTCCATCGAGTTGGCCTGCACGATCCAGGTCGAGGCCTTCTGGTCGAACAGCGACCAGAACGGCGTAATCATGGCAAACACGATCAGGATACGCAGCACGGCGCGCACGCCTTCGACCGCCGCATCGGTATGCTTGCCGCGCGCGCGGTCGAGCTGCATCGAGACGCCGATGCCGCCAAACGCCAGCAACAGCACCAGCGCCGTGCAGGCCGCGATGACGAAGCCCCACGACGGCGCCATGCACAGCGACACCACGGCCGCCACCGCGCCGGCGCCGGCCACCATCAGGCCCGGGCGCGATTGGCCCGGCGCTTGCGCCAGCAGGGCGGTGCGCGCCACGCTGCTGAAGGAATCCGGATTCGGCGCGGCCGGCGGCACGTGGATGTATTTTTTGCGGCCCAGCCAGAATACCGCCGTGGCAATCGCCATCAGGATGCCGGGAATGCCGAAAGCCACGCCTGGACCGTAGTCGCGCAGGAACACCGGCATCAGCAGCGAGGCGAAGAAGGAGCCGAAGTTGATGATCCAGTAGAAGGCGTCGAACACCACCTTGGCGCGGTTCTTGTTGGTCTGGTCGAACTGGTCGCCGACGAAGGCCACCACCAGCGGCTTGATGCCGCCCGAGCCGAACGCGATCAGCGCCAGGCCGGTGTAGAAGCCGGTGATGTCATGTTCGAAGATCGCCAGGCAGGCGTGGCCGGCCACGTAGATCAGGCTGAACCAGAACACCGTCTTGTACTTGCCCCAGTAGCGGTCGGCGATCCAGCCCCCCAGCAGCGGGAAGAAATACACACCGATCACGAAGGTGTGGAAGATGTGCTTGGCTTCAGCCGTGCGCTCCGGCATCGGGATGAATAACAGCAGGGTGCTGAGCAGGAAAGGCGTCAGGATATTGCGCATGCCGTAGAAGCTGAAACGCTCGCAGCCCTCGTTGGCGATGATGTAGGGAATTTGCCGGGGCATAGGCCCGTTGCCGTTATTACTCACGTATTTACTCCTGTATTGTGTAGTTTGACTACTATTTTTTATCTCGGGTATTCGGGTAAAAATACCTAAGTTTTTGTTTTTTAAGGATTATTCATGATATTCCTTAAGCCGGTCGCTGATTGAAAAATCTGTTTTCGTGATGTATATTCTCTACAAAAAACAATCCCCCAGACAGCCAACCCCGGATTCTCTTATGACCAAGCAACTTACTCAAGTCTCCCCGCACTCCCCGGACTGGTATCGCGAAGCGATCATCTACCAGGTTTACCCTCGTAGTTATATGGATAGCAACGGCGACGGCGTGGGCGATTTGCCTGGGATTACGGCAAAGCTGGACTATATCGCATCGCTGGGCGTGGACATCGTCTGGATTTCCCCATTCTTCAAATCGCCGATGAAAGACTTCGGCTACGACATTTCCGATTACTGCGACGTCGATCCGCTGTTCGGCACCCTGGCCGACTTCGACCTGCTGATCGCCAAGGCGCACAGCCTCGGCCTGAAGATCATGATCGACCAGGTGATGGCCCACACGGCGGAAGATCATGCCTGGTTCAAGGAAAGCCGTTCCAGCCGCGATAATCCCAAGGCCGACTGGTATGTCTGGTCCGATCCGGCGGCGGACGGCAATCCGCCGAACAACTGGATGTCGGTGTTCGGTGGTTCGGCATGGCAGTGGGATACGCGCCGTCGCCAGTACTACATGCACAACTTCCTGGTCAACCAGCCGCAGGTGAACTTCCACAACCCGGAAGTACAGCAGGCCCACCTTGACGCCCTGCGTTTCTGGCTGGAGCGCGGCGTGGACGGCATCCGCCTGGACGCCTGCAACTTCCACTTCCACGATCTGGAACTGCGCAGCAATCCACCGGCCACCGTGCGCGACACGGCCACCGTGTCGGACGTCAACCCTTACGGCATGCAGGCCCACATCTACGACAAGACCCGTCCCGAGAACCTGCCGTTCCTGCAAAAGCTGCGCCAGCTGCTGGACGAATACCAGGCCGTATCGATCGGCGAAGTCGGCGCCGACGATTCGCTGGCCGTGATGGCCGAATACACCGCCGGCGGCGACAAGCTGCAAATGGCCTACAGCTTCAACCTGCTGGTGCCGCAGTGCTCCTCGCATTACATCCGCAAGCAGGTGGAAGCGTTTGAGGCGCGCGTAAAGGGCGGCTGGGCTTCGTGGTCGGTCGGTAATCACGACGTGCAGCGCGTGGCGTCGCGCTGGGGCGGCCCAGCGGCGCCGCAGTCCTTCGCCAAGCTGGTGCTGGCGATGCAGCTGTCGCTGAAAGGCACGCCGTGCCTGTACCAGGGCGACGAGCTGGCCTTCGCCGAAGCGGACGTGCCGTTCGAACTGCTGCAAGACCCGTACGGCATCACCTTCTGGCCGGAGTTCAAGGGCCGTGACGGTTGCCGCACGCCGATCGCCTGGAGCAACGACGCCAACGGCGGTTTCACCACCGGCAAGCCATGGCTGCCGGTCTCGCCGGACCACCTGGCCAAGGCGGCCTCGGTGCAGGAGCAGGACAAAGCGTCGTCGCTGGCCTTTACGCGCGCCTTCATCGCCTGGCGTCGCCAGCATCCGCAACTGCTGCGCGGCGAGATCGAATTCTTCGACACGCAGGACGCCGTGCTGGCGCTGCGCCGCGACCTGGACGGCGAGCGCAGCATCCTGGCCGTGTTCAACCTGAGCGACCAGGCGCAGACCGTCGACCTGCCGCAAAGCGCCGGCGCCGAGCCGCTGCAAGGCTACGGCTTGCCCGGTGATGCGGCGGACGGCAAGCTGCAACTGCCGGCCTACGGCGCCTGGTTCGGCTACGCGGCATAGAGGGATTTCCTTCTTAACATCAGGTATTTCGGGTATGCTTCCGCCAACTGTTTTGACTGAAACGACGATGAAACAAGCAGAAGTAGAACAAAAGCTCAATCGCACCGCCTTCGCCGACGGCCCGCGCCTGCTGGCCGACATCGGTGCCACCCACGCCCGCTTCGCCCTGCAGACCGCCCCCGGCGAGTTCCGCGCGGTGCGCGTGCTGAAGTGCGATGACTACCCGGACATCGTGGCCATGCTGCGCTCCTACCTGGCCGACCACACCGGCGTCAACCTGAACCACGCGGCGCTGGCGGTGGCCAACCCGGTCAGCGGCGACTACATCCGCATGACCAACCGCGACTGGGAGTTCTCTACCGACGAAGTGCGTCGCGTGCTCGGCCTGCACACGCTGCTGGTGGTGAATGACTTCACCGCGCTGGCGATGTCGCTGCCGGGTCTCAAGCCGGCCGACCTGATGCAGGTGGGCGGCGGCAAGCCGGCCTCCAATTCCGTGATCGGCGTGCTGGGACCGGGCACCGGCCTCGGCGTATCGGGCGTGATCCCGACGGTGGACGGCTTCGTCACGCTCGGCTCCGAAGGCGGCCACACCAATTTCGCGCCGGCCGACGAGCGCGAATACGCCATCCTGCAATACGCATGGCAAACCTGGTCGCACGTATCGACCGAGCGCCTGATCTCCGGCCCCGGCATGGAAATCATCTACCGCGCCATCGCCAAGCGCAACGGCCGCCAGGTGCGCGACCTGACGTCGCAGGAAATCATCTCCGGCGCGCTGACCGACAAAGACCCGCTATGCCTGGAAGTGCTGGAATGCTTCTGCGCCATGCTGGGCGGCGCCACCGCCAACCTGGCGGTGACGCTGGGCGCCTTCGGCGGCATGTTCATCGGCGGCGGCATTGTGCCGCGCCTGGGCGACTGGTTCACCACCTCGCCGTTCCGCGCGCGCTTTGAAGCCAAGGGCCGCTTCACCAGCTACCTGGCCGAGATTCCAACCTACGTCATCACCACGCCGAATCCGGCGTTCTACGGCGTGGCGACGATTTTGTCCGAGCACCTGCGCGGACGCAGCGGCGCCAACACGCTGATGGAGCGCGTGCAGCATCTGCAGCACGAACTGACGCCGGCCGAGCAGCGCGTGGCGCAGCTGGTGCTGGAGCAGCCGCGCCTGGTGTTGAACGAACCGATCGCCGACATCGCGCGCCTGGCCGAAGTCAGCCAGCCGACCGTGATCCGCTTCTGCCGCTCGCTGGGCTTCCTCGGTCTGGCCGACTTCAAGCTGAAATTCGCCAGCAGCCTGACCGGCGCGATACCGGTGCGCCACAGCCAGGTGCGCGTCAGCGACAGCACGCACGACCTGAGCGCCAAGGTCATCGATAATACGGTTTCCGCGATTCTGAAATTCCGCGACCAGCTGGACGTGCGTTCGCTGGACAAGGCGATCGCCCTGGTGGCGAAAGCCAAGCGCGTGGAGTTTTACGCCATGGGCAATTCGCGCGTGGTGGCGCTGGACGGCCAGCACAAATTCTTCCGCTTCCGCATTCCGACCTCGGCCTATGGCGACTCGCACCTGCTGACGCTGGCGGCCGAGCTGCTCAATCCGGGCGACGTGGTGATTGCCATCTCCAATTCCGGCAAGCTGCCGGACCTGCTGGCGGCGGTCGATGCGGCGCGCGCGGCCGGCGCCGACGTCATCGCCATCACCTCCAGCAACTCGCCGCTGGCCAAGAAGGCCAGCGTCTGCCTGACGGTCGATCACACGGAAGACAGCACCACTTTCCTGTCGATGATCTCGCGCATCCTGCAGCTGCTGCTGATCGACATCCTCTCGGTCGGCATCTCGCTGGACGCGCAGAACTCGCGCTTGGTGGTCGAACACAAGGCCGGCAGCGGCGAGGCGGACAACCGCCGCCTGCTGATCTCCCACCTCGACGGCTAAAACCGCTCTACATTCCCCGCTGCAATTCAGGGTCAGCTCTGTCAAATGGACAAAATGTCCATTTGACAGAGCTGACCCTGATTTTTTTGTCGTTACAAATCGATACTTGAACTTCTGTCGTAATGCGTTAAGATATATCGTAATAAGTTATATCTTAAGGAGTTTCACATGCCGCGTCCCGATCACCACCATCCTCACCCTCCCCATCATCCTCATCATCCTCATCATCCTCATCACGGTCATGAAGGCGGTCCACGCGGTCGCGGGCCGAAGATGTTCGACGCCGGCGCCATGCGCTACGTGGTGCTGCAACTGATCGCCGAGAAGCCGCGTCATGGCTATGAGATCATCAAGGAGCTGGAGCAGCGCTCCGGCGGCGGCTATTCGCCCAGCCCGGGCGCCATCTATCCGCTGCTGTCGATGCTGCTCGATATGGGCCACGTCGTCGCTACACCGGAAGGCAACAAGAAGCTGCATACGATTACGCCGGAAGGCGAGGCCTTCCTGGCCGATAACCGCCAGTTCGTCGACGCCATCCTGGCCCGCATGGCCGAAGGCGATGCGCATCGCGAGGGCTTGCGCAACGCCATGCACGAGCTGAAGCATGCCGCCATCGAGCAGGCCCGCGCCAGCAACCACAGTCCTGAACGCATCGAGCAGATCCGCGCCATCCTGCGCCAGGCCGTCGCCGATATCAACGCGCTATGAGCGCCGCCGTTCCCTTGACGCCGGCGCGCGAGCGCCTGGTGCTGTGGCTGCTGGCGCTGACCCAGTTCACTGTCATCATGGATTTCATGGTGATGATGCCGCTGGCGCCGCAGCTGATGCAGGCCTTTCAGATCGAGCCGGCCGCCGTCTCCGGCGCGGTCTCGGCCTACGCCTGGTGCGCCGGCATCTCCGGCCTGGCCGCCGCCATGTATATCGACCGCTTCGACCGCAGGAAGCTGCTGCTGATCGTGTTCGCCCTGTTCACGCTGTCCAACCTGGCCTGCGCCGCCGCGCCGAATTTCCACGTGCTGGTGTTGTCGCGCGCCTTTGCCGGGCTGACCGGCGGCATCCTCGGCGCCATCGTCATGGCCATCATCGGCGACCTGATTCCCGTACATCGCCGTGGCGCCGCCACCGGCATCGTGATGACTTCGTTCAGCCTGGCCTCGGTGGCCGGCGTGCCGACCGGCGTGATGCTGGCCGCGCACTATGGCTGGGCCTCGCCGTTTTATATCCTCGTGCTGTGCTCGCTGCCCATCCTGGGGCTGGCCGCACGCACGCTGCCGGCGCTGGACAGCCATCTGCCGAATCGCGCGCCGCTGTCGGCCGCGCTGCCCAACCTGATCGCCCTATACCGCGAGCCCGCGCACATCAAGGCTTTCCTGCTGTCGGCCATCAATATGACCACGGGCATGATGGTGATCCCCTTTATCTCGCCTGTGTTGGTCAGCAATGTCGGCCTGCAGCCGGCCGATATCACCTATATCTACCTGGCCGGCGGCATTGCCACGCTGTTCACCGCGCGCATGATCGGCCAGTGGTCGGACCGTTACGGCGCGCAGAAGGTGTACCGCATCGTATCCCTGCTGTTAATTGCGCCGCTGCTGTTCATCACCCACATGCCGGTGATGCCGCTGCTGGGCGTGATGCTGTTCTTCCCGTTCTTCATGGTGCTGGCGTCGGGGCGGACGATTCCGATGCAGGCGCTGATGACCACGGTGCCGGATCCGGTCCGGCGCGGCGCTTTCCTCAGCGCCAACGCGGCGGTGCAGCAGGTGGGCACCGGCTTCGGTGCGCTGCTGGGCGGACTGACCCTGCATACCGAGGCCGCCGGCCACATCACCGGCTACGGCTTGAACGGCTGGATCGCGGTGGGGCTGGTGCTGTTGGCGGTATTGTGGGTGGGGCGGGTACGCGGCGCCGCGAACATGGCGGCGCCGGTGGCAGAGCCGAAAGCGGCCTAGCGGGGATTAGTTCTCGACGCTGCTGCGCTTGGCCGGGTGCTTCTCGCGCCGCCAGCGCGCCAGGCTGATGACTTCGTCGTTGGTGGCGTCTTCCACCAGGATTTCATCATCGCTCGACGATACCAGGAAGCTTTCCCAGCGCAGCGCCGATTCGGCGCTGTTTTCCACATAGCTGAATTGCCAGTAGCTTTTGCCGTTGAGCTTGCGCGGCACCGGGTCGTATTCGAGCAGGCCGCCGTGGGCCTTGCCACCGGTGTTCTTTTCGATCAGCGCCGACCAGGCTTGCAGTTCCGGCAACGCCATCAGGGCGGCGGCGCCTTGCTCCTTGGTGCGCACGGCCTTCGGTTCGGCTGGCGGCGCCGGATCCTTGATGTCGGCCGGACGCTGCGGCGCGGAGGCCGAGGCGGCTTTCTTGGCCGCAGCCGCGCTGCTGGCGCTGGCCGACGCCGTTACCGGCACCTTGACCGCAACATGCGACTCGGCGGGCGTGGAGCCCACATAATAGGCGGCCAAACCCAGCGCAACGACCGCTGTTGCCGCACCGGCGATGATCAGTTTGCGGGAGGACTGCTTGCTTAATTCCATGGGGGAAGGGTGTGGGACTATTTTATTGTCGGCCATACTAAACCAAAGGCATCTGAGGGGCAACTTTTTGCGGTGTTTCGCCTCTAGCCTATACTATTTTGGTATTCGTCCGAAGAGATATTTTATTGGCTGTTGACGGCGGTTTTTCGTACCATCGTTGCAGTATAAGCAAAGTACACAAAAGGATAGGCTGGTGAACAAGAATATTGTGGGAATTGATTGGGGCACCAGCAACCGGCGTGCCTATCTGATCGCTCAAACCGGCGCCTGCCTGGCCGAACATGAGGACGGCGAGGGCATGCTGGCCGTCGGCAGCCGCGACAAGTTCGGCCCGTCGCTGGCCGGCGTGCTGGAGTCGATGCAGCTGATGCCGGACCTGCCGGTGATCATGTCGGGCATGGTCGGCAGCGCTTCGGGCTGGCAGGAAGTCGATTACCTGGACGCCTCGGTGCCGCTGGAGCAGTTGCCGCAGCACCTGGCCGCCGTCACCGATCCGGCCTGGGCCGGCCGTGGCTACATCGTTCCCGGTTATGTTTATCGCAACGGCGCCTCGGCCGACGTCATGCGCGGCGAGGAGACCCAGCTGCTGGGCGCGGTGGTGCTCGGCCATCGCGACGGCTGGATCGTGCTGCCGGGCACCCACAGCAAGTGGGTGCTGCTGCGCGATGGCGTGATCCAGTCGATTGCCACCTATATGACCGGCGAGCTGTTCGCCATGTTGTCCAAGGGCGGCACCCTGTCGGCGATGATGAGCGGCGATGCCGCCGACGCCGAAGGCTTCGTCACCGGCCTGAACCAGGCGGCGCGCAACGAGCCGCTGTCCAATTCCCTGTTCCGCGTGCGAGCGGGCGTGGTGTCGCGTGCGGCGCCGGCGCAGCAGGCGGCGGCCACGGTCAGCGGCTTGCTGATCGGTGCCGAGTTCGCCGCCGCGCGCGACGCGCAGCAGGGCATCACCGTCATCGGTTCGCCGGCGCTGGCCGCGCGCTACGACGTCGCCGCCCGCCATGTCGGCCTACAGTGTTCCGTGCTCGATCCGCACCTGGTGTATTGCACCGCCATTTCCCAATTCCTGAAAGCCTGATCATGACTACTCCATCCCACCCCACCACGCCGCTGGTCGCCATTCTGCGCGGCCTCGATCCCGCCGAGGCGGTCGATGTCGCCAAGGTGCTGTACGGCGCCGGCTTCCGCGCGTTGGAAGTGCCGCTCAACCGTCCCGGCGCGATCGAGGCGATTGCCGCCATCGTCAAGCTGGACCTGCCGGATACGCTGGTGGGCGGTGGCACCATGCTGAATGTCGGCCACGTGGAAGCCGTACACGCCGCCGGCGGCCGCCTGCTGGTGTCGCCGAACTGCGTGCCGGCCGTGATCCGCCGCGCCGCCGACCTGGGCATGTATTGCGCGCCGGGCGTGGCCACGCCGACCGAGGCGTTTGCCGCGCTGGACGCGGGCGCACACGCGCTGAAGATTTTCCCGGCCGAGTCGGTCGGCCACGGCGGCATCAAGGCGCTGAAAAGCGTGCTGCCGGCCGGTACGCCGGTGTGGCCGGTGGGCGGCGTCTCGCCCGAGACCATGGCGGACTGGGTCAAGGCCGGCGCCACCGGTTTCGGCATCGGCGGTGCGCTGTACACGCCGGGCGTGACGCTGGAACAGTTGGCCGAACGCGCGGCCGCTTTCGTCGGCACCTGGCGTGCTTTGGCCGTATGATGGCGGCGATCTAACTAACGGATAACGGAATCGAACTGATGAGCAAGCATGACGTGCAGTGTCTGTGGCAAGTGAAAGCGCAATTGGGCGAGGGCCCGCTGTGGGTGGCGGAGCAGAACCGCCTGTACTTCGTCGACCTGAAGAACCAGACCCTGCACGCGCAGGATGTGGTCACTGGTGCGCGCCGCAGCTGGGCCATGCCCGACTACATCTGCTGGCTGATCGCGCGCCGCGACGGCGACGGTTTCAT
Source organism: Duganella sp. BuS-21 (assembly GCA_041874725.1). GTDB lineage: Bacteria > Pseudomonadota > Gammaproteobacteria > Burkholderiales > Burkholderiaceae_D > Rugamonas. Next base: position 5,568,554 of record CP097466.1, on the reverse strand, counting down.
GGCCGGCCTGCGCGACGGCATCGCCCGCGTGTGGCTGGAGCCGGAGCTGCGCATCGAGTATCTGCACCGTCCGTTCCCGGCCGGCAGCGGCTTGCGCATGAACGACGCCAAGGTCGATAGCGCCGGTCGCATCTGGGCCGGTTCCATGCACAACACCGACTACGCGCAGGACATCGGCATCCTGTTCCGCCTCGATACCGACCAGCAGCTGCACGCGATGGACCGGGGCTACCACATCTGCAACGGCCCGGCCTTCAGCCTGGACGGCACCACCATGTACCACACCGACAGCTTTGAAGGCCGCACCTACGCCTATCCGCTGGCGGCCGACGGTACGCTGGGCGAGCCGCGCGTGTGGCGCCAGTTCGGCGACGGCGAAGGTTCGCCGGACGGCATGACGGTCGACAGCGAAGGCTGCGTGTGGATCGCGCAATGGGGCGGCAGCCGGGTGTGCCGCTATTCGGCCGTGGGCGAGTTGCTGGAAACGATCGCCGTACCGGTCCGCAATCCGGCCTCCTGCACGTTTGGCGGCGCCGACCTGAAGACGCTGTACATCACCACCGCCAGCGAAGACAACACGCCCGAGCAACTGGCAGCGCATCCGCTGACCGGCGCCGTGTTCGCCGTGCAGGTCGACATCGCCGGTGTGCCGGCCGGCCGTTTCGGCTAAAATGCGGGCATGCAAAGCCCAGCCCCCAAATACCTGCACCTCAGCCCTGACGCGGACCTTCCAGCACTGGAAGGCCTGCCTCAGTTCAAAGCGATTGTCGTGGTGGAGGCGGATCTCGACGAGACCATGATGTGGGACGTCAGTCGCTGGCTGATCGAATCCGCTTGCCTGTATGCGCTGGCTTGGGGCAAGGGCTGCGAGGCGTGGCGCGAGGCGATTGAGGATGCGGCGCTGGAGGCGGTCGATTATGAAGACGTGCCGGAAGCGCAGAAAGTTATCATCACCGCGCACGACGATGAAGACCTGGAAGAGGTGTTCTGGTTCGCCCGGCACCGCGCCGTCCACCCCGCCCACGATCTCACGACCACCCTGATCGTCCACCTGGCCGACAGCCCGCGCCGCGACGAGCTGGAAGCCATGTACCACGACGCCTGATCAGCCCTCGCTACGCGCCACGCTCAGCGACCAAGAGACGCCGAAGCTGTCCTTCAACATGCCGAACATAGGCGACCATTGCGTCGGCGCCAGCGGCACGATGACGGTGGCGTCTTCGGCAAGCTTGTGCCACAGCGCGCTGGCTTCTTCCGGCGTTTTCGCTTCCACGGCGACCATAAAGGCGTTCTGGCCCGGATCATACGGCGTGTGCGACGGCACGTCGTAAGCCATCACGCGGAAGCCGCTCTCCGACGCCACCTGTCCCCAGATCAGTTGATCGGCTTCGGCTTCATTGGTGACCTGGCCGAAATCGCGGTAGCTCATCGCCATCAATTCTCCACCGAAAACGGCCTGGTAAAAATCGAGAGCCTTGCGTGCCTGGCCACGGAAGTTGAGGTGGGGTACAGCGCTGACGGTGCTTGGTTTCATCGAAGATCTCCTGTAAGAAAGTGAATCTCATTCTATTCAGGAGCGCTGTCAGTTTCTGTCAGTAGTGTCGTTCACCATCGCGCGTTCCCTGGCCTGGAAGGTGGCGCAAAGCGATTTTTGCACGCGCCACGCCATGGCGGGTCGCACAGCCGCTAGAGATTGGTGGCCAGTTCGTAGCGGTTCTTGCCGTTTTGCTTGGCTTGATACAGCAGGTCGTCGGCCAGCTTGTAGCTCACCGCCAGATCGACGTTCTTCAGCAGGCGCGCCACGCCGATGCTGACGGTGACGACGCGATCCGGCAAGGCCACCGCCTGCATTTTCTTCAGTATGCCTTCGGCGAATGAACACACGGCAGCCCTGTCGCCGCTGTGCACGATGGCGAATTCCTCGCCGCCCAGCCGGGCGCACAAATGCGGTCCCGATTGCTCGGCGATGACGCCGCCGACTTTCTTCAGCACCTCATCGCCCACGTCGTGCCCGAGCTGGTCATTGATTTTCTTGAAGTTGTCGATGTCGATCATCAGGAAGTTGAGTTGGCTCTCGTCGCCATCCTCCAGCATCGCCAGCGCACTCTGGGTGAACATGCGGCGGTTGTTCATGCCGGTCAACGCATCCTTGAAGGCCATGGTCTGCAGCTCTTGCTCGGCATTGAAATTGCGCATCCGCAGCAGCAGGAACACCAGGTTGATGACAAAGCCGATCAGCAGACTGGCTCCCATGGTAAACGCCGGCCAGAGCGCATCGGCGCGCTGGCTATGGTCGGGGAAATAGTCCCAGCCGAGGATCACCCACGTCATGACCGAGACGGCGTTGTAGTACAGCACGCCGTTGAAGATGGGCGCGCTGGTCAGGGTGATGATCAGGCCGATCGGCAGCACCCAGAACGTCGGGTCTTCGACTTCCGCCAGCAGCACGCGAAAGCCCAGGCTCAAGAAGAACACCGATACCGCACCGGCCAGGATGTTCAGCGTCAAGGTTCGCGAGAAGGCGGTCATGAAAGAGCCCAGCATCATGCCCGCGAAGACGGCGCCGGTGGCCGCGGCGTTGTGGTCGGCGCCGGTGGGCAAGCTCAGGTACAGCAACAGCCAGCTGACCACGCCAAAAATCTGGGTGGACAGCGTCATCAGGTGGACTTCCCTGAAAAAGCGCTTTTGCTGCTCAGGATTACCGATGAATAAGGCGTAATACAAGACACCTTGAAAGTTACTCATAAAACACCCTTATGAACTTGCGTTAAGGAATGGATTATCAATTGTCCTTCAATGCCCGCAATCAACCAAGTGAATTTTTAATAAAAAAAGCCAGCCTCCGAGGAGACTGGCTTTCTTTGCAACGCGGCTTATGAAATAAGCCGGCCGGCTATTACATCATGCCGTCCATGCCACCCATGCCGCCCATGCCGCCCATACCGCCCATGGCAGGCTTGTCTTCGCTGATTTCAGCAACCATGCAGTCGGTGGTCAGCATCAGGCCAGCGATCGAAGCTGCGTTTTGCAGTGCCGAACGGGTAACTTTGGCTGGATCCAGAACGCCCATTTCGACCATGTCGCCGTAGGTGCCGTTGGCAGCGTTGTAACCGTAGTTACCCGAGCCAGCCAGAACCGCTGCAACCACCACCGACGATTCTTCGCCGGCGTTTTGCACGATCATGCGCAGCGGCTCTTCCATGGCGCGCAGAACGATCTTGATGCCTGCGTCCTGGTCCGGGTTGTCGCCTTTCAGGCCTTGCACTTGAGCGCGGGCGCGCAGCAGGGCAACGCCGCCGCCTGGCACGATGCCTTCTTCCACGGCAGCGCGCGTAGCGTGCAGTGCATCTTCAACGCGGGCTTTCTTTTCTTTCATTTCAACTTCGGTGGCTGCACCGACTTTGATCACTGCCACGCCGCCTGCCAGTTTGGCAACGCGCTCTTGCAGTTTTTCACGGTCGTAGTCCGAGGTCGCTTCTTCGATCTGCACGCGGATCTGCTTGACGCGCGCTTCGATGTTGGCAGCTTGGCCGGCGCCGTCGATAACGATGGTGTTTTCCTTGCCGACTTCGATGCGCTTGGCTTGACCCAGTTCTTCCAGCGTGATTTTTTCCAGGGTCAGGCCGACTTCTTCAGCAACCACCTGGCCGCCGGTCAGGATGGCGATGTCTTCCAGCATGGCTTTGCGACGGTCGCCGAAGCCTGGGGCTTTCACTGCAACGGTTTTCAGGATGCCACGGATGTTGTTGACCACCAGGGTCGCCAGCGCTTCGCCTTCGATGTCTTCGGCGATGATCAGCAGAGGACGGCCCGACTTGGCGATTTGTTCCAGGATCGGCAGCAGATCACGGATGTTCGAGATTTTCTTGTCGCACAGCAGGACGAATGGGTTGTCCAGAACGGCAACTTGTTTTTCCTGGTTGTTGATGAAGTATGGCGACAGGTAGCCGCGGTCGAACTGCATACCTTCAACGATGTCCAGCTCGTCGTTCAGCGACTTGCCGTCTTCCACGGTGATCACGCCTTCTTTGCCGACTTTTTCCATCGCTTCAGCGATGCGGTCGCCGATCGACGAATCCGAGTTGGCCGAGATCGAACCAACCTGGGCGATTTCCTTGGTGGTGGTGCAAGGACGGGCGATGGCAGCGATCTGCTCGACGGTGGCAGCAACTGCCTTGTCGATGCCGCGCTTCAGGTCCATTGGGTTCATGCCGGCGGCAACGAACTTCATGCCTTCGCGCACGATGGCTTGTGCCAGCACGGTGGCGGTGGTGGTGCCGTCGCCGGCGTTGTCGCTGGTGCGGGAAGCAACTTCCTTCACCATTTGCGCGCCCATGTTCTGCAGCTTGTCTTTCAGCTCGATTTCCTTGGCAACGGATACGCCGTCCTTGGTGACGGTAGGGGCGCCGAACGAACGTTCCAGCACCACGTTGCGGCCTTTCGGGCCCAGGGTGACTTTGACTGCGTTGGCCAGGATGTTGACGCCTTCAACCATTTTGGCGCGCGCTGCGTCGCCGAAGATTACTTCTTTAGCTGCCATGTTATTAACTCCTTGAGGGTATTAAGTGGGATGCGTGGGTCAAGAATTACTTGACGACGATCGCCATGATGTCTTCTTCGCGCATGACCATCAGTTCTTGACCGTCAACTTTGACGGTTTGGCCGGCGTATTTGCCGAACAGAACGCGGTCGCCTACTTTGACATCCAGAGGACGGACTTTGCCATCTTCCAGGATCTTGCCATTGCCTACAGCCAGGACTTCGCCTTGGTCTGGTTTTTCGGCAGCCGCATCAGGGATGATCAGGCCGGACGCAGTTTTGGTTTCCTGGTCGAGGCGTTTGACGATTACGCGATCGTTCAAAGGGCGAAGGTTCATACAAAACTCCTTAATTTTTAACAATGGTACAGTTTGTTGTCGTTTCAATCAGATTGCCACGACGGAAAGTTTGGCTGGAGGTTGTTAGCACTCCACCTCAACGAGTGCTAATTATAGGGACGACTTTCGGGTATTTCAAGGCAAACACTTTGCGGAAGAACAAAAAAGGCGGGATTGCGCCACGTCCGGCGCAAAAAATCGCCCGCACGAGGTCAGAATGGAAACATTACTCGTGGTACATCTGGGAGCGGCCGCCGTCGATCAGGATGTCGGTGGCGTTGATGAAGGGGGCGTCGTCGCTGGCGAGGAACAGGGCGGTGGCTGCTACTTCTTCCGGCTTGCCCAGACGTTTGCAGGGCAGCAGGGCGGCCTGGCGCGCGCGTTCGGCCTCGGGATCAGGGCAGGCGGCGAAGTGGCGCTCGATCATGTCGGTGACGATCAGGCCAGGCGAGATAGAGTTGACGCGGATGCCGCGCGCCGCGTATTCGATGCCCAGCGCGCGCGTCATGCCGATCAGCGCGTGCTTGGCGACAGGATAGGGGAAGCAGCCGGGAATGATCTTGTGGCCGTGCACCGAGGCGATGTTGACGATGCTGCCGGCGCCTTGCGCCAGCATGGAAGGCAGCACGGCGCGCGCGCCGTTCCAGGCGCCTTCCAGGTCGACCGCGAAGCAGCGCTTCCAGTCTTCTTCGCTCAGCGCCAATGGTTCGTCGAAGACGTTCATGCCGGCGTTGTTGATCAGGATGTCGACCTTGCCGAAGCGCTCGATGGTGCGGGCGGCCAGGGTTTCCATGGCGGCGCGGTCGGCCACGTCGGCCAGCACGAACAGGCTGCGCTGCGGGCCCAGTTCCGCCATGATGGCCTGTGCGGCTTCGTCGTCGCGGTGGCTGTTGAGGGTGACCATCGCACCTTCGGCGGCGAAGCGGCGGGCGATGGCCAGCCCGATGCCTTGCGTGGAACCGGTGACGATGGCGACTTTGCCTTGCAGGCGTTCAGACATTACTGCTCCTAAGTTGACGCTAAGTTAGCGAAGTTAGCGACGTTCGCCGCGGGTTTTCAGTTGGTCCAGCAGCACAGCCAGCAGCAGGATCACGCCGCGCATCAGGTATTGGTAGAAGGCGTCGACGTCCATCAGGTTCATGACGTTTTCCACCGTGCCCATGATCAGCACCCCAATCAGCACGCCGAAGATACGCGCCTTGCCGCCCTGCAGCGACACGCCGCCCAGCACACAGGCCGAGATCACGTCCAGCTCAAAGCCCTGCGCCGCATTCGGCTGGCCGCTGGTGATGCGCGCCGCCAGGATCAGACCCGCCATCGCGGTCACCAGGCCTTGCAGCAGGAAGATCCAGACGCGCAGGCGTTCCACGCGCACGCCGGCCAGCCGCGCCGCTTCCGGATTGCCGCCGATGGCCAGCGTGTTGCGGCCGAAGACGGTCTGGTTCAGCAAAATGCCGAACACGATGAAGCAGGCGCCGGCCACCAGCACCGGCAGCGGCATGCCGAAGATGCGGCTGTCGCCGAAGTCGATGAAGCTGTCGTCGTTGATGCCGACCGCCTGGCCTTTCGATACGATGAAAGCCAGGCCGCGCACCATCAGCATGGTGGCCAGCGTGGCGATCAGCGCGTTGACGCGCAGGTAGGCGATCAGCACGCCGTTCAGGGCGCCGATCAAGGCGCCGGCGCCGAGGCCGGCGCCAACCGCCAGCGCCACGCTGCCGCTGTGTTCCAGCACGATGGCGCCCAGCACGCCGGCAAAGGCGATGGTGGAGCCGACCGACAGGTCGAAGTCGCGCGAGGCGAGGCACAGCATCATGGTGCAGGCCACCATGCCGATCTGCGCCACCGACAGCATCAGGCCGATGACGTTGGTCACGGAGAAGAAGTTCTCCACCGTGGCCGACAAGACGGCGAACAAAACGACGTAGGCCAGCGGCATGCTGTATTCGGACAGCCACTGGCGCGAGACCAGCGCGCCGCCAGCGGCGGCCGATGGATTGAGTTGAGAGACGCTCATGCGATGCTCCGTTCTTCTGGTTGGGGCGCCACGGCATCCGGCAAGGCCAGGCGCAGCACTTCGGTTTCATTGGCTTCGGCGCGCGACAGTTCGCCGCAGATCTCGCCCTCGCGCATGACGATCACGCGGTCCGAGATGCCCAGCACTTCCGGCAGCTCGCTGGAAATCACGATCACGCAGCAGCCGCGTTCCGCCACCTCGTGGATGATGCGGTAGATGTCGTTCTTGGCGCCGACGTCGATACCGCGCGTCGGCTCGTCGAGAATCAGCACCTTCAGGCCCGGTTCGGCCAGCCAGCGCGCCAGGATCACCTTCTGCTGATTGCCGCCGGAGAGCAGGCGGATCTCCTGCTGGCGGTTGGGCGTCTTGATGCGCAGGCGCGCAATGAATGCATCGGCCAGCGCGGCCTCTTGTTTGTGACGCAGGAACAGCCCACCGCGCAAATCGTTGCGGCGCACGCTGATGTTGATATTCTCCGCCACCGATGCGGTGGCGAGGATGCCTTGCTCCTTGCGGTCCTCCGGGCATAGCACGATGCCGGCGGCAATCGCATCGGCCGGGCCGCCGGTGGCGACCGGTGCGCCGTCCAGCAGCACCGCGCCGGCGCTGCGCGGATCGGCGTTGTACAGCAGGCGCATTAATTCGCTGCGTCCCGCGCCCACCAGGCCGAAAAAGCCCAGCACCTCGCCGCCGCGCACTTCAAAACTCAGCGGGCCTTTCAAATGCTTGCCGTTCAGGCCTTGTACCTGCAGGCGCGGCTGGCCGTGCCGGCGTTCGCGGTAGTCGTAGATGTCGGACAGCTCGCGGCCCACCATGTCGCTGATCAGACGATCGCGCGGCACCTCGGCCATCACATCGTGGGTGACGATCTTGCGGCCGTCGCGGAAGATGGTGCAGGCGTCGCACAGCTCATACAGTTCTTCGAGACGGTGCGAAATATAGATCAGCGTGCGGCCATCGGCGCGCAGCTCCTTGACGAGGCGGAACAGGATGTCGGTTTCGCGGTGCGAGAGCGAGGAGGTGGGTTCGTCGAAGGCGATCACCTGCGCGTCCTGCATGATGGCTTTGCAGATCTCCACCATCTGCCGCTGTGCGATGGAGAGGTCGGCCAGGCGCGCATCGGGCGACAGGTCGACGCCGATGGCGCCCAGTTTTTCGGCGACGATGCGATGGGCTTTTTTCTTGTCGAGGAAGCCGAAGCGGTTGGGCATGCGGCCCAGCAGCACGTTTTCGGCCACCGTCAGTTCCGGCACGTACTGCAGTTCCTGGTGGATGATGGCGATGCCGGCGGCGATGGCGTCCTTGGTGCTGCCGAAGTGACGCTCGGTGCCGCCGACCAGCAGGCGGCCGCCATCGGGCTTGTACTGGCCGCCGAGGATTTTCAGCAGCGTCGACTTGCCCGCGCCATTCTCACCCAGCAGGCCGTGTACCTGGCCGGCGTGGGCCGCGAAGCTCACGCCGTTCAGCGCCTTCACGCCGGGGAAGAATTTGCAGACCTGGTCGAATTCCAGATATGCCGCCATTACTGCCCCATCGCTTTGCGGACCTCGGCCTGATTGGCGCGGGTCATCAACATACCTTTCGTGAGCACTTCCGCCGGCGGCGTGGCTTTGCCGTTGATCCAGTTGACCAGGTTGACGGCGGTCTGGTAGCCGTGTTCCTTGGCGCTGATCATGACCGTGCCAAAGAAGCCGGTCGGCTGCGGCTTGTTCAATTCATTCTCGGCCGCCTTGGCGCCGCCGATGCCGATGCCGACCATGTTGTCGGCCTTGATGCCACGGCCTTCGGCCGCGCGCACCGCGCCCAGCACCGCCTCATCGTTCAGGCCCACGGCCACCCAGTGCTTGAACTTGGCGTTCTTGGTCAGCGCGATATTGGCGGCGTTGAAGGCGTTCTCGGTGTCGGTCTTGGCTTGCGGCGCATCGATAATGTTCGCCGCCGGGAAGCCGCCGGCCTTGAGCGCATCGACCGCGCCGGCGGTGCGTTCCTTACCAGTCGGCAGCTGGTCGTAGGCGACGCGGATGGCGCCGACTTCGGCCATATTCCATTTGCGGGCCTTGATCTCGGCGATGATGCCTTCGCCGACCTGCTTGCCGATCTGGTAGCCGGAGATGCCCATGTGCGGGATCGATTCGATCGGCTTGCCGCTACCGTCGACCAGGCGGTCGTCGACCGAGACGACTTTGAGATTGTTGCGCTTGGCGGCGCGTTCAATCGCTTTGCCCAGCTTGACGTCCGGCGCGCAGATCACGAAGCCCTGCGCTTTTTGCGCGGCCAGGTTGTCGATGGCGGCCATGGTTTTTTCACCATTGGGAATGCCGATCTTCACTAGCGTGAACCCTTTTTCCTTGGCGGCTACCTCGGCGTAGCGCCATTCATCCTGAAACCACGGCTCCTCTGCCTGTTTAACGAGGAAGCCGATTTTTACCGGGTCAGCGGCTTGAGCGAAGGTTGCGGCGCAAAGCGCCGCAACTGCCAGCAAAGTACGTTTCATGTTGAGTCTCCAGTTTGTTATGCATATTATTTTATGGGGTGATACGTAACTGATATACCGGAATCACGGTGACACCGCGCACGGTAGCGATCTGGCTCTCGCCGCCGAAGTCGGGGCGTGCCTCTTTGGGCAGGTAGATCGGGGCGTCGGCGCGCAGCGGCAGCACGGCGACGGTCAACGGCTGGTCGAGCAGGGCGGCTTGCTGGCGCAGGCCGATCTGCCATTGGTAGCCGCTGTAGTACCAGTCGTCCAGCATGCTGGTGCCGGCGTACAGGCGGCCGATGTCGCCGACGAAGTCGATTTGCAGCAGGGCGTCGTCCAGGCCTTTCAGCTGCTCGCGCGGGACGTTGATCTGCCATGCGGCGGCGGCTTTGAAGTTCTCCGGCAGCGGCTGGATGGCCGCCTTGGCGGTGCCGCCGATCACGATAGGCGCGGCCTGCTGGGCGTTGCGCGTTTGCGTGACGGTGGCTTTGACGTCGTGACTTGGCAGGACGGCTTCGAAGGCTTGGAAGATGCCGTCGTTGCCGGCCGCGCGGATGGCGACCGTGGCCGCTTGCGCGTTCGGCGCCGCAGCAGCGCCCGCGTTGCTCGGCACCGCTGCGGCGGCAAGTGAGGCGGTGGTCTTGCCGGCGGCCGTCCACGCCGCGCCGGTGGTAGTGGCTTTCGGTGCGGTGCTCAGCGCCGGGTAGACGGCGAAACGGAAGGTGCTGTCGCCGACGGAGCGCAGTTGCAGCGCGTTGTCGGCCACGTAGGCTTGCTCGGCGCTCAGCAGCAGACGGCGCTGGCCGGCCAGTTGAACCACGCTGAGTTGCTGCGATTGTTCAGCCGTCAGCACGACGATGGTCAGCGGACGCTTGCCCGCGCGCTGCACGGTCAGTGCCGCGCCGGCGCCAGGCTGCACGCCGGTCACCAACGTCTTGCCAGCCGCCGTGGTGATCTGCGCGCCCGGTGCGCTGACCTGCGCCGAAACGTCGAACGACAACTCCACCGGCACGCCGGCGCCGGCGGCGAACACCGCCACCACGCCTGCCTTGCCCTGGTCCAGCAACGTCAATGGCTGGGCGGTGGCATAGTGCAGATTGGTGCCGTCGAGGTCCAGGTTCAGCGGCCAGATGAAGTAAGCGCTGTCGGCGATGTCCACCGGCTTGCTCGGCAGCGTAATGCTCTGGCCTTGCAGCTTGACCGCAAACTGCGTGCCCTTCTGCGCCGCCATCGGATACTGGCGCACATGGTTGTTCACGAACAGGAAGCCGCGATCGCCCTCGCTGCGCACGGCAAAGCGCGCAGTCGCCAGGTCATCCGGCTTGGCCGGCGAAACGTCCGGCTTGCGCACCGTCATCGGCGCCAGGCGCGAACCGAAATCGTGCAGGAACAAATGGAAGGGACGCAGCTTCTCCAGCACCTTGCGCTGCTGGCCGTCCGGGCCGAGCGGCGCCTGGAAGTCGTAGCTGATCATGGTGGTGTCGTTGTAGCCGCCACTGAGCGTGCTTTCCTCCAGGCCGCTGCCGCCTAGGCTCAGCGGATTGCGGCCGCCGTGGAACATGTAATAGCCCATCAGGTTCACGCCGGAACCCAGCTGCACCGGCAGCATGGAAGCGATATCGTCGGCAGATAGCACCGTGCGGCGGCGATACATGGCCGGTAAGCCCGCGCCATATTCGGCGCCGAGGAAAGGCGTGACATCCTTGTCGGTTTCTGCGGTGCCCGGCGCATGCGCGGCGGTCTGCGCACCGAGGTCGCCGCTGACGCGGGTGTCGAAGCGGAAGGCGTAGGTTTCTTTCGGCGGCAGTTCTTTCGTGCTCACGCCCCAAGGCTCGTCGGGATAACCGCCGAACACCGGCGTCACTTCGCCGGTCGGATAAATCGTGCCGTCCCAGCCGGTGACGGTGTAGTAAGGCACATCCATGCCTGACTTCAGCGCCAGCTTCTTCAGCGCGGCGATGTGCGCCGCGCCCTTGCCGGGACCATCGATGTTGTATTCATTTTCCAGCTGCACGCCGATCACGCGGCCGCCGTCTTTCCACAGCTGGCCCTTGATCTGCTGGCCGATCTGCGCGTACAGGCGCTCGACCAGCGCCATGTATTGCGGATCGTTGGAGCGGGTCGGCATGGTGTTGACCACCCAGTCCGGAATGCCGCCGTAGCGCACTTCGGCGTGCGCCCACGGACCCACGCGCACCACCACATCCAGTCCGGCCTTGGTGGCCAGCTGCACGAAGCGGCGCAGGTCGCGGTTGCCGGACCAGTCAAACTTGCCGGCCAGTTCCTCGTGGTGATTCCACATCACGTAGCTGGCAACGATGTCGATGCCGGCCGCCTTCATCTTGCGCAGCTCCGCGTCCCACTGCGCAGCCGGCGTGCGGCTGTAGTGGAACTCGCCCATCACCGGCAGCCACGGGGCGCCGTTGCGGGTCAGGTAGCGGGCATTGGCGCCCAGCGTATCGCCGTTGGGCGCGACCGCGCTGCCGAGCCGCAGCGCGGCCTTCAGCGGCGCCGGGGTGGGCGCGCTGGCGTCGATCGATAAGGTGGCTGCGCCGGCGGCGAAGGCGAACGCGCCGGCGACCAGCGCCGCGCAAGTACGAAGGCGCGCGCTTACCATTCGGCGACGCTGCCGTCGGCGTGGCGCCATACAGGATTGCGCCAGTCAGGGGCATTCTTGCTCGCTTCGATGACGCGCTCTTCGTCCACTTCCACGCCCAGGCCTGGCTTCTGCAGCGGGTTGCAGTAGCCGTCGACGATCTTGAAGTCTTCCTTGTTGATCACGTAGTCCAGCAGCTCGCCGCCCTTGTTGTAGTGGATGCCCATGCTCTGCTCCTGCAGCACGGCGTTGTACGACACGAAGTCCACCGCCAGGCAGGCCGCCAGTGCGACAGGTCCCAGCGGGCAATGCGGCGCCAGTGTGATGTCGTAGGCTTCGGCCATCGAGGCGATCTTCAAACACTCGGTGATGCCGCCGGCGTGCGACAGGTCTGGCTGCACGATCGACAGGCCACCGGCCGCGAACACGTTCTTGAATTCGAAGCGCGAGTACATGCGCTCACCGGCCGCCAGCGGGATGGAGGTCATCTCGGCCAGGCGCGGGTAGTATTCGGCCTGCTCGGCCAGCACCGGTTCTTCCACGAACAGTGGGCGGAACTGTTCCAGTTCGCGCAGCAGGGTCTTGGCCATCGGCGCGGCCACGCGGCCGTGGAAGTCCAGGCCGAATTCAATGGTGGTGCCGAAGGCTGCGCGGATCTCGGCCACGCGGCGCACCGCTTCATCGACCTTGGCCGACGTGTCCAGCATGCCGAGTTCCTCGGTGCCGTTCATCTTGAAGGTATCGAAGCCGCCTTTTTGCAGCGTGCGGATTTGTTCGATGATGTCGGACGGACGATCGCCGCCCACCCAGCTGTACATCTTCATGCGGTCGCGCACCAGGCCGCCCAGCAGTTCGTACACAGGCTTGCCCAGTACCTTGCCCTTGATGTCCCACAGCGCCTGGTCGATGCCGGCGATGGCGCTCATCAGGATGGCGCCGCCGCGATAGAAGCCGGCGCGGTACATGGTCTGCCACAGGTCGTTGATGCGGGCCGGGTCCTGGCCGATCAGGTACGGCTCCATTTCCTGCACGGCCGTCTCCACGGTGCGGGCGCGGCCTTCGATGACCGGCTCGCCCCAGCCGACGACGCCTTCATCGGTTTCGATTTTGAGCAGCATCCAGCGCGGTGGAACACGGTAGGTCGTCAGTTTGATGATTTTCATAGGATCGGGTCAGGGAATGGATCGGAACAGCGCTCAGTCTAAAGCGGGTGGTTAGACAGGAAATATGATTAATTCGTAACGACCCATATCATTATCGGATAGCTTAAACCGCGTCGTTCCCGCGTAGGCGGGAACCCATATTGAGTTAAATGGTCGGCACCCTATGGATTCCCGCCTGCGCGGGAATGACGGTCTTGTGCTATCCGATATCGGCATGGATGGACGCGGTTTATTCATAGCTGTGCCCGTTGGCGCTCGCTTAGACTGGGATCTGTCAAAAATCGTCTCCGAGAACCGTATGAATTCCACCAGCACCACCGTCGCTTCCACGCCCGGCATCATGTTGTTGCGGGTCGGGCAGGCAGGCTGCGCGCTGCGCTGGGATGCCTTACGGCAATGTTGGCGGTGGCCAGATCCCATAGGCGGCCAACTCTACGCCTGGCCGGCGCCACCGGCGATGCCAAGCGGGCTGCGAATGTTGGAAACCGCACGCGTGATGGCGTTTTGTAGTTCCGGCCGGATTCTGCTGGGCCTCGGCAAGCGCCTGGGCATGGTGGAGCTGCCGGCACCGGGCCAGCCGAGTCGGCCGTTGCAGGCGCAAGTGCTGATCACCATCGACGCCGCCGAACCGCGCACCAGCATCAGCGACGGCTGCGTCGACCGCGACGGCAATTTCGTTTTCGGCACCGCCAATACGGCGCAAGACCGGCGCCCCATCGGCAGCTTCTACCAGTATTCCCAGCGCTACGGCCTGCGCCGGCTGGCCTTGCCCGCGGTAGTCACCGCCGCCAGCATCGCCTTCAGCCCGGACGGCCGCCGCATGGTGTTTGCCGACGCCGCGCGCGGCACCATCATGCAGTGCGACTACGACGCCGAACGCGCCAAGGTCAGCGGCGTGAAACCGTTTTCAGATTTGATGGAGCGCGGCGCCGGCGCCGGCGCCGCCATCTTCGATAGTGCGGGCAATCTGTGGAGTGTGCAGGGCGGCGTGCTGGTGCAGTACGACGTCGACGGCCAGGTCCTGCAGCAGATCGCCCTGGCGCGCGAGCCGGCGGCCAGCGTGGCGTTCGGCGGCCGTAGGCTCGACCAACTGCTGGTGCTCGGTGCGCAGGGCGGCCTGTACGGGCTGCCGCCGGACCTGCTCAACGGCTTGGCGCCGGGGCTGGCCGACAGCCTGTTCAAGGACAGCGGGAGCGCTTCCACCTGCGCGTCCCGCGTGGTGCGGTGATTGACGCTGGTACGGCTCGCCTTTATGATGGGCGATCAAACCACTCATCTATATGACTGACTCCCGCTCGGACCGCTTTGTACGCTCCCACCTGAAAACCCGTCACCTGGTCTTGCTGGTTGAACTCGGCCGTCATGGTTCGATCGCCCACGCGGCGCAAGCAGCCAACCTGACGCAACCCGGTGCGTCCAAATTACTGGGCGAGCTGGAACACGCCCTGGGCGTGCAGCTGTTCGAGCGTCTGTCGCGCGGCGTGTCGCCGACCTGGTATGGCAAGGTGCTGATCCGGCGCGCCGGCGCGGCGCTGGCGGAGATGGACGCGGCGCACCAGGAAGTGATGGAGCTGCTGTCCGGCCTGCGCGGCCGTGTGGGCATCGGCACCGTGCTGGCGCCGGCCACCGGCCTGGTGCCGAAGGCGATCAATCTGCTCAAGGGGCGCCACGCGCGCGTGCATGTGGCGGTGACGATGTCGACCAGCAAAGTGCTGGTGGAGCGCCTGCGCAGCGGCGAGCTTGATCTGGTGGTGGGCCGCATTCTCGATACCGAGGCGGCCGATGAATTGAATTTTGAACCGCTGACCGACGAGCCGCATCTGCTGATCGCGCGCGCCAGCCATCCACTGATGGGCCGCAGCGACCTGACGCTGGAAGACTTGATGGAGCAGTGCTGGATCCTGCCGCCCGCAGGCTCCATCCTGCGCGACCGCCTGACCGCGTTGTTTCTTTCGCATGGCTTGGAGCAGCCGGCCGAAACCGTCGAAACGCTGGACATGCCGGTGGTTGCTAGCCTCCTGCTCAACAACGACATGGTGGTAGCGCTGCCGGCGGAAGCGGTGCAGCCGTATCTCGACGCCGGCCTGTTGAAGATGCTGCCCTTCGACCTGGGCGTCAGCATGGATTCCTTCGGGATTGTGACGCGCAAGCGACACCAGCTCTCGCCTGGCGCCGACGCCATGCTGATCGCGCTGCGCGACGCCGCAGCCAGCATCTATCCTCACTATCGCGCGCCTGTGCAAAGTTGAAATCTTGTCTGATATACGAACTTGGTATGGCGCAAACTAAAATAGCTATTGGTTTGTAAATTCGTGTTTCGTTAGCATCCGGTTATCCGTCCACATCTTCACCAGAGACGGGACAAATACAAACACTGGAGATGCACAATGAAACATAAAAAAATGAGCTGGCTGATCGCCACGCTCTTTACTACCCCTCTGTTGGTCCAGGAAGCCTTTGCTCAGGAAGCTGCAGCAGCAGGCGATATTCAACAAGTGAACGTGACCGGTATCCGTGCTTCGGTACGCAATGCACTGGCGGCGAAAGAAGCCTCCAACAGCATCGTGGAAGTCATTTCGTCGGAAGACATCGGCAAGCTGCCGGATACCACCATCGCCGAATCGTTGGCGCGTTTGCCAGGCCTGTCGTCCGGCCTGGATCGCGGCAACGCATCGCAGATCGTCGCGCGCGGCATGGGGCCGCGCTTCATCGGCGCTACCCTGAACGGCCGTGAACTGGCTTCGTCGGAGCCTAACCGCGCCGTGCGTTTCGAGCAGTTCCCATCGGAGTCGCTGAGCGGCGCCACCGTCTACAAGACGCAGCAAGCCGATATCGTGGAAGGCGGCATCGCCACCACCATCGACCTGCAAACCGTGTCGCCGCTGAAGACCAACGGCCGTCAGATGGTGCTGCGCGCTGACGCGCTGTACTACCCGCTGGCCAAGGACATCCAGGGCGCCGACAAAACCGCACCGCGCGTCGGCGGCGTGTATGTCGACCAGTTCCTGAACAAGACCCTGGGCGCGGCGCTGGCCTTCAGCTATCAGGACCAGCCATCGGTGCAGAAGAACAAGCGCCACTGGGGCTTCAACGAAACCAACTCGGTCGACGTGACCGGCGATGGCAAAGTAGACAAGCTGCCATGGGGCTTCCAGGACGAAGCGCGCAACGGCAAGGACAAGCGCGGCAGCCTGCTGGGCAAGGTTGAATGGAAACCGAACAGCGATGTGCTGATCACCGCCGACACCTACTACGCCGAAGCGAAGATCAAGGAACGCGGCCTGCAGCACTGGGTGGACGGCGTCGGCAACTGGGACGGCTACAACTCGGCCAACTATAGCAAGCTCGATGTACGCAACGGTTACGTGGTCGGCGGCACCATCAGCAACGCTACCCTGATCAACAACGATTTCGTCTACGTGCAGGACACCAGCGTGGCCGCCAGCGGCTTGAACGGCAAGTTCAACGCCGGCGACTGGAAGATCGAAGCCGACCTGTCGTCGTCGCACGCCCGTCGCGGCAGCGCATGGCGCGACCTGCGCCAGAGCGCCTTCAACGTGCCGGTCACCTGGTCCTTCCCTGGCGATGAAGTGCAGAACTACAGCTACGGCATCGACAGCGGCAAGGTGTCCAGTTTCGGCGCGCCTTCGCTGTACATCGACAACGACGGCCACGTGAAAGACAAGTTGAACGCGGCCAGCCTGAGCGCCTCGCGTCAACTCGACAACAGCATCGTCAGCCGCATCAAGTTCGGCGCGCGCGCGACCGACCGCACCAAGAGCTATCACCAGACCACCTGGACCCTGCAACCGACATCGGCGATACCGGCATCGGCCTACGAGACCATCAACGTCGACGGCTACCCGGCCTTCATCGGCCTGAAGGACTGGAACAGCACCATTGCTTCCTCGTTCGGCCCGAACGCGTTCAACCCGTACGGCCAGACGCAGGAAGGTTGGCAGACGCAGAACGACGCGCTGGCAGGCTGGAAGGTCAAGGAGCGCAGCAGCTCGGCCTACGTACAGGGCGACCTGGATGGCGAAGCGCTGGGCAAGGCCTATCGTGGTAACGTCGGCCTGCGCGTGGTGCGCACCAAGCAAACCGGCTACGGCATGCAGTCGATCAACGGCGCGGCGCCTAGCGCCACCGAAGGCGGCGTTTCGTACACCGAAGTGCTGCCTAGCCTGAACCTGGTGTTCAATCTGGACGAAGCGCAGGAACGCCAGGTCCGTTTCAGCGTGGCCCGCGCCATGTCGCGCGCACCGCTGGACGAAATGCGCAGCTCGCGCAACCTGAGCGTCAACACCGATACCAGCCAGCCGGTGACCGGCAGCGCCGGTAATCCGGAACTGAAGCCGATGATGGCGAATCAGGTTGATTTGTCCTACCAGTGGTACTTCGGCAAAGGCTCGCTGTTGTCGGCTGGCGGCTTCTATAAAAAGGTATCGCGTTACATCGCCATCGAAAGCGACACCACCGTGGTCAATGGCCGCAACGCCACCATCACCCGTTCGGTGAACGGCGACGGCGGCGACATTCGCGGCCTGGAGCTGGTGTACCAGCAAGCCTTCACGTCGCTGCCTGCACCGTGGGATGGCCTGGGTATCTTCAGCAGCTACTCCTACACCACCAGCAACATCAAGGAGCAGACGCCGGTCAACGATCCGTATCCGATCGAAGGCCTGATGAAGCACAACGGCGGCGTCACCCTGTGGTACGAGAAAGCCGGCTACGAAGCCCGCCTGTCGGCCAACTACCACAGCAAGTTCGCGCGTAACCCGACCTGGGGCGCCGGTCAGCTGATCATGAACGAAGCGGAGACCTACCTGACGCTGAATCTGTCCAAGCAGCTGACGCCCAACCTGCAACTGCGCTTCGGCATCGACAATCTGACCAACCAGAAAGCCGTTTACACCAGTGCTAACATTCCGGCGCAGCAGGAAGTTACGGAGTTTGGCCGCCGCTTCAACCTGGGCCTGACCTTCAAGCTGTAAGAAGCACGCCTTCATCCTGATTTATCGTGGTTTTACGGAGCGGTGCGTGATGGCGCTGCTCCGTTTTTTTTTACCAGGAGACTGAATTGAAAACACGACTGATAGCTACCGTCCTGTTGATGCTGGCCTTTGCCGGCATGAGCACCAGCGCAGGCGCCGGCACCGTAGCGCGCGAGCGCCTGTCGCTCGATCGCGGCTGGCTGTTCCACCAGGGCGACATCGTCCAGCCGCCCATCCTCGGGCATGAAGAATCCTACGGCAACGCCAAGGCCGGCAGCGCCGGCGGCGCGGCCGGCAACGAATACGACGACTCCGACTGGCGCCGCCTCAACCTGCCGCACGACTGGGCGGTGGAAGGCCCGTTCGATCCCAAGGCCAATGTCTCGCAGGGCTACCGCCCGCGCGGCATCGGCTGGTATCGCCGCTACCTGAAGGTGGACGCCGCCGATCGCGGCAAGCATTTCGAACTGCAGTTCGACGCCATCGCCACCCACGCCACGGTGTGGGTGAATGGCAATGTGGTCAACCGCAACTGGTCCGGCTACAACGCCAGCTACATCGACATCACGCCCTACCTGCGCTACGGCGATGCGATGAACACCATCGCCATCCGCGTGGATGCGGAAGCGATGGAAGGCTGGTGGTATGAGGGCGCAGGCATGTACCGCCACAGCTGGCTGGTCAAGCGCAACCCGGTGCATGTGGTCACCGACGGCGTGCACGCCACGCCGCGCCTGGTGAAGGACAAGCAGTGGAGTATTCCGGTCGAAGTCACGCTGAACAACAGCGGCAAGCAGGCCGGCGACGTGATCGTCGAAGTCACCGTGTACGACCCGTCCGGCAAGCAGGTGGCGCGGCGCAGCGCGCCGGCGCGCGTGGGGGTGCTGGCCACCAGCGGCGTCCAGCTGCCGCTGACCATCGATAACCCGGCCTTGTGGTCGATCGAGAAAACCAATCTGTATCGCGTCACCACGCGCGTGCTGCAAGCGGGCAAGGCGATCGATGAAGTGTCGCTCAACACCGGCTTCCGCACCATCCGCTTCGATGCGGCGCAGGGCTTCTTCCTCAACGGCGTGCACCTCAAGCTGCAGGGCGTGTGCATCCACCAGGATCACGCCGGCGTCGGCGTGGCGGTGCCCGATTCGGTGTGGGAGTATCGCCTGCGCCGCCTGAAGGAGATGGGCGTGAACGCCATCCGCTTCTCGCATAATGCGCCGGCGGCGGAAGTGCTGGACCTGGTCGACCGCATGGGCTTTGTGGTGATGGATGAAAACCGCAACTTCAATCCATCGCCGGATTACATGAAGCAGCTGGAGTGGATGGTCAAGCGCGACCGCCATCATCCGGGCGTCGTGCTGTGGTCGGTGTTTAACGAAGAGCCGGTGCAAGCCACCGAAGTCGGTTACGAAATGGTGCGCCGCATGTCGGCCGTGGTAAAGGCGCTGGACGATACGCGTCCGGTGACGGCGGCCATGAATGGCGGCTTCCTGACCGAGCTGAATGTCTCGCACGCGGTGGACGTGGTGGGCGCCAATTACCAGGTGCCGGACTACGACAAATACCACAAGGCCTATCCGAACAAGCCGTTCACCAGCTCCGAGGACACTTCCGCCTTCATGACGCGCGGCGAGTACAAGACGGTGAAAGAAAAGAACCTCATCGCCAGCTATGACGACGACGCTGCGCAGTGGGGCAACACCCACCGCGACGCCTGGCAAGCCATCGACACCCGTCCTTACGTGGCGGGCGGCTTTGTGTGGACCGGCTTCGATTATCGCGGCGAGCCGACGCCGAACGAATGGCCTTCGGTCAGCTCGGTGTTCGGCATCATGGACCTGAACGGCTTTGCAAAAACCGCGTACTACATCCACCAGGTGCAATGGATCAAGGACAAGCCGCTGATCCACATCGCACCGCACTGGAACTGGAAGCAGGGCGAGAACGTGCGCGTGATGGTGATGGCGAACGTCGAGCGCGTGCAGCTGCTGCTGAACGGCCGCGCGCTGGGCGAGCAGAAGGTGGACCCGTACCGCATGAACAACTTCGATGTGGCGTTCGAGCCGGGCAAGCTGGAAGCCATCGGCTACAAGGGCGGCAAGGAAGTGGTGCGCACGGCGGTGGAAACCACCGGCGCGGCGGTGTCGCTGGAGCTGGTGCCGGATCGTACCCAACTGGCGGGCGATGGTTACGACGCCATGCCGATCACCGTACGCGCGCTCGATACGCAGGGCCGTGCCGTACCGCTTGCGGATAATGAAGTCACGTTCGCCGTCAGCGGCGGTGGCCGTTCCATCGGCCACGGCAACGGCGATCCGAATTCGCACGAGGACGAGAAGGGCGCCACGCGCCGCCTGTTCAACGGCCTGGCGCAGCTGATCGTGCAGACCAACTACGAGAGCAAGGACGCCGTCACCATCATCGCCAACGCGCCCGGCTTGCAAGCCGCGCGCGTGACCATTCCGGTGAAACCGGTGAACGCCGTGCCGTATGTAGAGCCAGCGGATGCGCCGCTGACCTTCGTGCGCAGCTGGCGCATCGCGCCGGACGGCAACGAGCGTCCCGACCCGAACCAGAAACTGGCCAGCTTCGACATGAATACCTGGGGCTGGGGCTCGCCGCCGATGCGCGCCGCCGCCGGCAGCAAGTACCATCTGTACCGCGCCAGCTTCACGCCGCGCAAGAACCTGGCGGACGGCAAGGGCAGGATCCGCTTTGCCGCCATCAAGGGCAAGGCGGAGATCTGGCTCAACGGCCAGCTGATCGGCAAGAAGGACAGCTACGCCGCCGCGCCGCTGGACGTCACGCTGCCGTCCGGCCCGGGCAAGCGCGACATCAACGTGCTGATCGAAGCTGAAGCAGGCCAGGGCAGCGGCATCGAAGGCCATGTGACCCTCGAGCCTTGATTGTTGATAGGCTGTAAATAAATCGCGTGCTTGTTGGTAGCAAACACGCGATTCGGTTGACGGCGTCCCGCGCGCTCCCTATAGTGGCGGGATGATTTCCGAATTCCAAGAGCTCTCTGACAAAATCGACCAACTGGCCGAGATGACCGCCGCGCTGCGCCGGGAAAATGCACAACTACGCCAAGCCAATGCCGCCCTCGTGGTGGAAAACATGGGCTACCAGCGCCGCCTGAGCGAAGCCTCCGGCCGGGTCGAGGCTTTGCTGGAAAAAATTCCCGCGCTCGATGCTGTTGCAGCAGACGAGCAGCCTGAAAACGAGGACGCACGATGATCCAACTGGACGTGACCATCATGGGCCAGGTCTACAAGCTGGCTTGCAAGGAAGACGAAGAGCCGGCCCTGCGCAAGGCCGCTGCCTTCCTCGACAAGAAGATGAGCGCCATTCGCGACGCCGGTAAAGTGAAGGGCACCGACCGCATCGCGGTGATGGCGGCGCTGAGCGTGGCCGGCGAGTATCTGTCGGTGAAAGCGCCACAGGGACCGTTGTCGGACATGTCCATGCTGGAGGTGCAGACCAAGATGGCGGCCATGCACAAAGTGCTGGACTCCGCCCTGACACCGCAAGAAACCCTGTTTTAATTTGTAAAAGTCTTCCTTTGCGGCGCACAAGAGAGTAAACTCTGTCTCACCCTGCGGTGTTCGAGACTTGTCATATATTCCTTGAACCATTTGTTTGCACCGGTCGTGGAAATTTGTTCGATGGGCGAGAGCGTCGCTAGTCCGATGAACCCGAAATTGAACTAACCGTGACCACCTGAGCCTTTTAGGTTCGGGATGCCGGCAAGACGGCACATGCGGGGCCTTATATCTAAAAAGCGGTTGTTAGCATGTGAATGCGCAGCCGCTTTTTTTCGTCTGGAGAATCCGAATGCAATACTGGTTGATGAAATCCGAGCCGGATGAAGTGAGTATTGACGATGTGATGGCGTCACCCGATCAAACCACCGCGTGGTTCGGCGTGCGCAACTACCAGGCGCGCAATTTCATGCGCGACCAGATGAAGCCTGGCGACGGCGTGCTGTTTTATCACTCCAGCTGCCCGCAGCCTGGCATTGCCGGGTTGGCGGAAATCGTCAGCGTGCCGTATCCCGATGCGTCGCAGTTCGACGCCAAGGCCAAGTACTACGACCCCAAGGCCAAGCAAGAGCAGCCACGCTGGATTTCGATCGATGTGAAGGGCACGCAGAAAACGCGCTTGTTGCCGCTGGCGGAGATGCGCACGATCCCCGCGCTGGAAGACATGGTGGTGCTGCAGAAGGGCACTCGCCTGTCCATCACGCCGGTGACGCCGGCGCAATGGAAGGCGGTGGTCAAACTTTTGAAGTAAGGATCGGAGGGCGGCCTTGCTGGCGCGCTTGGTACGCCCATACCAGCATGGCGATGGCCGCGACGATCATCGGCAGCGACAGTGCCTGGCCCGAGGTGATCGGGATACCGGCGATCACGCGCTCCCAATCCGGCGTGCGATAGTTTTCGGTGAAGGTGCGCGCGCAGCCATACAGCAGCGTGTAGAACGCGCCCACAGCCAAACGCGGACGCGCCTTGCGCGAGAATAGCCACAACATCACAAACACGACCAGGCCGTCGATCAGCATCTGGTACAGCGGCGATGGGTGGCGCAGGCCTTGCAGGAACACCGGATCGGGATGCAGCGGGTAGCGGATATCCGGCCACAGCATGGCCCATGGCAGCGATTGATCGCTCACCACGCGGCCCGGCAGTTCGGCGTTGATGAAGTTACCCATGCGGCCGGCCGCGTAACCGAGCGGCACCAGCGGTGCGATGAAGTCGTACACATCGAGGATGTTGCGCCCGACCTTGCGCGCCCACAGCGACATCGCCACCAGCACGCCGATAAAGCCGCCGTGAAAGGACATGCCGCCGTGCCAGACCTTGAAGATTTCAATCGGATCGGCGAAGTATTTGGCCGGCTCGTAGAACAGCACCTCCCCCAGCCGGCCGCCGATGATCACACCCATCATGCCGTAGAACAGCATGTCGTCCAGATCCTCTTTCTTCCACAGCTGCGCGGCGATGTGCGGCTGCTTGATGCGCACCCGGCCCAAGGCGATGAACAGCGCAAAGGCCAGCACGTACATCAAGCCATACCAGTGGATGGCGACTGGCCCGATTTGCAGGGCGATGGGATCGGGCATCGGGTGGTTCAGCATAGAGTATTCTTCCTTAATAATTCCAAAAAGCCGTGCAGCACCGGCGAGGCGTTATCGCGCCGCCATGCCAGGCCGGTTTCGACCAGCGGCGTGGCGTGGCTGAGCGCCCGGTATTCTACCCCGGTCCGCATCAGGTTGGAGACGGACTGCGGCACCAGCGCCATGCCGATGCCGGCCGAGACCAGGCTGACGATGGTTTGCATCTGGATCGCTTCCTGCCCGATCTCCGGCGTGATGCCGGCCTCGCGGAACACGGACAGGATGGCGTCGTGCAGCGCCGGCGCAATCGCGCGCGGGAAGATGATGAGCGGCAGCGGCGGCAGCGTAGCCAATGCCAGCTTGCCTTTCTTCTTCAGCGCCGGCAGGCCGGAGGGCAGGGCCAGCACCAGCGGTTCGTTCAGCACCGGCAGGTAGTCGAGTTCCGCGCGCGCCTTGTCGGGCAGCGGCGGTATCAGCAGGCCGGCGTCGATGCGGTTGTGCAGCAGGTCGTCCAGCTGCAGGTCGGAGGTGGCTTCCTGCAGCGTGATCTGCACCTGCGGATAGGCGGCCCGGTAGGCGCGCAGGAAGGGCGGCAGCACGCTGTAGTCGGCCGAGGAGACGAAGGCCAGCGTCAGGCGCCCCACCTCGCCGCTGGCGGCGCGCTGCACCAGCTGCGGCAGTTCCTGCGCCTGCGCCAGCATGCGCCGTGCTTCGGGCAGCAGGGCGCTGCCGGCCGGTGTCAACGCTACGCCGCGCCGGTTGCGCTCGAACAGCTGCGCGCCCAGCGCTTCCTCCAGCGCCTGGATGGTTTGCGACAGCGGTGGCTGCGTCATGTGCAGGCGCAGCGCCGCCTTGCCGAAGTGGAGTTCCTCGGCGACTGTGACGAAATAGCGGAGCTGGCGCAGTTCCATATGGTTAACTATGTAATTTAATCGCTGTGATATTCTATACGAATCACAGTAGCGGAAATCATATATTTGACACGGTGGCAGGGTAGTCGCACACTCTTAGGCTAGCCTTACCATTGGAGAAACATCATGCCGCAATACCGTTCCCGCACCACCACCCACGGCCGCAACATGGCCGGCGCCCGCGCCCTCTGGCGCGCAACCGGCATGAAAGACGGCGATTTCGACAAGCCGATCGTTGCCGTAGTCAATTCCTTCACGCAGTTCGTGCCCGGTCACGTACACCTGAAGGACCTGGGTCAGCTGGTGGCGCGCGAGATCGAGAAAGCCGGCGGCGTCGCCAAGGAATTCAACACCATCGCCGTCGATGACGGCATCGCCATGGGCCACGGCGGCATGTTGTACTCGCTGCCATCGCGCGACCTGATCGCCGACTCGGTCGAGTACATGGTCAATGCCCACTGCGCCGATGCGATGGTCTGCATCTCCAACTGCGACAAGATCACGCCGGGCATGCTGATGGCCGCCATGCGCCTCAATATTCCGGTGGTGTTTGTCTCCGGCGGCCCGATGGAAGCGGGCAAGGTCGTCAAGGTCGTCAACGGCAGCCAGAAGATCATCAAGCTCGATCTGGTGGACGCCATGATCAAGGCCGGCGACACCACCGTCAGCGATGCCGACGTGGCCGAGATCGAGCGTTCCGCCTGTCCTACCTGCGGTTCCTGCTCGGGCATGTTCACGGCCAACTCGATGAACTGTTTGACCGAGGCGCTGGGCTTGTCGCTGCCGGGTAACGGCACCATTCTCGCCACCCACGCCGACCGCGAACAGCTGTTCCTGCGCGCCGGCCGCCTGATCGTGGAACTGGCCAAGCGCCACTACGAGCAGGACGACTATTCGATCCTGCCGCGCACCATCGCCAACAAGGCCACCTTTGAAAACGCCATGGCGCTGGACGTGTCGATGGGCGGTTCCACCAACACCGTGCTGCACCTGCTGGCGGCGGCGCACGAAGCGGGCGTGGACTTCACCATGGCCGACATCGACCGCATCTCGCGCAAAGTGCCTTGCCTGTGCAAGGTCGCGCCGATGACCGACAAGTTCCACATCGAAGACGTGCACCGCGCCGGCGGCATCATTGCCATCCTTGGCGAATTGGCGCGCGGCGGCTTGCTCGATATTTCGCGTCCGACCATCCATGCGCCGACCCTGGGCGATGCGATTGAACGCAACGACATCAAGCGCAGCGACGATCCGGCCGTGCACCAGCTGTTCCGCGCGGCGCCGGGCGGCGTGCCGACCCAGGTGGCATTCTCGCAATCGGAGCGTTTTGCTACGCTGGACCTGGACCGCAGCACCGGCTGTATCCGCGACAAGCAACACGCCTATTCGCAGGATGGCGGCCTGGCTGTTTTGTACGGCAACCTGGCGCTGAACGGCTGCATCGTAAAGACCGCAGGCGTGGATGAGAGCATCCTGAAGTTCAGCGGCAAGGCGCGCGTGTTTGAATCGCAGGATGCGGCGGTGGAAGCCATCCTGGGCGACACCGTGCACGAAGGCGATGCGGTCATCATCCGCTACGAAGGTCCAAAGGGCGGTCCTGGCATGCAGGAGATGCTGTATCCGACTTCATACATCAAGTCCAAAGGGTTGGGCAAGGCGTGCGCACTGTTCACGGATGGTCGCTTCTCGGGCGGTTCGTCGGGTCTGGTGATTGGTCATGCTTCGCCGGAAGCGGCGGAAGGCGGCGCCATCGGCCTGGTGGAAGAGGGCGATATGATCGATATCGATATCCCGAACCGCAGCATCAACCTGCGCATCAGCGATGCCGAGCTGGCGGCACGCCGCGCGGTGATGGAAGCCAAGGGCGCCGATGCATGGCAGCCGGTGAACCGCGAGCGTTATGTGTCGCAGGCGCTGCAAGCGTATGCGGCGCTGACCACCTCCGCCGATCGCGGCGCGGTGCGCGACTTGTCGCAGCTGAAACGCTAACTCCAGCGCTCCCGCGAAAGCGGGAGCGGCGGTCATTTCTTATCGAAGGTTTTGGTGACGCGCTCCTTGCGTCGCCGCTCATCTTCGTTGTGGGCGCGGCGCTTATCGAAGCCGAGCATCGGTTCCAGGAACTCAAACCACAGGAATGCAACCACCATCAGGGCGCCGATCGCCCACCAGGATAATTCGGCAAATTTCCACACTTCAAAGTAGCGCAGCGCAACCAGAGCGACGATCAATAGGATCAGTGGCATGATTTCCTCCTCTATCCTCCATCTTACAAGCAATATTCAGGTTCAAGTCAACGTTTACTCGACCCAAGCGTTAAATGCGTCAAAGCAAAACGCGGTAAAATAAGTCGCGTAATTGAGTAGCACTCACCTGGAGAATACAATGAAACGACATTTGATGATGGCTGGAGTAGTACTGGCTTCGGCGCTGGCTTCGCAGACCGCCATGGCGGACGCGGGCGGCGACCTGGCCAAGGCGAAAAACTGCATGGCGTGCCACGCGGTTGCCACCAAGCTGGTTGGCCCTGCGTACAAGGACGTAGCCGCTAAATACGCTGGCCAGAAAGACGCCGAAGCCAAGCTGGTGACCAAGGTCATGAAGGGCGGCTCGGGCACCTGGGGTGCGATCCCGATGCCGGCCAATCCGCAAGTCAGCGAAGCGGAAGCCAAGACCCTGGTGAAATGGGTGCTGGCACAGAAGTAATCAGTGCCGGATGCCATAAAAGTGAAAAAGCGCCTTGCGGCGCTTTTTTTACGTACTGCTTATTTGATGACTTCGATCTTGGTCTTCTTGCCGTCCGTGTAGGTGAACAGGGTCAGCGAGCCGTCCTTGATGTCGCCCTTGTCGTCAAACGCGATCAGGCCGGTAACGCCCTGGTACTTGATCTTCTGCAGGAAGGGCAGGTACTTGGCCGGCTGCGAGGACTTGGCTTCCTGCATGGCGGTGGCCAACGTCATGACGGCGTCGTACACATACGGCGAGTAGATCTGCACGTCGGCGTTGTATTTCTTCTTGTAGCGGGCGACGAAGTCGTCCATGTTCTTTTGCTGCTCGGCGGTGACGCCGCCCGCCTCAGCGCAGGTGACCACGCCGTTGGCGGCCGCCGTCCCGGCCAGCTTGGGCAACGATTCGGTGCAGATGCCGTCGCCGCCCATGTACTTGGCGTTGATGCCCAGCGCCTTCATCTGGCGCAGCAGCGGGCCGCCGACCGAGTCCATGCCGCCGAAGAAGACCAGGTCCGGATTCTTGGCCTTGATCTTGGTGAGAATGGCGTTGAAGTCGGTCGCCTTATCGTTGGTGAATTCCTTGGTGAACTCGGCGCCCGGCGCAGCCTTCTTGGCGGCCTTCATGAACTCATCGGCCACGCCCTGGCCGTAGGCGGTGCGATCGTCGATGACGGCGATCTTTTTCGCGCCCAGTTTGGTGATGGCGTAGCTGCCCAGCGAGCCGCCCAGCTTGGCGTCGTTGGCCACCACGCGGAACACCGACTTGAAGCCTTGCTGTGTGTATTTGGTCTGGGTGGTGGCCGGCGAGATTTGCGGGATGCCGGCGTCGTGGTAAATCTTGGAGGCGGGGATAGAGGTGCCGGAATTCAGGTGGCCGATCACGCCGTTGACTTTGGCGTCAACCAGCTTCTGCGCCACCGCCGTGCCCTGTTTCGGATCGCTGCCGTCGTCTTCCAGCTGCAGCACGAACTTGACTGGTTTGCCGTCGATCTTGAAGCCTTTGGCGTTCAATTCTTCAACCGCCATCTTGGCGCCGTTTTCATTGTCCTTGCCCAAGTGTGCGGAAGGACCGGAGACTGGACCGACGTGACCGATCTTAATCACTTCTTGCGCACCAGCGCTACCGGCAAAAGCCAGGGCTATGGCGAGAGGAATGAATTTGAACTGCATGTGCAAATCTCCAAAGTTGTATGCAAGGCCACCAAGGTACAACAAATTATTGCCGGCGCAAAGCGTGAAACCGGTGGTTTTGATCTTTTTTGGAGCGTTGCCCTGATTTGAGGCAAACCTGCTTCAGGGGAGTGCGGTCCATGCACCAGCGTGGGCATGGACCGGGAGGCGGGGCTTATTTCTTCTGCGCTTGCAGGTGGGTGAGTTCCTGCAACACGGCGCGGGAAACGATTTTTTCGATGGTGTCGTGCAGGCCGATGCGGATTTCATTGGTCAGGTCGTGCAGGGCGTGGCTCAGCACTTCCGCCATACTGTCCTTGATGCGCTGTTCGAGCACGAAGTCCACGCGCGACTGCAACTGGTGCATGATGCGCACCGACAGGCGGTGCTCCATCATCGCCCATTCCGCTTCGCTCCAGCCGTCGATGGCGGCGGCTTCCAGCTGGTCGGCGGGTGTGGCCTGGGGCAGGGGCGCCGCCAACTCAGCGAGCGGCGCCTCGGCCTTCAGGACTTCCGTCAAGACAGGGATACTTGCGTCAAACGATGCTTGGCTCATGATTTTCCTGTGACAAAGTGGGTAAGTGGATAGTCTTGCTGCTTGTATGCGACATAACGCTTACGGCCGGCAGCCGCATCATCCTCGTCCGAGGAAATCACTTCGATCATGCGCGCGAACTGCGTCAATTGCGATGGCGTCCGGCGCGACAGATTGACCAATAATTCTTTGTGCGTGTGTGGTAATTCCGCCTCATCGGAGGCGGTCAATAAAATCGGCGTGTGCGCCGCCAGCGCATCGTCCGCCGACACATGCGGCAGGAAATCAACGGCGGAAAAATTCCACATCGCCGCGTTAAGTTCCGCCAGTTGCGTTTCATCGTCGGTCAACACCACCACACGGTTGTTGGCGGCCCAGGCCTTGCGCGCGAGGCGGCAGGCGTAGTCCAGCTTGTCCGGTACATTGGTGTGGAAGTCGATGCGTGTCATGGTGAATCCAGTGTATGCGAAAACGCCGGAAACCGCTGGCATCGATGTTGCTATCGAGCGGGCTCCGGCGCGAACGCAGAGGTGAAGTTAAAGTGAAGTCTTAAGCAGCCATGCCGCTATGGCGCAACAGTGCGTCGATGCTGGGCTCGCGGCCGCGGAAAGCGGTGAACGATTCCAGTGCTGGACGCGAACCGCCGACCGACAGGATCTCCGCCAGGTAGCGCTTGCCGGTTTCCGATACGGCGGCCGGGCCCAGCTTCTGCGCTTCTTCAAACGCGGCGTAGGCGTCGGCGGACAAGACCTCGGCCCACTTGTAGCTGTAGTAGCCGGCCGCGTAACCGCCGGCGAAGATGTGGCCGAAGGAGTTCTGGAAACGGTTGAACGACGGCGGAATCAGCAGCGAGAACTTGGCGCGCACTTCATCGATCAGTTGCTGCACGGTCTTGCTGCTGCTGGCGTCGTAGTCGTAGTGCAGGTGCATGTCGAGCAGCGAGAACTCGACTTGGCGCAAGGTCTGCAGGCCGGACTGGTAATTCTTCGCGGCCAGCATCTTGTCGTACAGCGCGCGCGGCAGCGGTTCGCCGGTGACGGCGTGCGCGGTCATGTGTTCGAGCACCTCCCATTCCCAGCAGAAGTTCTCCATGAACTGCGACGGCAACTCGACCGCATCCCATTCCACGCCGGAGATGCCGGACACGCCCAGTTCATCCACTTGCGTCAGCATGTGATGCAGGCCGTGGCCGAACTCGTGGAACAGCGTGGTGACTTCGTCGTGCGTGAACAGCGATGGCTTGGTGACGCCGTCCACCACGGCAGGCTCGGTGAAGTTGCAGGTCAGGTAGGCGACCGGGGTTTGCACATTGGTCTCGTCGGCGCGGCGGCCGCGTGCATCGTCCATCCAGGCGCCGCCGCTCTTGCCGGCGCGCGCGTACAGGTCGAGGTAGAACTGGCCGATCAGCTTGCTGTTGCGTTCGATGCGGAAGAAGCGCACGTCCTGGTGCCAGACCGGTGCATCGTCGGTTTTGATCTCGACGTTGAACAGGCTTTGGATCAGGCGGAACAGGCCGTCGACCACTTTATGCTCGGGGAAGTATTGCTTCACTTCCTGCGCCGAGAAGGCGTAGCGGCGTTCCTGCAGTTTTTCGGAAGCGTAAGGAATGTCCCAGGCTTTCAGCTCGTCGATGCCGAGCTCTTCCTTGGCAAACTGCTTGAGCTCGGCCAGGTCTTTTTCCGCGAACGGGCGGGCGCGCTTGGCGAGGTCTTCCAGGAAGGCGATCACTTCGTCGGGCGACTTGGCCATCTTCGGCACCAGCGAGACTTCGGCGAAGTTGTTATAGCCGAGCAGCTTGGCTTCTTCGTCGCGCAGCTTGAGCAGCGTGACGATGTTCTGGGTGTTGTCCCACTCTTCCTTTTTGGAGAACACATCGCCCTGCTCGGAGGCCTTGGTGGCGTTGGCGCGGTAGATGGTTGCGCGCAGTTCGCGCTTGTCGGCGAATTGCAGGATCGGGTAGTAGGACGGGAAGTGCAGCGAGAATTCCCAGCCCTGTTTGTTTTCTTTTTCCGCGGCGGCGCGGGCGGCCGCTTTGACGTCGTCCGGCAGGCCGGCCAGGTCGGCTTCGTCGGTCACCAGCAGCTTGTAGTCGTTGGTGGCGTCGAGCACGTTTTCCGAGAAGCGCGTGGAGGTCATCGCGTGTTCTTCCTGGATGGCGGCAAAGCGTTGTTTTTGATCTTCCGGCAGTTCGGCGCCGCCCATGCGGAAATCGCGGATGGCGTTGTCGACGATGCGCTGGCGGGCCGGCGACAGCGTGGCGAACTCGGCCGATGTGCGCAGCGCCTTGTACTTGGCGAACAGCGCTTCGTTCTGGCCCAGCTCGGTCCAGAATTCGGTGACCTTGGGTTGGTTCTCGTTGTAGACGGCGCGCAGTTCGGGCGTGTCCACCACGTTGTTCAGATGACTGACGATGCCCCAGGCGCGGCCCAGCAGCTCGGTGGCGTTCTCCAGCGGGGTGACGAAGCCGTCCCAGCTGACGTCGTCCGAAGGCGCTTGCAGTTGCGCGACCACGGCGCGGCTCTTGGCCAGCAGTTCATCGATGGCCGGGGTGACGTGCGCGGGCTGGATGGCGTCAAAGCGCGGCAGGCCGCTGAAGTCGAGCAGGGGATTAGTAGCAGTCATATTCAATTCCATTGTTACAGCGTCGTCCCCGCGAAGGCGGGGATCCATAGAACGCTGGCTCAGCATAGGTTCCCGCTTTCGCGGGAACGACGGTTAAACGCGCTCAGCCGCCTCCACCGTGTTCATCAACAGCATGGTAATGGTCATCGGGCCCACGCCGCCTGGTACGGGCGTAATGTGCGATGCCACTTCCTTGATGCCGTCGAAGTCCACATCGCCGCACAACTTGCCTTCTTCATTGCGGTTGATGCCGACGTCGATCACGATCGCGCCCGGCTTCACCATATCAGCAGTCAAGGTGTTGCGGCGGCCGGTTGCGGCCACGACCACGTCGGCCTGACGCGTGTACAGGCCGATATCCGGGGTCGCGCTATGGCAGATGGTGACGGTAGCGTTCGCTTGCAAGAGCAGCAGGCCCATCGGCTTGCCGACGGTGTTGCTGCGGCCGATCACCACCGCATGCTTGCCGCGCAGGTCGACGCCGGTGCTCTCGATCAGCTTCATGCAGCCATACGGCGTACATGGGCGGAAGCCGTCCAGCCCGGTCATCAGCTCGCCGGCGCTCAGCACGGCGTAGCCGTCCACGTCCTTCTTGACCGAGATCGCCTCGATCACCTTGTGCGGGTCGATGTGCTTCGGCAGCGGCATCTGCACCAGGATGCCGTGGATGGCCGGATCGGCGTTCAGCTGGGCGATACGCTCCAGCAGCGCCGCTTCGGTCAGCTCGGCCGGGTATTGATCCTTGAGCGAGTAGAAGCCGGCGTCTTCGCACGCCTTGACCTTGTTACGAACATAAACGTGGCTGGCGGGATCGTCACCGACAATAATGACGGCCAGGCCGGGCTGTTTGCCTTGGGCGGTGAGGGCGGCAGCACGTGCAGCAATTTCGGCACGCAGTTTTTTGGAGAGGGCGACTCCGTCGATCAGTTGAGCAGGCATGATTTACGCAAGGTGGTAGAGGGAAAGCAGGATTATAAGGCCGCAAGGCGCATCCCGCCTCGTTTTCGACGGTTTGGCCATGCTGCACCGCACAAGGTTTTCATAGGGAAATTTCACTATATGAAATGACTTATCGTAATTTGAAAAAGGACAAAATCGCTGATAGAATCCTCACACGTCATCAAAGTATTAGTAAATAATCAGCGAACTCTCAAACTCAGGAGACTTAATACATGTCAGCTCAACTTGACCAGGTAACGGCAAACACCGACCCTGATTCGCAAGAAACCAAAGAATGGTTGGACGCACTGGCTGCAGTGCTGGAACAAGAGGGCCCTGAACGCGCTCATTATCTGATGGAACGGTTGATCGACCTGGCCCGCCAGAGCGGCTCCGATATCCCGTTCTCCGCTAATACCGCTTACGTCAACACCATCCCTACCCACCTGGAAACGCACTGCCCAGGCAATCTCGAATACGAAGAAAAGCTGCGCTCGTGGATGCGCTGGAACGCCATGGCGATGGTGGTCAAGGCCAACCGCGTTGACGGCGACCTCGGCGGCCACCTGTCCTCGTTCGCCTCGCTGGCCAACATGCTGGGCATCGGCTTCAACCACTTCTGGAAAGCGCCGAGCGAAAACCACGGCGGCGACCTGCTGTACATCCAGGGTCACTCCTCGCCGGGCGTCTACGCCCGCGCGTTCCTGGAAGGCCGCCTGACGGAAGAACAACTGACCCATTACCGCCGCGAAGTCGACGGCAAGGGTCTGTCGTCGTATCCGCACCCGAAACTGATGCCGAACTTCTGGCAGTTCCCGACCGTATCGATGGGCCTGGGCCCGCTGATGGCGATCTATCAGGCGCGCTTCCTGAAGTACCTGCACGCGCGCTCGATCGCCGACACCACCGACCGCAAGGTTTGGGCCTTCTGCGGCGACGGCGAGATGGACGAACCGGAATCGCTGGGCGCGATCGGCATGGCCGCACGCGAAAAGCTGGACAACCTGGTCATCGTGGTCAACTGCAACCTGCAGCGCCTGGACGGCCCGGTGCGCGGCAACGGCAAGATCATCCAGGAACTGGAAGCGGACTTCCGCGGCGCCGGCTGGAACGTGGTCAAAGTCATCTGGGGCCCAGGTTGGGACGCCCTGCTGCAACAGGATAAAGAAGGCATCCTGCGCAAAGTGATGATGGAAACCGTCGACGGCGAATACCAGAACTACAAGGCAAAAGACGGCGCCTACGTGCGCGCCAACTTCTTCGGCAAGCATCCTAAGCTGCTGGAGATGGTTGCCAACATGACCGACGACGATATCTGGCGCCTGACCCGTGGCGGCCACGATCCGCACAAGATCTACGCCGCCTTCAAGGTCGCGCAGGAACACAAAGGCCAACCGACCGTTCTGCTGGTGAAAACCATCAAGGGCTTCGGCATGGGCAAGCACGGCGAGGCACGCAACACCGCGCACAACACCAAGAAGCTGACCGACGAAGCCGTGCGCGAAATGCGCGACCGCTACTCGATCCCTATCCCGGACGACAAGCTGGCCGACATCCCGTTCTACAAGCCAGCCGACGACGCACCGGAAATCAAGTACCTGCACGAGCGCCGCGCCGCGCTGGGCGGCTACCTACCGGCCCGCCGTCCGCAAGCCGACGAAAAACTGACCGTGCCGCCACTGAGCGCCTTCCAGAACGTACTGGATGCGACTGCCGAAGGCCGTGAAGTGTCGTCGACCCAGGCTTACGTGCGTATCCTGACCACGCTGCTGAAAGACCAGAGCGTCGGCGCCCGCATCGTGCCGGTGCTGGTCGATGAATCGCGTACCTTCGGTATGGAAGGCCTGTTCCGTCAGGTGGGTATCTTCAATCAACAAGGTCAGTTGTACGAGCCGGTCGACAAGGACCAGGTGATGTACTACCGCGAAGACAAGGCCGGCCAGATCCTGCAAGAGGGTATCAATGAAGCCGGCGGTATGAGCTCGTGGATCGCTGCGGCGACGTCGTACTCGACCAACAACCGCGTGATGATCCCGTTCTATACCTACTACTCGATGTTCGGTATGCAGCGTATCGGCGACCTGGTGTGGGCAGCGGCCGACATGCGCGCGCGCGGCTTCCTGATGGGCGGCACCGCCGGCCGTACCACGCTGAACGGCGAAGGCCTGCAGCACGAAGACGGCCATAGCCACCTGTTCGCAGCGGCTGTGCCGAACTGCATGCCGTATGACCCGACCTTCGGTCACGAGCTGGCAGTGATCATCCAGGACGGCATGCGCCGCATGGTGGAAGATCAGGAAGATGTGTTCTACTACATCACCATCATGAACGAGAACTACTCCCACCCAGGCATCAAGCCGGGCCAGGAAGAGGGCATCCTGAAAGGTATGTACCTGCTGCAGAAAGGCGACGAGTCGCTGAAGCAGCGCGTGCAGCTGATCGGCTCGGGCACCATCCTGCGTGAATCGATCTTCGCCGCCGAACTGCTGAAGAACGACTGGAACATCGCCGCCGACGTCTGGTCCGCTCCTTCGCTGACCCTGGTGGCGCGCGACGGCCAGGACGCCGAACGCTGGAACCTGGTCAACCCGACCAAAGAGCAGCGCGTGCCATACGTGGCGCAACTGCTGAAGGATACTTCGGGCCCGATCGTTGCCACCACCGACTACATGCGCGCGTTTGCTGAACAGATCCGCGCCTTCATTCCGAAAGACCGCACCTACCGCGTGCTGGGCACCGATGGTTTCGGCCGTTCGGACACCCGTGCCGCGCTGCGTAATTTCTTCGAAGTGAACCGCTACTACATCGTGGTCGCCGCGCTGAAATCGCTGGCCGAAGAAGGCAAGATCGACGTGAAAGTGGTTGAGCAGGCCGTGGTCAAGTACAACCTCGATCCGAACAAGCCAAATCCGGTGACCCAATAAATAAAATACGGAGCAAACGCTATGAGCATTGTGGAAGTTAAAGTCCCGGATATCGGCGATTTCAAGGAAGTTGAAATCATCGAGTTGATGATCAAGGTTGGTGACACCATCAAGGTGGACCAGTCGCTGATTACGGTTGAATCGGATAAAGCCAGCATGGAGATTCCTTCGTCGCACGCTGGTGTGGTCAAGGAAATCAAGGTCAAGGTCGGCGACAAGGTCGCTATGGGTTCGCTGATGCTGTTGGTGGAGGCCGATGGTGCGGCTGCACCTGCGCCAGCTGCTGCTGCTGCACCAGCTGCTGCTGCACCTGCGCCAGCCGCCGCTGCCCCTGTACCGGCGCCCGCTGCCGCGCCTGCGGCTTCGGCCGGCCCGGTCGAAGTCAAAGTGCCGGACATTGGCGACTTCAAGGAAGTGGAAGTCATCGAAGTGATGGTCAAGGTTGGCGACACCATCAAGGTGGACCAATCGCTGCTGACCGTTGAATCGGACAAGGCCAGCATGGAGATCCCATCGTCGCACGCCGGCGTGGTGAAGGAAGTGAAGGTCAAGGTCGGCGACAAGGTTGCCATGGGTTCGATCGTGCTGGTGGTTGAGGCCACCGGTGGCGCTGCTGCACCTGCACCTGCTGCTCCTGCCGCCGCAGCTGCACCTGCAGCCGCACCGTCGCCAGCACCTGCAGCGGCTCCTGCCGCCGCAGCGCCGGCCTCGCAAGGCTCCGTGCAGACCGGAAAGCTGGCGCACGCCTCGCCGTCGATCCGCAAGTTCGCCCGCGAACTGGGCGTGGACCTGGGCAAAGTACCAGGCACCGCTCCTAAAGGTCGGATCACCCAGCAGGACGTGCAGAATTACGTCAAGGGCGTGCTGGCCGGCACCACCGCAGCACCAGTCGGCGCTGCCGCTGGTTCGGGCGTTGGCGGCGGCGGCAATTTCAGCGTGCTGCCATGGCCGTCGCTGGACTTCAGCAAATTCGGCGAAACCGAACTGCTGCCGCTGTCGCGCATCAAGAAGATCTCCGGTCCCAACCTGCACCGCAACTGGGTGCAGATCCCGCACGTCACGCAATTCGACGACGCCGACATCACCGACCTGGAAGCGTTCCGCGTTGAATCGAACGCCGCCACCGCCAAGAACAAGGACGCCACCAAGCTCACCATGCTGGCCTTCGTGATCAAGGCATCGGTCGCCGCGCTGAAGAAATTCCCGACCTTCAATTCGTCGCTGGACGCAAAGGGCGAGAACCTGATTCTGAAGAAGTACTACAACATCGGCTTCGCCGCCGACACGCCGAACGGCCTGGTAGTACCCGTGGTGAAAAACGCCGACCAGAAATCGGTCACGCAGATCGCCAAGGAAATGACCGAGCTGTCGCTGCAAGCGCGCGAAGGCAAGCTGAAACCGGCCGACATGCAAGGCGCGACCTTCACCATCTCGTCGCTGGGCGGCATCGGCGGCACGCACTTCACGCCTATCGTGAACGCGCCGGAAGTGGCGATCCTGGGCTTGTCCAAGGCATCGATCAAGCCGGTGTGGGATGGCAAAGCCTTCCAGCCGCGCTTGATGATGGGTACCTCGCTGTCCTACGACCACCGCGTGGTCGATGGCGCGATGGGCGCGCGCTTCTCCGTGTACCTGAGCGAAGTGCTCGGCGACATGCGTAAAATTCTGCTGTAAGGAGCCACTATGAGCACAGAAGTAAAAGTGCCGAATATCGGCGACTTCGCGGAAGTAGAAGTAATCGAAGTGATGGTCAAGGTTGGCGACACGATCAAGGTTGATCAGTCGCTGATTACGGTGGAGTCGGACAAGGCCAGCATGGAAATCCCATCGTCGCACGCCGGCGTGGTGAAGGAACTGCGCGTCAAGGTTGGCGACAAGGTCAAGGAAGGCGTTGCGCTGCTGGTGGTGGAAGCTGCCGACGGTGCCGCCGCTGCTGCTCCTTCCGCTGCGCCGGCGCCGGCTGCTGCCGCTCCTGCGCCGGCCGCTGCACCAGCCGCACCAGCCGCACCGATCGTCGTGCCGGCCGGTAGCAGCTATACCGGCCAGGTCGACATCGACTGCGACATGATGGTGCTGGGCTCCGGCCCTGGCGGCTACTCGGCTGCGTTCCGTGCGTCGGACCTGGGCCTGAACACCGTGCTGGTCGAACGTTACGACGTGCTGGGCGGCGTGTGCCTGAACGTGGGTTGCATCCCATCAAAGGCGCTGCTGCACGTGGCCGCCGTGATCGACGAAACCTCGCACATGGCCAAGACCGGCGTGACCTTCGCCAAGCCGACCATCGACATCGACCAAGTGCGCAAGCACAAGGAAAGCGTCATCAAGAACATGACCAACGGCCTGGCCGGCATGGCCAAGGCACGCAAGACGCAGGTTGTCACGGGCGTTGGCCAGTTCCTGAGCGCGAACCACATCGAAGTCACCGCCAACGACGGCACCAAGAAAGTGGTGCAGTTCAAGCAGGCCATCATCGCCGCCGGTTCGTCGGTGGTGAAGCTGCCGTTCGTGCCGGAAGATCCACGCATCGTCGATTCGACCGGCGCGCTGGAACTGCGTCAGATCCCGAAACGCATGCTGGTCATCGGCGGCGGCATCATCGGCCTGGAAATGGCTACCGTCTACTCGACCTTCGGCGCGCGCATCGACGTGGTTGAAATGATGGACGGCTTGATGCAAGGCGCCGACCGCGATGCGGTCAAGGTCTGGCAGAAGTACAACGAAGCCCGCTTCGACAATATCATGACCAAGACCAAAACCGTTGGCGTTGAAGCGCTGCCGGAAGGGATCAAAGTCACGTTCGAAGCAGCGGAAGCCGGCGTTGCAGCGCCACCAGCGCAGGTCTACGACCTGGTGCTGGTGGCCGTTGGCCGCAGCCCGAACGGCAAGAAGATCGCCGCCGACAAGGCTGGCGTGGTGGTGACCGATCGCGGCTTCATCCCGGTCGATAGCCAGATGCGCACCAACGTGCCGAACATCTTCGCCATCGGCGACCTGGTGGGCCAGCCGATGCTGGCGCACAAGGCGGTGCACGAAGGCCACGTGGCGGCGGAAGCCGCAGCGGGCCAGAAGTCGCACTTCGATGTGAAGGTGATTCCATCGGTGGCTTACACCGATCCGGAAGTGGCGTGGGTAGGCGTGACGGAGGACGAAGCAAAAGCCAAGGGCATCAAGGTCGAGAAGGGCCACTTCCCTTGGGCGGCAAGCGGCCGCGCCGTGGCCAATGGCCGCGCCGAAGGCTTCACCAAGCTGCTGTTCGACGCTGAAACGCATCGGATCATCGGCGGCACGATGGTGGGCACGCATGCCGGCGACATGATCGGCGAGATCGCGCTGGCGATCGAGATGGGCGCCGACGGCACCGACATCGGCAAGACGATCCACCCGCACCCAACGCTGGGCGAATCGATCGGCATGGCGGCGGAAGTCTACGAAGGCGTCTGCACCGATCTACCGCCACCGCGCAAGCGCTAAGCAGCAGTATCATGAAAGCCGGGACTTGTTCCCGGCTTTTTTCATTTGGAGACGTGAATGGCAGCGAACGCGGAATTTATCGGTTACATCGAAGAACAGCTTGCGCCGCTTGGCTTACTGAGCACCAGCGCGTTTTTCGGCGGCCGCTCGATCAACTACCACGGCCGCCAGTTCGCCTGGGTCATCGGCAGCACGCTCTACCTGCGCGTGAGCGACGCCACCCGCGCCGAGTTCGAAGCCAACGGTGGGCAGCCTTTCAAGTACAACACCAAAAAGGGCGAAGTCACCGTCCGTAAATTCTACACCGCCCCCGAATTCCTCCTCGACGACCCCGAACAACTCCTCATCTGGTCCCGCCGCGCGATCGACGCCGCAGCGGACTAACTCAACGCAGGATTAACACTGACGGATGCAGTCCCAGCTTGGCAACGCGGCGGGCGAATTTACGGTCGTCGAAAGAGGCCATGCTGTCACAATTGATGTAGCTGGCGTGGTGCAGTGCATCGGTAAAGGAGATGCCACGCTGGTAGTTTGCCAGCGCTTGAGTGAGGACGGGGCGATGTTCGAACGTCACATGCGCCAAACTGAGCATATGCTGAAAGACAGCGATGATAGCCGTGCGCCTCATGCCGTAGCGTCCTCGCATCACCCACTCCAGCTCGATAATTACAGTTTTGCAGATAGCGAGCGGTTCTTCTGAGTCGATCAGGCGTTGTGCCGCCAGACGCTGGCGTTGGGCTTCAGCGTCGTTGCCATCATGGATGTAGTAACGGGCGAGGACGTTGGTGCCCAGTCCTATTATCGTTTGAATAGTTCCGCTACATCAAAGTCGACCGGCATTGGCGGTAGGTCACTTTTTATCATGCCGAAGCCGCTGACCGGTTTGGTTTTTGGCTTGGGCAGTTTGGTGCCGATGATGCGCATTTCCAGTTGATAGCCGTTCATGACGCAATGCACTTCGGCGCCTGCATGGATGCCGTAAACCTCCCGTATTTCTGCCGGAATGGTGACGGTGCCGTCGCTGTTGACTACTGTTGAGGGTTCCATGAATCCTCCTATTTGATCAAGTGATGTTAGCACTGACAACTCTGGTAGAGTTTGATCTGCCATGTGATCAGCCACGGGAAGCAAGTTTTTTGATGTACAGCCATATCGCCAGATAGCATAGGAGTGCGGCACACATCAGGATGAATATGGTTGCAGGACTGCCTATATCCGGCACCTCGATCATGCTACCAATGACGCCCATTGAGCCCAGCGTGCTGCCGACCGTCATGATGAGGAAAAAATACAGCCGCATCTTCACGTTGGATTTCAACCTTTGCGCGATGTGCTTTTCCAAATTGTCCAGATAGCGCATGTTTGCCTCGCGTTGATGGGGAGAGGATTTATGCTAGCACTCACTATCTCGCCAGAGTTTGATCTATGTCGCCTCTGCGCA
The DNA here is from genome assembly GCA_041874725.1 of Duganella sp. BuS-21. GTDB lineage: Bacteria > Pseudomonadota > Gammaproteobacteria > Burkholderiales > Burkholderiaceae_D > Rugamonas. Next base: position 5,528,579 of record CP097466.1, on the reverse strand, counting down.
CTTGCGCGCAACTTACACTGGCTATTTGTCCACGCCCGGGAGAGCTCTGGTGAAGCATTTGGCACAGCGGTATCCGGCAGCGAGTGAGGTCGCGTGGTTCTTCGTTTTGCTTTTGATTAATCATTGTGGTGCCTTTTGGGCTCGCGCACTATCGCCCGGAAGCAGTCGGCGGATCACTCTTCTTTGGATTCGGCGCAGGCATCATCTTCGGCTACATCTACTTCATGCACATGGCGCGCTCACACGCCCGGGCCATATTGATGACCTGGGCGCTGCACGCGGCAATTAATGGATGTGTGATGCTGGAGTATGTCGTGTCGCCGTAAGCGGGATCTACTTCGCTTAGCGTGTCAGGCGGTATAGCAGGATCGCGGTGCGGATGGTGGCGCGTTCGATGGAGGCGATTTCCAGGTCTTCGTCCGGCGAATGCGAGCCGTTGCCGACGGCGCCGAGGCCGTCCAGACTGTCGATCAGCGGGGCGACGAACTGCACGTCACCGGCCCCGCGCTGGCCCGGCGGCAGGGCGGGGATCTCGCCCAGTCCCGCATCCTTGCTGGCTTGCGAGTACACCTTCAACACCGCCAGGTTGCCGGCGGTCGGCGACATCGGCGGATATGCGTCGTGGAAGCTGATGCTGGCGCTGGTGCCCGGCAAATTCTGCGCAACGATGGCCTTCATCTTGGCGTGGGCGCGGTCGCGCTGCTCGTAGCTCAGGTAGCGCAGGTCGCCTTCCACCGTCGCCGTGCGCGCGATGACGTTGCTCTTGCCGGCCACCTGGGCCACGGTGCCCAGTGCGTTGACGGTGGTGTCGGTGCCGCCGACGATCAGGCCGGGACTGAAGGTCAGGTCCGGCTCGATCACCTGCTGGCGGAAGCCGTCCACAATGCGCGCCGCTTCATACACCGCGCCATAGCCGGCGCTCTCGGTGAAGATGCCGCTGGAGTGGCCCTGCTTGCCGGTCACCTTCAATTCCCACGATGACGACGCGCGGCGGCCGATGGTGCCGGTGTCCTTGCCCTCCTTGTTGCGCACCGTGCCCTCGAAGGCGAGGGCGATGTCGCTGCGCTTGGCGGCGCTCACCATGTCGGCGCGCGAGATCTCGATCGGGTCGCCGGCGTTTTCCTCGTCACCGCTGAACACCACGGTGATGGTGGTGTTGTCCAGCGCGCCCAAGCGGTGCAAGGCGCGCAGCGCTTCGACAATGATCACGTCTCCGCCCTTCATGTCGTTCACGCCCTGGCCGCGCACGCGGTCGCCCTTGCGTTGCCACAGCTGCACCTGGCTGTCTTTTTCAAACACGGTATCGAGGTGGCCGATCAACAGCAGGCGCTTGCCTTGCTTGCCTTCGCGCGTGGCGATCAGATGGCCGGCGCGCTGCATCGAGGCCGGCATGTCGGCCCAGCGCGTGGCGAAGCCCAGCGCCGTGAACTGTTCGTCGAACAGCTTGCCCACGGCGCGCACGCCCTCGTGGTTCATGGTGCCGCTGTTGATGTTGACCGAGCGTTCCAGCAGCTCCAGCCCCTGCGCGGAATGCGCCTTCACTTCGGCGACGATTTTCTGCTCAATCGGGGACAGGCCTTCGGCGCGCGCAGCGCCAAATGCCAAAGCCATCACTGCAAACGCGAACGGTTTCAATTTCATGCGACATACCTCCAGGTGGATGAGCGTCGCTGATTGTAGCTCAGCCCTGCGCCGATGCGGGCAGTCCGAACACGCGATCGAACGCCAGGCTGAAGATGTAGGTGTAGACCATGAAGAACAGCAGCAGGCCGATGTCGAGCACCAGCGCCTCCCACAGCGTGATGCCCAGCCACCAGGCGAACAGCGGCACCAGCGCCAGTACCAGGCCTCCTTCGAAGCCGATGGCGTGGGCGGCGCGGCGTTTCCAGCTGCGCCCGCGCGTGGCCTGGCGCGCTTCCCATGCTTCGAACATGGCGTTGAAGGCGAAATTCCACACCACGGCGATCAGCGAGGAGGCGACGGCGGCGACGCCGGCGTGGCTGACGTCGTGGCCGCCGAAGATCAGCAGGCTGCTGGTCAGACCGACGGCGATCAGTTCAAACATGGTGACGTAGACAACTCTGCGTTTCAGGCCTTGCATGGTATTTCCTTTGTGCTGAACAACAGACCGCATGATATGAGAGTTCCACTGATAACCAAAGTCAGTAGCTATCAATTTTTCTGATAGAGTAGGCGATATGGCTTTTTCATCCGACAACATCGCGATTTTCCTGGCGGTGCTCGATCACGGCTCCTTCTCGGCGGCCGCGCGGGCGCTGGGGCGGGTGCCGTCTGCGGTCAGCATGGCCATCGCCCAGCTGGAGGCGGAACTCGATCTCACTCTGTTCGAGCGCAGTTCGCGCGAGGTGCGGCCCACCGAGTCGGCGCGCGCGTTGGAGGCGGAGGCGCGGCAGATGGCCGGCCAGCTGCGCCGGCTGCAGGCGCACGCGCTGTCGCTGCATCAGGGACTGGAACGCCGCCTGACGCTGGCGATTGCGCCGGAGCTGTTGTCGGCGCCGTGGAGCGAACCGCTGGCGCGGCTGGCCGAGGAATTCCCGTCGTTGGAAGTGGCGGTGCTGTCGGCGCCACAGGACGACGCGCTGCGCATGCTGCACGACGGCACCGCGCAGCTGGCGCTGATCTATGAGCGCACGCGCGTGGACGACCGCGAGAGCTTCCAGGAGCTCGGCAGCGAGGTGCTGGTGCCGGTGATTTCGCCGCGCCACAAGCTGGCGCAGGAGTGCAAGGGCGGCATCCGGCTGGAAGACCTGGTCGACCTGCGGCAGATCGCCATCGTCAGCCGCGACATGGCGGAGGCCGACCAGCGCGTGCTCATCTCGCGCAAACTGTGGCGCACCGACAGCCACCTGGCCACATTGAGCCTGGTGCGCGCCGGCGTGGGCTGGGCCTATCTGCCGCTGCGCCAGGTGGCGCCGCTGCTGGAGCGCGGCGAGTTGCTGCACATCGGCTTTGCCCACATGAGCAACGCGCTGCGGCTGTGGGTGGACGTGGTGTGGCTGAACGACAGGCCGCTCGGCCTCGGCGCCAAGCACCTGATCGCGCTGATGCAGGATATCGCCGGATTAGAGGCGCGGCCGCCGCAGAAGTGATAATCTGCTGTCTTTGCTATTGAGAGGATCGTTATGCGTTTGTTGAAGATTGCCCTGGTAGTCGCCGGCCTGTGCGCCGCCACTGCGTTTGCCTCGCCGACCGCGCCGCGCAACGGCGCCGAGTACACCACCCTGAAAACCCCGCAGCCGGTGCAGGCGCAGGGCAAGAAGGTGGAAGTGATCGAGTTCTTCATGTATCACTGCCCGGCGTGCTACGCGCTGGAGCCTGCCATGCTGGAGTGGGTCAAGAAGCAGGGCGACAACATCAGCTTCCGCCGCATCCACCTGCCGCTGACCGGCGAGAACGATCCGGAAGCGCATATGTTCCTGACGCTGGAAGCGATGAAGCTGGAAGAGCAGCTGCACGCCAAGATCCTGAACACCTGGCACGTCGAGCGCAAGCGCTTGAAGAGCGACGCGGACAATATCGACTGGGCCGCCAAGAATGGCGTGGACAAGGAAAAGTTCACCGCAACCTATAACTCGTTCGCGGTGATGACGCGCCTGAAAAACGCCGGCCGCGTGGCCGGTGCCTACGAGGTGACCAGCACGCCGACCATGGTGGTCGCCGGCCGCTACGTGACCAATCCGAGCATGGTCGACGCCAGCAATCCGGGCATCCCACGTCCGCAACTGGGCGCCGCTACCTTGCAGGTGCTGGATGCCTTGGTTGCGCAGTCGCGCGGCAAATAACGTCTATAAGCGGCACTGGTACAGGTGGGAGGCGTGATCCACGCCATGCACTTGTACCAGCTGCGGCGCAGCCAATGCGTCGCGGGTGAAGCCGCATTTATCCATCACCCGTTTTGATCCGGCGTTATGCTCGGAGATCCATGCGTTGAGTATGCGCAGGCCGTACTGCGTGCGCGCCACCTGTTGCAGGTGCGCCAGCGCCAGGCTGGCCAAGCCCTTGCGCGCTTCGCTGTGGGCGATGCGGTAACCAACCTCGCCGTTGCCGGCCACGCGGTCGATCTGGCGCAGGTTGGCGCGGCCGATGATGGCGGCGCCGTCGTCGGCGGTCAGCACGCACGGGTGCATCTCGCCGGCCGCGTGGCTGTCCAGGTAGTCGGCGATGTGCGTGGCCACCCCGGCCGGCGAGTAGAAGGTCGGATCGCGTGCCTCCACATGCTGTTCGAACCAGCTGCGGTTGGCCAGTTCGAACGCCAGCAGGCGCTCGACGTCGTCGGCTTGCAGGGTGCGTATCTTCATGGGTGGGCCGCCAGCCAGGTTAGCATGTCGTGGTTGAAGATCGCCGTCTGCTCCATGTGCGGCAGGTGGCCGGATTGGTCGATCTCGCGGTACTCCAGCGCCGGAATCGCTTGGCGGATGCGCGCCGCTTGCGCCACCGGAATCACCGGATCCTGCTTGCCCCATACCAGATGCACCGGCGTGCCGGCCTTGGCGATGTTGGCGTAGATGGCGTCGAAGTTTTCTTTGGATAGGCTGATGCGCGAACGGTACAGCGCGCGGCCGAATCCGTAGAACTCCATTTGCGGGCGATAGCGATCGGCCCAGCCGGGAAATTGTTCGGGATGCAGGAAGTCGCTGCTCTGGTGGTCCGCCATGGTGGGCACGGCGCCGGTCTGGAACAGGTAGCGTCCCAGCAGCGGCGTGGCCAGCTGCCACGGAATCACCGGTGCGCTGTTCGACGGATCGACCAAGGTCAGGCTGCGCACCCGCTGCGGATGCGTAGACGCGTAGTGGGCGCTCACGTAGCCGCCGAAGGACAGGCCGAACAAATCGATCCTGCCGTCCACCTTGAGGGATTTCAGCAACTCGTCGAGCTGGCGGTCGTAGAAGGCGCCGTCGTAGGCGGCATCGGGCCGGTCGGACATGCCGCGTCCGTACAGGTCGTAGCGGATGACGCGGTAGCCGGCATCGCGCAGGGCGGCGAAGGTCGGATCCCAGATGTAGGATGGCACCGAGAAGCCGTGCACCAGCACCGCCACGCGGCCCTCGGCCGGGCCGGCCGCCTCGTAATAGGTGACGCCGTCGCTCAGCTTGGCGTAGGCGCCGGGCGAGCCGTCGCGCTGGCGCACGGAATCGGTCAGCGCGCGCCGTTCGGGATTGCGTTCGTGGTAGTGCGCTGTCGCACCGGCGACCGTCAGGATCAGGGCCAGCAGGACCCAGCGCAGCGCGCTCATGTTCAGTTGACGGTGAAGCGGGCCGGGATTTCGATGCCGCCGCTGCGCGCTGCTTCGGCGTAGGCGTTCAGCTCGTTGACGACGGCGTCCAGCTGCTCCTGGCCTGGGTTGGCCTGGAAGCTCTTGATGCGTTCGTTCATGAGCGTAATTTGCTTGCTCCAGTCCAGGCGATTCGTCTTGCTCATCGTTGCTCCAATTTATAAAAAATTAGTATAGAACAAATAGCAAAACTGTGGCGTGGTTTAGCGTTTCACGCCGCGCAGGAACAATTCCAGGCCTTCGGCCGCGCGGGTGCGCAGCTCTTCGGTCGACGGCGGCTGCTCGCTTGGGAACAACAGCCGCGTCATGTGGTCGCCCATGATGCAGTTGGTCAGGAACACCGGCAGCACCTCCGGCCGGACGTCGCCGCGCAGTTGGGCGCGGATGTCGGGGCGGGCGAAGAAGCGGCCCAGCTCTTCTCGGGTGCGCAGGGGGCCGGCCTGGAAGAAGGTTTCGGCCAGCTCCGGCGTGCTCTTGGCTTCGGCCACCACCATGCGGTGCAGGTTGCAGAAGGTGGACATCGAAATCAGTTCCAGGAAGCGCAGCGAGAAGTCGCCGAGAATTTCCTCCATCGGGCGCGGATCGGTTTCCATATTGTCCATGCCGCCAAAGAAGCGCGCGCGGCCGTCGGCGATGACGGCGTTCAGCAGCCCGGCCTTGCCGCCGAACTGGACGTAGATGGTGCGTACCGCCACGTGTGCTTCGCGGGCGATCATTTCAAGGCTGACCTTGCTGTAGCCCTTGGCCAGGAACAGATGGCCGGCCGTATGCAGCAGCGCGGCGCGGCGCGCGGCCTTGTCGGCGGCACGCGGGCGGCCGGCCGCCTTGCCGAAGCAATTTTCAGAAGAAGTGCCTTCTGCGCAATCTTGCTCTTCCAGCGCAGCGGCTTCGGTCGGGTCGGTGTTATTCATGGCGGTGGGGATGATAACGAATGCCGACATGCTAGTCCAAAAAAAAATGAAATGCAATCGTTTCATTTCTTGACTTTGGATGTAAACCAGCGATAATGCACCTACCTCATTTCATTTCCCCTGGAGCTCTTCATGTCCACTCAAGAACAAAAACTCAGTGCCGTGCCCCCCGTTTCTGCCGCAGCTCCAGCGGCGCCGCAGCCACCGAACCGCCGCGTGCTGGTGGTGGCCGCCATCGTTGCGCTGGCCGCATTGGCCGCCGGCGGACGCATGTGGTATCGCAGCCATTTCTATGTCGAGACCGAGAATGCCTACGTGGCCGGTCATGTGCATCCGGTCTCGACCCGCATCGCCGGCGTGGTCACCAAGGTGCTGATCGACGACAACCAACTGGTCAAGGAAGGCGATGTGATCGCCGAACTCGATCCCTTCGACCAGGGCGTGAAAGTGGAACAGATCCAGGCGCAGATCGCCTCGGTCCAGCAGCAGGTGCTGCAATCGGACGCGCAAGTCGCGCAGGTGCAGGCGCAAGCCAGTGCCGCCGCCGCCCAGGTGGCGCAGTCGGAAGCGCAGCTGGTGCGCGCCAGGCAGGACGCCGACCGTTACGGCCAGCTGTATAACAGCCAGATGAAAGCCGTGTCGAAAGCGGAACTCGATGCCGCCGTCGCCGCCCGTGCCGGCGCCACCGCCGACGTGGCGGCGCGCAAGGACAGCGCCACCGCCGCCAAGGCGCAGATCGCCTCGGCCAAGTCGGCGCGCGAAGTGTTGAACGCGCAGATCGCCGTGTTGCAGGTGCAGTTGAAGGACGCCAGGCAGCAGATGGCTTACAACAAGGTGCTGGCGCCGGTGTCGGGCCGTATCGGCAAGCGCACCGTCGAAGTGGGCCAGCGCGTGCAGCCCGGCCAGCAGCTGACCGCCATCGTGCAGGAAAACGTCTGGCTGACCGCGAACTTCAAGGAAACCCAATTGGCTGAAATGAAGATCGGTCAGGAAGTCAAAGTCACCATCGATGCGATTCCTGGCAAGGAACTGGTCGGCAAGGTGGACAGCTTCTCGCCGGCCTCGGGCGCGCAGTTCGCGCTGCTGCCGGCCGATAACGCCACCGGCAACTTCACCAAGATCGTGCAGCGCGTGCCGGTCAAGGTGGTGTTCAAGCCGGAAGACGTGAAGGCCCTGAGCGGCCGCCTGGTGCCGGGCATGTCGGCGATCGCCGAAGTGGCGATCAACCAGAAAGAAGCTCGTTAATCCAAGGAGCCGCTGATGGCCAGTACCACTATCGATACGCCGGGCGGCGGGGGCACGTTCGTCCCGCCGGCGCCGAGCGAGAAGGTCTCCGCCCGCACCTGGATGGCGGTTGCCGCCGGCATGATGGGCGCCTTCATGGCGGTGCTCGATATCCAGATCACCAATTCCTCGCTGAAGGACATCCTCGGCACGCTGTCGGCGACGCAGGAAGAGGGCTCGTGGATCGCCACCGCCTACCTGGTGGCCGAGATCATCGTGATTCCGATGACCGGCTTGTTCGTGCGCGTGTTCGGCATGCGCAACTACATGATGGGCACCACCGCGCTGTTCCTGGTGTTCTCCACGTTGTGCGGCTTCGCCTGGAACCTGGAAAGCATGATCGCCTTCCGCATGCTGCAGGGCTTTACCGGCGGCGCGCTGATTCCGATGGCGATGACGCTGGTGATGGCCAAGCTGCCGCCGTCGAAACGCGCCACCGGCATGGCGATCTTCGGCCTGACCGCCACGCTGGCGCCGTCCATGGGACCGACGCTGGGCGGCTACCTGAGCGAGCTGTATGGCTGGCCGTCGATCTTCTACATCAACTGGGTGCCGGGACTGCTGCTGATCGGCGGCATCGCGGTCGGTCTGGATAAAGAGAAGTCGAACCTGTCGGCGTTGTTCAATGCCGACTGGCTGGGCATCTTCTTCATGGCGCTGGGCCTGGGCTGCCTGACCATCTTCCTGGAAGAGGGCAACTCGAAGGACTGGTTCGATTCCTCGTTCATCATCACTTTTGCCGCGCTGTCGCTGGTCGGGCTGCTGGGCTGGGTGGTGAACAGCACCATGCACAAGCAGCCGTTTGTGAACCTCGGCCTGTATGGACGCCGCAACTTCGCCGCCGCTACCGCGCTGTCGATGGCGATGGGCATGGGCCTGTACGGTTCGTCCTTCATCCTGCCGCTGTTCCTGGCGCAGATCCCCGGCTATTCGCCGATGCAGATCGGCGAAGTGATCATGTGGGCCGGCCTGCCGCAGCTGTTCATCATGCCGTTCGTGGCCAAGCTGTCGTCGAAGATCGACAACCGCATCCTGTGTTCCTTCGGCCTGTTGCTGTTCGGCGGCTCCTGCCTGATGAACTCCTATATGGATGCCACCACCGGCTACGACCAGCTGCTGCTGTCGCAGATCGTGCGCGCGCTGGGCCAACCGTTCGTGATGCTGACGCTGTCGAACTTCGCGATGAACGGCATCCAGCCAAAGGACATGCCGTCGGCTTCTAGCCTGATCAACATGACCCGCAACCTGGGCGGTTCGATCGGCATCGCGCTGCTGGCTACCGCGTTGACCACGCGTGAGCACTTCCACTCGGTGCGCATCGGCGAATCGGTGAGCGCCTACGCGCTGGCGACGCAGGAGCGACTGAGCGCGCTGACCTCGTCCTTCATCGCCAAGGGCTTCGACAGCGCCACCGCCTCGGACATGGCGCTGAAGGCGGTCGACGGCATCGTGCGCCGCGAGTCTTACGTGATGGCCTACAACGACGGCTTCTTCCTGGTGGCGATGGTGCTGTTTGCCTGCATCGGCGTGTTGTGGTTCTCGGACAAAGTCAAAGCCCCTTCGGGTGGCGGTGGCGGCGGCGCTCACTAATACAATCAATTTAAGAGGTAATCATGTTGAATTCAGCTCTGAAGCGCCTGACGCTCGCTGTATCCCTGGCCGTTGCGGCAACCGGTTGCGCCACCGTCGGCACCGACTTCAAGGCGCCGGCCGCCGTTGCCGACGCCTCGTTCCGCCACCTGCCGCAAGCCGGCGACTATGCAGCTTCCAATGCAGCCCATCTGCCGGCGCAATGGTGGACCGTGTTCGGCGACGCCACCCTGAACCGCCTGGAAGAAACCGCGCTGCGCGACAATCCGAGCGTGAAGGCCGCTGCACAACGCCTGTTGCAGGCGCTGGAGCAGGCCGGTGTGACGCGCGCCGCCGAGCAGCCGCAGTTGAGCGTCAACGCCGGCATCTCGAACTCGCGCACCTCGGCCGAGACCTCGCAGGGACTGGCGCTGGGCCATCGCTCGATCAAGGGTAACAACTACGCGGTCGGTTCCAGCTTCTCGTATGAGATCGATCTGCTGGGCCGCGTGCGCCGCCTGGTGGAAGCCGCCGACGCGCAGGCGCTGGCGGCGGCAGCGGACCGCGACGGCGTGCTGCTGGTGCTGTCGTCGCAACTGGCCACCACCTATTGGCAGCTGCGCGGCATGGACGCCGAACTCGCCATCCTGAAAGGCGCGCTGGATACCCGCCGCGAAACCGAGGAACTGGTCACCGCGCGCTTTGACGCCGGCTTGTCGAATGAGCTGGATGTGTCGCGTGCGCGCATCGAGCGCGCCAATGCGCAGGCCGACCTGCATGAAGTACAGCGTCAGCGCAACCTGCTGGAACACAGCCTGGCGACCCTGGTGGGCGCCTCGCCGTCGGCCATGCTGACGGCGGCCAACGCCGATGCAGCAGTGCTGCCGCAACCGCCGGCGATTCCGGTCGGACTGCCGGCCAGCGTGCTGGCGCAGCGTCCCGACCTGGCGGGCAGCGTGGCGACCCTGCGCGCCACCAATGCGCAGATCGGCGTGGCGGAAGGCGCTTTCTATCCTTCGTTCTCGCTGACCGGCAATTTCGGTTTTGCGTCTGAAAGCCTGAGCAACCTGGCCAAGGGCGATGCGCGCCAGTTCAGCGTTGGTCCGCTGGCGCTGTCGCTGCCGATCTTCGACGGTGGCCGCAACAAGGCCAACCTGGCGATCGCCAAGGCGCGCTACGAGGAAGCCGTGGCCAATCACCAGACCAAGCTGCTGACCGCGCTGCGCGAGGTGGAAGACGCGCTGTCGGACGTGCAGCAGCGCCAGATGCAGGGCGAAGCGCAGCAAGCCTCGCAAGTGGCGGCGGCGCGCGCCTACCTGGTGGCGCGGGCGCGCTACGAGCGCGGCGTCTCGACCTACCTCGACGTCACCGACGCGCAGCGCAGCTCGCTGGCGGCCGACCGCGCAGCGGTGCAGATCAACACCCAGCGCCTGCTGGCGGCCGTCTCGGTGGCGCGCGCGCTGGGCGCCGGCTGGCAGCCTTCGGCGCAGCTGTCGCAGGTGGCGCAGAACGGCGCGATCAAGACGCAGTAACGATTAAGCGAGTGAGGCCAGCGGCAACCATGCCGCTGGTCCTAAGCGTTGATGTTGTGCTTTACAATATGGTCCTCACTCCACAAGAGGACCACATGAAAAAAATCCTGCTCCCGCTGGCTATCGCTATCGCATGTGCCAGCGCCTACGCCGCACCCGCCGGCGTGATCGATCTCAATAAAATGAGCAAGCGCTACGCACCCGTAGCGCTGACCGCCGACACCAGCCACCTCTCCGCCGGCGACAAGAAAGCCATCGCCAAGTTGATCGAGGCGGCCAAGATTGTCGATGTGCTGCAACTGCGCCAGCGCTGGTCCGGCAACGAGGCATTGTGGGCAGCGCTGCAAAAAGACACCACGCCGCTCGGCAAGGCCCGCCTGAACTACTTCTGGCTCAACAAAGGCCCGTGGTCGATCCTCGACGATCATCAATCCTTCCTGCCGGCCGAAGTTGGCGGCATCAAGATCCCGGCCAAGAAACCGGAAGGCGGCAACTTCTATCCCGAAGGCGCCACCAAGGCCGAACTGGACACCTGGATGAATGCCTTGCCGGCGGTCGACAAGGAGCAGGCGCAGTGGTTCTTCACCACCATCCGCAAGAACCAGGACGGTCTGTTCACCACCGTGAAGTATGCCGATGAATACAAGGCCGACCTGGAACAAGCCGCCGCCCTGCTGAAGCAGGCCGCCGCCGATACCGACAACGCCTCGCTGAAGAAATTCCTCGACCTGCGCGCCGATGCCTTCCTGAGCAACGACTACCTGGCTTCCGACTTCGCGTGGATGGATCTCGATTCGCCGGTCGACATCACCATCGGCCCCTACGAAACCTATAACGACGAACTGTTCGGCTACAAGGCCGCGTTCGAAGCCTATGTGAACATCCGCGACCAGAAGGAAACCCAGAAGCTGGACTTCTTCGCCAAGCATATGCAGGAGCTCGAAGACAAGTTGCCGCTGGATGCGCAGTACCGCAATCCGAAAGTCGGCGCGCTGGCGCCGATGGTGGTGGTCAACCAGGTGTACGGCGCCGGCGACGGCAATATGGGCGTGCAGACGGCCGCTTACAATCTGCCGAACGACGAGCGCATTATCAGCCAGCGCGGCTCCAAGCGCGTGATGCTGAAGAACGTGCAGCAGGCCAAATTCAAATCCACGCTGACGCCGATCTCCAAACTGGTGCTGCGTCCGGCCGACCAGAAGGATGTTGATTTCGATTCCTTCTTCACCCACATCCTGGCGCACGAAATCACCCATGGCCTGGGCCCGCACATCACCAGGAACGACGGCAAGGAATCGACGCCGCGCCAGGACTTGAAGGAAGCCTATTCGACCATCGAGGAAGCCAAAGCCGACATCACCGGCCTGTACGCGCTGGCCTACATGATGGACCAGGGCCAGCTGAAAGGCACGCTGGGGCAGGGCCAGGCGGCCGAGCGCAAGCTCTACATCACCTTCCTGGCCTCGGCCTTCCGCACGCTGCATTTCGGCCTGACCGATTCGCACGCGCGCGGCATGGCGATCCAGGTCAACTACCTGCTCGACAAGGGCGGCTTCGTCTCGCACGGCGACGGCACGTTCTCGGTCGACTTCCGCAAGATCAAGCAGGCCGTGATCGACCTCGACCGCGAGTTCCTGACCATCGAAGCCACCGGCGACTATGCGCGCGCCAAGGACATGATGAGCAAGTACGTGGTGATCCGTCCGGACGTGCAAAAAGGCTTGGATAAAATGAAAGCTGTACCGAACGACATCCGTCCGGAATTCAAGACCGCCAACACCTTGTTGGGCAAGTAAACATTCAAGTTTTTCTACGTAGTAATATACCTGCCACCGGGCAATAATTTTTGCCCGGTGCATGCTACAGTTTGATCACCATGATCAAGCGCACCTTATTCCCACTGCTGTTGCTGGCTTCCAGCCTGGTTCCCGGCCTGACTCGCGCTGCCGAGTTGACCGAGGTGGAAATGCGCTGGCTGAAGGCTGGTTCCGCCGTGCTGAACTATGCCAAACAGGAGTTAAAACTGCCGCTCGACATCACGGTGCAACCGCAGGCGCGGCCCACCGATGTGCCGCTGGCCTTGGGTTATCACAGCGGCCGCTGCAAGCTGGTGCTCTCCATGCGCGGCAATCCGAATGCGGAAGATATCCTCGACAATGTACCCACCGCACAACGCGCGCTGATGATCGAAGCCATGGTCGCGCATGAAATCGGCCATTGCTGGCGTTATGCGCAAGGCGTGTGGCACGCGGTGCCGTCCGGTTTCGAAGAGGGCCAGGCGCCCGCTGACGATGCCGACGCTGTCCACACCATCCACGCGCTGCGCGACACCCGCCGCGAGGAAGGGTATGCCGATCTGGTGGCGCTGGCCTGGATACAGCAGCGTCACCCGACCCAGTACGCCACCGTGGCCGACTGGATGCGCCAGGTGCGCCAGCCTTTGCCTGCCACCGGCAGTCACAGCACCCTGGCCTGGCTGCAACTCGCGCCGACCGGCGCCGCTTTCGCCGCCGGCTTGCCGCTGTTCGAACAGGCCGACCGCCTGTGGCAGCAGGGCTTGTTGCAAGATCAATGAATTTCCCATTTTTGTACGTTTCCGCACGGAGCGGATGACTGTACAGGCGTCTAATCGTGTCCACCAACCACTACAAGAGGGACACGATCATGAATAAATTACTCTGCTTCGTGCTGGCCACAGCCGCCAGCGCCGCCTTTGCCGCGACGCCGGTCAACGACACCGTGGCGTATAAAGCCGCCATCAACAAATCCGACGCCGACTACAAAACCGCCAAAGCTGCCTGCGATGCACAATCGGGTAATGGCAAGGATGTATGCCAGGAGCAGGCCAAGGTCAACCGCGCCAACGCCGAATCGACCGCCGCCCTGCAATACCGCAACGACAAGAAATCGGTGGAAAAAGCCCAGATCAATGTGGCGGACGCCAACTATGACCTGGCCAAGGCCCAGTGTTCGCCTAAAAGCGGCAGCGACAAGGACAGCTGCCTGACCGGTGCGAAATCGCAACACACCGCCTGGGTGAATGACGCCAAGGCCGGCAAGCGGGCTGCCGACGTGGCCCAGACCGGCATCGACTGCAGCGCCCTGAGCGGCACCGACAAGGCATCGTGCGAAGCACGCTCGAAAACCGAGCTGGCCAAGGATGCGGTTGCCGATACCGCCATCACCACCAAGGTGAAAACCGAGTTGATGGCTGAGCCTGCACTGAAATCGCTGGATGTGCATGTGGAAACCACCAACGGCACTGTGATGCTGAGCGGTTTCGTGCCGTCGCAGGCTGAAATGGATAAAGCTGTGGATGTGGCGCGCAATGTTAAAGGCGTCAACAAGGTCCAGAGCTCGCTGCGTATCAAGTAACCCGAACGGAAGGGTCGGACCCAGGGGCCGGGATAGGGGCTTCGCCTCGCCGGCCTATAGGCCGGCCCCTGAGCCGCAGCGGTGTGCGGGTTTTGCCGGTGCCACGCGCTTTACTGCGAGGCAACGTCAAACCCATTTTTTTACTTGTATTCATTATGGTCGTAATTTAAAATGGTGAAAAGCGCGCTTTCCTGCGCGCGTCGCCATTGCGAGGACCATTTATGTTTGCACAATCGTTATCCCATTGGCTGCACCGGCGCGGTTGGCATTTTTCCTGGGTGATCGTGGCCCTGACCTTTTTGACCGCGCTGTCGTCGTCCGCCGCGCTCGGACTGCCGGGCGCCTTGCTGCAGCCGCTGTCCAAAGAATTCGGCTGGGACGTGGAGCAGATTTCCTCGGCGCTGGCCCTGCGCTTCGCCCTGTTCGGTTTGATGGGGCCGTTCGCGGCCATCCTGATGGAACGCTTCGGCCTGCGTAATGTCGTCGTCACCGCGTTGATGCTGGTGGCGGCCGGCATGGCGCTGGCGACCCAGATGACCGAGTTCTGGCATCTGGTGCTGTTCTGGGGCATCATGCTCGGCGTCGGCTCCGGCATGACCGCGCTGGTCTTGAGCGCCGTGGTTGCCAACCGCTGGTTCGACCAGCATCGTGGCCTGGTGATCGGCATCCTGACCGCCAGTTCCGCCACCGGGCAGCTGATCTTCCTGCCGGTGGCCGCCTGGATGATCGAGCGCTACGGCTGGCGCCTGGCCGTGCTGCCGGTGCTGGTGGCCTGCGCCGTCATGGCGGTGGCCGTCTATGTGCTGATGCGCAACCGTCCCAGCGACGTCGGCCTGGCGCCGTATGGCGCCGTGCCCGATCCTGTTACCGGCGTCGCGCCGATCGCGGCCGCCGCACCGGCCATGCGGATCACCTTCGCCACGCCGTTCAAGGTATTGGCCGAGGCCTCGCGCAGCCGCGTGTTCTGGATTCTCGCCGGCACCTTCTTCATTTGCGGCCTCAGCACCAACGGCCTGATCCAGACCCACTTCATCTCGCTGTGCGGCGATGCCGGTCTCGGCCCGGTGCCGGCGGCTTCGGTGCTGGCGATGATGGGCGCGTTCGACCTGGTCGGCACCATCGCCTCCGGCTGGCTGTCCGACCGCTACGACAACCGCAAGCTGCTATTCGTCTACTACGCCTTGCGCGGCCTGTCGTTGCTGTGGCTGCCGTACTCGGAGTTCACGCTGTACGGGCTGTCGCTGTTCGCCATGTTCTACGGCCTGGACTGGATCGCCACCGTGCCGCCGACGGTACGCCTGGCCGGCGCCACCTTCGGCAAGGAAAAGGCCGGCATGGTGTTTGGCTGGATCTTCGCCGCCCACCAGCTGGGCGCGGCCGTGGCCGCCTACGGCGCGGGCCGTGTGCGCACGCTGCTGCTGACTTACGATCCGGCCCTGTTTGCGGCCGGCGCCGCCTGCCTGGTGGCTGCCGCCGTCATCCTGCTGATCCGCAAGCCGGCGGTCGCCAGCGCCGCCGCGCCGCAGCAGGCGAAGGCCGCGTAACAAACTGGCGTAACAACAAACCGGGGTCTAACAACAAACCGGGGTCAGTTCCGACATTCGGACATTTCGCGCGCGAAATGTCCGAATGTCGGAACTGACCCCGGTTTGCGAATGTCGGAACTGACCCCGGTTTGTAATCAGGCGGTCATTTGCCGGTGCAACAATGCGCCGACTTTAACTGCCTGATGGAGTTTGTATGCGTTATGCTTTACCCGCTGCGGCCGCAATGGCCGCCGCTGTTGCCGCATTGCTTGCCGCCTGCGGCAGCGACGGCCTGCCGGTCACCGAAACCAATCCGGGCGACGGCTTCAATTCCACCGCCGTCGCCTTCATGAGCGACGTCCACTTCGAGAACATCTACGGCGATTTGAAGAGCAGCCAGTTCGCCGGCATTCCCACCAAGGACGGCAAGAACGCCACCATCCGCACCATGTACGCGCAGCTGACCTCGACGCGCCTGTTCAACGAAAACTATTTCGCCTTCCGCGCCGCGCTGGACGACGCCTACGGCAAGGGCATCCGCCTGGTGGCGATGCCGGGCGATATCTCGGACGACGCCCAGCCGATTAATATCGATGGCCTGGCCGATATCCTGCACGAGTACCAGGCCAAGGGCATGCGCTTCTTTATCGCGCCCGGCAATCACGACCCTAACGAGCCTTACGATGACGACGAAGCCGGCAAGAACGACTTCCTGACCAAGGACGGCAAGGAACAGAAGATCTACGCCGTCAACAACGCCGCCTGCAAGGCCAAGGATCCGGCCGTGGTCTGCACCAATCAGCTGCTGGAGCAGGGCTACGAAAAGCTGATGACCAAGCTCGGCGAGTTCGGCTATGCGCCCAACAAGAGCGACATCTACTGGGAAACGCCGTTCAGCGCCTATGCCGACGGCAAGTACACCTACGAAGCGGCCAGCGCCGCCGCCAGCCTCGACAAGCGCCAGTTCGAGATCTGCACCGAAGGCGAGGGCGGCAAGTACAAGGTGGCCGGCAAGACCTACAGCCGCTGCACCAATATGGTCGATGCCAGCTATCTGGTGGAACCGGTGAACGGCATCTGGCTGCTGGCGCTGGACGGCAATGTGCATGCGCCAAACGCCAACTTCGATCCGGCCAATCCGAAGAACTTCAAGGGCTACGACAACGCCGGCGACGGCGGCTGGAACAAGATGCTGACCCATAAGATCCACCAGATCGAGTGGATCAAGTCGGTGGCCGCGCGCGCCAAGGCGCAGGGCAAGCAACTGATGTCCTTCTCGCACTATCCGACCATGGACTTCTACGCCAACCAGACCGACGCCATGAAGGCCGTGTTCAAGCCGGGCGCGTTCCAGGTGAGCCGCATGCCGGCGACCGCCACCACCGCCGCCATGGCCGCCACCGGCCTGCCGCTGCACGTGGGCGGCCACATGCACTTCAACGGCACCAATGATTTCAAGGATGCCGCCGGCAACTATCTGGTCAACGTGCAGTCGCCGTCGCTGGCGGTGTTTGGCGCGGCCTACAAGATCGTCAGCTACCAAAGCAAGGATTTGATCGATGTGCAGACCGTGGGCCTGAACAATGTGGCGCGCCACAACGAACTATTCCCGCTGTACCAGGTCGAGTACGACTACCTGCAAGGCAGCAGCATCACCAGCGATATCGGCAAGCGCTGGAACCGCAGCATCCTCGACAGCAAATCGTATGGCGAGTTTACGCGGACGTATTTCGGCGAGCTGTCGCGCCTGCGTTTCATGAGCGATTACTGGCCGTGCGAAATGAAGGAAGCGGCGATGTCGCTCGATGCGCGCCAGATGCTGATCCTGTCGCAGCTGCAAACCAAGGTGACGCTGGCGCAGCTGAAGGACAATCCGCTGGTGGTGCCGCTCACTGCGGCGTGCGCGGCCAAGGGCACGGTGGCCGACGGCGGCGTCGCCGCCAGCCAGCTGACGGCAGACTGGGCCGCAGCCAGCGTCAAGGCCGAGCAGATCGCCGCCGCCGCCAACCTGAAGCTGGCGGACTTCGCCAAGATCAGCGCGTATGAGTTCTATGGCGACTTCCATCGCACGGTGTACGCCGGCGAGCTGGCCTTGCGCGACATGGGCGCAGAACGCGTGGCGCAGTACAAGGTGCTGATGGGAGCCTTCCCGGCGACGCCGGCGGCGATCGTGAAAGTGGGCGATCAACTGTCGGACCAGAACGCCGTACACGTGGCGTTCCAGTCGCAGTTCAAGCAGGTGTTTGCGATTCTGAAGGGGCTGGGTTCGGGCAAGCCGAGCGACCACTTCACCATCGACCTCAAGGCGCAAAAGCTGAACAACGCCAGCAGCAGCGGCTTGAGTTTCAACTAAGCGAAGGCTTAGCTCATGGCGAGTATGGCGATGCTGATCGCCGTACCGCCTATCCACACCAGCGTGCGCAGTGCGTGCTGGTTGGCCAGGTACATGGCCACATACACCAAGCGCACGGCGATGAAGGCCATCGCCAGCGTGTCGATGCGGCCTTGCTCGGCCTGCGCCTGCTGCGCCAGCACCACCGCCGCGATGAACAGCGGCAGCGCTTCAAAGCCGTTCATCTGCGCGGCGTTGGCGCGCGCCTTCCAGCCCGTCAGCCCGGACACCCAGTCGCGCGGATGCTTGTTGTTGTAGCGTTCCGCGCCGCGCGAGGTGAGCTTGGCCAAGCCCACCGTTGCCGTCGGCAACAGGCAGGCAATCAATACGCACCAGTTTGCAATCGTCATGCCGTCTCCTTTTAGTTGAGGTATTTGGCCAGCCAGCCGTGCACTTCGTTGTAGAAGTAGCGGCTGTTTTCGCCTTTGAGGATCCAGTGGTTCTCATCCGGGAATACGATCAGCTTGCTTGGGACGTTGAGGCGTTGTTGCAGGCCGAAGTTCATCAGCGAATTGTTGGCCGGCACGCGGTAATCGAGTTCGCCCACCGAGATCAGGATCGGTGTCTTGAAGCCCGTGCCTTTCGCCTGGTTGCCGGCTTGCAGCACCGGGCTTTGCTCGCGCCATACGGCCTTGTCGCCCCATACCGGGCCACCGCTGTTGACTTCGCGGCCCCACATATTGTCGCTGGTGCCCCATTGCATGATCAGGTCCATCTGGCCGGCGTGCGAGACGATGGCCTTGTAGCGCGTGGTGGTGGCTTGCAGCCAGTTGGCCAGGTGGCCGCCGTAGCTGGCGCCGCCCGCCGCCAGCTTGTTGCCATCGACATAGCTGTACTTCTTGACCGCTTCATCCACCGCTTCGTTTACTTCATCGGCCGGGCCTTTCAGCGGATCGCCCTTGATGGCGCGGGCGAATTCCTCGCCGTAGCCGGTCGAGCCTTTATAGTCGGTCAGCAGCACCACGTAGCCGGGCTTGGCCAGCAGGTGGTAGTTCCAGCGGATCACGAACTGGTCGCGCCACATATTGGCCGCGCCGCCGTGGATCACCGCGAACAGCGGATATTTCTTCGACGGGTCGAAGTTGGCCGGCTTGACGAGCATATTGTGGATCATGCGGCCGTCGCTGGCCTTGAACCAGAAGTGCTCGGGCGCCTGCCAGTCGATCTTGGCCGCACGCTCGGTGTTGAACGAGGTCAGGCGCTTGGGCGCGCCCTGGCCGAAGGCGTACACCTCGGGCGGATTGATCGACGATTCCCAGACCCCGACCAGCGCCTTGCCGCCGGCGTTGAGCGAACCGATGCTGCCGGTCGGCAGCGATGGCTCGGCGCGCAGGTCGCCGCCCGTGTAGTCGATCGAGTGCAGTTGCTCCAGGCCCGCGTGCTCGTAGCTGAACACCACGCGCTTGCCGCCGGCCGGCAGGGCGAAGCGCGAGACCGAACGGTCCAGCTTGGCGGTCAGGACTTTGGGCGTGGCGCTGGTCATCGGCCAGGCCGCGCTGGCGATGCGGCTGAGGTCGTAGACCGTGTCCGGTTCTTCCGCCTGGGTCAGCATGAACAGGGTCTTGCCGTCGTCGCTGAATTTCAGGTTGCCGTAGCTGCGCTTGTCGTGGGTGAGGCGGCTCGCTTCGCCGCCCGCCACCGGCAGGCTGAACAGTTGGGTGTAGGTCGAGGCGCTAGCCATTTCGTCGCGGTTGATCGAGGCCGACAGCACCACGGTCGTGCCGTCCGGCGCCCAGATCGCGTCCAGCGTCTGGCCTTCGTCGCCCTGGCCGCCGCCGAAGCCCGGCAGCGCCGCCAGCTTGGTGGCGCTGAGCAGGTCGCGCGGCTTGGCGCCGATCTCGGCATCCATCACGAACAGGCGCACCTGTTTGTTGTCGAGCCATTTGTCGAAGTAGCGCATCGGGAAGCTTTCGTAGCTGCGCACATTGTACTTGCGGTCTTTGCGTTCCTTGGCGGCTTTCTTGACGTCTTCTTCGCTGGTGTTGCCGGGGAAGATGTCGCTGACGAACAGGATTTGCTTGCCGTCCGGGCTGAACTTCGGCTGGCGCGCGCCCAAGGTGAGCGTGGTCAGGCGCTGCGCTTCGCCGCCGCCCGCCACATCGATGCGGTAGATCTGACCGGCGTCGTCGCCGTCGCGCTTGGCGACGAACAGCAGTTGCTTGCTGTCGGGCGACCAGTTGAGCGCGCCTTCGCCGCCCTTGCTGAAGGTGAGGCGGCGGGCGGGGCTGTCATCGCCCAGTGCTTTGATCCACAGGTCCGACCATTGGTCCTTGCTGTCGTAGGCCGGATCGGTGACGGAGAAGACAGCCCAGCGCCCGTCGGGGCTGGGCTGGGGCGCGCCCACGCGCTTCATCAGCCAGACATCCTCGTGGGTGATGGGGTGTTTGGCCGGCGCGGTGTCGGCCGCGTAAACCTGGCCCGTCAATTGGGCCGAAATGATGAAGGCAAGCACGGAAAGTCGCGGTATAGTCATGGCGAATTTGCTCTAAAGTCAGTGAAATAAAGATAGTGGCCATTCCCGTCATTGCTGTCAATCAAGTTATCCCATCCCCCAGCTTTCGGAGACAATATGCAGACCATTACCAAGGTTCACAAAGTAGCCGCTTTCACCAGCGGCGATTGCGGCGACAGCGGCGGCAATCCGGCCGGCGTGATGATCCGCGCCTCGTTGCCGGAGGAGCCGGCCATGCAGCGCATCGCCGCCGAGATGGGCTACTCGGAAACAGTATTTGCCGCACCGCATGAGGATGGCTGGCGCGTGCGCTATTTTTCCCCCGATGGCGAGATCGCTTTCTGCGGCCACGCCACCATTGCCCTGGGCGCGGTGCTGGCGCAGCAGAACGGCGACGGCATTTTTCCGCTGACCACCAACCACACGCGCGTGACAGTGGAGGGCCGCGCCCACGCCAACGGCGCCACCGCCGCGCTGCAGTCGCCGGCCACTTTCAGCGAGCCGGCTTCGCCGGCGCTGGTGCAGGAGGCACTCAGGCTGTTCGGCTACACATTGGCGGATCTGGACGACCGCATTCCGCCGGCTATCGCCAACGGCGGCGTGCATCACCTGGTGCTGGCGCTGGCCAGGCGTGAACGGCTGAGCGCCATGCGCTACGAGCTGGCGGCCGGCCGCAACCTGATGCAGCGCTACGGCCTGACCACCATTTCACTGGTGCACGCGGAAACGCCGCAGCGCTTCCATGCGCGTAATCCGTTCGCGTCCAGCGGCGTGTATGAGGATCCGGCCACCGGCGCGGCGGCGGCGGCGCTGGCCGGCTACCTGCGCGACCTCGACTGGCCGCACGGCGGCGCCATCGACATCATCCAGGGCGAGGACATGGGAGCGCCTTGCCATCTGCGGGTGCAGATTTCCGATGAGGCGGGCAGTTCCATCCGGGTGTCGGGCAAGGCCCGCATGATCGGCGACTAGGGTGTGGGCCTAGTCCCACTTCTTCAGCAGGCGCGCCAGCTCACCGCTTTTCTCCAGCTGCTCGACGGCGCGCTGCACGCGCAAGCGGGTGCCGGCGTCGACGTGCGTGCCCATCGCCATGTAGACGTCGGAGGTGGCCATCACGTTGGGCAGGATCCTGACCTTGCTGATGGCGCCGGCGCGCTCAAGGAAGCCTTGCATGCCGGGTGCGCGGTGCAGGAAGAAGCGGCCGCGTCCGGCGATCAGCTTTTGTAGATTGATGGCCGGGCTGGTGGCGCTGGGATCGATCTGGAGTCCGCCCAGCCGCTGCAGCATTTCCGGCGTGGTGTAGCCGCGATTGGTCAGCACGGTGGCGCTGGGGCCGAGCCTGCGCACGTCGTCCCAGTTGTTGACGACGACCGGGTCGTCGGCGCGGGCGATCAGGTGGTAGCGCAGCTGGAACAGCGGTGGATCGAGGAACACATATTGGCGCGCGCGCTCGTCGGTGCGCTGTACCGCGCACAGCGCGTCGTGCTGGTGGCTGGCCAGTTCCGAGTGGGCGCGCAGCAGCGGCAGCCATTGTTGGTCGCCGACAAACTGCAGGCTCGGATCGGTGCGTTCGATGGCGCGGAACAGGTCGACGCACAGACCGACCACGCGGCCGATGCCGGCCGGGATGAACTTCGGCTCGGTACCTTCCTGGGCCACCACCTTGAGCACGGTGGGCGCGGACCAGGATGGCGCGCACAGCAATGCGCACAGCAGCGTCAGCCCGCAGCGCAATCCCCTGGACAGCATCGCCTCTCCCTCGGTTTTCTTATAAAAGAGAAAGTATAGAGCAGGGCGAGCGGCCTGGGCCGGATTATTGCGCGAGCAGGTGCGGCACGCCGCTGGCCACGGCTTCGCGCATCAGACGGTCGAGGTAGTCGGTTTCTTGCTTGGCGGTCAGTGCCTGCCAGGTGCGAACCGCGCGGTCCCGGCCGTTTTCGTAGGTCACCAGTTCACTTTGCTTGAGCCTGACTTCCCGTTCCACGGCCAGCGTCTCGGCATTGATCAGGCACAGTTTGACGTACGCTAACGGCACGGCCGGCGTCGGGCTGGACTTTCTGGATGGTGGCACCGGCGGCGCGGATGGCGGTCTCGTCAAACGTGGTATTGCTGCCCGGCGGATAGGTTTGCTTGTCGTTGGCATCGATGCGTTTGCCGATCTCCGGCACATAAGTGACTGTGGAGATGGCGTCGCACTTTTGCGGATTAGTCCCACTTCTTCATCATGCGTTCCAGTTCGCCTTTTTTCTCCAGCTGGAACAGGGCGCTGGCGAGGCGTTCGCTGACGCGCTGATCTAATTGCTTGCTGGTGGCGAAGTAGAGCTTGGCACTGTACATCACTTGCGGCAGGATTTTGATCTTGCCGCTGGTGCCGGTGCGCGCCAGCAGCTTGCGCAGGCCGGGGCCGCGATGGAAATACAGGCGGCCACGGCCGGCGACCAGCTTTTGCAGGTTCAGTTCCTGGCTGGTCGAACTGGCGTCGACTTCGATGCCGCCCAGGGCCGCCAGGATATCGCCGGCGGCAAAGCCGCGATTGACCAGCACCACGCCGTCGGGCGCCAGCTTGCGTACGTCGTCCCAGTTGTGGATGGTCACGTTGTCGTTGCTGCGTACCAGGAACTGGTACTCGATGGTGTACAACGGCGGGCCGATGTAGTTGAAGCGCTTGGCGCGTTCGGCGGTATGCTGGACTGCGCACTGCACGTCCTCCAGTCCGGATTCCAGTTCGGAGTAGGCGCGGATCAGCGGCTTCCAGCGCTGGTCGCCGACGAAGCGCAGGCCGGGATCGATCTGTTCAACGGCGCGCATGATATCGATGCACAGGCCGACGATGCGGTCTCTGCCATCGGGGACGAACTTGGGTTCGGTGCCTTCCTGGGCCGCCGTGCGCAACTGCACCGGCGCCTGCGGTTCGGCGGCTGCTGCGGCCAGAAGCGGAACGCAGCAGGCTGCGCAAAGCAGCGTGTTCCATGCCCCGTACCCACCCCTCATAGCATCCCCAAAAGTCCGGCGCCGCGCGCGCTTTGCCCCTAGCTTACACCAGCGGCCGCTTGTTGCGGAAATCAGGGGTATTGTTGTCTTGAATGTAGCACCGCGTGCACCCGGATCTCAGTGCTGCTAATCTCATAGACCAGGAGGCAGTTTTTATGGACAATCCGCTCGCGGGTATTTGCGACCGTGCCGGCGCGATATAGGAGAGGATGTTGAGGCAGCTTTGCTGTAGCAGCCACTAATGCTTTGTGCAGCGCAAGTGCCGCCGCTGGGCTTCGATTTCGGCTTCGATAATCACCATCATCTCGGCCATCACAACCTCATGCGGAGTACCCGGACCGGGATCGTCCAGCGATTTTTGCACTTTTGCGCGGTACCAGCGATCATCAGCCTCAGCTTGTTCCGCAGTGGCGAAACCTTTGTGACATGAGGCTGGAAGTGTAGACATGACGTCGAATTATACGCCGCTGGCAAGGCCGCGCTTTGCGTGGGACAAACGAAAAAAAAGCCTCCGTTTGGAAGCTTTTTTAGGAATTCGGTGGTAGGCCGTGCGGGATTCGAACCTGCGACCAACGGATTAAAAGTCCGCTGCTCTACCAGCTGAGCTAACGACCCCCGAAAGAGGCCGTATTATATACACGCCGGCACGAATTGCAAAGGGCTTTTTATTTCGTTTTTTATTTGAATCCCAACGCCGCCGTCGCCTTCAGCACTTCTTCGGCCGTGGTGACACCTTCCTGGATCTTCAGCGCGCCGGCGATGCGCAGCGGCTTCATGCCGTCGGCCACGCTCTGGCGGCGCAAAGCCTGGATGTCGGTTTCCTGGCGCACCTGCGAACTAAAGGCCTCCGTCACCGTCAGCAGTTCATACAGGCCGGTGCGGCCGCGATAGCCGGTCTGGCGGCATTCCGGACAACCGACCGGCTGGTACACCGGCTGCGGCTTGGGCAGGTCCCACTCGCCGGCCAGACTGTGCCAGATTTCGTCGCTCAGCTCGCCGCCAGGGGTCTTGCAGTCTTCGCACAGCGTGCGCACCAGGCGCTGCGCCATGATGCCGATCAGCGTCGCTTCCAGCAGGTAGTAGGGCACGCCCAGTTCCAGCAGGCGCATCACCGCCGAGGGCGCGTCGTTGGTGTGCAGCGTCGACAACACCAGGTGGCCGGTCAGCGCGGCCTGGATCGCCATCTCGGCCGTGGCCAGGTCGCGGATCTCGCCGACCATGATGATGTCCGGGTCTTGCCGCATCAGCGCGCGCACGCCGTCGGCGAAGGACAGCTCGATGCCGGGCTGTACCTGCATCTGGTTGAAGGCCGGCTCCACCATCTCGATCGGATCTTCCACCGTGCAGACGTTGACCTCGGACGTGGCCAGCGCCTTCAAGGTGGTGTACAGGGTGGTGGTCTTGCCCGAGCCGGTCGGCCCGGTCACCAGGATGATGCCGTGCGGGCGCTGGGTCAGCGCGTCCCAGCGCTGCGCGTCGTCCAGCGGGAAGCCGAGTTCCGGCAGCGTCTTGACCACCACGTCGGGATCGAAAATACGCATCACCAGCTTTTCGCCGAAGGCGGTCGGCAGGGTGGACAGGCGCAGCTCCACTTCCTGGCCGCCGGCGGTGCGGGTCTTGATGCGGCCGTCCTGCGGGCGGCGTTTTTCAATCACGTCCATGCGGCCCAGCAGCTTGATGCGCGCGGTCATGGCGATCATCACCACCGCCGGCACCTGGTACACCTGGTGCAGCACGCCGTCGATGCGGAAACGGATCGCCGCCATGTCGCGCTTGGGTTCCAGGTGGATATCGGAGGCGCGCTGTTCGAACGCGTACTGCCACAGCCAGTCGACGATGTTGATGACGTGCTGGTCGTTGGCGTCGACCTGCTTGTTGGTCTTGCCCAGTTCGACCAGCTGCTCGAAGTTGTTGCGCAGCGCGAGGTCGTTGCCGCTGGACTTGTTGGCCTTCTTGATCGACTTGGCCAGGCTGAAGAACTGCGTGATGTATTGGGCGATGTCGAGCGGATTGGCGATCACGCGGCGCACGGTACGGCGCGAGATTTTGGCGATCTCCGCTTCCCACTCCAGCGTGTAGGGATCGGCGGTGGCCACCACCAGCGTGTCGGCGCTCAACTCCAGCGGCAGGATGTTGAAGCGCGCCGCGTAGCCGGACGACATGACGTCGGCCACTTTGGTGAAATCGATCTTCAGCGGATCGATGCGGACGAAGGGCAGGCCGACGCGGGTGGCCAGCCATTCGCACAGCGCGTCGAGCGTGAGCAGCTTGTGCGGCGGTTGCGCCGACAGCAGCTTGGCGTGGGCCACCGCGCACAGCGGATGCATGTAGCCGGCGGTGTTTTTCAGGATGCCCTGGCTTTGCGCGTACAGCTCCTTGACCTCGGCCTTGCGTATCATGCCGTCGGCCAGCAGCCAGGTGTAGATCTGCTGGAGATCGAGCGGGGCCGTTTTGCTCGCCGTGCTGGGGACTGAACTCATCTGTGCGGCCGCCTTTCAGGTTTATTTCGTCAGGATGCCCTTGACCCAGGATTTGGCCGGCAGCTTGGTGTCGGCGACGATCTGGGCGGCCCTGGCCGCCAGCGCGGCGGGATCGATGTCGCGCGCGCGCTTGAAGGCAATCGCGACCACGTTACCATCATGTACCTGCGGCAGGCAAATCACCTGTGCAAAGGCGAACTTGATGGCCTTGATATTGCGCGTGTAGCTCGGGTGGTCGCCGAACAGGTTGACGGTCATCACGCCGTCGTCGGTCAGGCAGGCGTTGCAGGAGGTGTAGAACTCGGGCGTGTCGAGCACCGGACCGCGCGCGGTGGCGTCGTACAGGTCGACCTGCAGCACCTCCAGCGTGTTGGCGTTGGCCTTGTCGTTGACGAAGTCCAGCGCGTCCATCTCCAGCACCTGCAGGCGTTCGTCGTTGGGCGGCAGCTTGAACATCGATTCGCAGATGGCGATCACCGACGGATTGAGCTCGACCGCCGTGACCGTGGCGGCGGGGAAGGTGACGTGGCAGAACTTGGTCAGCGTGGCCGTGCCCAGGCCCAGTTGGGCGATGTGCCGGGGCTGCTCCAGCCACAACATCCACGCCATCATCTGCTGCGCGTACTCCAGCTCCGGCCAGGTCGGCTTACGGATGCGCATCGCGCCCTGTACCCACTCGGTGCCGAAATGCAGATAGCGCACGCCATCCTGTTCCGACAAGGTCACCGGTGCATATTTGGGCTTGCGGATCTTGGCCGGCGCCGAGGCCGAAGCCGAGGCAGGGCGGGAGGATTCTTCTTTTTCGATGGATTTGCGTTTGATTAACATTAGGAGTGGCCGCTAGAGGTGAACCGGCATTATCTGAAAACGACAATGCCGGCGCAAGGCCGGCATTGGAAAGCTGGAGTAGACTTTGCTATCGATCAACGCTGCATCGGTTCAACCACCACGCGCAGGCGGACGCGTTCGCCCGGGTCGTAGGACATGACGCTGGTGTAGTTGCGGCCACGGTAGTCGTAGGTCACTTCGTAGCCCGAGGTGCGCGATTCCCAGTGGTCGACGGTGCGGCACTGCTTGACGGCCTGTTCCTGCACGCCGCCGCTGCTCGGGGTGTTGGCGTTGTCGACGCGGTCGCCCACCAGCGCGCCGGCAATGGCGCCCGCCGCCGTGGCGACCGAACGGCCCGAGCCGCCGCCGACCTGGTTGCCGGCCAGGCCGCCGACGATGCCGCCCAGGATGGCGCCGCCGACGCCGCGCTCAGGCGCCGGCTGCTGGACCTGCACATACTCGGTCCGGCATTCCTGGCGCGGACGGTTGATTTGTTCCACTTGCGGGGTGACGCGCACCACGCGGCCGAAATCTTCAAAGTCGGCGGCTTGTGCAAAAGGCAAGGCGCTCAGGCACAGGGCCGAGGCGATCAGTTTGGCGTGCATATTCATGTGTTACCTCGTTTTTTAGTCAGGGTGCCTGTCAGGGGGATTCTGACATTGCGTCATTCTATGGTAATCCCGTCGTGCGATGGCCGCTAGTAGCCTTTAGGTATCTGTGGCAACAAATTGTAACAAGGGGCCAAGATCGAACTGTGCCGATTTCACCCCTAAATCCGCGAAAAATCTTCTGTTTTTAACAAATATTGCGTTAGACATCACATACGTGTTGATCTGGGAGGAACAACACGTTACCCTAATATGCGTATGGGATTCAGAAACATAGTGAATCGACCATGGCCGGCATCGACCTGCCGCCCATGTTTAGTGGACAGGTGCTCAAATTATTTACTCTTTAATACACAAGTTAGGCACTCCCGACAGTAAAGTGGACACACCGTACATACCAGGTCAAATTGAGGGGAACACGAGTTTGCTGATGACCGTGCCGCCCAACCTCGTGCAATCAATCCGCGCCTTCCGCGTGGCCGAGTTGCAGGAAGAGGCGGCCCGTCTGGGTCAGCACTTCCTGTACGCGCACTGCATTGCCGGCGCGACCAAGCAGCAGGTGCTGGGCATTATCGCGGAATCGTTCCAGTTCCCCAAAGGGGTGGGCAAGAATTTCGACGGGCTGCGCGAGACGCTGACCGAGACCATGTTCAAGGCCGGCGCGCAAACCGGCTTCCTGATCGTGCTTGAACAATTGCCCAACACCCAAAAATTTGACAAGGAAGCAAGGGAAACCCTGCTGGACGTCTTCCGCGACGCTGCCGATTACTGGGCCGACAAAACCGTCCCTTTCCGGGTGTTTTACTCGTTCGAGTAAGCCCGTAACGCCCCGCGCCCCTGCTGGCGCGGTGTGCGCCATCCCTGCTGCGTTGCAACATTTCTTGCCTTTTGAGTGGCCCTGCGCCTGTGGACAAGGTACAATGCCGGGTTATGAAAAACATCGTCATCCTGATTTCCGGTCGCGGCAGCAACATGGAGGCCATCGTGCATGCGCTGCAAGGCGAGCGCTGGCCGGCCCGTATCACTGCCGTCATCAGCAATCGCGCTGACGCGCCCGGCCTGGCATTTGCCGCCGAGCACGGTATCGCCACGGCAGTGGTGGCCAATAAGGATTACGCCAGCCGCGCCGAATTCGACGCCGCCCTGCAGACTGTGATCGACGGCTTTGCGCCCGATCTGGTGGTGTTGGCCGGCTTCATGCGCATCCTGACCGAGCCATTCGTTGCGCATTACGCGGGACGCATGCTGAATATCCACCCGTCGTTGCTGCCGCTGTTCCCCGGGCTGGCAACGCATGCGCAGGCGCTGGCCGCCGGCGTGCGGGAGCATGGCGCCACGGTGCATTTCGTAACGGCCGAACTCGATCACGGGCCGATGGTGCTGCAGGCGTCCGTGCCTGTGTTGCCGGATGATACGGTCGAAACCCTGTCGGCCCGCGTGCTGGAACAGGAACATGTCATTTACCCGCGCGCGGTGCGTTGGTTTGTCGAAGACAGGTTGACGCTAGCGCAGGGCGCGGTCCAAGTGGACCACAGTAAGTAAAAACTAACCAAGGAATTCCATGAGATTGCCTCCAGCGATACTCGCCAACGCCGAAGAAGTGTTGCGCGAGATTTTGCGCTTTGCCGCGCCGGCCGACACCACCCTGTCGCGCTATTTCAAAGACCATCCACGCCTGGGCGGCCGCGAGCGCGGCGCTATCGCCGAGTCCGTGTACAACGTGCTGCGCAACAAGAACTTCTACACCGACTTCTCCGAAGCCGGCGGCGGCGCCACCATGCGCCGTCTGACCCTGCTGGGCATGGCCGACGCCGTGGGCCTCGACTCGCTGGGCGGCGTCACCGACGAGGAAGTCGAGTGGGTGACCCGCATCATGGAAATCGACCGCAAGCTGATGCACAAGTCGAGCCGGTCGAATATGCCGAAATGGCTGTTCGACAAGCTGGTCGAGCAGATGGGCGAAGAAGAAGCGCTGGCGCTGGCCGACGCCATGAACCAGCCGGCGCCGTTGGACCTGCGCGTCAACACATTGAAGGCCAACCGCGAAGAAGTCATCGCCAAGCTGGCCGAAGCGCCGATCCGCGCCACGCCGACGCCGTTCGCGCCGCAAGGCCTGCGCGTGCTGCAAAAGCCGCAACTGCAAAACCTGCCGCTGTTCAAGGACGGCCATATCGAAGTGCAGGACGAAGGCAGCCAGCTGCTGTCGGCCATCGTGGCGCCGAAGCGCGGCGAGATGGTGGTGGACTTCTGCGCCGGCGCCGGCGGCAAGACTCTGTCGCTCGGCGCGATCATGCGCAACACCGGCCGCCTGTACGCCTTCGACGTGTCGGAAAAGCGCCTGGCCAAGCTGAAGCCGCGCATGGCCCGCAGCGGCCTGTCGAACGTGCATCCGGTGGTCATCGCGCATGAACGCGACGCCAAGATCAAGCGCCTGGCCGGCAAGATCGACCGCGTGCTGGTGGATGCACCGTGCTCGGGCCTCGGCACCTTGCGCCGCAATCCTGACGTGAAATGGCGCCAGAAGGCCGAAGCCATCGGCGAGATGCAAATCAAGCAGGCAGCGATCCTGGCCGGCGCCGCGCGCCTGGTCAAGGGCGGCGGCCGCCTGGTGTACGCCACTTGCAGCGTGCTTGACGACGAGAATGAATTCATCGCCAAGCAATTCCTGGCCGCGCATCCGGACTTCGAACTGGTGCCGATGAGCCAGGCCCTGGCCGAGCAGCGCATCGAGCTGGAGATGGGCGACTACCTCAAGCTGCTGCCGCACAAGCACCATACCGACGGCTTCTTTGCCGCCGTGTTCGAGCGCAAGCAGATGGTCAAGAAGGCCAAGGAAGAAGACGCAGCGTAATTCAACAGGCCGGAGATTCCGGCCTGTTCTACGTTAAGCTACGCATCTCAACCATTTATCTCAACCATTCAAATACGACCACAATGGCGCAACAACAGCCCCTGCTCAACCTGATCGAAGACCTCACCGGCGACTTGCACAATCCCAGCCTGCTATGGCAGGTGGTGGCCATCCTTGCCTCGGTGGTGGTTGGCTTTGGGCTGGCGGGCTTGCTGAAGAAACGCTTCGGGCGCCGGGATGGGCACACGGGCATGCTGGGCTTCGGCGTGGAAAGTTTCGGCCGCGTGATGGCGCCGCTGGCCGTGATCGGCCTGCTGGCCCTGTCCCGGGTGATCATGGCCCGGTATGGCTACACCCATGTCAACTGGATCAAGGTGGCGATGCCGATCTTCGGCTCGCTGGCGGTGATCCGCTTCACGTTCTATGTGCTGCGCCGCGTGTTCGCGCGCAACGGCCGCACCGTCAGCCCGACCATGCTGGCGTTTGAGAAGATCTTCCAGTTGCTGGTGTGGTTGGTGTTCGTGCTGTACATCACCGGCCTGTGGATCGACGTGTTCCAGTTCATGGATGACACGGTACTGCCGCTCGGTAAGTACAAGGTCAGCATTGCCGACATTTTGCAAGCGACCGCCTCCGTGATCGTGCTGTTGATTTTGGCGCTGTGGGCCGGCGCCGCGCTGGAAGAGTGGCTGATGAAGATGCAGGGCATGCACACCAATCTGCGCGTGGTGGCATCGCGCACGGCGCGCGCGGTGCTGATCCTGGTGGCTGTGCTGATGAGCTTGTCATTGGTGGGGATCGACCTGACCGTGCTGTCGGTGTTCGGCGGCGCACTGGGCGTCGGCCTGGGCTTGGGCTTGCAGAAGATTGCCAGCAACTATGTGTCCGGCTTCGTCATCCTGCTCGACCGCAGCCTGACCATCGGCGACATGATCACCGTCGACAAGTACAGCGGCAAGGTCACCCAGATCAACACCCGCTACACGGTGCTGCAGGGCCTGGATGGTATGGAATCGATCGTGCCGAACGAAATGCTGGTGTCGGGCGCGGTGCAGAACTCCTCACTGTCGAACAGCCGGGTGAATATTTCGACCAAGGTGTCGGTGGCCTACGATACGGATGTCGACTTCGTCATCCAGTTGCTGATCGATGCCGCAGCCACGGTCGAGCGCGTGCTGGAAGAGCCGGCGCCGTCGGTCAACCTGACCAGCTTCGGCGCGGACGGGCTCGATCTGACGGTCGGTTTCTGGATCGCCGATCCGGAGAACGGCCGCGGCGGCGTGACCTCGGATGTGAACCGCGCGATATGGCGCGCACTCAAGGAAAACAACATCTCCGTGCCGTTCCCGCAACGGGAAATGCGGATTCTCGGGCCGGTGCCTACGCCCGTGGCCGCCCCGGAAAGCACGACCGTGCCGAAAGAAGAGCCGGCGATTCTCGGAAAAGCTTAATCAAATCGGCTTTAATTCATCGTACAATACTGTCCAAAAGTCGGAAGCGGCGGGTGACCTGCGCCTGTCAAAAACACAATCTTGGTTGGAGTATTGATGAGTTTATACGGAGTATTGGATTTTCTGTCGAACGGCATTACCCGTTTTACGGCGTGGGAAGTGTTCTTCTACACGATGGTGGTGACCCATATCACCATTGCAAGTGTGACAATTTACCTGCACCGTTGCCAGGCGCACCGCGCGCTGGACCTGCATCCTATCGTGAGCCATTTCTTCCGTTTCTGGCTGTGGCTGACCACCGGCCAGGTGACCAAGGAATGGGCGTCGATCCACCGCAAGCACCATGCGAAGTGCGACACCGAGGAGGATCCGCACAGCCCGGTCACGCGCGGTATCAAGAAAGTGTTCTGGGAAGGCGCCGAGCTGTACCGCGCTGAGTCGAAGAACAAGGAAACCATGGACAAGTACGGCCATGGCACGCCGGATGACTGGATCGAGCGTCACGTCTACACCGGCCACAGCGCTGCCGGCGTGGTGGCGTTGCTGTTTATTAATTTTGCGTTGTTCGGCGTGATCGGCATTACCGTGTGGGCGGTGCAGATGTTGTGGATTCCGATCACGGCGGCGGGCATCATCAATGGCATCGGCCACTACTGGGGCTACCGCAACTACGATTGCGCCGACGCGGCCACCAACATCATTCCGTTTGGCATCCTGATTGGCGGCGAAGAACTGCACAACAATCACCACACTTTTGCGACCTCGGCCAAGCTGTCGTCGAAATGGTATGAGTTCGATATCGGCTGGGGCTATATCCGTGCCCTGGAAATGGTCGGCCTGGCCAAGGTGAAGAAGCTTGCGCCGGAGCCCAAGTTCGCCAAGGGCAAAGTGGAAGCCGACTTCGATACCCTGCAATCGGTGATCGCCAACCGCTACGACGTCATGGCCAAGTACGCCAAGTCGGTCAAGAGCGCCTGGAAGGAAGAGCTGGAACACCTGAAGGACAAGGCCCAGCTGGAATCGCGCTTCCTGAAGTCGTCGCGCAAGCTGCTGCAGCGCGAGCCGGCCAAGCTGGCAGCGCCGCAACAGCAACAGCTGGTGGAACTGTTCCAGCACAGCAAAGCGCTGGAAACCATGCACAATATGCGCGTGGAACTGGGTGTGATCTGGGAGCGTTCGCACTTCACCCGCGACCAGTTGCTGCACAAGCTGCAAGACTGGTGCAACCGCGCGGAAGCATCCGGCATCAAATCGCTGGAGGATTTCTCGCTGCGCCTGCGTAGCTACGCATAAAGCAAGCACGCATGATGAAACGGCCCTTCGGGGCTAATGCCGTTAAGTTAAGCTGAAAATAGGCTTCGTTAAGCTGAAAATAGGCTTCGTCATTCCCGCGAATGCGGGAATCCATGAGGCGCATGCCCGGCTAACTCAGCATGGATCCGGCTTTCGCCGGGACGACATCGCTTAACTTAACGGCATTAGCCCTTCGGGGCCGTTTTTTTTTGCTTAAGAAGTGAGTGGGGGAGGAGCCAGAAGAATCCCGTTTGCTCCCAGCAGGTTTGCTGCAACCTCCCACCCCGAACGAAAGGGTCCGACCCCGTACGGGGTCGGACCCTGGGTCGCAGCGGTTTGCGGGCTGGGTTGGTGCCGCGCGCTTTTACGGCGGCAGACAAAGTCAACCCCAAAAAAAAGCCGCTGAATCTGCATTCAGCGGCTTTTTATCGAGACGAAGATCGAATTACTTGATCTTGGTTTCTTTGTACGTCACGTGCTTGCGAGCTTTAGGATCAAACTTGATGATCTCCATTTTCGCTGGCATGGTGCGCTTGTTTTTGGTGGTGGTGTAGAAGTGACCCGTACCTGCGGTCGATTCCAGCTTGATTTTGTCGCGGCCAGTTTTTGCCATGGTAGCTCCCTAATTAGACTTTTTCGCCACGGGCACGCATGTCGGTCAAGACGGCATCGATGCCGACTTTGTCGATTACACGCAGACCAGCGTTGGACAGACGCAGGGAGACCCAGCGGTTTTCAGATTCAACAAAAATACGACGGTTCTGCAGGTTAGGCAGGAAACGACGTTTGGTTTTGTTGTTTGCGTGGGAAACATTGTTGCCGACCATCGGCTTCTTCCCAGTAACTTGGCAAACACGTGCCATAACGCACTCCTTAAAAGACATTCCAAAATTGGAAAAACAAGAGTATATCGAAAAAAATCAGCTTTTTCAATCACTTACGAAAAACAATTGTGTCTGGATAACGTTAAAATATTTAACAATTATGAATTCTCTCGTAAACCCTTGAGCCCATAGGGGTAAACTCATAGTTGGCCATGCTCGGCAAACGAGTGGACTTGACGCCCGGCGACCACAAAATGGTCGAGGATGCGGATATCGACCAGGGCCAGCGCTTGCACCAGGGCCCTGGTCAGCAGCAGATCGGACTCGCTGGGCTCCGGCGTGCCGGACGGGTGATTGTGGGCCAGCATCACGCTGGCGGCGTTGCGCGCCAGCGCTTCCTTGACCACTTCACGCGGATACACCGAGGTATGCGTGAGCGTGCCGCGAAACATTTCCCGGGCGTCGATCAGGCGGTTCTTCACATCCAGGAACAGGACGTGGAAGGATTCGAACGATTTGCCGGCAAAAACGGTGCGCAGGTAATCCTTGACCGCGCGGGGCGAACTGAGCATCGCCCCGCCCTGTATTTCTTCGAGGATGGCGCGCCGCGCCAGCTCCATCACCGCCTGCAACTGCGCGAACTTGGCCGGCCCCAGCCCGTGCACGGCGGCGAACTCGGGCAGGGTGGCGCCGAACAACTTTTGCAGCGAGCCGAAGTGGTGAATCATGTCTGCGCCCAGCTGCACGGCATCCTTGCCGGCGACGCCGATGCGCAGGAAGATGGCCAGCAGTTCGGCATCCGACAAGGCTTGCGCGCCTTCGCGGATCAGGCGCTCGCGCGGACGTTTTTCCTGCGGCCAATCGAGGATGGGCATGGCGGTTTCTCCGTGGGTCTTTATTTACTTTGCATGAGTTTTGGAGGCGGAGGGCGACGCGGATCAAAGGTGGCTTACAATATGGCCTTTGTCAGTCCAAGCGAAGCTTAAGTCATGTCTAACGAGCAACCTGTCGTCACCGCGTCGTCGTATCTCACCCTGAACTATCGTCTGGCCTCGCTGCAAGGCGCCGATATCGTCACCACCTTTAGCACCACGCCCGCCACCTTGCTGATGGGCCAGGGCCAGCTGGCGCCGGTGCTGGAAGCGTTGCTGATCGGCCTGCCCGAGGGCACGCACAAGACTTTCGACCTGGAGCCCGGTGTCGGCTTCGGTCCGCGCAATCCCGAACTGATCCGCCAGGTCAGCCGCGCCACGCTGGACGCCAACTCGGCGCCGGACGCCGACTACAAGATCGGCGACCTGGTCGACTTCGCCGCGCCGGGCGGCGGCCGCTTTGCCGGCATCCTGCGCGAGCTGGGCGAAGAAACCTGCTTGTTCGACTTCAATCACCCGCTGGCCGGCCAGCCGCTGAAGTTTGAAGTTCAGCTGATTTCCGTGTTGTGAGGAACGCATGAGCGATAAAGAACTCCTGTTGGCCCAGCCGCGCGGCTTCTGCGCCGGCGTCGACCGCGCCATTGAAATCGTCGAGCGCGCCTTGCAGCAGTTTGGCGCGCCGATCTATGTGCGCCATGAAATCGTCCACAACGCCTATGTGGTGAACGATCTGCGGGCGAAGGGCGCCATCTTTATTGAAGACTTGAGCGAAGTCCCGGCCGGCAACACCCTGGTGTTCTCGGCCCACGGCGTCTCCAAGGCGGTGCGCGCGGAAGCCGATGCGCGCGGCTTCAGCATCTTCGACGCCACCTGCCCGCTGGTCACCAAGGTGCACGTGGAAGTCGCCAAAATGCGCAAGCAGGGCTGCGAGATCATCATGATCGGCCACGACGGCCATCCGGAAGTCGAAGGCACCATGGGCCAGACCGAAGAGGGCATGTATCTGGTGGAAACCGTGGCCGACGTGGAAACGCTGCAGGTCACCAAGCCGGACCAGCTGGCCTACGTGTCGCAGACCACGTTGTCGGTGGATGACACCGCCGACATTATTGCCGCATTGAAGCTCAAATACCCGGCCATTATCGAACCGAAAAAAGGCGACATCTGCTACGCCACCACCAACCGCCAGGAAGCCGTGAAGTTCATGGCGCCGCAAGTGGAGGTGGTGATCGTGGTCGGCAGTCCGAACAGCTCCAACTCCAACCGCCTGCGCGAAGTGGCGGACAAGATGGGCACGCCCGCCTACATGATCGACAACGCCAGCCAGATCGACCCGAGCTGGCTGGACGGCAAGCTGCGCGTGGGCGTCACCGCCGGCGCCTCGGCGCCCGAAGTGCTGGTGCAGGCCGTGATCGACCGCCTGAAGGAACTGGGCGTGCGCAGCGTGCGCCCACTCGAAGGCGTGGAGGAGAACGTCACGTTCCCGTTGCCCAAAGGCCTGGATGGCTTGCCAAAACTTGCACCAATCGAGGGCAAGGTCTAAACCAATGCCCATGGAGCGGAATATAATTCCGCTCCGTTGAGATTTTTCCACGATTAGTTTTTCGGAATTCTCGTTATCATTTGCCTCGCTCTAAAAAGTTGTCGTTTCGGCTTAATTATCCGGGGCGGCGCAGACTACGATCAGGCATGAAACTTGCATCGTGAACGTGTAGTCAACGGCGGCACTACGGGGACACCCGGGTGCCGTTTTTGTTAGATGGTCGCATAACAATAGGTAAGGGCACACATGGATACTTTTATCCAACAAATTATTAACGGGCTAGTGCTGGGCAGCATGTACGCACTGGTCGCGCTGGGCTACACCATGGTGTACGGCGTGCTGAATCTGATTAACTTCGCCCACGGCGATGTGCTGATGATCGGCGCCATGACCGGCCTCACCATCCTCAACATCCTCAACACGCATTTCCCCGAATTACCCGGCTATATCAAGCTGGCGATCGCCATCGGCGGCGCCATTCCGGTTTGCATGATTGTCAACGTCATCATCGAGCGCGTGGCCTACCGCAGCCTGCGCAACGCGCCCCGCCTGGCGCCGCTGATCACCGCGATCGGCGTCTCGACCCTGCTGAACACCTTCGCCATGATGATCTGGGGCCGTAACCCGCTGCCGTTTCCGCAACTGCTGCCGGCCGATCCGATCGCCATCGGCGGCGCGCTGATCTCGCCGACCCAGATCCTGCTGCTGGCGCTGGCGCTGGTATCGATGGCCGGCCTGGTGCTGCTGGTGGAAAAAACCCGCATGGGCCGCGCGATGCGCGCCACGGCGGAAAATCCACGCGTGGCCGGCCTGATGGGCGTCGATTCGAACAAGGTCATCATCGCCACCTTCGCGCTGGGCGCGGCGCTGGCGGCCGTGGCCGGCGTGATGTGGGGCGCCAACTACGCCTCGATCCAGTTCTCGATGGGCTTCCTGCCGGGCCTGAAAGCCTTCTGCGCAGCGGTGCTGGGCGGCATCGGCAACATCTACGGCGCCATGCTGGGCGGGATCGTGCTGGGCATTATCGAAAGCCTGGGCGCCGGCTACATCGGCGACCTGACCGGCGGCTTCCTCGGCAGCCACTACCAGGACATCTTTGCGTTCGTGGTGCTGATCCTGGTGTTGACGGTGCGTCCGTCCGGCATCATGGGCGAGCGTGTCGCGGACCGGGCGTAAGGAGTACAGAACATGGGTATTATGAATTTCGACACCACCCGCAATCCGCGCAAGGCCTATGCAAGCATGGCGCTGCTGATCATCGCGCTGCTGGCCTTCCCGTTTTTTGCTTCGCAGTTCGGTAACTCCTGGGTGCGCATCGCCGACATGGCCTTGTTGTACATCATGCTGGCGCTGGGCCTGAACATCGTGGTCGGCTTCGCCGGCCTGCTGGACCTGGGCTACATCGCGTTCTACGCGGTGGGCGCCTACCTGGCCGGCCTGCTGTCATCGCCGCAGTTCGCCACCTTGCTGGAATCCATCATCAACCAGTACCCGGTGCTGGGCGATTCGCTGGTGGCCATCCTGGGGCCGGAGATCCAGCAGAACGGCATCCACCTGTCGGTATGGATCATCGTGCCGCTGGCTGCGGCGCTGGCAGCGTTCTTCGGCGCGCTGCTGGGTGCGCCGACGCTGAAACTGCGCGGCGACTACCTGGCCATCGTGACCCTGGGTTTCGGCGAGATCATTCGTATCTTTATGAACAACCTGAACGAGCCGATTAACTTCACCAACGGTCCGCAGGGCATCAACTTGATCGACCCGATCCGCGTATTCGGCGTCAACCTGGCCGGCGAGGCCGGCTCGCGCGCCACCGTGCACCTCGGCAGCTACGCCATGCCGTCGGTGAACGCCTATTACTTCCTGTTCCTGGCGCTGTGCGTGGCGGTGGTGTTCGTCACCTCGCGCCTCCAGCACTCGCGCCTGGGCCGTGCCTGGGTGGCGATCCGCGAAGACGAAATCGCCGCCAAGGCCATGGGCATCAACACCCGCAACGTGAAACTGCTGGCGTTCTCGATGGGCGCCTCGTTCGGCGGCGTCGCCGGCGCCATGTTCGCTTCGTTCCAGGGCTTTGTGTCGCCGGAATCGTTCTCGCTGACCGAGTCGATCGCCGTGCTGGCGATGGTGGTGCTGGGCGGGATCGGCCATATCCCGGGCGTCATCATGGGCGGCGCGCTGCTGGCGGCCCTGCCGGAGGTGCTGCGCCACATCGTCGAGCCATTGCAGGAAAAACTGTTCGGCCACGTGCTGATCGAGGCCGAAGTGCTGCGCCAGCTGCTGTACGGCCTGGCCATGGTGCTGATCATGCTGAATCGCCCGGCCGGCCTGTGGCCCGCGCCCAAGCACGAGGATCGCCCGGATGGCGATTCCGACACCAAGAATCAATCGTCCGGCGTGATGGCGGCTTGAGGAAGAGACAACAATGACTGAACAGGTAATTCTCCAGATCGCCGGCGTCAACAAGCGCTTCGGCGGCTTGCAGGCGCTGACCGATGTTGGCATCAAGATCACCCAAGGCCAGATTTACGGCCTGATCGGCCCCAACGGCGCCGGCAAGACCACTTTTTTCAACGTCATCACCGGGCTGTACCAGCCGGACACCGGCACCTTCGAGCTGGCCGGCAAGCCGTATTCGCCGTCGGCGCCGCATGAGGTGGCCAAGGCCGGCATCGCCCGCACTTTCCAGAACATCCGCCTGTTCGGCGAGATGACGGCGCTGGAAAACGTCATGGTGGGGCGCCACGTGCGCACCAAACAGGGCGTATTTGGCGCGATTTTCCGTCACAAGGCGGCGCGCGAGGAAGAAGCGGCTATCCGTAAGCGTGCGCAGGAGCTGCTCGATTTCGTCGGCATCGGCCAGTTTGCCAACCGCACGTCGAAATTCCTGTCCTACGGCGACCAGCGTCGCCTGGAGATCGCCCGTGCGCTGGCGACCGATCCGCAACTGCTGGCGCTGGACGAACCGGCAGCCGGCATGAACGCCACCGAGAAACTGGCATTGCGCGAACTCTTGATCAAGATCAAACAACAGGGCAAGACAGTGTTGTTAATCGAACACGACGTCAAGATGATGATGAGTTTGTGCGATCGCATCATGGTGCTCGAATACGGCAAGCCGATTGCAGAAGGGCTGCCGGCTGAAATACAAAGCAAT
Organism: Duganella sp. BuS-21; assembly: GCA_041874725.1. Lineage (GTDB taxonomy): Bacteria > Pseudomonadota > Gammaproteobacteria > Burkholderiales > Burkholderiaceae_D > Rugamonas. The sequence continues at coordinate 5,489,353 of CP097466.1, read as the reverse complement.
CAGGCTGTGATTGAAGCCTACCTTGGAGGATCGCATTAATGAGCGACAACGTTCTTAAAGTATCGGGACTGAAAGTCGCGTACGGCGGCATCAAGGCCGTTAAAGGCATCGATCTTGAAGTCAACCAGGGTGAGTTAATTGCGCTGATCGGCGCCAATGGCGCCGGTAAAACCACGACGCTGAAAGCCATTACCGGAACTTTGCCGCCATGTAAAGTCGAGGGAACAATTACTTATCACGGCGAAACCCTGAAAGGTACTAAATCCTTCCATTTGGTGGAAAAGAAATTGGCGATGGTTCCAGAGGGCCGTGGTGTATTTACCCGTATGTCGATTCAAGAGAATCTGATGATGGGTGCATATACTCGCAATGATAAAGCCGGTATTGAAGCAGATATTGCGAAATGGTTTGATGTATTTCCCCGCTTAAAAGAACGCGCACAGCAATTGGCGGGTACATTATCCGGTGGTGAACAGCAAATGTTAGCGATGGCGCGTGCATTAATGTCGCATCCGCAGCTGCTGTTATTGGATGAACCATCGATGGGTTTATCGCCGATTATGGTTGATAAGATTTTCGAAGTCATCCGGAATGTATCGAAAGAGGGGATTACCGTTTTGCTGGTGGAGCAAAATGCCAAGCTGGCCTTGCAGGCCGCACATCGCGGTTATGTCATGGACTCCGGCAATATCACCATGACGGGCAACGCGCAGGACATGCTGGATGATCCACGCGTGAAGGCCGCCTACCTGGGCGAGTAAGGCCTGGTCCGCCGTAAACAGCCGTCCCGAGCGATCCGGGCGGCTTTTTTACCACCTATCCATGCCAGATTTTGGCACGTAAATGCCATTTTCCAGCGTAAGAAGGGGCTAGGCTGTTTGGGTCGCAGCAGTTAGTACCCCAAGCAAAAGGGTCCGCCCCCGTACGGGGTCGGACCCTGGCCGCAGCGGTGTGCGGGTTTCGCAGGTGCCGCAAACATCTAAATAAAAAAAAGCCCCGGGATGAACCGAGGCTTTTAAGGACACCCGTTTGTAGCGGAAACCACGGATGCCGAGGAGACCATGACAACGGGATGCCGGCACCCTACCGTGCCGGCGTCCTGTATTATTTCTTGGCTGGAGCCACTTTAGCGGCGGCAGCGGTGAATTGGTTCACAGCGGCGCTGACGTTGGTTTCCAGCGATTCAACAGCTTGTTTTGCCGTTTTGGTGAATTGCTCGTAACCGGCATTCGCATTGCCGATAGCCGATTTAAACAGGGCTACTGCGTTTTCCGAACCGGCTGGTGCGTTTTTGCTGACTTCTTCAACCAGCGAAATAACCTTGCGGTTGGTTTCGGCGATTTGAGTTTCAGCAGCTTTGCTGAATTCAGCACTGGTGCTCGATGCGATGGTCGCCAGGTGACGGCCATAAGCGATGGTCTTTTCTGCGTTTGGCTGAGCTTGAGCTGCGGCCAGCGAGAAGAATTCTTGTGGATCTTTAGCAGCCAGCAATTGCTTGGTGGTTGCCGACGATTCTTCCAGCGATGCTTTGGCGGCGGTCAGGTTCAGATCGACGAATTTCTCCACGCCTTCAAATGCTTTATTGGTCAGGGTCGAGAAAATAGCGAATTGGGCTTCAAAGTTAGCTTTGGTCGCATTCGAAAATTGCTCAGGAATTGAAAACATGTGGTTCTCCAGGAAAAATAGTCGTTAAGTGAATACTGCTGGTGTTTCTACCGTCGGTGAGAAACAAGCAAACTACGTTTCAGACCGAACAACAAATTGTGCAACGCAACAAACCCGATTTTACGGCCTTCAGAAATTAAGTCAAGCGATTTTTTGTGCATTGCACCAAAGCACCAAAACTTCATCTAATGGAAACATTTTCCAAAAGAACTATTCCTTAAGCATGTGGAAAACAGGGGCTTGCGGGTGAGGAAATCCCTACCGTGTTAGACTAATGCCATCCCGAGTCGGCGCCGTAATCCGGCGCCGATTGCCTTTTAGATCACAAGTCTGCCTGATGCCAGAAACCTCCAAAGCTGTGCCGCCCGCCGCGCAAGCCAGTTTCCTGTCGCCGCTGCCGTTGTTTTTTGTGTTGCTCTGGAGTAGTGGCTTCATCGTGGCCAAGTTCGGCTTGCCTTACGCGCCGCCGCTGACTTTTCTGCTGATGCGCTTCCTCGGCGTGCTGGCGTTGCTGGCGCCGGCGGTGCTGGTGCTCAAAGCGCCTTGGCCGCATGGCAAGATCGGTCATATCGCCGTTGCCGGGGTGCTGGTGCAGGCCGGCTACCTGATCGGCGTCTGGTGCGCCATCAAGCAGGGCATGCCGGCCGGCTTGTCGGCCCTGATCGTCGGCATGCAGCCGATCCTGACCGCCTTCGCGGCGCCGCTGATCGGAGAAAAGGTGCGTCCCGCCCAGTGGCTGGGCCTGTTGTTCGGTATAGGCGGTGTGGGGCTGGTGGTGGCGGCGAAGGTTCAGCTGGTCGGCCTGTCGCTGGATGCCATTTTGTTGTGCGTGCTTGCACTGCTAAGTATCACGGCGGGCACCCTGTATCAAAAACATCACTGCCCGCAATTCGACCTGCGCGTGGGCACGGTGATCCAGTTTGCGGCGTCCACCGTGGTGGTATTGCCGCTGGCTGTTCTGTTCGAAGGACTAGGCCCGGATTTTGCTGCCGTGCAGTGGGAGCCGCGCTTTATTGGTGCTTTGTTGTGGTCGGTGTTGGGCTTGTCGATCGGCGCGATCTTCCTGTTGTTTGCGCTGATCCGCAGAAATGACGCCACCCAGGTCACCAGCTTGATGTATCTGACGCCGCCCACCACCGCTATCATGGCGTGGCTGATGTTTGGCGAAGCGTTTAACGCCCTCGGCATGGCTGGCATGGTGCTGGCCGTCACCGGTGTCATATTCGTGGTCAGGAAACCAAAGTGAATCAAAGTGATCAAAACAGCATGATTTCCAATCCAGCCCAACAAGCGGTCGACGCCGCCATCACCTCGCGCCGCTCGATCCGCGCCTTTCTCGACACGCCGGTAGCGCAAGAGGACATCGCCGCCATCCTGCAGGTGGCCGCGCGCGCGCCGTCCGGCACCAACACGCAGCCGTGGAAAGTCTACGTTTTGCAGGGCGAGCGCAAACAGCAGTTGTCTTCTGCGATGTTGGCCGCACATGGTAATCAAGAGCTGGCGCGGCAGCACACCGAAGAGTACGCCTACTATCCAAGGGTATGGGCCTCTCCCTATATCGACCGGCGCCGCAAGGTCGGCTGGGACTTGTACGCATTATTGGGCCTGAGCCGCGACAACAAGGCCGGCATGGCCGCCCAGCACGGCAAGAACTACACATTTTTCGGCGCACCCGTCGGACTGATCTTTACCATCGACCGCATCATGGAGCAAGGTTCGTGGCTGGACTACGGCATGTTCCTGCAAAACATCATGGTGGCGGCGCGCGGACGCGGTCTCGATACTTGTCCGCAAGCCGCTTTTACCCAGTACCACCGCATCATCCAGGAACAGCTGGCGTTGCCGGAGCAGGAGATGGTGGTGTGCGGCATGGCGCTCGGTGTTGCCGATATGAGCAAGATCGAGAATTCTTTGATAACTGAGCGCATGGCGCTCGAAGAATTTGTTAAATTTATCGATTAATACAGCTTGCTTTTCCCGTATTGCGGCTACGCAACCAATCGCGGAGAAAAGGTTAAATTCGCTTGCGCTCGCTCAGCGTTTTGCTACACTGCAACGAGCGTTGAATTGAAATTTTTTGGGGAATACGAATGATTAAACTCGCATTAAGCGCGCTCATCTCGCTGATGTTTGCTTCCGCAGCCATCGCCGCACCGGCCGTGGACGCAAGCGGCGCCGCGCCCAAAAAACAAGTCGTGAAAAAGAAACGCCAACCGGTGCGTGTTGCCGCCGTCGAGGCATCCAGCCGCGTGGTCAAGCGTGTCATCAAGGTCAACGGCAGGCGCTCGGTGGTGTATCAGCGCGTGCTGGCCGCCGCCCCGGCAGTGCCGACCATGGGCGACCTGGCCGGATTGAACCAAACCAACGATCCACTGGCCTTGGCCTCGAATGTGGCGCTGGTGCTGGACCAGGCCAATTCGGAAGTGCTGTTTGAAAAGAATTCCAACATCGCCTTGCCGATCGCCTCGATCACCAAGATGATGACCGGGCTGGTGGTGGTTGAAGCCAAGCAGGACATGGACGAAATCCTCACCGTCAGCGACGAGGACGTGGACCGCGAAAAATTCAGCAGCTCGCGTCTGCGCGTCGGCACCCAGATGAGCCGCGCCAGCATGCTGCACATCGCCTTGATGAGTTCGGAAAACCGCGCCGCCTCGGCGCTGGGCCGCAACTATCCGGGCGGCAAGCCGGCCTTCGTCGAAGCGATGAACGCCAAGGCGCGTGAACTGGGCATGACGGATACGCACTACGTCGATTCCAGCGGCCTGTCGAAAATGAACGTGGCCAGCGCCCGCGATCTGGCCAAGCTGGCCATGGCGGCCTACCAGCAACCGATGCTGCGCCAGTTCTCCACTGATCCGAAAGCCACGGTGGAACTGAGCAACGGCCGTCCTATGCAGTTCGGCACCACCAATCATCTGGTGGCGAGCCCGGACTGGGCCATCGGCCTGCAGAAAACCGGTTTCATCAACGAAGCGGGGCGTTGCCTGCTGATGCAGGCCGTGATTGAAGGCCGCTCGGTGATCATGGTGTTTCTCGATTCCAAGGGCAAGCAGTCGCGGACGGCCGACGCCGGCCGCATGCGCAAGTGGCTGCAGGCGTTGCGCCCAGCCAATCTGGTGGGCGGCGGCAGCACCGCCACCTCTTACTCGACCGGGATGTAACCGAGGGTGACGGAGATCTGGCGCGCAGTCAGCACCAGGTCTTCCAGCCATTCTTCCTGCAAACGGTCGGCCGGCGCCGAGATCGACAGCCCGGCAATCAGCTTGCCGCCATCGTCGTAGATGCCGGCGGCCATGCAGCGCACACCCAATTCCAACTCTTCATTGTCGCGCGAGTAGCCGCGCGATTTCACCAGGCTCAGCTCGCGTTCCAGCTTGCCCAGGTCGGTGATCGAATTCTTGTTGTGTCCGGCCAGGCCGGTACGCGTGGCGTAGGCGCGGATCGCCTTCGGCTCGTCCACGGACAGGAATAGCTTGCCGGTCGAGGTCAGGTGTAGCGGACCACGGCCGCCGATGGCGCGCACCACCTGCATGCCCGAGCGTTCCGAGAAGGCGCGGTCGATGTAGACGATCTCGTCGCCCTGGCGCACCGACAGGTTGATGGTCTGCTGGGTTTTTTTGTGCAGTGCACGCATGAAATCCAGCGCGGCTTCGCGCACGGACAGGCGGCTCTTGACCACATTGCCTAATTCCAGCAGGCGCATGCCGAGCCGGTAGGTGCCCGGTTCGACCCGGTCGACAAAGCGGCTGACCACCATATCGTTCAAAATCCGGTGCGCGGTGGAAGGATGTAGCCCCGAAACCTTGGACAATTCCTTGAGGCTGACGGGATCGGGATACTTGGCAAGCGCATCTAGCAGCGCCACCATGCGCTCAATCACCTGGATGGTGGTCTTTTGCTCTGGAACGGTTTCGATTTTCATGATGTGGTTGGTGCGATGCAGTATTCGATACAAGCTTTATACCATAATGTGGAAAAAAGCGAAAATACTGCATAATGTGGCAATTCTTTTTGTGGCGACATCATGGATCCAATCAGCGAATTCAAGAGCAAAAGCGGTCTCAAGCGCATCTACACGGCGTTTTTCTATTCCATCGACGGTTTCCGCGCTGCATGGAAGGGCGAGCATGCTTTCCGGCAGGAGGTAGGTCTGTTTTTGGTAGGCACCATCGTCGCGCTGGTGCTGCGGGTGTCGGCGTTTGAAAAGCTGGTGCTGATCGGCGTGTTGCTGCTGGTGTTGATCGTGGAGCTGATTAATTCCTCCATCGAAGCGGTGGTCGATCGGGTGTCGCTGGATCGTCACCCCTTGTCCAAGAACGCCAAGGATTTCGGCAGCGCCGCCGTGTTACTGACCTGCCTGCTGGCGCTCGCCACCTGGTCCGTGGTGCTGTACAACCGCTTCATATGATTTTCTTGTATATAGAACTGCTAAAAGCTTAGTTCTCATTTATAAGGGGCAGCAGTAATCTGGAGACCTTCACTACTAGGGGAATCAAATGCTGTCCAAAAAAATTATTGCCGCCGCCGCCGTTTTCTCTACCATCGCTATTTCCGCAGTTGCCCCAGCCATGGCTGCGGAGATTTCGCTGCTGAACGTGTCGTATGACCCTACCCGCGAGCTGTATCAGGACGTCAACACCGCGTTCGCCAAGGAGTGGAAAGCCAAGACCGGCGACACCGTCAAGATCAAGCAATCGCACGGCGGTTCGGGCAAGCAGGGTCGCGCAGTGATCGACGGCCTGGAAGCTGACGTGGTCTCGCTGGCCCTGGCCTACGACATCGACGCCATCGCCGAGCACAAGCTGCTGGCCTCCGACTGGCAGAAAAAACTGCCGCACAACAGCACCCCTTACACCTCGACCATCGTGTTCCTGGTCCGCAAGGGCAATCCTAAGGGCATCAAGGACTGGAACGATCTGGTGAAACCAGGCGTGGCCGTCATCACCCCGAATCCGAAAACCTCGGGCGGCGCCCGCTGGAATCACCTGGCTGCTTACGGCTACGCTTTGCGTCAACCGGGCGGCACGGATGCCACCGCCAAGGAATTCCTGAGCAAGCTGTACAAGAACGTGCCGGTGCTGGACTCCGGCGCGCGCGGCGCCACCACCACCTTCGTCGAACGCGGCATCGGCGACGTACTGATCGCCTGGGAAAACGAAGCCCTGCTGGCGATCAAGGAGCTGGGTCCGACCAAATTCGACATCATCGCGCCGTCGGTGTCCATCCTGGCCGAACCGCCGGTGGCTGTGGTCGATAAAGTGGTCGACAAGCGCGGCACCCGCAAAGTGTCCGAGGCTTACCTGAACTTCCTGTACACCGATGAAGCGCAGGACATCATCGCCCAGAACTACTACCGTCCAGCTACCGAGAAAGCGTCGAAGAAATACGCTGCCCAGTTCCCGAACGTGAAGCTGTTCACCATCGCCCAGGTTGCCGGCGACTGGACCAAGGCGCAGAAAGTCCACTTCGCGGACGGCGGCGTGTTCGACCAGATCTACCAGCCTACCGGGAAGTAAATCGCATGAGCGGCGTCTTTGAACAGTTGCGCGTATTGATAGCGCCCGGCCTGCACAATAGCGGACCGGACCACTGGCAAAGCCGCTGGCAAGGCCTGTTCCCCGCTTTCGAGCGGGTACACCAGGAGGATTGGGAGGCGCCGGACCTGCCGCGCTGGTCGGCCCGTGTCGACCAGCTACGGCAACAGGACCGCCGGCCGACGATCATCGTCGGCCACAGCTTCGGCGCGCTGGCCACGGTGCACAGCGTGGCGCGCAATCCGGACAGCGTGGTGGGCGTGCTGCTGGTGGCGCCGGCCGATCCCGACAAATTCAACGTGGCGCCGCTGCTGCCGCAGCAGGCGCTGAGCGTGCCCTCCATCATGGTCGGCAGCACCAACGATCCCTGGATGGCCGCGCCGCGCGCGGAACTTTGGGCCCGGCGTTGGCATAGCCGCTTCATCAACGGTGGCGCGCTTGGACACATCAATGCGGAGTCCGGTCTGGGCGACTGGCCCGAGGGACTTGAAACCTTGTACTTTTTAGCAGAGCAGGCGCACAATAGCGTCTTGTCCTTGTGACCATCTTTTTATTCTGGAGACCAAACATGACCATTCGTCTGGGCGATACCGCGCCTGATTTTGAACAAGACTCGTCCATCGGCAAGCTGAAGTTCCATGAGTGGGCTGGCAATTCGTGGGTGGTGCTTTTCTCGCACCCTGCGGATTTCACCCCGGTCTGCACCACCGAACTGGGCTTGACCGCCAAGCTGAAGCCTGAGTTCGACAAGCGCAATGTGAAAGCGATCGCGCTGTCGGTGGACCCGGCCGAATCGCACACGGCGTGGATCAAGGATATTGAAGAGACCCAGAACACCGTGGTCGGCTTCCCGATCATCGCCGATGCCGATCGCAAAGTGGCGACGCTGTACGACATGATCCACCCGGAAGCGTCGGCCACCGCGACGGTGCGCACCCTGTTCGTGATCGACCCGAACAAGAAGGTGCGCCTGAGCATCACCTATCCGATGAGCACCGGCCGCAACTTCGACGAAGTGCTGCGCGTGATCGATGCGCTGCAACTGACCGACGGCTACACCGTGGCCACCCCGGGCAACTGGAAAGACGGCGATGATGTGATCATTCCGTTGACCGTGCAGGATCCGGAAGTGCTGAAGCAAAAATATCCAAAAGGTTTCAGCTCGCCACGTCCATACCTGCGCGTGACGCCACAGCCGAACAAATAAGCAAACAAATAAGCTTATAAGTTTTCCGTTGTTGGGTTCTTTCCCCAAAGTCGTTACCCTTCGGGCCTACTTTGGGGAAGCTTATGGATTTGCTGTTTGTCGCATCGGGGTTTGGGGTGGGCCTGCTGGTCGGTATGACCGGCGTCGGCGGTGGTTCGCTGATGACTCCGCTCCTGACCTTGCTGTTCGGCGTCACGCCGGCTGTTGCGGTCGGCACCGACCTGGCCTTCGCCTCGCTGACCAAGGGCGTCGGCACCTTCACCCATCGCCTGCGCGGCACTGTCCACTGGGACATCGTGCGCCGCCTCTGCCTCGGCGCGTTGCCTGCCGCCTTGATCGCCAGCCTCGGCCTCAAATATTTCGGCACCCTCAGCAAAGAGATGGGCCAGATCATTCGCTACACCATCGCCGGCTCGGTCATGCTGACCGTGGTCGCGCTGCTGTTCCGCGCCAAAATGCTGGCCTGGATCACCGCCCACCCCGAACGCCAGTTGCAGGGCAGGGCGTTGCACAGCGCGACCATCGTCTCCGGCGCCGTGCTCGGCGTGCTGGTGACCATCTCCTCGATCGGCGCCGGCGCTATTGGCGCCACGCTGCTGGTCATGCTGTATCCACGCCTGACGGCCGCCGAAGTGGCCGGCACCGACATCGCCTACGCCGTTCCCCTGACCGCCATCGCCGCCGTCGGCCATTGGTGGCTCGGCTCCATCGATTGGATGCTGCTACTGACCTTGCTGGTCGGTTCCGTGCCCGGCATCACCATCGGCGCCTACGCCGCCCGCGCCGTGCCTGAACGATTGCTGCGTGGAATCCTTGCTGTCACCTTGGTAGCGGTCGCGGCCAAGCTGGTATATAGCTGAATCATCTAACCAAATGACGAATGCTTCGTTTGTAATAGGAAGCATTGATGAGAATATGCAGCCCTTATAGAAGGATTTGTAATAAGGGAGCATATATGTCTGCAGTTCTCGCTGCGCCCGCTCCGGCACCTGTTGCCGCCAAGGGCGCTCCGTTCCGGGTCATGCCGGGTTTCCGGCTATCGCTGGGATTCACGATTTTCTACCTGACGCTGATCGTCCTGATCCCGCTGTCGGCCGTGTTCCTGAAGACCTTCACCATGAGCTGGGATGCGTTCTGGACCACGGTGACGTCGGCCCGCGTGATGGCGTCTTATAAGCTGACGTTCGGTGCTTCGCTGATCGGCGCCTTCATCAACGTTATCTTCGGCGGCATCGTGGCCTGGGTGCTGGTGCGCTACGAATTCCCAGGCAAGCGCATCGTTGACGCGCTGGTCGACCTGCCGTTCGCGCTGCCGACCGCCGTCGCCGGCATCACCCTGACCGCGCTGTACTCGGCCAACGGCTGGCTGGGCCGCTTCATCGAAGGCGAGCTCGGCATCAAAGTGGCGTTCACGCCGCTCGGCGTGGTGATCGCGTTGACCTTCATCGGTCTGCCGTTCGTGGTGCGCACCGTGCAGCCGGTGCTGGAAGACGCCGAACGCGAGCTCGAAGAAGCCGCCGCCAGCCTCGGCGCGAACTCGTGGCAGACCTTTAGCCGCGTGGTGTTTCCGACCGTCCTGCCATCGCTGATGACCGGTTTCGCGCTGGCCTTCGCGCGCGCCACCGGCGAATACGGTTCGGTCATTTTCATCGCCGGCAACATGCCGATGGTGTCCGAGATCACGCCGCTGTTCATCATCACCAAGCTGGAGCAGTACGACTACGCCGGCGCCACCGCGATCGCCACCGTGATGCTGGTGGTGTCCTTCCTCATGCTGTTGGGGATCAACCTGTTGCAAGCCTGGGCTCGCGGAAAGTCGGGGAAATAAGATGAGCGGAGTGCCAACCACCACCGTGCGCCGCGGCGAATTGCCGTCCGCGCCGAAGTCCCTGGAGCCGGGCTGGGTGCGCATCGTATTGATTAGCGTCGCGCTGCTGTTCCTGACGCTGTTCCTGTTTGTGCCGCTGGTCTCGGTATTCTTCGAGGCGCTGCGCAAAGGCTGGGGCGCCTACAGCGCCGCCATCTTCGAAGACGACGCCATCTCGGCCATCAAGCTGACCCTGATCACGGCTGCCATCGCCGTGCCGCTGAACCTGGTGTTCGGCGTGGCGGCCTCATGGTGTATCGCCAAGTTCGAGTTCCGTGGCAAGAGCGTCCTGCTGACGCTGATCGATTTGCCGTTCTCGGTATCGCCGGTGATCTCGGGCCTGATCTACGTGCTGCTGTTCGGCGCGCAGGGCTGGCTCGGGCCGTGGCTGCAGGAGCATGACATCAAGATTCTGTTCGCGGTGCCGGGCATTGTGCTGGCCACCATCTTCGTCACCTTCCCCTTCGTCGCGCGCGAGCTGATCCCGCTGATGCAGGTGCAGGGCAATGAAGAAGAGGAAGCCGCCATCGTGCTGGGCGCCTCGGGCTGGGATACCTTCCGCCGCGTGACGCTGCCCAACATCAAGTGGGGCCTGCTGTATGGCGTGATCCTGTGTAACGCCCGCGCCATGGGGGAGTTCGGCGCGGTGTCGGTGGTGTCCGGCCACATCCGTGGCGAGACCAACACCATGCCGCTGCAGGTCGAGATTCTCTACAACGAATACAACTTTGCCGCCGCTTTTGCCGTGGCGTCGCTGCTGGCCCTGCTGGCGCTGGTGACGCTGGTGGTGAAATCCTTTATCGCCTGGCGCCTGAACGAATCCATCGCCGACGACGTGCGCACTACGGAGTAATACCATGACGATCGAAGTAAAAAACATCAACAAGCGTTTCGGCGATTTCGTCGCCCTCAACAATGTGTCGCTGGACTTCCCGCAGGGCGAACTGACCGCGCTGCTGGGTCCGTCGGGCTGCGGCAAGACCACGCTGCTGCGCTGCATCGCCGGCCTCGAGCATCCGGACTCGGGCCAGGTGCTGCTCGACGGCCAGGATGCGTCGGCGCGCCACGTGCGCGAGCGCCAGGTCGGCTTCGTGTTCCAGCATTACGCGCTGTTCAAGCACATGACCGTGTTTGAAAATGTCGCCTTCGGTCTGCGCGTGAAACCGCGCGCCGAGCGCCCGTCGGAAGACCAGATCCGCCGCAAGGTGAAAGACCTGCTGGAGCTGGTGCAGCTGGACTGGCTGGCCGACCGCTATCCGCCGCAACTGTCGGGCGGTCAGCGCCAGCGTATCGCCCTGGCGCGCGCGCTGGCTGTTGAACCTCGCGTATTACTGCTGGACGAACCGTTCGGCGCGCTGGACGCGAAGGTGCGCAAGGAGTTGCGCCGCTGGCTGCGCCGCCTGCACGACGAGCTGCACGTGACTTCCATCTTCGTCACCCACGACCAGGAAGAGGCGCTGGAAGTAGCCGACCAGGTGGTGCTGATGAACAAGGGTAACGTCGAACAGATCGGCGCGCCGGACGAGGTGTACAACCATCCGGCCTCGCCGTTCGTGTACGGCTTCCTGGGCAATGTGAACGTGTTCCACGGCCGCGTGCAGGATGGCGTATTGGCCACCGGCGAAGCCAGCTTCGACGTCCCGGGCCAGCCGGCGGCGGCAGGCAAGGGCACGGCCTATGTGCGTCCGCACGAATTGGACGTCGACCGCTACACGCCGGGCGCGGAAGGGATCGTCGTCAAACTGCGCCGCGCCCACGCGATCGGCCCGCTGGCGCAACTCGATCTGGAGCGCGGCGACAACGCCGAGCTGATCGAAGCCGTCATTCCCAATGAGCGCTTCAGCAGCCTGGGCCTGAAAGAAGGCGACACGCTGGTGGTGCGTCCGAAACGTCTGCGCGTGTTCGTGGACGAAGGAGCTTCCATATGAATTTTCAACAGCTGCGGTCCATCCGCGAAGCCGCCCGTCGCGGCTACAACCTGACCGAAGTGGCAAATGCCCTGTTTACCTCGCAGCCTGGCGTGTCGCGCCAGATCCGCGAACTGGAAGACGAACTGGGCGTCGTGATTTTCGAACGCAACGGCAAGCGCCTGACTGGCATGACCGAGCCTGGCAAGGGCATCCTGAAGATCATCGATCGCCTGCTGATCGAGGCCGAGAACCTGCAGCAGGCCAGCCTGGAATACACGGGCCAGCAAAGCGGTACGCTGAGCGTGGCGGCCACCCACACCCAGGCGCGCTATGCCCTGCCGAAAGTGGTGCAGAGCTTCCGCAGCGCCTATCCGGACGTGCGCATCGCCCTGCAACAAAGCGCGCCGGAGCACATCGCCGAATGGATCTTGTCGGGCAAGACCGACATCGGCATCGCCACCGAAGGCCTGTCGCAGTTCCCGGATTTGGTGTCGTTCCCGTGCTACCGCTGGAGCCACATCATCGTGGTGCCGGACGGTCACCCGTTGCTGTCGCGCTCGCCGATCAAGCTGGAAGATCTGGCCGAGTTCCCGTTGATTACCTATGACGTCGGCTTCACCGGCCGCGGCCACATCGACGCCGCGTTCGCGCAGGCCGGCGTGCGCCCGGACATCGTGCTGACCGCCATGGATTCGGACGTGATCAAGCAATATGTCGCGTTGGGCCTGGGCGTGGGCATCGTCGCGTCGATGGCTTTCGACCACGGCCGCGACAAAGGCATGCGCGCGGTGGAAGCCTCCCATCTGTTCGCGCAGAACACCACCCGCCTGGCGGTGCGCAAAGGGGCTTATCTGCGCTCCTACGCCTACCATTTCATCCAGGAATTCGCGCCGGACCTGAGCCGCGCCGACATCGACGCCGCCCTCAACGGCGGGGATCTCTCCTGATCCGATGCCGCCGCCACCGAGTGTGGCGGCGGCATGACAGTTCTTAAAATTTTTCCTGATTGCATGATCGAATGACCATATACTCAATCCGGGCATCCAACTCCGGGGAGTATGAAATGGGTATCGGCAACTGGAAAATCGGCTACCGCCTGGCGGCCGGTCTGGGCGTAGCCATCATCTTCATGATCGGCATCGCCGTGGTAGGGATAGGCAATCTTGGCAAGTTGAACAACAACACCGAGGATCTCGCCATCGACAAAGTTCCCAAGCTTATCCTCGCCTATGAAACCATCGGCGGCTTGAACGACATCGCCCGCGCGATGCGCAACGCCATGCTGTCCAACGACCCGGCCGTCATCAAGGCGGAGCTGGAGCGGGTGGACAAGCGCAAGGTGGAAAACACCGAGCGCCTCGACAAGCTGGGCAAGCTGATCGCCGACGACGAGGGTACCGAAAGCAAGGCCAAGCTGCAGGCCGTGCTCGACACCGGCGCCAAATACCTGGTGGTGCAGAACGCTTTCGTTGCCATGTCGGCGGACGGCAGCAAGCATGACGATTCGGTCAAGTATCTGCTGACCACGGTGCGCAAGGAACAGACCGCGTACATGAACGCCCTGACCGACATGGTCAAATTCCAGACGGCAGCGGTGGAAGACGCCAGCGTGGTGTCCGAACAGGCCTATACCAGCTCGCGCAACATGATGGTGATGCTGACGGTGCTGGCTTCCGCGCTGGCGGCGTGGGTGCTGTACTGGATTACGCGCAGCATCACGCAGCCGCTCAACCGCGCGGTGGGCATGGCGCAGGCGGTGGCCGGCGGCGACCTGACCATGCGCATGGAGTGCCACACCACCGATGAAACCGGCCAGCTGCTGCGCGCGCTGATCGATATGAACGACTCGCTGGCGCGTACCGTGGGACAGGTGCGTTCGGGCACGGACACCATCACCAACGCCTCGAACGAAATTGCCAACGGCAACCTGGATTTGTCATCGCGCACGGAGCAGCAGGCGTCCAGCCTGGAAGAGACGGCGTCGTCGATGGAGGAGCTGACGTCCACCGTGTCGCAGAATGCCGAGAATGCGCGCCAGGCCACCAAGCTGGTGTTGGCCGCGTCCGATTATGCGACCAAGGGCGGGAAGGTGGTGGGCGAGGTGGTCAGCACCATGGGGGCCATCAAGGAGAGTTCGAGCAAGATTGTGGACATCATCAGCGTGATAGACGGGATTGCGTTCCAGACCAATATCCTGGCCTTGAATGCGGCGGTGGAAGCGGCCCGCGCCGGTGAGCAGGGACGGGGCTTTGCGGTGGTGGCGTCCGAGGTGCGCAATCTGGCGCAGCGCTCGGCGTCGGCGGCCAAGGAGATCAAGGAATTGATCGGGCGTTCGGTGGAGACGGTCGATGCGGGCTCGTCGCTGGTGGATCAGGCCGGAGCGACCATGCAGAGCATCGTGCAGTCGGTCAAGCAGGTGGCCGAGATCATGCATCAGATCAGCGCCGCCAGCAGCGAGCAGAGCACGGGTATCGAGCAGGTCAATCAGGCCATTGTGTCGATTGATGATGTGACGCAGCAGAATGCGGCGCTGGTGGAGGAGGCTGCAGCGGCGGCGCAGAGCATGCGGGATCAGGCGGATTTGTTGGCGCAGGCGGTGAGTGTGTTCAAGCTGGCGGGGAACCCACCGCCAGCAAAACCGCAGCTGAGGCGACTGACGGCCGCTTGAGCCGCAACGCTAAACCCAGTAAGGGTCTGGGGAGGGCTGCGCCCGCCGCTCCGGTCGGAGCGGCCCCCGCAGGGGACAGACCCCAGCATGCCGCCGTGCGGGTGAAAATTACCAGGTATAACCAGCCTTGGCGTAGTAGTAGCGGCCATTGAATCCGTTCGGCGCAAATCCGCTGTAGGGGTTGATGCCGTTGTTGTTGAGATTGCCCGCCGACGTGACCTTGTCCGGATAACGGTCGGTCACATTGTCCACCCCCACGCTCAGGCGCCAGTTCCGGCCCAGCTTGACGCTGGCCGACAGGTCCAGCAGCCACTGCGGATCGTAGTGTTGATCGAGCGTGGCGTTGTTCTGCGGTACCGTGAAGCTGCCGTAACGTGTCACCACAGCGCGCGCTCCCCATTGCGCCAGCGACCAGTCGGTCGCCAGGCTGAACTTGTCCTTCGGCGAACCCACCGTCAGCCGGTTGATGGTCTGGCGGTCGATCAAAGTCAGGCCGTTGGCCGTCAGGATCGCCGGATTGGCGTTCACGTGTTCCAGCGCGTTCTTGTTGTGGTTGTAGGCGGCGGTAACGTCATAGCGGCCGGCCTGACGCGTTTCCCAGCGATAGGTGCTCAGGATATCGACGCCGGTGGTGCGCGTGTCGATGGCGTTGGTGAAGTAGCGGCCGGCGCCCACCAGCAGGCCTTGCGCCGCCAGCACGGTTTGCAGCGCGGGCGACAGCGTCATGTTGGACGACAGCGCAACGCGGTCGTCGATGTCGATGCGGTAGGCGTCGATCGAGGCGGTCCAGTTGCGGCTTGGCTGGAACTGCAGGCCGAGGCTGTAGTTGCGGGCTTTCTCGGCTTTCAGCGGCGTCGCACCCAATGCGGCGGCGGCTGCGCTGCCCACCGCGAAGGTGCCGGTTTCGATCGGCGTGTTG
Organism: Duganella sp. BuS-21; assembly: GCA_041874725.1. Lineage (GTDB taxonomy): Bacteria > Pseudomonadota > Gammaproteobacteria > Burkholderiales > Burkholderiaceae_D > Rugamonas. The sequence goes on along the minus strand of CP097466.1, from coordinate 5,473,580 downwards.
ACACCATTGACCACCGAGAAGTTGGTGGTGGTGATGGTGTAGAACTGCTGCGCCAGCGACGGCGCGCGGAAGCCGGACGAGGCCGTCGCCCGCAGCGATACCGCGTCATTAAAGGCGTAGCGGGTCGACGCCTTGGCCGAGGTGGTGTTGCCGAAGTCGCTGTAGCGCTCGTGGCGCAGCGCGGCCGAGGCCGAAAGCTGCTTGGTGATTTCCGCTTCGAAGTTGGCGTAGGCCGAGGCGTTGTGGCGGTCGTTGCTGCCGGCGTTCACCGGACGGAAGCCGGAGAAGCCCTGCGCGCCGCTGCCGCTGTAGGAGGCTTCGTCGCCGGCGCCGATCTCGTATTGCTCGCGACGGTATTCGGCGCCCAGCGCCACCGTCAGCGGGCCGCTGAGGCCGTCCACCGGTAATTCGCGGGCGACGTCGAAGTTCAGCAGCGTCTGCGTGTTCTTCAGCTTGCCGGCGTAGAAGTGCTTTGGACTGGCGGCGAACAGCGACAGGTTGACCGTGTTGTCGAGGTCGAGCTCGAATTCATTGCTGCCGTAATTGGCGCTCAGATCCCAGCGCCAGCCGCTGGCTTCGCCGCGCAGGCCGCTCACCAGCGAGGTGTCGGTGGAGGTGCTGTTTTCCAGCGGCAGGAAGCCTTCCGGGAAGATCGTCGTGCGGCCAAAGCTGCGCCAGGTGGCGGCGGCCGAGGTCTTGCGCTGGCCGTAGTTGGCGAAGGCGTACCAGTCGATGTCGTCGCTCACGCGGTACTGGCTGTTGGCGAACAGCGTGCGCGGCTTGGTTTCCGGATCGCCGAAGCGCTGGTTGACCCTGCCGTAGCGCGGATCGGTCGGGAAGCGGAAGTCGGCGCCGGCGCGGTTGGTGGGATCGCGGTCGGCCGCGTCCACGGCCAGGCGCAGCCAGCCGTCCTCGCCGAGGTTGAAGCCGGCCGAGCCGCGCAGCGAGACTTGCTTGCCGTCGCGTTCCTGATATTCGCCGAAGCCGATTTCGGCATCGCCGCCGGCCGCCCCTTTTTTCAGGATGATGTTGATCACGCCGGCAATCGCGTCCGAGCCGTACAGCGCGGCCGCGCCGTCGCGCAGCACTTCGATATGATCGATGGCCGACAGCGGAATCGCGTTCAGGTCGACCGGCGCCGAGCCGCGTCCCTGCGTGCCGTTGACGTTGACCACGGCCGAGGCGTGCCGGCGCTTGCCGTTCACCAGCACCAGCACCTGGTCCGGCGACAGGCCGCGCAGCTGCGCGGGGCGCACGGCGTCGCTGGCGTCGGCGCCGGAAGGGCGCGGGAAATTCAGCGACGGCAACAGGCGGCCCAGCACGGTGGCCAGTTCGGTCGAGCCGCTGGCCTGCAGCTCGCGCGCGCCGATGATGTCGACCGGCGATTCGGTATCGACGGTGCGGCGGTTCTTGGCATAGGTGCCGGTGACTATGATCGATTGCAATTCGCCGTCGGCGGCTTGTTGTTGTGCGAAGGCGGGAAGAACGACGGAGGAAATCAGGGAGGCAAGCAGCAGGGGGCGAACGCGCATCGGTAAACTCTTTAAAGTATCAATGTCAAAAAGCTTATCAGTGGGCAGGTATATTGCCCACTAATCGTTTGGACTAATGATATTCAGGTTTTGGATATGGCGTCGCACCGTCGCCTGTCGCTCCCGCGCGAAGCGGGAGCCCATGCTGATCGGGCGTGCCATGGATTCCCGCTTTCGCGGGAATGACGAGGGTGGGGGCTTATTGGCCGGGGTTGGTGATGGCGGCGTGGATCTGATCCACTTGCTTGATGACGTCCAGCGGCAGCACCACGTCGTAGGCGTCGATGTTGTGCTTGAGCTGCTCCAGATTGGTGGCGCCGATGATGGTCGAGGCCACGAACCAGCGCGAGTAGCACCAGGCCAGCGCCAGTTGCGTCGGCGTCAGGCCGTTGTCGCGCGCCAGCTGCGCGTAGCGCGCCGCCGCCTCCACCGTTGCCGGACGCACGTAGCGCGGGCTCCAGTTCGACGGGAAGATGGTCAGGCGGCCGTGCGCCTTCGGATCGTCGATGTACTTGCCGGTCAGCTGGCCGAACGCCAGCGGGCTATACGCCAGCAGGCCGACGTTCTCGCGGTAGCAGGTCTCGTCCAGCAGGCTGGTTTCGTAGTGGCGCGCGGTGAGATTGTAGAGGTTCTGGATGCTGGCGATGCGCGGCAGACCCTTCATCTCGGATTGCTGGATGAATTCGCTCACGCCCCAGCACGATTCGTTCGAGACGCCGATGGCGCCGATCTTGCCTTCCTTGACCAGCTCGCCCAGCGCGGCCAGCGTTTCCTCGATCGGCACGCAGTCGCGCTCGTGCTTGGGATTGAAGACGTTGTTGCCGAAGATGGGCACGTTGCGGCTGGGCCAGTGCAATTGGTATAAATCGATATGCTCGACCTGCAGGCGTTGCAGGCTGGTCTCCACCGCCGCCTTCAGGTTGGCAGCGTCGAAGTTGCGCGCGCGGCCGCCACGCAGCCAGGTCACGCTGGCATTGGGGCCGGCGGCCTTGGTGGCGATCACCACCTGGTTGCGCAGGCCGGTCTTCTTCAGCCAGCTGCCGATGTAGCGCTCGGTCGAACCCTGCGTTTCGGCGCGCGCCATCACCGGGTACATTTCCGCCGTGTCGATGAAGTTGATGCCGCGCTCGAATGCGTAGTCGAGCTGGCTGTGTGCTTGCGCTTCGGTGTTCTGCTCGCCCCAGGTCATGCTGCCGAGGCAGACCTTGCTGACTTCCAGATGACTAGACCCCAACTGTAGCTTTTGCATGGCTGTTCCCTTAACGACGAAGCGCGTCCGCGCAATCCTTGATCAATGCCGGGCCGGCGTAAATCAGGCCGCTGTACAGTTGCACCAGCTGCGCGCCGCAATCCATTTTGACCTTGGCATCCGCGCCCTGCAGGATGCCGCCCACGCCGATGATCGGCAAGGCGTCGCCCAGCTCGGCCTTGAGCAGGCGGATCACATTGTTCGAGAACTCGAACACCGGCGCACCCGACAGGCCGCCCGCTTCGGCGCCGTGCAACATGCCGGTGACGGCGTCGCGGTTCAAGGTGGTGTTGGTGGCGATGACGCCGTCGATCTTGTGGCGGATCAGCGCGTCGGCGATGTTCTTGACCTGGTCGCCATCCATGTCCGGCGCGATCTTCAAGGCCAGCGGCACGTAGCGCTTATGCTGGTCGGCCAGGCGCAGCTGGGCGTCCTTCAACGTGCTCAGCAGGCCATCGAGTTCCGAGCCGCCCTGTAGCTGGCGCAGGTTCTTGGTGTTGGGCGAGGAGATGTTGACGGTGACGTAGCTGGCGTATGGATAGACCTTCTCCAGGCAGTGCAGGTAGTCGTCGGTGGCGCGCTCGATCGGCGTGTCGGCGTTCTTGCCGATGTTCAGGCCCAGCACGCCGGCCTTGTCCTGGTAGAAGCGCGAGGACTGCACATTGGCCACGAAAGCGTCCACGCCGCCGTTGTTGAAGCCCATGCGGTTGATGATGGCGTGCGCTTCCGGCAGGCGGAACATGCGTGGCTTCGGGTTGCCTGGCTGCGCGCGCGGCGTCACGGTGCCCACTTCGACCGAACCGAAGCCCAGGTCGGCCAGCGCGTCGATGTAGGCGCCGTCCTTGTCCAGCCCGGCGGCCAGGCCGACCGGGTTCTTGAAGGTGATGCCCATGACGGTGCGCGGGTCGGCCTTGGGTTGCTGGATCAGCTTGGTCAGGCCGAGCGCGGCGGCGCGTTTCAGCGCTGGCAGGGTGAAGTGGTGGGCGGCTTCGGCGTCCATCGAGAACAGCATCGGACGGGCCAGGGAGTACAGGAATTTGTTGGACATGGGGCGCTCTGGTTGTAATTCGCCCGTATTTTATCAGGCGTCCAGCACGCTCCACATGCCTTTTACCCGCGCTTCCAGCGGCTTGAAGTTGGTTTTGTAGGACATTTTCGGACTTTCGCGTATCCAGTAGCCGAGATAGACATACGGCAGCTTGAGCTCGCGCGCCTGTTCGATCTGCCACAGCACGTTGAAGGTGCCGTAAGAGGCGTTCTCCATGTCGGGATCGAAGAAGGTGTAGACCGAGGACAGGCCGTCCGACAGCACGTCGATGATGCTGACCATGCGCAGCGTGCCGCCCGGCTCGCGGAACTCCACCAGGCGCGTGTTGACGCGGCTTTGCAGCAGGAATTGCGCGTATTGGTCGCGGCTGTCCTGGTCCATGCCGCCGCCGGCGTGGCGCTTGCTCTGGTAGCGCAGATAGAGCTCGTAGTGCTCGTCGGAGAAGGACAGGGTGGCAACGCCGGCGATCAGGTCGCCGTGCTTGCTCCAGGCGCGGCGCTGGGTGCGGTTGGGACGGAACTCGTCGGCCACCACGCGCACCGGGATGCAGGCCTGACAACCGTCGCAATATGGTCGATAAGTAAAGATGCCGCTGCGGCGGAAGCCGTTCTTCACCAGCTCCGAGTAGACGTCGGCGTTGATCAGGTGCGAAGGCGTAGCCACCTGCGAGCGGGCCTGACGGGCGTCAAGGTAGCTGCAAGGATAGGGCGCCGTGGTGTAAAACTGCAGCGTCGCGAAAGGCAGGTCGTTCAGGTGCGTCATGCACGTCCTAACTGGCGGGTGGTTGAGTCTTGATGCTAGCTTAACTGGCTGGCGCGAGTGGTGCAATCGGTTCCCAGCTGGTGATCTGAGGCAATTCAATACTGTTGCGCAGATGCGCCAGGAATTGTGCCCTCGGAATCGGCGCAGCGCCCAGCGAGGCCAGATGGCCGGTCTCCTGTTGGCAATCGATCATCTTTACTCCGTGCGCATGCAGGAAGCGCACCAGATACGACAAGGCGATCTTGGAGGCGTCGCTGACGCGCGCGAACATCGATTCGCCGTAGAACATGCGACCGATGCAGACGCCGTAGGCGCCACCCACCAGTTCGCCATCAAGCCAGACCTCGGCCGAGTGCGCGTAGCCCATGCGGTGCAGGCCGCTGTAGCCGGCGATGATCTCGTCCGAGATCCAGGTGCCGGGGCCGTCGCGCCGCGGCGCAGCGCAGGCGCGCATCACGTCTTCGAAGGCGCTGTCGAAGCGGACTTGCCAGCGGCCGCCGTCTTCCCGGCTGCGTTCGATCTTGCGCAGGGTTTTCCTGAGCGAGTCGGCGATGCGGAAATTTTCGGTCAGCAGCACCATGCGCGGGTCGGTGCTCCACCACAGGATGGGCTGGCCTTCCGAGAACCACGGGAAGATGCCGTGCTTGTAGGCCATCAGCAGGCGCGGCGGCGACAGGTCGGCGCCGGCCGCAAGCAGGCCCGGCGCTTCCGTGGTCAAGGCCTCGGAGACGTCGGGAAAGGGCGTGTGAGTGTCAAGCCACGGAATCATATTACTGCGTCAGCTTGGGTCGAGGTCCGAGCGCATGGTGCGGGTGATGTCCTGCGTGTGGAAGCCGTAGCCGCCGCCCTCACGGATTTTGACGCGGTCGGCGAAGAACAGTTCCAGCGTGGTGCGGATGGTGGGGAAGGCCAGGTCGTGCCACGGGATTTCCGCTTCGCTGAACAGGCGCACATCCAGGCTTTCCACGCCGGGCGCGAAGTCCAGGTCCAGCAGTTCGGCCAGGTAGAACATATGCACCTGGTGCACGCGCGCGACGTTGAGCAGCGTGAACAGGGGGCCGAGCTTGATGTTGGCGCCGGCCTCCTCTTCGGTTTCGCGCATGGCGGCCTCGCCGGTGGTTTCAGCGTTTTCCATGAAACCGGCAGGCAAGGTCCAGTAGCCGTGGCGCGGCTCGATGGCGCGCTGGCACAGCAGGACCTTCAGTTCGCCGTCGCGTTCCCATACGGGAATCGAGCCCAGCACCATTTTGGGATTCTGGTAATGGATGGCGGCGCAGTTGCTGCACACATAACGGGGACGGTTATCGCCGGCCGGAATGGACAGGCTGACGGGGGAGGCGCATTCGGAGCAGAATTTCATAAACTAGGTGAGCAAGTCGGTTTAGCGCTTACTTTACACCGATTGCCGCCTGCGCGGCGTGCCGGCCACAACAGTGGGCCGGCATTTATTCGATCTATCGTGATTCTTTTCAGGATTAATATTGCCTAAGTTCCAGATCTGCCCTATAATAACGGCACAGACGCGGGGTGGAGCAGTCTGGCAGCTCGTCGGGCTCATAACCCGAAGGTCACAGGTTCAAATCCTGTCCCCGCAACCAAAATTTCAAGCCGTTGATACCGTCAGGGATCAGCGGCTTTTTGGTTTTTGTCCGTCCAGGGCATGAAATCCTGTTCCAGTAGTTGTTCCTTGGTGTAGGCCAGCCTTTCAGGGAAGCTGGAGCGCGGCAGGCGAGCTTTGGCGGTCAGGCGCTCGGCGATGTCAACGTAGGCTGCGGCGATGTAGTCGTCGAGCAGCTGAGCGAGGCTGAGCATTTCGTCGACCAGCCTGGCTATCAAGTGCCTGTGCTCGTAGAGTTTTCCCAGCCATCGGCCGGATACACGCTCGGGATAAAGTTTGCTTTTCAAGAAGTAGTGCATCAGTTTTCGCACTGCCGCTTCAATTCCTTTCTTTCCTGCCGCGCTAGGCTCAGCACTTCCTTGATCAAATTTTCCAGATCCAGCCGGTCGAATTCCTGCGTGCGCAGGAGCTTGCTCTGGCGTTGGCTGCAGATGTAATAGTCGGCGTTGTATAAGGCGCTCACGGTGCCCCCTTACGGCAAGTAGTTGTTGTCCAGGATATGCCGCAGCGTGTAAGGCAAAGATTGCGGAAAATGTGAAAGCGGGATGCCGGTTTCCCTGGCGTTGAGATGATCGTCCAAGGGACACCATCGTAAAACGGTGAGGGGACTTTCACTTTATGCCGGATCAAACAGGTCCGCAAGCGGCCACGGCTTTGCGGATGTAGTCGACGGTGGCTTGGCTGACCCACGTGCCTTTCAGTAGCTCGGGCTCGCTGTCGTGGGCGAGATCAATGCGGGCTTGCAGGTCCGGACTGTCGCCGATGCGGCTGCGGATCAGTTGCTGCCATTCGCGCGCCAATGCTTGGGAGGCTGGATCTTCCGGCGACACTCCATTTTCCATTTGTCGCTGTATGTTGAGGTAAAGCGCGGTGGAATCGATCGAGGGCCTGGTACTGGTGGCGCGCAACTGCTGCATCTCTTCCTCGGTGAGGTAGTTGGCGTAGATGCGCATTTTGCGCGCCGTGAAGGCTTCGCCAAGATAGATATACTGCTGGACCTTCGCGTCGATAGGCGAATCTGTACCGGCGTCTTTTTGTTGTTGCAGCATATTGGTCATGCGCATCGCGAATTCGAGATTGGCGCCGGTGTCCTGCTCCAGCGTTTCCATCCAGCGCTGCGCCAGTGCGCTGGCTTCTGCGCTATCGGGCGGCGCGCCGCGCTCCATTAAAGATTTTAGGGTTGCCGTCATGGCGCGCCATTTGGCGTTGCGGCGCGCGTCCTGCTGCCAGAACGGCAAACGACGCAACTCGTCCGGTGTGAAGTACTGCTCGTAGAGTTTCATGTGCTCCAGCGTGCCGAGCCAGTCTTCCAGCGCGGGATCGCCATCGCCGCTCATTTGCTGCTGCAAGCGGTTCAGTTGTTCACGCAGTGTGGACGCTTGCTTGATCTGCTGATCCAACGCTGTAATCTGTTGGGCGACGATGTCGGCAAACGGTGCATCGGGGCTGGCGAGAAAAGTGGCGATGTCCGATAGCGACATGCCGAACTTGCGCAGTGCCTGTATCCGGTGAAGGCGCGCGACGTCGGCACTGTTGTAGAGACGATAGCCGGAATCGGCACGCGCCGATGGCGTCAGCAAGCCGATACTGTCGTAGTGATGCAATGCGCGCACGGTGAGGCCAGAGCGCGCGGCCAGTTCGCCAATTTTCAGTACATTTTTTTTCATGCGGGATAGTTTAAACCGTGGCGTGCATCAGGTGGAAAATGCCGCTCACACTGAGGTTAGCTCCGTAACGGGCACTCAGCGCCGCCGCGTCGAAATCTTCAACTCGCCGGAATCCTTGATGGCGCAGCATGTGTTCCATTAGCGGTGGCTCGAAGCTGCTTTGCAGAGGTTCGCCTTGTGCAGCGAGCGATGCCGCCACAAAATCCAGGCCTGCAGATTCCTGCTCGCTTAGATATTTGCGGTGCACGCAGTAATCGAACACGATGCTGCTGCCGGGCGCGCAGTCGGCAATCTCGCTAAGTACGCGCATCACCTCATCCGGCTTCAGATACATGCTCACGCCTAGCCAGGAGAAGCAGGCCGGCAGCGCAGCGTTGAAACCTGCCTGCTGCAACTCTTCCATCCATGCGCACGCGGTGAAATCGGTGGCGACGTAGCGTACTTCGGCCGGTTCAGCGATACCGGCTGCGCGAAGGCAGTCGCGCTTCCATTGCAGCATCGCTGGCAGGTCGACTTCATACACGCGGAATTCGGCCGTGGCTGCGGCGCGGTAGGCATAGGTGTCCAAGCCAGCGCCCAGGATGACGTATTGCTGCACGCCGCGCTGCTGGGCGTCTCTCCAGCTGTCTTCGGCAAGACGGGATCGCACGGCCATGGTGGCGCGCATGGCGACGGCCAGCGGCTGTCGCTGGCGCTCAGCGTCCGCGCGCAGATCGGCTTCGCGCTCCGGGCCAAGGATACGCAGAGCGATTGGGTCGTGCAGTATCTGTGGCTGGTCGTACAGCTGGTGTGCGGCGCGTGCGGTGGCGGTAAGCCATGCGCTGGGTTTGGGTGGGGCGGGATGTCTCATGCGGCTCTCCTTGGTGTCGATAAGGAGAGACTAAAGCCTGACGTAAGGTGAGGCTCAAGTGGTTTTTATTCTTCGTCGCGTGGGTGCAGGCTGGCCCACAGGTGGGCGGCGGCCATGGTGCGGTGCGGGCTGTAGGCGGCCAGGATTTGTTCGGTGCGTTTCATGTCCGGTTTGACCTCTTCGCCGAGCAGGGTTTGCAGGGCGGCGCGCACCGCCACGTCGCCGTGTAGCGAGCAGTCGGCGTGGCCGTAGCCGCGCAGCAGGCCGTAGTTCACGGTCCACGGGCCGATGCCTTTGACGGCCAGCAGCGCGGCCGAGATGTGTTCGATGCTGTTGGTGGGCGTGATCTCCAGTTGCAGCTCGCCGTTGGACACCAGCGTCGCCAGGCGCAGCACAGTCTCCGCCTTGGCGCCCGAGAATTTGCGGCTGGTGAGATCGTCCACCGACAGCGTCGCCGCGTCCTGTGCGGCCGGGTAGCACCACAAGCCGCTGCTGTGCTGGCGGCCGGCCTGCAGGATGAAGGTGCGGCGCAGGGCGATGGCGAACGACAGGTTGATCTGCTGGCCGATGATGGCCCAGGTCAGCGCCTCGAACACGGTGGCCGATTGCACGATGCGCAGGCCGGGCTGCTTGCGCGCCAGCGCGGCAAACAGTTTATCCTTTTTTACGAAGGCGCTGAACGCCGCCGGATCGATGCGCAGGCCGAGGATGTTGAGCACCGCCTCGCGTACCTGGTCCTGGGCAGCCTTGGACAGCTTGCCGTCGGCGTCCACGGTGATGCTGGCGCTGGCTGGCAGAAATACGATATCCAGCACCACCGGCACGCCGTCCAGCACCACGCCCTTGCGCAGCTGGTCGGCGCTGACTTCCTCCGCGATGCTTTCGGCGTCGCGGCGGTGGAAGGCCAGCACGTCGTGCAGGCGATAGTCGGCCGGCAGCGCCAGCGTGTAAGGTTTCATGCGGCGCGGGCCTTGAGGCTGAAACTGGGGCGGAAGCCCGTCACCAGCGCGGTGCCGGCAATGACGATGGCGGCGCCGGCAAAGGTGTACCAGCCGACCGTCTCGCCGAGGAACAGCACGCCCCACAGGATGCCGAACAGGGGGCTGAGGAAGGTCACCGTCAGCGCCGACGATGGACCGACGTCCTGGATCAGGCGGAAGTAGATCAGGTAGGCCACGCCGCTGCACAACACGCCCAGCGCGATCACGGCAGCCATGATGCCCATGGTCGGTTCGGCCGGCGCCGGGAAGAAGGGGACCACCGGCAGCACCAGTAGCGCCGAGGCCCACATCGAGCCGTGCGCGTTGGCGAAGGGTTCGACCGTCTTGGCCTGCTTGGCGTAGTTGCTGGCGATGCCGTAGTTGAAGGAGGCGAACAGCACGGCCGCAATCGCGATGCCGGCGCCCGGCTTGGCGCTGACGTGGTCGAAGCCCACCAGCAGCGCCACGCCGACTGTGCCCAGCGCGAGGCCGAGCAGCACCTTGGCGCTGACCATGTGGCGCGACCAGACGGCGGCGATCAGCGTGCCCCACAACGGCGTGGTGGCGTTCAGCACCGCCAGCAGGGAGGCCGACAGCGTGCGCGCGGCGAATGCGAACATCAGGAAGGGAATCGCGGAGTTGAACAGGCCGAGGATGAGGTAGTGCTTCCAGTGCTGTTTGAGGTCCAGTTTCTTTTGCAGGAAGACGCCGATCACGGCCAGGAAGATGGCGGCGAACAGCACGCGGTATTCGATCAGCACCGCAGCGCCCAGTACCGGCGCGGCGATGCGCATGAACAGGAAGGAGCCGCCCCAGATGGCGGCGAGAAGGATGAGGCGGAGTAGGTTGGCGGTGCTCATGATTGTTCTTAAAGGAGGGGGCGGCGTGACCCGGCCGCGCTATTGTCTCTCAGGAATCGGCTGCAAACCAGCCGATTATTGCTTTTGAATTCAAACGTTGATTGAGCCGCACACGAACCCGGTAAGGCGGGGTCTGACCCGCAGGGTCAGACCCCGGTGTGCCGCCGTGCGGGTTAGACCGTGCCGTCTTCCACCACGCACACGGCAGCCCCCGGCGCCGTTGGCGCGGCGGCGTGCGGCACGATCATCTCGGTCGGCACGCCGTTTTTGATGGCGGTCATTTCGGCCAGGATGGAGATGGCGATTTCGGACGGCGTCTTGCTGCCGATGTACAGGCCTATAGGTCCATGCAGGCGCGCCAGCTGCTCCGGCGTCAGGTCGAATTCCAGCAGCCGCTCGCGGCGCTTGCTGTTGTTCAGGCGCGAGCCGATCGCGCCGACGTAGAAGGCCTCCGACTTCAAGGCCTCCATCAGCGCCAGGTCGTCCAGCTTGGGATCGTGGGTGAGCGCGACCACGGCGCTGCGGTGGTCCAGCCGCATGTCGACCACCACGTCGTCCGGCATCTCGTGCACCAGCTGCACGCCGTCCACATGCCAGCCGGCGCGGTATTCCTCGCGCGGGTCGCACACGGTGACGGCGTAGTCCATGGCCAGCGCGATTTGCGCCAGGAAGCGCGACAACTGGCCGGCGCCGATGATCAGCAGCCGCCAGCGCGGGCCGTGCAGCGTGACCATGGCCTGCGCGCTGACCTGCATCTGCGCGCCCGGCGTGGCCTTGGACAGTTCCACCTCGCCGCTGTGCAGGTCGAGGCGGCGCTGTACCAGCTCATGGCGTTCCAGCCGCTCCAGCAGCTCGGCGACTCGGCTGCATTCGGACAGCGGTTCGATCGACAGTTCAATGGTGCCGCCGCAAGGCAGGCCGAAACGATGGGCCTCGTCGGCCGTGATGCCGTAGCTGACGATTTCCGGGATGGTGCGAACGATGCCCTCGTTGCGCACGCGGGCGATCAGGTCATCCTCGATGCAGCCGCCCGAGACGGAGCCGATCACCGTGCCGTCTTCGCAGATGGCCAGCGTGGCGCCGATCGGACGTGGGCTGGAGCCCCAGGTTTTGATGACGGTGATCAGTTCGCAGCGGCGCCCGGAGGCGATCCACGCGGCGCTGGTTTTCAATACTTCGAGGTCGATAGAGTCCATGAATGGAATATACTACGGCGATGCCAAACTTGCAGGGAACCGAAATGCCTGACACACCGCAAAAAGAAGACGACGGCGCGCCCAAGTTCGGCCGCCTGCTGATCGTGTTGATCCTCGCCGTGCTGTCCTGCGGCCTGCTGACCTGGGTGATGGCGACCTTCTTCCCGCACTTCCCCAGCTAGATCTTGCAGGCGGCGACCAGCGCGCTGTCGAACGGGCTATCCGGCACGATGTCCTCCGGGTTGAATTTCTCGAACTTGTAATTTTCCACCGGCTCGCCCTTGCCCATGGCTTCCGGGTAGTAGACTTGCGCCAGCAGAGTGCTGGTGTGATCCTCGCATGCGTATAGATGCAGCATCTTCACCGAGCGATACAGCTTGCCCTCCGGCGTCTTCTGCGGGCGGGCATAACTTTGCATCGACCACACCTTGCGGGTTTTTTCGGCCTTGATCACGCTGGCCTTGTCGATGTAGAACACGCTGCCGCTGCTGCCGCCCACTTTCATCCACAGTGCCGCCTGCGCCCAGCCGGCCGCCAGCATCAATGTGATTGCGATCAGGCCGGACTTGTTCATGGCGCTCTCCTAGGGGACCAGGGGCCGCTTGGCGGCCTGCTTGCTCTTGATTTCGGCGACGGTCTTGTCGATCACGCTCAGGCGATGCGACACGGCGGGATGGATGGCGGTGTAACCATTGAGCACCGAGGCCGGATATTGCGTCGCCAGGCGCTGCCAGAAACCGCGCGCGCCGTCGATGCTGTAGCCGGCCCGCGCCACCATGTACAGCGACAGACGGTCGGCCGCCGCGTCCAGGTCCTGCGGCACCGGCTTCACGCCGGCGGTCCCGATCAGCATCGACAGGTCCGGCCGCACCGCCACCAGGTTGTCGATGATGCTGCCGACCGTGTAGGCCTGCTTGGTGGTGGCCGCATGGCCCAGCACATTGTGGGCGATGTCCTTGGCCAGCACGTAGGCGACGGCTTCGTCGCTCTGCGCGAAGTTGACCATGCCGCGCGTGATCATCACGCGCTGGCCGTCGGAATAGGCGTTGATATTGTCGGCGTTGCCGATGTCGATCTTGAAGGCGCAGGCGCGCGTGACCGGCACCTTGAGCTGCTGGTTGGTGCCGCCGCGCGCCACCGTCAGTTCCAGCGACTGGCTAGTGCTGGCCAGCGGCCCGAGGATGGCGGCAGCCTGGGTTTCGGCGTTGGCGCCGATCGGCAGCACCTTGCCGTTGGCGGCGATCAGCGCGTCGCCCTTGCGCAGGCCGGCGCGCGCAGCGCCGCTGCCCGACAGGACGCTGGCCACTTCCAGCCGTTCGCCGTAGTTCAGCACCGCTTGCGCGGCATCGACGAATTCGCCGCTGTAGGAGTATTTGTTCTTGGCCGTGAAGCCGAGCAGGTTGCGCGCCTGCGTGCGGCACAGGTCCGCGTTGTTGATCAGCAGCGGGCCGGCGATGCGGTACAAGCGGTCCTGCAGGGCCACCATCTGGCTCAGTTGCGCGCGCGCGGCGCTCATCTTGGCGGTGACCACCGGCGGCGCTTCGGTCGTGCTGCTGACTACCGCCGGCGGTGCTTCCGGCGCGGCCGGCTTGGATTGGAAGGTCGAGCAAGCGGTCACGAGGGTGCCCGCCGCGATCGTTGTGACGAGGGATAATGTGTTGAATTTATGCGTCTTGTTCATCCCTGTGCTCCGTCTCCATTTTTTGGTTTAGTGTTTGCCCGTGCTGCCGAAACCGCCGACACCGCGTTCGCTGGTGTCGAATTCTTCCACCACATTAAAACCGACCTGCACGACCGGCACGATGATCAACTGCGCCAGGCGTTCCATTGGGTTCAGCGTGAAGGCGCTGTGGCCGCGGTTCCAGGTCGAGATCATCAGTTGGCCCTGATAGTCGGAGTCGATCAAGCCTACCAGATTCCCCAGCACGATGCCGTTTTTGTGCCCCATGCCGCTGCGCGGCAGGATCATGGCGGCGTAGCCGGGATCGGCCACGTGGATCGCCAGGCCGGTTGGAATCAGCACGGTCTGGCCGGCTTCGATCACCATCGGCGCGTCGATGCAGGCGCGCAGGTCGAGGCCCGCCGAACCCGGCGTGGCGTAGGCCGGCAGTTGATCCTTCATGCGCGGGTCGAGAATTTTTACATTGACGTTTTTCATTTACTTGGCAAAGAGAGAGTGTTGCGAGATCCGTTTCGAGATCTCCGAAATCAGTTGGCGCGCCAGCGTCAGCTTGTCGGCGCGCGGCAAAATGGTGTGGCCGTTTTCATCGAACAGGATAATGGTGTTGTCGTCCTGGCCGAAGGTGTGGTGGCCGATATTCCCTACTAGCAGAGGGATGCCTTTTTTCTCGCGCTTGTCGGCGCCGAACTGCACCAGGTTTTCCGACTCGGCGGCAAAGCCCACGCAGTAAGGATGGCCGGCCAGGCTGGTGCGCGCGGCCACAGTGGCCAGGATGTCCGGGTTCTGTTCGAACTTCAGGTCCGGCGCAGTGCCGTTCGGGTTCTTCTTCAGTTTCTGGTCGCTGGCGTTGGCGATGCGCCAGTCGGCCACCGCCGCCACCGCGATGAAGATGTGCTGATGGTCGACATTGGCCAGCACCGCGTCGTACATCTGCTGGGCGCTCTGCACGCTGATGCGCTGCACGCCGAACGGCGCCGGCAGCGCCACCGGGCCGGAAACCAGCATGACTTCGGCGCCGGCTTCACGCGCGGCGCGCGCCACGGCATAGCCCATCTTGCCCGAGGACAGATTGGTGATGCCGCGCACCGGGTCGATCGGCTCGAAGGTCGGGCCGGCGGTGATCAGGATGCGTTTGCCCGCCAGGACTTTCGGCTGGAACGAGGCCACCACTTCTTCCAGCAGCTGTTCCGGTTCCAGCATGCGGCCCAAGCCCACTTCGCCGCAGGCCTGGTCGCCGGCGGCGGGGCCGAAGATGACGATGCCGTCGTCGTGCAACTGCTGCACGTTGCGCTGGGTGGCGGCGTTCTGCCACATCTCCACGTTCATGGCCGGCGCGATCAGCAGCGGCACATGGCGCGGACGGGCCACGCACATGGTCGAGAGCAGGTCGTCGCAGGCGCCGTGCGCCAGCTTGCGGATGAAGTCCGTGGAGCAGGGCGCGATGATGATGGCGTCGGCGTCGCGGGTGACGTCGATGTGGGCCATGTTGTTGTTGACGCGCGGGTCCCACTGGTCGGTGTACACCGGGCGGCCCGACAGCGCCTGCATGGTGACCGCCGTGATGAAGTGGGTGGCCGCTTCGGTCATCACCACCTGCACGGTGGCGCCGGCCTTGGTGAAGGCGCGGCACAGTTCCGCCGCCTTGTAGCAGGCGACGCCGCCGGACAGGCCGAGGACGATCTTTTTACCAGTCAGTTCCATCATGATGCTGCTCCGATCTTATTTGTTCACCCGGCGCAGTTCGTCCAGGATGAACAGGCCGGCGCCGATGCAGATGGCCGAATCGGCGACGTTGAACGCCGGGAAGTGGCCGATGCCGGCCCAGTGGAAATCGAGGAAGTCGACCACGTGGCCGTACAGGATGCGGTCAATCACATTGCCGACCGCGCCGCCGAGCACCAGCGACAGCGCCCACGCGAACATGCGCTGCGCTGCGTGGCGTTTCAGCAGGTAGATGATGAAGATGGCCGCGCCGATGCCGATGGCGGTGAAGAAGTAACGCTGCCAGCCGCCGCTGTTGCTGAGGAAGCTGAAGGCCGCCCCCTTGTTATACGCCAGCACCAGGTTGAAGAACGAGGTGATGAACTTCTCTTCGCCCAGCTGGAAGGTCTTGGTGATGGTGATCTTGGTCAGCTGGTCGATCAGGATAATCAGGGCGGCGATGCCCAGCCAGGGCGTCAGGCTCGCCGAGGATTTGGTTGGGAAGATTTTTTTGGTGGCCATGTTTTGTCTATCATACGCAGCGGTCTCCCCGTCATTCCCGCAGCAGCGGGAATCCATGCTGAGCGTCCGCCATATGCTCAGCATGGCCTCCCGCTTGCGCGGGAGCGACGGGCTGTATATTAAGCGAACTTGCGTTTTTCGCCCGCACCAAACAGGTTGCTGTGGCAGCGGCCGCACAGGGTCGGATGGTCGGCGTGGGCGCCGACGTCGGCGCGGTAGTGCCAGCAACGCTCGCACTTTTCGGCCTTGGAGGCCGCCACAGCAACCGCTTCTTCCGCTTCCGTAGCCACTTCGGTGACCGTGGCCAGCGAGGTGATGAAGATGAACTTCAGGTCGTCCTCCAGGCTCGCCAGCACCTTGAACTTCTCGCCGGCGGCCTTGATGTTCAGCTCCGCCTGCAGCGAGGAACCGATGGCGCCCGACGTGCGCAGGTCTTCCAGCTGCTTGGTCACATCGGTGCGCACGCTGCGCAGCGCGGTGTACTTGGCCAGCAGGGCGTCGGCATCCGCCAGTTCCGGCAGTTGCCACCAGGTCTGGGTGAAGATGGTTTCGTCGCTGGCTTTCCAGCCTTCGGCGCCGGCGAAGATTTCCCATGCTTCCTCGGCGGTGAAGGACAGCGCCGGCGCCATCAGGCGCAGCAGACTTTGCGTGATGTGCCACAGCGCGGTCTGCGCCGAGCGGCGCGAGGCCGAGGTCACGCCGGTGGTGTACAGCCGATCCTTCAGGATGTCCAGGTAGAAGCCGCCCAGGTCTTCCGAGCAGTAGTTCTGCAGCTTGGAGTAGACCGGCTGGAATTCGTACTGCAGGTAGTGGGTTTCGATTTCCTTCTGCAGCGCCGCCATGTTGGCGATGGCGTAGCGGTCGATCTCCAGCAACTCGGCCACCGGCACGGCGTCTTTCGACGCATCGAAGTCCGACAGGTTGGCCAGTAGGAAGCGCAGCGTGTTGCGGATGCGGCGATAGGCTTCGGTCACGCGCTTGAGGATCTCGTCCGAGATCGACAGCTCACCCGTGTAGTCGGTGGTGGCCACCCACAGGCGCAGCATGTCGGCGCCCAGCTTGTTCCATACGTCCTGCGGCGCGATGGTGTTGCCGATCGACTTGGACATCTTCTTGCCTTCGCCGTCGACCACGAAGCCGTGGGTCAGCAGCGCCTTGTAGGGCGGGGCGCCGTTCAGCATCGAGGAGGTCAGTAGCGAGGAGTGGAACCAGCCGCGGTGCTGGTCCGAACCTTCCAGATACAGGTCGGCCGGGAATGCCGACTGCTCCTTGTGGGAACCGCGCAGCACGGTCTGGTGGGTCGAGCCGGAGTCGAACCAGACGTCCAGCGTGTCCTTGTTCTTGATGTACATCTCGGCTTCGGCGCCGATCAGGTCTTTCAGGTCGAGCGCCTGCCAGGCGTCGATGCCGCCTTTTTCGATCAGCAGCGCCACCTGTTCCAGCAGTTCAGCCGTGCGTGGGTGCAGGGCGCCGCTTTCCTTGTGGACCACGAAGGCCATCGGCACGCCCCACTGGCGCTGGCGCGACAGGGTCCAGTCCGGACGGTTGGCGATCATGCCGTGCAGGCGCGCTTTGCCCCAGTCCGGGAAGAAGGCGGTCTGCTCGATGCCGGCCAGCGCCGCTTCGCGCAGCGTGTGGCCGCCGTCCTTCGGCTTGACATCCATGCCGGCGAACCACTGCGAAGTGGCGCGGTAGATGATCGGCGATTTATGGCGCCAGCAGTGCATATAGCTATGGTCGAACATCTTCACTTCGAACAGCGCGCCCGCTTCCTTCAGGGCGGCGCAGATCGGCTTGGAGGCTTCCCAGATGGTCATGCCGCCGAACAGCGGCAGGCTGTCGGCGAACTTGCCGTCGCCCAGCACCGGGGTCAGGATGTTCTCGTCCTTCATGCCATGCGCGCGGCAGGAGATAAAGTCGTCCAGGCCGTAGGCCGGAGCCGAGTGGACCACGCCGGTGCCGCTTTCGGTGGTGACGTATTCGGCCAGGTACATCGGCGACAGGCGGTCGTAGAACGCGTCCGAGGCGTGCAGCGGATGACGGAAGCTGATGCCGGCCAGCGCCGCGCCGTGGCAGGTGGCGATGGTCGTGCCTTCGAGCTTGAAGCGCGCCAGGCTGGCTTCCACCAGGTCCTGCGCTAGAATCAGCAGCAACTGTTGGCCATCGCGCTCGGCTTGCACCAGTGCGTAGATCACTTCAGGATTGACGTTCAGCGCCTGGTTGGACGGGATGGTCCAAGGCGTGGTGGTCCAGATGACGATGAAGCCGTTCTCGGTCGGCAGCTGGTCCAGGCCGAAGGCGCTGGCCAGCTTGTCGAATTCGGCGAACTTGAAGCCGACGTCGATGGCCGGATCGCGCTTGTCCTGGTATTCCACTTCCGCTTCGGCCAGCGCCGACTGGCAGTCGAAGCACCAGTTGACCGGCTTCAGGCCGCGATAGACATAGCCTTTTTCCAGCATCTGGCCGAGGGCGCGCAGTTCGTCGGCCTCGTTCGAATAGTTCATGGTCAGGTAAGGGTTCTGCCATTCACCCAGCACGCCGAGGCGGATGAAGTCCTTGCGCTGGCGGTCGACCTGCTCCAGCGCGTAGGCGCGGGCCTTGGTCAGCACGTCGGCGGTCGGCAGGTTTTTGCCGTATTGTTTTTCGATCTGGATCTCGATCGGCATGCCGTGGCAATCCCAGCCAGGCACGTAGGGCGCGTCGTAGCCGGCCATGGTGCGGGCCTTCACCACCATGTCCTTCAGGATCTTGTTGACGGCGTGGCCGATGTGGATGTCGCCGTTGGCGTACGGAGGACCGTCGTGCAGGATGAATTTCGGACGGCCGGCGGCGGCCTTGCGCACGCGCTCATAGATCTTTTTGGTCTGCCATTGCTGGACCCAGTTCGGCTCGCGCTTGGCCATGTCGCCGCGCATCGGGAACGGGGTTTCGGTCATGTTGACCGGGTATTTGCTTTCAGGCTTTTTCGAGGATTTGTTGTCGGACATAGTGGTCTTCAGTGATTTATTCGGGAATGCTGTGTAGCCGGCGCGCGTAGCTGGTCGCGCGGTCAAATTCGGTCGGTGGCGCGCTTGGCAAAGAAAGCGCGGGCGATGTCGGCGTCGCGCTGGATGGCGGCCGTCAGCGTCGGCAGGTCGACGTATTTTTCCTCGTCGCGTATCTTGCCGAGGAATTCCACGCGTACCTGCTTGCCGTAGCACTGCTGCGCAAAGTCGAACACGTGCACCTCCAGCAGCACGCGGCCGCTGTCGTCGACGGTGGGGCGCACGCCCAGGCTGGCCACGGCCGGCAAGGGCTGTTCGCTCAGGCCGTGCACCTGCACGATGAAGATGCCGGCCAGCGCCGGACGGTGCGGCACGCGCAGGTTCAGAGTCGGGAAGCCCAGCGTGCGGCCCAGCTTCTGGCCGTGCACCACGTGGCCGGAAATCGCGTACGGGTGGCCCAGCAGCGCTTCGGCGCGGGTGAAATCGCCGTCGGCCAGCGCGGCGCGCACGGCGGAAGAGGAGATGCGGGTGCTGCCGTTCATCACGGTGGGCAGGGTCTCGACGTGGAAGCCGTATTGTTGGCCGGCTTCCAGCAGCATCTGCACATTGCCGGCGCGGCGCGCGCCGTAGCAAAAGTCGTCGCCGACCATCAGCCATTTCACGTGCAGGCCTTCGACCAGCACTTTTTCGGTGAATTCCTGCGGCGTCAGGGCCGCGAAGGAGGACGAGAAGTGTTCGACGATGACGCGGTCGATACCGTTGTCGGACAGCGATTGCAGCTTGTCGCGCAGGTTGGCGATGCGGGCCGGGGCCTTGGACAGGTCGCCCGATTTCTGCGCGAAGAACTCGCGTGGATGCGGTTCGAAGGTCATCACGGCCGCTTCCAGGCCCAGGCGGTCGGCGGCGGTGCGCACGCGGGCCAGCAATGCCTGGTGGCCAAGGTGGACGCCGTCGAAATTACCGATCGTGAGCGCGCACGGCGCGCGCGCCGCTGCATTGGGAAGACCTCGAAATACCTTCATGGGAATCTGGGGAAAGCTATCGCAAATAGGGGATTATACGGGCAGATCCCTCGCAGCGAAAAAAAAGCGCTGCCGGCGGGGCCGGACAGCGCTTTGCGCATCGACTGCCCGGATTACATTGGGCGGTTGATGTTCAGGGTCCAGTAGCGGGCCAGGTCGGCGGTGCCGTCGGTGCCCTTGACCGATTTCAGGGTGCTCAGCGCAGCAGCTTTCTTGCCGGCGATGTTCTGGGCGACGCCGTAGTGCAGCTTGATCGCTTCAGGATTGCGGCCGGTGCCCAGCTTGACAGCCTGGTCCAGCAGCGGCAGGCCCTTGTCGCCTTTGCCAGCCGATACCAGGGCGTAACCCAGGTTGGCCAGGGCGTCGGCATCCTTGGCTTTCTCGGCTTCCGCCTGGGCGGTGGCCAGCTTGGCGTCGAACTCGGTCTGGGTCTTGTCGGCCAGGTCTTTCAGACGCTGGTGACGGGCGGCGTCGGAACCGGTGCCCAGCGCGCCTTTCTTGTAACCCTGGTCGATGATCTTGATGGCTTCAGCAGGGTTGCCTGCTTGCAGGGCCAGCTGGCTCATTTCCATGTATTCGGCCGGCTTGGTCAGCAGGCCGTTGGCCAGGCGCAGACGCAGCACGTCCAGCGACAGCGAGGACGAGAAGCCTGGCTTGCCGGTCACGCGGTTCAGCAGGTCGGTCCAGTAGCTGGCTTTAGGATAGGAGGCGGCCAGCTTTTCCAGGGTCTGCACGTAGCCGACCTTGTCGTTCTGTTTCAGCTGGATGTTGGCCAGCATGCCCAGCTGGCTTTCGCTCAGGTTCTTGGACGATTGCAGTTCCTTGGCCGCTTCGGCGTACTTGCCGGAGGTGTAGTAGATCTGGATCAGGTATTCGCGCGCCTGGGTGTTGCCAGGATTGTCTTTCAACACGCGCTGGAAGGCGTTGATGGCCTTCGGATAGTCCTTGGCGCGGTAGTAGATGCCGGCCAGGGCTTCAGCGAATTTTGGGGATTCGGCAGCGGACAGCTTGCCGGAGTTCAGCACCGATTCAAAGGCCTTGGCGGCGGCGTCGTTGTCGCCAGCAGCAGCTGCGGCCGATGCGCGGGTGCGCTCGATCAAATAGGTCTCATTGGCGGTTTTGCCGCCGACGGCGTCGGTTTCTTTCAGTTTAGCCAGCGCTTCTTTGTTCTTGCCGGCTGCGGCCATTTTCTGTGCTTCTTGCAGCGGTTTGCCGATTTCAGCGCGCACCGACTCGGCGGCGTAGGCAACCGACGTCAGGCCGGTCAGGGGGGCTGCTGCGGTAAAACCAATAGCGGCCATTACCAGGCCGAGATGAGCGAGACGAAACTTGGTCATGGGTGAGTTTTCTTTCATCATAAAAACGAAAATAGGCAGGAATGGTCCTGCCTATTATTGTACATGGGACTTTTTATTGGAACTGTTCGTTACCGACCAGACCAATCTTGGTCACGCCCAGGCGTTGAGCCGAAGCCATCACGCCTGCTACGACCTTGTACGATACCAGCTTGTTCGGACGCAGATGCACTTCCGGCTGATCAGCTTGCGCTGCGACATCGGTCAGTTTCGCTTCCAGGGTGCCGCGGTCAGCAACGACCACGTTATCCCACAGAATCGTACCGTCGAAGTCGACGTCAATCGTAATCACCACTGGTTCCTTGGTTGGCGGCGGCGGGGTGCCGACCGGCATGTTCAGGTTGACCGAGTGGTTGGCCTTAGGAATCGTAATGATCATCATGATAATCAGCACCAGCATCACGTCGATGAGGGGCGTCATATTCATTTCCATCATTGGTTCCGGATCCGCGCCTGCGGATGGAGAGCCGACACTCATACTCATGAATATTTCCTTTTTAGAAGGGCAGGCCTGAGCTACAGGCCTGCGATGCACTGTGGGAATTAACCCTTATCAGGCGGTTCGGTGATGAAGCCGACCTTCTGAATACCAGCACGCTGGGTCGTGTAAATCACCTTGCCGATGGATTCGTACTTGGTTTCTTGGTCACCACGTACGTGTACTTCCGGCTGAGGCAATTTAACAGCTTCCACCTTCAGATTGTCGAACAGTTCGTTCGCATCGCGCATCTTCCGTTGATTCCAGTAGATGTCGCCATCTTTGCTCACGACAATGTTCACGTCTTCCGGCTTGGTCTGGATAACCTGGTTGGTTTCTTCTGGCAGCTGGATCTTGATCAGCTTCAGAACAACCGGGCTCGTGATCAGGAAGATAATCAGCAGAACCAACATGATGTCCACCAGGGGCGTCGTGTTGATTTCTGACATGACTTGATCTTCGTCTCCGCTATCGGAGCCTACGGACATGGACATGGTTAATTACCCGACTTTTTTCGAGCCAGTTGCGGTCGACATTGCGCCCGAAATCAGCACCGAGTGAACGTCAGCCGAGAAAGCACGTACATCTTCCATTGCCGACTTGTTACGACGCACCAGCCAGTTGTAACCCAGAACCGCTGGAACTGCCACGAACAGACCGAAAGCGGTCATGATCAGCGCTTCACCAACTGGACCTGCTACTTTGTCGATCGATGCGTTACCCGACATGCCGATGGCGATCAGTGCATTGTAAATACCCCAAACGGTACCGAACAGACCGATGAACGGCGAGGTCGAACCAACGGTTGCCAGGAACGACAGGCCGTCTTGCAGACGCGACTGGACTTTGTCCACAGCGCGCTGGATCGACATGGTGACCCAGGTCGACAGGTCGATTTGTTCCAGCAGGGCGCCGTCGTGGTGCTGGGTAGCCTTGGTGCCGGTTTCAGCGATGAAGCGGAATGGCGAGCCTTCGGTCAGGGTAGCCGAACCACCAGCGATCGACGAAGCTTTCCAGAACTTGGCCGACGTTTCTTTCGACTGTTTGAAGATCTTGGCTTGGTCGATCAGTTTGGTGATGATGATGTACCACGAACCCATCGACATCAGCGACAGGATGATCAGGGTAGCGCGCGACACGAAACCTGCGTCCCACACAGCGCTGAAGCCGTATGGATTTTCCACTTCTTCAGCTTTACCGTGGGCTGCTGGAGCTGCAGCGTCAGCTGCCGGTGCTGCTGCCGCATCCGCTGCTGGCGCTGGCGCTGCTGCTGCATCTGCTGCTGGAGCCGAAGCGGCTGCCGAGGCTGGCTCTTGCGCGAAGGCAGGGGCGCTCACCAGGGCGGTTGCTGCGGTCACCGAGAACAGCACAGCGGCCAGTACAGCGGACAAACGGGTATTCTTAAACATGCTTCCTCCAAATTAATAAAATAATCAGATCGCTGGCGTAATGACAACGAAAACTACGTGTGAGACGTTGGTCTGTCTCGGTTTTACTCCAGCGTCCAGACGTATTGCATCTGCTGCCAGCCTTCTTGTGGAACGCCGTCCACGGTTGCCGGTTTGAAACGGCACTTCGTGATACCAGCGACCGCAGCTTTATCCAGATCCCTAAAGCCACTCGATTTCACAACCTTCGAATCTGCCACGCGACCGTCAGCTGCGATGAGGAACGACAGCTGAACCGTACCGGTTTCTTCGTTACGCAGCGACGACTTTGGCCATTCCGGCTTGGCGCAAGTGCCGAAGTCTACAACTGCTGCAGTACGAATACCGGTTTTCGCTGGACCAGGTGGCGCTGCCGGTGGTGCTGGCGGTGCTTTCTGGATCTCGGTAGTGGCCGGTTTCACGTTGGTCGCATTCGCGATCGTGTTGTTAGGCGGCGGCGGTTGCTGCACGTTCACCTCAACTGGCGGGATGAATGGTGGCGGTGGAGCCTTCATCTCTGGCGGAGGTGGCGGTGGTGGGAGCTCTTTCGGTGGAGGAGGTTTCACCTCCTCGATGATCTTGGTCTCCACTGGTGCGATCATCTTGTGCACCAGTCGCGTTCCCAAGCCCGTCACGATCCCATAAGCAACCAGGACGTGCAACAAAACGACAATCGTAATGCCTGTAAAGTTCTTCCCGGTGCTTTTCTCGTTGTGCGTGAAATTCATGCCTGCTTTCTCCAATACCAACTCTCTTTGGTGCTACTTAAACCCCAAAATGGCGACACAAAACAACAGCCGCATCCGGGACGTCGGCGAATTATACATACGAATTCTTGATTTTACATAGAATTTTCATCCCTAAAACCGGTTAAATTTCATAGGGTTTTCCTATATGGTAGCGCTCCCTTTGCACCGTTCTGGCTCAATATGCAAGAACCTGCGGCGCAATTTTGTGCGGGAACGCACCATGACGTTACTTAGTTTTCCCTTAAGGCCAAAAACGGAATATTGTGCTGGTAATTTTACTACTCACAATTGATAATTTGGCCGCTAAAGTTTCTTTCGTGAAATTCTTGCGAGGGCTTCTATACAAGTAGTCGCAGAAATTTATTGACTTCCCGCCCGCACCGTGCCTTCCGTAAAAAAAACCGGGAGCAGCGCGCCGACGCTACTCCCGGTTTTAGGCTTGCAAGAGCCGTGCCTGAGTTCACACCGCGGCGGACCGGCTATATATATGTCGGTTCAGAAGCTGCGGCCGCGTTTCTCCCGCTTCACTTCCAGGGTGCTGACCACTTCTCCCTTCGGCCCCACCGTTTCCAGGTGGACATCGAAACCCCATAGACGGGCCACGTGCTTGAGTACCTCGCCGGCCTGCTGGTTGAGCGGACGGCGCTGGAACTGGCTGTGCCGCAGGGTCAGGGCGCGGTCGTCCTGGGTATTGACCGACCAGACCTGGATGTTGGGCTCGCGGTTGCCGAGGTTGTACTGCTCGGCCAGTTGCTGGCGCACGTAGCGGTAGCCCAGGTTGTCGTGGATGGCCGACACGCTGAGCTTGTCGTTATTGTCGTCGTCCAGCACGGCAAAGAAGTGGAACTCGCGGATCAGCTTGGGCGAAAGATATTGGGCGATGAAGCTTTCGTCCTTGAAATTGCGCATGGCGAAGTCCAGCGTCTTGCGCCAGTCGCTGCCGGCGATGTCCGGGAACCATTCGCGGTCCTCGTCGGTCGGATGTTCGCAGATGCGGCGAATGTCGGTCATCATGGCGAAGCCCAGCGCATACGGGTTGATGCCGCTGTAATAAGGGCTGTTGACGGGCGGCTGGTAGACCACGTTGGTGTGGCTCTTCAGGAACTCCATCATGAAGCCGTCGGCGATCACGCCCTCATCGTACAACTGGTTGAGGATGGTGTAGTGCCAGAAGGTGGCCCAGCCTTCGTTCATCACCTGGGTCTGGCGCTGCGGGTAGAAATACTGCGAAATCTTGCGCACGATGCGCACCATCTCGCGCTGCCACGGTTCCAGCAGCGGCGCGTACTTCTCGATGAAGTACAGCAGGTTCTCCTCCGGCTCGGGCGGGAAGCGCTTGATGGCGCGGTTGACTTCCTCTTCCTCGCGCCGCGGCAGGGTGCGCCATAGTTCGTTGATCTGCGACTGCACGTAGGCTTCGCGTTCCTTTTGCCGCGCGCGCTCCTGCGCCAGCGACAGCTTGGCCGGGCGCTTGTAGCGGTCGACGCCGTAGTTCTGAATGGCGTGGCAGGAATCGAGCAGGGTCTCGACCGCATCGATGCCGTGGCGCTGCTCGCACTCGGCGATGTAGTTCTTGGCGAACACCATGTAGTCGACGATGGCGTCGGCGTCGGTCCAGGTGCGGAACAGGTAATTACCCTTGAAGAAGGAGTTGTGGCCATACGCCGCGTGCGCGATCACCAGCGACTGCATGGTCAGGCTGTTCTCTTCCATCAGATAGGCGATGCAGGGATTGGAGTTGATGACAATCTCGTAGGCCAGCCCCATCTGCCCGCGCTTGTAACCCTTCTCGGTGCTCAGGAAGTGCTTGCCGAAGGACCAGTGGTTGTACGACACCGGCATGCCGACCGAGGTGTAGGCGTCCATCATCTGCTCGGCGGTGATGATCTCCAGCTGGTTGGGATAGGTATCGAGCCCGAAGCCTTCGGCGACGCGGCGGATTTCCTGGTGTATCTGCTCGATCAGCTCGAACGTCCATTCGGACTGCTCCGGCAAGGCGTTGGGATGCTTGGGCTTGGGCGTCATATCATTCATGATTATTTCGGCTGCTTCTTGAATAGTTCACGGAAGACCGGATAGATATCAGCCGGCGTGACGATTTTCTGCATGGCGAAATGCGGGTGGTGATCGGGCACCTGCGAATACTGCTCCCATAGATTCTGCGGCGGACCGTCGGTGATCTCGACGTAGGTGTAGTACTGCACCTTGGGCATGATGGTGTTGACCAGCAACTGGCGGCACAGCACCGAGTCGTTGTCCCAGTTGTCGCCGTCCGAGGCCTGGGCCACGTAGGAGTTCCAGCTGCCGGCGCCGTAGCGCTCGTCGATCACCTTGTCCAGCAAGTGCAGGGCCGAGGACACCACGGTGCCGCCCGATTCGCGCGAGTGGAAGAATTCCTCCTCGTCGACTTCGGCCGCCGCCGTGTGATGGCGGATGAAGACCACTTCGATCTTGTCGTACACGCGCTTGAGGAACAGGTACAGCAAAATGAAGAAGCGCTTGGCGGTGTCCTTGCGGGTTTCGTCCATGGAGCCGGAGACGTCCATGATGCAGAACATCACGGCCTGCGTCATCGGCTTGGGCACCTTGACGCGGTTGGTGTAGCGCAAGTCGAACGGGTCGATGAAGGGGATGGCGAGCAGGCGCGTGTGCAGGTGGTGGATCAGCTTTTTCAGTTCGACCACGCGCAGGTCCTGCAGCGGCACGCCTTCCAGCAGCAGTTCCTCCAGTTCGCGCTCGGCTTCGATGACGCGCTTGCGCGAATTGCCGCCGACCGCGATGCGCCGTCCCAGCGCGCCGCGCAGCGAACGCAGCACGTGGATGTTGGACGGCGTGCCCGACATATTGTAGCCGGCGCGCTGGTGCTTGAAATCGGTGGTGGCCGTCAGCTGGGTCTTGACCAGGTTGGGCAGTTCCAGGTCTTCGAAGAAGTAGTTCATGAATTCTTCGCGCGACAGCTCGAAGATGAAATCGTCCTCGGTCATCTGGTCGCTATTGCCGGCCTTGCCGCGGCCGGAACCGGCGCCGCCTTTCGGCCGATTGATCTGGTCGCCTTTCAGGTATTCCTGGTTGCCCGGATTGACCACTTCCCAGATGCCGCCATGGGCATGGCCGAACGAGGGCTCGCTCACATCCTTGACCGGGATGGAAACTTTTTCGCCGTTTTCAACGTCGGTGATGGAACGTCCTTTGATGGCGCGTCCCACCGCGTCCTTGATTTGGGCCTTGTAGCGACGCAAGAACCGTTCGCGGTTGACCGCGGACTTGTTCTTGCCTTGCAAACGACGGTCGATGAGGTAAGTCAAAAGATGCCTCCACTAGTTGCGCCGTCATCCCCGCGAACGCGGGGATCCATGCTGGGCGTGCGATCACGCTTTCGATGGGTTCCCGCGTGCGCGGGAACGACGCTTACGACGACTTCCTCACACGCAGATACCATTCGCACAGCAAGCGCACTTGCTTGGCCGTATAGCCTTTCTCCACCATGCGCGCGACAAAGTCGGCGTGCTTGTTGGCATCTTCCGCGCTGGCCTTGGCGTTGAACGAAATTACCGGCAGCAGTTCTTCCGTATTCGAGAACATTTTCTTCTCGATCACCGTGCGGAACTTCTCGTAGCTGGTCCACGCCGGGTTCTTGCCCCCATTATTAGCGCGCGCCCGCAGCCCGAAGTTGACAATTTCGTTGCGGAAGTCCTTGGGATTGGAAATCCCGGCCGGCTTCTCGATTTTTTCCAGCTCGTTGTTGAGCGACTCGCGGTCGAAGCTCTCGCCGGTGTCGGGATCGCGGTATTCCTGGTCCTGGATCCAGAAGTCGGCGAAGGTCACATAGCGGTCGAAGATGTTCTGGCCGTACTCGGAATACGATTCCAGATAGGCGGTCTGGATTTCCTTGCCGATGAATTCCACGTAGCGCTGCGCCAGGTGCTCCTTGATATACGAGAAGTACTTCTGTTCCAGCTCGGGCGGGAACTGCTCGCGCTCGACCTGCTGCTCCAGCACGTACAGCAGGTGCACCGGATTGGCGGCCACTTCCGAGTTGTCGAAGTTGAAGACCTTGGACAGGATCTTGAAGGCGAAGCGCGTCGACAACCCGTTCATGCCTTCGTCCACGCCGGCGTAGTCGACGTACTCGTGCAGCGACTTGGCTTTCGGATCGGTGTCTTTGAGGTTCTCGCCGTCGTACACCAGCATCTTGCTGTAGATGCTGGAGTTTTCCGGATCCTTCAGGCGCGACAGGATGGCGAACTGCGACATCATGCGCAGCGTGCCGGGCGCGCATGGCGCTTTCGACAGCGAGGAGTTGGCCAGCAGCTTGTCGTAGATCTTGATCTCGTCGGCCACGCGCAGGCAGTACGGCACTTTGACGATGTAGATACGGTCCAGGAATGCTTCGTTGTTGCGGTTGTTCTTGAAGGTCTTCCACTCCGACTCATTCGAGTGCGCCAGGATAATGCCGTCGAACGGAATCGCGCCGAAGCCCTCGGTGCCCTTGTAGTTGCCTTCCTGGGTGGCGGTCAGCAGCGGGTGCAGCACCTTGATCGGCGCCTTGAACATCTCGACGAATTCCATCAAGCCCTGGTTGGCCAGGCACAGGCCGCCCGAGTAGCTGTAGGCGTCCGGATCGTCCTGCGAATAATCTTCCAGCTTGCGGATATCGACCTTGCCCACCAGCGAGGAAATATCCTGGTTGTTCTCGTCGCCCGGCTCGGTCTTGGAAATGGCGACCTGCTTCAGCACGGAAGGGTAGCGCCTGACCACGCGGAACTGATTGATGTCGCCGTTGAACTCGTGCAGGCGCTTGACCGCCCATGGGCTAGGGATGTTGCGCAGGTAGCGGCGCGGGATGCCGTAGTCTTCCTCCAGCAGCACGCCGTCCTCTTCCTCGTTGAACAGGCCGAGCGGCGATTCGTTGACCGGCGAGCCTTTCAGGCAATAGAAGGGCACGTGCTCCATCAGGGACTTGAGTTTTTCGGCGATCGACGATTTACCGCCGCCCACCGGGCCCAGCAGGTAAAGGATCTGCTTGCGTTCTTCCAGGCCCTGTGCGGCGTGGCGGAAGTAGGCCACCACCTGCTCGATCACTTCCTCGGTGCCATAGAATTCGCGGAATGCCGGATAAATCTTGATGACCTTGTTAGCGAAGATGCGCGACAGCCGGGTATCGTTGCGGGTATCGACCAGGGTGGGCTCGCCGATGGCGGCCAGCATGCGCTCTGGGGCGCTGGCGTAGGTGAGTCGATCTTTTTTGCAAAGGTCGAGATATTCCTTCATGGACATCTCTTCTTCTTTGGTCCGTTCGTACCGTGCGGCGTAGTTGTCAAAAATGGTCATTTGAATGTCCTTTGATGATGGAAACTTGCTTGTCACGGGTCACCGGCAGTTCGCCTGCCCTGGCCCTGGTTCGTATCAGTCCTTTCAGTCTTATTTTTCTTGTGGCCAGCTTCCCTTTGGCGGCGCGGATTGCCCGCGCCTTTGAGCTGGCTTTATGGCCGGATGACGGCTTTTATGTGTTGGTCGTAACGCTTCTTACGTCTATGAAATTGATTATTGCGCTATTGGTGAAGGAAGTCAAAAGTTATGTCGTCATATCTTTAATACCCTTTTGTAACGGCCTGATTCAAAAGAAAAATATCGAATTCACCATGACGCTTTTCGCACCTTTTGCGGTCCTTTCGCACCACAGTATCATGCCTTTGAAAGATGTGCAGACACACTAAACGCCGCATGCGATAAGATGCCCTTATCTAGCAACCCTGTAACAGGAATAAATCAAATGTTGAACGAACAATTGCGCCGCGTTTTGGAACAGATGCCGAAAGCTGAGCTGCACATTCACATCGAAGGCTCGCTGGAACCCGAGCTGATCTTCGCGCTGGCCGAACGCAACGGCGTCAAGCTGGCCTATGGCTCGGTGGAGGAACTGCGCGCGGCCTATGCTTTCACCGACCTCCAATCCTTCCTCGACATCTATTACGCCGGTGCTAGCGTGCTGTTGCAGGAGCAGGATTTCTACGACATGACGATGGCCTACCTCAAGCGTGCCGAGCAGGACAATGTGCGCCACACGGAAATCTTCTTCGATCCGCAGACGCACACCGCGCGCGGCGTCGATATCAAGGTGGTGATCGATGGCATCTACCGCGCCTGCCAGGACAGCCCGGTCAGCGCCGCGCTGATCCTGTGCTTCCTGCGCCATTTGTCGGAGGAGGAGGCGATTGCCACGCTGGAAGCGGCGCTGCCGTATCGCGACAAGTTCATCGGCGTGGGGCTGGATTCGTCGGAAGTGGGCAACCCGCCGGAGAAGTTTGCGCGCGTGTTCGCGCAGTGCCGCGCGCTGGGCTTGCATCTGGTGGCGCATGCAGGCGAAGAGGGGCCGCCGGCGTACATCTACACCGCGCTCGATACGCTGAAGGTGGAGCGCATCGACCACGGCGTGCGCTGCCTGGAGGACCAGGCGCTGACCGAGCGCCTGGCGCGCGAACAGATGGCGTTGACGGTGTGCCCGCTGTCCAACATCAAGCTGTGCGTGTTCGACAAGATGGAGCAGCACAATCTTCTGGCGTTGCTCGATGCGGGCATTGTGGCCACCGTCAATTCGGACGACCCGGCTTACTTCGGCGGCTACATGAACGACAACTTCATCGCCACCTTCGAGGCGCTGCCGTTGGGCCTGTCGCATGCGCAGCGCCTGGCGCGCAACGGCTTCAGCGCGGCATTCTTGCCAGCGGAGCAAAAGCAGAAGTACCTCGACGAAGTGGATGCCTTCTTCTCCAAAATCTAAATGTTTAAACTCGCCCTGAAAATGACGGCACGCGATTGGCGTGCCGGCCAGTTGCGCTTTCTGCTGATCGCGCTGACGGTGGCCGTGGCCGCCTTGTCCGCCACCGGCTTCTTTATCGACCGCTTGCGCAGCGGGCTCGATCGTGACGCCCATCAGCTGCTCGGCGCCGACGTCGTCGCCAGCGCCGACCTGCCGGTACGTGCCGAATGGCGCGCCGAGGCGCTGCAGCGCGGCCTGACCGTCACCGATACCATCAGCTTCCCCAGCATGGCGCAAGCGGGCGAGGGCGAGGATTCTTCCTCCGTGCTCGCCGCCCTGAAAGCGGTCGGCCCCGGCTATCCGCTGCGCGGCAAAGTCAAAACCACCACCGACGCCGCCCAGGCCGAACAAAGCATCGGCACACCCGCAGCCGATGTGCCGGCCCCCGGCACCGTGTGGGTCGAGCCCGGCCTGCTGGGCAGCCTGAAAACCCAGGTCGGCCAGCGGATCCAGCTGGGCGACAAGCAGTTCACCATCACCCGCCTGATCGCCGCCGAGCCGGATCGCGGCGCCAACTTCCTGGCCTTCGCGCCGCGCGTGATGTTCGCGCTGCAAGACCTGGAAGCGACCAACCTGATCCAGCCCGGTTCGCGCGTGAATTACCGCATGCTGGTCGGCGCGCCGTCGTCGCTGAAGAACGGCGCCCAGGCCGCCAAGGCCTACGAGGAATGGCTGAAGACCGACATCAAGAACAACAACACCAAGGGCGTGCGCGTGGAGTCGCTGGACGGCCGTCCGGAAATGCAAACCACGCTGGAACGCGCCGACCGCTTCCTGTCGCTGGTCGGCCTGCTGTCGGCCATGCTGGCGGCCGTCGCGGTGGCGATGGCCGCGCGCCGCTTCATGCAGCGCCACCTGGACGCTTGCGCCATGCTGCGCTGCCTGGGACTGACCCAGAACCAGGTCACCAGCATGTACCTGATCGAATTCCTGCTGGTCGGCCTGCTGGGCAGCGCCATGGGCGTGGCGGTCGGCTTCGGCGGCCACTACGTGCTGCTGGAGGTGCTGGGCGCGCTGGTGTCGAGCGAACTGCCGGCGCCAACCATCTACCCGGCGCTGCAAGGCCTGGCCATCGGCATCCTGCTGCTGGCCGCGTTTGCGCTGCCGCCCATCCTGCAATTGCGCAAGGTGCCGCACAACCGCGTGATCCGCCGCGAGCAGGATGCACCGCAGGTCGGCGCGCTGGCCACCTACGGCTTTGGCATGGGCGGCTTTACCGCGCTGCTGCTGTGGCAGGCGGGCGACCCGATGATGGCGCTCTACACGGCGCTCGGTTTCT
This sequence comes from Duganella sp. BuS-21, assembly GCA_041874725.1. Lineage (GTDB taxonomy): Bacteria > Pseudomonadota > Gammaproteobacteria > Burkholderiales > Burkholderiaceae_D > Rugamonas. Next base: position 5,441,800 of record CP097466.1, on the reverse strand, counting down.
TCGGCGCGTTTGCGCTGTTCGGCCTGGTCGGCTGGCTGGGATTGAAGTCGCTGCGGTCCCTGCGCGGCGCCATCGACCATCAAAGCTGGCGCTTTGCCATCACCTCGCTGCAGCGCCGTCCCGGCGCCACCATCGTGCAGATCGTCTCGCTGGCGCTGGGCATGATGGCGCTGCTGGTGCTGACCGTGGTGCGCGGCGACCTGATGACGGCCTGGCGCAACGCCACCCCGGCCGATGCGCCGAACCGCTTCATCATCAACATCCAGCCGGAGCAGCGCGCCGAGCTGGCGCAGCGCCTGCAGGCGGCGGGCGTGAACTACGCGCCGCAGTATCCGATGATACGCGGCCGCCTGATCCAGGTGAACGGCAAGCCGGTCACCGCCGAAACCTATACCGAGGACCGCGCGCGCGGCCTGGCCGACCGCGAATTCAATCTGTCCACCATGGCCCAGATGCAGGCCGAGAACAAGATCGTCGACGGCAAGTGGTTCGAGGACCAGCCCGGCGCAGCGGAAGTGTCGGTGGAGCAGGGCATCGCCAAGACGCTGCGCTGGAAGCTGGGCGACAAGCTGCGCTTCGACATCGCCGGCACCTCGGTGGACGTGACCATCACCAGCATCCGCAAGCTCGATTGGGGCTCGATGCGGGTCAACTTCTTCGCCATCATCAACCCGGCGGCGATGACGGAGATTTCGCAAAGCTGGATCACCGCCTTCCACCTGCCGCAAGGACAGGGCGCGGTGATCAACGGCCTGACGCGCGATTTCCCCAACCTGACCATCGTCGACGTCGGCGGCATCCTGCGCCAGGTGCAGGCGGTGCTGGACCAGGTGATCACGGCGGTGGAGTTCCTGTTCGTCTTTACGCTGGCTTCCGGCGTGCTGGTGTTGTATGCGGCCTTGATGGGATCGCAGGATGAACGCACGCGCGAGGCCGGCCTGCTGCGCGCGTTGGGCGCGACCCGCAAGCAGCTGTCGCAGGCGCAGTTGATCGAGTTCACCCTGGTGGGCGCGCTGTCCGGCGTGCTGGCGGCCAGCGGCGCGGCCGCCATGGGTTGGGCGCTGGCCACCTATCAGTTCAAGTTCGCCTGGAGCTTCAGTCCGATGGTGTGGCTGGTGGGCCTGGTGGCCGGTGCGCTGTGCGCCATCGCCGGCGGCTGGCTGGGCCTGCGCAACGTGCTGCGCCAGCCGCCGCTGCAAACCCTGCGCGAGGCCTGACCTGCGTCGTCCCGGCGCAGGCGGGGATCCATAGTACGCTAGCCCGGCATGGGCCCCCGCTTGCGCGGGGGCGACGGTCAGGCTGCGCTCACCTGTGGCTGCAACTCCTGCAGGAACTGCGAATACGTGTAGGGCCGCTGGTCGAAGTAGTGGGCCGGCAGGTCGAACAACGCCCAGTAGTAGGTCTCCTTGCCCTGGCAGATGCGCGGCGCGGCGCAGTAGCGGTGCCAGTTCTCGCGCATGCTGCTGGTGTACATGCCGTCGCCGAAGGGATCGCTGAAGAAGGTCAGCACGCGCCGCTCCAGCAGCGCGTGCAGCAGCGAGCGCGGGGCGTCGCTGTCGCGGGCAATCTCGTATTGCGCGACCATGCTCTTTTCCGTTTCGATCACCATCAGCGTGGTCTTGCCGTGCTGGTCGAGGAACAGAATGCCGGTCGGATTCGGGAAGATGTAGTGCTCGACGAAGCCCAGCGTGCGCTTGAGTTCGCGCACCACCTCGGCCAGCGCCGGATCGCACAGGAAGCGGTAGTCGTGCAGCGCCACCATCGCGCGCAGCGTGTCGGAGCCGTGGTCGAAATAGCTTTCCTGCAGCGCCGTCACTTCCATCTCCAGCAGGTCCAGCGCGTGATCGTCGTTCTTCTTGATATAGCGGTCGATCAGGCCGCGGTTGAAGGCGGTGACGGCGATCTTCTCGTCGGCCGCGCCGGTGAACAGGATCTTCTTGCAGGGCAGCTGCGCCACCGCCGCGCAGAATTCCAACCCGTTCATCTGCGGCATCGAGTAATCGACCACCAGCACCGACGGCGTGGCGAAGCGTTGGCGCTGTTCGGCGATGCGATAGATGCGCTCCAGGTCCAGCGCCACGTTGCACTGGTCGGCCGGCAGGTTCTGCATGTCGAAGTTGACGTGCAGCGGCACGCCGTTGGCGGCGCCGTCAGGCACGCTGTTGCGCAGCCAGTGCAGCGCCTCGGTGGTGTCGTGGAAAGTCTTGTTGGCCAGCGTCGGGTCGAGCTGGAATGACAGGCTGCGCAGGAAGGAGTCGCTGTCGTCGACCAGCACGGTCAGCGTGGGATGGGCATAGACAGGTAGAAGCATGGTTCACCTCGCGGGAAATTCCAGGATGAAGATGGCGTAGGCGCTCTCGCGCGAGACGCAACGGATGTTCGCACCCCAGGCATCCATGATTTCCCGACACAGCGCCAGCCCGATGCCGGCGCCGTTGTGCGGCGGGTGCGAATAGAAACGGTGGAAGATCATCGACATCTGCGGCGCGGCGATGCCGCAGCCGGTATCGATGAACAGCAGGCGCGGCGGCTGGTGCTTGCCGTCGATGACGATGCGCACGCGGCCCTTGCCGGCGCGCTGCACGGCGCGCAGCGCATTGCGCATCAGGTTGAGCAACACCACCACCGCCAGCTCGGTCTGGCCGAAAAACTGGAAATTGCCGCGCATTTCCAGGCGCACCATTTTTTGCTGCTTCTGGGTGGCGAAGGGATAGCGCTTGAGCACCGCCTCCACCACGCTTTCCATCGACACCGTTTCCACCGGATTGAGGTTTTGCCGCACCGCCGTGGCGCTTAACAGGAACAGGTCGATCATGTGGTTCATATGGCGTACCTCGAACTGGATGCGCGCCAGCGCGTCGGCCATGCTGGCGCGCTGGTCCTTGCTGTGCAGCGGCGCGGCCGCCATCAGGCGCAGCAGGCCGCGCACATTGGCGTCGACGCTGGTAAGCGGGGTGCGCAGCTCGTGCGCCACCGTGGCCAGGCCGGCGCCCATGCCGGCCAGCTTTTCCTGCGCCAGCACCTGGCGGCTGATCTTGGCGGCCGATAGCGCGGCGATGGTGAACCAGTGGATCGGCACCTGCTGCAGCACCGCGCTGCTGAGCAGCATGTCGCCCGCGCCCAGCGCCGCCGCCGCCGCGCACGCCAGCACCGTGCCGATGGCGTAGGCGCGCAGCGCCAGTCCGGTATCGAAATGGAATAGCACCACCAGGCCGATCAGCAGCGACTCGCCCCACACGCCCGGTGCGTGATTCATCAGGAACATGAAGGTGAAGAAGAACGGGAAGATGTAGCTGAGTGTTACCAGCAGGTAGAAGTTGAGCATGGGCCGGCTGAACTGTCGCGCGAACAGGCCGATGGCGCACAGCAGGATGCCGAGCATGCGCAGCGGCAGCGACTCGTACTCCTGCGGGAAGAAGTGCTGCCAGATGACGTAGTACAGCGGCATGCCCACCGTGCCGATGCACGCCAGCAGCAGCACGCGCACGGTCGCGTGGTCCTCGCGGCCGTGGTAGAGCAGCAGCGACTGGAGCAGCCGTTGCGTTCCGCGCTTCCAGTGTTCGTGCGGGGAGGGCCTCATGATGGCTTTTGATTTTTATCAAGCAGCAATCATCGCCTTAATTTGCAACGCATTTACACATATCAAAACGGTAATTGATCTGCATCAATCTCGATGAGTTTTTTTCGCCGCATGGTCTGGTTTGTCCTTCCCAAAAAAACAAGCTTTTTTGTCCAAAGCCCAACTGGAGAAATGCCATGACCCATGCGATTGCCCAGCACATCCATTCCGACGCCCTGCCCGATTTCGTCAGCCGGCGCATGGACTTGCACTACGTCACCCGCATCCAGCTGCTGCTGGGCGGCGAGCATCCCCACGCCTGGCAGCCGACCCCGGCCGGCGCGGTGTTTTTGGCGGGGAACGATTATCTTTGCCTGGCGGGCGAGCCGGCGCTGGTGGGCGCGCAGGTGGCGGCCTTGCAGAATAGCCACGGCGAACTGCTGATGTCGGCGGTCTACCTGCAGGAGGGCAGCGCCCAGCACCGGCTCGAACGCAAGCTGGCGCAGTTCATGGGCGCGGAGGACGGCATCCTGGCGCAATCCGGCTGGGCCGCCAATGTCGGCCTGGTGCAAACCCTGGCCGGCCCCGGCATCCCGGTCTACCTGGACATGCAGGCCCACGCCTCGCTGTGGGAGGGCGTGCAGTCGGCCGGCGCCATGCCGGTATCGTTCCTGCACAACGACATGGAGCATTTGCGGAAGCAACTGCAGCGCCACGGGCGCGGCCTGATCGTGGTCGATGCGCTGTACAGCACCAATGGCAGCGTCGCGCCGTTGATGGAGCTGGCGGATCTCGCCGAGCGCAGCGGCAGCATGCTGCTGGTCGACGAGTCGCATTCGCTCGGCACCCACGGCCCGCGCGGAGCCGGTCTGGTGGCGGCGCTGGGCCTGAGCGAACGGGTGCACTTCCGCACCGCCTCGCTGGCCAAGGCGTTTGCCGGGCGCGCCGGGTTCATTACCTGTTCCAGCCAGTTCAAAGGCTACTTCCTGTCCGAGTCGCGCCCGGCGATCTTCAGTTCCTGTTTGCTGGGGCATGAGCTGGCGTGGTTCGACGCCGCCATCGACTTCATCGCCGCCGCCGACGAGCGCCGCGCCGCGCTGCTGGCCAATGCGCGCGAACTGCGCGACAGCCTGGACGCGCTGGGCTACAACGTCAGCGAGGGCAGCGAGCAAATCATCGCGCTGGAGCCGGGGCCGGAACCGAAGACGCTGGCCTTGCGCAAGCTGTTGGAGCAGCATGGCGTGGTCGGCGCCATGTTCTGCGCGCCGGCCACGCCGAAGAACCGGTCGCTGGTGCGGCTGACGCTCAATTCCGGCCTCGATGCGGCGCAGTTGGCGCGCATCGTCGATGCCTGCGACGCGATCCGCACCCAGATCGATCTGGAGAACTGGTCTTCCACGCGGCGCCTGCGCAAGCTGGCCCTTGTATAAGTCGTATAAGCTATCATGATGGGTATGACTGAAGAATCTCGAACCCTCTATGAAGTAATCGGCGGCGAGTCGACCATCCGCGCGATGGTCGACCGCTTTTATGACCTGATGGAACTCGAACCGGAGTTCCAGTTGCTGCGCTCCGTGCACGGGCCGTCGCTGGAGAGCGCCAACCAGCGCCTGTTCATGTTCCTCAGCGGATGGATGGGCGGGCCGGACCTGTATCAGGCAGCGCACGGCCACCCGCGCCTGCGCATGCGGCACATGCCGTTCGCCATCGGCACCCAGGAGCGCGACCAGTGGCTGCGCTGCATGGCGTGGGCGATGGAGGATGTCGGCATCGACACCGAGCTGCGCGTGCGCCTGATGAATTCCTTCTTCCAGACCGCCGACTGGATGCGCAACAAACCGGATTGATGCCATGACCCAGATCGAGTTCTTCGTGCTGTTGGCCGCCCTGGCGGCGGTGATCGCCTTGCAGGTGATGGCGCTGCTGCGCGCCAGGGGCGGGGCGGCCGGCGACCTGGCCGAACGCATCGAGCGCGTCGAGCGCGAAGTGCGCATGCAGTTGCAGACCACGGCGCAAACCACCAACGCCGCCACCGTGCAGCAGTTCGACGCCGTGCGTCGCCAGCTGGACGAACAAGGCTTGGCCGCGCGGCACGAACAGGCGCGCAGCCTCAAGCTGTTCGCCGACAGCATGAATCAGCGCATGGTCGAAGTGCGCGCCACGCTGGAATTGAAGATCAAGGATCTGCAAGCCGACAACGGCGCGCGCCTGGAAGAGATGCGCAAGACGGTCGACGAAAAGCTGCACGCCACGCTGGAGACGCGGTTGACGGCGTCGTTCCAGCAGGTGTCCGAACGGCTGGAGCGGGTGCACCAGGGCCTGGGCGAAATGCAGCAGTTGGCGCTGGGCGTGGGTGATTTGAAGCGCGTGCTGACCAACGTGAAAACGCGCGGCACCTGGGGCGAGGTGCAACTGGAAATGCTGCTGGAGCAGGTGCTCACCGTCGACCAGTATGCCAAGAACGTCGAGACCATCGTCGGCAGCGGCGCGCGCGTGGAATTTGCGCTCAAGCTGCCGGGCCAGACCGAAGGCGGGGCGCCGGTATGGATGCCGATCGACGCCAAGTTCCCGAAGGAGCAGTACGAGCGCCTGCTGGAAGCGGCCGACAACGCCGATGCCGATGGCGTGGCGCAGGCGGGCCGCGAGCTGGAACGCGCGGTGCGGCTGGAGGCCAAGACCATCTCCGAGAAATACGTGTCGCCGCCGCACACCACCGACTTCGCCATCCTGTTCCTGCCGACCGAAGGCCTGTATGCGGAAGTGTTGCGCCGTCCCGGCCTGGCCGACGAGCTGCAGCGGGTGCATCGCATCAGCATCGCCGGGCCGTCGACGCTGACGGCGCTGCTCAACAGCCTGCAGATGGGCTTCCGCACGTTGGCGCTGGAGAAGCGCTCGTCCGAAGTGTGGCAGGTGCTGGGCGCGGTGAAGACCGAGTTCTCCAAATTCGGCGACGTGCTGGCCGCGACCAAGCTCACATTGGAACGCGCGGCCAAGAATATCGAATCGGCCGAAACCCGTAGCCGCCAGATGGCGCGCAAGCTGAAGACGGTGGAGGCCTTGCCAAGCGAGCAGGCGCAATTGCTGATCGGCGCAGACCTGGACAAGATCGATCCCGACTGAAGCTCGGTAGTTGTTCTTATTTATGCGTATTTTTGCGCGTTTGTTTACACTTTGGCGTTGACTGTGTACACTTTCGTGCATGAAAAAAGAACCCCTGTTGCTGCCCGAGCGGCACGCATTGATCTTGCAACAATTGACGACGGAAGGCCGGGTGCTGGCCGCCGTGCTGGCGCGCGCGCTGGAGGTGACGGAAGACACGATTCGCCGCGATCTGCGCGACCTGGCCGCCGCCGGTTTGTGTCAGAAGGTCTACGGCGGCGCGGTGCGCATGCCGAACGCGCCGGAAGGCGGCTCGCTGAGCCAGCGCATGGAGCGCGACCAGGCCGACAAGTCGCGGCTGGCGCGCGCCGCCGCCACGCTGGTGCAGCCGGGCAGCGTGGTCTTTCTCGATGCCGGCTCCAGCAACCTGGCGATTGCCGAGGCCTTGCCGCCGGTGGCGTTGACGGTGCTGACCAACGCACCGTCGATCGCCGCGCGCCTGCTGGACAAGCCGCATATCGACCTGATCATGATCGGCGGTCGCATCAAGCAGAGCCTGGGCGGCAGCGTGGGCGCGACCGCGCTGCGTGAACTGGAGCTGCTGCATCCGGACCTGTACTTTATCGGCGCCTGCGGCGTCGACGTGCAAGCCGGCGTGACCGCCGTCGATTATGAAGAAGCGGAATTCAAACGCCGGCTGGCGGCGCAAAGCAAGGCCACGGCGGTGGTCGCCACCGGCGCCAAGCTGGGCGCGGTGGCATCCTACGGCGTACTGCCGATCTCTCAACTCACCCACTTGATCGTCGAAGCCGACGCAGGCGAGGAACTGGCTGCAGCCTACGCTGCCGCCGGCGCCAAGCTGCTGCGCGCCGACGCCTGAACCTTATGCAAACCACTGATTTGAAACACCGCGTCTCGACGCGGCTGGCCTTTCTTGCCGCCGGCATGGCCATGTCTTCCTGGGCGCCGCTGGTGCCGTATGCGAAAGCGCGCACCGGCGTCGAAGCCGCGCAACTGGGCGTGCTGCTGCTGTGCCTCGGCATCGGCTCGCTGCTGGCGATGCCGGTGACCGGCGTGCTGGCCGCGCGCTTCGGCTGCCGCCGGGTCATCCTGTGGTCCGGCCTGGGTTGCTGCGCCGTATTCCCCTTCCTGGCCATCGCGCCCAGCGCACCCTTGCTGGCGTTGACTCTGTTCCTGTTCGGCGCCACCATCGGCACGCTGGACGTGGCCATGAACATCCAGGCCGTGATCGTCGAGAAGGATTACGGCGGCGCGCTGATGTCCGGCTTTCATGGCTTGTTCAGCGTGGGCGGCATTGCCGGCGCCGGCTCGATGACGGCCATGCTGTGGCTGGGCATGGACATCGTCAGCGCCTCGGTGGCGATGACGGTGGTGGTGGCGCTGGTGCTGCTGGCGGCCGGTCCCAAGCTGCTGCGCGAAGCGCCGGCGGCGGAACGCGATGCGCCCTTCCTGGTGCTGCCGCGCGGCGCGGTGGTGTTCATCGGCGTGCTGTGCATGGTGGTGTTTCTGGCCGAAGGCGCGGTGCTCGATTGGAGCGCGGTGCTGCTGACCAACGGCGGCATGAGCGGCGCGCAGGGCGGCCTGGGTTATGCGGCGTTTGCGGTGGCGATGACCATCGGCCGCCTGAACGGCGACAAGATCGTGCAGCGCTGGGGCGGTCCGCGCGTTCTGCTGCTGGGCGGACTGGCGTCGGCGGCGGGCTTTCTGATGGTGGTGCTGGCGCCGAGCGCATGGCTGGCGCTGCCGGGCTTTGCGCTGATCGGCTGCGGCGCATCCAATATCGTGCCGGTGTTGTTCACGGCCGCCGGTGCGCAGAAGGACATGCCGGCCAGCCTGGCGGTGAGCGCGATTTCGACCATCGGTTACGCGGGCATTTTGGCGGGGCCTGGCCTGATCGGCTTTGCGGCGCATGCGGTGGGTTTGCAGTGGGCTTTCGCGGCGCTTGGTGTCGGCATGCTGCTGGTGGCCGCCAGCAGCCGCAGCCGCTTACAGCAAACCGTCGAATAGCAGCACGTCGACCATCTGGCCGGCATCGACGTTGGCCTGGTCGTGGTGCAGCACCACGATGCAGTTGGCCTCGCTCATGGAGCTGAGGATGCCCGAGCCCTGGGCGCCGGTCAGGCGCACGTGCGCAGCGCCGTCGGCGCCGGTGCTGACGATGCCGCGTTGGTATTCGGTGCGGCCGGGGCGTTTGCGGATCGTCTCCGAGGCGCGCGCCTGCAGTGTCGGCAGGGTGCTTTCGGTGCCCATCATGCGCAGCAGGGCGGGGCGCGCGAACATGTAGAACGAGACCATCACTGCGACCGGGTTGCCGGGCAGGCCGAATAGCCAGGCGCTGTCCTGTTCTGTTTGAACCTTGCCGAAGGCCAGTGGACGGCCCGGGCGCATGGCCAGCTTCCAGAATGCGACATCGCCGATCAGCGCCATGATGTTGCGCGTGTAGTCGGCCGCGCCTTCGGAGACGCCGCCGGAGGTGATGATGGCGTCGGCCTTGCCGGCCGCGTCGCGCAGCGCGGCTTCCAGTGCTTGCGGGTCGTCGCGCACGACGCCGAGGTCGATGACCTCGCAGCCGAGGCGGGTGAGCATGCCGAACAGGGTGTAGCGGTTGCTGTCGTAGACGCAGCCTTCGTCGAGCTGGTCGCCCAGCGAACGCAGTTCGTCGCCGGTGGAGAAGAAGGCGACTTTGAGCTTGCGGCGCACGCTGGCCTGGCAGATGCCGAGCGAGGCGATCAGGCCGAGGTCGGCGGGGCGCAGCCGTTTGCCGGCGGCGATGGCGATGCCGCCCGCTTGCAGGTCTTCGCCGGCGCGGCGCAGGTTGGCGCCGGCGCGGACGACGTTGGCGGCGATGGTGACCTGGTCGCCGTCGATGGCGGTGGCCAGTTCCTGCGGCAGCACGGTGTCGCAGCCGGGAGGGATGGTGGCGCCGGTCATGATGCGGATGCATTCGCCGGCTTGCGGCGCTTGCGTGAACGGGTGGCCGGCGTAGGCGATGCCGATGACCTTGAAGGTGGCCGTGGCCGTGGCCGTGGTCGTGTCATTCGCCGGCAGGTCGGCGCCGCGCAGGGCGTAGCCGTCCATGGCCGAGTTGTCGTAGGCGGGGACGTTGATCGGTGAAATGATGTCGGCGGCCAGCACGCGGTCCAGGGCGGCCAGCAGGGGCAGTGTTTCGGTCGCCTCGACCGGCGCGATGCGCTCACAGATGCGGCGCCGCGCCTCCTCAACCGGCAGCGCGGCCGGATCGCCGTCGCGGGTGGCAGGCACGGTCGCTGGTCCCGTTGCAGGCGGCGGCGGGGCGGCGGACGCCGCGCGTTCGTGGTGCTGCAGCTCTTCCAGCGTATTGATGTTGCTGAACGCGGCGCTGTCGTCGAACAGCACTTCGGCCACGCGCAGCGTGTTGAAGAAGCCTTCCATGCGGCGCGCGCCGGTGTCGAGGTAGGCGTCCAGCTGCGGCAGCACCGCAGTCTTCATTAAGCTGAAGACAGGATGCGGCTGGCGGAACGGCGCCGCTTCCGGCTGCTCCAGATCGCGCTCCATGGTCACGGCCATCGCCAGGTCGGCGCCTTGCGCTTCCATCGCCGCATACAACTGCCCGGCCAGATCGACAGGGAAGAATGGCGAATCGCACGGCGCCGTCAGCAGCAACTCGGTGGGACAGAACTGCAAGCCGACCTGCAAGCCGGCCAACGGCCCGGCAAAGCCATCCAGATAATCGGGCAGCACCGGCGACTCGCCAGCGATGGCCTGATACTGCGGCAGATTGCGGTTGGCGTTGATCGCCACCATGCTGACCTGCGGCGCCAGCCGCGACAGCACATGCGCTGCCAGCGTCGCCTCGCGAAACGGCTGCAAGCCCTTATCGACACGCCCCATGCGAGTGCCGCGTCCGCCCGCCAGTATCAGTCCCGTGACCTTGCTCTTCAAAGACAAATCTAACCCCCGATGTAAGACATTTCCACTTTCTTGGCGCTGCGTTCTTGCTTGAACGCCTCGGTCTGGCTGGTGCGGAGTTCGGAATAGCGGTCGCCGCGCGCGCGCCACAGGTGCGCCAGCGCGGTGCTGATCTCGGCGTCGCTGCGGCCTTCGCGCAGCAGCGCGCGCAGATCGTGGCCGCTGGTGGCGAACAGACAGGTGTATAGCTTACCTTCGGTCGACAGCCGCGCGCGCGAACATTCCGAGCAGAACGCCTGGGTCACGCTGGAGATCAGGCCGATCTCGCCGCTGCCGTCGGCATAGCGCCAGCGCGAGGCCGTCTCTCCGGCGTAGTTGGCCGCCGCCGGCACCAGCGGAAGCTCGGCGCCGATGCGGCGCACCACCTCGGCCGATGGAATGACTTCATCCATTTTCCAGCCGTTGGAGGCGCCGACATCCATGTATTCGATGAAGCGCAGCACGTAGGGACTGCCACGGAAGTGACGCGCCATCGGCAGGATTTCCTGGTCGTTCATGCCGCCCTTGACCACCATATTGATCTTGATCGGGCCGAGGCCGACCTGGTGGGCGACGTCTATCCCTTTGAGCACGTCGTCGACCGAGAAGTCGACATCGTTCATGCGCTGGAAGGTGGCGTTGTCGAGCGCGTCCAGCGACACCGTGACGCGTTGCAGGCCGGCGTCCTTCAGCGATTGCGCCTTGCGCGCCAGCAGCGAGGCGTTGGTGGTCAGTGTCAGGTCCAGCGGCTTGCCGCCCGGCGTTTTCAGCGCGGCCAGCATGCCGACCAGCTTTTCGATGTTCTTGCGCAGCAGCGGCTCGCCGCCGGTGAGGCGGATCTTTTCCACCCCGTGCGCGATGAACAGCCGGGCGATGCGGCTGATTTCCTCGAACGACAGCAGCGAGGTGTGCGGCAGGTATTGGTAGTCGCTGTTGAACACCGCTTTCGGCATGCAGTACACGCAGCGGAAGTTGCAGCGGTCGGTGACCGAGATGCGCAAGTCATGCAACGGCCGCGCCAGACTGTCGCTAAGCAGGCCGGTCGGCGTTTCCAGTGTCGCAGGGACGACCGGCGCGCGAGGGACATCGGCGCGCTGCTCGGTCATCATGATAATTTTTTCTGCCATATTGCTGTTTAAGAAATCCACATTGCCTAGGTCTAAGGCAGCTACGATAGCATGATAAAAAAAGGGAAGCACGAGGCTTCCCTTTTTAACGTACTGCCGACGCCGTTTTAACGGCGGGTGTCGACCTGAACCAACGGCTCTTCCACTTGCTCCGGCAGCGGCTTGCGTTCACGTGGAACGCGGGCCGGTGGCGCTACCTGGGCGGCTGCTTCCTGAGCGGCGCGCAGCTTGGCTGGGTCGGTGGCGGCCAGCGTCAGGCCGGCGGAGCTCAGTACCGCTTGCAGGTCGATCGGTGCCGATGGCGCCGGTGCGGCTGCAACTACCGGTGCCGGTGCGGCGACTGGCGCAGGGGCAGGAGCAGCGACGACCGGAGCGACCGGTTCGACCGCCAGCGGCGCTGCAGGTGCAGGCTCGACGGCGACCGATGCGGCGACTTCAGCAACCACGGCTGGGGTTTCCACCGCTGCCGGGGCAGGGGCTTCGACTGCGGCGGCAACAGGCTCGGCGACTGGTGCGGCAACTACTGCGGCCACTGGGGCGGCTTCAGGAGCTGCTTCGGCAACTTCCACTGGTGCAGCTGCGACTGGCGCCGGTGCAGTTGCAACAACAGCTTCAGGCTCGGCAACTGCTGCGGCTTCCACCGCTGCGGTTTCCACTACTGCATGTGCCGCCACTGCTGCGGCTTCTTCTGCAATGGCGGTCACGGCGGCGACGGCTGCCGGTGCGATTGGTGCTTCAGGTGCGGCTGGCGCAATTGGAGCAGCCGGAGCGGCAGGTTCCACTGCGGCAACTGGCGCTGCGGCTGCGGCTTCCGCTTCCGCTGCCTCGGCAACGTCGGCTACCGGATTGAAGCTCAGTTCGGCCTGTTCGCCGTCCGCGCCTGCTGCCGATTCCTGGCCTTCAACGCCTTCGCGTTCACGGCGGTTACGGTTGCGGCCACCACGACGACGACGACGGCGTGGCTCATCGCCTTCACCTGCCACATCGTTTTCATCGCCTTCCGGACCGGTGTCCGGCGCCGACTTCAGGATGCTGGTGGCGCCGTCGACTGCAGGACCGGCCGAGGCCAGGGCTGCGCTGTCCAATCCCAGTTCTTCCACTTTGGCTTCTACTGGCGCTTTGTCGGCACGTGGCTCGCGTGGCTGGCGTGGTGGACGTTCGCCGCGCTCGGCACGTTCTGGACGTTCCGCGCGCTCAGGACGCTCGGCGCGTTCCGGACGCTCAGCACGTTCTGCACGTTCGCGTGGCTGGCCTTCCGCTGCCTGCTCGCGTGGCTCGCGGCCCTCACGTGGAGGACGCGGCTGGCGTGGTGGACGGCCATTGGCGTCCGCTGCCTTGGCTTCTTCCTGACCTGGACGGGCTGCGCCTGGTTCTTTCTCTTCGCGCTCGCCACGGCCGCCTTTGCTATTGCGGCTGCGGCCGCGTGGACCACGTGCATTGCGGTCGCCACGGTCGCCGCCGGCGGGAGCCTTGACCACGATGGTCGGCTGCTGCGGCAGGGCAGGAGTTTCCGGCTTGCCGGTGAAGAAGCTGATCAGCTTGGCAAAGAAACCTTGCTCGGCCGGCGCTGGCACTGGGGCAGGCGCTGGCTTGATGACGGTTTCGGTCGGCTTGCGCTCGACCAGTGGTGCAGGCTGGTCAGGGGTGATGGTCTTGACCATGGCTTCCTGGCGCGGCTTGACTTCTTCCTTCTGGCGCTTGCTGTAAGCCATGTCGGTTTCGGCGTGCTCGACCAGCGAGTAGCTGGCGGCGCTGTCTTCCAGGCGCGGATCGTCGTGCTTGATGCGCTCCAGCTTGTAGTGCGGCGTTTCCAGGTGCTTGTTCGGCACCAGGATCACGGTGATGCGGTGGCGGGTCTCGATCTTCAGCACTTCGCCGCGCTTTTCGTTCAGCAGGAAAGCGGCAACGTCCACCGGCACTTGCACGTGGATGGTGGCCGAGTTTTCCTTCATCGCCTCTTCCTGGATGATGCGCAGGACTTGCAGGGCCGACGATTCGGTATCGCGGATGTGGCCGGTGCCCGAGCAACGTGGGCAGGTCACATGCGAACCTTCGGACAGCGAAGGACGCAGGCGCTGGCGCGACAGTTCCATCAGGCCGAAGCGCGAGATCTTGCCCATCTGGACGCGGGCGCGGTCGTGGTGCAGGGCGTCTTTCAGGCGCTGTTCCACTTCGCGCTGGTTCTTGGCCACTTCCATGTCGATGAAGTCGATCACGATCAGGCCGCCCAGGTCGCGCAGGCGCAGCTGGCGGGCCACTTCTTCAGCGGCTTCGCAATTGGTGTTGAAGGCGGTGGTTTCGATGTCGGAGCCGCGAGTCGCGCGGGCCGAGTTGACGTCCACCGACACCAGTGCTTCGGTGTGGTCGATCACGATGGCGCCGCCCGATGGCAGCGGCACGGTGCGCGAGTAGGCGGTTTCGATCTGGTGTTCAATCTGGAAGCGCGAGAACAGCGGCACGTCGTCGCTGTAGCGTTTTACACGGTGCACCATGTCGGGCATCACGTGGCTCATGAACTGGTGGGCCTGCTCGTAGATCTCGTCGGTATCGATCAGGATCTCGCCGATATCAGGCTGGAAGTAGTCGCGAATCGCGCGGATCACCAGCGACGATTCCTGGTAGATCAGGAACGCGCCCGTGGCCGACTTGCCGGCGCCTTCGATCGCGCGCCACAGTTGCATCAGGTAGTTCAAGTCCCACTGCAGTTCATCGACATTGCGGCCGATGCCGGCGGTGCGGGCAATCACCGACATGCCTGGCGGCAGGTCCAGCTTGTCCATGGTTTCGCGCAGTTCCTGGCGCTCTTCACCTTCCACACGGCGGGAAACACCACCGCCGCGCGGGTTGTTCGGCATCAGCACCAGGTAACGGCCGGCCAGCGAGACGAAGGAGGTCAGGGCCGCGCCTTTGTTGCCGCGCTCTTCCTTTTCCACCTGGACCATGATTTCCTGGCCTTCGCGCAGCGCTTCCTTGACGGAGGCATTGCGCACGTCCACGCCTTCGCGGAAATAAGTGCGTGCTACTTCTTTGAATGGGAGGAAACCGTGGCGATCTTCGCCATAGCTGACGAAGCAGGCTTCGAGCGACGGTTCGATGCGGGTGATCACGCCTTTGTAGATATTGGACTTGCGTTGTTCGCGTCCGGCGGTTTCGATGTCGATATCGATCAGTTTCTGACCATCGACAATCGCTACGCGCAGCTCTTCTTGCTGCGTAGCGTTAAATAACATGCGTTTCATTTGTTTTAACTCCGCGACCCTTGGGCCATCGATGCCGTCCGGCTTCTTAGGACCGGTGCGGCAAGCTACAGGGATATACGCGAGAATCAGAACGATTGCGGTGGGTATGCCCATCCTGTGCGGCTGCATAAACAGCCGCAACGGGCGCTGAGAGGTTGATCGACATGCCGAGTGCTCGCTTCATCTGTAGTTCTCCATGCGGCCCCGATGGGCGGCAGAAAAGAACAGACGGAGAGCAGCGTCTTGATGGCCAGATCTCGACCAGGCTTACAAACTACAAGTATTACAACTTCGGTAACCAGGCTGGTTTCAGCCTTCCGTCGAGCTTGCAGCGAGCATGGGGTCTGGCGAAAACGGCAAGCGTTATCAACTACTCATCAACCGGCCAGCCGACTTTGAGATCAGGCTGACCGGACTTTATCCTTACTATCCAATCATTCTTCTTCAGCATCCCTGTCGCCATCCGATTACAACTACGGTGCGACCCTGATTCCGACAGGGGTGGTGCGTATACATTTTTTCCTCTGAATTTGCAATTTGGCGAGGCCAGTGGAGACGCCCCTGTGTAAAATGTGCTTTTATTCTTACACTTGCCGCAGTAAGTACCGCAGCGAACTAATTATATATTCAAAATGAAGGACTTAGAGAGATTTCTGGGAAGACAGAGCAAATGAAGATGCAAAAAGATGTTGTTCCCGCTTCAACGTCCGCCCCGCTGCAAGCCCAATTCGTCACCATTACTGAAGAAGAAGCCGGTCAACGGATAGATAACTACCTGTTGCGCATTTGCAAAGGCGTGCCGAAAAGCCACGTCTATCGCATCCTGCGCTCGGGTGAAGTGCGCGTTAACAAGGGTCGTATCGACCAGCTATACCGTTTGGTCCAAGGCGACATCGTTCGTATTCCACCGATCCGCCTGGCGGAAAAGCAGGAACACCATGTCCCGGCCGCCGAATTCAAGATTATTTTCGAAGACAGCCACCTGCTGGTGATCGACAAGCCGGCCGGCGTCGCCGTGCACGGCGGTTCCGGCGTATCGTTCGGCGTGATCGAGCAATTGCGCGCCTCCCGTCCGGACGCCAAGTTCCTGGAACTGGTGCACCGGCTGGACCGCGAAACCTCGGGTTTGTTGTTGTTGGCAAAGAAACGTTCGGCGCTGACCAACCTGCACGAGCAAATGCGCGACGGCCTGACCGACAAGCGCTACCTGACCATGGTGGCGGGCGACTGGAAGAATGCGCGCCAGCACATCAAGCTGCCGCTGCATAAATACACCACCGCCGACGGCGAACGCCGCGTCTCGGTGTCGGAAGACGGCAATGGTATGGAATCGCACACGATTTTCTCGTTGTTGAAGAAATTCGACGCTTACGCCTTGCTGGAGGCCGAGCTGAAAACCGGCCGTACCCACCAGATCCGCGTTCATCTGTCATCGTCCGGCTTCCCCATCCTGGGCGACGATAAATACGGCGATTTCCCGCTGAACAAGGCTTTGCAAAAAGCCTCGGAAGGACGCGGCGCGCTGAAACGCATGTTCCTGCACGCGCATCAAATTACGTTTACCCATCCTGACTCAGGCAAAAACATGACGCTCAATGCGCCATTGGCCGCCGAATGTGATCGATTCTTGGTAAGCTTGGGCAAACCACTTAATTAATCGCAAACACAATGGCAAGAAAGCAATTTGATCTGATCGTTTTCGATTGGGATGGCACGTTAATGGATTCCACATTAACGATCGTAAAGTGCATCCAGGCCGCCGCACGCGATCTGGCCTTGCCGGTCCCGCGTGACGACGCGGCGGCCCACGTCATCGGCCTGGGCTTGCATGAAGCCATGCAGGCCGTGTTGCCGGATGTCGATCCGGCGTACTATCCACGCATGGTGGAGCGCTATCGCTACCACTTCCTGTCGCGCGACCACGAAATCAGCCTGTTCCCCGGCGTTCTCGACATGCTGCAGGAATTGTCGCAGAACGGCTATTTCCTGGCAGTGGCCACTGGCAAGAGCCGGGTCGGCTTGAACCGCGCCATGAACGATGTCAAAGTATTGTCCTTGTTCGACGCCACACGTTGTGCTGACGAAACCTTCTCCAAGCCGCACCCAGCCATGTTGCAGGAACTGACGCGCGAATTGGGCCAAGATATGCGACGTACCGTGATGATCGGCGATACCACGCATGATCTGCTGATGGCCAACAACGCCGGCGCGGCCGCTGTTGCGGTCGAGTATGGCGCCCATCCTGTCGACCAACTGCACGCCTGCAAGCCGATGTACTCGGCCAAGACGGTGGCCGAGCTGCATCAATGGCTGAGCGAGCACGCCTGAGATGGAGGATATCCTGATCTGCGCCGCCGAGGCCATCGTTGATGGCGGCCGGGGCGTGCGCTTCGCCCTGACGGCCGGCGGCGCCGACGCCACCGGCTTTGTCGTGCGTCACGGCGGCAAGGCCTACGGCTACCTGAACCGCTGCGCCCATGTGCCGATCGAACTGGACTGGGCCGAAGGCGAGTTCTTCGAATCGAGCAAGCTGTACCTCATGTGCTCGACCCACGGGGCGATCTATGTGCCGGAAACCGGGCAGTGCGCCGGCGGCCCCTGCCGTGGCGGCCGCCTGCGGCCGATCGCGGTGGTGGAGCACGATGAGCAGATTTACTGGCAGCCCGACGACTACGTGCGCCCCGCGCGCGCCTGACTAACCAATAAAGCAATCCATGAGCGACAACCTCGACCCGAGCAGCAATCCCACTCCCGCCTCGGCACCAGTCCCTGCGCCACAGCCGGCCAAGCCCGGCGTGAGCGCCTCCAGCTGGGAGCGTGAAGTGCTGGAAAAACTGGTGTTTGCCACCCTGAAAGAACAAAAGGCGGCACGCCGCTGGGGCATCTTCTTCAAGGCGCTGACCCTGCTGGTGGTGGTGTTCGCGCTGAGCGCCTATTTCGACTTCAGCTGGACCGGCTCGGACGGCGAAACCCTGGGCCGCCACACGGCGCTGATCGAAGTCGAAGGCGCCATCGAGTCCGAAGGCAGCGGCTCGGCTGCGGTGGTGATCCCGGCGCTGAACAAGGCTTTCTCCGATACCGGCTCGGTGGCGGTGGTGCTGCATATTAATAGCCCCGGTGGCAGCCCGGTGCAGGCCGGCATGATCGTCGATGAAATGCTGCGCTTGCGCAAAGGCTATCCGGGCAAGCCGCTGTACGTGGTGGTGGACGAGATGTGCGCTTCCGGCTGCTATTACATTGCCGCCGGCGCCGACCGTATTTATGTCAACAAGGCCAGCATCATCGGCTCCATCGGCGTGCTGATGGACGGCTTCGGTTTTACCGGCGTGATGGAAAAAGTCGGCGTGGAGCGCCGCCTGCTGACCGCCGGCGAGAACAAGGGCTTCCTCGACCCGTTCACCCCGGTAAGCGAAAAGCACAAGCAGCACGCCCAGGCGATGCTGAATGAAATTCACCAGCAATTCATCCAGGTGGTGCGCGACGGCCGCGGCAAGCGTTTGAAGGAAACGCCGGAAATGTTCTCCGGGCTGTTCTGGACCGGCGCCAAGTCCATCGAAATGGGCCTGGCCGATGCCTACGGCACGGTCGACAGCGTGGCGCGCGACGTGGTCAAGGCAGAAGATATCGTCGACTACACCCAGCATGAAGGCTTGCCGGAACGCGTGCTGAAGAAATTCGGCGCCGCCATGGGCGCGGGGGCGATGAAGTCGGCGGTCGATACGGTCAAGCCCAGCTTGCATTAATGACGTCTTAGTCGCAGTGGTAGGACGAGTGGCTGACCGATTAATATTATCAATACTGTCTGCTTTGAGCTTGCGCATCCCCTCGGTTGAACTATAGTGGTTTTGTAGTTCTTACCAAGGAGGGCATATATCAACACTTTCCGGTTGTGCAGGTCAACGTAGAGAACTACTCAACTGCATCATGGATGCGGAGTAGAGAGAATTTCGATTCCTCATATAAGTCCCTTTGTGGGGCTGAAAACAGCGGCGCAATGCCGCTGTTTTCTTTTGGAGGCCGGTCGCATCCTGTAAAATCGCGTCCATGAGCAAATTATCCTTGGACCGCATCCTGCAATCGCAGGGCTATGGCACCCGCAAGTATTGCCGCTCCCTGATCGAGGACGGCGAAATCACCATCAATGGTGTGGTGCACGACAACTACAAAGAAACCCTGGAAACCGACGGCCTGGTGTTCCGCCTGTTCGACGAAGACGTGGTGTACCGCGAACACGTCTACATCGCGCTGCACAAGCCCGCCAATTTCGAGTGTTCGCGCAAGCCCAGCCACCATCCTGGCGTGCTGACGCTGCTGGCCGAAGAGCTGAGCTGGCGCGACGTGCAGCCGGTCGGTCGGCTCGACCACGACACCACCGGCATGCTGCTGATGTCGGACGATGGTGGCTTTATCCATGCACAATCGTCGCCGAAGCGGCATGTGCCGAAGATTTACCAGGCCACCACGGCGGAACCCGTCACCGACGAGCTGGTCGCCCAACTGCTGGCCGGCGTGCAGCTGCACGACGAACCGGCGCCGCTGGCGGCGCAAACCT
Source organism: Duganella sp. BuS-21 (assembly GCA_041874725.1). GTDB lineage: Bacteria > Pseudomonadota > Gammaproteobacteria > Burkholderiales > Burkholderiaceae_D > Rugamonas. The sequence continues at coordinate 5,422,276 of CP097466.1, read as the reverse complement.
GCGTCAAGCGCGGCGAGCACCAGCTCGAAATCGTGCTGGAGCAGGGCAAGTATCACCAGGTCAAGCGCATGCTGGCGGCCGCCGGCAACCATTGCGCAGCTTTGCACCGCTCAGCCATCGGCGGCCTGGAATTGGCGGCGCTGGATCTGGACGAGGGCGAATGGTGCTACCTGACGCCTGAACAACTGGCTTTGCTGGCGCCGGCATGAAGCTCGCCACACTGAAGGACGGCACCCGCGACGGCCAGCTGATGGTGGTCTCGCGCGACCTGAAAACGGCCCAGCTGGCCGACGGCGTGTGCCGCACCCTGCAGCGCGCGCTCGACGACTGGACCTTCATCTCGCCGCAACTGGATGCCATCTACCTCGAACTGAACCGGGGTGGTGGCCGACGTCGCTTCGATTTCGAGCCGGCCAACTGCATGGCGCCGCTGCCGCGCGCGTTCCAGTGGGCCGACGGTTCGGCCTACGTCAACCACGTCGAGCTGGTGCGCAAGGCGCGCGGCGCCGAGATGCCGGCCTCGTTCTGGGAAGCGCCGCTGATGTATCAGGGCGGCAGCGACGACTTCCTTGGCCCAGCCGACGACATCATACTGGCGCGTGAAGAATGGGGCATCGATTTCGAAGCGGAAGTGGCCGTGATCACCGACGATGTGGCCATGGGCGCCACCGCCGACCAGGCCCACCACCGCATCCGCCTGCTGATGCTGGCCAACGACGTTTCGCTGCGCAAGCTGATTCCGGAGGAGCTGGACAAGGGCTTCGGCTTCGTCCAATCCAAGCCGGCCACCAGTTTTTCGCCGGTGGCGGTGACGCCGGACGAGCTGGGCGACGCCTGGAAAGGCGGCAAGGTCCACTTGCCGCTGTTGTCGACCTGGAATGACAAGCTGGTCGGCAAACCGCAGGCCGGGGTCGACATGGTGTTCAATTTCCCGCAACTGATCGCCCACCTGGCCAAGACCCGCAACGTGCGCGCCGGTTCCATCATCGGTTCCGGCACCGTCTCCAACAAGGACGCCCGGCGCGGTTATTCCTGCATCGCCGAACAGCGCTGCCTGGAGATGATCGCCGGCGGCGAGTCCGTCACGCCATACATGTCGTTTGGCGACACCATCCGCATCGAGATGCTGGACGACGGCAAGTCCGTGTTCGGCGCCATCAGCCAAACCGTCAAGCAAGCCTGAGTTTCCTTGTGGAATCGTGGATATGGCGGTGAAAAGCCGCCGTATTCCACCGATGATCTGGCCCGGCCGCCATCGATAATGGCAAGGTCAAGATTAACCCACGCATCAGGCAGACCCCATGGCAGACGACAGCGACGCAGAAAAGACCGAACCCGCGTCAGCGAAGCGCCTCGAGCAGGCGCGTGAAGAAGGCGACGTTCCCCGTTCGCGGGAAGTGGCGACGTTTACCGTGCTGATGGCGGCCGGCGCCGGCCTGTGGATGACCGGCGACGGCCTGGTCGGCCAGCTGCATTCGGCCCTGGTGTCGGGCCTGACCCTGGACCAGGAACAAATTTTCAACGCCGACGTGCTGGTCCGCCGCATCGGCATGGACGTGGTGCGCGTGCTGATCGCCTGCCTGCCGCTGGGCGTGGCGGTCATGCTGGTGGCGCTGGCCTCGCCGCTGCTGGTGGGCGGTTGGCTGTTCAGCAGCAAGGCGTTCATGCCGAAGTTCAGCAAGCTCAATCCCGTCAGCGGCATCAGCAATATGTTCTCGAAGAACGCGCTGGTGGAGCTGGTCAAGGCCGTCCTGAAAACGCTGGTGGTCGGCTTCGTCACCTGGATGGTGGTGATGAAGTACAAGGACGCCGTGATCGGCCTGTCGGTCGAGCCGCTCAAGCTCGGCATCGGCCACACGCTGAATATGCTGGCCAGCAGTTTCCTGTTCATCGTCGGCGCGCTGGGCCTGATCGCCGCCATCGATGGTCCGTACCAGATGTGGCATTACGCCGACAAGCTGAAGATGACGCGCCAGGAGCTGATCCAGGAATCCAAGGAATCGGACGGCAATCCACAGATCAAGGGCAAGATTCGCCAGCTGCAGCGCGAGATGGCCAAGCGCCGCATGATGGCCGACGTGCCGACCGCCGACGTGGTGGTGACCAACCCGACCCACTACGCGGTGGCGCTGAAGTATCACGACGGCATGCGCGGCGCACCGAAAGTGGTGGCCAAGGGTACCGACGAGGTGGCCGCCAAGATCCGCGAAATCGCCAAAGAGAACAAGGTCGCCATCCTGGAAGCGCCGGCGCTGGCGCGCGCGCTGCACAAGCATACCGAGATCGGCGACGAGATTCCGGAGCAGCTGTACGCCGCCGTGGCCGAAGTGCTGGCCTATGTGTTCCAGCTGCGCGTGTTCAATCGTGGTGACGGCAACCGTCCGGAAGCGCCGAAGAAACTCGATGTGCCGCCCACCATGGACCCGCTCGATCCAGCCTTTATTCCCAAGCACGGCATGCCACCAGATTTGATTAACGGAGCACCAGTATGAATGCCCTCAGCAATATGAAGTTCCCGCCGTGGCTGCAAGGCTTGGCCAACTCGAAGAACAAGGGCAGTGTGGCGGCGCCGATACTGATCATCATGCTGCTGGCAATGATGATCCTGCCGTTGCCGGCGTTCGTGCTGGACATATTCTTCAGCTTTAATATCGCGCTGTCGGTGATTGTGCTGCTGACCTCGCTGTACACGATCAAGCCGCTGGACTTCATGTCCTTCCCGACCATCCTGCTGGTGTCGACCATGCTGCGCCTGTCGCTGAACGTGGCCTCGACCCGCGTGGTGCTGACCGAGGGCCACACCGGCGCCGACGCGGCCGGCAAGGTGATCGAGGCTTTCGGCCACTTCCTGATCGGTGGTAACTATACGGTTGGTATCGTGGTGTTCGTGATTCTGACCATCATCAACTTTGTGGTGGTGACCAAGGGTGCGGGGCGTATCGCCGAGGTGGGCGCGCGTTTCGCCCTGGATGCGATGCCAGGCAAACAGATGGCGATCGACGCCGATTTGAACGCCGGCCTGATCGGTGAAGCGGAAGCCAAAAAGCGCCGCAGCGAAGTGTCGATGGAGGCCGAGTTCTACGGCGCCATGGACGGTGCCAGTAAATATGTGCGCGGCGATGCCGTGGCCGGTATTCTGGTGACGGTGATCAACGTGGTGGGCGGCCTGCTGGTCGGCCTGATCCAGCACGACATGCCGTTTGCCGACGCGCTGAAAAACTACACGCTGCTGGCCATCGGCGACGGCCTGGTGGCGCAGATTCCATCGCTGATCATCTCCGTCGCCGCCGGTATCGTGGTGTCGCGCGTGGCCAATGACCAGGACATCGGTTCACAGCTGGTGGGCGAGTTGTTCGCCAAGCCGGAAGTGCTGTACATCACGGCGGCCATCATCGGCGGCATGGGCCTGATTCCAGGCATGCCGAATCTGGTATTCCTGCTGCTGGCCGGCGCGCTCGGTGGTTCGGCCTATCTGATGTCGAAGAAGAAAGTCGAGAAGGCTGCGGCCGAGACGGCGGCGGCGGAAGCCTCGGCCCCGGCCGCAGCGGCGGCGGCGGAGCAGGAGGAAGCCAGCTGGCAGGACGTGATGCCGGTCGATACGCTGGGCCTGGAAGTCGGCTATCGTTTGATTCCGCTGGTGGACAAAACCCAGGGGGGCGAGCTGCTCAAGCGCATCAAGGGCATCCGCAAGAAGTTTGCGCAGGAGGTCGGCTTCCTGGCGCCGCCGGTGCACATCCGCGACAACCTGGAGCTGAAGCCGTCGGCTTACCGCATCGCGCTCAAGGGCGTGGAAGTGGGGACGGGCGAAGCCTTCAACGGCCAGTATCTGGCCATCAATCCGGGCATGGCCACCGGCACCTTGCAGGGGCTGGTGACCACCGATCCGGCCTTCGGCCTGCCGGCCGTGTGGATCGACGCCAGTGCGCGCGACCAGGCCCAGGGCATGGGCTACACCGTGGTCGATGCCGGCACGGTGGTGGCGACCCATTTGAACCATCTGATCACCACCCATGCCGCCGAGCTGCTGGGCCGCGCCGAGGTGCAGGCCTTGCTCGATCACTTGAGCAAGGAAGCGCCGAAGCTGGTGGAAGACCTGGTGCCGAAGATGGTTCCGCTGTCGACCTTGCAGAAGGTGTTGCAGAATCTCTTGACGGAAGGCGTGCATATCCGCGACATGCGCAGCATAATCGAAACCCTGGCCGAGCATGCGGCGCACACCCAGGATTCCGGCGACCTGACGGCGCTGGTGCGCATCGCGCTGGGACGGGCCATCGTGCAGCAGTTGTTCCCGGGCGCAGGCGAGTTGTCGGTGATGACGCTGGACAATCGTCTTGAGCGTTTGCTGATGCAGGCGCTGGCGGCCAGCGGTCCGGACGGCGCCGGCATCGAGCCGGGCCTGGCCGACACCATCGCGCAGCAGGCGGCGTCGGCCGCCCAGCAGCAGGAAGCGCTGGGGCTGACGCCGGTGTTGCTGGTGCCGGGACCGTTGCGCGCACTGCTGTCGCGCTTCCTGCGCCGCGCCTTGCCGCAGCTGAAGGTGCTGTCGCACGCCGAGATCCCGGAAAGCAAAACCATTCGCGTCACCGCGCTGGTGGGCCAGCAACCAAGCTGAGTTTGATCTGGCCGCTATCGTCGTTCATCCGGGCAGCCTAGACTGCCTGCATGAACGACGACTACGACACGCCGTGGAAAGAAGTGGTCACGCGCTACTTCCCCGAATTCATGGCCTTTTATTTCCCTGATGCGCACGCCGCCATCGACTGGTCGCGCGCCCACGATTTCCTCGACCAGGAATTCGCGGCACTGTCGCGCGATGCCGAGCTGGGCAAGCGCCTGCTCGACAAGCTGGTGCGCGTGTACCTGCGCGATGGCGGCGAACATTGGGTGCTGGTGCATCTGGAAGTGCAGGGCTGGCGCGATGCCGCGTTCGCCGAGCGCGTCTTCACCTATCATTACCGCGTGTATGACCGCTACCGGCGGCCTCTGGCCAGCATGGCGGTGCTGGCCGATGCGGGCCAGCGCTGGCGTCCTGCCAGTTTCGGTTATCGCCTGTTCGGCTGCGCGATGCGCCTGGATTTCCCCGTGGTAAAACTGCAGGACTATGCGCGGAATATGGAGGCGCTGTTAGCTGATCCAAATTCATTTGCACTGGTCACCGCTGCGCACCTGCTGACGCAGCAGACCAGGCGCCACGTGCATCAAAGGCGTCGCGCCAAGTGGCGTTTGGCCAAGCTGCTGTATCAGCGGGACTGGGATAAGCAGCGTATCATCGACTTGTACCGGATGATCGACTGGATGATGCGTTTGCCCGCGTCGTTGGACCGTCGGATCCACTACGCTGTCCTGCAATTGGAAAGGAGGGAGACCATGACTTATATATCCTCAATTGAACGTATTGGTATGGAGATTGGACGGAAACAAGGGCTGGAAGAGGGGCGGCAAGAAGGACGGCAAGAAGGACGGCAAGAAGGACGACAAGCTGGACGACAGGAAGGGGGCGCTGCGGTGCTGTCCGCCATGCTGGCGAAACGCTTCGGACCGCTCGATGCGGCGGTGACAGAACGGCTGGTGCGGGCGGATGTCGGGCGGTTGTCGGCCTGGGCGCTCAAGGTCGTCGATGCCGGTTCGCTGGACGAGGTTTTCCGCGACTGAATTGCGGCCCATTTCCGCCCCTGTTCATCAGATCGTTTCCAGAGTGCATCGTCAATAATGGAAGCATAGGAGTGAAGGCGTCTCGCTGGAGGACGCACTGCTCGATATGCTTTCCTTGAGAGACGGTCATGAACGTTAAAAAATTTACCGCGTCCACTTCCCGCGACGCGCTGCGTAAAGTCCGCGAATCGCTCGGCCCCGACGCCGTGATCCTGTCCAACCGCCAGTCCGATGGCGTGGTCGAAATCCTCGCGCTGGCGAACGATGACGCCGCCTCGCTGGCCATGCCTGCGCCGCACTCGCCGATGGCCGAACCGGCGCCCTCGCTGGACCTCGGTCCGGCCGCCAGCGCCCGCGTCGAGCCGCGCTTCGATGACCAAGCTTTCGCGCCGCGCGCCCCATTTGCCGCCCAGCAAGCCTTCGAGCCAGCAGCCCAGCCGGCACGCCAGGCCCCGGCCGCCAGCCTGCCGCAGCAGCCGCAGCACCGTGTAGTCGCTTCGCACTCGTCGCTGGCCGCCAAGGTCGCCGCCGCAGCGGCCGCGCCGGCGCCAGCGCCAGTAATGCCGCCGCAGCCGAAAGCCGCGCCGGCAGTCGACGCCAGCCAGATCGCCGCCATGGTCTCGGCCGCCGTCGCCAGCGCCAAGCAAAGCGCCGCCGTGGAAATGAGCGGCATGATGAATGAAATCCGCGCCATGCGCGGCATGATGGAAACCCAGCTGGCCGAACTGTCGTGGGGCGCGACGCAAGCGCGCGAACCGCACAAGACCGCTGTGCTGCGCGCCATGCTGGCGGCCGGCTTTTCGGCCAGCCTGTCGCGCTACCTGATCGAAAAACTGCCGGCCAGCCAGCGCGACGCCGCCGACAGCCTGCGCTGGATCAAGACCGTCCTCACCCGCAACCTGCAAACCATGTCGAACGAAGACGCGCTGATCGACCAGGGCGGCGTGTTCGCACTGGTCGGCCCGACCGGCGTCGGCAAGACCACCAGCACCGCCAAGCTGGCCGCGCGCTGCGTGATGCGCCACGGCCCGGACAAGCTGGCCCTGATCACCACCGACGCCTACCGTATTGGCGCCCACGAGCAACTGCGCATCTACGGCAAGATCCTCGGCGTGATGGTGCATTCGGTGAAAGACGAAGCCGACCTGCGCATCGCCCTGAAAGAACTGAAGAACAAGCACACGGTGCTGATCGACACCGTCGGCGTCAGCCAGCGCGACCAGATGGTGACCGAACAGGTCTCCATGCTGCAAGGCGCCGGTTCCGACGTCAAACGCCTGCTGTGCCTGAACGCCACCGCCACCCAGGAAACCCTGAGCGAAGTGGTGCGCGCCTACCAGGGCAGCGGCCTGGCCGGTTGCATCATGACCAAGCTCGACGAAGCGGCCGCCATCGGCAACGTGCTGGACGTGGTGATCCGCCAGAAGCTCAACCTGTTTTACGTCTCCAACGGCCAGCGCGTGCCGGAAGATCTGCACCTGGCCGATCCGGCCTACCTGATCGACCGTGCTTTCAAGTTGAAACGCGAGGTCGCCGACACCCAGTATCTCGATGCCGAGCTGCCTCTGCTGATGAGCAACGCCAACCACGAACACGGCGCGCGCGAGGTGCATCTTGGCTAATTTTAATTTCGACCAGGCCGAAGGCCTGCGCCGCATGCTGGCGGGGCCGCGTCCCCGCATCGTCACCTTCCTGTCGGCCGCGCCGCAGGACGACAAGGGTTCCATGCTGGTCAATCTGGGCGCCTCGCTGGCGCGCGCCGGCAACGACGTGCTGATCGTCGACGCTTGCGCCAGCGCCCACGGCGTGGCCTCGCGCCTCGGCGTCGACGGCGGCCACAGCCTGCTGAACGTGGCACGCCAGGAATGCGCGCTGAACCAGGTGATCCACGCGGTGCCGCAAGGCTTCTCTGTGGCGTCCATGACACGCGGCGCCATGCGTGCCGGCCCCGACGAAACGCGGCGCCTGGCCAAGGCCTTCGACGTCATGGCCAAGCAGACCGGCATGGTGCTGGTGGACGGCGAATTCGACGGCGACGCCTTCCCGGTGCCGGTGATGGCCAGCTCGGAAATCGTGGTGCAGGTGTCCAACAGCGCCGCCTCGATCAAGGCTGCCTACAGCATGATCAAGCGCCTGAACCAGGAACTGGGGCGCCGCCCGTTCGGAATTCTGGTCACCGGGGCTTCCGAATCGGAAGCAAAGGTGGTATACGATAATATGGCACAGGCAGCCAGCCGTTACCTGGCCGTCAACCTCGTTTGCATGGGGTCGGTGCCGGCGGATGAATACCTGCAACGTGCTGCGCGCTTGGGGCGCGCGGTGGTCGATGCGTTTCCGCTGGCCGGTGCTTCAGTGGCGTTTCGTCAGTTGGCGGGACGCTTCGCGCTGGGAGGGAATAACCAGCTCAGTGCGTAACTAGGTACGTAACTGAGTACGTAACTAAGAAACAATAAGACAAAAATTATTCGAATGTATACGGTAAAAGGGAAAGCGGACAAGGATACCTTACTGACGGAGCATATGCCGTTGGTCAAGCGCTTGGCCCACCACATGAAGGCGAAGCTGCCGCCCAGCGTCGAAGTCGACGATCTGGTGCAAGCCGGGATGATCGGCCTGCTCGATGCCATCAGCCGTTACGAAGAAACGCATGGCGCGCAATTTGAAACCTACGCGGTGCTGCGCATCCGTGGCGCCATGCTGGACGAGTTGCGCAACAGCGACTGGCTGCCGCGCTCGCTGCGGCAGAACATGCGCAAGGTCGAGGCGGCCATGTCCACCTTGCAGCAGCGCCTGGGCCGGCCGCCGAGCGAATCGGAAGTGGCCAAGTCGCTCAAGCTGTCACTGGTCGACTACCAGGAATTGCTGGGCGACGGCGGCGGCCACCAGCTGGTCTACTACGAAGATTTTCACGACGACGAAGGCAGCGACAGCTTCCTGGACCGCTACGCGGCCGACGACGCCGCCGACCCGCTGCGCGCGCTGCTGGACGGCGACTTCCGCCAGGCCGTGATCGACGCCATCGACCTGCTGCCGGAACGCGAGAAAATGTTGATGGGCCTGTACTATGAAGAGGAGCTCAACTTGAAAGAAATCGGCGCCGTGATGGGCGTATCGGAATCACGCGTATCGCAATTGCATACGCAAGCCGTGGCGCGCCTGCGCGCCTCACTGCGGGAGCGGTCTTGGACTGGGCCAGCGTAGCCGGCGTGCTGGTGGCGCTGGCCGGCATCGTCATCGGCCAGAGCCTCGAAGGCGGCAAGCTCAGCTCGCTGCTGCAGCCGGCCGCCTTCGCCATCGTGGTGATCGGCACGCTGGGCGCGGTGCTGCTGCAAACGCGCATGAAGACGTTTCTGCGCGGCCTGCGCATGCTGCGCCTGGTGTTCGCGCCGCCGCCGGACAGCCGCGCCGCGCTGGCGCGCGACATCAACGCCTGGAACCTGGCGGCGCGCCGCGACGGCCTGCTGTCGCTGGAGCGCTACATGCTCGCCTCCAAGGACAAGTTCAATACCAAGGGCTTGCGCCTGATCGTCGACGGCATCGCGCCGGACAAGCTGCGCCAGTTGCTCGACACCGAAATCACCGCCTATGAAACGGAAGAACGCCAGGCCGTGCGCATCTGGGAATCGGCAGCCGGCTATTCGCCCACCATCGGCATTCTGGGCGCGGTGCTGGGCCTGATCCACGTGATGGAAAACTTGACCGATCCGAGCAAGCTCGGTGCCGGCATTGCGGTGGCCTTTGTCTCGACGATTTACGGCGTCGGCCTGGCCAATCTGTTCTTCTACCCGATCGCCAACAAGCTCAAGGCCATCGTTACGCAGGCCGTGCACCAGCAAGAGATTGCGGCGGCGGTGTTCTACGACATCGCCACCGGCGACCATACGCGGGTGATCGACGAGCGCGTCGCCACGCTGATGCGGGAGCACTGAGATGCAGCACCGGCGCGCGCGCAGGAAGTTCGACGACGAACCGGAGAACCACGAACGCTGGCTGATTTCCTACGCCGACTTCATCACGCTGCTGTTCGCCTTCTTTGTGGTGATGTATGCGATTTCGGCGGTCAACATCGGCAAGTACCGGGTGTTTTCCGACGCGCTGGGCGACGCCTTCGGCGGCAAGGGCGCGGCCGAGCGGGTCAATACCGAAGTGCCGAACCTGCCCATCCCCAATCCCGCGCTGAAGCGCCGCACCGAGTTGCTGCGCAAGGAAAAAGAGCAGATGACCAAGCTGGCGCAGGACTTGTTGTCGACGCTGGCGCCGCTGGTCAAGGAGGGCAAGGTGCGGGTGACGCAGAATAGTCGCGGCGTCAGCGTCGAGATCAATGCCTCGGTGCTGTTCGATCCGGGCGACGCGCGCCTGACCAGCGAGTCGACCGAGGCGCTGCGCGCGGTGGCCAGCCTGCTCAAGGCCGATAGCCACAACGTGCAGGTGGAAGGGCATACCGACAACCAGCCGATCGGCAATACGCGTTTCCCGTCCAACTGGGAACTGTCGTCGGTGCGCGCCAGCAGCGTGGTGCGCCTGTTCATCGAGGCGGGCGTGGTAGCGGAGCGGCTGACGGCCGTGGGCTTCAGTTCCAACGTGCCGGTGGCGCCCAACGACACGCCGGTCGGGCGCGCACGCAACCGCCGCGTGGCGGTGACCATCCTGTCCGGCATTCCCGATCCGAGCACTGAAGTGCCGACCCAGTAACCCTGTACCCGTAAGGGTCTGTCCCCATGCGGGGACAGACCCTGGCCAGCGCAGTGCGGGGGGGAAATAATCGACGAAGAGACGGCGCCAGCTGCGCTTCAGGGAAGCCGGAGTTCCACCCGTTTGGTTGCGGGTGGGCGTATTGCGGGGTAAAGGGTCAGCCGGCCAGGAAGCCGCGGCTGCGCGGCAGGGAAGTCGAGATGCCGCCCGGACCGTAGAAGTTGTTGGCCGATCCGCCCTGCGGACGCAGCGCCTGCAGCGCACCCTGGGTGTGGCCCATCTGCTTGTTGATCAACATGCCATTGACGCGGTTCAGCTCCTTGGCTTCACGCGTATGCTGCAGCAATGCCTGCCACAGGCCGGCCGATTCCTCGCGCGCCTCGCCGCTGGCGGCGATCCACGCATCCATGCCGGCTTCCTCGGATGGGAAACCACATTTGCCCAATGCACGGTGACGTTGCGCCGACAACAGGGTCATTTGCGTGACCAGCGCGGTCTTGCGGACGGTGATGGCCGGCAGGCCTTCGATTTCCGCCGTCACCAGCAGTTGCTGTTCCTGGCGCAGCAAGTCCAACAGGGTGGACATGATGTGCGCTTCTTCGCGCAGGCTGTTCAGCGGGGTGACGGTGGTCATGATGATCCTATCGTTTTCGTGAGTGCAGCAGATCCTTGACCGTGTCGAGCAAGCCATCCGCTACTTTTTCCGAGTTGACCTGGAACTGGCCGTCGGCGATTGCCAATTTGATGCGCTCGACTTTTTTGGTGTCGAACACGGCATTGGCGCCGCCGGCAGAACTGGCCGCCATCGCCTGGCCTTGCGGCGACAGGCGCACATTGTCCGAGGCGACATTCGTCGCTGCGGTTTCCGCCGCCTTTTCCGCGCCGCGCGCGGTGGAGGAGGTGGCCGCAGGCGTCGACGGCAAGCCTGGCGTGCTCTTTAAAGTGTCATTAATTTTCACAGCAATTTCCTTCTCAGCTAGGAGTACGAAACTCCGGGATCTGAGTCGGTAACGGCGGCCTGGCCGTAAACTTTAGCGGGTCCGTGCCGCCGCGCGCTCAAAAAGCCACCTCCACCAGTCCGCCGCTCTTGGCGATGCCGGTGATTTGCTGGCCGGCGGCGGTTTTCACCTGCACCACCTGGCCGTCGCCGGCCGTGCCCATGGCGCGCGCCTCGGACGAGACGCTGAAGCCGTTGCCGGTCGACACCAGGCGCACCAGTTGTCCCGATTGCACCACCGGCTTGCTGCGCAAGGTATCGAGCCGTAAAGGAGTTCCTGGCGGCAACGAAACATTGGCGCTGCGGCCGATCACCTGGCTGACGTCGGTGGCTATCCCTGCCGGCAATGTTGTCAAATCACCCTTGAGGATGGTCAGCTGGCCGGCGTCGATGGGCTGGCCCTGCACCAGCGGCGCGGCGCTGGCGACGTAGTCGCCGATCACCGTCACGCTGGCTTGTATATAGACCGTCCAGGACGATGGCGTCGCACAGCGCACGCCGACCGAGGTCTTGCCCCAGGCGCGCGCGCCGGGCATGAAGAAAGCTTGCGGCGCGGGGCAGGCGGCCAGGTTCAGGCGCGGATCGACGGCGCCCACGGTGACCGTCACCTGGCCCGGCAAGCCGCCGGCCTGCACTTGCAGGAATTGCTCGACCGTGCCCTTGAGCGCGGCGATGTCCTGGCGGCCGGTCTGTGCGGCAGCGCCGTTGCACAGCGCGGCGCCGAGCAGCGCGGCGGTCATCAATAAGCGTGATTTCATGGTGTGCATAGTCGGTTCCCCTTCAATGTGACCATCATAGTCGGGCGGCCCGGACTTGAAGCCTTGAATAGGATGGGAAAACCGGGGCTTATTGCCCGATGGTGACAACTGGCAACTCCGTATCATTGAAGCTGTCACCAATGTGGAAGAGGAGCGCATCATGCTCGGCAGCAAACTAGACAATTACCTGAGCTTCAATGAAACCGCGCTGAGCCTGCGTTCGGCGCGCCAGACCGTGCTCGCTTCCAATATTGCCAACGCGGACACGCCGAACTACAAGGCGCGCGACATCGACTTCAGCAGCGCCTTGAAATCGGCGCTGGACAAGAACAATCCGAATGCCCAGCAGACGCTGAACACCACCGCCGCCAAACATTACCCCAACCCCCTGCAAGACGCCGGTACGCTGGCCGATGGCACGCCGCTGCTGTATCGCGGCGTGGTGCAGGGCGCGGTCGACGGCAACACGGTCGACATGGACGTCGAGCGCAACCAGTTCGCCGACAACGCCATTCGTTATGAAGCCGGGATCACCGCCATCAACGGCCAGATCAAATCGATGCTGGCGGCGCTACAGTCAGGGAACTAATCATGTCGCTTTTTAAAATCTTCGATGTATCGGGTTCGGCCATGAGCGCGCAGGCGCAGCGCCTGAACGTGGTGGCTTCCAACCTGGCCAATGCCGACAGCGCCACCAGCGCCAGCGGCGAAGCCTACCGCGCGCGCCAGGTGGTGTTCGAGGCGACCACGCCGACCAACGGCGGCACCTCGACCGGGGTGCGGGTCAAGCAGGTGGTGGAAGACCAGTCGCCGATGAAAATGATGTACGACCCCAAGCATCCGGCGGCCGACGACAACGGCTACGTGACCATGCCCAACGTGAATGTGGTCGATGAAATGGTCAACATGCTGTCGGCCTCGCGCTCCTACCAGACCAACGTCGAGACCATGAACGCGGCCAAGACCCTGCTGTTGAAGACCCTGACCATCGGTCAAAACTAGACAATCAACGACAACCAAACGAGATCATCATGGCGATTAGCGGCATTATCGATACGCCCAAGGCGGCGGCCACCAACTCGGTAGCGACCAAGGACACCACCGACACCAACAGCGTGCAGGCGGACCAGGACAAATTCATGAAGCTGCTGGTGACCCAGTTGCAGAACCAGGATCCGCTCAATCCGATGGACAACGCGGCCATGACCAGCCAGCTGGCCCAGCTGTCGACCGTGACCGGCATCAACAAGGTCAACGCCACGCTGGAGTCGCTGCGCGCCGACATTACCACCTCGCAGTCCTCGGCCGCGATCAACCTGATCGGCAAGGGCGTGCTGGTGGAAGGCAAGGGCATCGATCTCAACAGCGTGACCGGCGAAGACGACAAGGTCACCAAGTCCAGTGTGTTCGGCATCGACCTGGCGTCGGACTCGCAGGCGGTGTCGATTGAAATCAAGGACAAGGCCGGCAAGACCGTGCGCACCATGAGCATGACCAATGCCGAGGCCGGCACCTACCCGATCACCTGGGACGGCACCAAGGACGACAAGACGGTGGCCGACGCCGGCAGCTACACCTTCACCGTCAGCGCCACCAGCGCCGGCAACACGGTCACCGCCACGCCGCTGCAACTGGCGGCGGTCGCCAGCGTCTCGACCGGCAGCGGCGGGGTTAAATTGAATACCTCGCTCGGGCATTTCGCCATGAGCGATGTGAAAGAAGTTTTGTAAGCGCAGATTGTACAAGTAACACCTACACGTCACACCTACACGTCACACCTACACGTCACACCTCATAGGGGAATAGCATGTTCCAACAAGGACTGAGCGGCCTGAATGCCGCATCCAAATCGCTGGATGTCATCGGCAACAATATTGCCAACGCCAGCACCGTGGGCTTCAAGAGTTCGCAGGCGCAGTTCGCCGACTTGTACGCCAATTCGCTCAACGGCGTGTCGGGCAACAACGCCGGTATCGGTGTGTCGGTGTCCAAGTTGGCGCAGCAATTCACCCAGGGTAACCTGGAGTCGAGCAGCAACCCGCTGGACGTGGCGATCAACGGCGGCGGCTTCTTCCGCCTGGTGGTCAACGGCGCCGTGCAGTATTCGCGCAACGGCCAGTTCCACGAAGATGCCGGCCATACCCTGGTCAACGCCCAGGGCGCGCAGCTGACCGGCTACCTGTCCAACACCGCCGGCGTGATCCAGCTCGGTTCGCCCGTGCCGCTGACCCTGGACAAGTCCGACCTGACGCCGGTGCAAACCACCGAAGCGAACTTCCAGCTCAACCTGAGCTCGGCGGAGAAGGTGCCGGCCACCGTACCGTTCGACTCCAACGACCCCACCAGCTACAACAAGCAGACCGTGCTGAATGTGTACGACAGCCTGGGCACCGCGCACATCATGACGACCTACTACGTCAAGACCGACGCCAACACCTGGGACGTGTACGCCGCCGCCGACAACAAGGAAATCGTCTCCTCCAGCGTGGCCGCCACCGTGGCCACCGACCAGCCGACCATCGATGCCCGCAAGGCCTATAACGACCTGGTGAAAGCCACGCCGCCGGTGCCGGCCGATATCGCGATTGCCGCCGGCACCTACGCCACCGCCGCCTATAACGCCATGCTGGCCGCCGCTTCGGTGCCGCCGGCCGCCGCCACCCAGGCCCAGCTCGACGCGCTGACCGCCGCCTACACGGCGCTCGACCCGACCGTCAGCGGCTCGATCACCGGCAAGTCCCCGGACCAGATCAATGGCCTGCTGGGTGCGGCCATCACCGTGCCTGCGGTCAAGGTCGGCACGCTGCTGTTCACCAAGAGCGGCGCGCTCGATCCGCAAGCCATGGCCCTGATGGACCCGCCGCAGACGCTGCCGTTCCAGATCCAGCTGCCGATCTTCCCGGACACCGGCGCAATAGTGCCGATGACGGTCGCCACCACCTTCGACAAGACCACCCAGTACGGCAGCGTGACCAACGACCTGGGCTCGGTCCAGAACGGTTACTCGGCCGGTTCCTGGCAGCGATATTCGATCGACGAGAACGGCGTGATCCTGGGCCAATACAGCAACGGCAAGTCGCGCGCCATGGGCCAGATCGCCATGGCCAACTTCGCCAGCGTGGACGGCCTGACGCCGCTGGGCAACAACGCCTGGGCGGAAAGCTCGACTTCGGGCCCGCCAACCATCGGCACGCCGAACGCCGGTTCGATGGGCCAGCTGCGTTCGAGCGCGGTGGAAACCTCGAACACCGACCTGACGGCCGAGCTGGTCAACATGATCACCGCGCAGCGCGTCTACCAGGCCAATGCGCAGACCATCAAGACCGAAGACTCGATCCTGCAGACGCTGGTTAATCTGCGTTAATCGCGCTGCGTTAATCGCGCTGCGTTAATAGGGGTAAATCATGGACCGCCTCGTCTATACCGCGATGACCGGTGCCCGCCACGTGATGGAGCAGCAAGCCACCGTGTCGAACAACCTGGCCAACGCCACCACCACCGGCTTCCGCGCCCAGATCGACTCGTTCCGGGCGGTGCCGGTGGTGTCCGAGGGCTTGCCCACGCGCGCCTTCGTGACCGACTCCACGGTCGGATCGGACTGGCGTGCCGGTCCAATCCAGACCACCGGCCGCGCGCTCGACATCGCCATCCGCGACCAGGGCTGGATCGCGGTGCAGTCGGCCGACGGTTCGGAAGCCTATACCCGCAACGGCAGCCTGAAGGTGACCGAGAACGGCATCCTGCAAACCAGCTCCGGCCAGACGGTGATCGGCGACGGCGGCCCGATCACGGTGCCGCCGGACACCAACGTGACCATCGCCAGCGATGGCACCATCAGCGTCATCGCCAACGATTTCCAGCCGGGGCCGTCCAACACGCTGGGGCGCATCAAGCTGGTCAATCCGGACACCAAGACTCTGCTGCGCGGCGACGACGGCCTGTTCCGCCAGGCCGACGGCACGCCGGCCCAGAACGACGCCAACGTGCGTGTGGTGGACGGCGCGCTGGAGGGCAGCAACGTCAGCCCGGTCGATTCCATGGTTAACATGATCAGTCTGGCAAGGCAGTTTGAAATGCAAATGAGCTTGATGAAGAATGCCGAGAATAACGCCGCAAAAGCCACCCAGATCCTCGCTTTGAGTTGATGACCTCTCCCGCATAATGCTTGCATGGGATGAGCTCTTGTTCATCCGGCATCGGGAGAAGCATCATGATACGTTCGTTATGGATCGCCAAGACTGGCATGGAAGCGCAGCAGACGCAGATGGACGTCACGTCCCACAATCTGGCCAACGTCAGCACCAACGGTTTCAAGAAGTCGCGCGCCGTCTTCGAAGATCTGCTGTACCAGAATATCCGCCAGCCGGGCGCGCAATCGTCGCAGCAGACCAATCTGCCGTCCGGCCTGCAGCTAGGCACCGGTGTGCGCACCGTGGCCGTCGAGCGCATCCACACCCAGGGCAATCCGCAGTCGACCGGCAACGATAAAGACATCATGGTCAACGGCAGCGGCTTCTTCACCGTGCTGCTGCCCGACGGCACCACCGCCTACACCCGCGACGGCTCCTTCCAGCGCGACAACAACGGCCAGATGGTGACCTCGGAGGGCTTCGTGCTGCAACCGGCCATCACCATCCCGATCACGGCCCAGGCCATCACCGTCGGCCGCGACGGCACCGTCTCGGTCAACATCGCCAACGGCAACGGCGCCACCACCACCCAGCAGCTGGGCAGCCTGCAACTGGCCACCTTCATCAACCCGACCGGGCTGGAATCGAAGGGCGAGAACCTGTACGTGGAAACCACCGCCTCCGGCGCGCCGCAGCAGAACACGCCGGGCAGCAACGGCACCGGTACCATCCTGCAGGGTTATGTGGAAACCTCAAACGTCAACGTGGTGGAGGAGATGGTCAATATGATCCAGACCCAGCGCGCCTACGAAATCAACTCCAAGGCCATCACCACCTCGGACCAGATGCTGCAGAAGCTGTCGCAGATGTAAGGACCTGATCATGAAATCCGTCACCCTCATTGCCAGTACCATTGCCGCCACCGTGCTGCTGAGCGCCTGCCAGACCGCGCCCACCTCCATCGTGCATTCGCCGATGAGCGCGCGCCCGCTGACCAGCGAACAGCTGCAGGCCGTGCCCAACAACGGCGCCATCTATCAGCCGGCCGCCTTCCGCCCGGTGTTCGAAGACCGCCGCGCGCGCCACGTCGGCGACGTGCTGACCCTGGTGATCACCGAGCGCACTTCGGCCAACAAGGCCGGCACCAGCTCCGGCAACAAGACCGGCAACGTCAGCGCCACCTTGCCGAAGAAGCTGCAAAGCACCTTCGGCAATCCGCTCCAGGTCGGCAGCGAGAGTTCCTATTCCGACGGCGACAACCAGACCGCCAGCAACGCCTTCACCGGTACCATGGGCGTGACCGTGGTCGAGGTGCTGAGCAACGGCAACCTGATCGTGGCCGGCGAAAAGCAGATCGGCATGAACAAGGGCACCGAATACATCCGCTTCTCCGGCATGATCAATCCTGACAGCATCGCCACCGGCAACACCGTGCAATCGACCGCCGTGGCCGACGCCCGCGTCGAGTACCGCACCGCCAACCAGATCGACCGCGCCGAGCTGTCGTCGATGGCGTCGCGCTTCTTCCAAAGCCTGCTGCCATTCTGACCATCATGAAAACACCCCTCAAAGCCGCCGTGCTGGTCTGCCTGTCCGCCACGTTGACGCTGCTGGCGCCGCAGGCCGGCGCCGAGCGCATCAAGGACCTGGCCAGCATCGCCGGCGTGCGTCACAACCAATTGATCGGCTACGGGCTGGTGGTGGGCCTGGACGGCAGCGGCGACCAGACCACGCAAACCCCGTTCACGGTGCAGAGCGTGATCTCGATGCTGCAGCAGCTGGGCGTGAACCTGCCGCAGGGCGGTTCGCAGCTGCAGCTGAAAAACGTGGCGGCGGTGATGGTGACGGCTTCGCTGCCGCCGTTCTCGCAGCCGGGCCAGACGCTGGACATCACGGTATCGTCGATGGGCAACGCCAAGAGCCTGCGCGGCGGCACGCTGCTGATGACGCCGCTCAAGGGTGCGGACGGCCAGGTCTACGGCATGGCCCAGGGCAATGTGCTGGTCGGCGGCGTCGGCGTGCAGGCCGGCGGTGGCGGCGGCGGCAGCTCGCTGACCGTCAACCACCTGAGCGTGGGCAAGATCTCGGGCGGCGCCACGGTGGAACGCGCGGTCGCCAGCAACCTGGGCGAGAACAACATCATCAAGCTGGAACTCAACAATGCCGACTTCGCCACCGCCAGCCGCATGGTCGAGGCCATCAACGACAAGTACGGCGCCGGCATCGCCTACGCGCTCGACAGCCGCGTGATCCGGGTGCAGGCGCCCAGCGGCAGCGACCAGCGCGTGAGCTTCATCGGCACACTGCAGGACATGCAGGTCAATCCGGCCGAGCAGGCCGCCAAGGTCATCATGAACGCGCGCACCGGTTCGGTGGTGATGAACCGCGCCGTCACGCTGGAGACGTGCGCCATTTCCCACGGTAATCTGTCAGTATCGGTCAACGCCGACACCCAGGTCAGCCAGCCGAATCCGCTGTCGGGCGGCCGCACCGTCGTCACGCAAAATCCGCAGGTCGCCATCAAGGCCGACGGCGGCAAGGTGATGATGGTCAAGGGCGGCGCTTCGCTGGCCGAAGTGGTCAAGGCGCTCAACGCCATCGGCGCCACGCCGCAGGATTTGCTGTCCATTTTGCAGGCCATGAAGGCCGCCGGTTCGCTGCGCGCCGAACTGGAAATCATTTAAGCGGGTGCCACCATGGCCAGCCAGACTTCCACCTCCAACGACCTCAATGGCAAACTTGCGCTCGACGTGCGCGATATGGGCAGCCTCAAGCAGTCGGCCCGCGCCGGCAGCCCGGAGGCGCTGAAGACGGCGGCCACCCAGTTCGAGGCCATGTTCGTCAATATGATGCTCAAGAGCATGCGCGAAGCGACGCCGCAAGAAGGCATGCTGGATAGCCAGCAGAGCAAGATGTTCACCACCATGCTCGACCAGCAGACCAGCCAGAACATCGCCAAGAAGGGCATCGGCCTGGCCGACATGCTGGTGCGCCAGCTGTCGGCCAAGACCGACGCGGCCGCGCTCGGCATCGGCGGTGCCGGCGACGCCAGCAGCGCCAGCAACGCCGGCAGCTTCGCCGGTGCGGCCAGCCTGATGGACGCCAAGCTGCAGCGCGCGATCGCCGCCGCCGGCGGCAATGCCGCCGCCACCGCTGCCGCCTCCAGCAGCAGCCGCGTCGATGGCGCCGCCAGCACCAACAAAGGTTCGCAGGCACCGCACGTGCGCAGCTTCCAGGAGAAATTATCGGTTCACGCCGAGGAGGCCAGCAAGGCCACCGGCATCCCGGCCAAGTTCATGCTGGGCCAGGCCGCGCTGGAGTCGGGCTGGGGCAAGCGCGAGATCAAGGGCCGCGACGGCAGCAACAGCAACAACCTGTTCGGCATCAAGGCCACCAGCGACTGGAAGGGCAAGGTGGTCGAGGCCACCACCACCGAATATGTCAACGGCAAGGCGCAGACCAAGGTCGAGCGCTTCCGCGCCTACGACAGCTATGCCGACAGCTTCAAGGATTACGCGCGCTTGTTGTCCAGCAATCCACGTTACGAAAAAGTCTTGGCCAGCGCGGGCGACGCCAGCAGTTTTGCACAAGGCTTGCAGAAGGCCGGCTACGCCACCGACCCGCACTACGCCAGCAAGCTGACCAGCATCATCAAGCGCTCGCTGGCTGGATAGTCAAGTTTTCCCGGTAGCTGCCGTTACCCTTAACATATAGAGCAAAAATATTATGTCCAGTCTCCTCAGCATCGGAAAAAGCGGCCTGTTGGCAGCCCAGGTAGGGTTGGCGACTACCGGCAACAACATCACCAACGCCAACACGGCCGGCTACAACCGGCAGGTGGCGATCCAGGGCGACACCGGCACCCAGTACCAGGGCTTCGGCTATGTCGGCTCGGGGACGGAGATCCAGGCCGTGCGCCGCTACTACGACAACTTCCTGGCCACCTCGCTGCGCAACGCCGAGTCCAACCAGGCGTCGCTGGACGCCTACAGTTCGCAGATCGGCCAGATCGACAACCTGCTGGCCGACACCACGGCCGGCCTGTCGCCGGCGCTGCAGGACTTCTTCAACGGCGTGCAGAACGCCACCGCCAGCCCGGCCTCGGCCGCCGCACGCCAGTCGCTGCTGTCGAACGCGGAATCGCTGGCCTCGCGTTTCCAGGGCATGAGCGCGCGCTTGAACGAGATCGCCTTTGGCGTCAACAACCAGATCAAATCCAATGTGGGCGAGATCAACGCCTATGCGCAACAGATCGCCGACATCAACCTGACCATCGCCGGCCTGACCACCAGCACCGCCGAACCGAATGATCTGCTCGACAAGCGCGACCAGATGCTGACCGAGCTCAACAAGCTGGTCAAGGTCACCGTGGTCCCGGGCGACAACAATATGCTGAACGTCTCGTTCGGCACCGGCCAGCCGCTGGTGGTGGCCAACAAGGCCTTCCAGCTTGGCACCTCGACCTCGCCGACCGACGTCAGCCGCGTGACCATCGGCTACGCCACCGCCTCGGGCGCCTTCAGCGAGTTGCCGGACCAGGTCTTCACCGGCGGCCAGCTGGGCGGCTTGATGGAGTTCCGCAACGGCGCCATGGACCGCGCGCAAAATTCGCTGGGCCAGATCGCCGCCGGTCTGGTCACCGCCTTCAATGCCCAGCACGTGCTGGGCCAGGATGAGAACGGCGCCCTCGGCCAGAACTTCTTCAACCCGATCCAGGCTTACGTCGGCACCAGCACCCGCAACTCGCAAGCCAGCACGGCGGAAGTGAAGGCGGTGGTGACCGACGCCGGCGCGCTGACCGCCAGCGACTACAGCGTCGATTACGACGGCACCAACTTCAACGTCACGCGCAAGAGCGACGGCAAGATCACCCAGATCAATCCCTTCCCGCAGACCACGCCGCAAGTGATCGACGGCGTGGCCTACAGCATCAGCGGCACGCCGCAGCAGAACGACAACTTCCTGGTGCGGCCGACCTACAACGCCGCCACCGATTTCTCGGTGGCCATCAAGGACCGCGACAAGATCGCGCTGGCGGCGCCGATCGCCACCGCCGCGCCGACCGCCAATGCCGGCAACGGCAAGATCTCGGCCGGCACGGTCGACCAGAACTACCTGACGCCGGGCAACGCCTTGACCGCGCCGGCCACGCTGACCTTCGACAAGGCGAGCGGCACCTTCTCCGGCTTCCCGGCCGGGCAGGACGTCACGGTCACGGCCAACGGCACGGCCACCGTGTATCCGGCCGGCACGCCGGTGCCGTACACGGACGGCGCCAACATCAGTTTCGGCGGCGTCAACATCGCCATCAGCGGCACGCCGGCCGACCTCGACACCTTCACGGTCGGCCCCAACACCAGCGGCGTGGGCGACAGCCGCAACGGCGCCTTGCTGGCGGGTTTGCAGACGAAAAATATTTTGGACAACGGCAAGGCCACGTTCCAGACCACCTACGCCCAGATGGTCAACTTCGTCGGCACCAAGGCGCGCGAGTCGCAGATCAGCGGCACCGCCGCCGACGCCGCCGTCAAGCAGGCCACCAGCGCGCAGCAGAGCGTGTCCGGTGTCAACCTCGATGAAGAAGCGGCCAACCTGTTACGCTACCAGCAAGCGTACCAGGCCAGTGGCAAGGTCATGCAAGTGGCCAGCCAGTTATTTGACACGTTGCTCAGCCTGGGCAACTAGAAAGATAGGGTAGCACCATGGTGATGCGCATCAGTACCAGGACCATTTACGACGTCGGCTCGGCGCAGATTACCTCGCTGCAGACGGCCATGTCGCGCACACAGCAGCAGCTGTCCACCGGTCGCAAGAACCTCACCGCCGCCGACGATCCGATCGCCACCGCGCGCGCGGTGGAGGTCACGCAGTCGCAATCGCTGAACACCCAGCTGGCGACCAACCGTGCCAACGCCAAGGCGGTGCTGTCGACCGAAACCACGGCGCTGGCCAGCACCACCTCCATCCTGCAGGACATCAAGGACCTGGCGGTCAAGGCCGGCAACGGCTCGTACACGCAGTCGGACCGCGAATCGGTGGCGATCGAGCTCGAAGCGCGGCTGGCCGACCTGCTGGGCCTGGCCAACACGGCCGATGGCGTCGGCGGCTATGTGTTTGCCGGCTACAAGTCGACCACCTTGCCGTTCACCAAAACCGCCGCCGGCGCCGACTACCAGGGCGACCAGGGCCAGCGTTCGCTGCAGGTCGGTTCGACCCGCACGATCCCGATCACCGATTCCGGCGCGTCCGTCTTTGAAAGCAACCAGAGCGGCAACGGCAGCTTTGTCACCACGCCGGACGCCGCCAATTACGGCCGCGGCGGCACCGGCATCATCAGCGCCGGGTCGGTCAAGGACGCCACGCTGCTGACCGGCCACAAGTACCAGATCGATTTCCAGGTGGTGGCGGCGACGCCGGGCGTGCCCAAGCAAACCACCTACACGGTGACCGACCTCACCACCGGCGACCCGGTGCCGCCGGCGCCGTTGCCGGTGGTGCCGCAGCCCTATGTCAGCGGCCAGAACATCAGCTTCGACGGCGTGCAGTTCGACGTCAAGGGCGAGCCGGCGGACGGCGACAACTTTGCGGTCGAGCCGTCGACCAAGCAATCGATCTTCACCACGGTGCAGGGCTTCATCGACGCGCTGCGCGGACCGGGCGAAGGCGCCACCGGCCAGGCCAGCCTGAGCAACAAGCTCAACCAGCTGCAAGTGAACATCGACAACGCCACCGACAATGTGCTGTCGGTGCAGGCGGCGGTGGGTTCGCGGCTGAAGGAGCTGGACTACCTCGACAGCTCTGGCGACGACCTGGGCCTGCAATATGCGACCACGCTATCGGACCTGCAGGACGTCGACTACACGGCGGCGATCTCGCTGTTCACGCAACAGCAGACCACGCTCACCGCCGCGCAGAAATCCTTCACCACGATGTCGGGTCTATCGCTGTTCAACTACATCAGCTAGCTTCTTCCCGCCGCAAAAAAATGGCCAGCTGAATCAGCTGGCCATTTTTATTTGTACTTCAGTCATTCAATAATTCAGGGTCAGCTCTGTCATTTGGACATTTGGGAACTTTCGCGTCACTAGAAAGTTCCGCAATGTCCGAATGACAGAGCTGACCCTGATTGTTTTTGCGCTACTTTGCTGCCAGGAAGCCTTGGCTGGCGTTGGCTTGCTTGCGCAGCCAGTCGTCGTGCTGGGCCGTGGCCGAGCCGCTCAGGGCGGCGGTGGACTGGTAGTGCTGCAGTTGGTCCGCCAGCGCGGCGACGCTGTTGTTGAGGCTGCTGTCGGTGGACGGCTGCGTCAGCTGGCCGCCGGCGGTGTTGTTACCACCGGGGCTACCGACTTGCTGGCCGTAGCTGCCGATCGCTTGCGTGAGCGTGGCCGTGCGTTGCGCCAGGAACCAGACGTCGGCCACTTCGTGCGTGCTACCGTCGGCGCTGGTGTAGCTCGATGTCAGGCCGACCCAGTTGCCCTGGTTGAGCACGCTGGTTTGCTGCGCCGCGACCTGCATGCTGGCCACGACCAGTTCGATCAGCGTCTTCAGTTCGTCGGCCTGGCTGATGCCGTCTGCGTTGGCGTCGACCCACACGCGCAGATCGCCGTAACGCGCGTCCTTGCTATCGACCACGCCGTCGTGGTTGTTGTCGAGCTCGGCCAGGGCGGCGAAGCCGTCGCTGGTCTTGCCGCCGTTGCTGCTGTTGGTGGCGGTGCCGAACAGTTCGCTACCATCGGTGATCAGGCCGTCGCCGTTGCGGTCCATCGCCAGCAGGCCGTCGCCGGAACCGACCCAGCCGGTATTGACCTTCTGGCCGCCGGCGCGGATGTCGAACTGCACACCCGAGGCGATGCTGAGCGTGGTGATGCCGTTGCCGTCCAGGTCGAGTACCAGCGGGCTGGCGGTGAGGGCGGCACGCTGCTCGTCCGACAGCGCATCGCGTTGCGACTTCAGTAGCACCAGTACCTGGCTCATGGTCAGCGTGCTGAGCTGATCAACACTCAGTTGCGCAAAAACGGCGGGCTTCAGGCCGCTGATCTGATTGGTTTTCAGCGCGATGATGTCGGTGGCATCCAGCGCCGCCAGTTGGTCGGAGTTTAAGGCATTCAGGGCGTTGATCGACAGCGCCCGTATGTCGGAGGTGCTGAAGGTGCTGATCTGCGACACGGTCAGGCCAAGGATCTGGGTCGAGCCCAGCACCGCCAGCTGCTTGGTACTCATCGAGTTGAACAGCGAGTCGTCCAGCATGGCGATCTGGTTCGAGGTCAGGTAGCCGATCTGCGCCGTGCCCAGTTTGGTCATGCTGCTGAAGCTATTCAACTGGTCGGTGCTGAGGGCCTTGACCTGGCTGGCGAGCAGCGACGGCAGCGCCTTGGTCGACAGCGCGTTAAGTTGCTCCGCCGTCAGCGTCGCGATCTGCACCGTGGTCAGCTTGGTCAACTGCGAGGAGCTGATGGCGCCCATGGTCGTCAAGCTCAGTTGCGGCAGCTGGTCGGTGGTGAGGTATTGCAGGGACAGGCCGGGCAGTTGCTGGGCGGTCAGGTTCGCCAGTTGTACAGTGGACAGCTGGGCGACTTGTCCCGCTTTCAGCGACACGAACTGGGAAGAGCGCAGCGTTTCGAAGCTGTCGGCGTCCAGCGTGTTCAACTGGTCCGAGGTCAGCGCTTGCACTTGCGCAAATACCAAGTTGCCGAGCGTGGACAAGGCGTTGAGCTGGTCGGTTCTCAGGGCCGCAATCTGCGTCGCTTTCAGCGATGGCAGCACCTTGCTCGATATCGCGGCGAGCTGGTCTACTTCCAACGCATTGAGCTGTGTCGTGGTGAGCAGTGGCAGCTGCGACGAGGTGATGCCGGCCATCGCCGTCAAGCTCAGTTGTGTCAGCTGGTCGGTGGTCAGGTATTGCAGCGTCAAGCCGGCCGCTTGCTGGGTGGACAGGCTGCCCAACTGGGCGGTCGACAGCTGCGCCACTTGCGCCGGTTTCAATGCCGCCATCTGGGCCGAACGCAGCGACTCGAAGCTGTCGGCGTCCAGCGAACTCAGCTGGTCCGAGGTCAGGGCCTGCACTTGCCCCATGTTCAGGTTGCCCAGAGTCGACAGCGCGTTGAGCTGTTCGGTGGTCATGGCCTTGATGTCGTTGGCGGTGATGCCTGGCAACTGGCTGCTCTTCAGCTCGGCCAACTGATTGAGCGTCAGGAAGCTGAATTGGCGCGAGTTGAGGTAGCTTAGCTGGGCGGTGGTGAGCGCCTGCAGGTCTTCCACTTCGATGGCGACGATCTGGTCCGAGTTGAGGCCCGACATGGCGATCTGCGTCAGCGCCCGGGCCTGCGCCGTCGTCAGGGCGACGATCTGGGCGGTGTTGAGCGCGCCCATCTGGATCTTGTTGAGTGAGGCGATCTGTGAAGTCTTGAGGCTGGCGATATGCTCGCCATCGAGCGACTGCAGCTGGTCGCTGGTCAGCGCAACGAACTGCAGCGCCGTCAGCGGGCTGAGCGAACTCAGACCGGCGAGTTGTTCAGTGCTCAGTGCCTTGATCTGATCCGCCGTCATGGAGGCGATCTGGCCAGTGGTCAGCACACCCATCTGGTCCACGCTCAAGAGCTGGATTTGCGTCGAGCTCAGGGCCGCAAACTGGTTGGTTTTCAGGCCCTTCAGGTCTTCTTCTTCCATCGCAGCGAGCTGGTCGGCGCTCAGCGCGCGGATACCGTTGGTGCTGACGGCACGCCATTGGACCACGCTCAGCACTGGAATCTGGCTGGCCGTGAGCGAGGCGATCTGCTTGGTCGACAGCACGGCCACTTGCGCCGTGGTCAGCGCCGCCAGCTGCGCGTCGTCCAGCGAGCTCAGACTGTCGGTGCCCAGGCCCGGTACCTGGCGCGTGCCCAGCCATGGCAGGATCATGCCTTGCTGCTCGGTGGTCAGAGCTTGCACCTGGGCCGTGGTCAGCGCGCGCACCTGTTGCGAGCTCAGCGCCTGCAGCTGGTCGTTGCGGATGACGGCCATGTCCTTGGTGCCCAACGCAATGAGCTGCGCCGTGGTCAGCGAGGACATGTCGGCCGCTTCAATGGCGGTGAACTGGTCGGTGTCGAGCGCGGCGATGGCTTTGGTGCTGAGCGCGCGCAACTGGATGCCGCTGAGGGCGACGATCTGGTCACTGGTGATGACCTTGGCCTGGTTGACGGTCAGCCCGGTCATGGCGGCGGTGCTGAACGCGGCGATCTGGTCGACCGTCAGCGCCAGGAGCTGGTCGGTGGTGAAGACCGACAGCTGGGCCGAGCGCAGCGCGGCGATGTCCTGGGCTTCGATGGCGGCGATCTGGCCGGCGGTCAGCGCCTGCAGGGCCCGCGTGTTCATGGCGATCAGGTCGCCCGTCTCCAGGGCGATGATCTGGTCGCTGTTGAGGAACGGCGTTTGCGTCTGGCTCAGCGCGGCGATCTGGCGCGAGCTCAGGGCCGCGATCTGGTCGGCGCTCAGGCCAGGCAACTGGTCGCTGGTCAGGGCGCGGATCTGCAGCGTGCTCAAGGCCGAGATTTTCGCCAGCGCGTTGAGCTGGTCGGCGCTCAGCAGCGCGATCTGGGTGGCTTTCAGGCCGGACACGCTTTGCGTGGTCAGCGCGGCGACCTGGTCGCTGTTGAGCAGCATCAGCTGGGCTGAGCTCAGCGATTGCAGCTGTGCCGATTTGAAGAAGGCGAAGTCTTCCGCATCGATGTACTGGAGGTTGGCCGAGTCCAGGCCGGTGAGCGCCCTGGTGGTCAGCGCACCCAGCTGGGTGCCGCCCAGGAAGGCCAGTTGGCTGGCGTCGAGCACGGCGATCTGTTGTGAGGTCAGTGCGGCGATCTGCTTGGTGCTCAGCGATTCGATTTCGCTTTGCGTCAGCGTGGCGACGCGGCTGGTCGGCATCGCGGCGATCTGGGCGGTGGAGAAGTCGGGAAGATTGCCGAGCGCGCCCTGCTGGGTCGCGTCGAGCGCGCTTAGCTGGGCCGCCGTGAAGGCCGCCACGCTGGCGGCGCTCAGTGAGCGTAATTGGTCAAGCGTCAGCACCGCCATCTGGTCGGTGGTCAGCGCGCGCAGCTGGGCGGTGCTGAGGGCGGCGAAGTCTTCGGTTTCGATGACGATGATCTGCGCCGCGCTCAGATGCGACAGCAACGAAGTCGACAGCGAGCGGACCTGTGCCGTCGACAGCGCGATCAATTGCTGATCGGTCAGGCCATCGACCTGGGCGCTGCCCAAGGCAGCGATCTGGCTGGTTTTGAGCGAGGTCAGGGCGCCGACCGACATATTGAACAGCTGATCGGTGGTCAGCGCACGCACCTGGCTGCTGGTGAGCGCGGTCAGGGTGGCCAGCGCTTCCAGCTGGGCGACGCTCAGGTAGCCGATCTGGCGCGTGCTGAAGCCAGCGATCTCTTGCGTGCTGAGGTTGCCGTACTGGGTCAGCAGCAAGCCGCCCAACTGGTCGCTGGTGAGGGCGACGATCTGGCGCGTGGTGAGCGCGCGCAGGTCGACGTCTTCCAGCGCGTTGAGCTGGTCGGTGGTCAGCGCGGCGATCTGGCGCGTGGTCAGCGCGCGCATCTGCGCGGTGGTCAGCGCCGGGATCTGATCGCTGTTGAGGAACTGGATCTGGAAGGTGCTGAGCGCCGCCAACTGCGCGGTTTTCAGATTCGCGATCTGAGTCGGTGTCAGCGCCATGATCTGGTCGGACGACATGCCGGCGATCTGCTTGGTGCCGAAGCCGCCCAGGCTGCCGAGGGCGGCGAACTGTTCGGTGGTCATCACCGCCATCTGGGCGGTGGTCAGGGCGCCGATTTCCTGCGAGGTGAAGGCGCCGAGCTGGAACACCGTCAGCGCGACGATCTGGTCGGTGCGCAAGCTCGCCACCTGGGCGGTGCTGAGCGCGGCGATGTCGACCAGTTCAATCGCGGCGATCTGGTCGGTGGTCAAACGGGTCAGGGCGGTCGCACCCAGGCCGCGCACTTGCTGCGTGGTCAGCGCCACCACCTGGTCGGTGGTCAGCGACTGCAGCTGCACGCTGCTGAGCGCGCCCAGCTGGGCGGTCTTGAGAGTGCTGATCTGGCCTACCAGCAGGTTGATGAGCTGGTCCGTGGTCAAGGCCCGCACCTGGGACGTGGTCAGCGGCGCCAGCGAGGCCAGGCTGTTGACCTGGTCGGTGCTGAGGGCGGCGATCTGCTTGGTGGCCAGGGCGCTCAGCACTTTGGTACTGATGCTGGCGAACTGCGGCGCGCTCAGCACGGCCAGCTGGTCGCTGCTGAGGGCGACGATCTGGTTGCTGCCGAGTGCGGCAATGTCTTCGTTTTCAATCACCATCACCTGGTCGGTGGTGAGGGCGGCCAGCGTGGCCAGGGTCAGGCTGCGCACCTGCTGCGTGGTCAGCGCGATCACCTGGTCGGTGGTCAGGGCGCCGATCTGGGCGCTGGTGAGACCGGCGATCTGGTTGGTTTTGAGCGTGGCGATGCTGGTCAGGCTGGCGATCTGATCGGTCGTCAGGGCGCTGATCTGGCGGCTCGTCAGCGGCGCCAGCGAGACCAGCGCTGCCATCTGGTCGGTGGTCAGCGCGCGGATCTGCTGGGTGGTCAGCGAGGCGATGATCTGGGTCGAGAAGCCGGCCACCTGGCTCTGCAGCAAGCTGACGATCTGGTCGGTGGTCAGGCCGACGATCTGGCGGCTGGTCAAGGCTTGCAGGTCTTCCAGTTCCATGGCCTGGATCTGGTCGGTGGTGAGGGCGCCGAGCTGGCGGCTGGTCAGTGCGCGGACCTGCTTGGTGCTCAGCGCAACAATGGCTTCGGTGCGCAGCACCATGGCCTGGTCGGTGGTGAGTGCGGCAATCTGCGCCGTGGTCAGGGTGGCCAGGATCGGCAGCGGCAGTGAGGCGATTTGATCGGTGGTCAGGGCCGCGATGGACGCGGTCGAGAAGCTCGCCAGCGAGCTCAGGGCGGCCAGTTGGTCGCTGCTCAGCACCGATTTCTGCGCGGTGGTGAGGGCGGCGATTTCCTGCGTGGTCAGCGCCATGATCTGGTCGGTGCGCAGCGCGATCACCTGGTCGATGGTCAGCGCGGCGATCTGGCGCGTGCTCAGATTGGCCAGGCTGTTGTTGCTGATGGCGTTGATCTGGTCGGTGGTCAGGGCCTGAATGGCGACCACGCCCAGCGCGCGCAGTTGGGCGATCAGCATGCCGGCGATCTGGTCGGTGGTCATGTTCGCCACCTGGTCGCTCGTCAGCGCGCTGATCTGGCGCGAGCTCAGCGATTGCAGGTCGGCCAGGTTCAGGTGCGAGACCTGGTCGGTGCTCAGCGCTTGCAGCTGGCGCGTACTGAGCGCGGCCAGGGTCAGCAGGGCGTCGAGTTGGGTGTCGGTCATGGCGCCGAGCTGGATTTGCGTCAGTGCGGCGATTTCCTGGGTGGTCAGGGCGCGCATTTGCGCGGTACTCAGGCCGCCCAGCTGGTCGGTGGTCAGCACGGCGATCTGGCGCGTGCTCAGCGACGCCAGGTCGCTATTGCTCAGCGCGGCGATGCGGTCGGTGGCCAGCGCCGCCAGCGTGCTGGTGCTCAGGGCGCGCAGCTGGGCGGTGTTGAGCGCCACCATCTGGTCGCTGGTGATGGCGAACGCCTGGTCCGAGGTCAGCGCGGCGACCTGCGCGGTCAGCAGGGCGGCGAAGTCGGCGGTGCTCAGTGCGGCGATCTGGTCGGTGGTGAGGGCGACGATCTGGCGCGTGGCCAGCGGCGCCAGCTGCAGGGCTTCCAGCTGGTCGCTGGTCAGCACGGCCAACTGGTCGGCCGTCAGGGCGCGCACGGCGGCCGTGGTGAAGGCGGCCAGCTGGTCGGTGCGCAGCGCCATAACCTGGGCCAGGCTCAGATTGGCGATCTGCGAGGTGCGCATGGCGCGGATGTCGCGCGTTTCGATGGCCGCGATGGCATCGGTGCTGAGCACGGCGATGGCGCTGTTGCTCAGGGCGGCGATCTGCGAACTGCTGAGCGCGATGATCTGCTCGGTGTTGAGCGACTGCAGCTGGTCGCTGCTGAAGGCGGCCAGCTGGCGCGTGGTCAGGGTCACCAGGTCGGCGGAATTGATGGCGCCGATCTGGTCGCTGGTGAGGGCGCGGATCTGGCGCGTGCTCAGCACGGCCAGCGAGCGCAGGGCGTCGATCTGGTCGGTGGTGAGGGCGGTGATCTGGTCGTCGGTCAGAGCCATTTCCTGGGCCGTGCCGAGCGCGTAGATCTGCTCGGTGCCCATGGCAATGATCTGGTCGGTGGTCAGCTTGTTGACCTGCTGCACGTTCAGCATGGCGATGTCGCGCGTTTCGATGGCGCGGATCTGGTCGGTGCTGAGGGCGGCGATGGCGTCCGAGCTCAGGCCACGGAACTGGCCGCCGCTGAGGGCGACGATCTGGTCGGTGGTCAGGGCCAGCACCTGGTCGGTGTTGAGCACGCCGAGCTGGTTGCTGGCCAGCGAGGCCAGGTTGCGCGTGGTCAGGGCGCTGATCTGCGCGGTGGTGAAGGCGGTCAACTGGCGGCTGGAGACGCCGGCCAGGGTGCTCATGGCGTTCAGCTGGTCGCTGGTCAGCACGCTGATCTGGTCGGTGGTGAGCGCGCCCACGGCCGCGCTGCTGAGCGCGGTGAACTGGTCGGTGAGCAGCGCCACGATCTGGTCGGTGGACAGCTGCGCCACCTGCGCCGCGCGCAGGGCGGCGATGTCGCGCGTTTCCACGTAGCGGATCTGGTCGGTGGTCAACATATTGAGCATGGCCGTGCTCATGTTGGCATACTGGGTCACGGTCAGGCCGATCACCTGGTCGCTGGTCAGGGCCTGCACCTGGTCGCTGTTGAGCGCGGCCAGCTGCACGCTGGTCAGGGCAATGACGTCCTTGCTTTCAATCGAGATCAGCTGGCCGGTGGTCAGCGCCTGGATCTGCGCGGTGGTCAGCGGCACCAGGGATTTCAGGGCGACGATCTGGTCGGTGGTCAGGGCCGCGACCTGCTCGGCCGTCAGGGCCTGCTCGGCGGCGGTGCTGAGCATGCTGATCTGGTCGGTGGTCAGGGCGACGATCTGGTCGCTGTTGAAGCCGCGAATCTGGTTGCCGCTCAGCACTGCGACGTCGCGCGTTTCCAGCGCCTGCACTTGCAGCGTGGTCAGCGCGCCCAGGGTGACGGTGTTCAGGCCGGCGACCTGGGCGGTGGTGAGGCCGATCAGCTGGTCGGAGGTCAGCGCCTGCACCTGGTCGGAGTTCAGCGAAGCCAGCTGGGCGTTGCTGAGGCCGGCAATGGCGGCGGTTTCCAGCGCGGCGATCTGGTCGGTGGTGAGCGAGGAGATCTGGGTGGTGGTCAGCGGCAGCAGCGACTTGATGGCGATGATCTGGTCGGTGGTCAGCACCATCAGTTGGTCCGGACGCAGCGCTTGCGCGCTTTCCGTGGTCAGGGCGTAGATCTGGTCGGTGCTCAAGGCGATCAGCTGGTCGCTGTTCAGGGCGCGGATCTGGGCCGTGTTCAGGGCGCGGATGTCGCGCGTTTCGATGGCCTGGATCTGGGCAGTGTTGAGCTGCGCGAACACGCTGGTGGTCAGCGCGTTCACCTGGGCCGTGGTCAGCAGTACGACCTGGTCGGTGGTCAGCGCGATGATCTGGTCCGGCGTCAGTGCGGCCAGCTGCTTGCTGGTGAGGGCCACCAGGTCGCGGCTTTCCAGCGTGACCAGCTGGTCGGTGGTCAGCGCGGCGAACTGGGCGGTGGTCAGGGTCAGCAGATTCTTCAAGCTGGCCAACTGGTCGCTCGACAGCACGGCGACCTGTTCCGGCAGCAGGTTGGCCAGCATGTCGCTTGCCATTACGGCGAACTGGGCGGTGGTCATGGCCACCAGCTGGTCGCTATTGAGCACACGCAGCTGGCTGCTGCTCAGGGCCGGGATGTCGCGGGTTTCAATGGCCTGCACCTGGGCCGTGTTCATCTGCACCAGCATATTGGTGGTCAGACCGGCGATCTGGGCGGTGGTGAGCAAAATCACCTGGTCGGTGGTCAGCGCCATGATCTGGTCCGGCGTCAGGGCCGCCAGCTGGGTGGTGCTGAGCGCCACCAGGTCCTTGGTGTCCATCCAGACCAGCTGGTCGGTGGTCAGGCCCTGGATTTGCGCAGTGGTCAGCGGCACCAGCGATTTGAGCGCGGCGATCTGGTCGGTGGTCAGCGCGGCCAGCTGGTCCGGGCGCAGCGTCGGCAGGATGGCGGTGGCCAGCATGGCGATCTGGCTGGTGGTCAGGGCCACCAGCTGGTCGCTATTGAGGGCGCGCAGCTGGCTGCTGGTCAGGGCCGGAATGTCGCGCGTTTCGATGGCGACGATCTGGTCCGTGGTGAGCTGGGTGATCAGATTGGTGGTCAGGGCCGATACCTGCGCCGAGCTCAGCGCGACCACCTGGTCGGTGTTGAGGGCCACCACCTGGTCGGCGTTGAGCGCGGCCAACTGGGCCGTGGTCAGGGCGGCGATGGTGCGCGTGGCCAGCGAGGTGACGTGGTCGGTGGTGAGGCCGGCGATCTGGGCCGAGGTCAGCGGCGCCAGCGAGGTCAAGGCCAGCACCTGGTCGGTGCTGAGCACGTTGATCTGGTCGGCGCGCAAGGCCGCAATTTCATTGCTGCGCAGCGCGTGGGCCTGGTCGGTGGTCAGGCCGATCAGCTGGTCGTAGCCGAGCGCGCGGATTTGCTGGCTGCTCATCCAGATCAGGTCGCGCGTTTCGATGGCGGCGATCTGGTCGCTGCTCAGGCTTTGCAGCGACTGGGTGGCCAGCGAGCTGATCTGCAAGGTGCTGAGCTGGGCGATCTGGTCGGTGGTGACGGTGTACAACTGGCCGGCGGTCAGCGCGTTGATCTGGTGGGTGGCGATCTGCTGCAGCTGGTTCGACACCAGGGCAGCCACTTGGTCGCTGGTGAGCGCGGTGATGGCGCGGGTGCTGATGGCGCGCAGCTGCGTCGAGCTCATGCTGGTCAACTGGTCGGTGCTCAGGTTGACGATCTGGTCCGAGCTGATGCTGTTGATCTGCTGGCTCAGCAGGGCGCGCACATCCTGGGTCTCCAGCGCGGCGATCTGGGTCGGCGCCAGCAGGTTCAACTGGCGCGTGGTCAGCGCGGTCATGTGCTGGGTGGTCAGCGCGACCAGTTGGTCCGTGCTCAGGGTCAGCAGCTGGTCCGAGTTCAAGGCGGTGATGTTGGCTGCTTTGAGGGCCTGGATGCCGTCCGTGGTCAGGCCGATCAGGCCGTCCAGGCTGAGGAAGGCCATCTGCTGGGTCGACAGCACACGCACATTGGCGGTGGAAAGGGCCGCAATCTGATCGGAATTGAACGCCTGCATGTCCTCGGTGGTGAGGGCGGCGATATTCTTCGTCCCCAGGCCGATGATGTCGTCAGTGGTCAGTGTTATTACGATCGAGGTCATTACGGGCTTCTCCAGGCAAGCTTCCATGATACGCGGCTAATTGCCTCATGGAAACCAAAAATCACGTTGCGGCTATTGCATTTCCCTATGGTCGCAGGCCCGGAGGTCGAACCGGCAAGCTTTCCGGTTTGACTACTGGCGGTCGTTGCGACCAGGTGCGCGGCATCAGCCGCGCGCGTTCAATGCCGTCCAAAAACAGGTTTTGCATCGGTGCGCCGAGGTAGGGCAGGGTCATGGCGATCACCAGCAAGCCCACCCCCAACGTAATCGGAAAACCGATGCCAAATAAATTCAACTGCGGCGCGGCGCGTGTCAGGATGCCGAGCGCCACGTTGGTAATCAACAACGCTGCCACGATCGGCAGCGACAACTGCACGCCGGTGGCGAAAATCCGTCCGCCCCAATCGGCCATCTGCTTGAAGCCGCCGCCGTAGATCGGGATGCTCGACACCGGCAGCGTCGAGAAACTCTCCACCAGCGCCGACAACAACACCAGGTGCGCGTTCACGGCCAGAAACGCCATGGTCGCCACCAGCGACAAAAACTGGCTGATGGCGGACGACCGGCCCTGGGTGTTCGGATCGAAAAACGTCGCAAACCCCAAGCCCATGGTCAGGCTGGAAATCTCGCCGGCCATTTCCACCGCCGCAAAAATGATGCGGATACTGAAACCCATGGCCAAACCGATCAGCATTTCCTGCGCCAGGATCAGCAGTCCCGCCATCGACAGCGGATCGGTGGCCGGCCAGGCCGGCACCGCCGGTGCCACGATCAGCGCCAGGCCGACGCCGAGGCTAACCTTGACGCTGGCCGGTACCGCCTTGTTGCCGAACAGCGGCGAGGCGGCCAGCAGCGCCAGGATGCGCGTAAGCGGCCACAGCAGGCTGGTGATCCATATATTGATATCGGCAGCAGAGACAGTCAGCATGAGGGTCTGTTACATTTCCGTCCGGCATCTATTTCATTGTAGACGAACTTTTTAGCAAATCGGAAACTGTTACAAATTGAAAACATCATCCCACCAGCAACGGGATGCCGGTAAAGACCTCGCGCATGTAGTCGAGCATGATGGACAGCATCCATGGGCCGGCAACCACCAGCGCGACAAAGATGCCGACCAGTTTGGGAATGAAGGACAGCGTCTGTTCATTGATCTGGGTGGCGGCCTGGAAGATACTGACCACCAGGCCGATGAGCAGCGCCACCAGCAGCAGGGGGGCGGCGATCATCAGGGTTACTTCCATGGCATGTTTGCCCATGGTCATCACGCTTTCGGGCGTCATAGCGGCCTCCTAGTAGAAGCTTTGGGCAAGCGAGCCGAGCAGCAATTGCCAGCCGTCCACCAGCACAAACAGCATCAGCTTGAACGGCAGCGAAATCACGGCCGGCGACATCATCATCATCCCCATCGACATCAGTACAGAGGCGACCACCATGTCGATAATCAGAAAGGGAATGAAGATGGCAAAGCCGATCTGGAACGCGGTTTTCAGCTCGCTGGTGACAAATGCCGGCACTAAAATCCGCAGCGGCACGTCTTCCGGCCCCTGCAGGGCGGGGCTGCGCGACAATTTGACGAACAGCGCCAGGTCGGCCTCGCGGGTTTGCTTGAGCATGAAAGTTTTTAATGGCGCCGCGCCTTTGTCGAGCGCCTCGCTCATGTTGAGCTTGTTTTCCTGCAGCGGCAGGTAGGCTTCGTTGTAGATCCTGTCGAAAGTCGGGCCCATGACGAACAGGGTCAGGAACAATGCCAGGCCGACGATGACCTGGTTGGGCGGCGCCGATTGCGTGCCCAGCGCCTGGCGCAGCAGCGACAGGACAATGATGATGCGGGTGAAGCTGGTCATCAGCAACAGCGCGGCCGGGATAAAGGTCAGCGCCGTCATCAGCAGCATGGTCTGGATCGGCAGCGAGTAGTTGGTGCCGCCGCCCGGCGCTGGCGAGGAAGTCAGGGCAGGGATGCCGATGTTGGACTGCGCCGCCACCACCAGGGGCAGGGCCAGCAGTCCCAGCATCAGCAGGGATTTGGCCTTATTTGCCATTGCGCTTGTCTATCGTTTGTTTGAACCATTCGGCGAAGTTGGCGGTCGGCACGCTGGCCTGTTGCAACGGTTCGCTGTTTTCCTGGCGCGGCATGGTGGCCAGCGCATTCATGCGGCCGGGCGAGGCGCCCACCACGATCCATTGCTCGCCCACTTCCACTACCAGGATGCGCTCGCGCGTGCCGACGCTGAGGCTGCCGACCAGCTTGATGTTGCTGTTGCCGCCGCCGAAGTTCTTCGGGCCGAAACGCTTGGTCAGCCAGGCCAGGCCCAGCATCAGGCCGATTACGAACAGCAGGGCCAGCGCCGTTTGCAGCAGGCTGCCGCCGGTGGACGGCGTGCTCGCTTGCGGCGTGGGGATGGTCATGGTCATCGCGTTTGGCTGGGCCGGTGCGGCGGCTGCGGCGGCCGCCGGCGCGGCGGACGTATCGGTCGCGGCGGCCGGGCCGGTCGCCGCTGCTGCGCCAGTGTCGGCGAGGGCGGGGGCGGGGACGGCGGCGGCTGAAGTGGCGGCCGGGGCGCCGGTCGCGGCCTGGGCTGCGCCGATGGTGCCCGAGACGCTGCGCTGGGCGATTGCGGGCGCGGCGGCCAGGGCCGCCGCGAGGATCAGGGTCGAGATCAGGCTATGCTTCATTTATTGAGTTTTCGGATACGTTCGGACGGCGTGATGATGTCGGTCAGGCGGATACCAAACTTGTCATTCACCACCACCACCTCGCCCTGGGCGATCAGGCAGCCGTTCACCAGCACGTCCATCGGCTCGCCGGCCAGGCCGTCCAGTTCCACCACCGAGCCCTGCGCCAGTTGCAGCAGGTTCTTGATGGCGATCTTGGTACGACCCAGTTCCACCGTCAGCTGGACCGGAATGTCGAGGATGAAGTCGATATCGTTATGTGTCTCGGTTTTGCTGGGGGTGCTGGAAAAGTCCTTGAATACGGCGGCGCTGGCCGTCTGTGCGGCTTGCTGTTTTTCCAGCGCGGCGGCTTCGGCCTGCGCCTGTTCGGCGATCGCCGCACCCCATGGATCGTCATCGTCCAGCGCTTGATCGTCTTGATTGTCCGACATGTTTCTCTCCGGTGTTATTTAAGATTATCGGTGTTGGCCAGCAGTTTCTCGACCTTGAGCGCATATTGGCCGTTCATCACGCCATAGCTGCAATCCATCACCGGTACGCCATCGACGGTGGCCGAAATGAATTCCGGGATCGTCAGCGGAATGATGTCGCCCACCCGCATGTTCAGGATCTCGTCGAAATTGACCTTGGCCGTGCCCAGCGACGCCACCACTTCCACTTCGGCGATCTGGATCTGCTGCGTCATCAGGCGGATCCAGCGCTTGTCCACTTCCAGCGCCTCGCCCTGCAGGCTGGAGGTCAGCGAATCGCGGATCGGCTCGATCATCGAGTACGGCATGCAGAAGTGGATCTGGCCCGATACCGAGCCCAGCTCCACCGTGAAGGTCGATGCCACCACCACCTCGTTGGGCGTGGCGATGTTGGCGAACTGCGTATTCATTTCCGAGCGGATGTATTCGAACTCGACCGGATAAACCGGTTCCCACGACTTGGTGTAGGCCTCGAACACAATGTCGAGGATGCGCAGGATGATGCGCTGCTCGGTCTGGGTAAAGTCGCGGCCTTCGACCCGGGTGTGGAAACGGCCGTCGCCGCCGAACAGATTGTCCACCAGCAGGAACACCAGGCCCGGATCGAACACCATCAGGGCCGTGCCGCGCAGCGGCTTCATGTGCACCAGGTTGAGGTTGGTCGGCACCACCAGGTTGCGGATGAACTCGGAATACTTGGAGACCCGCACCGAACCGACCGAGACCTCGGCGCTGCGGCGCAGGAAGTTGAACAGGCCGACGCGCAGCAGGCGGGCGAAACGTTCATTGATAATTTCCAGCGTCGGCATACGGCCGCGCACGATACGTTCCTGGGTCGCCAGGTTGTACGTGCGGACGCCGGCGACGTCCTCTTGCGTCGCAACGTCGTCCTGGTCGCCGTTGACGCCCTTTAGAAGGGCATCGACTTCTTCCTGGGAGAGAAAATTATCAGCCATGATTCGCTTATTTTCTGCGTTGTTACTGGATGATGAAGGACGTGAACAGCACGTCTTCGATTTCCTGCTGCGGGCCGCGATCTTCGAACGGCTCCCGCAGCTGGGCAATGATTTCCTTAGCCAACTGGACCTTGCCTTCCGGCGTATTGATGTCGGCCGCTCGCTTGCTCGACAGCAGCAACAGCATGCGGCTGCGCACCTTGGCCATATTGTCCTTCACGATGGCCATTTCTTCCACGCCGCCCACCTGCAAGGTGAACGCGACCTGCAGATACTGGTCGGTGCCGGCTTCGCCCGGCTGCAGATTGACCGTGAATGGCTCGACCGGGACGTATTCGGGCTTGGTGGCGGCCTTCTTGCCTTTCTTTTTCTTCGGCGCGTCGTCATGCTCTTCCGCATCGGCCTGGCCGTGCATGAAATACCATGCCGCGCCGGCGCCGCCGCCGCCCAGGACCAGTACCAGGGCGAGGATAATGATGATCAGTTTCTTGCTGCCGCCGCCTGCGGGCGCTTCAACTTTCTGATCGGCTTTCATTTTTGGGTTCGCTTTCAAAATTGCCCTTCATCCTGCGGTATGGATCATGCCGCCATTATGTCATTATCGCTTGTGCCTGCGCGCTTGCATCCGCCGAAAAGAACGACCTTCCCGCAGCTGCTTAACGTTTCCCTAGTGTAACAGACAACAAAACCGGGAAGGCAGGGCGCCGATCCCGGTTGGTTGGCTGACGGTGCTTGCGGATCAGGCGAAGGTGTCGACCGCGCCTGCCGGCAGGCGCCGTACTGGAGGCGCGGTACGTGCGGCCTCCGCCGCGCTGTTGTTATCGCGGCCATAACCGTTGCCGGAGCGTCCAGAGCCGCCGCCGTTTTGCGCCGAGTTCGCTTGCTGGTTGCTGGCGCTGTTGTTCTGATCCGACATGCCGGCCGAGACTGTGGCGCTGCCGAGCTGGATGCCGGCCTCGCTCATCATCTCCTTGAGTTTCGGCAAGGCCGCTTCCAGCGCCTGGCGCACTTCCGGCGCCGCCGAGCTGAAGGCAGCGGTGGCCTGGTCCTTGTTGATGCTCAGTACGACTTGCAGGGGGCCGAGGTCGGGCGGGTTCAGTTCCATGGTGGCGCTTTGCTCGCCGCCGGCGGCCATGAAGATGATCTTCTGGCCCAGTTGCTGGTCCCATTGCTGGGTGCCGACGCGGCTGCTGAGCTTGTCGGTCGGCACGGCGGTCGCGGCTTTCGCCAATTCCTGTGTGGCATGGCTGGCGGTGGGCGCGACCGTGATGGCGGTTTCTTTCAGCGCGGCAGCGGCCTCGGGAGTGGCGGTGGCGCCAGCTTTCTGGGTGCCGGCCAGCTGGGCGGGATCGGCGGCCTGCTGCTGGGTTTGCGGCGCCTGTACTTGCGCGTCGCCGGCCGGGGCGGCCTTGGTTTCGATGCGATTGAGGATGTCGGCGCCGGTCTTCGGCGCGGCCTCGGCCACGGCGCCGGTGTCGGCGGCATCGGCCGCAGGCCGGGTGTCGGTGGCGGTCAGGCTGGCGGCTGGCGCGGCGGTCGGCAGCACCGGCTCCAGGCTGCCGGCTGCGGTCTTGCCCGCGGCGGCGGCCTGGGCTGCGACAGCGGCGGCGGCGGTGGCGTCGGCGGCGGTCTGGGCGGCCGAGCCGGCCTTGCCCAGGGCGGTCTTGAAGGCGGCGGCTGCGGCGGCCTGGTCTTGTGCGGCTTGCAGCGCGGCGGCGTCGGCTTCGGTGGCCGCGCCGCTGGTGCTGGTGCTGGTGCTGGGTGCGGCGGCTGCGGCTGTGGTGGCCAAGGCGGCGACATCGGCGCTGGCGTCCGCATCGGTGGCTGCGACTTTCCCGGCGGCGCCCACTGCGGCCGCAATCGCGGCTTGTGCGGCTTGGGCTGCGGCCGAGGCGGCGGCTGCTGCGCTGCTGCTTGCGGCAGTCCCGCCGCTGCTAGCAATTACGGTGACGCTGGTGTCGGTGGTGGCGACTGGCGTGCTGGACGCCGCGGCAGGCTGATTGAGCGCGGCCACTAGGGCCAGCATGTCGACTACCGGATCGACGGTTTGCGCCGCTTGCGCATCGCTGCTGGCGGCATCGGCATTATGAGACTCACCGGCGCCGGCGGTATTGCTATCGCTATCGCCGGTGGCGGTTTTGGCCGGTGCTGCGGATGCGCCATCGGCGCTGGCTGCGGCAGTGGATGGCGCGCTGGCTTCGGTGTCGTTGTTGGGAGCTTCCGCCTGCTTGGCGGGGGCGGCTTGCGCCGGCTTGGGGCCGGACGCACGCGAAGCGGCAGGGCGCTCGGCGGCGCGGGTGGGCTGGGTCGAGCGGCCGGCGCTGTCGCCGCCTTGGGCCTGGCGCTGATCCATTTCGCGCGACAGCGCTTGCTTGAAGGCGTTGTTGTCGCCGCCGGCGCCGAGGTTGAGGTTGACTTTGGGCGCGGCCACTGCATTGGCGTTTAGCGTGGGAATTTGGAGATTCGGGGTTTGCATGTTTCGCGCTCTCTAGATGTCATCGTTTGTAGTACGCCTGCCTGGCTGCGTGTTCGTCCATCTGCTTCTGGTCGCGCTTGTTTTCCAGCTTGAGCGCGGCGGCGTCCGCGCGGTCGTTCAGGGTGGCGTAGGACATGCGCTTGCGCTCGCTGGCCTGCCACGCCGCCTTCTCCTGCGTGCAGCGGTGCTCGGCGTGCTTGATCATGTCCAGCTGTCCCCGTACCGCCGTTTCCAGCTTTTCAATGAACGCCACGAAATTGCGGTAGGCCATGGGCGTAATGCCGGCCGCCTGCGCCGCCTCGAAACGTTTGAAGTATTCGTCCTGGTAGCCGACCAGCATCTGATGCTTTTGCTTGGCGTCTTCCACGGCCTTCAGGGCAACGCCCAGCCGTTTGGCGGCGTCGTCGGTTTCGCGCCGCGCCAGGTCCATCAAGGTTTCTAATTGCGCTTTGGAAGCCATGGTGAGTCAATTATAGGTGGCGTATGAACACGACCATCAGTCGAATAGAGAGGTAAGTTGGCCCAAGCTCTCGCTCATGGTCACCCGTTCGGTGATCTGTTGCTGCAAGAAATGCTCGATACGGTCATGCAATTGGATGGCCTGGTCCAGCACCGGATCGGTGCCGGCGGCATACGCGCCCACGCTGATCAGGTCGCGGCTGCGCTCGAAGCGCGAGAATAGCTGCTTGAGCTGGCGCGCCTTGGTCTGATGCTCGTGCGAGGTGATCGAGTGCATGGCGCGGCTGATCGATTGTTCGACGTCGATGGCCGGGTAGTGGCCGGCCTCGGCCAGGCGGCGGTTGAGCACGATGTGGCCGTCGAGAATCGCCCGCGCCGCGTCGGCGATCGGGTCTTGCTGGTCGTCGCCCTCGGTCAGCACGGTGTAGAAGGCGGTGATCGAGCCGCCGCCCATTTCGCCGTTGCCGGCGCGCTCGACCAGGATCGGCAGCTTGGCGAACACCGACGGCGGATAGCCCTTGGTGGCCGGCGGCTCGCCGATGGCCAGGGCGATCTCGCGCTGCGCCATGGCGTAGCGGGTCAGCGAGTCCATGATCAGCAGCACGTTCTGGCCCTGGTCGCGGAAGTGCTCGGCGATGGCGGTGGCGTAGGCCGCGCCTTGCAGGCGCATCAGCGGCGGCGTGTCGGCCGGGGCCGCCACCACCACCGAGCGCGCCAGGCCTTCCTCGCCCAGGATCTGCTCGATGAATTCCTTGACCTCGCGGCCGCGTTCGCCGATCAGGCCGACCACGATGACGTCGGCTTCGGTGTAGCGCGCCATCATGCCCAGCAGGACCGACTTGCCGACGCCGGAACCGGCGAACAGGCCCATGCGCTGGCCGCGTCCCACGGTCAGCATGGCATTGATCGAGCGCACGCCGACGTCCAGCGTTTCGGTGATCGGCGCGCGGCCCAGCGGATTGGCGGGGCGGGTGTTGATCGGCGCGCTGTCGGTGGTGTTCAGGGGGCCGAGGCCGTCGAGCGGGCGGCCGGCGCCGTCCAGCACGCGGCCCAGCAATTCCGGGCCTACCGGCAGGTGGCGCGCGCGGTCGCTCGGGCGGCGGCGCGGATGGCTGACGCTGCCGGGCTTGGGTATCGCCGGCTCGACCGGGAATACGCGGGTGCCGGGCACCACGCCTTCGACGTCGGACTGCGGCATCAGGAACAGCTTGTCGCCCTCGAAGCCGACCACTTCGGCTTCGATCTTGCCGCCGGCCGGCAGCGGCACGGTGCAGGCGGCGCCGACGGCCAGACGCAGGCCGACCGCCTCCATCACCAGCCCGGCCACGCGCGTGACGCGGCCCGAGACCTGCATCGGCTCGACAAAACCGATGACTTCGCCGCAATCTTTTAGATAGGATTTCCAACGTCCGGCGTGGGTGGCGGCGGTGCTGGCAGGCGCATCGGGGGCAGCTGGGGCAGCGGGGGCGTCCATGATCTCAGGCCAGCCAGTCCGCTTCTTTGCCCAGCGCATTGCTCAGGCGTTGCCAGCGTGCGGCGGCGGTGGCGTCGATCTGGTTGCTGGCGGTATCGACCTTGCAGCCGCCGCGGCCGACGTTGACGTCTTCCACCACGCGCCAGCCGCCCTTGTCCAGCTCCTCGCCGATGCCGGCGCGCACGGTGGCGGCATCGTCCGGGTGCAGCACCAGCAGCGCCGGCTGCTGCAACACCGGCAGGTATTCGATGGCGTCGCGCACGATCGGCAGGATCAGCTCCGGCCTGACCTGCAGCGCGTTCTTCAGCATGCCCTTGGCCAGTTGCAGGGCCAGCTCCAGGACTTCGTTGGCGATCAGCTGGTCGGCGTCCTGCAGCGCGTTGCTGAAGCTGTCGGCCAGTGTGCGCACGTGTTGCAATTCTTCCTTGGAGGCCAGCTTGCCGGCCTCGATGGCGTCGGCGTGGCCGGCAGCATGGCCCTCTTCATAGCCGTCCTGGCGGGCGTCCTCGCGCAGTTGCTCCAGTTCTTCGACGGTCGGGTAGGTGACCGGCGGCGGCGGCGGCGGCCCCATCGACATTTGTTCCTGCTGCGCCTGCAGGGCCTGTTCGATGCGCTGCTCGGCTTCCAGGCGCGCGTTCTCGGCATCGACGTCGCGCTGCTCGGCTTCGCGCAGCGCGATCGAGCTCGGGCGCTCGTCGCCGAACGAGGTCATTTCCCAGCGCTGAAACGCCGGCTGCTGTTCTTTGGAATGAATCGCCATGATTAAACGAAGGAATCCTCACC
This sequence comes from Duganella sp. BuS-21, assembly GCA_041874725.1. Classification (GTDB taxonomy): domain Bacteria; phylum Pseudomonadota; class Gammaproteobacteria; order Burkholderiales; family Burkholderiaceae_D; genus Rugamonas. Next base: position 5,379,335 of record CP097466.1, on the reverse strand, counting down.
TTTACCGCCAAGCACGATCTGGCCTTCGTCGGACAGGCGCCGCACGATTTGCAGGATTTGCTTTTGCTGCGTTTCCACTTCCGACAGGCGCACCGGGCCTTTCGACTCCAGATCCTCGCGCATCATTTCCGAGGCGCGCGCCGACATATTCTTGAAGATCTTGTCGCGCAGTTCCTGCGACGCGCCTTTCAGCGCAACGATCAGCATTTCCGACTGCACTTCGCGCAGCAGCAACTGGATGCCACGGTCGTCGATATCGATCAGGTTGTCGAACACGAACATCTCGTCCATGATCTTCTGCGCCATGTCGTTGTCGTAGTTCTTGATATTGTCCATCACCGAGCTTTCCTGCTCGCCGCTCATGAAGTTGAGGATCTCGGCGGCCGCGCGCACGCCGCCCAGGGTGGACTTCTTGATGTTCTCGTTGCCCGACAGCAGCTTGGTCAGTACATCGTTCAGTTCACGCAGCGCGGCCGGTTGCACGCCGTCCAGGGTGGCGATGCGCAGCACCACGTCGTTGCGCAGGCGGTCGGTGAAGTGGCCGAGGATCTCGCAAGCCTGGTCGCGTTCCAGGTGGACCAGGATGGTGGCGATGATCTGCGGGTGTTCGTTGCGGATCAGCTCGGCCACGGATTGCGAATCCATCCACTTCAGCGACTCGATGCCGGAGGCGTCCTTGCCGCCCAGAATGCGCGACAGCAGCACCGAAGCCTTGTCGTCGCCGAGCGCCTTGGTCAGCACCTGGCGGATGTACTCGTCGGAATCGAGGCCCACGGTGGAGGCGGCCGCCACCATGTCGCGGAAATTGTCGAGCGTGCCGACCACTTCCTCGTGCGGCACGTTCTTCATGGTGGCCATGGCCGCGCCCAGCTTCAGCACTTCGCGCGGACCGAGGAATTTCATCACCTCGGCGGCTTCGGTTTCGCCCATCGCCAACATCAGGATGGCGGCTTTTTGCAGTCCGGTATTCTCAGTCATTTGCGCCTATCCATTCCTTGATCACGTTGGCCACAATGCGTGGGTCTTCGACCGCCAGTTTCTTGGCCATGGCGAGGTTTTCGCGGTAGCCGCGGGCGGTGTTCTCTTCCATCTTGCGCAGTTCTTCTTCGGCGATGAGGGCGTCGTCGGGACCTTCTTCCACCGGCTCGTCCGGCACTTCCGGTTCCGGCTCCGGCGCGTTGATCTCGTCGATCTTCTTGAACACCGGGCGCATCATCGGACGCACGATGCGCAGCACGATGTACAGCAGGATCAGGGCGGTGATCAGGAACTTCGCCAGATCCTTGGCCATCGGCAGGTTGGCCGGATCTTTCCACCATTCCGGCGGCGCCTCGTAAGGCTTGTCGACGCCGTCGAATGGCGAGTTGGCAACGCTGACGGCGTCGCCGCGATCCTGGTTGTAGCCCATGGCCTGACGTACCAAGTCGTTGATCTTGGTCATCTCCTCTGGAGTATAGGCTTTTACCGTGACTTTGCCGTCCTTATCGACGGTGCGCTTGTAGTTGACCACCACCGCCACGGTCAGGCGGCGCAGGCCGCCCATGCCGCGCTGCTCGTAGCGCACAGTCTTGTCGACTTCATAATTGGTCGTCGATTCCTTGTGGGTCGGGCTGGCGGCGCTGCCGGCCGGCAGCGTGCCCGGCACGGTGCCCGGCGGCGGCGCGTTGGGGCCGTTGGCCTGGGCGGTCTGGTTCAGCGGCGCGGTGGCGGTGCCCGGCGGCTGGTTCGACAGCGCGCCCGGAATTCCGCCCGGGTTGTTGTTGACGCCACCGCCCGAGGTTTCGCTGCTCTGCTGGCTGCGGATGGCGGAGGCGGCCGGCGGCGAGTTCGGCTTGTAGTTCTCGGTGGCTTGCTCGATCTGGGCGAAATCGACATCGGCCACGGCTTCGGCGCGGACATTGCCATCGCCGACGATGGGGACGACGATGGATTCGACCTGGCGGATCACCTGCGCCTGCAGATCCTTGACGTATTTCAGCTGTTGCTCGTCGAGCTTGGCGTTGAGGCCGCCGGCGCCCGGCTTGTTCTGGTCGGAAATCAGGTTGCCGGCCTGGTCGACCACGGTGACGTTGGCCGGCAGCAATTCCGGCACGCTGGAGGCCACCAGGTGGACGATGGCGCCGGTTTGCTGCTGGTCGAGCTTGCGGTTCGGGTGCAGGGTGACGATCACCGAGGCGGTCGGTTTTTGCTGGTCGCGCACGAACACGGACGGTTTCGGCAGCGCCAGGTGAACGCGGGCGTTCTCGACCGGCGCCAGCGACATCACCGAGCGCGCCAGTTCGCCTTCCAGGGCGCGCTGGTAATTGACTTGTTCGAGGAACTGGGACACGCCCAGCTTCTGGTTTTCCATCAGCTCGAAGCCGACGTTGCCGCCTTTCGGCAGGCCTTGGGCCGCCAGTTTCAGGCGGATATCGTGGACTTGCTCGGCCGGCACCAGGATGGCGCCGCCGTTGTCGGCGAACTTGTGCTTGACCTGTAGCTTGTCGAGTTCGGCCGTGATGGCGCCGCCGTCGCGGTCGGTGAAGTTGGAAAACAGCACCGCGTACTCGGGCGGCTTGTTCCACAAATACAGGCCGATCAGGATGGCGATGACGGCCGCCGCGCCGGCGGCGCGCAGGAAGTTGCGCCCCATCGGCGTTTGGATGAAGGGCAGCTTCTCGGCGCCGTCGTCGGCTGCGCCGGCTACTGTGTCGTTGTCGATTTCTTCCGCTACGGCCATGATGGTTGGGTCCCGAATAAGGGTTCTTGAAGGAATACGGCCATTATTGCTTGTAATCTGGAAATCCAATAGCGGGAACAGAGCGCCGTTTACGGCCCTGCTCGATGCAGGCCTACGGTGTTGTGCTTGGTATTCTGTCACCACTGATAAAGCCGTGCGTAATTGTAACGCCACGGTTGCTTGTCTCGTGGGAATTTATTTCACGAAAGCAATAATAAGGAGTGAGGAATGAGAACAGGTGGCATAGACGGCAGCCAGATCCAGGCCATGATAGCGCAGTTAAAAGCGCACGCGACCAAGCCCAACCTGACGCCGCCGGTGATCCAGACGGAAGCGCCGGCGGTGCCGAAGGCACAGTTTTCGGACGCCTTGAAGAAGTCGCTGGACGCGGTCAACGTCAGTCAGGTGGAAGCGGACGGCATGAGCAAGCGTTTCGCCATGGGCGATGACAGCGTCAGCCTGTCGGACGTGATGATCGCGCAACAAAAAGCCAGCATCAACTTCCAGGGCGCGATCCAGGTACGCAACAAGCTGGTCTCGGCCTATCACGAGATCATGAATATGCAGGTGTAAAAATTCGGGGTCAGTTCCGACATTCGGACATTTCGCGCGCGAAATGTCCGAATGTCGGAACTGACAATTTTTAACTCCCGAATTTTTAACTCAGGCCGGCGATGCGGGCGTTGCGCTCGCGTTCCAGCTTGGTGATGTAGCGCTGGACGTAGGCCAGGTTGCCGCGCGAGATGCCGACGAATTCGCAGCCCAGCCGGCGGTTGGTTTTGTTGTTGAGCAGCGTCAGGTCCAGCGAGTTGCGCACCTGTAGCGAGGTGGTGACCTGGCCGATCTCCGGCAGGTCGATGCGACATTCCGCGTAGTTTTTCCCCACCGCCTCGCCCAAAATCATTTTATTGTCGAGGATGGCGATGCCGCCGCAGCTGATGTCGGCCAGCGGGAAGGTGGTCGGGCCGCCCAGTTCGGCCGGCAGCGCGATCTGCACCCGCACCGGGTTGCTGACCGGCGTGGAAATCCGGTAGTACTCGCGCCGCTGCAGGCGGATCAGGGTCGGCGGGATGGCGATCATGAAGGCCGGGTTGCCTTCGTAGACGGCCGCTTCGATCTGGTCGGCCGCGAACAGGATGCGCACCTTGTCCAGCGTGGTTTCAAACGATAGCCGGCGCGAGGCCAGGATGCGCTTGTTCTGCTCCTGATCAATAGAACAGTCCAGGTAGACCACGTTGGCCGCGTCATCCACATCCAGGATCGAGGTGACGCAGACGTCGGACTCGCCCTGGATCAACATGCGGATCAACTGGTTTTTTTCGCCGATACCGCGCAGCAGGGAAAAGATTTCCCGTTTTGATTCGACTTCAAAATCGTGCCAGTTTTCCAATTCCGCATCCTGAAAGTGTGGGTACATCGCGTGTGGCTCGATTCAAATTTCGGTCAATGGGATGCTGGTGTCCGGCGCCGGGGGCAAGGGTTGTCCAGACTTTTGCGCTGCTTCAATATGATATAGCCACGCTAACAGTTCCGCAATTGTACGATAGAGAATAGGTGGAATTTGTTGGTCAAGATCAACTTCCATGAGCAGCGAGACAAGTTCTTTGGACTCGTGGATGGCCACCCCGGCCTCCTGCGCCACGTGGATGATCTGCTCGGCCACCAGTCCCCGGCCCTTGGCCACCACCTTGGGCGCCGGCTTGCCGGTGTCGTAGGCCAAGGCCACCGCCTGCTGCAGCGGCCGGCGCGGCGCTTCATCCTTCATCGCCGTCCTCCTGGCTGATGGTCAAGGAGGACAGTTGCGCGCCGGCCGCCGCCATCGCGCTCTCCAGCTGGCCGGCCCAGGCGCGCAGGGTGGTGGCGCTGCCGTCGGTGTCGGTTTGTACCTGGATGTGAACCTGGTCGCCGACCAGCGTCACCGCCGCCGACACCGCACCCAGCAGCGGCAGCCGGAAACGCACGCCGCTGCGCCAGATCTGTTCCGGCTCGCCTTCGGCCTGGCCGCCGTCCTTGCCGCCGTCGCGCTGGTCGCGCCGCACTTCCCACTGCATCTGCTGGCCCGGCCACGCCTGGCCCTGCCACAGCACGCGGTGTTGCTCCTGCGTGTGCAGTTGCTGGTTGATCATTTGCGCCGCGCTCAGGTCGGGACCGTTGCCGGCCGCGCGCGTGGCCGTGTCGCCGCCTTGCTGCAGCAGGCGCTGCATTTGTGGCTCGCGCATCAGCTCGGTGAGCGGGCGTTCGCCCTTGACCCATTCCGCCACGTGCGATTCGTAGAACAGGCCGCTCTTGGAAATGGTGTCCTGCAGCTTTTGCGCCAGCAGGTCGGTGTCGGGCGCGGCATTGCCGAACAGCGCGGTCTTGCCGATCAGCGCCGTTTGCGCCGCCTGGCCCGCCTGCGCCGCGCCGAGGATGGTGGTCAGCACGCGCGCCGCGCTGCTGAGCGTGGCCTGCTGCGTGTTGGCGCTCAGTGCGGGCAGTTCGCTGGCCGGCGTCAGCGGCGCTTTGCCGAGCAGGGTGGCGCCCAGGCTTTGCGGTTTGACGGCGTCGGCGGGAAGGGCGCCGCCGCCGGCCAGCGCGGCGGCGGCCTGGCCAGCCAGCTGCGGCTGGGCGGCAGCGGGCGGCGTCGTCAGGGCGGCGGCAGGGTTGGGGGTGGCCGCGCCGACGCCGGCGGGCCGCCCGGCCAGTGCGGCGGCGTTGGCGCGCGCGTCCGGCGTGGCGGCCATCTCGGGTGCGTCGGCGCTGGTCTGCACGCTTGATGGGGCGGGCGCGGCGCCGGTCGGCAAGCCGGGACGGGCGGCCGTGCCGGGCGTGCCGGCGGCGCCAGGGTTGGCATTGGCGGGAGTTGGATTGGGAATGGCGGGCTTGAGCTGGCCCGGCGCTGCCTCGCCATCGGCCGCCGGTTGGGCGTCGGCGCCGGCCGGCACGGCGGGCTGACCGGGCTGGCCGGGCAGGCTCGGCGTGGCGCCTGCGGCCGGCTTGCCGCTGCCGGGCACGTAGACCGCCGCGCCTTGCGACGGCAGGCTGGCGGCCGGCTCGCCGCCCTCGGCATCGGTGTACAACAGGGTGGGCGTGGCGCCCGGCTGGCTAGTGCCGAGCTGGAAGGTCGGACGCGGCTGGGCGCTGAGCACGGTGAGCGGCACGCTGGTGCCGACCTGGGTGTCGGCTGGCAGCGTCAGCCGCACGGCGTTGTCGGCCACCTTGACCAGGTAGCTGCCATCCTTGAGCTTGGACATCACCTCGGCCGCCACGGTCTGGCCGACCAGGCTTTGCACCGCGCGCTGGAAGGCCGCCTGGCGGCCGTCGCCGATGCCGGCACCCGCACCGGCGCCGTCGGCCGGCTTGACCGGCGTCACCAGGGTGTCCAGACGCGGCAGCATGGCGCGCGCCTGCTTTAAACGCTACCGTAGGCGTTGACGATGCGTCGCTCGGTGCCGGTGGAATTGATCAGTTTGGACAGTTGCGCCATCCACGGCATGGTCAGGTCGCGGATCTGGCGGTCGGCGTTGAGCATCTGGCGGATCAGCTCGATCTTGCGTTCGCGGTCGGCGCCCTGCATCGGCTGCTGCGGTTCCTGTTCACGCAGCACCTGGACGTGGGCGGCGCAACGCTGCTCCAGCAGGACCAGGGCATCCCAGTCGGAGCGGGTGGCAGCCTGCACCATCTGCTCGGTCAGGTCGGCCATCGCGGCGTACACGGATAAGACATCTTGAATCGTCATCATAAATCAGGCGCTCGCGAGGTTGGGGGTAGCTTGCATGCCGGTGGCGGCAGGGGTGTCGGCGATCGCGTTCCAGGCGTCGCGCAACTCGGTCAGCAAACGCTGCACTTCTTCAATGATGGCGACGTCGTTGTTGATGTTGGCCGTCAACAGCCGCGCGCTCATGTATTCGTACAGGGCGTCCAGCCCTTCGGCGATCTCGCCGCCGGCCTTCTTGTCGAGCGCGGCGCGCAGGCCGCTGTCGATGATCATGATGGCCTTGGAGATGGATTTGCCCTTCTCGCCGATGTTGCCATTGCGCATGCCGTTCAACGCCGCGTTCAGCGCGACCAGCGCGCCGTCGAACAGCATCACGATCAGCTTGTGGGGACTGGCGGCGACCACGCCGGTTTCCATGCCAACCTTGGCATAGGCGCTGACGCCGGTTTGTCGAGATCCGAACATACTTTATCTCCTGTTAATCGGTACTGCTTAAGAATTCGCCGACATGGCGGCGAACTGTTGCGTCAGGAACGACGCGGTGGTGTTCATGCTGGCGATCGAGGTGTCGAGCGCCGAATACTGCGCGCGGTAGCGCTTTTCAATATCGGTCAGGCGCTCGGCGAAAGCGTCGCGCTGCTTGGTGATGTCCTTGACCGTGTTGTTCAGTCCGGTGGTGCGGCTGGTGATCGCGCCGGCGCTGCCGAGGTAGCCGGCCGACAGCGTGTTGAGCTGGTAGGCATAGCCCTGCGAAAAGCCGAAGCTGCCGCGCGAGCCGACGGTGTCGCCGGTGACCGTCAGCTTCAGGCCTTCGACCGGGGCGCCCGGCGCGCCGGTCAGGTTCTGGCCGTCGCCGATGGCGGTGTAGCCGCCGATGGTGCCGGCCACGTCCTTGCCGGCCACCGAGGTCCCCGTGCCGAATACGTCGGAGACGGCGGTACCGCTGGCGGTGGCGATGGTCAGGTTGGACTTGGCGCCATAGCGCGTCGAGTTCAGCTTGAGCGTGCCGTCGTCGCCCACCGTGGCCGAGACCGTCGCGCCGGCGCTGGAAAACGCGCTCACGCCGTTGATGCTCGACTGCAGTAGCGTCGCCAGCTGGCTCGGGTTGTAGCTGCCGGCCGGCAGGGTGATGGTGGCGGTGTTGTTGATATTGGTCGGCACCGTGTCGTTCAGGGTGACGGTCCAGGTGGTGTCCTGGTCGATCACGGTTTCGGTCGGCAGCACCGTGGTGCCCTGCAGCGTGCCCTGGGTCGCCAGCTGGCTGATGTCGATGCGGTAGTCGCCGGCCTGGGTCTTGCCGGTCGAGCTGACGAACTTGACGTCGGTGTCGGTGCCGCGCCCGACCGCCGCGAACAGGCCGGCGATGTCGTTGAAGTTGGTCTCGATCGCCTTGCCCAGTTTGCTGCTGTCGAGGGTCAAGGTGCCGTCTTTCTGGAACGAGATGCCGATCTGCGACAGGTTGGTCAGGCTGGTGCCCTGCAGGCCCGTGATCGAGCTCGACAGCTGACGGCGGATCGAGGCCTGCAGGTTGCGCACGGTCGAGTCGCCCAGCAGCGGGCCGCCGGTCTTGGTCTCGGCGTCGTAGGCGGTCAGCTTGCCGATCTGGCCGTTGAGTTCGTTGTAGGCCTTGACGAAGGCGTTGACCGAGGTGGTCAGCGCAACCGAGTCCTTGCTCACCGTCAAGGTCGAGCTGCCGACCTTAAGCGCGCTGATGGTCACGCCGGTGACGGCTTCCGAAATGCCCATGCTCGAGCTGGTCACCTGGATGCCGTTGATGGTGGCCTTGGTGTCGAGCGCGGCCGCCTTCTGGCTCATGTTCTGCACCCCGCCCGGATCGTAGCCGAGCAGGCTCTCCAGCGCGGCGTCCGGCGGGTTGCCGCCCGAGCCGTTGAGCGAAATCTTCATGGTCGAGGCCTGGCCGGTGGCGCTCGAGGTCAGGATCAGGCGGTAGGGCGTGGCGCCGGTGCCGGTCGAACCGTCCGAGACGATGCTGGCGGTGACGCCGAAGTTGCCCTTGTTGATCGCCGCCATGATGCCCTGCAGCGTGTTATTGGTGCTGTCGATGACGATGTTGCCGCTGGTGCGCGTGGAGTCGGCGGCAAACGCCGCGTCCAGGTAGGCGCCGCCGACGCCGGCCGTGAAGCCGGCGCCGCCCGGGTTGGTGCCGCCCACGGTGATCGGGCTGCCGTCGGCCGAGATCAGCGAGATCGAGCTGACCGCCGTGGTGCTGGAGCCGATGTTGGTGCCGCCGGCCGCCGTGGCCAGGCCGCCGGTGACGCTGCCGGTGACCGCTTCGGCGATGGCGATGTTGGAGCCGTCGGCATTGGTGAATTGCAAGGTGCCGTCGGCGGCGGTGCCGCTGACGGTGATGTTGGCGTCGGCCAGCGCGCGCGCCACGGCCGTGTTGCCGCTCAAGGCGGCGTCCAGCGCGGCGGCGCTGACGCCGGCGCCGCCGGCCACGCCGGTCTCTTGCCGCGCGATTTCCACGCCGCCCACCGACAGCGAATAGCTGCCGCCGCCCTGGGTGTCGACCTCGCCGAAACTGGAGGCGCCGGCGCTGCCGAACAGGGTGGCGCTGGTCACGGTCGGGTTGGCCTTGGCCGAGACGCCGGTGGTGGTGCTCTTGGCGTTGATGGCGTCGGCCAGCAGGCGCGCGCTGCGCGTGGTGCCGTCGGTGGCGATGGCCGTGTTGTTGATGTTGAGCGCGCCCGTGGTCAGGCCGCCGGTGCTGAGGCTGGCCCCGAGCTGGGTGCCGGTCATGCCGAAGGTGCCGCCGCTGACGGTGCCGAGCGAGAAATTGATGGTGGTCTTGGCGCCCAGGCCGATGGTCGCGCTGGTGGTCTTGTAGCCGCCCGAGGCCAGCGTCTGCGCCTGGGCCACCTGGGTGATGTTGACGCGGTAGCTGCCGGCCGCCGCGCGGCTGTTGGCGGTGGCGGTCAGCACCGAGCTGTCGCCCGGCGAGGTCAACATGGTCTGGAAGCCCGACAGCGATGTCAGGCCCGACAGCGAGGATTGGAAGGAGCCGAGCGCGCTCGACAGGTTGCCGAATGCCGACACCTGCGCCAGGTAGCTGGCCGACTTCTTGTCGAAGTCCGCCAGCGGCGCGGACTCGACCGCCATCAGCTTGCTGACGATGGTGTTGACGTCGATGCCTGATCCGATGCCGGGAGATGAGAGGCCCACGATGTGCTCCTAAGTAAAACAATAATATAAGACAATATCGGCAGAATCAAACCGGACTTGAGAGGGGAGATTACCTGCCAGTTCGCATGAAGCTGATCTTGGCGGCAATGTTGACACGATGACTGCGCCGGATCGGCAGCGAAAACGGAGACAGGCTCCCGTTGCCAGGATGCCATAGATGAGGAAAAAGCGGCGCGCGCTGGGCGCGGCCGCTTCAGGCGGTTTGCTGGATCAGCAGACCGGTGCTGGACTTCGACGCCAGCGATTTGGCGATTTCCAGCGCTTCGGGCGTGGGAATCTGGCGCAACACTTCCTTGGTGGTCTGGTCGACCACCTTGACCACGGTGCGCTTGCTGTCGCTGTCGATGGAAAACTCCAGGCCCTGCGACTTGGCCTGCGAGGACTGGTTCAGCTGGGACACGGCTTCGCTGACTTGTTCCAGCGACGGCGCGGCCGACGGCGCCTTGACGGCGGCGGCGGTGTCGACGGCGGTGGCCGGCGCGCGCGCCGCGCCCTGGGCGACGGCGGCTTCGGAACTCACCGGCGCCCGGTCTACGCTGCGGCCGGCGGTGGCCGAGCCTATGGTATCGATAGTCATGATGCTTCCTTTACGAAAAATCCCCGACTGATGAAATCAGCCGGGGAACCTGGTTAAAGCGGCGTTTCGGGCGCCGTCTTATCCCCGGATTTTAGCCACGCAGCAGCGACAGCACGCCGTTCGGCAGCGAGTTGGCCTGGGCCAAGATCGCGGTACCAGCTTGTTGCAGGATCTGGCCGCGGGTCAGGCTTGCGGTTTCTGCAGCGAAGTCGGTATCCTGAATGCGGCTACGCGAGGCCGACAAGTTCTCGGTGGTCGTGTTCAGGTTTGAGATGGTCGAGGCGAAACGGTTCTGGATCGCACCGAGCGCAGCGCGGTTGCTGTTGATCTGGTTCAGGGCCGAGTCGATGGTCTTCAGCGCGGCGTTGGAACCGGTCACGGTGCTGACGTCCAGTTTGGCGACCGATTGCAGGTCCGAACCGATCGCGGTGCCGGCGGTGCCACCCAGTACGGCGGTGCCGTCCGAGGTGATCGAGAAGCCGGTGTCCGACGAGAACGTCAGCGAGCCGCCAACGGTGATCGGGTTGTTGGTGCCCGGGGTGCCGCTGCCGACAGGAATGGCCACGATGGCAGCGTCGACTGCTGCGGTGGTGCCGATGGCCGGGGTTGGCGCACCGGCGATCGAGGCGGCGCCCAGACCGGTGGCGGCGTCAGCCAGTTGGTTGGCGATGTTGATGTCGTCACCGGTGTTGTTGCTCAGCACCAGCGAGGTGGCGCCGGTGGCGCCATCTTTTTTGACCGCTGCGGTCACGGCGGTGGTGCCGCTTTGCGCATTGATCGCCTGGGCCAAGGCCGACAGGTCGCCGCCGACCACTTTGGCCGAAATCGTCACCGCTTTCGAGGTGGCGTCGTTGGCCACCGAGTTGGCGCCGCGCAGTTCGAACTGGACTGCACCATCGGTGATGCCGGTGATGGTGGCCTGGGTCGAAGCCTGGGCAGTAACGCCGGTGGTGGCGCTCAACGCGTTGAGGTCCGAAGCAATTTTGGACGCTGCCGCGCCGACCTTGACGCCGACGTCGGTGCTGACGCCGTTGCCCGACTTGATGGTCAGTTTTTCAGCGGTGGTGATGTTGTTGCCGGCGGTGGCGACTGCTTGCGAGAGTGCCGTGGCGACGGTGCCGCCAGTGGCCGATTTCAGCGTGTTGTTGCCGAGGTCGGTTGCTTTGGCCGATTGCACGCCGACGTTGATGGTCTGGCCCGAGTTGGCGCCGACCTGGAACTGGGCCGAGGTCAGGGAGCCGTCCAGCACGTTCTGGCCGTTGAACTGGGTGGTGTTGGCCACGCGGTTCAATTCGTTCGACAGGGCCGATACCTCGTTCTGGATCGAAGCGCGGTCGGAATCGGAGTTGGTGCCGTTGGCGGACTGAACTGCCAGTTCGCGGATACGCTGCAGCAGATCGCCGGCGGTGCTCAAGCCACCCTCGGCCGTTTGCGCCAGCGAGATACCGTCGTTGGCGTTACGTGCAGCCGTGGTATTGCCGCGAATCTGCGACGTGAAACGCTCGGAAATAGCCAGACCGGCAGCGTCGTCTTTTGCGCTGTTGATGCGCAGACCGGACGACAGGCGTTGCAGCGAGGTCGACAGACTGGCTTGCGAGGTGGTCAGGTTACGTTGCGAATTCAGCGAAGCAATATTAGTGTTGATGACTTGTGCCATGATGTTTCTCCAAACTGGTACGACATATTGTGGGCCGGGTGCCTCAATTCCCCTTGGTCTGCTTCTCTGTTTCCGAAGCAATCAAACCGCAGTTATTCCCTGTAACGGGTTCCCATGGGGAAAGTTTAGGGAGAAATGGCAGCTAAATTTTTACTGGAAGGCCTAAAGTTCGCGATGCATGAGCGTCTAAACGACGCTGAAAAGGGAAACTTTAGGGTGAAAATAAATTTATTTCATCGGGGATTTGGCGGGGTTGGCGCTGCTTGCGGCCGTAAAAATCGGCGGCACCATGGTAAGCCGCACGCCGCTGCGGCTCAGGGGCAGACCCGGTACGGGGTCTGCCCGTTCCGTTCGGGGTGCTGCCAGCGTACAGGGAGGAGCTAGACGGCGGCGCATCGGATGCACCCCGCACAAACAAAAGCCCGGCGGTACCGTAATGCCGTTAAGTTAAGCTGAAAATAGGCTACGTCATTCCCGCGAATGCGGGAATCCATGAGGCGCATGCCTGGCTAACTCAGCATGGATCCCGGCTTTCGCCGGGACCACATCGCTTAATTTAACGGCATTACCGGCGGTACCGGGCTTTAGGCGGGAAACTGGTGGCGCTCAGTCGGCCACCACCACCCGGTTCTTGCCGGTCTGCTTGGCCGTGTACATGGCCTTGTCGGCGCGCTTGACCAGTTCGGTCTGCTCTTCGTTGGGACGGCGCAGCGCCACCCCGGCCGAGAAAGTGATCAAGACTTTCTCGTTGTCGTGCAGGAAGAAGTGCTTGGTCAACTCGCGTTGCAAACGGGTCATGGTGGAGGCGGCGGCCTCGACCGTGGTTTCCGGCATCAGGATCAGGAATTCCTCGCCGCCGAAGCGGGCGATCACATCCATCGAGCGCAGGGTTTCCTTGACGATCTTGACCAGGTGCTTGAGGGCGGCGTCGCCGGCGATGTGGCCGTAGGTGTCGTTGAGCTTTTTGAAGTCGTCCAGGTCCAGCACCGAGATGCATAGCGGCGTGCCGCGACGGTCGGAACGGGCGGTTTCGCGCTCGAACACGTCGTCCAGGCCACGGCGGTTGAGGCTGCCGGTCAACTGGTCTTCGCGCACCAGCTCGCTCAAGTGCTGGAGCTTGGCTTCGAGCGTGTGGATGCGTGCTTCGGCGTCCTGCACTTCCTGCTTGGCCAGCATCATCTTGTCGCGCGCCTTCAGGGCCTCGCTCTGCACCAGGCGGGTTTCCCTGAGCACCTCGTCGAGGATGCTGTTGAGCTCGGAGATATTGTCGGCCTTGCTGATCTTGTCGGAATAAGCGCCGATCTTCTCGTGGAAGTCGCCGGTCGAGGCCGCAACCTGGCCGAGGCGGTCGATAAAGGTCATCATCATGTTCTTGACGGTGAGCTTGACGTCCGACAGGCTGTGCTTGAGCTGGCCCTGTTTATAGATGACTTCCTTCAGGCTGCGCGTGGCTTCCTCGAGTGCGCGCACGTCGAGCGGGCCGGCGATCAGGTTTTGCACGGCGTCGATCTGGCCGCGCAGCCAGCTGTCGTCGTCGAGCAGCTCGCCGACGTTTTCCAGCAGCAGCTTGAACAGGCGCAGCAGCAGTTCCTGTTGCTCGCCGCTGTCGCCGCCGCGCACTTCGATCTGGTAGCACAGCTGTTTCAGGCGCACGGCGATCTCGGCCAGCGCCTCCTCGCTGTGGGCGGCCTTGGTGGCGGCGCCCAGCGATTCGGCCTCGGCCACCAGCACCGGGGCGCCGGCCAGCAGCGAAGCGACGGCGAAGGTCAGGGTGCGGCTCAGCAGGTCGCGCAGGGTGCGGGTCTGTTCGCTTTCCTCGCCTGCCAGGCCGGCCACTTCAATGCCTTTCTTGGGGGCGACGAAATGTTTCTCCACCAGCTGCGACAGCGCGCGCGCATAACCGTCCCAATCGCGCGATTTGACGGCGCGGTTGAAGCGGCGGCCGAATTCGGCCAGATCGCCGGTGTTTTCGGTGAGGCGGGTGGCGAACTGGCTGAGCACCGATTCCGCACCGGGATCGGCGCTGCCCAGCGGCGCGGCCGGAGTGACCGGGGCGGCGGCCGGCGACGACGGGACGCCGGCGATTTCGTTATAGATGTCGCGGTAGGCCTCCGGCGTCGGCGCAATGCGGCGCACCGCCAGGCGACGGAACGCCTCGCGGGCGATTTCGGCCGGATTCTGCTCGGGAGTGGATGGTTTGCTGGACATGGTGACGCGCGGGCCTCTTAATGGATTTACCGATGACAGCTATGATAAACGCGCCACCGCGACGGCATTGCCCGGATAAGGGGCGGGAAGGTGGCTTTCATCTCAGCATAAACCAGCAATAAGCAGTACTGCAACGGTCAGAATCAGTGTGCCATCTTACGCGCGCTTATTCAATGAGTTGATTTTTTATCGCATAGTGCGTCAGTTCGGCGCTGTTTTTCAGCTTCATCTTCACCAGCAGGCGGGCGCGGTATTCGCTCACCGTCTTCACCGACAACGACAGTTCCTTGGCGATTACGCCCACCGTCTTGCCGGAGGCGATCATGGTCAGGGTCTGGTATTCGCGGTCGGACAGGGTTTCGTGCGGCGGCGCTTCGTGGTCGTCGTTGACGTGGTTGGCCAGTTCCTGCGCCAGCGCGGCGCTGATGTACTTGAGGCCGGCGGCCACCTGGCGGATCGCCGTCACCAGCTCTTTGGGGGCGCTCTGTTTGGTCAGGTAGCCGGCGGCGCCGGCCTTGAGCGAACGGATCGCGTACTGGTCCTCGCGGTGCATGGACAGCATCAGCACCGCCAGCTCCGGCTTTTCCTTCTTGACCTGCTTGAGCACCTCGATGCCGTTGCGGTCAGGCAGCGTGATATCGAGCAACATCACCTGGCAGCCCGATTTGCGGAACAATTTGACGGCGTCCAGACCGTTTTCGGCCTCGCCGGCGACGACGATGTCGCGCGTCTCGGCCAGGATTTGTTTCAAGCCTTCCCGCACGATGGCGTGGTCGTCGGCGATGAAGACCTTGATGATGGCTTTTTCTGTCATTATTTCAAAGTGGAAATCTTTTCTTCCGCTATTGTAGCCCCAGCGGCGGCCGCGATGAGGTCTTCGCGTGCGGTATCGCGCTTAATTTTGATGGCCACCACGGTGCCGCCGCCGCTGGCGTGGCTCAGCGCCAATGTGCCGCCCAGCGCGCGCGCGCGTTCGGCCATGCCGCGCAGGCCGAAGGAATCGGGCTTGGCGCGGTCGGCGGGGCCGATGCCGCTGCCGTTGTCGCTGATTTTCAGGCTGACGTGATGGCGCTGCCGCGCCAGCTTGACGCTGACCTTGCTGGCGTGCGCGTGCTTGGCGATATTGGTCAGCGCCTCCTGGGCGATGCGGAACAGGGCGGTGGCCTGGTCGTTGTCGAGGCCGATGTCGCGCTGGTTGGTGCTGAAGCAGCTGTCGATGCCGGTCTGTTTGGCGAACGCGCCGACCTGCCATTCCAGCGCGGCCACCAGGCCCAGGTCCAGCAGCGCCGGCCGCAGGTCCAGCGAAATGCGGTGGATGGCGTCGATGGTGCGGTCGACCAGGGCATCCACATACGCGGTTTTCTCGCGCAGGGCCGGCTCGGCGTTGCTGTTTTCCAGGCGCGCCGCCAGCATGGCCACGGCCATCTTGATGGCGGTCAGGTTGCCGCCGAGCTCATCATGGATTTCGCGCGCGATGCGTTTGCGCTCCTGCTCCTTGACGCGGTCGGTGTGGGCGCTCAGTTCGGCCAGCCGCGCGCGCGAATGGTGCACCTCCAGTTGTTCCAGCTTGCTGTCGGTGATATTGGTCATGATGCCGTCCCAGCGCACGGCGCCGCCGGCCAGCGCGTGCGGCGTGCAGCGCAGGTTGATCCACTTGACGTCCTTCCAGGCATCGACCCAGATGCGGCCCTCCCAGTTCCAGCTCCACAGCGCCGAGGCCGAGGCCCGCATGGCGTCCAGGTAAGACTGGCGGTCGTCGTCGAGGATCAGGCCGAGGAAGCGTTGCGGCTGGGCGTGCAGTTCGGCCGCCGGCAGGCCGAGCAGGGCTTGGCAGCCATCGCTGAGGTAGGGAAAGCTGACCTCGCCGTCGGCGTGCAGCACGAACTGGAACACCAGGCCGGGCGTGTTGGAGACGATGGCGGCAAAGCGCGCGCGCACCTGTTCCAGTTCGGCCAGCAGGGACAGATCGGTGTTGGAAGGCGAAGCTGCGCTCATCGTGTCATTTTATCTGGTGCGCCAGCGGGCGCGGAAGCGTTTCAGCAGGCGGCGGAAACGGGCCAGCCAGCTACCGGGCCGTGGCGCGGCGTGTTGACGCCAGTGACGAAACGCCTTGGCCAGCGCGCTGGCCTGGCGCCAGGCGCGGGTGGCGCGCAGGCGTTCGATCCAGCGTTCCTTGAGCGCCAGGAACCAGCCCAGCAGGGCGGCGAACCAGGTGATGGTCAGCAGCACCGGCCGCGTCAGCAAATACAGGCGTGCGACGGCCGCCGCGCCGCCCAGTTTGGCCAGCAGAATCACACCCAGGCCGAGCAAGGGATAGCCATGCGCCATCGCCCACAGCGCCAGCAGCTTGACCGGAAACAGCAGCGCAGCCGGCAGCACGAACAGCAGCAGCGCGGCCTTGGGGCCGAGGCGGCAGATCCACGCTTCCAGCCGGTGCAGTGGCGGCCAGCGGGACAGGCGGTTCATCAGGCGCGTGCCGAGGTCCCACAACCAGTCTTCCAGCAACAGCAGCAGCGCGGCCAGATAGACCAGCGGCGTCAACAGCCAGCGTTGAAAGCGATGGAATAATTTCATGGTTGTTCCTTGGACAGCATGATACGTGAAAGCCGTTACAATAGCCCGTATGAATAAAGCCTTTGTCAAAGAAAGCGACCAGGACGATGACGACGAAGCCGCAGCGCTGGCGTTGGCGATCCCGGCTGGCTCCAAGAACTATATCCGCCCGGAAGGCTACCAGCGCATCCGGGAGGAACTGCTGCAGCTGATCGACGTCGAGCGGCCCGAAGTGGTGCGCATTGTGCACTGGGCCGCCTCCAACGGCGACCGTTCGGAAAACGGCGACTACATCTACGGCAAGCGCCGCCTGCGCGAGATCGACCGCCGCATTCGTTTTCTTACCAAGCGCATGGACTCGGCCTGCATCGTCGACCCCAGCGCGCACTATGGCAGCGACCAGGTATTCTTCGGTGCCACCGTGACGTACAGCAACCAGGACGGCGAGGAGCGCACCATCACCATCGTCGGCATCGACGAACTCGATCCCTTGAACGGCAAGATCAGCTGGGTGGCGCCGGTGGCGCGTGCGCTGACCAAGGCGCGCGAGGGCGACACCATCACCTTCCAGGCGCCGCACGGCGTGGAAGAGCTGGACATCCTGGAGGTGCGCTATCCTGCGCCGGCTGCCGAATAAGTTTCTGTTCTGCCTGCTGGCGCTGCTGGGCTGGCAGGGTACGGCGTGCGCGGTCGATGTCTACGTCATCGACATGAATTCCAGTAAATCCAGTTATAGCGACAGCCATACCCAGCGCCTGGTGACGGCGGCGCTGGAGGCCTCCAGCGCCAAATACGGCGCCTACGAATTCAAGGTGGCGCCGTTGCGCATGGAGCGCGACCGCTTGCTGCAGGAAATGCTCAAGGGCGAGCTGGTCAACCTGAGCGGGCAGGTGACGTCGCGTGAATGGGGGCAGAAGTTGCTTCCGATCCGGATTCCGATCGACAAGGGGATTTCGTGCTACCGCATCGCCCTGATCGACGGCCACCATCAGGACTTGTTCAGCGCGGTGCGGTCGGTCGAGCAGTTGAAGGAGATGACGCTCGGCTCCGGGCGGCAATGGAGCCTGACGGCGACTTACAAGCGGGCCGGTTTCACTGTGGTGGAGGGCACCACTTCGGCGGGGTTGCACAGCATGCTGGCGGCGGGCCGCTTCCAATATTTTCCGCGCTGGCGCAGCGGCTGGAATACGGCATGCAGCAGCTGATCGCCGACGGCCGCTTTGCTCAGATCTTCCACGAATTCTACGACGGCCTGATCGACCAGGCGGGCCTGCGCAAGCGCCGCATCTTCCGGGTGGACAACCCGCTGCTATCGCCGCAGACGCCGCTGTCCAACAAGGCGTACTGGTACGGTCCCTTCGATCATCGGTAGTTGATTTCGCTCAGGACGAGGTTGCGCGTGTTTGCTAGCGTGACGGCATACCTGGGAGAGATATCATGCCTCGTCATACACGGGTTGTGTTGCCGGCTGTGCCATTGCATGTCGTTCAACGCGGACATGACCACGCGCGATGTTTTTTTGTGGAGCAGGATTTTGGCCAATGCGGAGCGGCGGCAGGCTTATATGTGCTTGTTTCGTGAGGCTCTTACCCCTATGCAGCTCGCCGAGCTCCGGGCTGCCAGCAATGGCGGCGGGGTGCTAGGCGACAAAGCCTTCGTGGCGGCGCACCGTCCCGCCCCGCAACCTTAAGCGATACGCATGCATCGCCACTTAGGGGTCGGACCCCGTACCGGGTCCGACCCCGCGTGGCAGTGCGGGGTGGGCGTGGCGGTGCGGGGTCAGCTGCGCTCGCGCAGGATGCGGTTGACGCCGGTCACGCGGCGCACATTGCGCAGCAAGCCCGCCAGATGCACGCGGTCCTTCACCTGTACCGTGAAGCGCAGCTGGTGCAGCACGTGTTCTTTATCTTCGTCCATGCCGACGTAGGTGATGTTGGCGTCGGACTCGCCGATCTCCGCCGCCACCCGCGCCAGGATGCCCTTCTCGTTGTTGATCAGCAGCTTGATGCGGCTGTCGAAACGGCGGTTCAATTCCGTGCCCCACTTGACCGCGATCCAGCGATCCGGCTCCTTGGCCTTTTGACGCTTGGCGTGCATGCAATCCGCCGTGTGCACCAGCAGACCCTGGTCGCGCCGCAGTTGCCCGATGATCGAATCGCCGGGAATCGGCAAACAGCACGGCGCCAGCTGCACCGATACGCCTTCGCTGCCGCAAATGGTGACCGGGTCCAGCTCCGCCGCGCTGTTATGGTCGATCGGCGCGCTGGCCGATTCGCCGCCGCGCAGGCCGAAGATGTGCCGCGCCACCAGCGCCGCCATGCGCTTGCCCACGCCGATGTCGGCATACAGTTCATCCAGCGACTTGGCGCTCGATTCCTTCAGCAGGCGCTCGACCAGATGATCTTCCAGGTCCGGACTCACGCCCAGGGAGGTCAAGGCAACCGCCAGCAACTGCTCGCCCAGCGCGATCGATTCCGGCAGGTTGATGGTGCGCAGGTGATGGCGGATCGCCGAACGCGCCTTGCCGGTGCGCACGAACGACAGCCAGCTCGGGCTCGGCCGCGATGCCGAGTCGGTGACGATTTCAACGATGTCGCCGTTGCGCAGTTCCGTGCGCAGCGAGGCCGGTTCGTTGTTGATGGTGACCGACACCGTATGGTCGCCGATGCCGGTGTGGATCGCATACGCAAAGTCGATCGGCGTGGCGCCGCGCGGCAGCGCGATGATTTTCGATTTCGGCGTGAACACGTACACCGAATCCGGGAACAGGTCGACCTTGACGTGTTCCAGGAACTCGGCCGAGTCGCCGGTCTGCTGCTGGATGTCGAGCAGCGATTGCAGCCACGCGTGGGTACGCTGCTGCAGGTCCGACATATTCGCGTCACCGTTTTTATACAGCCAGTGCGCCGCCACGCCCGATTCCGCCGTGCGGTGCATTTCCTGCGTGCGGATCTGGAATTCCACCGGCGTGCCGTACGGGCCGATCAAGGTGGTGTGCAGCGACTGGTAGCCGTTCAGCTTGCGAATCGCGATGTAGTCCTTGAATTTGCCCGGCATCGGCTTGTACAGCGAATGCAGGGTGCCCAGCGCCACGTAGCAGTTGGGGAAGCTGTCGACCACCACGCGGAAGCCGTACACGTCCAGCACCTGCGAGAACGACAGGTGCTTGCTGCGCATTTTCTTGTAGATGCCGAACAGGGTCTTTTCGCGGCCATACACTTCGGCCTCGATCTGCGCCATGGTCAGCGTGTTCTTCACCGATTCCAGGATCTTCTTGACCACCTCGCGGCGGTTGCCGCGCGCCGCCTTCACGGCCTTGGCCAAGGTGCGGTAGCGCATAGGATACAGGTGCGAAAACGACAAGTCCTGCAATTCGCGGTAGATGTTGTTCAGGCCGAGGCGGTGCGCGATCGGCACGTACACTTCCATGGTCTCCTTGGAGATGCGGGCCTTGGCGGCCGGCTTCATCACTTCCATGGTGCGCATATTGTGCAGGCGGTCGGCCAGCTTGATCAGGATCACCCGCACGTCCGAGGCCATGGCCAGCAGCATCTTGCGGAAATTTTCCGCCTGCGCTTCGATCTGGCTTTGGAACTCGATCTTTTCCAGCTTGGACAGGCCGTCCACCAGGTTGGCCACCGGCGCGCCGAAGCGCTCGATCAGCTCGTCCTTCTTGACGTCCTGGTCCTCCATCACATCGTGCAGCAGCGCGGCCATGATGGCTTGCGCGTCGAGCTTCCAGTCGGCGCAGATTTCGGCCACGGCGATCGGGTGCGAGATGTAAGGCTCGCCCGATTTGCGCAGTTGGCCGAGGTGCATTTCGTCCGAAAAGCGATACGCTTCCTTGACCTTTTTCAGGTCGGCGGCGTTCATGTATTCGGCCAGTTTTTCGGACAGGTGAGACACCGACGCAACACCGGCCATCAAGGCGGGAGGCGTGGCCAGGGGCGACGTAGAAATCACAGGGGGAGCAGGAGCGGAGGCGGGTGGTGCGGAAACAGTGGCGATGCTATCGCTAGCTGCGGACACAGGCATGACTGCAGCCGGCTTTTGCGCCGGCTTCTTGGCCCTGACGGGCTTTTCAATCAAAGTAGGATCTGCAGGGATCAGATTCATACGTTCGCGTTCCGTCTCGATGAGAATGTTTTGCTACGACCATCATACCGCATCATTCACATTGTTCGGGAACGCGGGCCCAACTTACATTGGGACCTTTTTCAACATTTCCAGACCTACTTTGCCGGCGGCGATTTCACGCAGGGCGACCACGGTAGGTTTGTCCTTGGCTTCCACCTTCGGGGTGTGGCCTTGCAGCAGTTGGCGGGCGCGATAGGTGGCGGCCAGGGTCAGCTGGAAGCGGTTAGGAATGTTCTTGAGACAATCTTCAATAGTAATGCGGGCCATCTTAACTCCTAAAAATCTTGTGTATTGATCTTGTGTATTTATTCAGCGTGGATGCCCAGTTGGGCAAAGAGCGAGGCGTTGCGTGCCGCTTGTTGCGCAAACCGGCAACGGGCCGCTCGGACGATCGCTGTCAGTTCCGCCAAAGCGACGTCGAATTCTTCATTGATAATAGCATACTCGAACTCGGGAGCGTGGGCGATTTCGCCGCCAGCCGCCAGCAGGCGCTTGGTGATCACGTGCGGCTCATCGGTGGCGCGCTTGTTGAGGCGTTCCTCCAGCGCGGCGATCGATGGCGGCAGGATGAAAATCCCGGCCGCCTGCGGGAACAGCTTCTTGACCTGGCGCGCGCCCTGCCAGTCGATTTCCAGCAGCACGTCGGTGCCGGTCTTCATCTGCTCTTCCACCATTAGGCGCGAGGTGCCGTAGTAATTGCCGTGCACTTCGGCCCACTCCAGAAACTCGCCTTCCTTGGCGCGCGCGACGAACTCTTCCGCGCTGGTGAAGTAATACTGCACGCCGTGGGTTTCGCCCGGACGCGGCGCGCGCGTGGTGGTCGATATCGACAGCTTGATGGTCGGTTCCTGCGCCAGCAGCGCGTTCACCAGCGTGGACTTGCCGGCGCCGGAAGGCGCCGCCACCACAAACAAGCTGCCCGAGAATCCATTGGATGAGCTCATATTGATCTTTCAAAATCGTCAGCGGGCGACCGAATGCGTCGCCCAAAGACGTATTTTACCAAGAGCAACGGCCCGGCTTCAATTTACAGCAGCGCGATGAATTGCTGCGCCGCAGCGGGCGCGCGTTCCTTGGCGCCGTTGATGAAGTAGACGTAGACCTTGCCGGACTTCGCTTCCTGCTGCCACTGCTGCGCCTGCGCGGCCCATTGCTTCAGGGCCGGTTTGGTATAGCCGGTCTCGATCTCGCTGCGCGCAGCCATCAGGCGCGCGTAGACGAATTCGCCGGTGATGTCGGTGAAGTTCGGGAATTTCGGCAAATCGGTGATGACGGTGGCGACCTTGTGCCGGCGCGCCAGCTTCAGGTAGTCGTCGCACAGAAAGCTGTCGTGGCGGGCGTCGAGCACGTGCTGCAGTTTGCGCGTGCCGAGTTTGGCCGGCAGCAGCTTGAAGAAGGCGGCGATGTCGTCGGCGTCGAAGTGTTTGGTGGCGGCCAGCTGCCACAGGATAGGGCCGAGTTTGTCGCCCAGTTCGGTGAGGCCGCTGTCGATGAAACGTTCGATGGATTCGCCGGCTTCGGCCAGCACCTTGCGGTTGGTGGCGTAGCGCGTGGCCTTCACCGAGAACACGAAATCGTCGGGCGTCCTGGCGGCCCAGCTGGCGTAGTGTTCGGGTTTTGCAGTGCGGTAAAAGGTGCCGTTGATTTCGATGCTGGTGACCTGGGTACTGGCGTATTCAAGCTGCTTCTTGACTGGCACCTCGTGGGGATAGAAAGTTTCGCGCCATGGCGCGAAGTCCCAACCGCCTATGCCAGCCCTGATCTGCGCCATCTTGCGTCTCCTGATACTATCGCCATTTTTGTCACACAAGGATATACCATGAAAGATCTGATCGTCGTCGCCACCATCACCGCCAAAGATGGCAATCAAGTTATCGTGCGCGAAGCGCTGGAGCGCGTGGTGCCACCAAGCCGCGCCGAAGCCGGCTGCATCCGCTACGACCTGCACGTCGACCTGGGCAACCACGCCAGCTTCGTCATGCTCGAAGCCTGGCGCGACGAAGCCGCACTGGCCGAACACGAAGCGACGCCGCATTTCCTGGAACTGGTGCAAGCCGTCGGCGGCAAGGCCGATATCCAGATCCTCAAACTGAACCAGGTGTTGTAAGGCCCTGGGCTTTTTTGGGGATTTCGGCGCTGCTTTGCCTTTTGTCATGCGACAGAGCGCGCCATGACGGCAGACTGGGTGGATGTCGAACATCGCACAACCGGCCCGTTACGACCTACCATGGAAAGCCGCTTTAACGCATGCTTTCCATCCCTTTATGGACTTTTACTTTCCCGACTTCAGTGCTCGTATCGATTGGACGAAGCGGCCGCGTTTCCGAGACAAGGAATTGGCGGGGATTGTTATCGGCACGGCCCCGGACGCGATGGTAGCCGATAAGCTGGTCGAGCTATGCCTGCGCGACGGAGCCGGGCATCGGGTGCTGGCCCACATCGAAATCCAGGCACAGCGCGATGCCACTTTGGCGCGTCGTATGCACGACTACAACTACCATATCGGCAAGACATATGGCCAGCCGGTGGCTAGCCTGGTGCTGCTGGCCGATGCCGACCCGAACTGGCGGCCGAGTAGTTTCCATCAGCAGGTGCTGGGCACGGCCAGGGGATTCTCGTACACGACGGCCAAGTTGCTCGATTACGCCGCCGACACCCATGGGCTGGAATCCTCGCACCATCCGTTTGCCTGGGTGACGCTGGTCCACCTTCGCACGCAGCAAGCGCATCATGATCCAGATGAGTTGTATACGGCCAAGCTGCACTTGACCAGGTTATTGTTCAAGCACCGTTGGAAGCGTCGGCGCATAATTGTGTTATTCAACGTGATCAACTGGATGATGGCCTTGCCTGAGCCGCATCAGCGACGTTACTGGCAGGCCGCTCTCCGCTTGGAAAAGGAGCACGAAATGAAATTGCTCAACCCATTGGAACAAATGTTCCTCGACGATGGCGTGAAGATAGGCCTGGAGAAAGGCCGGCGCGAGGGACTGGAACAAGGACTGGAACAAGGACTTGAACAAGGGCTAGCGAAGGGGCGCGTCGAGGGAGCGGCCGCGCTTTTGGAGCGATTGCTGACACAGCGTTTCGGGCCATTGCCGAAAACTGTCCTCAGCAAACTGAAAAAGGCCAGTGTCGCGGAAGTGGAAGCCTGGAGTGATGCGCTGGTGGCTGCGGAATCTCTGAAGCAGGTTTTTGTCCCCACACAATCAACGGTGAAGCATCTGAAAAAATTGCCGCTCAGTCTAAACTGAACGGCATTCCATGTATAGTCCGGCGTAGGTTTGTTTGTAGAGCTTGTCGGTGGAGAGCACTTTCGCTTCGACGCTGGACTCGCCGAAAGCCTGGGCCTCGGTCTCGATCAGCAACTGCACGTTGTGGAAGCGCAAGTCGGGCACGTTTTCAGCAGGCCGCCGATGGGCGTAAAAAAGCAGCCGAAGCTCCTTGGTCTATTCCAGGTTCTGCACCTGTTCGCGCATCTGCTCGATCAGCAGCTTGAGCTCCATCGAGGCGTCGGCCAGTTCCTTAACCGAGGCCTTGGCGCCCAGCGTGTTGGCTTCGCGGTTCAGTTCCTGCATCATGAAGTCCAGGCGCTTGCCGACCTGGCCGCCTTTTTTCAGGATGTGGCGGGTCTCGGTCAGGTGCGCCGACAGGCGGCCCAGTTCCTCGGCGACGTCGATGCGGATGCCGTACAGGATCACTTCCTGGCGGATGCGCTCCAGCGCGTCCTGGCGCGACAGCGCCGAATTCGACCCCTGGCAAGCCAGGCCCAGCGCGTCCTGCATGCGCTCGACCGCTTTTTGCTGGAACGCCGCCACCACTTGCGGGATCAGCGGCGTGATGCGCTTGACGATGGCTTCCATCGATTCGATGCGCGAAATCAGCATCGCTTCCAGCGCCGCGCCTTCGCGCTGGCGGCTGACCACGAAGGCTGCCACGGTGCGCGCGGTGAGGGCGGCCACGTCGGCCTGCAGCGACTCCTGGCCAATCTGTGCTTCCTCGATCACGCCGGGCCAGCGCAGTAGTTCAGCTACAGTCATCGCTTGCACGCCGGGGAATAAACCGCCGACTTCGCCTTGAAGCCTTTGCAATTCAGTCAATAATGGCAGATTCAGGGCCTGGGTGCCGGCGGTGGCGGCCTTGCGGCCGAAGCTCAGGCGCAGCTCGACTTTGCCGCGCGTGATGGCGGCCATGATCGCCGAGCGTAAATCGGGTTCTAACGCACGCAAATCGTCGTTTATTCGGAACTGTAAGTCCAAAAACCGCGAGTTCACACTCTTGATCTCGATGGTCAGTGTGCCCGCCGCACTTTCACTGGTGGCGACCGCGTAGCCCGTCATGCTGGAAATGCTCAATGGATATCCCCGATTTAATCTTTACAAAACAGTGATTTATCCACACAATCCGGTTGTCGAGGCGAGGAACCTTATGGCTGCACAAAACAATGCCCCCCTACCAGATGGCCTGGAAATTGCTGGATATCGCATTGTAAAGAAAATTGCGTCCGGTGGGTTCAGTATTGTTTACCTTGCATACGATAGCGAAGGCGTGGCTGTCGCAATCAAGGAATATTTGCCCAGTTCTTTGGCACTGCGCCAGGAAGGCGAGCTGGTGCCAGTCGTGTCCAAGGCGCATCTTCCCGTGTTCCGCATCGGCCTCAAGTGTTTTTTCGAGGAGGGCCGGGCGCTGGCGCGCATTTCCCATCCCAATGTTGTAAGTGTGCTCAACTTCTTCCGTGCGCACGACACCGTGTACATGGTGATGGCCTACGAATCCGGCCATTCGCTGCAGGAGCACATCCAGCGCCAGCGCGGCAAGGGCGTTAAAGTAGGCGAACTTTTTATCCGCACGATTTTCACGCAGGCGGTGAAAGGCCTGCGCGAAGTCCACGCCAACAAGCTGCTGCACCTGGACCTGAAGCCGGCCAATATCTACCTGCGCACCGACGGCACGCCGATGCTGCTGGACTTCGGCGCCGCGCGCCAGACCATCAACACCGACATGCCGACCCTGACGCCGATGTACACGCCCGGCTTCGCGCCGCCCGAACTGTACGCCAAGACCGGCATGGGACCGTGGACCGATATCTACAGCATCGGCGCCTCGATGTTCGCCTGCATGGTCGGCTCGCCGCCGCAGCCGGCCGACCAGCGCAAGGCCGACGATAAAATGGCCGGCCATTTCGACAAGCTGGAAGGCCAGTATTCGCCGGAGCTGGTGCAGTTGGTGCGCTGGTGCTTGCAGCTTGATCCGCTGGAGCGGCCGCAAAGCCTGTTCGCCTTGCAGAAGGTGCTGCAGGCCGGCGCCTCGCCTGCGGCATCGACAACGGCGGCAGCGCCGGCGCCAACCATGATGGACAAGCTGCGCGGCCTGGTGGGCCGCTTGAACGGCACCGACGCCCGCGCCAAAGCCGGCCCCGACACGCTGGTCTGAATCGACAAGGACTGAACCATGCAATTCTCCGTGTACCAGGAAAGCCACATCGGCGGCCGCAAGGTCAATCAGGACCGCATGGGCTACAGCTTCACCCGCGAGGCCCTGCTGCTGGTGCTGGCCGACGGCATGGGCGGCCATCTGCGCGGCGAGATCGCCGCCAGCGTGGCGTTGCAAACCATCTCCACGCTATTCCAGCGACAGGCGCAGCCCTATGTAAAGAAGCCGCAGCGCTTTCTGGAAGAGGCGCTGCTGGCCGCACACACCGACATCCACCAGTACCGCCACCTGCACCAACTGGCGGAAACGCCGCGCACCACCATCGTCGCCTGCCTGATCCAGCACAACACCGCCACCTGGGCCCATTGCGGCGACTCGCGCCTGTACTGGACGCGCGACGGCCGCATCCTCGGCCGCACGCGCGACCATTCGCATGTGGAGAGCCTGATCGCCAAAGGCCTGGCGCAACCGTCCGAGCGCGCCACCCACCCGGACCGCAACAAGCTGTGGAACTGCCTTGGCGCCGATTCCGCGCCGCGCGTGGAAGTGGGCGGCGGCGCAGGGCTGCTGCCCGGCGACATGGTGCTGTTGTGTTCCGATGGTTTGTGGTCTATGCTGCCGGACGATGAAATTCTGCAGCGCCTGCATGCGCAAACCGTGGTGCGCGCCGTGCCGGAAATGCTGCAGACCGCGCTGCAGGCGGCGGGCGACGGCAGCGATAATGTGACCGCGCTGGCGATCACGTGGCAGGGCGGTTCGGTGACCGACAGCATGGACCCATTGACGGTGACCATGATCTCGACCGTAGCGCTGCCGGAAACCCTGCTCGCCACGACGATCCGCGACACCTCGCCGCCGCAAGCCGCGCCGTCCGATGCCGGCAGCGTTGACGCCTTCGACGACGACGAAATTGAAAAAGCCATCGCGGAGATACGCGGTGCCATCGAAAAATCCTCCCAAATTCTTAAATAGGAACTGTATGACTTCTGTAATCCGTCCAAGCGGCCGCGCCGTCGATGCGCTGCGCACCCTGCGCCTGACCCGCGACTACACCAAGCACGCCGAAGGCTCGGTGCTGATCGAATGCGGCGACACCAAGGTGATCTGCACCGCCAGCATCGAAGACAAAGTGCCCGGCTTCCTCAGGGGTAAAGGCCAGGGCTGGCTGACCGCCGAATACGGCATGCTGCCGCGTTCCACCCACAGCCGCATGGACCGCGAAGCGGCGCGCGGCAAGCAGTCCGGCCGCACGCAGGAGATCCAGCGCCTGATCGGCCGCTCGCTGCGCGCGGCGTTCGACCTGGAAGCCTTCGGCGAACGCACCCTGCATCTGGACTGCGACGTCATCCAGGCCGACGGCGGCACCCGCACCGCCTCGATCACCGGCGCCATGGTGGCCGCCTACGACGCCTTCTCCAAACTGGTGGCGCGCGGCGCGATTCCGGCCATCCCGCTCAAGCACTTCGTGGCGGCGATCTCGGTGGGCGTGTACCAAGGCACGCCGGTGCTGGACCTCGACTACGTGGAAGACTCGGGCTGCGACACCGACATGAACGTGGTGATGACCGACGCCGGCCACTTCATCGAAGTGCAGGGCACGGCCGAAGGCGCGGCGTTCGATCGCGCCGGCATGGACCGTTTGCTGGACCTGGCGCAGGGCGGCATCGCCGACCTGGTCAAGCTGCAAAAGCAGGCGCTGGGCATCGCAGGGTAAAATACGGCATGACACAACGACTTATCCTCGCCTCCAACAACCAGGGCAAACTCAAGGAGTTCAACGAACTCCTTTCCTCCGTGGGCTTTTCCGTCCACGCGCAGGGCGAATACGACGTGCCCGAAGCCGATGAACCTTTTCACACGTTTGTCGAAAATGCATTGCAGAAGGCGCGTCACGCGTCGCGGCTGACCGGCTTGCCGGCGCTGGCCGACGACTCGGGCGTGTGCGTCAATGCATTCGGCGGTGCGCCCGGCGTGCTGTCGGCGCGCTTCGCCGGCGAGCCGAAATCGGACGCCCGCAACAACGAGAAAATGGTCGCCGACCTGGCCAGGCATGAAGACAAGTCCGCGTACTACTATTGCGTGCTGGTGTTGGTGCGCCACGCCGACGACCCGCAACCGGTGATCGCCGACGGCCGCTGGAACGGCGTCATGATCGACACGCCGCGCGGCGAGGGCGGTTTCGGCTACGACCCGTATTTCTACATCCCGTCGCTGGGCAAGTGCGCCGCAGAGCTGAGCGCCGATGAAAAGAACGCCATGTCGCATCGCGGCCAGGCGCTGCGCGCATTGGTAGAGAAGCTGAAATGATTCCGATTAAAATCGTCGGCGCCAGCTCCAGGCCAGCGCGCGACATCAGTGAAACCGCAGGCGTGGCCGCCAAGTATTTGCAAGGCGGCGCCCTGAACCTGACGGCGCTGCCGCCGCTGTCGCTGTACATCCACTTCCCGTGGTGCGTGCGCAAATGCCCGTACTGCGACTTCAATTCGCACGAAGCCAAGGAGGGCGGCGCTTTCCCCGAACAGGAATACCTGGACGCGGTGCGCACCGACCTGGAAATGGCGCTGCCGCTGATCTGGGGCCGCAAGATTTATACGATCTTCATTGGCGGCGGCACGCCGAGCCTGATGTCGGCCGCCGGGCTGGATCGTTTGCTGTCCGACGTGCGCACCTTGCTGCCGCTCGACAGCGACTGCGAGATCACGATGGAGGCCAATCCCGGCACCTTCGAGGCGGAAAAGTTCAAGTCCTATCGCGCCAGCGGCGTGAATCGTTTGTCGATCGGCATCCAGAGCTTCAACGAGCGTCA
Source organism: Duganella sp. BuS-21 (assembly GCA_041874725.1). Classification (GTDB taxonomy): domain Bacteria; phylum Pseudomonadota; class Gammaproteobacteria; order Burkholderiales; family Burkholderiaceae_D; genus Rugamonas. Next base: position 5,350,344 of record CP097466.1, on the reverse strand, counting down.
TTTGAAGGCGCTGGGTCGCATCCACGACGACAACGAAGCCAAGCGCGCGGTGGACATCGCGCTCGCCAACTTCGACAACTTCAATCTGGACCTGATGTACGCGCTGCCGTCGCAGACGCTGGAAGAAGCGCGCAACGACGTGGAAACGGCGATGGCCTTCAAGCCGCCGCACCTGTCCTTGTACCATCTGACGATGGAGCCGAACACGCTGTTCGCCAAGTATCCGCCGGCGCTGCCGGACGACGACGCCAGCGCCGACATGCAGGACATGATCGCCGAACTGACCGCCGCCAACGGCTACAACCAGTACGAGATTTCGGCCTACGCCAAGGAAGGCCATCGCGCGCGTCATAACCTGAACTACTGGGAGTTCGGCGACTACCTCGGCATCGGCGCGGGCGCGCACTCCAAGCTGTCCTTCCCGCACCGCATACTGCGCCAGGCGCGCTACAAGCAGCCCAAGGCCTATATGGAGCAAACCAGGCTCGGTGCGCCGGTGCAGGAGGAATACGAGATCGGACGCGAGGACATGGGCTTCGAGTTCATGCTCAACACCCTGCGCCTGCACGGCGGCTTCGATCCCAACCTGTTCAGCGAGCGCACCGGCTTGAGCATCAACGCCATCGACAAGCAGCTTAACGCGGCCGAGGCCAAAGGGCTGCTCTACCGCGACCACAAGGTCATCAAGCCGACCGAATTGGGCCAGCGCTTCCTCAACGACCTGCAGGAGATGTTCCTGAAGGGTTAAAACTCTTCCCAGTCCTTGTCGCCGCCGACGGTGGCCGGCTTGGCTAGCTTGGCCACTGCCGGCCGCGTGGCGACCGCCCGCGTGGTGGACGACGTCGCGACGACAGGGCGTGCTGCAATAGCTTTGCGCGCTTTCGGCGCCGGCGCAGTCAGTGCTCTGTGCTGGCCTTCATTTCCGAGCTTGAACGACGACGCCACAGCGGCCAGCCGCATGGCCTGCTCCTGCATGCTGGCCGCCGCCGCTGCCGCCTGTTCCACCAGCGCGGCGTTCTGTTGCGTCACCTGATCCATCTGCGTAATTGCCGTGTTGACCTGGTCGATGCCGATGCTTTGCTCGCTGCTGGCGGAGGTGATCTCGCCCATGATATCGGTCACGCGGCGCACGCTGGCCACCACGTCGGACATGGTGCTGCCGGCCTGCTGCACCAGCTTCTGGCCGATGTCGACCTGCTCGACCGAGTTGCCGATCAATTCCTTGATCTCCTTGGCCGCGCCGGCGGAGCGCTGCGCCAGGTTGCGCACCTCGGACGCCACCACGGCGAAACCGCGTCCCTGTTCACCGGCGCGCGCCGCCTCCACCGCCGCATTCAGCGCCAGGATATTGGTCTGGAACGCGATGCCGTCGATGACACTGATGATGTCGAAGATCTTGCGCGACGAATCGTTGATCGAACCCATGGTGTTGACCACCTGGCCGACAATGGCGCCGCCTTTTTCCGCCACCTCCGACGCCGCATGCGCCAGCTGGTTGGCCTGCTTGGCATTCTCCGCGTTCTGGCGCACGGTGGAGGTCAGTTCCTCCATCGAGGAGGCGGTTTCCTCCAGCGAGCTGGCTTGTTGCTCGGTGCGCTGCGACAGGTCCATATTCCCGGCGGCGATCTGGTTGGACGCGGTGGCGATGGTGCTGGTGCCGGTCTGCACCTCGCTCACCACCTGGCGCAGTGCATCGTTCATGCCGCGCAGCGCGGTCATCAAGTCGCCGATTTCGTCCTTGTGGTGGTGGGCGTCGAAGCGCGTGGTCAGGTCGCCGGTGGCGACCGTCGAGGCGATGTCCACTGCCGACTGCAGCGGCACCGTGATCGAGCGCGAGATGAACCACGCAGCTACCGAGCCGATACCGACCATCAGCGCGGCCAGCAGCATCAGCAGCGCGTTGGCGCGGTCGTTGGCGGCGTCGATGGCGTGCGCGGTATCGTCGATGGCCTTACGCTGCATGGTCAGGAAGCTCTTGATGCGGTTCTGGTAAGCGTCGGCGGCGGGCGTGAAGATGTCCTTGAACAGCTGCTCGCCCTTGACGCCGTCGCCGGCCTTGCGGGCGTTCATGACGTCGTTCTTGGCCTTCTGGTACTTGGCGCGCAGGTCGGTGATTTCTTCGAAAATCTTGCGCTCTTCGTCAGACGACAGCAATTCCTTGATCTGGGCGATCAACTCGCCGCCGCGCTTGGTGCTGGCGGCGATGACGTCGGCAAAGGTCTCGGAGAGTTTTTCGTCGGTGCTGCGGGCGATCAGTGCGGTGCGGGCGATGGCCGAATAGGTCAGCACGTACCAGTCGGAGACCAGGCGCTCCTTGGCCAGCGGTTGCTCCATCATGGCGCGCGTGGCCTGGGCGTTGGCGCGGGCGTTGACCAGCGCCACGGAGGTGGCCAGGATGGCCAGCAGCAGCACGACGGCAAAGCCGATGGCGAGACGGGTACCGATGCGCAGTTGCGACAAGACATTCATGATCCTGACTCCTCTAGCTAGCGGGATTCAAGTATGCGCCTGTCCTGTGACGATACGACGACTTCGCGGGCGACTGTTGCTTTTTCCAAACAGTCCGCCAGGCGTCAGAAGCCGGCGGCCTGTTTCAGGTCGGGTTTTTCGCACCAGCGGGCGAATTCCACGGCCATGCGCTCGCTCTCGCCGATGGCCTGCAGCCAGTCGCGGTTGCGGCGGTCGTGGTGCTGGCCATAGACCTTGAAGTCCTTGCGGTCGGGGAGCTTGGCGTTGGGCAGGCGCGAGACGAAGTCCGGCGACGGCGACACCAGGATCATATTGTCCAGCGCGTGGTCCTTGACGCGGCGCCACGGCATCGACTTGTCGAGCCAACCGGGCACGATGTAGTCGTTGAAGTGCGGGTAGAGCACCAGGCCGGGATCGCGCTGGTAGGGCAGGTGCAGATGGTAGTCGATCAAGCCGCCGTCCCAGTAAGGACCGTCAGGTGCGCCGGCGATGCCGGTGACCGCTTCCAGTACCAGCGGGATCGAGCCCGAGGCGAGCAGGGCGTCGCGCAGATTATCGGGCGAGAGGTTGACGAAGTGGCCGGCGAAGGCATCGAAGTCGTCGCGCAGCCAGGCGGCGTCCGCCTCCGGATGCTGGAAGATCACGCGCTCCATGCTCGCGGCCAGACGCCGGCGCGACAGCGCGTTGCCGGCGGCGGCCATCAGGAAACCGGCCATTTCGCGCCAGCGCGCGCTGTGGGCGTTGGCCAGCGGGCCGATGCCGCGCATGGTGATGATGGAGACGTGGTGTTCGGGATGCCCGATCACTTCCTGCGCGCGGCCGTCGAGCAGCTCGTCGAGCAAAGCGCGGCAATTGCGCGAGATGTCGGCGGCGCTGACCTTGTCGGCGTAGCGCTGGTCGGCGTACAGGCGCGCCAGGCGCTTGTGGGCGGCGACCGGATCGTCGAAGGCGGAAGCGGCCATGCGCCAGGCGCCGATCGAGGCGCCGACCAGGCGGCGCCGGCGCGGCGCGGTCGGGAAAAACTCGCCGAACATCCAGCAATCCAGGCCATGCAGGATCAGGCCTTTGGGACCGCCCGCAGCGGCGGGGACGACGGCGATATCGGCGGCCAGCACGCCTTCGGCGGCGATCCGCTGGCGCGCCCGCTGACCGAGGCGGATGGTGATCGATGTAGTCATGAGCTTTATTTCGCTTACTTGATGCCGCCCCCCAGGGCGCGATACAGGTCGATGGCGGTGGTGGTGCGCAGCAGGCGCGCCTGCACCAGCGTTTGCTGGGCGCTGAACAGTTCGCGCTGGGCGTCCAGCACGTCCAGCGCGTTGGCCACGCCGTTGTCGAAGCGCAGTTGCAGCAGCTTGAGACGGTCGGCCTGGGCGTCCTGGACGGCGCGCTGGGCGTTCACCTGCTCGCCGAGATAGTCGCGTGCGGCCAGCGCGTCGGCCACTTCGCGGAACGCGGTCTGCACGGTTTTTTCGTAGTCGGCCACGGCCAGGTTCTTGCGCACCTCGGACAGCGTCAGGTTGGCGCGGTTGCGGCCGGCGTCGAAAATGGGCAGCGTCAGTTGCGGCGCGAACGACCAGCTGCCCGAGCCGCTGTCGAACAGGCCGTGTAGCGACGGGCTGCTGCTGCCCAGCGCCGCCGTCAGGCCGATGCGCGGGAAGAAGGCGGCGCGCGCGGCGCCGATGCTGGCGTTGGCCGCCTTCAGGCGCTGTTCGGCGGCGCGGATGTCGGGACGGCGTGCGAGCAGGTCGGAGGGCAGGCCTTCCGGCAGCGCGCTCAGGCTGTCGAGTTGTGCGTCGGTGGGCATGGCGCCGGCGGCGCGGCCTTGCGGCTGGCCGACCAGCAGCGTCAGCGTGTTCTGCGCCTGCGCGCGCTGGCGGGCCAGCGTCAGCGCGGCGGCACGTGCGGTTTCCATCAGCGTTTCATTGGAGCGCAGGTCGAGGCGCGAAGAAGCGCCGGCTTCCGCGCGTTGCTGCGTGAGCCTGTAGCTGCGGGCACGTGCCTCGTAGGTTTGCTGCGCCAGCGCATACTGTTCGGCGTAGGAGCGCTCGGTGTAGAAGGCCTGCGCCACTTGCGCCACCAGCGCGATCTGCGCCGCCTGGCGCGCTTCTTCGGTGGCCAGGTAGCTCGCCAGTGCGGCGTCGTTCAGGCTTTTGACCCGACCGAAGAAATCCAGCTCGAACGACGATACCGAGACGCCGACGTCGTAGCGCTGGCCGATGGTCGATTGGCCGCTGCCCGACAGGTAGGCCGGCGTCTTGGCGCGCGCGTCGCTGAAGCTGGCGTTGAGGTTGGGCAGCCGGTCGGCCGACTGGATGTTGTACTGCGCGCGCGCTTCATCGATGCGCAGCACCGCCGTGCGCAGGTCGCGGTTGTTTTCCAGCGCGGCGGCGATCAGCTGTCGCAGCGCTTCGTCGCTGAAGTACTCGCGCCAGCCGGTATCGACCGGGGCTTTGGCGTTGGCCGGCAGCGGCAGGGTGGCGCTGGTGCGCGATGCCGCGCCGGCGCTGTCGGCTGGATAGGATGCGGCCACGGGTGCGGCCGGGCGTTCGTAGGTCGGCGCCATCGAGCATGCCGACAGCAGCCCCACGCTGAGCAACGCGGCGGTTTTAGTCAAAGTTTTCATGTTTTCTATCATTCAGTTCATGCGCGGCCAGCTTGCGTTGCCGCTCGCTGCCTTTGAAGATGCGGCGCACCACTACAAAAAATACCGGCACCAGGAACACCGCCAGCACCGTGGCGGTGATCATGCCGCCCATGACGCCGGTGCCGATGGCGCGCTGGCTGGCCGATCCGGCGCCGGTGGCAATCACCAGCGGCAGCACGCCGAGGATGAAGGCCAGCGAGGTCATGATGATGGGGCGGAAGCGCAGGTGCACCGCCTCCAGCGTCGACTCGATCAGTCCCTTGCCCTGCGCCTGCAGGTCTTTGGCAAACTCGATGATCAGGATCGCGTTCTTGGCCGACAGGCCGATGATGGCGATCAGGCCGACCTTGAAGTAGACGTCGTTCGGCAGTCCGCGCAGGTGCGCGCCGAGCAGCGCGCCCAGTACGCCCAGCGGCACCACCAGCAGCACCGCCACCGGTATCGATTCGCTTTCATACAGCGCGGCCAGCACCAGGAACGCGGCCAGCATCGACAGCGCGAACAGCATCGGCGCTTGCGAGCCGGAGGTCTTTTCTTCCAGCGACTGGCCGGTCCATTCGATGCCGAAGCCGGGCGGCAGTTGCTCGGCCAGGCGTTCCAGTTCGGCCATCGCCTCGCCGGTGGAGCGGCCGGGGGCGGCGTCGCCGGTCAGCTTGATGGCCGGGTAGCCGTTGTAGCGCACCAGCTGCACCGGTCCCTGTATCCAGCGCGAGGATGCGAACGAGGAGAACGGCACCATGGCGCCGCTGGCGCTGCGCACGTTGAGCTGCATGATGTCCTGCGGCTGCAAGCGGCGCGTCGCGTCGGCCTGCACGATGACGCGCTGCTGGCGCCCGCTGCTGGTAAAGTCGTTGACGTAGGAGGAGCCCAGCGCGGTCGACATCATCGAGTTGATGTCGGCAAAGGCCACGCCCAGCGCGTTGGCTTTCTCGCGGTCGATCAGCACCTGCAGCTGCGGCGCGTCTTCCAGTCCTTCCGGCCGCACGCCTTTCAGCACCTCGCTCTTGCCCGCCAGTTGCAGCAACTGGTTGCGCGCCGCGACGAGAGCATCGTGGCCCTGCGCGCTGCGGTCCTGCAGGCGCGCGGTGATGCCGGTGGCGTTGCCCAGTTCACGAATCGGCGGAGGGCTGAGCGGGAAGATCACCGCATCCGGTATGCCCGACAAGTCCTTGAAGGCGCGCTGCGCAATCTCCTGCGCCGATTCGCCGGCGCCGCGTTCCTTCCAGTCCTTGAGCGGCACGAAGATCAGGCCCGCGTTCTGGCCGCTGCCCGAGAACGAGAAGCCCGCCACCGCGATGGTGCGCGCCACGGAAGGCTGCTTGCGGAAGTAGGCGTCGGCCTGCGCCAGCACGGCCTGCGTGCGCGACAGCGAAGCCCCCGGCGGCAGCTGCACATTGGCGATCAGGTAGCCCTGGTCTTCGTTCGGCAGGAAGGACGAGGGCAGCTTGACGTACAGCCAGCCCACCACGCCGCACAGCAGCGCGAACACCGCCAGATAGCGGCCGGTGCGCTTGAGGATATTGGCGATCACGCGCTGGTAGCCGGTGGCGGTGATCGCGAATTTGCGGTTGAACCAGCCGAAGAAGCCTTTCTTCTCATGGTGATGGCCGGCCTGCACCGGCTTGAGCATGGTGGCGCACAGCGCCGGCGTCAGGGTCAGCGCCATCAGCGCCGAGAACAGCATGGCCGACACCATCGCCAGCGAGAACTGGCGATAGATCGCGCCGACCGCGCCGCCGAAGAAGGCCATCGGGATGAACACCGCCACCAGCACCAGCGTGATGCCGATGATGGCGCCGGTGATCTGTTCCATGGCCTTGCGCGTGGCGTCGCGCGGCGACAGGCCTTCCTCGCTCATGATGCGCTCGACGTTTTCCACCACCACGATGGCATCGTCGACCAGGATGCCGATCGCCAGCACCATGCCGAACATGGTCAGCACGTTGATGGAGAAGCCGAACAGCTGCATCATGGCGAAGGTGCCCATCAGCGCCACCGGCACCACGATGGTCGGGATCAGCGTGTAGCGGATATTCTGCAGGAACACGTACATCACCAGGAATACCAGCAGCACCGCTTCGAGCAGGGTCTTGACCACTTCCTCGATCGAGATCTTGACGAACAGCGAGGTGTCGTAGGGGACTTCGTACTTCACGCCGGGCGGGAAGTACTTCGACAGCTGCTCCATCTTCTCGCGCACGGCGGTGGCGGTTTGCAGCGCGTTGCCGGTCAGCGAAAGCTGCACGGCCAGCGCGGCAAACGGCTGGCCGTTGAGGCGCGCGTTGGTGTTGAAGTTGGCGCCGCCCATTTCCACCCGCGCCACGTCCTTTAAGCGCACCAGTGCCCCGTTGGGATTCGCGCGCAGCACGATGTTGCCGAACTCCGTGGTGGAGGTTAGCTGGCCCGACACCACGATCGGCGCCGAGAAGGTTTGCTGCGCGGGGCTGGGCAGGTCGCCCAGCGTGCCGGAAGTGACCTGCGCGTTCTGCGCGCGGATGGCGGCCGTGACGTCGGCCATATTCAGTTTCAGGCCGATGAGTTTTTGCGGATCGACCCAGATGCGCATGGCGCGCTCGGTGCCGAACAACTGTGCCTGGCCCACGCCGGGGATGCGCTTGACTTCATTGACCACGTTGCGCGCCATGTAGTCGCCCAAGCCGGTCGGGTCGAGGCGGCCGTCGGTGGAGGTCAGGCCGACGAACATCAGGATGTTCGAGCGCGCCTTGTTCACCTGCACGCCTTGCTGCGTTACCGCCGCCGGCAGGCGCGATTCGATGCGCTTGATGCGGTTCTGCACATCGACCGCCGCCAGGTCCGGGTTCGTGCCCGGCACGAAGGTGACGGTGACGTTGACCGCGCCACTGGCCTCGCTTTGCGATTCGACGTATTGCAGGCCGTCGGCGCCGTTCATCTCCTGCTCGATGACGCTGGTGACGGCGTCGTCCAGCACCTGCGCGGTGGCGCCGGGATAGTTGGCCGTGACCACGATGGACGGCGGGGCGATGGTCGGATACTGCGACACCGGCAGCATGGTAATCGCCAGCATCCCGCCGAGCAGGATGAACAGGGCGATCACCCACGCGAATACCGGGCGGTCGATAAAGAACTTGGCCATGTGCGCTCCCCGCTTACTTGGTAGGCGCTGCTGCTGCTGCTGCGGCTGGCGTGGCGCCGGCAGGGCCCTTCCACGGCTGCGGATTGACCGTGGCGCCTGGCTTGGCCTTCTGGAAGCCCTCGACCACGATGCGTTCGCCGCCCTGCAGGCCGGCGCTGACCACCCAGTTGTTGCCGTCGTTGGCGGTGGCCGTCACCGGTTGCGACACCACCTTGTTGTCGGCGCCCACCACCAGCACGGTCGCCCCTTCGTTGGTGCGCACGATGGCTTGCTGCGGCACGGCGATGGCGGCCCGGCTCACGCCCTGCTCGAGCCGGGCGCGCACGTACATCCCGGGCAGCAGCACCCGATCCGGATTCGGGAAGGATGCGCGCATGGCAACCGAGCCGGTGCTCTCGTCAACCGCGACGTCCGAGAACAGCAGCTTGCCGGCATGCGGGTAGGGCTGGCCGTCTTCCGTCACCAACGTGACGCGCGCCTCGCTCTTGCCGCCGCCTTTGCCGGCCCGATCGAGCTTGCCGTCGGCCAGCGCGCGCTGCAGCTTCAGCACCTCGGTGGACGATTGCGTGATGGTGACGTAGATCGGGTCGAGCTGCTGTACGGTGGCCATCGGCGTCGCTTCGCCCTGGCCCACCAAGGCGCCCTCGGTCACCAGCGCGCGGCTGACGCGGCCGGAGATCGGCGCGGTGACGGTGGCGTAGCCCAGCGTCAGGCCGGCATTGGTGCGCGCCGCCTTGCTGGTGGCCAGGTCGGCCGCCGCCTGCTTCTGGGCGGTGAGGGCGTCGTCGTATTCCTGCTGGCTGACCGCCTGCGCGGCCAATAATGGCGTGTACCGTTTCACCTTGAGATCGGCCTGCGCCAGGTTGGCATCGGCCTTGGCCACGGCCGCCTGCGCGCTGTCGAACGAGGCCTTGAACTGCGAAGGGTCGATGCGGAACAGCACCTCGCCGGCCTTGACGTCGCCGCCTTCGCGGTAGACCCGTTCCAGCACGATGCCGGCGGTTCGCGCGCGCACCTGGGCGGTGCGCGAGGCTTCGGTGCGGCCGGGCAGTTCGCTGTTGACGGTGAGGGCGGTGGGAGCGACGGTGATGACGGCTACGGTGGCGGGCGGCGGAGCGGAAGGGGCTGGAGCCTGGTCGCCGCAGCCGCTCAACAGGGTGATGCTGGCGGCAACAACGGCGGTGCAACGAGGAACGAATCTCATGGATGGTCTCGTGATCGGATTTTGTAGTTGATGCAAGATTGTAATGCAAAAAAGGCAGGAGGGCGGACCGTGCCGCTCTCCTGCCTTTTTACTTGCAAGCCTGATTAAGACTGACGCGATCAGCGCATGCCGGAGATGATTTGCTTCAGCTTGCCGGTGTCGGCCACGAAGGCGCGGATGCCTTCGGCGGTCTTCTCGGTGGCCATCGCGTCTTCGTTCAGCATGAAGCGGAAGGTCGCTTCATCGACCGAGATCTTGCCGATGGCGGCGCTGCGGCCGCTGTCGGCGCTCAGCTTGCGCTCCAGCGGGGCGTTGGTGTCGGCCAGCTTTTGCAGCAGGTCCGGGCTGATGGTGAGCAGGTCGCAGCCGGCCAGTTCGATGATCTGGCTGGTGTTGCGGAAGCTGGCGCCCATCACCTCGGTGTTGTAGCCGAACTTGCGGTAGTAGTTGTAGATGCGCTTGACCGACTGCACGCCCGGATCTTCCGCGCCCTGGTAGTCGAGGCCGGTGGATTTCTTGTACCAGTCGTAGATGCGGCCGACGAACGGCGAAATCAGCTTGGCGCCGGCTTCGGCGCAGGCAATGGCCTGCGGCAGCGAGAACAGCAGCGTCATATTGGTGTGGATGCCTTCCTTTTCCAGGATCTCGGCGGCGCGGATGCCTTCCCAGGTCGAGGCCATCTTGATCAGCACGCGCTCGCGGTCGATGCCGTTCTTTTCGTACAGCTTGATCAGCTCGCGGCCCTTGGCCACCGAGGCGGTGGTGTTGAACGACAGCGCGGCGTCGATTTCGGTCGACACGCGGCCCGGGATCACCCGCAGGATCTGCTTGCCGAAGGCCACCAGCAGGTGGTCGATCACTTCGCCGGTGCTGGCGTCGAGGTTGTCGCGCACGGCTTTTTCCAGCAGCGGCTTGTACTCGTCCTTCTGTACGGCCTTGAGGATCAGCGACGGGTTGGTGGTGGCGTCGCGCGGGGTGTATTGCTGGATGGCCTGGAAGTCGCCGGTGTCGGCCACCACGGTGGTGTACTGTTTGAGCTGTTCTAGTTGGTTCATAAGTGCTGCCAATCTGATAAAGGAGTTGTTGTCCCGCCTATTTTACTCCGAAGTTACGCTTAAGCCGCAGCGATGAGCCGCCGGATTTCCGCCAGCAGCACGTCGAACGCTACCGGCTTGCGGTAGAAGCTGTCGTACGGCGGCACCGGTGCGCGCGGCAGGATGCCGGCGCTGGTCATGATGATGGGGATGGCGGACAGGGCGGGATCGGCGCGCCAGGCCACGCACATATCGGCGCCGTTCATCACCGGCATCATGTAGTCGGACACCACGATGTCGGGCCGCTGGCGGCGCGCGGCGGCCAGCGCCTCGGCGCCGTTGCCGGCGGTCAGCACGCGAAAGCCGCTGAACTCGAACAGCATGGTGTAGGCCGACAGCACGTCGAACTCGTCGTCGACGACGAGGATCAGCTTGCCGTCCGGCGCGCCGTCCATGGATGCGGGATGCTCGCTCATGGCCGGCCTAGGGCTGGCGCGCCGGCACGGCCGCAGCCGGCACCGGCTCGTCGATGCTCATACCGTAATCCGAAATATGCAGCACGTGGTTGGCGGCGTCGTAGCCGTTTTCGCGCAGCTTGAGCACGCCGATCTGGCGCAGGTTCATGCCGCTGACGTCGACGTAGCGCAGCAGGATGATGTTCTCGAACAGCATCGACGAGGCCACTTCGGTCTGCGATGGGCCGTTGCCGAAATAAGGCAGCTCCTGCGTGAAGAAAGTGGTGACGTTGCGGACCCGCAGCTCGTTGACCAGCGCCGCCAGGAAGGAGTGCGAGCGGCCCTCGTGCAGGATCAACTGGCGCAGGCCGTCGATGCCGTCGATCAGCAGGCGTGACACCTTGCGCTCGCTGACGTTGCGCAGGATGCCGTGCGCCAGGCTGTCGACCAGCACTTCCAGCGGCGGATGCCAGATGATCTGCAGCGTACCGTTGTCGAAATAGGGCGCCAGTTCGATGCCGACGCCGCGCGCCTTTTCCAGCAGGCGTTGCGGCGACTCGTAGAAGCCGGCAATCAGGCAATGCTCGCCGCGCTGCAAGCCTGCGCGGATGAAGTGCAGGCCCATCAGCGTCTTGCCGACGCCGGGATTGCCCAGCAGGGCGGTGGTCGAGCCCTTGGCGACGCCGCCGTTGGTCAGCTGGTCCCAGCCGGGGATGCCAAAGCCAAGCCGCTCGCGCGAGGCCGACGGCATCGCCACCGACACCGAGCTTACTGCTTCCAGGCGCGGGTAGATCGCCACGCCGTCCTCGCCCACCTCGAACACATGGCGGCCGAGCAGATGCTTGCTGCCGCGCAGCTTGAAGACCTTGATCTCGCGGATCAGCTGCATGCCGCTTTCAAACTGGCTGAGTTCGATCAGGCCGTCGACCAGGGTGTTTTCCGAGTCGGGCAGGTTGCCTTCGGTGGGTGACAGCAGGAAGGTGGTGCACTGCATGGTCGACACCAGCGAGTTCAGCGACAGCATGAATTCCGACAAGGCCACGTCCGACGGCCGGGTTTCGCGCACGGTGCGGAAGCCGTCGATGACCATGATGTCGGGGCGCTGTTCGGCCAGGGTGGTGGCGATCGACTTCAGCAACTCGCGCAGGCCGCCCTTAAGCAGGTCGCTGTAGGCGCCGATGAATTGGATGTGTTCGCCGACCAGGTTTTCATCGAAGAACGAGAAGTTGCTGAGATGGTTGAGCATCTTGCCGTGGGTTTCGGCGATCAGCGTCAGAATCAGGACTTTCTTGCCCTGCTGCGCGTGCTGGAAAGCGATCTGGCAGGCCAGCGTGGTCTTGCCGCTGCCGGCCAGGCCCTGGATCAGATAGATGCTATGGGCGGGAAAACCGCCGCCCAGGATCTGGTCGAGGCCGGGAACGCTGGTGCTCAGCAGGGGGATGCGCTGTGAAGTACGTGTTTGCATGGCGCAAGGTTGTGTATGCAGCAAAGCCATACTTTATCACAAGCACAATAGTCGAGCTTAGCCGATAAACGAATCGAATTGCAGGTCGAACTCTTGCAAGGCTTTCTGGGCGTTTTGCATTTTTTTGCGGAACTCGGGGCCGCGCTGCAGGGCCAGGCCGACCGCCAGCACGTCGATCACCACCAGGTAGGCCAGGCGCGCCGAGATCGGCGTGTAGGGGTCGATGTTGAAGATCAGGTCGATCGGGATCAGCACCGTGGCCAGGTCGGCCAGCGGCGTGCCGGACGGCGCCAGCACGATCACTTCGGCGCCGCCGCGCTTGGCCAGCTTGACCGAGCGCACCAGCGACGGGCTGTTGCCGCGCTGCGAGATGGCCACCAGCGCGTCGCCGGTGCGCAGCAGCGCGGCGGCGATGCTGTGGATGTGGGGATCGGCATAGGCCACCGTCGGCACGCCGGAGCGGAAGAACTTGTGCTGGGCGTCGGCCGCCACGATGCCGGACGTGCCCTGGCCATAAAATTCGATCTTGTTGGCTTTCGACAGAATGTCGAGCGCCCTCTGGATTGCTTCCGGGTCGAGGTTGTTGCGCAGGTCCAGCAAGGTGTTGATGGAGCGGCTGCAGATCTTGTTGACCAGGTCCGCCGCCAGGTCGTCCTGGGTCGGCTGCTCGTTCAGGCCGGGCAGGGCCAGCGCCAGGCCCTGCGCCAGCTTGAGCTTGAACTCATGCCAGCCGTCGTAGCCCAGCGTGCGGCAGAATCGCACCACGGTCGGCTCGGACACCTGCGCACTTTTGGCCAACGCAGTGATGTTCTGGTTGACTGTCTGGGTCGGGTGTTCGAGCACGGCCAACGCCACCTTGCGCTCCGATTTGGAGAGCGAGTCGAGTTGGGTGCGTATGGAATCGAGCAGCATCTAGGTTCAATCCTCAGGCAGTACTTCTTCGCGCCACTGCAGGCCGTCGCGGCCGATCAGTGCCGAGGCCGCCGCAGGGCCCCAGGTGCCGGAGGAGTAAGGCAGCGGGTAGCTGTCTTCCGATTCCCAGCTGTCGAGGATAGGTTCGACCCATTCCCAGGCCGCTTCCAGTTCGTCGCCGCGCATGAACAGCGTCAGTTGGCCGCGCAGCACGTCGAGCAGCAGGCGCTCGTAGGCTTCCATGCGCGGCGATTTGAATTGTTCGCGGAAGTCCAGTTCCAGCTCGGCCTGCTTCAGGCGCATGCCGTCGCCCGGCGTCTTGGCCATCAGGTTCATGCGCAGGCCTTCGTCGGGCTGCAGGCGGATCACCAGCGAATTCGGCTGGAAGCTGTTGGTCGGCTGATTGAAGATCGAGTGCGGAATCTGCTTGAAGCGCACCACGATTTCGGCCAGGCCGTCGGCCATGCGCTTGCCGGTGCGCAGGTAGAACGGCACGCCGGCCCAGCGCCAGGTGTCGATTTCGGCTTTCATTGCCACGAAGGTTTCGGTGCGCGAATGGGCCGGTGCATCCGGCTCGTCGCGGTAGCTCGGGACCGCCTTGCCATCGACGTGGCCGGCGCGGTACTGGCCGCGCACGATGTTCTGCGCCAGCGTGGTCGGGGTGAATTTTTTCAGCGAGCGCAGCACCTGCAGCTTGGCGTCGCGCACGGCGTCCGGCGCGATCGAGGTCGGCGGTTCCATGGCGACGATACACAGCAGTTGCAGCAAGTGGTTCTGCAGCATGTCGCGCAGCGCGCCCGAGGTGTCGTAGTAGCCGAGGCGGTTGCCCACGCCCAGCTTCTCGGCGATGGTGATCTGGACGTCGGAGATCCACTCGCGGCGCCACAGCGGTTCGAACAGGATGTTACCGAAGCGCAGGGCCAGCAGATTCTGCACGGTCTCCTTGCCCAGGTAGTGGTCGATGCGGTAGATCTGCGACTCTTCGAAGACCTTGCCCACTTCGGCGTTGATCTGCTTGGCCGAGGCCAGGTCGCGGCCCAGCGGTTTTTCCAGCACCACGCGCGAATTCGGCGTGACCAGGCCGTTTTCCTTCAGGCTCTCGCAAATCTTGGCGAAGATGGCCGGCGGGGTGGCCAGGTAGTAGACCTTGGTGATCGCCTCATCCTTGCGCAGGGCGTCGACCAGCGGCTTGTAGGTGGCGGCGTCGGTGGCGTTGAGCGACACGTAGACGATGCGCGCGGTAAAGCGCGACCACGCGGCCGGCGTCACGGCCGGCGATTTGATCAGCGGCTTGGACGTGGTTTCCACGGTTTGCAGGAAGTCTTCCTGGCTGGCGTCCGCGCGGCCGACGCAAATGATGCGTGCCGTGTCGGGCAAGTCGTTGGCTACATCGCGGGCATACATCGCGGGCAGCAATTTGCGCATCGCCAGATCGCCGCTGCCGCCAAACAGAACCAGATCAAAATCGGAAAGAGCCATAGTATGAGTGTCGTCGCAAAAAAAGTGCCGAAGGAATCGCCGCGCGCAGCACGCGGCCGCTGGTGTAAATTTACTACTTATATGCGTGTAGTGCAAGTAATTTTACTACATTCTCCTATGAGGTAAGCGCGCGACGACAGAACCGCGACAGTTAGTTTCCACGTGGAATTATGCGTTATAATGGCCGTATTCCTGCATGCGATCTGTACGCCGTACCGCGCCATATTGCGCGGCCACACTGGATCATGTCGCGCATGCGCCGCCCCATTGCGGCCCCAGATATCCCGGCCCTCGCCCCGCCGGCCACCCCGAACTCTCAAATTATAAGCTGGCTCGTCGTCGCGTGCAGTCGCATTGCGCTGGATGTCCCAGCCACGGAGCAATTCATGACGAATAAATACGACCCCTTGCAGGCGATTGCCGTGCAGGCCGACAAGCTGATGCTGTGCGTACTGTGGGCGCTGCAGCTGTTTTCGCTGGCGCTGGCGGGCCTGAACGACAGCTGGATGCTGGCGCTGCTGGTCGGCTTGCCGGCGGCGGGGCTGCCGACCGCGCTGCATTTCAGCGCGCCGGGCTCGGTGCTGACGCGCTGCGTGGTGGCGGTGAGCGTGATGGTGTTCGCGGCCCTGAACATCCACCAGGGCGCAGGCCTGACCGAGCTGCATTTCGGGATCTTCGTCTATCTGGCGTTTTTGCTGGCTTACCGCGACTGGAAGCCGGTGGTGGTGGCGGCCGGCGTGATCGCCGTGCATCACCTGAGTTTCCACTATCTGCAGGAATGGAATTATGGCGTGATGTGCTTCACCCGTCCGCAGTTGTCGACCGTGTTCATTCATGCGGCGTATGTGGTGGTGGAGTCGGCGGTGCTGATCTTCCTGGCGATGATACTGCGTCGCGCGGCCTGCCAGGCGGCGGAGCTGGAGAGCATCGTATCGACGCTGGCGGCGATTGAGGGACGGATCGATTTGTCGGCCAGCGCCGCAGCGGTGCCGCGCAGCCGCCTGGCGCGCTCGCTGGTGGAGATGCTGGTGACCATGCGCGACACCATCGCCGGCGTGCGCGATGGCGCCCACACGATTGCCGGCGCCTCCGGTGAAATCGCGCAGGGTAATGCGGAGCTGTCGCGCCGCACCGAGCGGCAAGCCGGCAGCATCGAGCAGACGGCGGCCTCGATGTCGCGCCTGGCGGCGACTGTAAGGCAGAACAATGAAAGCGCGCGCCAGGCCAATGAGCTGGCGCAGAGCGCATCGCAGATCGCGGCCAAGGGCGGCGAGGCGGTGCGGCAGGTAGTCGACACCATGGGCGAGATCAATGCGTCGTCGCGGCAGATTGTGGACATCATCGGCGTCATCGACGGGATTGCGTTCCAGACCAATATCCTGGCCTTGAACGCGGCGGTGGAGGCGGCGCGCGCCGGGGAGCAGGGCAGGGGCTTTGCAGTGGTGGCGTCCGAGGTGCGCAGCCTGGCGCATCGCTCGGCGGCGGCGGCCAAGGAGATCAAGGAGTTGATCGGTAATACGGTGCAGACGGTCGACAGCGGCAGCAGGCTGGTGGACGAAGCCGGCGCCACCATGCTGGAGGTGGTGGACAGCGTGCAGCGCGTCACGGCCATCATGGGCGAGATGAGCAATGCGAATCAGGAGCAGAACGAGGGGATAGAGAGGATCAACAGCGCGATCGTGGAGTTTGACGAGAGCACGCAGCAGAATGCGGCGTTGGTGGAGGAGGATGCGGCGGCGGCCGATGCGTTGGCGCAGGAAGCGCAGCATTTAACGACGCTGGTGTCGGCGTTCAAGCTGGATGTGTCGAAAGCGCGCCAGCCGCACCTCCGACTGGCGTCCGCGCTATAACCCGCACGGCGATCCGCTGCGGGCTAAGGCGCCTCTGACCTTAGTGCGGCTCAGGCGCTGCGGTACACCGGCTCCTCGCGCCCCGCAACCTCCATCCGTATCGCCAGCAGCTTGCCGCTCAACGGATACTGCGCCAGTTCCGGCGCCGGACGCGCGCCGGCGCTGGTGACGTACAGGGTCTTCAAGTCCGCCCCGCCGAACGCCGGCATGGTCGGGCAGCGCACCGGCAGCTTGATCTCGCCCAGCAGCGCGCCCTCGGGCGACAGCTTGGCAATCCGCGCGCCCTCGAACATCGCCACCCAATAATTGCCCTCGCTGTCCACCGCAGCACCATCCGGACGGCCGCCGTAGTTGTTCTCTTTATCCATCGAGAACTGATGCAGCAAGCGCTGGTTCTCCACCGCGCCGGTCGCCACATTGAAATCCAGTTTGGTCACGCGATGCGCGGCCGTATCGGCGTGATACATCGACTTCCGGTCCGGGCTGAAGCCCGACCCGTTCGAATTGGTCATGCCACCCGACCAGGCCTTGCGCAGCTTGCCCTGTTCCAGCACATACATCTCCGCCGCCGGCTTGTCGCGCGGTTCGTAAATGGTGCCGACCCAGAAACGACCAGCAGGGTCCACATGGCCATCGTTGAAGCGCGTAATCGACTGGTCGTAAGGCGCCGCCACGATCTCGGTCAGGCGCACTGCGTCCGAGCCGGTATCCAGATGCGCAAAGCCGCTGCGCATGGCGACGATCAAGCCGCCCTGGTCGCTGATGCCCAGCGTGGCCGGCTCGCTCGGCAGCTTCCAGCAACGATGCGCGCCGCTGGTGGGATTCAGGCGATGCACGGTAAGGGCGGGAATATCCACCCAATACAGCACGCGCTCCTGCGGGTGCCACAACGGGCACTCGCCGGTTTGCATCACGGCGTCGTAGGCGACTTCAATGTGTGGGGTGCTCATATGTGTTGCGCCGCTTTCGCCATGATGATCAAGCCATTGGTCGAGCTGTCGTGACGCTCCGGTTTCACTTCGCCGGTCAGCTCCGACTGGATGTTTTTCGCCAGCACCTTGCCCAGCTCCACGCCCCACTGGTCGAAGCTGTTCACATCCCAGATCACGCCCTGCACAAAGGTCTTGTGCTCATACAGCGCGATCAGCGCGCCCAGCGTGGCCGGCGTCAGCTGTTCCATCAGGATGGTGTTGGATGGGCGGTTGCCGGGGAAGGTCTTGTGCGGCACCAGCGCGTCGATTTCCTCGGCGCCGACATTGGCGGCGACCAGGTCGGCGCGCACTTCATCGGCGGTTTTGCCGGTCATGAAGGCTTCCGATTGCGCGAAGCAGTTGGCCAGCAGCGCGTCGTGGTGGCCAGGCAGGTCGTGCGTCGCGCGCAGCGCGGCGATGAAGTCCATCGGGGTGACGTCCGTGCCCTGGTGCAGCAGCTGGAAGTAAGCGTGTTGCGCGTTGGTGCCGCATTCGCCCCACACCACCGGGCAGGTGACGGTGTCGACTTCGCCGCCGCTGCGGGTGACACGCTTGCCGTTCGATTCCATGTCCAGCTGTTGCAGATAGGCCGGGAAGCGGTTCAGGTCCTGGTGGTACGGCGCGATCGACAGCGAAGCGGCGTTGAGGAACTGGCGGTTCCAGAAGCCGACCATGGCCAGCAGCACCGGCATGTTCTGCTCCAGCGGCGCTACACGGAAGTGTTCGTCCATCGCGTGGGCGCCGGCCAGGAAATCGCTGAAGTAGCCGAAGCCCACCGCCAGCGCCACCGACAAACCGATCGCCGACCATACCGAGTAACGGCCGCCGACCCAGTCCCAGAACGGGAACATATTGGCGGTGTCGATGCCGAATTGCGCCACCGATTTGGTGTTGGTCGATACGGCCACGAAGTGCTTGGCCAGGTTGTCGTTGGTGCCGCCGTTCTGCAGGAACCAGGTGCGCGCGGTGTTCGCGTTCAGCATGGTCTCGGCGGTGGTGAAGGTTTTGGAGGCGATGATAAACAAAGTCGTTTCAGGATTCACCTGCGCCAGCGCGGCGTCCATGTCATGGCCGTCGACGTTGGAGACGAAGTGCATCTTCAGGCGCGGGTGCGCGAATGAGCGCAGCGCCAGCACGGCCATCTTCGGACCCAGGTCCGAACCGCCGATGCCGACGTTGACCACATCGGTGATCGGCTTGCCGCTGTAGCCAAGCCATGCGCCGCTGCGCACGCGGTCGGTGAAGTCCTTGACGTGGTCCAGCACCGCGTGCACGTCGGCGTTGACGTCCTGGCCGTCGACCACCAGCGCTTTGCCGCGCGGCATACGCAGGGCTGTGTGCAGCACGGCGCGTTGTTCGGTAAGATTGATCTTCTCGCCGCTGAGCATGGCGTCGCGCTGGCGTTCCACGCCGCGTTCACGGGCCAGGTCCAGCAACAGGCCGACGGTGGTGGCGTCCAGGCGGTTCTTCGAATAATCGAGGAACAAGCCGGCCGCGTCGACCGTCAGTTTGGGGAAACGCTGCGCGTCGGCGGCGAACAGCTGGCGCAATTGCCAGTCTTTGGCCTCGGCGGCGTGGGATTCAAGGGCTTGGAAGCTCGCGGTGGAAGTGAGTGCAGGCTGGCGCATAATGTCGGCTGTTGAATAGAGGGAAGATGGTCGAATAATACAGGAAAATCAGGTAAATTCACTACGGCTTAACCCCTGCGCTTGCTTTATTTGTGCCCTCCGCAGGGAGGATGTAGCCGTGTTACGGACCGCCGGTGCAAGGCATCCTGTCTCAGAAAAGACAGTCCGTTTTGCTATTTTGTAGTAAAATTTCACGGAAACCATTCATAAGGAACGATCATGGCGTTGCATCCAGTCCTAGAAACCGTCACCGCTCGCATTATCCAGCGCAGCAAACCATCGCGCGGCGCATATTTGGCCCATCTTGAAGCGGCCCGTATCAAAGGCGGTCCGCAGCGCGGCGCTTTGGCCTGTACCAATCTGGCGCACGGCTTTGCCGCCTTCCCGGCCAACGACAAGCTGGTGCTGAAGGAAGTCAAAAAGCCATCGGTGGCGATTATCTCGGCCTACAACGACATGCTGTCGGCGCACCAGCCGTTCGAGCGCTTCCCGCAGATTATCAAGGATGCCGTGCGCGAAGTCGGCGCCGTGGCGCAATTCGCCGGCGGCACCCCGGCCATGTGTGACGGCGTGACCCAAGGCCAGCCGGGCATGGAGCTGTCGCTGTTCTCGCGCGACGCGATCGCCATGTCGACCGCCGTGGCGCTGTCGCACAATATGTTCGATTCCGCCGTCTACCTGGGTGTGTGCGACAAGATCGTACCGGGCCTGCTGATCGGCGCGCTGCACTTCGGCCACCTGCCTGCGGTGTTCGTGCCGGCCGGCCCGATGACCACCGGCCTGTCGAACTCCGAGAAAGCCAAGATCCGCCAGCTGTACGCACAGGGCAAGGTCGGCCGCGCCGAACTGCTGGAAGGCGAATCGCAGTCCTACCATGGCGCCGGCACCTGTACCTTCTACGGCACCGCCAACAGCAACCAGATGCTGATGGAAGTCATGGGCCTGCACCTGCCGGGCGCCGCCTTCATCACCCCGAACACGCCGCTGCGCGATGAACTGACCAAGGCCGCCGCCCAGCGCGCCGCCGTCATCAGCGACCAGTCGGACGAATATCTGCCGGTCGGCCACGTGGTCGATGAGAAGGCCATCGTCAACGCGCTGGTGGCGCTGCTGACCACCGGCGGTTCGACCAACCACACGCTGCACCTGGTGGCGATCGCCAAGGCGGCCGGCATCGTGATCGACTGGAACGACTTCGACGAGCTGTCGAAAGCGGTGCCGCTGCTGTGCCGCATCTATCCGAACGGCGAAGCGGACGTGAACCACTTCCACGCCGCCGGCGGCACCGGTTTCGTAATCCGCGAACTGCTGGATGCGGGCCTGCTGCACGACGACGTCACCACCATTCTGGGCAAGGGCCTGCGCGCGCACTGCGCCGAGCCGTTCCTGGGTGAAGGCGGCAAGGGCGTGGTCTGGAAAGACGCACCGCTGCAGTCGGGCGACGACAAGGTGTTGCGCAAGGCCGACGCACCGTTCTCGCCGGATGGCGGCATGGTGCTGGTGCAGGGTAACCTGGGCCGCGCCGTGATGAAGGTGTCGGCCGTGAAGCCGCAGCACCGTACGGTGGAAGCGCCGGCGCTGGTGTTCAATTCGCAGGAAGACTTCATGGACGCCTACAAGGCCGGTACGCTGGACCGCGACTTCGTGGCCGTGCTTCGCTTCCAAGGCCCGCGCGCCAACGGCATGCCGGAACTGCACGCGCTGACCCCGGCGCTGGCCAATCTGCAGGACGCCGGCCGCAAGGTCGCATTGGTGACCGACGGCCGCATGTCGGGCGCGTCGGGCAAGGTGCCGGCGGCGATCCACGTGTCGCCGGAGATTCTGGCCGGCGGTCCGCTGGGCCTGGTGCGCGACGGCGACATCATCAAGGTCTGCGCGGAAACCGGCACGCTGGAAGCGCTGGTGGATTCGGCGGTGTGGCATGCACGTTCGATGGCGACCGCCGACATGTCGACCAACGGCGTCGGCATGGGCCGCGAGCTGTTCTCCATGTTCCGCAACAGCGTGTGCGAAGCGGAGAAGGGGGCCACCGTGTTCCCGCTGCCGTCGCCGATTCCTACCACGGTAGGCCTGCATGACAAAGACCCGGTCGGCAACACCGTGCCAGGTTCCGATGAAGATTTCTCGATGAAGAAAGAAGCGTAAATCATGACCATGACTCTGCTCGACATTATGCGTACCTCGGCCGTGATCCCAGTGATCGCGATTGACGAACCTGAACACGCCGTACCGCTGGCCAAAGCGCTGGTGGCCGGCGGCATCCGCGTGCTGGAAGTGACCCTGCGCACCAAGCACGGCCTGGGCGCGATCCGCGCCATGAGCGCAGTGGAAGGCGCGATCGTCGGCGTCGGCACGCTGACGCAGCCGGAAGAATTCGTCGCCGCGCGCGATGCGGGCGCGGTGTTCGGCGTGTCGCCGGGCCTGACCGCGGCGCTGATCGCCGCCGCCAAGAGCAGTGGCCTGCCGCTGCTGCCGGGCGTGATGACGCCATCGGAAATCATGGCCGCGCGCGAGCAGGGCTTCCGTCAACTGAAGTTGTTCCCGGCGGTTCCTGCCGGCGGCATCGGCATGCTGAACGCGATCAACGGTCCGCTGCCGGACATCACTTTCTGCCCGACCGGCGGCATCTCGCAAGAGACCGCGTCGGCCTTCCTGGCGCTGAAGAACGTCGCCTGCGTGGGCGGTTCGTGGCTGACGCCGAAAGACGCCATCGCCGCCGGCGACTGGGCGCGCATCACGGACCTGGCCAAAGCGGCCAGCGGCCTGCGGTCGTGATCTGAAGCTACTCGGCATGATGGGCTTGACGTTGCTCGTGGCTTTAAAAGTACGCGGCACCAACCCAACCCGCACACCGCTGCGGCCAGGGTCAGACCCCGCAGGGTCTGACCCTTTCGTTCGGGGTGCTGTTAAGGACGACGGTGACGCCGCTAACGAGTATTCACCGCCAGTACCCCCGTTTAACCGCTGCGGCCCGGAAAAGGCCCATAGGTGATGCCGCAAGGTCCAAGCCGCGTTCCCAGAGTTCATGCCCACTAGTTTATGCGCTTGCGGCGATATGGTCGCGCAGCCATTGGTGGGCGGGATCGCGGTGCGAGCGTTCGTGCTACAGCATCGCCATTTCATAGCCGGGAATGTTCACCGGCGCGGCCACCACGCGCAGCGCCGGATTGCCGCGCACCAGGCGCTCCGGCAGCATCGCTACCAGGTCGGTTTGCAGCAGCGCCGAGATCACGAACAGTAAATGCGGCACCGATAGCATCACGCGTCGCTCCAGGCCAGCCTGCGCCAGCGCTTTGTCGGTGGCGCATGCCTTGCGGTGCGCCGTCGCTGGTATGGAGGGCAAGGTCGATCATACCTTGCTCCGCCTGCCGGGCGATGTGCGGCGGCGCCAGTTCCTGCACCGCCAGCCGCGTGCCGGGAGCTGCCAGCCGCAAGCTTGCCATGGCCGGCAGCAGGATGGTCGATACGCCGTAGTCGGTGGCGGCCACGCGCCAGGTTCGTTCGGCCTGTGCCGGATCGAAGGCGGCGGCAGGGGAGACTGCGTGACTCAGCGCTTCCAGCGCCAGCCGCAACGGCTCGCGCAGTTCCTCGGCGCGCGCGGTGGGACGCATGCCGCGCGCGCCTGGCAGCAGCAGCGGGTCGCCGAATAATGCCCATCCCGCGCCCGATTCGCTCAACGCTGCTTTGAAAGATTACGCTGTCCGCCATCTGCAGGCCGCAGGCCATGCGGTCCGCGTGTCGGATCTGTATGCGATGGGATGGAAAGCCACGCTGGAAGCCAGCGCAATTCCCGAGCGCGTCCACCATCGCGCCGACGTGCCGGCCGAGCAGGAAAAGCTGCGCTGGGCCGATACGGTGATCTTCCAGTTTCCGCTGTGGTGGTTCTCCATGCCAGCCATCATGAAGGGCTGGGTGGAGCGGGTCTACACCTATGGCTTCGGCGAGCATTCCGATGTGCGCTGGGGCCACCGCTACGGCGAAGGCACGTTGGCCGGCAAGCGCGCCATGCTGGTGGTGACGGCCGGCGGCTGGGAGTCGCATTACGGCCCGCGCGGCGACGGATGACGCGCGTTTCGCCGCCGTATGCGGCGAGCTTGCTCAGCGCCTCGATACGCTGGCGACGGCGGAGCCGATTCCTTATCGTCGCCAGAACGCCGGCGATTACGAGATTCCCGCGATGACGCTAAAGGCTGCGATCGCACCGGAACTGAAGGGGTTCGCGGCCCGTCTGCTTCAGCCACCGAGCTTGTTGTAAAGCGTGCCGGGCCAACGCGCGGTGACGCGGCTGCAGTACATCTCGAACTCGTCGCCGTCCTTGGTCTTGGTGGCCTGGAAGTGGTTGATGGCGATGCGGGTCGCATCCTGCAAGGCGCCGGCCTCGGTGATTTGCTTGGGCGGCGGCGCGTCGGAGATGTGCAGAAGGTACTCGACCTTCTTCGGATCGGTGTTCTGGTCGTACCAGATTTCGACCCGAATGGCGTCGTCATCATGCTCGCTCTCCGCAAAACACCGGCCGTGCCGCTTGGTCTCGAATTTGAACCGCATCGCGCCCTCCGTCCATATTGAGGATGAGCGTAGCACGCCTGCCGCGCACGCGAAATACGCTTGCAATTCAGGAGTGTTGCAACTGCATCTGCAAGCCGATCGGCGACATGGTGAAACCCATCAGTTCTTCGGGCGCGGCGCCGGCGGCGGTGTCGATGGACTTGATGTCAAAGCTGGACAGCAGCATGGCGCTGGCGAGTTTGATTTCCAGTAGCGCCAGGTAGCGCCCGGGGCAGGTGCGCACGCCCGCGCCGAAAGGCATGGAGACGTGCTTGTTGATGGCTGGCTCGGCGCGCTGCAGCCAGCGCTCGGGATCGAAATCGCCCGCATGCGGCACATGCGATTCCGAGATGCTGTCGTTGCGCATCACACACCACAGCAGGCCGCCTTTCGGCACCTGCACATCGCCCACCACACTGTCGCGCAAGGCTTCCAGCGGAATGAACGGCGCCACCGGTTTCAGGCGCATGGCTTCCTGCGCGCAGGCGTCCACGTAATCCAGCGCATCCATCTGCTCGATGCTGAACGCCGCAGGATCGGGTGCGACGCGCAGCACTTCCTCACGCGCCTTTTGCATGGCGGCCGGATTCTGCTGCAGCAGGTATAGCATCCACGCCAGCGTGTGACTGGTGGTATCCTCGCCCGCCAGCAGCATGGTGGTGACGTTGCCGGCCACCGCCACGTCGTCCACGCCGCTGCCGCCTTCATCGGCCGCGCAGATCATCGCCTCCAGCAGATTGGCCGGATGCGCGCGGCGTTCCGGTTCCGCCGTGAGCCGCGCGCGCGCCGTGGCGACCAGGTCGTCGATGGCGGTGTTCAGCGCCGCCAGGCTGGCGTCCAGCTTTCGGTCCTGCGGCAGCTTGATGTAGCGCCAGTAGGGGAACAGGGCGATCGAGCGGCGTGCCACCGCCGGCAGCACGATGTCCATGTGACGCTGGATCACGTCTTCGCCGCCGTCGATGGTGTTGACGGCGGTGCCGAACGCCAGCCCGGCGATGATGTCCACGCTGTAGCGCTTCAAGTCCTCGGCCAGGTCGATCACGCTGCCGTCGCGCGCGGCCTGTTGCCAGCGCCGTTGCAGGCGCCGCACCACCGCCACCAGCGGCGGGAAGTAGGCTTTCACCGCGTGCGGCGCCAGCGCCGCCATCACCATGCGCCGCTGGTCGCGCCATGCCGCGCCCTCGGCCAGGAACACGCCGGGCCGGCCGCCCATTTCGTCCGACACCTGCGCCGTGATCGACGGGCGGCGGAATCCGTCCGGCCGGTCGCGCAGCACCGCGCTTACCAGTTCATGGCTGGACACCACGAGTACCGGCGTGCGGCCAAAGCTGATCTTGAACAGCGGGCCGTACTGCTTGCACCATGCCTCCACATCCTGGTGGATGCGCAAGGGCCGCATCTGCGGCAGGTTGCCGGCCAGCGGCCATGGCTGCGGCCCGGGCAGTGCATGCATGTGGCGAAGTTCGGTGGCGACGGCTTGGTGCATATCGGTTCCTCGGTTCTGCTATGGATGATGGTCTCATTTTGCGACCAAGCGCAAGCGCCGTATTGAACGTTTGCGACATGGTATAAACTATTTGACATGGATACTGCCAAGCCGACCACCCGTCTGATTTTCCCGCGCAAGTCGCTGGCGTCCTGCGTGCGCGCCTACATCGTGCGCAGCACGGTCGAGGCGCCGCTGGCCAGCGCGCAGGACCGCTACAACCATTTTCCCGCCACGCCGCATTGCTCGCTCAGCTTTTACATGGAAGGCGAGGCGGACGTCGTCGAGCCGGCCGATGCGCCGCAGGATCGCATCCGCGTCGTATTCTGCGGCCCGCAAACGCGTCCGCTCGTCACCTACAATCCTGGCCCGGTGCGGATCTTCATGGTGATGTTTTATCCGCAGGTGCTGCACGCCTTGTGCGGCGTCGATGTGTCGGCCTGGGTGGACCGCTGGGCGTCGGTCGAGCAGGCGCTGGGCGCGCAGTGGCAGGACTTGGCCGAGTCGATACTGGCCGACCCCGACCCCGACAATGCGCTGGCGCTGCTCGAAGTGTTCCTGGAACCGCGCTGGCAGGCCGCGCGGCCCGGCGGCGCCGGCGCTGCGGCCGGCGACTGGGTGCGCCACCTGGCCGCGCAAGTCGCCGACACCGCCCTGGGGCGCGGTGCGCGCAATGTCGAGCGCCGCATCAAGGCGCGCGCCGGCCAGCCGATGCGCAAGCTGCTGCGCCTGCAGCGCGCCGAGCATTCCTTCTTCGAAGCGCGCCAGGAGTTCATGAGCGGCAAGGCCGTCTGGTCCGACATCGCCGCGCGCGGCGGCTACGCCGACCAGGCGCACCTGTGCCGCGAGGCGCGCGCGATCACCGGTCACACGCCGGGCGAACTGGCGCGCATGATGGCTTCCGCCGATGAGCGCTACTGGATTTACCGGGTCTGGACTTAGTCGCAGGGCGTCAGGGCGGCGATGCGATTGCGTCCGCTGCGCTTGGCCTGATAGAGTGCGCGGTCGGCGCCGCCGATCAATGCTTCGATCTCCGCCTGTTCGTCGGCCTGCTTGGTGGCGATGCCGATGCTGACCGTGACCAGATGGCTGGCGTCGGCGCTGCGCGCATGCGGTATCGCCAATTCGTGCGCCCGTGCGCGGATCGCTTCGGCCATCAGCCTGGCCTGCTCGGCGTCGGTTTCCGGCAAAATCATCGCGAACTCCTCGCCGCCGTAGCGCGCCATCAGGTCGCACGGCCGCTTCAGCATGCTGGCCAGCGCGGCCGCCACCTGGATCAGGCACTGGTCGCCTTTTTGGTGGCCGTAGTGGTCGTTGTAGGCCTTGAAGTGGTCGATGTCGATCATCAGCAGCGACAGCGGGGTGCCGGCCCGCTTGGCGCGCCGGTGTTCTTTTTCCATCGCCACGTCGAAGTGGCGGCGGTTGGCGATGCCGGTCAGGCCGTCGGAGAAGGTCTGCGAGCGCAGCACCAGCGCCTGCTCGCGCAGCAGCTTTTCGCGCCCGACCGCGATGCTGACGTCGCTTATCTGGATCAGGCAATGTCGCGCCGCATCCGCCACGGCGATCGGCGTCACCTCCACCGCCTGCTGGATGCGTTCACCGCGTGCATGCAGCGCAAACGGCGCCTTGTTCAGCGTTTGCGACAGCAGCGATTTGAAGTTGTTGTGCAGCGCGTAGTCGATCGCCGCCGCCACCCGTCCGTCGCGCAGGTCGGGGCAGATCTCGAAAAAATCGCGGCCGATCACCTGGTCCTGGTCCAGTCCCGAATGCCTGACCATCCAGCTATTCCACAATACGATGCGGCGCGCGCCGTCGAGCACGATGGCGCCGAGGCTCACCGCGCAGAACACGCTTTCAAGCAGGGACAGGCGCAGTGGCTGCATGACGCCCTCAGCCCTGGCCCATCGCGCGCGCGATATAGATATTGATCTGGTCCTTGAGGTCGTGCAGCGCCGAGAGGTCCAGCACGAAGGCGACGTAGCCGTGGATCTGGTGCCGCTCCAGCAGAAAATCGATGTGCAGCATCAGCACCACGCTGTCGGCCTGGCTGCCGGTGGCGGTGAGGATTTCGTCGCTGGTGCCGACGTGGTAGGTCGGCAGCGATCCTTGCAGCTCGCGCTGGAAGATATTGGCCAGCGTGCCGACGCAGGAGTTGAGCATGATGTTGCCGATCTCGCACATGGCTTCCTGCTCCATGTCGGTCAGCTCCTTGAGCGGCACCGCCTCGCCCACCATCAGCCGCACGATCTCCAGGCTTTTATCTTCGGGGAACATGAGGATGGCTTCGGTCTCGAAGGCGCCGTCGTAGTGCTGGCTGACGCCGCAGATGCGTTCCGGCGCGCCGTCCGCGCGGCCGAGCAGGCGCGCCGCTTCGGCGCGCGGAATGAAACTGATCGACGGCACCGACATGCGCACCGCCTCGTTGACGATGGCGCTCATGGCCGCCGCCGCCTGGCCCACGCCGATGTTGAAGATCTCGATCAGCGCATCGTTTTCCAGTGCCGAGAGCATGAACATGGCTATGCGGCTTCCAGGATGGCCAGCAGTTGCGCGATGCGCGCTTCGGTGATCGGCTTTTCGACGAAGCCGATGCCCATGGCGGTGGCGCGCTCGCGCGTGGCGGTTTGCACGTTGGCCGTCAGCAGCGAGATCGGCACGGCGGGAAATTCCTGGCGCAGCTGCTCGGCGGCGGCGATGCCGCCCATGCCGGGCATGTTCACATCCATCAGGATCAGGTCCGGCGCCGTGTGGCGTGCCTTGACCAGCGATTCCTCGCCGGTGGCTGCTTCTTCGACGATCCAGTCGGCGTGCAGGCTGGCGATGTACTGCCGCGCCATCATGCGCGATACGCGGCTGTCATCGACAATCAAGACGGTTTTGGTAGTTGTCATGTCTCACCCCTGGCGATGTGTTTGAAGCTGCTGTTTGGAATCATTCTCGCATATCCGGCGCCCTTGGCAATGGCCGGTGTTGCTTGCTTTGTACTCTTGTGCAAGTCTGCGACACCGCACGCCCATGAGTGTTGTCTTGAAGCAATTTTTGATCAATTTTTAGGCAAAACGCGGGATGGTAAAATAGCGCCATCCGATTTCCCCTCTCTTATGTATTTATCATGACTCAAGACGAACTGAAACAAGCCGTAGCCCGTGCCGCCATCGCCTATGTGGTGGAAAACCAGATCATCGGCGTGGGCACCGGCTCCACCGCCAATTTCTTCATCGATGAACTGGCCAAGATCAAGGACAAGATCAAGGGCACCGTGGCGTCCTCGGAAGCGACCGCCGCCCGCCTGCGCGGCCATGGCATCGAGGTGTTCGACCTGAACGACGTGGCGGAAATCGCCGTGTACATCGACGGCGCCGATGAAATCGACCATTCCGGCGCCATGATCAAGGGCGGCGGCGCGGCGCTGACGCGCGAGAAAATCGTCGCTTCGGTGTCGAAGTCGTTCGTCTGCATCGCCGACGGTTCCAAGCTGGTCGACGTGATGGGCAAGTTCGCGCTGCCGGTGGAAGTGATTCCGATGGCGCGTGCGTCGGTGGCGCGCGAGCTGGCCAAGCTGGGCGGCACGCCGAAGCTGCGCCTGAAGCCGGGCACGGACGAGGCGTTTGTGACCGATAACGGCGGTTATCTGCTGGATGTGGCGGGATTGTCTATTACCGAGCCGAAGGCGCTGGAAGCGCAGATCAACCAGATCGTGGGCGTGATTGCGGTGGGCTTGTTCGCGGCGCGTGGCGCCAATGTGTGCTTGCTGGGGACTGCTGAAGGCGTGAAGACGCTGACGTTTTAACCCGTACTGCCACGCAGGGGCCGGCCCATGGGCCGGCGGGGCGAAGCCCCTGTCCCGGACCTGGTCCGCCCCTTAAGTGGTGACGCATGCTGGGTGGCTAAAGCATGCAGGGTAGCGGTTTAATCGGCTGGCGGCACGTAGCCCTGCGCCGCATCGGCGCCGTCGCCGAAGAAGTGCTTCTCCATCTGCGTCGCCAGGTATTTGCGGGCGCGCTGGTCGGCCAGGTTCAGGCGGTTTTCGTTGACCAGCATGGTCTGGTGCTTGAGCCAGGCGGCCCAGGCTTCTTTCGACACCGACTCGTAGATTTTCTTACCCAGTTCACCCGGATACGGCGGGAAGTCCAAGCCCTCGGCTTCCTTGTTGAGTTTGATGCATTGCACGGTGCGGGCCATATGGGTTGCTCCTAAAGCTTGTGGTCAAAAACGAGATTATAAGGTCTTAATCAAAACCTGGGATTTGCGCTGCCAGTTATACATGCGCTGACGGTCCTTCGGCAGGGCGTCGACGGTGGCCGGCGCGAAGCCGCGCTTGATGAACCAGTGCGCGGTGCGCGTGGTCAGCACGAACAGCTTGTTGATGCCGAGCGCGCGGGCGCGGTTTTCCATGTGCTTGAGGATGCGGTCGCCGTCGCCCTGGCCCTGAACTTCCGGGTTGACGGTCAGGCATGCCATTTCGGCCATTTTCTGTTCCGGGAACGGGTACAGCGCGGCGCAGCCGAAGATCACGCCATCGTGCTCGATGACCGAGAACATCTCGATTTCGCGCTCGATCAGCTCGCGGCCGCGCTTGACCAGCGTGCCGTCCGCCTCCAGCGGTTCGATCAGCTTGATGATGCCGCCGACGTCCTCGATGGTGGCGATGCGCAGCGATTCCAGGTTCTCGTGCGAGATCATGGTGCCCACGCCATCGTGGGTGAACAGCTCCAGCAGCGCCGAGCCGTCCATATTGAACGAGACGATGTGCGAGCGCTCCACGCCGTTGTCGCAGGCCTTGATGCAGTGCCGCAGGTAGAAGGCGGTGGCGTCGGGCAGGAAGCCGGCCATCAGCACGGCTTCGGCCTGGTGCGAGGACAGTTCGCGGATCTCGGAGCCGCCGGCGTCGGTCATCATCGGCGTTTCGGTGATGAAGATCAGCTTGTCGGCGTGCAGGGCGATGGCGGTGCTGCAGGCCACGTCCTCCATGGTCAGGTTGAAGGCTTCGCCGGTCGGCGAGAAGCCCAGCGGCGACAGCAGCACCAGGCCGTCCGAACCGAGGATGGAGTGGATAGTCTCGGCGTCCACCTTGCGGGTGACGCCGGTCAGTTCCAGGTCCACGCCGTCGATCACGCCGAGCGGCCGGGCGGTGATGAAGTTGCCTGAAATGATACGGATGGCCGCATTCGACATCGGCGTGTTCGGCAAGCCCTGGCTGAAGGCGGCCTCGATGTCGAGGCGCAGTTCGCCGGCGGCTTCCTTGGCGCACTCCATGGCGGCCGTGTCGGTGATGCGCAAACCGTTGTGGAAGCGGCCTTCGACGTTGCGCAAGGCCAGTTGTTCGGCCACTTGCGGACGCGAGCCGTAGATCACGGTGACGTTGATATCGAGCGCGTGCAGCAGCGACAGGTCGTGTGCCAGCACCGGCAAGGCGCCGGCGGCCACCAGTTCACCAGGGAAGGCGACCACGAAGGTCTTGCCGCGGAAAGCGTGGATGTAAGGCGCGACGGAACGCAGCCATTGGACGAATTGGGTAGGGTTTTCCATTAGCCGCATTATAATTCGGGGCGCGACGTCCGCGCCAAAACCTTTGTAAAAAACAATGCCAGAAGCCAGCAACAAGCCAAAAAAGCCGATTCAAGTGCCGCAAGATGCCAGATCCGGTACTCGGCCAGTATCTCGCAAGCAGTCCCCTGTCGTTCCCGCGCAGGCGGGAATCCATGCTTCGCCGGAGGGGAAGCGCCCTGTGGATTCCCGCGTGCGCGGGAACGACGGCGGGCCGCGCGGCGAGGGCCAGCGCCGGGAGGCCCGGCCGCGCCTGACGCCTGAACAGCTGGCCGCGCGCGAGGCCGAGCGCAATTTCCGCAATCCGCTGCCGCCGATTACCTATCCCGAAGACCTGCCGGTCTCCGGCCGTCGCCAGGAAATCGCCGAGGCGCTGCAGAACAACCAGGTCATCATCGTCTGCGGTGAAACCGGTTCCGGCAAGACCACCCAGCTGCCGAAGATCTGCCTGGAGCTGGGACGCGGCCAGAAAGGCCTGATCGGCCACACGCAGCCGCGCCGTATCGCCGCTTCGTCGACCGCCAAGCGCATCGCGGCGGAACTGGGCTCGCCGCTGGGCGTACACGTGGGCTTCAAGGTGCGCTTCGCCGACACGCTGCAAAAGGGCGCCTCGGTCAAGCTGATGACCGACGGTATCCTGCTGACCGAAACCCAAAGCGACCCGCTGCTCAAGGGCTACGACACCATCATCATCGATGAGGCGCACGAGCGCAGCCTGAACATCGACTTCCTGCTCGGCTACCTGAAGCAGCTGCTGCCGCGCCGTCCCGACCTGAAGGTCATCATCACCTCGGCCACCATCGACGCCGACCGTTTCGCGCGCCACTTCGGCACGCCGGAGAAGCCGGCGCCGGTGATCGAGGTGTCGGGCCGCCTGTACAAGGTGGAGGTGCGCTACCGCCCGATCGAGAGCGATGTCCCGAACAAGGCCAACCCGGGCGGCAACGCCGTCGCCATCGCGAATGCGGAAGGCAAGGGCGCGCGTACCGCCGCCGCCCGTGAAAAGCGCGACCTGATGGACGCCGTGGTGGACGCCGTCGATGAACTGGCCCGCCTGGGCTCGGGCGATGTGCTGGTGTTCCTGCCCGGCGAACGCGAAATCCGCGACGCCGCCGAGGCGCTGCGCAAGCATCACCCGCCGCACGTGGAGATCCTGCCGTTGTTCGCCCGCCTGTCGGCCGAGGAGCAGGAGCGCGTGTTCAAGCTGACCAACGCGCGCCGCATCGTCCTGTCCACCAACGTGGCCGAGACCTCGCTGACCGTGCCGGGCATCCGCTACGTGGTGGACGCCGGCCTGGCGCGCGTGAAGCGCTACAGCTACCGCAACAAGGTCGAACAGCTGCAGATCGAACCGATCGCGCAGTCGGCCGCCAACCAGCGCGCCGGCCGTTGCGGCCGCGTGGCCGACGGCGTCTGTATCCGCCTGTACGAAGAGCAGGACTATCTGCAGCGTCCGAAGTTCACGGAACCGGAGATCCTGCGGTCGTCGCTGGCCTCCGTCATCCTGCGCATGAAGACCCTGCACCTGGCCGATGTCGAGACCTTTCCGTTCATCGAACCGCCGCTGGCGCGCGCCATCGCCGACGGCTACCAGCTGCTGCAGGAGCTGGGCGCGGTCGACGAATACAACCAGATTACGCCGCTCGGCAACAAGCTGGCCAAGCTGCCGCTCGATCCGCGCGTGGGCCGCATGATTCTGGCCGCGCTGGACAACGTCTGCCTGAACGAAGTGCTGATCATCGCTTCGGCGCTGTCGGTGCAGGATCCGCGCGACCGTCCGCTGGAGCACCAGCAGGCGGCCGACGAGGCGCACAAGAAGTTCGCCGACGAGAAGTCCGAGTTCCTCAGCTACCTCAAGATCTGGAGCTGGTTCGAGAACGCGATCGAGCACAAGAAGACCAACCGCCAGTTGCAGGACAACTGCCGCAGCAACTTCCTGTCGCAGCTGCGCCTGCGCGAATGGCGCGACGTCCACTCGCAACTGCTCACCATCGTGAAAGAGCAGGGCTGGCGCCTGAACGAGCTGCCGGCCACCTACGAAAACCTGCACATGGCGCTGTTGACCGGCTTGCTGGGCAACGTCGGTTTCAAGCAGGAAGACGATCCAGGCTTCCTGGGCGCGCGTGGCATCAAGTTCCATATCTGGCCTGGCTCCTCGCTGAGCAAGAAGCCGGGCAAGTGGATCATGGCGGCGGAACTGGTGGACACCACGCGCCTGTACGCGCGTTGCATCGCGCAGATCCAGCCGGAGTGGCTGGAGAAGGTCGGCGGCCACCTGCTGAAGAAATCGTGGGGCGAACCGCGCTGGGAGAAGAAATCGGCGCAGGTCACCGCGTCCGAGCGCGCCACCTTGTACGGGCTGGTGGTGTACAGCCAGCGCCGCATCAACTACGGCTTGTTCAACCCGGCCGAGGCGCGCGAGATCTTGATTCGCGATGCGCTGGTGGGCGGCGACTACGAGACGCGTGCGCCGTTCTTCGCGCACAACCACAAGATGATCAAGGATATCGAGAACCTTGAGCACAAGTCGCGCCGCCAGGACGTGCTGGTGGACGATGAATTGATCGCCGCCTTCTACGACAAGCTGATTCCGGCGGACGTGGTCAACGGCGCCGGTTTCGAGAAGTGGCACAAGGACGTTACGGCCAAGGAGCCGAAGCTGTTGTTCCTGAACCGCGATGAGCTGATGCGCCACGAAGCGGCCGGCGTGACCACCGACCTGTTCCCGAAGATCATGAACGCTTCGGGGCTGGAGCTGGCGCTGACCTATCACTTCGAACCGGGCAGCATGCGCGATGGCGTGACGCTGGCGGTGCCGTTGTATGCATTGAACCAGCTGTCGCGCGAGCGTTGCGAGTGGCTGGTGCCGGGCATGTTGAAGGAGAAGGTGCATCTGCTGCTGAAATCCCTGCCGCAGAAGCTGCGCCGTCATTGCGTGCCGCTGCCCGATTACGCGGCCAAGTTCTGCGAGCGGGTGGAGCAGAAGCACGCCTTCGGCCGTGGTGAGTTGATCGACGCGATCATCGCCGACATCCGCGCGCAGATCACGATCACGCCGCTGACCACGGACTTCAAGCCCGAGACGCTGCCTGCGCACCACTTCATGAACTTCAAGGTGATCGACGAGCATGGCCGCCAGCTGGACATGGGCCGCAACCTCGCCACCTTGCAGGCGGAGTACGGCATACAGGCGCGCGAAAGCTTCCAGAAGATGGCGGAAGCCTCCGGTCCGCAGAGTACCGTCGCCGCGCGCGCCATCGCCCCGGCGAAAAGCACCGCACCAGCGAAAGGCACCGTCGCTCCCGCGAAAGCGGGCACCCATATAGCGCCTGCCGCACCAACCAGCAACATCACGCTGACCAACCTGACCTCCTGGACCTTCGACGAACTGCCCGAACTACTGGAAATCGCCCAAGGCAAGCTGACCCTGATCGGCTTCCCGGCGCTGGTGGACAAAGGCACGCACTGCGACCTCGAAGTCTTCGACGATCCAACGGTAGCCGCCCGCACGCACCGCGTCGGCCTGCGACGCCTGTTCGCCTTGCAGATGAAGGATCAGATCAAGTTCATCGAAAAGAGCATCCCGGGCCTGCAGCAAATGGGCATGCAGTTCATGAGCATGGGCACGCAGGAAGAACTGCGCGAGCAGATCATCAACAAGGCGTTGGACATCGCCTGCCTGCAAGACCCGTTGCCGATCGACGCCGCCAGCTTCAGCAAGCGCAAGGAAGAGGGCAAGTCGCGCCTGGTGCTGCTGGTGAACGAGATCGCGCGCTTGCTATCGCAGGTGCTGACCGAATTCCACGGCATGCCCAAGCGCCTGCAAGGCTTGCCGCAGCAGGCGGCGCAGGACATGCAGCAGCAACTACAAGGCCTGGTGCACAAGCGCTTCCTGATGGAGAACGACTACAGCCAGCTGTCGCACTTCCCGCGCTATCTGAAGGCGATGAACGTGCGGATCGAAAAGCTGCGCGGCGACCCATCCCGCGATACGAAATTGATGGCAGAGTGGCAGCAGGCCGCCACGCTGTATCAGCGCGCCAACCGTGAAAAATCGGCCGGCAAGAACACCGATCCGAAGATGGTGGAATTCCGCTGGATGCTTGAAGAATTGCGCGTGTCGCTGTTCGCCCAGGAACTGCGCACGCCGATGCCGGTATCGGCCAAGCGTTTGCTGAAAGTGTGGGAATCCATGCAGCGCTAAGCGCGCTGCCGAACGTTGGCAGCGGCGGCTTTCCGCTAGACTATTTTGCAACAATAGGAGTGTTGCGATGGTCAAGTCCGGTAAGCTGCTGCGAAGTCTGATACGTGCCGGTACGCGCACGGCGAAATTGTTCGCCGCCGCCGCCGCGCCACCCAAACCCAAGCGCGCGGCCGCCAAGCGCGCGGCCGCCAAGCCGCACGCCGCCACGCCCCTCACCAAGCCGCGTGCCGCACCGGTCGCGAAGCCGGCCGCCGCCAGACCTGCCAAGCCCACCACGGCGCGCACCGCCGCCGCACCGTCGCCCGTCGCTCCCGGCAAATGGCTGTCCTCCCACGTCCCCACTGCGGGCGGGCAGCGCATGAATTACTGGCTCTACCTGCCCAACAACGTCCCGGAACGCGCCGCAAGCAAAGGCCTGCCGCTGATCGTCATGCTGCACGGCTGTCAGCAAACCGCGACCCAACTGGCGCAAGGTACGCGCATGAACCTGTGGGCCGAGAAAAAAGGCTACGCCGTCCTCTACCCGCAACAACTGACCAGCAGCCACCCGCATCGATGTTGGAAGTGGTACGACCGCGACACGCAGCACGGCGGCGGCGACGTCCCCACCATCGTCGGCATCATCCACAAAGTACTGACGCAATACCCGATCGACCGCTCGCGCATCTACGTCGCCGGCATCTCCGCCGGCGCCGGCATGGCCAACATCCTGGCGCTGAATCATCCACGTCTTTTCGCTGCGGTGGGCCTGCACTCCGGCCCCGCCTTCGGCGCCGGCCACAGCACGCTCGGCGCGCTGGGCGTGATGCGCCACGGTGCACCGGGCCTGCGCGCCGACGTCGCCGTCAACGAAATCCTGCAACGCCACCCGCAGTTCCCCGGCATGCCCACCATCCTGATACAAGGTGAGAGCGACTACGTGGTGCGCCCGATCAACCAGGTCCAGTTGATGCGTCAAAGCCTGCTGCTGAACCGCCTGAACGAACCGGCCAAGGTCACGCACAAACCGCGCGGCCGCCACAACGCCCACCGGCTGCACGACTTCTACGCCGGCCGAAAACTCGTGCTGCGCGTGGCGCCCATCGAACAACTGGAGCACGCATGGAGCGGCGGCGATCCCGCGCTGGCCTTCAACGCCAAAGCCGGACCGGACGCCAGCAAGATGATGCTGGAGTTCTTCTCGCGCCATCAACGTACCTGAACCCTGCTTACGCGGCTCTGCGCATCGAAATACACTTCAAAGGCTAGCTATGGACGTCCTCCAGACGGAACGCTTCAGCTCCTGGTTCTCGCGCTTGACGGACATTAAGGCTAAGGCCCGCATCCAAGTAAGGATAGATCGGGCAGAGGAGGGTAACTTTGGTGATCACAAGTTCGTGGGGGAAGGTGTATCTGAAATGCGGATTGATTATGGTCCCTGTTATCGGGTGTACTACACGCTTCGCGATGGTGTGCTGGTTATTCTTCTGGCCGGAGGGAATAGTCCTCCCAGGCCAAGGACATCAAAATTGCGCGTGATCTCGCGCGACAGTTGTAGGAGGTTGTATGTCACTCAAATTGAAAAAATGGGACAGCGCTGAACATCTCCAGACCAAGGAAGATATCGCGATGTATTTTGATGCTTGCCTTGAGGAGGCTGGCGATGATGTGGCGTTTATTGCCAAGGCGCTTGGCAACATTGCTCGCGCTCATGGGATGACGGAGCTTGCCAATGATACCGGGCTCGGGCGGGAGAGCTTGTACAAAGCTCTTTCCGTCGAAGGTAAGCCAAGCTTTTCCACGATATTGAAAGTCACGCGCGCACTCGGTTTGCAGTTGCGCGTGTCCGTGGCGGCCTAAAGCAGCAGGAAGGCCAACGCTGCGACAGCGGTGGGCAGCAGTGCGCCGGCCAGCAGGCCGAGGGTGCCGATGGATTGGTCCTGGAAGCCGCGCCGCAGCAGCGACACGCCGGCCGGATTGGGCGCGTTGGCGATCACCGTCAGGCCGCCGCCGGTGACCGCGCCGGCCACCAGCATGTATTGCGACTGCACCGAGATGCCGTCGATCAGCGAACCGAGATAGGTGAGGGCGGCGTTGTCGGTGATGGCGGTCAGGCTCATCGCACCGAAGAACAGTGCCAGCGGCGACAGGCTTTCCACAATCGGCTGCAACCACCATTGCTGCATCCCGCCCAGTACCACCAGCCCGGCCAGGAAGAAGCCCACCAGCAGGCCCTCCTTGAGGATGAGCGGATTCTGGTAGCGCGGGTAGGCCGTGGTAAATCCCAGGAACAGCATGAAGATGCCGAGGAACAGCACCGGATGGTGGCCCAGCACCACCACCGCCGCCAGGAAGCCCAGGTGGATCAGCGTCACCGCCAGCGGCACCGCCGGCGCGTTGTGTACCGCTTCTGCGGACGGCGCATTGGCAGCCGTTGCGCGCAAATGCTTGCGCAGCACCACGCTGATCGCGGTGGCATTGATGAGGACGGCCACCGTCGCCTTCCAGCCGAAGTGCGCGGCCATGTAACTGCTGTCCCAATTCCAGGTGCCGGCCACCATCAGCACCGGCGGCGCGGCATAAGCGGTCAGCAGGCCGCCGATCGAGATGTTCACGAACAGCACGCCCAGCGCCGCGTACTTCAGCTTTTCCGGCATGCCCTCGCGGAAAATCAGCGGCGCCAGCATCAGCGCGGCCAGCGTCATGGCGGCCGGCTCGGTGATCAGCGAACCGGTCAGCGGTACCAGCGCCATGCCGAACCACACCAGCGCCAGTTCGGTCGCCACCGGCATGCGTTTGGCCAAGGCCAGCAGCACTTGCTGGACCGCCTCCAGCACCGGCCGCGAGGCCGCCACCACCATCACCACGAACACGAACAGCGGCTCGGTGTACTGGCGCGATTCGGCATACGCAATCGCCGCCTGGCCGCCGTTGAGGAAGGCGATGGCGATCATCAGGATGAAGGCCCAGAAACCGAACACCACCTCCACCTCGCCCAGCAGATGGAACATCCCGGCGTGACGCGGATGGCGGTGCGACAGCACCTCGAATGATTTGGCGGCGAAGGTGTGCAGCAGCGCCAGGCCGAACAGGATAGCGCCGACCAGTTGTATCGTTTGCAAAGTGTGTCCTTTGATAATTGCCTCCATTGCATGGTACAGCAAGGCAGATAGACCTTGCCAAATTCCGGTGCAAAGAGTACTGTGTATTTATACAGTGTGCGCCGGAAGGCTGGCCAAATCGCGAGGCGTGTCGTGAAGCGTTGACAGGGGTGCTTGCAGGCCAGCCATTGAGCCGCGAAAGATATGTTAAAGCCCCGAGCGCCGACACACTACTGTATGTGGAAGGCCACACTTGCTGGCGCGCTACCGCGAGCGCCAGAGAGGCTCGGCGAGGTCTGAGAACCTGGCATGCAAGTACGACTCTTGTGCGGAAACCGGGAGATCTCCTGTCCGACCGCTGGCGATACCGCCATGCGGCCCGTGTCGGGAAGGCGAGGAGCCGAAGCCGATGATGAACGGACAGGAGAAGTCGGACTCTCCCATAGTAGCGACGAAGCTGACGAACAAAGCCGGGCAACCGGTAGCGGAGCCAGTGGAGCCAAGGGGAGGGGCCAAGGGAAACACGGACTGGCAGCCCACGCGCCGGACGCAGAGCCGGGAAAGCGTGTCCCAGAGGCTGGACCGTGTGCGGGAGGCCGCAAGGCAAAGAAAGAAGGAGCGGTTCACTGCGCTGTTCCACCTGCTGGATGTTGAACTTCTGGAGACGTCGTTTTATTGGCTGAAGCGGAAGGCTGCATCCGGTGTGGATGGCGTGACGTGGCACGATTACGAACAAGACTTGGAGCGCAATCTCGTGGAATTGTATGAACGATTACACCGCCAAGCTTACCGGGCGCAACCGAGCCGCAGAAGGTATATACCGAAAGCGGACGGGAAAATGCGCCCGCTGGGCATTGCCGCGCTGGAGGACAAAATCGTCCAGCGTGCGCTGGTGGAAGTGCTCAACGCAGTCTATGAGACAGATTTCCTTGGGTTCTCGTATGGTTTTCGTTCAAAGCGTGGTCAACATGACGCGCTCGATGCACTGGCGACGGGAATTGCCCGAACAAATGTGAGCTGGATACTGGACGCCGACATCAGCCGGTTCTTCGATACTGTCAGCCATGAATGGCTGATCAAATTCGTCGCGCACCGGATAGGCGACCAGCGTGTGATCCGCTTGATACGCAAGTGGCTGATGGTTGGCGCGATGGAAGACGGGGTGGTCGAACCGGGGACGGAGGGCACGCCGCAAGGTGCGGTGATCTCCCCGTTGCTGGCCAATATCTACTTGCACTATGTCTTCGACCTCTGGGCAAATCAGTGGCGCAAGCGCCATGCCAGAGGCAACGTCGTGCTGGTTCGCTATGCCGACGACATCGTGGTCGGCTGTGACAAGCCTGATGACGCGACGCGTTTCAAGCGGGCCATGCAAATGCGGCTGGAGCAATTTGCGCTGAAGGTCCACCCGGAGAAAACCCGTTTGATCGAATTCGGCCGCTTTGCTGCCGAAAACCGAGCCAAGCGTGGGCTGGGGAAACCTGAAACG
The DNA here is from genome assembly GCA_041874725.1 of Duganella sp. BuS-21. Taxonomy (GTDB): domain Bacteria; phylum Pseudomonadota; class Gammaproteobacteria; order Burkholderiales; family Burkholderiaceae_D; genus Rugamonas. The sequence goes on along the minus strand of CP097466.1, from coordinate 5,310,764 downwards.
TTTCAATTCCTTGGATTCACCCACATCAGCGGCCGTGCTCGAGATGGCCGGTTCATGCTCAGGCGTAAAACCCGGTGTGACCGGCTGCAAGCGACGCTGAAAGAGGTCAAGGATGGGTTGCGTAGCAGATGGCACCACTCGATTCCTGAACAGGGAAAATGGCTACGGCAGGTGGTGCAGGGTTACTTCAACTACCACGCCGTCCCAACCAATAGCTCGGCGATGTACGCTTTCCGCGCCCACGTCACCGACCTGTGGCGACGCGCCCTACGGCGCCGAAGCCAGCAGGACGACACGACGTGGGTGAAAATGTCCCGTCTGGTCAAGGCTTGGTTGCCACCAGTTCAGATTCTTCATCCTTGGCCTGTCGAGCGGTTTACCGCCAAACACTCAAGGCAGGAGCCCGGTGCGCGAATTGCGCACGCCGGGATCTGCGCGGGGGGTGATCAGCAATGGTCATCCCTACCGTAACACTTGCGGTAAAATGCCATGACACACCCGGAAACCCTGCACCCGTCCTTGTGGCGCGCAGACCAGCTCGCACAAAGCGCCACGCGCTGCATGGACACAGGCTTTGCCGCCTTGTCCGCGCAACTGCCCGGCGGCGGCTGGCCGGTGGGTACGCTGATCGATCTGCTGGTACAGCAGCACGGCATCGGCGAATTGCGCCTGTTGCAGCCAGCCTTGGCCGCGCTGGATAAGCGTCCCATCGTGCTGCTGCAACCGCCGCACGCACCGCAGGCGCTGGCGCTGGCTGCCTTGGGCCTGGAGCCGTCGCAACTGCTGTGGGTGCGCAGCGGCGCCAAGGCCGGCGATGCGTTGTGGGCCGCCGAACAGATCCTGCGCAGCGGCTGTTGCGGCGCGTTGCTGCTGTGGCAAAAGCATGCGCGCGGTGAAACCCTGCGGCGTCTGCACCTGGCCGCGCAAAGCGGCGAAACCCTGTTCTGCATGTTGCGGCCATTGGGGGCGGCGCAGGACGCCTCGCCGGCGCCGCTCAGGCTGTCGCTCAGGCCGGCGGCGGGCGGCATCGATATCGGTTTTGTGAAACGACGCGGGCCGCAGCGCGACACGCCATTGTTCTTACCTTTAACCCCTTCTTTGTTGCAACGACATGCGCCTCTGGATCGCCCTACACCTGCCACGGCTCCCGCTCGAAGTATTCTGCCCGCGCTGGTCGGAGGATAACTGCACGGTCGTACTGGAGCAGGAGCGGGTGGTGGCGCTGTCGGAGCAGGCTTATGCGGCCGGCGTGCGGCTGGGCTTGCGGCGTGGCGGCGCCATCATGCTGGCGCCGCAATCGCTGTTCCAGCAGCGTGCGCCGGCGCTGGAACAGGAGTCGCTGCAGGCGGCCGCCATGGCGCTGTTGCAATTTACGCCGCAGTTGGCGGAGGCGGAAGAGGCCACGCTGCTGCTGGACGTCGGCGCCAGCCTGCGCCTGTTCGGCGGCCTGCGCGCCCTGTGCCGCAAGGTGGCCGAGAGCGTGCGCGCGCTGGGCTTTACCGGCACGCTCAGTTGCGCGCCCACCGCACGCGGCGCCTGGCTGTTGGCGCGCAGCGGCGGCGGGCGGGTGGTGAAGATGGCCTCGCTGGAGCGCCGTCTCGATGCGCTGCCGGTGGGCCTGTTGCCGCCCGCGCGCGCCTATCTGGCCTGGCTGGAAGGCATAGGCTGCATGACCCTGGCTCAGCTGCGCGGCCTGCCGCGTCCCGGCCTGCAGCGCCGCTGCGGCCGCGCCGTGCTGGACATGCTGGACGACGCCCACGGCGCCCGTCCCGAACTGCATGAATGGCTGGCGGCGCCGGCCAGCTTCCACGCCAAGCTGGAACTATTCGACCGTGTGGAAAATGCCGAGGCGCTGCTGTTCGGCGCACACCGCCTGCTGCTGCAGCTGACCGGCTGGCTGAGCGCGCATCAATTGGCCGTCGAACGCATACGCCTGCTGCTGGAGCACGAGCGCGGCCGCACCGCCGGTCCGCCGACCGTGATCGAAGTGGTGCTGGCCGAACCGACCTGGAAGGATGCACATCTGGTGCGTCTGTTGAAGGAGCGCCTGGCCAAGCAAACGCTGGACGCGCCGGTGATCGGCCTACGCCTGGAAGCAGCGCAGGTGCAGCCGATGGCGCCGCTCAGCGACTCGCTGTTCCCGGAACCGGGCGGCAGCAAGGAAGACTGGCAGCGCTTGCTGGAACTGCTGGCCGCCCGCCTGGGACCGGAGAACGTGCTGCAAGCCGTACCCAGCGCCGACTACCGTCCCGAGCAGGCCAACACCTGGCTCAGCATCCAGAAAAAAGTCCGCCCGGCCGACGCCCGCGCGCAGCTGCCGCCGGACATGGGCAGTTTGCCGCGTCCGACCTGGCTGCTGTCCAAGCCGATACCGCTGCTGATGCGCGACCACCGGCCCTACTACGGCTCGCCGCTGCGCATCCGTTCCACCGGCGAGCGCATCGAAGCCGGCTGGTGGGGCGACATGCAAACCCGCGACTATTTCATGGCCCAAGGCGACGACCACGCCCACTACTGGCTGTTCAAGGAACGCGGCGGAAGCGCCAAGGATCCCGAGCCGCGCTGGTACCTGCAAGGATTCTTCGGCTAGCGAGCGCTGGCCGAGAGCCGTCCCTCCGTGGGGCGGCGCGCAGCGATCAACCTTTATTGCGCAGCGGCGTGGCGCTCCGTAATATCGATGCCGATACCCCGATAGCCGATGAAGCGGCCGGCCTCATCGAACCGCGGTTCTCCACTCACTTGCAGATACTGCCGTTCACCATTCCCTTGCGTGCGGTAATAAATGAAATCGATAAAGGGTTCACGTCCCGCGATCAGGCGATCAAGTTCCTTGCGCTGTTCCGCTTCCCAGCTGGGCCCCGGCTTGGCAACCATCGTCACGCCGTCTTCGCCCAACATCAGGTCCAGCATTTCAAGCACCGGGCCGGACATATTGGTGAACCTGCCATTGGCGTCCTGCTCCCAATACCAGTCCGATGACAAGGCGGTAAAACTCTTGAAGCGCGCCTCGCTTTCCCGCAGTTCGGCTGTGCGTTGTGCCACGGTCTGCTCCAGCAGCAGATTGTGCCGTTCCAGACGCTGGTAGAGCAGCCGGATCTCCAGCATATTGCGAATTCGGGCTTTGACTTCGACCAGGTCGAAGGGCTTGCTGATGAAATCCCTGGCGCCGGCTTGTAGCGCCCGCAGCTTGTGACTCGGCTGAGCCGTCAACACCAGTACCGGCAGGTAAGCGCTCGGCTCAGCGGCCAGCAACTGCGCCATGACGGCAAAACCATCCATGGCCGGCATTTGCAGGTCGAGCAGGATCAGGTCGTAGCGGTGCTGTGCGTGTAGCTCGGCGACGGCGGTCGGATCCATGGTGCTACTGACGTGCTGGTAGCCAGCATGACGCAGCAATTCGCGCAGCAACAGGACATTCGCCTCCTGATCATCGACAATCAGGAGATGGGCGTTCAGCATGTCGGATACAGCGATCATAAGTCATTCTCCATGGGCTTCACGACCTGGCTTGCCGCGAAATCAAGCGCGATATCGAGTGTCGACATGAACTCGTCTATTTTGATGGGTTTGGTCAGATAGCGGAAGAAGCCAGCGCTCAGACCCTGCTCGATATCTTGTTGAATCGCGTTGGCGGACAGTGCCAGCACAGGGATCCGCGCAGTCGTCTGGTCGGCGCGTAAAATCTTCAAGGCATCGAGGCCACTCATGCCAGGCAGATTGATGTCCATCAGGATCACGTCAGGACGGTGCTCGCGGGCCATGCCGACGCCGGCTTCACCATTCAATGCCACCAGCAAAGTCAAATCGCTGCGGCGCTCAATCAGTTGTTCCACCAGGTTGACATTGGCCTGATTGTCTTCGACGTAGAGCAAGGTCCGCAGGGCGGCGTGAGGCGCGCCGCTTAGCTCCGCGACTGGCATGACCAGCGCTTCGTTCCAGGACTGCAGCGCATCGGTGGTGGTGATCAGTTCGAACCAGAAGGTACTGCCGACATCGACCGTGCTGTCGACGCCGATGGTGCCGCCCATCAGCTCGACCAACTGCTTGGTCACCACCAGGCCTATCCCTGTCCCTTCCGTGCTAGCACTCTCTTGGCCCAGGCGGTTGAAGGGCTGAAACAGTTGCTTGATCTGTGAGGCCGATAAGCCGACGCCGGTATCGGTGACGCTGACGCGCAGCCGGCCGCCAGGCGCCGCCTCGCAACGGACGCTGGCCTGGCCATGGTCACGGTTATACTTGATCGCGTTGGACAGCAGATTGATCATGACCTGCTTGATGCGCGTACGGTCGGCATACACGATATGCGGCAGGTCGTCCAGCGCAAACGTGATGGCAATATGGCGCGAGGCAGCCTGGGGCGCGATCATCACCTGGCAATCTTTCAACACTTCGGTCAACGACATCGGCTCCAGCGCCATGGCAAGTTTGCCGGACTCGATCATCGCCAGGTCGAGGATTTCATTAATCAGGCGCAGCAAATACCAGCCACCTTTGAGGATTTGCTCGATCGATAATTTTTGCGCCGGCGACGGTTGCGGCGTGGCGCTTTCCATCAACTGGGCAAAGCCGAGGACGGCGTTGAGCGGTGTGCGCAACTCGTGGCTCATGTTCGACAAAAACTCCGACTTGGCCTGGTTGGCCTTCTCGGCCGCCGCGCGCGACAGCTCAAGCTCGACGTTCTTTTCCTGAAGTACATTCTCCAGTTGTTTGCGTTCCGCGATATTGCGGGCCGCAGCAAACACGCCCTGCAAGCGGTTCTCGCTGTCGTGATAGGTCGTGGCATTATAGGAGACTGGCGTCGGCACGCCGTCGCGGCTGATGGCCACCAGTTCGAAGTCGATCACCGCGCCTTCGCGTAATACCTGGCGGATCGCCGCTTCCGCCAGCTCCGGGTCGATAAAATACGTCTTGAACGGCGTGCCGATCAGCTGCTCGCGGCTACATCCGGTCAGCAACGACATCTGATGATTGACGTCGCTGATGACACCCTCGAGATCACAGGTCATCAGCGCATCGATATTCGATTCGATCAGGCTGCGCGTATAAAATTGCTGATCGCGCAGGCGCTGGTCCAGCACGGCCTGTTCGGCTTCGGCCAGCTTGCGTTGGGTGTTATCCGTACCGATCAGCAGATAGCCGATGATGGCCTCGGCGCCATCGCGCAGTGCGCTCACCGAAACGCTGGCGGCCAGGCGGTCGCCATTCTTGCAGAGGAAGGTCAGCTCGACAATATCCTCGACGCCCTGCGCCGCCTTGGCCAGCAGCGTCGGCAGGTGGGGCGAGCAGTCGATGCGCGAGGTCTGACGCAGCGCCTGCGCGCGCGCGACGATTTCTAGTGGATCCACCAGCTGGTCGGGCGTCACTGCGCCGACCACCTCATGGCTGCCGTAGCCCAGCATGCGTTCGGCGCCGATGTTGAATATCTGGATAAGGCCAGCGGCATCGGTGGCGATATAAGAAAAGTGGGCGTTGTTGAAGATGGCGCGCTGGAGCACGTCCGTCTGCAAGGCGGAGGAGGGCGGTGGCGCGCCGGTTTGCTGAGTAGGGATCATTGCGTAGTCGCTCGAGAGTGTTGAATAGGTTGCAAGCAGGTGGTCTGTGGTTGGCAAGGCATCATGGGGGCGGCGGCAGTAGCCGCGCGAATTCCCGCTTAACGACGTCATAGCACTCGCAGACATCGTCCTCAAGGCCGCGGCGCTCGACCACCGTGATATGCCCGCGCCGGTAGCTGATATAGCCCTTGCGCTGCAAATTGCCGGCGGCAACCGTCACACCCTCACGGCGCACGCCCAGCATGTTGGAAATCAGTTCTTGCGTAATTTTCAGCTCGTTACTGGACAGCCGGTCCAGCGTCAGCAGCAGCCACCGGCATAACTGCTGTTCCACGCTATGGTGGCGATTGCACACTGCGGTTTGCGACATCTGGGTCAACAAGGCCTGCGTGTAGCGTAGCAGCAGCCGTTGCAGGGCGCCGCTGCGCTCGAACTCCTGCAACAAGATGGCGGCGCGCAGGCGATAGGCGATGCCGCTGGCCTGGACCACGGCCCTGCTGGAGGTTGAGTTCCCGCCCATGATCAGCGCCACGCCCAGCATCCCTTCATTACCGACGCCGGCGATTTCGGACGAGCCGCCATTCTCCAGCAGGTAATGCAGCGAGATTACCGCACTGACGGGAAAATAAACATAATGCTGACGGTCGCCCGATTCGTACAGGGCATCGCCCACCAGCAAAGCAACCTGCTCCAGATGCGGCAGGAGCCGTAAAAAATCTTCGGCAGGCAAGGCTTTCAATAGAAAGTTACGCTGCGGCGCATATAAAAGTGTCATTGAATATTCCGAGGAATATTTCGTCATGAAAGATCCCAATAAGTCATCCTGAAAAAAAAGCCCGCGTGATCGCGGGCTTTTTTAAAATCACGGTGCCATTGCACCAAGCATCATGGCAGAAGTGAACGATTAGTTCACTACCTGGATATTTGCTGCCTTCTCGCCTTTAGGGCCGACGCTGCGCTCATACGACACGCGCTGATTCTCGGAGAGGCTCTTGAAACCATTGGACTGGATGTCCTGAAAATGCGCAAACAGATCCGCGCCGCCCGCATCGGGAGTGATAAAACCGAAGCCTTTAGCGTCGTTAAACCATTTGACGATACCAGTTTGTTGAATACTCATGATTTTTCCTTCAGAAATAAGAATGTCGGCAAGATCGCCATTAAGGCACTTGAAACCAAGAAATTAAAACCGAAGGAGAAAAAACTGAACGACTTTGAAGACAGCCATGCGGAGTTGAGACCAACAAAATTACGACTTGATGCAAGTACAGCAATCAATATACATGTAAGGCAGGGGATTACCTAATTTTTTATTTATTTTTCGCTAGAAATTAATTAACTATGGGAAATGTACGCTGTCGTACAGATCAGGTGCCGCGATTATTCAACACTGCAGCGGGGTTTGCTTTTCCCTGTGCCGATCATTTTCTTCGGTTTAAAAGCAATCACCGGAGCAATATATGATGATTTTAATTGTTGAAGATGATGTGGACTTGGCAGAAACGTGTTGCATGGTGCTGGAAACCTCCAATTTCGAGGTGCAGGTGGCGCACAGTGCTGAAGATGCATTGATCAAGATGGCCGAACGCAAACCGGATTTGTTAATTTCCGATTGCGTGTTGCCCGGCCGCTCAGGCTTGGAGCTCAGTCAGCAAATGCGCAGTCATCATGGTCCTGGCGAGCTGCCGATTTTGCTGATGAGTGGTTCCCTGCGCAATCAGGTGGCGCACGGCGATAGCTACGATGGCTTCATCAACAAGCCCTTCCTGGCCGAGACGCTGCTGAAAGAGGTCAGCCGGCTGTTGCAGCTGACTCCGCGGGCCACAGATACATCGGCGCAAGGTCCCCGATGAAACTAGCCCCCTTCATCCGGCAAAATCTGGAGCCCATCCTCAATGAATGGGAAGAGTTTGCGGCTTCCCTGGCGCCGCTGGAAGACGCTAACAAGCTTGAGTTGCGCGACCATGCGGCAGCGGTGTTAAAGGTCATCGCGACAGATCTCGAGACCCCTCAGGCGGAACCACAGAGCATTGCGAAATCACGCGGACTGGCGCTCGCCTCGAGCGGCAATACTGCTGCGCAGTTGCATGCGGAAGAGCGCGTTGCCGCCGGTTTTTCCGGCGAACAAGTGATGGCTGAATACCGGGCGTTGCGCTCCAGCGTGCTGCGCCTGTGGGCGCAGAATGCCGATATCACAACGGCCAATGATATTCAGGACATGATCCGTTTCAACGAAGCGATTGATCAGGCTCAGACCGAATCGATGGCGCGCTATGCGAGCATGCTGCGGGAAGCACAGAATCTGTTTTTGGCCATCCTCGGACATGATGTCCGCACGCCGTTGGGTGCGGTCAGCATGGGGGCGCAAGTACTGCTGATGGATCAGACTTTACCATCCAAAGCGCTGAAGGTCGGACTGCGCATTCTCAACAGTTCGAAACGCATGGACGCCATCGTTCGCGACCTGCTGGATTTCTCGACCACGCACCTGGGCGACGGCATCCCGATTGATCCGCGGACCGTCGATCTGCTGGAGATATGCCAGCACACCGTCGATGAGGCCAAGACCTTCCATCCAGACCGGCAGTTTGAACTGAAAGCTGAAGGCAACCTAAGCGGCGCATGGGACGGTCAACGCATAGGGCAAGCTTTTTCCAATTTATTATCGAATGCTATCCAGCACAGCACGCCGGACAGCATCATCAAGGTTGCCATCTCGGGACTGGACGATGAAGTGGTGTATGAAGTCAGGAATGCCGCAGAAGTTTTTTCATCGACCAAGCTGCGGACCTTATTCGACCCGATCAAACGGTTTGCTATTCGTCCGGCCAGTGAACGGGTGGGGGCGCGCATGCAGAATCTCGGCCTGGGACTGTATGTGGTGAAAGAAATCGTCAGTGCCCACGACGGCACCATCTCGGTCACTTCCAATGTTGATGATGGCGTCACTTTTACCGTACGCCTGCCACGCCAGACGCCGCACCGCCGCAGCGGCGATTGAGGCTCACGCCATCGGCGTGAAGCGCTGCACCGGCTTGCCGTCGACCTCGATCAATTCGAAAAACACCTCGCGTGGGCGGCACCAGATGGAGCCGTTGGCGGCGCGATATACAATCATGGTCGAGAGATCCGATTCCAGCGTGGCTTCGCACACGTGTTCGTAGATCCCGCCTTTGTAGTGTTGGTAACGCATAGCCTATCCTCTTATGAAATCACAACGACTAGAATTTATCGGCGCCCACGGCCACCAGCTGGCCGCGCGCCTCGATGCCCCTGACGGCGAGGCCAAGGCCTACGCCCTGTTCGCCCATTGCTTCACCTGCGGCAAGGACGTGTTTGCCGCCCGCCGGGTGGCGCAGGCGCTCACCGAACACGGCATCGCCGTGCTGCGCTTCGATTTTACCGGCCTCGGCGACAGCGAAGGGGAGTTTGCCAACACAAACTTTTCCTCCAACGTGGCCGACCTGGTGGCCGCCGCCGATTTCCTGCGCGCCAACTACCAGGCGCCGCGCCTGCTCATCGGCCATAGCCTGGGCGGCGCGGCCGCGCTGGCGTCGGCCGCGCAGATGCCGGAAGTGAAGGCCGTGGTCACCATCGCCGCGCCCAGCACCACCATCTCCATCACTGGCATGTTCAGCCAGCACCTGGACCAGATCGCCCGCGAAGGCGAGGCCGAGGTGCAACTGGCGGGGCGGCCGTTCCGCATCAAGCAGCAGTTCGTGGAGGATGCGGGCGAGCACAATTTGAAGGGGATGATCGCCGGCCTGCGGCGCGCGCTGCTGGTGATGCATGCGCCGGGCGACGATACGGTGGGCCTGGCCAACGCCATGGAGATTTTCACGGCGGCCAAGCATCCGAAAAGTTTTATTTCGCTCGACAGCGCCGACCATTTGCTGACGCAGCGTGAAGACGCCGCCTATGTCGCCAAGCTGATCGCGGCCTGGTCGGATCGCTACCTGTTTTAGAAGTCTTCCGACAGGTCTTTCCAGCCCTTGCTGGCGGCAAAGGTGGCGAATTCGTCCGGGGATTCCAGCACCAGCAGGCGCGCTTCCTGCAACACCGGATCGCCGGCCGTCAGTTCCGGGCCCTTGTAGCCGACGGTGCGCAGTTGTGCCAGCACCGAAGCGATCAGGGATTTATCCTTGTGCAAGCCGGAAATCGGCGCCTTGAAATCCACGTACACCTCGATCGCGCCGTAACCTTCGTCGAAGATGCGGATCGCTTGGGCGTCGTGGGCACGGTTGGAACCGTCGGCGGCCTTGAAAGGGCCGCTCAGTTGGATGTCGGTGTCATTGTTCATGAGCGCAGCATACAAGTTTCGTCGATCTTGGGCAAGCCATGGCGCGTTGTACCGGGCCGCAGCCACCCATCCTTCAACGCGATACCGTATTGCGTCCCTTGTGCTTGGCACGGTACAGCGCCTGGTCGGCCAGGCGATAGATTTCTTCCTGGCCCTGTTCCGACTCCGGCGCGATAAATGCCAGCCCTAACGACAAGGTTACATGGTTTGCCGGCGGATTACCCTGATGCGGAATCAACCGTGCGGCCATGCAGGAACGTAACTGTTCCGCCAGCGCCAGGCTTTCATTCTCGCCGCTGCTGGCGAACAGGCAGGCGAATTCGTCGCCGCCGGTGCGGAAGCACAGGTCGCCCGGACGATGCAGCGTCTGCCGCATGCACTCGGCCACGCTCTTGAGCACCAGGTCGCCCTGCGGATGGCCGTAGGTGTCGTTGTATTCCTTGAAGCGGTCGACATCGACCAGCAGCAGGGTCAGGATGCGCTGGTCGCGGCGGGCGCGCTTTTGTTCTTCGGTGAAACGGATGTTGTAGTAGCGGCGGTTGTAGAGGCCGGTCAGCTCGTCGGTCACGCTGTCGATGCGCGCGGCCCTGGCGTCGGTGATGTCGGTGGAAACGGCGCAGGTCGCGTAGACCTCGCCGCCGGCGTCGAACAGCGGGAACTTCACCGTCATGTAGGTGTGCAGCGTCTTGTCGCGGTGGTAGACCTGTTCTTCCTCGTGGATGGCGCGCTTTTCCAGCGCGGCCTTGCGGTCGTTGGCCCACAGTTGTTCGGCAATCTGCGGCGGGAACAGTTCGAACACGCTGGCGCCGACAAAGGTGTCGGCATCGTAGCCGTCGAGGATGTCGAAGTGGCGGTTGGCCATGGTGACCTTGCCCTGTAAATCCTTGGTGGAAATCAGCACCGGCGCATGGTCGAGCAGGGCGCGCAGGATGCGGTCGGACTCGCGCAGGTGGTCCAGCTCTGCGCGTGGTGGGGAGGAGGCGTCGTTCCGGTCTGGCATGAAACCAGTATAGCGCCACGCCTCCCCAATATTGCGAAAAAATTACTTCAGAGGTTGCAGAATAGCATCAAGGCGATCGGGCGTTCCGGCGATGCGTTCCAGGCGCGGGTACTTCAGGCCGTCGTGGTAGTCGAGCGCCACGGTCTGGTATAAATTGCCCTTTTTGATCAGCAGCGTGATCGGTTCCTTGCCGCCTTTGGCCGCCGTCACCGCAGCGCGCAGCAGCTCCGCTTTGTAGGCGCGGCCGTCGACCGCCACCAGTACCGAGCCGCCCGACAGGCCGGCCTTGAAGCCCACACCCTGCCACTGGAGCGCTTCCAGCTTGCCTTCCGCGCCCACCGAGAAGCCCAGCGAGTATTGGAAGTTGGCAGACTTGCTCAGGTCTTCCTGGGCCTTGAGGAACTCGGTCGGCTTTGCCGTGTAGACCAGTTTCCAGCCGGCGCGCGCCAGGCCGTCCAGCGGAGCGCCGGGGCCGTTGCCGTCCAGGCGGCTGCGCAGGAAGGACTTCCAGTCGTAAGGCTGGACCGCGTTGAGGGACTTGACCACGTCGTCGAAGGTGTAGTGCTTGGCCACGTTGACGCCGTCGTCGACGCCGAAGAAGCTGCGCGCGAAATCGTTCAGCGATTTGGTTTCGCCGGACAGTTCGCGGATCTTGGTGTCGGCATCCAGCCAGATCAGCTGGCCTTCCGAGTAGTAGTCCTCGGCGCGCTGCCAGTTGTTCCAGCCCTGCGGACGGCGGGCGTTGACGATCGGGTCGTTGACGGTGTCCTGCACGGCGCGCCATTCGCGGCCCTTGACGTTGTCGTAGCGGGCGGCGGTGGCGGCGATCAGATCGCGCGTGTGTTCGGCCTTGATCAGGCCCGAGCGTGCGGCCAGCACGGCGCCCCAGTACTGGGTCTGGCCCTCGTACACCCACAGCAGTTCGTTCTGCAGCGGGGTGTTGAAGTCCGGTACGTTCTGGCCGGCAGGGCGGCGGAACTTGCCGTTCCACGAGTGGGTGAATTCGTGCGACAGCAGTTCGCGGCGGGCCTCGTGCTTGCTCCAGTCGGCGAAGTAGCCGAGCTTGACGCCGTTTTCGCTCGACTGATGATGCTCGCGGCCGATGCCGCCGAATTCATCGCTGATGGCGAGCAGGAAATCGTAGTGCTGGTAGTGTTGCGAATTGAACAGCTTGTAGGCTTGCTGCACCATTTCGCGGTGCGGCGCGATCTGTTCCGGCGTCGCTTCCAGCTGCTCAGCGGAGTCGGCCACCAGGTTCAGGTGCACCGGAATCTTCGCGCCCGGATCGAGGTCGATGCGGCGGAAATAGCGGCCGGCGAACAGCGGCGAATCGATCAGGGTTTCCAGGTCCAGCGGCTTGAACGCGACCACGTCGCCATTGCGTTGCTGCTGTTCCAGCGCGCTGCCGTACTGCCAGCCGGGCGGCACGGTCAGGTTGGGCTGGACGGTGATCTGGCGGCTCTGGTAGCCGGCCGGATACAGCGTCACCGATTGCCATTGCACGCCGAGGATGTCGTTGGTCATGGTGGTGCGGCCCTGGTTGGACTCGACCGGCGACAGGTACTGGAATTCCACCTCGACGCCGCGCGCACCCTTCGGCACCGTGACGTTGAAAGCGTACACATTGACCGGGTCGCGCTGCCACACCAGCGGCTGGCCGTTGGCGCTGACCTTGAGGCCGGCGAACTGGTTCAGCGCGCCGCTCGGGCCGTGGTTGCCGGGGATCCATTGCGGATACAGCAGCGTCAATTTGCCCGGCTTGGCCGGAATGCTCTGGCGCACGCGGAAGATGTTTTGCGCGGTGTCGGAGGCGTCGACATTCAGAACGATGGTGCCCGGATAAGGCTGATCGGAGGCGGCCTGGGCGCTGAAGGCGGTGGCCAGCGCGGCGGCAAGTACAACACGGGGAAGGAACATGGCGTTTAAAAAGACATTGGACAAGAGGACGAGTGTAGCACGCGAGAAACGAAAATTTTTTTAAAAAAGGTCTCTTGAAAGGCTAGCGACGCATCCTATATGGGACTCACCGGTTGCCCAGAAGGGGACCGGCAGAGGGGAACTTCCCACCATATCGCTTAAACTGAAAAGGATATTTACCATGCGTACTTTTGACCTGGCTCCACTGTATCGTTCCGCTATCGGCTTTGATCGCCTGGCACAACTGCTCAACGACTCCCAGCGCAGCGACACCCCTAGCTATCCTCCCTATAACATCGAGCTGGTCTCGGACGACCAGTACCGCATTGTGATGGCGCTGGCCGGCTTCAGCCGTTCGGAAATCGACATCACCTTCGAGCGCGATTCGCTCCACGTGGTCGGCCGCAAGCAGAAAGACGCCAACGAGCGCACCTATCTGCACCGTGGCATCGCCGCCCGTGATTTCGAACAGCGCTTCCAACTGGCCAACCACGTCAAGGTGACCGGCGCCAGCTTCGACAACGGCATGCTCACCATCGAACTGGTACGTGAGATTCCGGAGGCCCTGAAACCACGCAAGATTGTCATCGATGGCGGCGACAACGTCACCGCCCTGGAGCAGCGCGCAGCTGCCTAATCAAGGTATGAGGTAGCAACAAGACTGGCCGGTTTATCCGGCCAGTTTTGCGTTGCAACAGCGTATTTTCATTAAGTAGGGCCTAAGTTTTTAGCGTCATATTGGATACATCTAAAGTCCTCATTTACCAGGGAGAACCGTTATGTCCAAATCTACTCTCAAGCGTGCCGTTGCAGCCGTTGCCGTGCTGGGCGTGGTCGGCGTCGGCGGTGCGGTCGCAGTCAAACAAAACGCCGCTGTTGCCGCCGCCACCGTACCCGCCGCCGCCATTGCGCCGGCCGCTGCCACCGCTGCCACGGGCGCGCCGGCGCCGGTTGCCGCGCCGGTCATCTCGCTGCCTGACTTCAGTGTCATCGTCGCCCACAACGGGCCGGCGGTGGTCAACATCAGCGTCACCGGCAGCACCAAGGCCGCTTACGGCGGCGACGGTCCGCAGGGCCGCAACGATCCGTTCGCGGACGATCCCTTCTATGAATTCTTCCGCCGCTTCCAGGGCCAGCAACGTGGCGGCCAGCGGGCGCAGCCTACCCATGGCATGGGCTCGGGCTTCATCATCAGCGCCGACGGCATCATTCTGACCAACGCTCATGTGGTGCGCGACGCCAGCGAGGTGGTGGTCAAGCTGACCGACCGCCGCGAGTTCCGCGCCAAGGTGCTGGGCTCCGATCCGCAAAGCGACGTCGCCGTGTTGAAGATCGACGCCAAAAACCTGCCGGTGGTGCCGCTGGCCAGCAACAACGACCTGAAGGTCGGCGAATGGGTGCTGGCGATCGGCTCGCCTTTCGGCCTCGATAACACGGTCACCGCCGGCGTGGTCAGCGCCAAGGGCCGCTCGCTGCCGGATGGCAACGTGCCCTTCATTCAGACCGACGTGGCGGTCAATCCCGGCAACTCGGGCGGTCCGCTGTTCAACACGCGCGGCGAGGTGGTCGGCATCAACTCGCAAATCTATAGCCAGACCGGCGGCTATCAGGGCCTGTCGTTCGCGATTCCGATTGACGTTGCCAACAAGATCAAGAACCAGATCGTCGCCACCGGCAAGGTGGTGCACGCCAAGCTGGGCGTCAGCGTGCAGGAGGTGAATCAGGGCTTTGCCGACTCCTTCAACCTGGCCACGCCCGAGGGCGCCCTGATCGCCAACGTCGATCGCGGCGGCCCGGCCGACAAGGCCGGCCTCAAGGCGGGCGACGTGATCCGCTCGGTCAATGGCAACAAGATCGTCAGCTCGGTCGACCTGCCGTCGATGGTGGGCCTGTCGACGCCGGGCGAGAAGATCACGCTGGAAGTCTGGCGCCAGGGCAAACTGGTGCAGCTGACCGCGACCTTGGGCAACGCCAACGACAAGGTGGCGCGCGAGGACGTCGCCACCGAGGAGGTCGGTGCCAAGCTGCGCCTGGGCCTGTCCCTGCGTCCGCTGGACGCGCTGGAACGCCGCGAGTCGGGCATCGCCAACGGCTTGCTGATCCAGGATGCCGGCGGTGCCGCCGCCAACGCCGGCGTGCAGCCGGGCGACGTGCTGCTGTCGGTGAACGGCCGTCCGGTCAGCAGCATCGACCAGGTGCGCGACGTGGTGGGCAAGGCCGGCAAGTCGGTGGCATTGCTGATCCAGCGTGGCGACGATAAAATCTTCATCCCGGTACGTTTGGGGTAATCTACGGGCTGGCAGAAACGCTCAACAAAAATAGAAAGGAAACAATATGCGACTTTTGCTGGTGGAAGACGATACGATGATCGGCGAGGTAGTGCTCGACCTGCTGCGGGCCGAGCACTACGCGGTCGACTGGGTGAAGGACGGCGACATGGCCGACACCGCCCTGCAAACCCAGACCTACGACCTGGTGCTGCTGGACCTGGGCCTGCCGCGCAAGGACGGCCTGGAAGTGCTGCGCTCGATGCGCCTGCGCAAAGAGCTGACCCCGGTACTGATCGCCACCGCGCGCGACGCCAAGGAACAGCGCATCGCCGGCCTCGATGCCGGCGCCGACGACTACGTACTCAAACCCTACGACCTCGACGAACTGCTGGCCCGTATCCGCGCCTTGCTGCGCCGTTCGGCCGGCCGCGCCGAGCCGGTGTTCGAGCACGGCAACGTCTCGGTCAATCCGCAAACCCGCGAAGTGCTGGCGGACGGCAAGCCGGTCAGCCTGTCGGCGCGTGAATGGGCGGTGCTCGAGGCGCTGATCGCGCGCCCCGGCATCGTGCTGTCGCGCCATCAGCTGGAGGAAAAGCTGTACAGCTGGAAGGATGAAGTCAACAGCAACGCGGTAGAGGTCTATATCCACGGCCTGCGCAAAAAGCTGGGCGCCGAGCTGATTCAAAACGTGCGCGGCCTGGGCTATATGGTTCCAAAACTATGAAGGTAAAGATGCCGTCGTTGCCGTCGCTGCCGCGCGTGCCGGTGGTGACGCACTCGCTGCGCGGGCGCCTGCTGTGGTTTCTGCTGGCGGCCATCACCATGGCGGCGGTGGCGCAGGCGATGATCGCCTACCGTACCGCGCTCAGCGACGCCGACCAGATCTTCGACTATCACATGCAGCAGATGGCAATGTCGCTGCGCTCCAGCTCCACGCTGACCAACAAGGCGGCCGATACGGCTGCCGATCCCGAAAACGACGACCTGGTGGTGCAGGTCTGGACGCCCGACGGCGCCCAGGTGTTCCGCTCCCTGTCGCGCGCGGCGCTGCCGCAACGGGCCGTGCTCGGCTTTTCCAACGTGCGCGTGAAAAACACCACCTACCGCATTTTCTCCGTACAGACCTCCAACCAGACCGTGCAGGTGGCGCAGGACATGGCGGTGCGCCAGCGTATGGCCGGTACGTTGGCGCTGCGCACGGTCGGCCCGATCGCCGTGATGGCGCCGGTGCTGATGCTGGTGGTGTGGTGGGTGGTGTCCGGCTCGCTGGCGCCGGTGTCGCGCGTCAAGCGCCAGGTGGCCGCGCGCCAGGCCGACGATTTGTCGCCGGTGTCGGAAAACGATTTGCCCGATGAAGTGCTGCCGCTGGTGCAGGAGCTGAATTTGCTGTTTGCCCGCGTGCGCACGGCGTTCGCGGCGCAGCAACACTTCGTGGCCGACGCCGCGCACGAGCTGCGCACGCCGCTGGCCGCGCTCAAGCTGCAGGTGCTGAGCCTGGAGCGGGCGCCGGACGAGGCGGCGCGCAAG
The DNA here is from genome assembly GCA_041874725.1 of Duganella sp. BuS-21. GTDB lineage: Bacteria > Pseudomonadota > Gammaproteobacteria > Burkholderiales > Burkholderiaceae_D > Rugamonas. Next base: position 5,294,198 of record CP097466.1, on the reverse strand, counting down.
GTGGCGGTGTCGCGCGTGACCGGCGGCATCGAGCGCGCCACACGCCTGGTCGAGCAGCTGCTGGTGTTGGCGCGCCAGGAGGGCGGCGGCGAAGAGATCAAGCTGGAACCGGTCAGCCTGGGCGAACTGATTAAACGGGTGCTGGGCGATCTGAACGGCCTGGCGCAAGCGCGCCAGATCGACCTCGGCCTGCACTATGCCGACGAGGTGACGGTGGCGGGCCAGCAAGACGCCCTGATCATCTTGCTGCGCAACTTGATCGACAACGCCATCAAGTACACGCCGGCCGGCGGCACCGTCGATGTCGAGGTGCGGCGCGAGGTGCCGCGTAGCGTGGCCGCCACAAAAACCGCCAAGCCACGGGTGGTGCTGAGCGTGGAGGATTCCGGCCCCGGCATCCCGCCGGACGAGCGCGAACGCGTGTTCAGCCGCTTCTACCGCGTGCCCGGCAGCCCTGCCGGCGGCAGCGGTTTGGGCATGGCCATCGTGAAGTCGATTGCCGAGCGCCACGGCGCCGTGCTGTCGCTTGATCAGTCCGCGCGCCTGGGCGGCCTCAAGGTGAATGTCGATTTTCCTGAGACTGCCAAGCCCACTCCAGCTTAAAATGCCGTTTTGACACGGTGTTGGAGCAGCGCATGAAGAAAATCGGTTTTTCGGGCACCCTGGACCCGATCACCAACGGTCACATGTGGGTGATCAACGAAGCCCGTTCGCTGGCGGACGAGGTGGTGGTGTTCCTGTCGGAGAACCCGGCCAAGAAGCCCCGGTTCTCGGCCGAGGAGCGCAAGAGCATCATCGCGCTCAGCTGCGCCGAGCAGGGTTGGAACAATGTCTCGGTGGTGATCGTGCGCGGCGACTACACGGCGCGCGCGGCCAAGAAACAGGGCGTCGAATGCCTGATCCGCGGCATCCGCACCACGGCCGATTTCGATTACGAAAACCTGATCCAGCAAACCAATGTGGATGTGCTGCAGGGCGCCAAGACGGTGTTCGTCATGCCGCCGCGCGACCTCGGTTCGGTCAGTTCCTCGTTCGTGAAAGCGCTGGAAGGGCCGGTCGGCTGGAACTGGATCATGAAGAAATTCGTGCCCGGTCCGGCTTATCACGCCTGGGTGCTGGGCTGGTTGCGGCGGGAGTGGGAAATCCTGTGGGACTACGAGCACCGCGACGCCACCGCCATCGCCCACGCCGACCAGTGGTTCGTGCAGCTGACCGGCGCCACCGCCTACGGCGGCCCGGTGCGCCACTATCACAACCTCGACCACCTGGTGCACGGCCTGTGCGAGATCCGCGTGTGGGCCGCCAATACCCGTCCCGAGCCGGCCGACGTCGATATCGTCAAGCAGGCGTTCTGGTTCCACGATGCGGAGTACGGCCACCACGCCGCGCCGGACGCGCCGAGCAACGAGGAAGCCAGCGCGCAGCTATGGCTGGGCAGCCATCTGGCGCAGGAGATGGGCGATGCGGCGGAGTTGATCCGCGCCACCGACCATTTCCAGGAAGCGGCGATCACGCACCGCTTGAAGGATGTGCTGTTGTGTGTGGATCTGGCCATCCTGGGGCAGGACGACGAGGTGTATCAGAACTACGCGCGCGCCATCCGGCAGGAATACAGCCATCTGTCGGACGCGCGCTACCGCGAGCAGCGCGGCGGTGCGCTGGCGCACCTGTGCCGCAAGGCGCAGGCCGGCCAGCTATACGGCAACGCGTATTTCGCCGACCAGTACAACGAGCGCGCCATCGACAATATGCAGCGCGAGATGGCGCGGCTGGCTGCCTAGGACGGCTTACGCGGTTGGAGGCAGTTCAATCTGTTCCTTGCGCGCGGCGATGGCTTCGCCCAGCGCCATCAGGTCGAGCTTGGCTTTGCGGGCTTTCGGGAACATTTCTTCTTCCTCTTCTTTCACGTGGTGGTCGATCAGCTCGCCCAGCACCTTGACCTTGGCGTCATACAGGTCGTCGGTTGGCTCCATGCTGATGATCTGGGCGATCAGGTCTTTCGCCGATGCGTGCTCGACGACGGCTTCGTCCACCAGGTCATCTTCCTTGGTTGCCTGGCGCACGGCCGGGTAGAAGATTTCCTCTTCGGCGGTGGCGTGCTTGGTCAGCTCTTCGCAGATCTGCAGCGCGAGCTTGTGTTTGCTGACGTGCGCACGGTCGCCCAGTTCATCGTATTGCTCGAACATCGATTTCACATGTTCGTGATCTTCAATCAGCAGCGCGATCGCGTCTTGTGCTTGGGTTTCGGTCGGAATAGGCTTAGGGATCTTGCCCGGCGATTGGGAAGTGGTTCTCATGTTGGCTCCTTGCGTGGCTAATGAACAGGCGGGTGACTACCTGTCCACTTTAGGAGCGGCAGTCATGTCGGTCTGTGCGCCGGACCACGCTGCGATCAGAAGCGATTCCAGTTATTCCGTCGATGCTCGCTGGCTTCCATCATCAGGTGGCCGGCTTTCCGCTCATCCTTGGGCGTCAAGGTGTCGCCCACCTGCAGGGTCAGGGCCAGTTCCTGCTGCGCCGGCGGATACTCGTGCTCGGCCGCTTCGTGCAAGAGCTGGCGGCCCTTGGCGCGGTCCTGCGCCACACCGATGCCTTCGGTGTAAAGGTTGGAGAGCAGGAACATGGCATGTGCATTGCCAAGCTCGCTCGCCTGCGTCAACCAGCGCGCCGCCTGCACAGCATCGCGCTTGACGCCGTCGCCGTTCTTGTAGAGCAGGCCCAGCATCAGCGAAGCGCGGGCGTGCTGACGCTGCGCGGCAATGTCGTACCAGGGCGCCGCGGCGGCCGGCGCGGCGCTGCGCAGCATCTCGCCGAGCTGGAACGCCGCTTCCGTATCGCCACCGCGCGCGGCCTGCTCGAACAGCCGCAGGGCGTCGGCGCGTTGGTCCGGCCGCGCCTGGTAGACGATGGCCAGCTCGCGCTGCGCCACCGGCAGCTTCTGCTGCGCCCACGCCATGAGCTTGCGCTCGGCATGGGCGTCGGCTTCCTGCCTGGCCTTCATGCCGACCACCTCGATTTGCGCCGCACCCGGCGTTTCATGCTGGATCTGGCAGCCGAACAGCAAGGCCGCGCCCAGGACGACGATCAGGGCGCGCATCTTACTTGCTCAGGTCGATGGCGTACTTGGCGAAGCCGCTGGCGTCCTGGCCGCCTTCCGCCGTCACCGCCGTGATGCCGCTGCTCCTGGCCAAGGCCAGGTGGCCGGGCGCCGAACGCAGGATCACCGGACCGGCCGTGGCCACCTTCACAAAGCTCCAGCTGCGCGCGCTGCCGTTGCCGGCCAGCGTGACCTTGCCGGTGGCCGTGCCCTGCGCGCTCAGGTAGTTGCTGACCACGGTCTGGTTGGCATCCGGCGATTTGATGATGGTCTTGCTGCCGTCGATGCCGGGCACCGCACCGCCGCCGCCCGCGCGGTAGTCGTTGGTGGCGACGATGAAGTCGTCCGCGTCCGCCACCGCCTTGCCGAGGTAGCTCAGGTTGACGATGCGGCTGCCGGCCGGCTTGGTGACGTCGATCTGGTAGGTCAGGGCGTTGTTCTCGGCGTAGAACACATCGTAGTTGTAGATGGTGCCGTAGCTCGGCACCAGATCCTGCTCGGCAGTCTTGGCCGGGTCGATCTGGCCGAACTGCTTGGCCGCCGTTTCCAGCCACGCCTTCAGGTCGGAACCCTTGATCTTCACGGCTTGCAGGTTGTTGTTCGAGTACAGGTATAAGTCGCCCGGATTGCGCACCTGCAGCCCGACCGGTGCGGCGGCGCTGGCGCCCGGCGCCACGTCGGTAAAGTCGGAAGCACCGTTGCGGCCGGCCTTGAACGGCGCGCTGCACGAAATGACCGGAATATTCTTGTAGCCGGCCAGCGTGGCGTCGGTGCTGGTGGCGATGAAGTTCTTCACGTAAGCCAGTTGGGCCTGGTTGACCAGCTGGATGGCGCTGACATCGCCGGCCAGCGCGAAGTAGGACGACATCTCGAAGTCGGTGCTCACGCCCAGCGGCTGCTTGGCGTAGGCGATGGTGGCGGCGTGCTCGGTGGCGACCAGCGGCGCGATGCTGGCGTCGGCGGCGATGTTGGTGGCGCCGTCGGTGTATTTGAAACCGCGCGATTCAACCGTGGTCTTGGCCGGCTGCACCACCCACTTGCCGTTGGTGTAGGCCAGGGTCAGCTTGATGATGCCGAGGCGACGGCCCCAGCTTTGCGCCATCACGGTCGGCACGCCGTTGACGAAGCCGTTCACGGCGTCGATGTTGGCGCTGGCCGGGAAGGCCGCGAACGATGGATCGAGCGCGGCCGCGCCGGTCTCTTTGCCTTTCGGGAAGATCAGGTGCGAGTGGCCGATCAGCAGGGCGTCGATGCCGGTGCTGGTCAGGTGGTAGGAGCCGTTTTCCATTTTCGGGCTGTAGGCGCTCGGATCGAGGCCGCCGTGCGACAGCGCCACCACCAGATCGGCGCCCTTGGTGCGCATCTCGGGTACATATTGCTTGGCCGCTTCCTGCACGCCGGTGATGGCGACCTTGCCGGCCAGGTTTTTCTGGTCCCATTCCAGGATCTGCGGCGGCACAAAGCTCATGATGCCGATGTTCAGTTTCACGTCCAGCTTGCCACCATCCGGTTTCAGCGCCGAGAAGGTGCGCGGCAGCAGGGTGTAGGGCTGCACGATGGGCTTGCCGCTGGCGACGCCGGTGACGTTGGTCAGCACCAGGGGGAAGGCCGGCGCGCCGCAGGTGCCGGTCGGCTTGGTCACGCCGGGAATGCCGAAGTCGGTATTGGTGATTTGGCTCAGCAGTGGCAGGCCGTAGTTGAATTCATGGTTGCCGAAGCCGCCGCCGTCGTACTGCATGGCGTTCATGACTTTGTGCACGGCCATGGTGTCGCTGCACGGTATCGGTTTGGTCACTGCTTGCAGGTCGCCCAGCAGCGTGCCCTGGATGGTGTCGCCGTCGTCGAGCAGCACGTTGTTCGGATTTTCCGTGCGTGCGGCCTTGACCAGCGAGGCCGTGCGCTCCAGGCCGAGACTGCTGTCCTCGGCCAGCGAGTAGTAGTTGTAGCTCATGACATTGGCGTGGATGTCGGTAGTTTCCAACAGCGCCAGGGTGACCGTGGTGCCTTCCGGGATCGCCGGAACGGCAGGAGTGGTGGCAACCGGGGCGCTGTCGCCGCCGCATGCTACGAGACCGGCTGCGCCCAGGGCGGCCAGCATCACCAGATTCAATTTCATCGCTACCTCGAAGTGAAAATTCAAGGTTGCGACTTTAGCCATTTATCGTGACAGCGCCATGACATTACTCAAACGTAATCTTGCGCGTCACTTCGGGATAGCGTTATCAATAACGAAGGTGATGATTGTCAGACCTGTTCCGCCCAGCACGATAGCCGTGCCGACCATCCACTTGATGATCTCGGCGAAGCCTTTGTGCATCTCGACTCGCAGGGCCTCGAGATCGGCCTTGGTGGCCATGAGTTCCAGGCGTGCCTCGATCTTGGCCAACCTGAGGTTGGTTTCCGCTGCGAATTCCTCAAGTTGTGTGATCCGGGCTTCCATCTTTGAATGTTAGCCAGCGAGCGCGGTGACGTCCAATGGAAGCGACGTCACCCTTTGCGCTAGATCATCAGAACTTCACGTACAGGCGGCCGAAGTAGGACGCGCCATTCAGGCCGAACTGTACCGACTCGTACTTGAAGCCATTGTCGGTCTCGTCCGGATTCTGCTCGCTCGGATGAACGTTGAAGATGTTGTTGCCACCGAACGTGAACTTCATGTTCTTGTTGATGGTGTAGGTGAACGCCAGGTCGGCCGACGTCTTGGGCTTGTAGTACTGGTTCGCCACACCGCCGGCGGTACCGCTGTAGGTGCCCAGGGTCTGCTGGCCGAAGTGGATGATCTTCAGGTCGCTTTCCCAGGCGCCGTGGACGTAGTCGAAGCCCAGCGTGGCCTTCGAGCGCGGTGCGCCTTGTTCGATGTACAGGCGCTCTTTCTCCGACAGCAGCACGTCTTCATAGCCCTTCAGCGAGGCCGGCGCGTGGATGCCGGTCACTTCGGTCTTGCTGACGTTCAGGCCCAGGAAGGTGGTCAGTTTGTCGGCGCCGAAGGTGGCCTTGTGCGACGCGGTCAGGTCCAGGCCACGGGTCTTGGTGTCGACCGAGTTGACGAAGAACTGCGCCTGGCCCACGCCCAGCGTCGACAGCTTGGTCGCCAGATCAGGGTAGTTGCTGTCGTCGAAACGACCGGACAGCACGATGCGGTCCTTGATCTTGATCTGGTACAGGTCGGCGGTGACGGACACGGCTTGGGTCGGCGTCCAGGTCGAGCCCAGCGTGTAGCTGGTGGACTTTTCCTTGGTCAGCTTCGGAATCCCGGCCAGCTTGGTGACGGCGCTGTTGTTCGGCGCCAGCACCACATCGGTCGGCACGCCGCCGATGAAGTCGGTGAAGGTCGACGAGAAGTACATCTGCTGCAGCGACGGCGCGCGGAAGCCGGTCGAGGCCGAACCGCGCAGCAGCACGGTCGGCGCCACGCGCCAGCTGCCGGCCAGCTTGCCGGTGGTGGTCGAGCCGAAGTCGCTGTACTTCTCGTAGCGCACTGCGGCCTGGGCCTTGACCGTATCGGTCAGGTCGGCTTCCAGGTCGAGATAGGCGGCCACGCTGTGGCGGTTGGCGTCGACCTGGTCGGCCGGCTGGAAGCCCGGGAAGCCCTGGCTGCCGGCATTGCCGCCCACGCCGACGCCGTCGGCGTCGATATAGGAACCGGTTTCGCCGGCGTAGATCTGGTAGTTCTCGTGGCGGTATTCGCCGCCGAAGGCGACGTTCAGGCCGCGGCCGATGGCGCCGTCGAAGTAGCGGTTGAAGTCCAGGTTGGTGGTCAGCTGCTCGAACGAGAAGCCGCCGGCGTTGAAGTGGCTGGCGCTGACGCCCTTGCCGCCGGCCAGCAGATCCTTGTTGGCGATCGACGCGTTCAGCGTGTTGCTGATGTCGTAGATCATCTTGTTCTTGCCGTAGGTCTGCGACAAGTCCATATTCCACTCGCCGAGCTGGTTGCGGTGGCCGAGGATGGCGTACTGGTCGTCGATCTTGGCGTTGATGAACGGCACGAAGCCGTTCGGGTACATGGCGGCCGAATTGCGCGACGGGATGTCGTCGCTGTCGATGCCGCCGCGCGCCCAGGCGCCCGACGAAGCGTCGCGCTTTTGCGCGCCGGCCGTGAAGTACAGGCGGCCGGTGCCGGTGGTCGGCAGTTCGCCGTTCAGGTAGATGGTCTGGTTCTGGGTTTTGCTGTCGCCGATGGTGCGCGGATTGTCGGCGTCGGCGCGGTTCGAGCGGCCGCGGTCGAGGTATTCGCCGGTGATGCCCAGTACGCCGTTGTTGCCGATGTCAACGCCGCAGTAGGCCGAGGCCAGCCAGTTCTTGCCGTCGTGCTTGCTGTACTGGCTGTAGCCGGTCACCGCTTCGCAGCCCTTGGATTTCTTCAGGCCGATGTCCATCACGCCGGCGATCGCGTCCGAGCCGTACTGGGCGGCGGCGCCGTCGCGCAGCACCTGTACGTCCTTGATGGCCAGCATCGGGATGGCGTTCATGTCGGTGCCGGTGTTGCCGCGGTTGCGCGCACCGAACAGATTGACCAGCGCGGTGGTGTGGCGGCGCTTGCCGTTGACCAGCACCAGGGTCTGGTCCGAACCGAGGCCGCGCAGGGCGGCGGAGTCGACCAGGTCGGCGCCGTCCGAGCCGGTCTGGCGGGTCGAGTTGAACGAAGGCGAGACATAGGTCAGCGTCTGGGCCAGGTCGAACTGGCCACCGCTCTCCGAGATCTTGCTCAGGGGAATGACATCGACCGGCACCACGGTGTCGGTGGCGGAGCTGGCGGCGCGGCGCGAGCCGATCACGCTCACCGATTGTACGGTGGTGTCGGTGGTTTGTGCGTAGGTCTCAGTCATCATGGCCAGGGTGCTGGCGCCGTACAGGCTGAGTAAGACGGCTTTACGTAAGGTAGTGGTTGCGAACACGTGTCGTCTCCGATGGAAAATTTGATTTTATGCAAATTAGTCATATAGACAGGTGTTTTTGTAGCAATTCGACAATCAAACATTATTTTGTGTTGTATGCATGCTTCACCGGCTGGTGTGCCCTACGTAGTCTTACGCAAGCGCACGATGGAGGTCGGATGGTGTAAAATACTGTACAAAAACACAGTATTCATATGAGCACGCCATCGCCCACCGTCGGACTGCCGGCCTATGCCGAGTTGTTCTGTTTGTCCAACTTCTCCTTTCTGCACGGCGCTTCGCATGCGGAGGAGCTGGTAGCGCGCGCGGTGCAGCTCGACTATTCGGCGCTGGCCATCACCGATGAGTGCTCGCTGGCCGGCGTGGTGCGCGCCCACGGCGAGGCCAAGGGCAAGCTGCCGCTGATGATCGGTAGCTATTTCCGCCTGACCAATCCCGACGGCACGCCCGGCCTGTCCTTCGTGGCGTTGGCGCAGAACCGCGAGGGCTACGGCAACCTCTGCGAAATCATCACCATCGCCCGCAACCGCGTGGCCAAGGGCAGCTATCTGCTGACGCCGGCCGACCTGGCCTCGCCGCCGCCGCAGTTCGCCCATTTGCAAGGCCTGCCGGACTGCCTGCTGATCCTGCTGCCCGAGTATCCGGCCCACATGCCCAAAGAGGTGGACCGCCTGCATGCGCAGGCCGCGTGGATGGCAGCGACCTTTCCCGACCGTGTCTGGATGGGGCTGAACCTGTTGCTGCGTTCCTTCGACGAGGCGCACCGGCTCAGCATTGCGGCAGTGGCGGCGCAGCACCAGATGGCGGTGGTGGCGGTGGGCCATGTGTGCATGCACGTGCGCTCGCGCAAGCCGCTGCAGGATACGCTGACGGCGATCCGCGTCGGCAAGCCGGTGGCCGAATGCGGCTATGCCTTGGCGCAGAACGCCGAGCAGCATCTGCGTCCGCGCATGCAGCTGGCCAATCTGTATCCGCCGGCGGCGCTGGCTGAAACGCTGCGCATCGCCGCGCTGTGTGCGTTCAATCTGACGCAGCTGCGCTATGAGTATCCGCACGAACTGATCCCGCCCGGCCACACGCCGGCCAGCTACCTGCGCCAGGAGGTGCATGACGGCGCGCTGCGGCGCTGGCCGAACGGTCCGTCGGACAAGGTGCGCGGGCAGATCGAGAAGGAACTGGCGTTGATCGCCGACCTGCGGTACGAAGCTTATTTCCTGACCGTCTACGACATCGTGCGCTACGCCCGCTCGCGGGAAATCCTGTGTCAGGGCAGGGGGTCGGCCGCCAACTCGGTGGTCTGCTATTGCCTGGGCGTGACCGAGGTCGATCCCGAGCGCAGCAATATGCTGACGGGGCGTTTCATTTCCAAGGAGCGCAACGAGCCACCCGACATCGACGTCGATTTCGAGCACCAGCGACGCGAGGAGGTGATCCAGTACATCTACCGGAAATACGGTCGCGAGCGGGCCGCGTTGGCGGCGGTGGTGATCAGCTACCGGCCCAAGAGCGCGCTGCGCGACAGCGGCAAGGCGCTCGGCGTCGATCTGGCCATCGTCGAAAAAGTCTGCAAGTCGCAGCGCTGGTTCGACAGCCGCCACGACTTGGTGGCGCGGTTGGCCGAGTGCGGCCTTGATCCCGATTCGCAGCTGGCGCAGCAGTGGGCCGCGCTGGCGGTGGCGCTGCTGGGCTTCCCACGCCACCTGTCGCAGCACCCGGGCGGCTTCGTCATCTCGCACGACAAGCTGACCCGGCTGGTGCCGGTCGAGGCGGCCACCATGGAGGACCGCTACGTCATCCAGTGGGACAAGGACGACCTGGAGGAACTGGGCCTGATGAAGGTGGACGTGCTGGCGCTGGGCATGCTGTCGGCCCTGCGCCGCGCGCTGGACCTGTTGGGCCAGCGCCGCGGCCAGCCGTTCCGCATGCAGGACATTCCGGCCGAGGACCGCGACACCTACGACATGATCTGCGAGGCCGATACCATCGGCGTGTTTCAGATCGAATCGCGCGCACAGATGAGCATGTTGCCGCGCCTGCGGCCCAAGACCTTCTACGACCTGGTGGTCGAGGTGGCGATCGTGCGGCCGGGCCCCATCCAGGGCGGCATGGTGCATCCGTATCTGAAGCGGCGCATGGGGCTTGAGAAGGTCGTCTATCCTGCGCGCTTGGAAGCAGCGCTGGGACGCACGCTGGGCGTGCCGATCTTCCAGGAGCAGGTGATGCAAATTGCCCAGATCGCGGCCGGTTTCAGCGAGGGCAAGGCGGACCAGTTGCGGCGTGCCATGGCCGCCTGGAAGCGCAAAGGCGGTGTGGACAAGTATGAAGCGGACATCAAGGCCGGTATGAAAGAGCGCGGCTACGAGGACGATTTTGCCGATGCAATCTGCAAGCAGATCCAGGGTTTTGGCGAATACGGTTTCCCGGAATCGCACGCGGCCAGCTTTGCGCTGCTGACCTATTTCAGCTCGTGGATCAAATGCCACGAACCGGCCGCGTTTTTGTGCGCGCTGCTCAACAGCCAGCCGATGGGTTTCTACAGCCCGTCGCAGCTGGTGCAGGACGCCAAGCGCCACGGCGTGGTGGTGCGCGAGATCGATGTCGCCGTCAGCGGCTGGGATTCTTCGCTGGAGGAGCCGGCCGGGCAACTGGGCCAGCCGGCGGTGCGGCTCGGCCTGTCCATGCTGAAGGGCATGCGCGAGGCCGTGGCGTTGCGCATCGCGGCGGCGCGCGCCCACGGTCCGTTCGCCGGCGTCGACGAGCTGGCACGGCGCGCCGACCTCGATCGTCACGACCTGCAGGTGCTGGCCGGCGGCAACGCCCTGCGCCAGTTGGCCGGCCACCGCCGCCAGGCGCTCTGGCAGGCGGTCGGCGCGGTGCCGGACAAGGACTTGCTGCGCCCCACCGCGCCGCGCGAAGCGGCGCCGGTGCTGGCGGCGCCGTCCGAAGGCGAGGACATCCTTGGCGACTACCGCTCGCACGGCCTGACGCTGGGCCGCCATCCGCTGGCGCTGCTGCGCGCCACGCTCACCCAGCACCGCTTCATGGCGGCCGAAACGCTCAACAGCTACACCAGCGGCATGGTGGCGCGCGCCTGCGGCATGGTCACCGTGCGCCAGCGCCCCGGCACCGCCAAAGGGGTGATCTTCATGACGCTGGAGGATGAAACCGGCAACGTCAACGTCATCATCTGGCCGGCCTTGCTGGCCCAGCAGCGCCGCGAAGTGCTGAGCGCGCCGCTGCTGGGCGTGTACGGCGTGTGGCAGCAGGAGGGCATGGTGCGCCATCTGGTGGCCAAGCGGCTGGTCGACATGTCCCATCTGCTGGGACGGCTGCCGACCATCAGCCGCGATTTCTGCTAACGCGCAGCATTGTTGCAACAAAAGTCGGGATTTCACCTATTTGGGTGACGAGGCCTAACAATATCAATACTATAATTTCCTGCCAGTAGGCAATTCCTCCTTTTTAGCGTCGCACTACCTCAGGGCCCAGCAATGAAAACTCCGTCACGATTTTTGATCACGCTGGCGCTGGCGACGCTGGCCGGCTGCGGCCAGCAGTCCGGCTCCGATACGCCGGCGCCGCCCCTGGTGGCGTCGAGCGGGCAGGTGGTCAGCAAGCCGGGTGCCACGGTTTCCCATTACGCCGCCGCCCGCTTTGCCGAGCAGGCCACCTTCGGCCCGACGCCGGAACTGGTGGCCGAACTGGAGAAAAAAGGCTTCTCGCAATGGATAGACGAGCAGTTCGCCTTGCCGGCGTCCAAATACAATACCGCGCCGATCCGGGTCTACAACAGCGACATTCCGGCCGAGGGCCAGCGCGCCAACGATTACTACGTCACCGAGACCTATCCACTGCTGGTCAACAGCCAGGACCAGTTGCGACGTCGGGTCAGCTGGGCGCTCTCGCAGTTCGTGACGGCCTCGGTGGGCAAGCTGACGCCGTATCCGGGTCTGGTTTACGCCAACTTCCTGCAGGACCAGGCGTTTGGCAATTACGGCGACTTCATCCGGGCGCTGACCATCCATCCCCCGATGGGGCTGTACCTCGACAACCTGCAGAACCGGCCACTGTCGCCGCAGTGCATCGGCTGCGCGCCGAACGAAAACTATGCGCGCGAGCTGCTGCAGCTGTTCACCGTGGGCGTGGTGAAGCTGAATATGGACGGCAGCACCGTGCGCGACGCCAAGGGCGCGCCGGTCGAGACTTATAGTCAGGAGGACGTCTCGCAACTGGCGCGCGCGTTGACCGGCTGGAGTATGGCCGAGGCGCCGTCGCGCTGGGACTGGTCGAACCGGGATGGCGTGCTGTTCCCCGACAGCTGGGATCAAGCCCATGACTACGGCCAGAAGACCGTGCTGGGCACCACCTTCCCGGCCGGCAAGGGCGCCGCCGCCGAGCTGGAAACCATCGTCACCATGCTGATGGGGCACCAGAACATCGCCCCCTTCATCAGCCTGCGCATGATCCAGCATCTGGTGACCAGCAACCCGACGCCGGCCTACATCGGCCGCATTGCCGCCGTGTTCCGCAACAACGGCCAGGGCGCGGCCGGCGACATGAAGGCGGTGATCAAGGCCATCCTGCTCGATCCCGAAGCCCGCCGGGGCGACCAGTTGGGCGCGGACACGACGCGCTTCGGCAAGCTGCGCGAGCCGGTGCTGTGGTTCACCGGCGTGATGCGTGGCCTCGGTTGCCGGCAGGCGCCGAAATGGGACAATTCAAATGATTTTTCCCACCCCTACCAGCAGATGCCGTACAACGCCAGCAGCGTGTTCAGCTTCTACGCGCCCACCGACCGGGCGCCGGGCAGTAACCTGCTGGCGCCCGAGCAAAAGCTGATCAACGCCGACACACTGGCCTCGCGCATGGGCGGCTTCAACTTCGGCAGCGCCACGGCGGCGGCGGCGGCGGGCTGCAAGGTCGACCCCTTCGGCCAAGCGCTGGCGGCCTCGCCTCAGTCGTATGTCAACCTGGTCAACGAGCGTTTCTTCAGGGGCGCCATGGCGCCGACCCTGCGCCAGAACCTGATCGATCTGGCCCCCACCATCTGGGGCGAGAACAACAATATGAAGGCCATGAACCTGCTGGCCTACGCGCTGTCCAGCCCTTATTACGGAGTGATGCGATGATGAATCTGAAGCGACGCCATTTCCTGCGCCTGTCGGGCGCGGCGCCGGTGCTCGGCATGCTCGGTGGCGCCGCGCTGCTGGGCCAGATGCGCAACGGCCAGGCCGCCGCCAGCGACTATCGCGCGGTGATTTGCCTCTACCTCGGCGGCGGCAATGACGGCAACAATACGCTGGTGCCGCTGGACGGTGCATTTAACGACTACGCCTCGGCGCGCCCGGAGTTGGCGCTGCCCAAGGACAGCCTGGTGCAACTGAGCGGCAGCAGCGCCGGCCACAGCTTCGGCCTGCACCCTGCGCTGGCCCCGCTGGCCAGTCTGTACAACCAGGGCCGGCTGGCCTGGATCGCCAATGCCGGACCGTTGGTCAAGCCCGCCACCGCGCGCCAGGTGCTCGAGCAATCGGTGCAAGTGCCGTCGTTTCTGCTGTCGCACAGCGACCAGGCCATGTGGCAGCAGGGCTGGATGGGCGACGCCGACGGCAGCGGCTGGGCCGGTCGCTCGCTCGAATACTTCCCGACCGCGCTGCGCCACAACATCAACGCCATCACCATGAACAACGACCGCACGCTGGTGCTAGGACGCAATTCGCCGGTGTCCTTCCTGAGCGGCGGCGATAACCGCTACTGGGGCGCGGCCGACCTGTCCCAGCCGCAGGCCCCCGCCACCCAGGCCATGAACCGCATGGCCCAATGGCAGTTCAGCAATCAATACGAAGCCGAGTACGCGGCCACTTTCGGGCGCAGCGTGGCTGACTCTACCTTGTTCACCCAGGCGGCGCTGATGGCCAAGACGCCGGCCGTCGATTTCGCCAACAACGATCTGGCCAACAACCTCAAGAAACTGGCTTCGCTGTTGCCGGTATTTAAGAGCCTTGGCTACAAGCGCCAGGTGTTCATGGTGCAGTGGGGAAGTTTCGATACCCACACCAGCCAGCGCGGCAGCAGCGCCATGTCCCAGGACAGCCAGCTCGATGTGATGGCCAAGGCGCTGGCCGCGTTCGACCAGGCCAATGTGGCCTCCGGCATGGACCAGAGCGTGGTGACGCTGATGCTGACCGACTTCGGCCGCACCCTGCGCCAGGCCTCCGGCGGCGGTACGGACCACGCCTGGGGCAACCACCTGTTTGCCCTCGGGGGGCCGGTGGCCGGTGGCCAGGTGCTGGGTAGCTTCCCAAGCCTGGTGCCGGGCGGCATCGACGATATGGACAAAGACCAGGCCGGCCGCTGGGTGCCGAGCACTTCCACCGACCAGGTTGGTGCCAGCGTGATGCAATGGATGGGCTTGCCCGCCGGCGACATCACCAGCGCCTTCCCGCACCTGGCCAATTTTTCCCAGAAAACCCTGGGTTTCCTGCGTAGCTAACGGTAAGGGCGTCCATGGATATCCGCTTAACCAAGAACAACGACACCTATATTCAGCAGATCAAGGATGAGTGGAACACCATCTTCGGCGAGGAAGGCGACGACCTCTTCAAGATGTACAACGGCACGGCGATCGGCGGCAAGGGTAACGACCGTATCGAAAAGGCGGCCGATGCAGAGCCCTGGCGTGGTCTGAACGCCGCTTATTGGGACAGCCCAGGGGCAATCATGGTCGACCTGGAGGCTGGTTACGCGGACGACGGCTGGGGCACGCGCGACACGCTGGTCGGCGTGACCGACGTCAGCTGCGGGTGGACCGACAGCGATGTACGCGGCAACGCTGCCGACAACGCGATCTACCTCGGCGGCACCCACAGCGTGGTGGACGGCCGTGGCGGCCAGGATACGATATGGCTGCCCGAGTTCGTGCAGGGCGTCACCAATTTTTCGGACTTCAATATCCAGGTCAGTATCGACGGCCTGACTGCGGTGATCACGTCGAAGCAGGAGGCCGGTTTTTCGCTGCAGGTCAGCAATGTCGAGTTGATCGGCATGGGCGGTCACTGGGATGACAGGTTCTCGCTGCTCAACTTCATCAAGTCCGAGGACGTCGCCATCCAGGGCCTGGTCGCCGGCGGCGATGCGCGCTGGAACGCCGGCGCGGCGATGGGCACGGCGGTGCAGGTGTCGTACAGCTTCGTGATGCAGGCGCCGGCCAGCGGTGCCGGCGCCACCGGCTTCCGCGCCTTCACGGCGGCCGAGCAGGCCACGGTGCGCGCCATCTTCGACGAGCTGGCCAAGCTGACCGGACTGAGCTTCAAGGAAGTGAGCGAGGCCGGCGGCGCGGTCGGCGACCTGCGCTTCGGCGCCAGCGAACAGACCACCACCAAGGGCGTGACCAGCCTGCCCGGCAGCGGCGCCGGCGGCGACGTCTGGATCGACCTCGATTCCATGTTGCAGCTCACGCCCGGCTTGGAAGGCTACGCCGCGCTGCTGCACGAGATCGGCCATGCGCTGGGCCTGCGCCATCCGACCAACGTCGATCCGGGCGACCACTACGCCGCGCAGTTCCATGCCAACTTCGACATGACCGGCTTGACGGTGATGTCGGGCAACGCTTCGCCGGATGGGCTGTTCCCGGCCACCTGGGGCGCGCTTGACGTCACCGCGCTGCGCGCGCTGTACGGCCAGAGCGCCGTCAACGCCGGCGATACCGTCTACCAGCTCAGCGGCCTGCAGTTCAGCGCCGAAACCAGCATCACCGACGATGGCGGCATCGACACGATCGACGCCTCGCTGGCCGTCACCGGTGCTTCGATCAACCTGACGCCGGGACAGGTCAGCAGCGTTGGCGTCACCGCCGGCGGCGCCAGTTCCATCAACAACCTGTCGCTGGGCACCGGCACCCTGATCGAACGGGCGGTCGGCTCGGCATTTGACGATGTCCTGCTCGGCAACGATGCCAACAACGCGCTCAAGGGCGGCCTCGGCAACGACTGGATCGACGGCGGCAAGGGCACCGATACCGCTGTGTTCGACGGCGTCCGCAGCGACTATCTGCTCAGCTCGGGCTTTGGCAAGATCTTCGTCACCGCGCGCGACGGCAGCAGCGGCTTCGACACGCTGCTGGCCACCGAAGTCCTGCAGTTCGCCGACGGCAGCGTTACGCTCGGCAAGTCGGCCTTCGGCGCCGACCTGACGTTCGCGGTCGACCAGTCGGCCCAGGCCGCCGGTGTGTTGCCGGATCCGAGCGATGAGGCGCGCGCGCTGGTCAACTACAAGCTCGACGTCAAGCCGCTGCACGGCACGCTGACGCTGAACCCGGACGGCAGCTATGTGTACGTGCCGAACCGCAGCTACAGCGGCAACGACAGTTTCAGCTACATCCTCGGCGACCAGGCCGGCGGCAGCAACGTCTACCACACCTTCATCAGCGTGCTGCCGACCGGCGGCGTGCCGCCGGTGCTCGGCACCGAGGGGCGCGACCTGCTCAACGGCAGCGTGATGGATGACCAGGTCGACGGCGGCGCGGGACTCGATACCTTCGTGGTGACCGGCAAGCGCGCCGACTTCACGGTCGTGAAAACCGCCAAGGGCTACACGCTGACCGACAACACCGGCGTGCAGGGCATGGACAGCCTGGTCAATGTCGAGCGCATCAAATTCAACGACGCCAGCATCGGCCTCGATGCCGAGGGCTTGGGTGGCATGGCCTACCGGATCTACCAGGCCGCCTTCGGCCGCTCGCCCGACGCGGCCGGCCTCGGCTACTGGCTGACGCAGATGGACCAGGGCCTGACGCTGCGCCAGGTGGCGCAGAGTTTTGTCGAGTCGGCCGAGTTCAAGGATCTGTACGGCAGCAATCCGAGCAACGCCCAGGTGGTGGAAAAGTTCTATCAGAACGTGCTGCACCGCGCCGGCGAGCCGGCCGGCGTGGCCTACTGGAACGGCATCCTCGACCAGAAGCAGGACACGGTCTCCGGCCTGCTGATGAACTTCAGCGAGGGCTTTGAAAACCATGACGCCCTGGCCTCCGTCATCGGCAACGGCTTTACCTACATCCCCTATGGTTAGGCGGACGCTGGCCGCGCTGTGCGCCATGTCCCTGGCCATGGCGCCGGCCAGGGCGCTGGAGCCGGGCCAGCCGGCGCCGGAGCTTGCCGTCGTCCAGGGGGCGGACGCGGCCACGCCGCGGCTGGCCGATTTTCGCGGCAAGGTGGTGTACCTGGACTTCTGGGCCTCGTGGTGCGGGCCCTGCAAGCAATCGTTCCCCTGGATGGCGGCGATGCAGGCGCGCTACGCGGCGCAAGGGCTGCAAATCATCGCCGTCAACCTCGACGCCGACAGTGAGGACGGCCGTCGCTTCCTGGCCGCCACGCCGGCGGCGTTCCCCGTCATTTTCGACCCCCAAGGCAAGCTGCCGCGACTCTACGCGATCAAGGGCATGCCCAGCAGCTTCCTGATCGGCCGCGACGGCCGCGTGCGCAAGCAGCACGCCGGCTTCAATCCTGGCATCCGGCAACAGCTGGAAGCCGACCTGCAATCCGCGCTGGAGGAACAACCATGAAACCAAGCATTGCCGGCCCGCGCCGGCGCGGCGCATTCCGGCTGGCGCTGCTGTCCACGGTCTTGCTGACTGGCCTGCTGGGCGGCTGCGCCGGGCCGGCCGTGCAACCGTGGGAGCGCGGCACGCTGGCGCGCAGCGAGATGAGCTTCAACGGCAACCAGCTGGACAGCAAATTCGCCGAGCATATTTACAGCAGCAAGGAAGCGGCCGCCGGTGGCGCGGGCGTGGGCGGCGGCGGCTGCGGGTGCAACTGATGACGGAACCTGTGACGTCCAAGCCGGCCGCACTCGGATCGTCCCTGCTGGCGGCGGCCATGGCGCTGCCGTTGGCGGTGACAGCGCCATGGCCGGCGCAAGCCGAAACCGCGCCCGAGCGCGCCACCATCAGCTACAAATACCTGGACTACCAGGATCGCCAGCCCGACGCCGACCGCATTCGCGTCAAAGCCAGCGCCATCAATATCGTGGCGCCCGTGGGCGGCGTGTGGGCGTTGGGCGCGACGCTGGTGCACGACGCCATCTCCGGTGCTTCGCCGGCCTACCACACGGAACTGCTGACCAATATGCGCGACACGCGCCGCGCGGCCGACCTTGAAGCCACGCGCTACTTCGAGCGCGCCAGCGTCACCATCGGCGCCAGCGTTTCCAGCGAATCGGACTACCTTTCGCGCGCCGGCTCGGTGCAAGGCAACCTCTCCAGCGAAGACCAGAACACCACCTGGACCGCCGGACTCTCGTTCAGCAACGACGACATCAATGCCAACAACCGTGTCGCCAAGGGCAAGACCAAGCATATCGGCGCGGCCCTGCTGGGCGTGACGCAGGTGCTGGGCATCAACGACATCGTGCAGCTGAACCTGGGCCGCTCGCTTGGCAGCGGCTATTTTTCCGATCCCTACAAGGTGTTCGATGAACGCCCGCACAGCCGCCGCATCAGCACAGTGCTGGGGCGCTGGAATCATCACGTGCCGGGCCTGAAGGGCACGGTGCGGCTGAGCTACCGCTATTACAGCGATTCGTGGGACGTGCGCGCCCATACGCTGGGCGCGGAGTACGTACAGCCGCTGCCCGGCGGCTGGACTCTGACGCCGGCACTGCGCCTGTACACCCAGAGCGCGGCGCACTTCTACGTGGACGCCGAGCCCGGTTCGCCTTTCGTGCCCAGCCCGCCTGCGCACTGGATCTACTACGCGGAGGACCAGCGCCTGTCGGCCTTCGGCGCGCTCACGCTCGGTCTCAAGGTGGCCAAGCAGCTGAACGCCGACTGGCAGGTCGACTTCAAGCTGGAGCACTACGACCAGCGCTCGAACTGGCGGCGTTTCGGCGAGGGCAGTCCGGGCTTGCCGCGATTCCAGGCGCGCAGCGTATTCGCCGGGTTGTCGCGGCAGTTCTGATGGCGGGCATGGACATCCAGCGGCACCCGTTCAGCGCCATGGCGTGCGCCTGTGAAATCGTGATTGCCGCCGATCCTGCTCAGCGTCCACCGGCGACGGCGGAAGCGGTGGCCGCCGCCATGGCCGAAGTGCGCCGCATCGAAACCAAGTTCTCGCGCTACCGTGCGGACAGCGTGCTGTCGCGCATCAACGCGGCCGCCGGCGGCGAGGCGGTCGCATGCGACGCCGAAACCATCTCGCTGCTGGACTACGCGGATACGCTGTTCAAGGCCAGCGACGGCCTGTTCGACATCACCGCCGGCGTGCTGCGGCAGGCCTGGGACTTCAAGCGTGCGCAGCTGCCATCGTCCGTCGAACTGGCGCGCGCGTGCGCCCTGATCGGCTGGGAGCGGGTGCAGCGCGGGGCAGGCCGCGTGCGGCTGCCGCAGGCCGGCATGGAACTCGACTTCGGCGGTTTCGGCAAGGAATACGCAGCCGACCGCGCCGGCGCCATGCTGGCCGCCGCCGGCCTGCGTCACGGCTACGTCAGCCTGGGCGGCGACCTGCGCGTGATCGGTCCCAAGCCCGACGGCACGCCGTGGATGATCGGCATCCAGGACCCGCGCCTACCCGGCGCCATCATTGCGAGTATTCCGGTGACGCAGGGCGGCCTGGCCACCAGCGGCGACTATGAACGGTTTTTCGAACTGGACGGGCGGCGCTACTGCCACCTGCTGAATCCGCGTAGCGGCCAGCCGGTCAGCCATTGGCGTACCATTAGCGTGGTGGCGCCGCTGGCCGTCATGGCCGGCAACTGCAGCACCATCGCCATGCTGAAGGAAGAAATGGCGCTGGACTTCCTGGAGGCGACCGGCGTAAGCTATCTGGCAATGGACCAACAGGGCGCCATCCATGTCGCCTAGCGCCGCCCGAGTGATGATTGAGTAAAAGTTAACGGAGATTCCTGAAGCATGGCGACCATATTCGGTTCGGCGGGCAACGACACCTGGAGGGTGGTTGCCGCCAATTCCTTCACCCTCGACGGCCTGGGCGGCAGCGACATGCTCGACCTCGGTACTTCGCTGCGCAGCGACTACACCATCAGCCAGGCCAGCGACGGCGCCGTGCTGGTCGATACCGTGTCCGGCGCCAGCGCGGCGCTGCACGCCAAGTTGTACAACATCGAAACGCTGGCCTTCAATACCCGTGGCGACACGCTGGACCTGAGCAACTACTTCGGCCTGACGGTGGACGGCGGGGCGGGCGATGACGTGCTGGCCGGCGGCAGCGCCGGCGACACCCTGCGCGGCGGCGCCGGCAAGGACCGCCTGGACGGCGGCGCAGGCAACGACTTGCTCGACGGCGGCGCCGGCATCGATATCGCCGTGTTCCACGGCAACCGCGCCGACTTCAGCGTGGCCAAAACCGCCACCGGCTACACGGTCACGGCGCTGTCCGGCAACGCCGGCGTGGATACGCTGGTTGATATCGAACGTCTGGCCTTCAATGATGTGACGGTGGGGCTGGACTTCAACGGCCTCGGCGGACAGGCCTACCGCCTGTACCAGGCGGCCTTCGACCGCACGCCGGACCTGGCCGGCCTCGGCTACTGGCTGTACCAGATGGAGCGCGGCGTCGGCCTCAACCAGGTGGCCCGCGATTTCTCCACCTCGTCCGAATTCCAGGCCATCTATGGCGTCGCGCCCAGCAATGACGAAGTCGTTCAGCGGCTGTACATGAATATCCTGCACCGTCCCGGCGAAGCGGCCGGCGTGGCGTACTGGAAGGGGATATTGGATGGCGGCCTGGATACCTTGGCCAATGTGCTGGTGAATTTCTCGGAAGGGGCGGAGAATGTCGCCGCCCTGATCGGCGTGGCCGAAGCCGGTTTCGCCTACACGCCTTACGGCGCGGGCTGAACCGGCCCCGGTCGTTCCTGACGCTGCTTAGCGCAGGCCGACGCCGCTGCCGCCGATGCTGGTGCCGTAGTAGTCATGCACCTGGCTGGCCCAGGTCTGGTTGGCCATGTCCGGCCAGTCGTCCTTGTCGAAACCGGGCGCGTCCTCGATGCGTTCCTTGTCGAGGTTGAGGGTGAAACGCTTGTTGACTGTGTCCAGGGTCAGGGCTTCCCACGGCACGGCGAACAGCTTTTCGCCGAGGGTCAATACGCCGCCGTAGGCCATCACCGCATAGGCGATCTTGCCGGTGTTCATGTCGAGCATGATTTCCTTGATTTCGCCCAGGTGCTCGTTTTTCAGGTTGTGGACGTGGTCGCCAATCAATGTGTCGGCGCCCATCAGTTCCGGGCCCGGGCCCTTGTGGCCGTTGTCCACATACATGCCATATTGGTCGCGGTCTTCGTAGCTCATGGTGAATCTCCTCTGATTGATGAAGTTGCAATTTTGCTCTTTTTGTCCGGCCGGATCTGTACGCTGATGCACATGCGGAGTGAAGAATCGCGCGTTTTAGGGTATAATTTCAATTTCCCGCATGTGCCGTTCGGCACCTTCCGCAATGACCAAATTTGTCTTCGTCACCGGCGGCGTCGTGTCTTCCCTGGGTAAAGGGATTGCCGCTGCCTCTCTCGCCGCGATCCTCGAATCGCGCGGCCTCAAAGTCACCATGCTCAAGCTGGATCCGTACATCAACGTCGATCCGGGCACCATGTCGCCTATGCAGCACGGTGAAGTGTTTGTCACCGACGACGGCGCCGAGACCGATCTCGACCTCGGCCACTACGAGCGCTTCATCAGCACCCGCATGAAGAAGGTGAACAACTTCACCACCGGCCAGATCTATGAATCGGTGATCCGCAAGGAACGCCGTGGCGAGTACCTGGGCAAGACCGTGCAGGTCATTCCGCACATCACCAACGAAATCCAGGACTACATCCGTCGCGGCGCCGAAGGCTACGACGTCGCCCTGTGCGAAATCGGCGGTACCGTGGGCGACATCGAATCGCTGCCGTTCCTCGAAGCCGCACGTCAGCTGAGCCTGCGCGCCGGCCGCAAGAACACCGCCTTCGTACACCTGACCCTGGTGCCTTACATCGCCTCGGCCGGTGAACTGAAGACCAAGCCTACCCAGCACTCGGTACAGAAGCTGCGCGAAATCGGCATCTCGCCGAATGCGCTGCTGTGCCGTGCCGACCGCGCCATCCCGGAAGACGAACGCGCCAAGATCTCTTTGTTCTCGAACATCGAAGAGCAGGCCGTGATTTCCGTGTGGGACGTCGACACCATCTACAAAGTGCCGCAAATGCTGCACGATCAGGGCCTGGACGCCATCATTTGCGAAGCGCTGGACCTGAACCCGGCGCCGGCCGACCTGTCGGTCTGGAGCAAGCTGATCTTCACGCTCGAGCATCCGAAGTCGGAAGTATCGATCGGCATGGTCGGCAAGTACGTCGAGCTGACCGAGTCCTACAAGTCGCTGACCGAAGCGCTGCGCCACGCCGGCATCCACAACGAAGCCAAGGTCAACATCGAGTACATCGACTCGGAAGAGATCGAAACCATCGGTTGCGCCTCGCTGGCCAAGTACGACGCCATCCTGGTGCCGGGCGGCTTCGGCAAGCGCGGCGTGGAAGGCAAGATCATGGCGGCCCAGTTCGCCCGTGAGAACAAGATTCCTTACCTGGGCATCTGCCTCGGCATGCAGGTCGCGCTGATCGAATACGCGCGCCACAAGGCCGGCCTGACCCAGGCCAACTCGACCGAGTTCGACCTCGAAACGTCGCAGCCCGTGGTCGCCCTGATCGACGAATGGCAAGGCCAGGACGGCAAGGTTGAAAAGCGCGACGAGAACTCCGACCTGGGCGGCACCATGCGCCTGGGCGCGCAGACCTGCGCCATCAAGCCGGGCACGCTGGCGTCGGAAATCTACGGCCCCGTGGTGACCGAGCGTCACCGTCACCGTTACGAAGCCAACAACCATTACCTGCCGCGCGTGGAAGCGGCCGGCCTGGTGGTGGCGGCCCGTACGCCGACCGAAGACCTGTGCGAAATCATGGAACTGCCACGCAGCGGCGACAACGCCCACCCATGGTATATGGGCGTGCAGTACCACCCTGAATTCAAATCGACCCCGCGTGACGGCCACCCGCTGTTCACGTCTTACATCAAGGCGGCCCTGGCTCACAAGGCCGCAGGCGGCGCAGTACAAGGAGAGGCAGCATGAAACTGTGCGGATTCGACGTCGGCCTGGATAAACCCTTCTTCCTGATCTCCGGTAACTGTGTCGTCGAATCGCGCCAGATGGCCTTCGATACCGCCGGCGCGCTGAAAGAGATGACCACCGAGCTGGGTATTCCTTTCATCTTCAAGGCCTCGTTCGACAAGGCCAACCGCTCGTCGGGCACCTCGTATCGCGGCCCTGGTCGCGAGCAGGGCCTGGAGATCCTGGCCGCCGTCAAGCGCGAGCTGAACGTACCGGTGCTGACCGACGTACATTCGATCGAAGACATCGAAGTGGCCTCGAAAGTGGTGGACGTGCTGCAAACCCCGGCCTTCCTGTGCCGTCAGACCGACTTCATCGTCGCCTGCGCGCAGTCCGGCCTGCCGGTCAACATCAAAAAGGGCCAGTTCCTGGCCCCGCACGACATGAAGAACGTGATCGACAAGGCCCGCGCCGCCGCCAAGGCAGCCGGCCTGAACGAAGACAATTTCATGGCCTGCGAACGCGGCGCCTCGTTCGGCTACAACAACCTGGTGTCGGACATGCGCTCGCTGGCGATCATGCGCGAAACCGGTTCGCCGGTGGTGTTCGACGCCACCCACTCGGTGCAGCTGCCGGGCGGTAACGGTACTTCCTCGGGCGGCATGCGCGAGATGGTGCCGGTGCTGTCGCGCGCGGCCGTGGCGGTGGGCGTCGACGGCCTGTTCATGGAAACCCATCCCAACCCTGCGGAAGCCCTGTCGGACGGCCCCAACGCCGTGCCGCTGGGCCGCATGAAGGACTTGCTGTCGGTTCTGATCGAACTCGACCGCGTCACCAAAAAAGCTGGCTTCCTGGAGAACAGCTTCAATTAGCGCAGTTCGTCATTCCCGCGCAAGCGGGAATCCATGCTGTGCCGGCAGTCAGGCGACGTATGGATTCCCGCTGTTGCGGGAATGACGTAGTGGTCCCGGTGTGGGAAAATTAACAATATTCCCGGCACCGGGTACAATTCCCGTTATCCTTGACCTCGCAACGCGCGTAAAGACGCGGCGCGACTCCGTATCGCCTAACTTTGGAGAATGACATGAGTGCTATTGTTGATATTATCGGCCGTGAAATTATCGATTCGCGCGGCAATCCAACCGTCGAATGCGACGTGCTGCTGGAATCGGGCGTGATGGGCCGTGCAGCCGTGCCGTCGGGCGCGTCGACCGGTTCGCGCGAAGCGATCGAGCTGCGTGACGGCGATCCGAAGCGTTACTTCGGCAAGGGCGTACTGAAAGCCTGCGAAAACATCAACACCGAAATCTCGGAAGCCATCATGGGCCTGGACGCCAATGAACAAGCTTTCCTGGACCGCACTCTGATCGACCTGGACGGTACCGAAAACAAGGCACGCCTGGGCGCCAACGCCATGCTGGCGGTGTCGATGGCGGTGGCCAAGGCCGCTGCCGAAGAAGCCGGCCTGCCGCTGTACCGCTACTTCGGCGGTTCGGGCGCAATGCAGCTGCCGGTGCCGATGATGAACGTGATCAACGGCGGCGCACACGCCGACAACAACCTGGACATCCAGGAATTCATGATCATTCCAGTCGGTGCGCCATCGTTTAAGGAAGCCGTGCGTTACGGCGCGGAAGTGTTCCACACCCTGAAAAAGATTCTGCACAAGAAGGGCCTGAACACCAACGTCGGCGACGAAGGCGGCTTTGCCCCATCGCTGGCCAACCACGAAGAAGCGATCAAGCTGATCATCGAAGCGATCGAGCAGGCCGGCTACGAGCCAGGCACCCAGATCGCCATCGGCCTCGATTGCGCGGCGTCGGAATTCTACAAAGACGGTAAATACGAACTGGAAGGCGAAGGCCTGTCGCTGACCGCGACCGAGTTCACCAACCTGCTGGCGACCTGGTGCGACAAGTATCCGATCATCTCGATCGAAGACGCGATGCACGAAGGCGACTGGGACGGCTGGGCGATCCTGACCAAGGAACTGGGCAAGAAAGTCCAGCTGGTGGGCGACGACCTGTACGTCACCAACACCAAGATCCTGAAAGAAGGCATCCAGAAAGGCATCGCCAACTCGATCCTGATCAAGATCAACCAGATCGGCACCCTGACCGAGACCTTCGCCGCCATCGAAATGGCCAAGCGCGCCGGCTACACCGCCGTGATCTCGCACCGTTCGGGCGAAACCGAAGACTCGACCATCGCCGACATCGCGGTTGGCATGAACGCCCTGCAGATCAAGACCGGCTCGATGTCGCGTTCGGACCGCATGGCCAAATACAACCAGCTGCTGCGTATTGAAGAAGATCTGGGCGATATCGCTTCCTACCCGGGCCGCGATGCGTTCTACAACCTGAAGTAATGCAGTAACAGAGGCCGGAGCGATCCGGCCTTTTTCATGGGGGCGCAGCGAAGCCAGGCCATCGGCGCCAACCAGCACGCCGTCATATATAATTGACGTTAATTATGCAATCCACGGCCGGCACCGTCCGGCCGTCGCCACTTACTTATGCGTCTGATTACCCTGGGCCTGGCCTTCCTGCTGCTGCTGATCCAATACCCGCTCTGGCTGGGGAAGGGCGGCTGGCTGCGCGTGAAGGATTTCGAGGCGCAGGTGGAGCAGGCGCACAAGAAGAACACCGAGCTGCTGGCCCGCAACGCCAAGCTCGACTCTGAAGTGCGCGACCTCAAGGACGGCACCGGCGCAGTCGAAGAGCGCGCCCGCTACGAGCTCAGCATGCTCAAGCAAAACGAGATTTTCGTCCAAATCGTCGGCAAGGGACAGACCGCCGCCCTTGCACCGCTGGCCCCCAAGCCGGCTGAACCTCCCCAACACTGAGATCCATGATGACGCTGCGCGCTGGCATATTCACGATGTTGCTCGCTGCCGCCACTGCCGTCCCTGTGCAGGCCGGCACGTGCATTCCTGTGCGCGTCGGTTATATGGATCAGCACCGTCCGCCCTACTGGCTGGGCGAGGGCGACAAAGTGCCCGATCCGCCCGGCGCGGCGGTCGACCTGATCCATGACGCCGTGGTCGGCGCCGGCTTCGGCTGCGCACCGATCTGGGTGCGGCTGCCGGTGGCGCGCCTCAAGCTGGCGCTGGCCAACGGCGACATCGACCTGGCGCCGCTGGGCGAACTGAGTTTCTACCCGGCCGAGATCGCCCTGCCGCGCGACAAGGCCGGCAATATCGACCTCGAACGCGCCCTGCACAACAAGGTGCTGGTGCTGGTGCGGGCCAGCGACAAGCTGCCCGCCAGCACCAATCCCATGCAATTCTTCAAAGGCAAAATCCTCGGCATCCCGCAAGGCAACGGCTATGCCACGCGCCTGCGCGAAGCCGGCCTGACGCTGGACGAGGGCGGCCGCGACCTCGAACGCAACATCGAAAAGCTCAAGCTGGGCCGGGTCGACGGTGTGGTGGTGGCGGCGGTGGCGCCCAAGCATCTGCAGCAGACGCTGGACAAGCACAAGGGCACGGTGCTGCAGTTGCAGCAGCCGCTGCTGAATATCCGCGTCTGGCTGGCCTTCAACGACAACTTCTACCGCGCCCACACGCCGCAAAGCGAAGCGCTGTGGACCTGGCTGGACAAGAACCGTAGCCGCCTCGGCTACGTCATGCAGAAATACCGTAAAACCGACTAAGGCCGCCATGCTGCATCACATCTCTTTCGGCGTGCGCGACCTCGCCCTGTCCGGCGTCTTCTACGACGCGGTGCTGGGCGCACTCGGTTATCGCCGCGTGTTCGAGGACGACACCGCCATCGGCTACGGCGTGGAGGACGACAAAGACTTGCTGTGCTTGAAACTGCGTCCCGAGACCTCGGCGCCGGGCGACGGTTTTCATTTGGCCCTGAGGGCGCCGTCGCGCGCGGCGGCCGCTGCTTTCCACGCCGCCGGCTTGCGCGCCGGCGGCGCCGACAACGGCGAGCCGGGCCTGCGCGAGGACTACGGCGACCATTACTACGCGGCCTTCCTGGTGGATCCGGATGGCCATCGCATCGAAGCCGTGATTAACGGCCCAACCGAGGGATGCTGCTCACCATGAAACTCGAACACATCAGTGCGATCAGTCTGTTCGTTGAAGACCTGGCAGCCGCCAAGGCGTTTTATGTAGCGGCAGCTGGGTGGCGGACGTGGATGCGGTCTGTGCGCAGCGCATACAGCGCGGCGTGACGTTGCTGCAAGGTCCGCTCGACCGTCCGTGGGGCATGCGCAGCGCCAACTTCGTCGACCCGGCCGGGCACAGTTGGGAAGTGGCACAGAAAATCGGCTGAGAAGGATAGAATGCGATTCCGTCTTTGAAAGTCCGAGCATCGTTTGAAAGCACTGTTTCTTGTCCTGATGTTGGCCGCGACGCTGGCGCAAGCCGCCGAACCGGCGCTCTCCGCAGCCGATACCTTGAACGCGGCGCAACGCGCCCGTCCCGTCCTTCCCAAGTCCAGCGGCCCCCATGTGCTACGCGCGCAGGTGCTGCTGGACCGCGCGCATTTCTCGCCGGGCGAGATGGACGCGGCCTACGGCAGCACCATGCGCCAGGCCATACGTGGCTTTCAGAAACTGCGCCAGCTGCCGGTGACCGGCAACGTCGACGAGGCCACGTGGCGGCAACTGGAGCAGGACCAGGCGCCGGTGCTGGAGGTCTACACACTCACCGCGCAGGATGTGGCCGGTCCCTATAGGCCGGTGCCGGCCGACATGGCCGGCAAGGCCAAGCTGCCGGCGCTCGGTTACGCCAGCCTGCTTGAAGCGCTCGGCGAGCGTTTTCACTGCAGTCCCGAGCTGCTGCGCCGTCTCAATCCCGGCAAGACCATGCAGCGCGCCGGCCAGCAATTGCTGGTGCCGAACGTGGCGCTCGCCAAGCCGTTGCCGAAGGCGAGCTCGGCACTGATCGATGCGAAAGAGGGCACGCTGACGCTGCTCGATGCGGACGGCACGCCGTTCGCGCAATTCCCCGCCAGCACCGGCAGCAAACATGATCCGCTGCCCGAAGGCCGCTGGCAGGTGCGCGGCGTCGCCACCAATCCCGAATACCGCTACAACCCGAAACTGTTCTGGGACGCCAAGGCCAACGACAGCAAGGCGCGCATCGCCGCCGGCCCGAACAATCCGGTCGGCCTGGCGTGGCTGGACCTGAGCATCGAACACTACGGCATCCACGGCACGCCGGAGCCGGGCAAGATCGGCAAGACCCAGTCGCACGGCTGCGTGCGACTGACCAACTGGGACGTGATGCAGGTGGTGCGCGCGCTCGGGCGCGGCGCGATGGTATTGATGCAGTCTTCGTGACATTTCAATAGATTCCCGCACGGAAATATTTTGTAGAATCGGTCCATGCCGAAACTACCCACCTTCCTGCTGTGCGCACTGCCGCTGCTGGCCCAGGCCCAGATCTACAAATGGGTCGATGCCAAGGGCGTGGTGCACTACAGCGACAACAAGTTCGCCGCCGGCGATATGCCGGTCACGGAAATCCGGCCCAATGGTGCGCCGTCGCCGGTGCTGCCGGCCGGCGTGACGTGGCAGCAGCGCGACGCCGAGTTCCGCCGCAAGCAGCAGCACAAGCTGATGGCGCCGTCCTACCGTCCGCGCGCACTGCAAGCCTCCAACTGCGTAGCCGCCGCCGGCGCTGCTGTTTGCCGCTAGAATAGGACAGGCACACGGAACCAAGGGCGGCAAGTGAAAACCATCGGACTGATAGGCGGCATGAGTTGGGAATCGACGGTGCCGTATTACCGTCAGGTCAATCAGACCATCAAGGAACAGCTGGGCGGCCTGCATTCGGCCAAGGTGGTGCTGGTCAGCGTGGACTTTCACGAAGTCGAGCGCCTGCAGCACGGCGGCGACTGGGACGCGGCCGGCGTCATGATGGCCGATGCGGCGCGCGCGTTGCAGGCCGCCGGCGCCGATTTCGTCGTGCTGTGTACCAACACCATGCACAAGGTGGCGCCGGCCATCGAAGCGGCGGTGCGCATACCGCTATTCCACATCGCCGATCCCACCGCCACGGAAATCAAGCGCGCCGGCTTGCGCAAGATCGGCTTGCTGGGCACGCGCTTCACCATGGAACAGGCGTTCTACAAGGACCGCCTGCGCGCGCTGCACGGCCTCGACGTGGTCGTCCCCGAGCAGGCCGAGCGCGACACCGTCCACCGCATCATCTACGACGAGCTGTGCCTGGGCCATATCGTCGACGGCTCGCGCGAGGAATATCGCCGTATCATCGCCGGCCTGGTCGAGCAGGGCGCGCAAGCCATCATCCTCGGCTGCACCGAAATCTCCCTGCTGGTGAACCAGCAGGACGCGGCCGTGCCGCTGTTCGACACCACCGCCATCCACGCCCGCAGCGCCGCCCTTTGGGCGCTGGCCTAATGCCGGTAAAATGAACGGCCTAACCTGATGGAGAGAACATGAAACTGATCGGCATGCTGGATTCACCTTACGTCCGCCGCGTGGCGGTCTCGCTGCAGTTGCTTGACGTGCAGTTCGAGCACCAGTCGCTGTCGGTGTTCAGCACCTACGACCAGTTCCGCCAGATTAATCCGGTGGTCAAGGCGCCGACGCTGGTGGACGACGACGGCGCGGTGCTGATGGACTCGACGCTGATCCTGCAATACGCCGAGGCGCTGGCGCGGCCGTCCGCGCGCCGCACACCGACCATGCCGACCGAACTGTTCCGCTCGCAGCGCCTGCTGGGACTGGCGCTGGCAGCCTGCGACAAGGCGGTGCAGATCGTCTACGAGCGCGGCGTGCGTCCGGCCGAGAAGCTGCACCAGCCGTGGGTGGACCGCGTCAGCCAGCAACTGCTGGCCGCGCTCGACATGCTGGAGGCCGAGCAGATCAAGCAGCCGCTGGACGTCACCAGCGACACCATCGCGCCGCCGGGCGTGATGATCGCCGTCACCTGGCACTTCATCCAGCAGATGTTGCCGGACGTGGTGGTGGCCGCCCGCTACCCGGCGCTGGCCGACTACTCGCGCCAGGCCGAAGCGCTGCCCGAATTCAAGGCCGCGCCGCACGGCGATGGCACTTATCAAGCCTGAAACCAAGCCTGAACGGAACCACGATGCCTGTTTCTTCCTACCTGAAAACCTCGCCGCAACTGGGCGAGGGCCTGTATCTGCACCCGTCGGCGCAAGTGATCGGCGACGTCACCGTCGGCCGCGATTGCTCGATCTGGTGCAACACCGTGCTGCGCGGCGACGTCAACCGCATCGTCATCGGCAACTGCACCAATGTGCAGGACTTCGCCATGGGCCACGTCTCGCACAAGAACGACCAGAAGCCCGAGGGCTCGCCGCTGATCATCGGCGACTACGTCACCATCGGCCACCAGGCCATGCTGCACGGCTGCACCATCGGCAATGAAGTGCTGATCGGCATGGCCGCCATCATCATGGACGACGTGGTGGTGCAGGACCAGGTGATGGTCGGCGCCGGCAGCCTGGTCTCGCCGGGCAAGGTGCTGGAAAGCGGCTACCTGTACGTCGGCCGCCCGGCCGTGAAGGTGAGGGCGCTCACACCCGAGGAAATCGCCTACCTCAAATACTCCGCCGAACACTATGTGCGGGTGAAGAACAATTACCTCGCAGGGTGAACTAGCGCGTTAGCAATCTTGTTCTCATTGCCTCTTGTAAATGAGAATCATTATTGTTAAGATGCGTTGTTGCCAGCGATCGTCCGTTAGAGAGCCAGCCGTTTTAATACCTCTCTCTCTTGGATAAATATGGTCGCTACCCCCACGGGCGCACGGCATCAGGCCGCGCCTTTGTCTTTACACGTCCGCTCCGCGCTGCTGGTCATGCTGGGCGCGGTTGCCTTGCCGGCGCTGGCGCAGGAAACCAAACCGGCTCCCGAACTGGCGGAGATCCTGGTGCAAGCGCGTCGCGACGACGCCGGCTCCGCCCGCAACGGCAGCACCACCGCCATCGGCGCCCGCCAGCTGGAGCAGAACAACGCCGTCGACCTGGGCAACATCGCCCGCTACTCGCCGCTGATCAGCGTGCCGGCGGCGGCCAGCGGTGGCGGCAGCGTGTGGGACAGCCCGGGTAACACCGGCATCAACATCCGTGGCGTTGAAGGCAACCGCGTCAGCCTGGAGCTGGACGGCATTTCGCTGCCGGACGCCGCGCCGAAACCGGACGGCAGCACCCTGAACGCCTTCGGCATCGGCCGCGACTACTTCGACCCTGAAACCTTCCGCGAGGTGCGCATCGGTTCCGGCTCCAGCCCGTCGGGCGCCGGCACGCCGGGACTGGGCGGTTCGGTCTCGTTCGTGACCAAGGCGCCGGAAGACTACCTGGACGGCATGCGCAAGGTCTACGCCGACTACAAGTTCGGCTACACCTCGGACCGCGCCGCCCGCATGCACGCGGTGACCGCCGCCACCGAGATCAATCCGAGCCTGCAAGCCTTGATCGTGGCGGTGCACCGCAACGGCGAGCAGGCCGACAGCCTGAGCAGCGCGCCGCTGAATCCGGACGACTGGGATAGCGACGCCGTGCTGGCCAAGTTGAACTGGCGCATCGCCCAGGGGCAGCAGCTGAACTTCGCCATCGACAGCTACAAGGCCGAGCACACCCGTCGGTATGACAACAAGACCAGCGCGCTGTACCCGACCGGCGTATCGCAAGGTTCCAACACCCGGCGCACCCGCTTCAGCATCGACTACCTGTCGACGCCGACCGGCATCGTGCTGTTCGATACGCTGGACGCCAAGCTGTACACCCAACAAGCCGAAGTGGTCGACCAGACCCACGCCGACTACACGTCGGGCGGCCAAAAGTATGTACGCGACATCAACACCGGCTTCTACAACGACAACAAGGGTCTGGCGCTGGACGCCACCAAGCAGTTGGGCGCGGGACAACTGCTGAGCTACGGCGTGCAGTACGAGCGCAGCGAAAGCCGTCGTCCATGGGCCGAGGACCGGCTGGTGGTCGCCACCGGCGCGCATCAATACATGACCAAGTCGCGCATGGCCGACATCGACACCGACAAATACGTCGCCTACCTGCGCGGCGAGTTCGGCTTCGCGCTGGGCGGCCATCAGGCCACGCTGACGCCTGGCCTGCGCGGCGAACAGCGCAAGCTGACGCCGAAGAACCTCGACAAATACGTGGTGGCCGTGCCAAGCGCAGCCAAGGAAATCAAGGAAGAAACCGATTCCTTCCTCACGCCGTCGCTGAACCTGTCGGTGGAATTGGCGCCGAACCTGAATGTCTACGGTCAATACGCGCGCGGCACGCGCCTGCCATCGGCGGCCGAGCGCACCGGCACTTACGATTCGTTCAGCTACACCGGCGCCGGCAACGGCTACGCGGTGCTGGGCAATGCCGACCTGAAAAAGGAGACCAGCAACGCCTTCGAGCTGGGCCTGAAAGGCGCGCCGGCGCAGGGTGTGGAATTGAGCGCCTCGGTGTTCAACGCGCAGTACGACAACTTCATCGAGTACGCCACCCAGCCGGTGGACCGCGTCAACTACCCGACCATCACGCAAGGCCTGTTCCGTCCGGAGAACATCGGCGAAGCGCGAATCTACGGCGCCGAGTTCAGCGCCCACTTCACGCTGGGCCAATGGCTGCAAGGCGCCAAAGGCTACAGCATCAACCTGG
This sequence comes from Duganella sp. BuS-21, assembly GCA_041874725.1. GTDB lineage: Bacteria > Pseudomonadota > Gammaproteobacteria > Burkholderiales > Burkholderiaceae_D > Rugamonas. Next base: position 5,261,497 of record CP097466.1, on the reverse strand, counting down.
CGGCGGGCGCGTCGAAAGGCAGGGCGGAAAACACCAAGACCGGCAAGCAGGCCGACCTGGCGTCGGTGCAGCCATACAAGGCCAACGCCACCTTTGCCTACGACCATCCGGGCCAGCGCGGCGGCGCGGCCTTCACGGCCAGCACGGCGCGCGGCAAGCAGGCCGAGAGCGACGTGCTCACCGGCAGCGCGACCACCATGTTCAAGGTGCCGGGCTATAGCGTGTTCGACCTGACCGCGTACTGGAACATCAGCAAGCACGTCGTGCTCAGCGGCGGCGTCTACAACCTGGGCGACAAGAAGTATTGGGACTACGCCTCGTCGCGCAGCCTGGCGGCCGCAACGACGGCGGCCACTTTGGCCGACATCGAACGCCAGGCGCGTCCGGGCCGCAACTATGCATTCAACCTCAAAGTGATTTACTAAGGAGCTAGCCATGAAACCCCACCATCGATTTGCCCTGGCGCTGACCGGCGCCTTGCTGATCTCCGCCGTGCCGGCGGGCGCAGCCAGTCTGACCGAGCGTTACGAAGTGCTGCGCACCGAGCAGCCCAAGCTGGCGCTGCGCGACGCCGCTGCCAAACTCAACGTGTCGGAGGCCGAACTGCTGGCCGCCAACGGCATCGGCAAAACTGTCACCCGCCTGCAAGAGGGCGAGAACGTGCCGCGCGAAATCATGCGCCGCGCGCTCGACCTCGGCAAAGTCATGGCGCTGACGCGCAACGACAACGGCGTGCTGGAGCGCACCGGCGTGGCCACCAGGATGAAGCCGCAGGAAGAAGTCGCCGGCCTTGATGCGGACAAGGAAAAGGAGCGCGAGCAGCGCATGCGCAACATTGCCGGCGGCTATCTGGGCGGCGAGATTGACCTGCGCTTCACGTTCAAGAACTGGAAGTACGCGTTTGCCGTGGCACAGCCGGGCAAGGATGGCGTGGTCTCGCGCAGCCTGCAATTCTTCGACGCCAGCGGCAACGCGGCGCACAAGCTGTACGTGAAGAGCGACGCCGGTGTGGCCGTGTTCGACAAGATCGTGGCCGACTTCCGCAATCCATCGCAAAGTGCGGAATTGAAGGTGGCGGCGGCGCCGGTCAAGCCGGCTGAAAAGGCGGACAGCAAGGTCGACGTCAAGGAATTCCAGCTGGCCTGGAACGAGCTGAGCGACGTGCACCAGTTCAACCGCCTGGTGGCGGAGTTCGGCATGTCGCGCGAGCAGGCGCTGCGTCTGGGGCCGGCCGACAAGGTGCAACGCATCGCGCCGCTGGCCGTGCGTCAGCTGCTGGAGCAAGCGGCCAAGCAGCAGCTGGACATCATGGCCTTCCTGGGCAATGACGCGACGGTGCAGATCTACAGCGGCAAGATCGGCAAGGTGCAGGAAGCGGGCGGCTACTTCAATGTGCTCGATCCTGACTTCAACCTGCACCTGCGCGACACGGCCTTCAGCAACGGCTACGTCATCAAGCGCGCCGGCGTCACGTCGGTGGAATTCTTCGACAAGCATGGCGAGCTGGTGGTGAGCTTCTTCGGCGTCCGCGAGCGCAACAAGCCGCAGCCGCAAACTTGGATCGACCTGACGGCCGCACTACCCAAGGCAGACGCCAACCGCCAGGCCAGCCGATAAGCAATCGCAATTCGGGGTCAGTTCCGACATTCCAATCCGGGGTCAGGTCTGACAATCGGACACGAGCACAACCGTAGCAGCCGCTACGGTTGTGCTCGTGTCCGATTGTCAGACCTGACCCCGAAGTTTTAGGCCAGGGCGATGCGGCCCAGGGCCGGGTCGTCGGTGAAGAAGCCGTCGATGCCGGCGGCGATGTAGCGCTTCATCTCTGCGATCGAGCCGGCTTCGTTGCGGGCCGTGAGGGCGCCGTTGCGGAAGTCGGCCGCGAGGAACTGGTTTTCCGGACGGAAGGTCCACGGTTCGATCCGCAAGCCGGCCTGGTGCGCGTCCATCACCAGCGAGCTCGGCTCGGCCAGCGTGCCGTCTTGCTTCAGCGGGATGATGGCCCGCGTCGGCGGTGCCACCACGTCGGCGTACTGGGCGATATCGCGCAGGCCGGCCGGCGTGAGCATCTGCGCGAAGGTGAGCGTGCCGCCCGCCGCCGCGATGTCCACCGGTCGCACGTTTTCACCGATCACCAGCTGCATCAGGCGCAGGTTGGCGCGTCGGCCCAGCTTGCCGCGCAGGTATTTCAGGTTGGCCGTTTCGAACGATTGGATCTGCACCGGGTTGCGGCGCGTGTAGTCGTGCTCGCCCAGGATGGACAGGAAGCGGTCTTCCAGCGGCAGGCCGATGCTGGCAAAGTAAGTCGAGTGCTTGAGCTCGGGCACGATGCCGACAATGCGCCCGCGCGCCGCCGCTTCCGCCGCCACGAAGTCGATGATTTCTTCGAACGTCGCCACCTGGAACATGCCGTTGTACTGCGCGCTGCCGGGACGGTATTGCGGAATCCGCTCGACCGCGCGCAGCGTCTTCAGTTCCGCCAGCGTGAAGTCGTCGACGAACCAGCCTTCGTGCGTTTCGCCGTCGATGGTTTTGCGGGTCTTGCGGCCGGCGAAGCGGGCGTGGCTGGCGACGTCGGTGGTTTCGCTGAGGAAGGCTTCATGGCGCGCGACCAGCACGCCGTCCTTGGTGCTCACCAGGTCCGGCTCGACATAGTCGGCGCCATCGACGATGGCCTTGGCGTAGGCCGCCAGCGTGTGCTCGGGACGCAGCGCGCTGGCGCCTCGGTGGCCGAACACCAGCGGCCGACCGGCGCCGGCGCCCACCGGCGCGACGCCAGGCAGGCCGGACAGGTCGACATTGCCGGCCGCCGCCGCCGTGCCGGCCGTGAGCGCGGTCACGCCCTTGGCCAGCGCGGTGCCCGGCAGCAGCAGGGCGCCGCCGGCCGCCTGGATGAAGCCGCGACGCGAGAGGCGCTGCGGTAAAGACAGTGGATTCATCAGATGTCCGCCATGAAAGTCAGGAAGCCCTGACGTGGTGCGATCGGGAAGGTATTGTACGTCCCGCTGGCCGCGCCGACCACCACGTTGAGGTCGCCCTTGCGGTCGCCCAGGTTGGTCACGTTCAGGCGGTAGCGCGCGTTCTTGATCCAGCCGCCGTTGAGGAAAGGCAGCTTGCCCGACACGCCGAGATTGGTCAGGAAGTAGCTCTTCACCGACAAATCGTTGGTGAAGGTGGCGTAGCGCTTGCCGACGTAGTCGCCGCTGAGCTGGAACTCGGTGTCGGCCACGGTCAGGGTGGCGGCGAACTTGTCCATCCATTCCGGGCTGCCCGGTACTTTTTTGCCCGAGGTGAACACGGTGTCCTTGCCGCTGACGTAGTTGTCGTCATATTTCGACTGGTTGTACGACACCGCGTTGTACAGCGAGAAGTTGCGACCGAAGTGCACGGTGCCCGACAGGTCGACGCCGTTGGTCTTGACGCTGCCGACGTTGGTCAGCACCGCCAGGTTGCCGCCGATGATGGAGGTGATCACCGAAGTCGGGCTGATCTGCAGCAGGCGGTCCTTGAAGTTGACGTGGTAGACGTTGAGCTGGCCGTCGAAGGCGCTGACCGCGCCCCAGTTCAGCCGGCGGCTGGTGCGCAGGCCGGCTTCGTAGGTGATCGAGGTTTCAGGCTTGGCGGTCTTCTTGAACAGGTCGAACGCGCCCTGGCTCGACAAGCTCCATGGCGACGCGCCGCCGCCACCGTAGGTGACGAACTGGCGCATGTTTTTCTGCACGTTGAAGAAGGCCTGGTCTTGCGCGCTGATGTCCCAGCGGCCGCCGATCTGCGGCAAAAACCATTTCTTGGTGTCGATCTCGCCGACCGGCAGGGCGGTCGAGTTGGCGATGGCGCCGACCTTCGGTTGCACCGGGAACTGGCCTTCGGCGAATTGCAGGCTGGACTTGAAGCCGGCTTGCAGGCGCAGGTCCGGGCTCAAACGCCATTCATCCTGCAGGTGCAGCTGCACCACCTTGTTGTCGATCTCGCTGCCGTATTGCGTGATCAGCGGATTGCTCGGGCGGTCGTAGGGCGAGCTTGGATTGTTCACGTCCAGCGCGTACCAGCGGCGATACGCCGATGAGCGGTTGTGCTCGAACCAGAAGCCGGCCTGCAGCTTGTGGTCGCCGAATTCCGTGTTCAGGGTCGACAGCCAGCCGTTACGGTTGATCGCGTATTCGGTGGTGCGGGTGGCAAAGCCGGAGTTGCCGAACACCTGCTTCAGGTTCTGGCCAGGGAAGTAGACGGCAAACAGCGCCGGCAGGCCGGCCACGCCGATCGGGCCGGCCACCACGCCGACGCCGTCGTCGTTGTGGTAGTAGACCTGGTTCGACCAGCTGGTCGACTCGCCCAGGTTCATGTCGAACTTGGCGTAGGTCAGGTAGTCGGTGCGCTGGGCGTCGCTGTAGTAGTTGCGGTAGTTGTTGCCGTCGGCCGCAGGCGTGCCGCCGGTGGCCGACAGGTAGGCCAGCGCCTGCTGGAAGTTCGGGTACATGAACGGACGGGTGTACGGCTGGTACTTCTCGGTGGCCGAGTGCACGGTGCTGTCTTCGTTCGGTTCGATCTTGTCCGAGTAGGCCAGGTACAGGGTCAGCTTGCCCAGGCTGCTGTCGTTGACGAACTTGGCGTTGAACTGGTCGCCGCCCTGGCGGCCGTTGAAGTCCCAGGCCTTCTGCTCGTGGTGTACGCCCGAGATGTAGGCGCTGTTGCCTTCGCCGAAGTTGCCGGTGTCGTAGCGCAGGAAGGTGCGCGAGGTCTTGTAGCTGCCCACGGTCTGCTGCACGGCCAGGTTGCGGTTCGGCTGCGGATTGCTGGAGAAGGTCTCGATGGTGCCGCCCAGGTTGCTGGTCGAGGCGGTCGACAGGTCGCCGGCGCCGGTCGACAGGATCACGCGGCCGACGTTTTCGCTGGTGATGGCGCGCTGCGGCGACAGGCCGTTGTAATTGCCGTACTGCTGGTCGCCGAGCGGCACGCCGTCCAGCGTGTAGCCGAGCTGCGAACCGCTGAAGCCGTGGATGAACAGCGACAGGTTCTGTTCGTTGTTGCCCCATGGGTCGGCGGTCTGGAAGCTCACGCCCGGCAGGGTTTGCAGCGCTTTCAGCGGATTCACACCCGGCAGGATTTTTTGCAGCTCGTTCTTGCCCAGCTCGACGGAGGAGCGGGTCTTGCGGGTGGCCACTTCCACCGTGGCGATCGGCGCGGCGGCGGCCGCTTCGACTTCCGCTGCGGCCGCCGGATCGGCCATGTCGGCAACGGCGGCGGCCACATTGGCGGCCATGGCCAGCATCGGCAGGCTAAGGGCGGCGAAACATACTGCGGAGATTTTCTTGTTCATTTTTTGCTCAGGTTGAGGGATGAATAACGCTGCGCATCATAGGATGCGAGTGTGACCGGATCATGACGTGCGCATTGCGTTACACTGCTGGCTGGAAATAAGGAGATCGCTACGATGCGGAGAGTTTTGTTGTTGGCCGTGCCATTGCTGCCGCTGCTGTTGGCGGCCTGCTCAATCGACCAGTCCCGGCTCGGTCATTTCGTCAACCAGACCGTGCAACCCGGCATGCCGATGGACCAGGCGCTCACGCGCATGCACGCCGAAGGTTTCTATTGCAACGCCGGCAGCGGCGCCGACGCCGTCATCGCCTGCACCCGCGCCTACGAGCGCCTGGTGCAAAAGAACTGCGTGGAACGTGTCGACCTGGTGCGCAGCGCGCACAATGCGAAAACCTTGGGCGCCGTCGAGGTGCTGGAAGTGAAGTGTCCGAAATAATGAAGCGCCCCCGTTTTTTGCCGGATAATTTCACGCTGGCGATGATCGCCACCGTGATCGCGGCCAGTGTCTTTCCATGCCATGGCCAGGGCGCCGTGATTTTCAACGGCATCACGCATGTGGGCATCTCGCTGCTGTTCTTCCTGCACGGCGCCAAGCTGTCGCGCGAGGCGGTGATTGCCGGCGTGACGCACTGGCGCCTGCACCTGCTGGTGCTGCTGTGCACCTTCGCGCTGTTCCCTCTGCTGGGCTTGCTGCTCAAGCCGGTGCTGACGCCGCTGGTGACGCCGGACCTGTATCTGGGGATTTTGTTCCTGTGCATGCTGCCGTCGACCGTGCAATCGTCGATCGCCTTCACGGCGGCGGCGCGCGGCAATGTGCCGGCCGCCATCTGCAGCGCGTCGGCCTCCAACCTGCTGGGGATTTTCCTCACGCCGCTGCTGGTCGGCCTGCTGACCACGGCTGTGATGCAGGACAGCTCCGGGACGGACGCGGCATTGCAGATCGCCACGCAGTTGCTGCTGCCCTTCATTGCCGGCCAAGTGGCGCGGCGCTGGATCGGCGCCTGGGTCGAGCGCCACAAGCCGCTGACGCGGATGGTGGATCAGGGCTCGATCCTGCTGGTGGTGTACACGGCGTTCAGCGAAGCAATCGGGCAGGGCTTGTGGCACCAGGTGTCGTGGGGCACGCTGGCGGGGCTGATGCTGATCAACGTGCTGTTGCTGGGATTGGTGATGGGGATTTCGGCGCAGCTGGCGCGGCGACTGGGCTTCAATCGCGAGGACCGGATAGCGATCGTATTCTGCGGCTCCAAGAAGAGTTTGGCCAGCGGCGTGCCGATGGCCAAGATCCTGTTCGCAGGCGGCGCGTTGGGCGCCGTGGTGCTGCCGTTGATGCTGTTCCACCAGCTGCAGCTGATGGTCTGCGCTGTGCTGGCGCAGCGCTACGCGCAACAAAAAGATGAAATGGGATCCCCGCTTTCGCGGGGATGACGGCGTCGCTCCCGCGCAAGCGGGAGTCCATGTTTAATGCTTGATGTCGCCGGCGGGAATCAGCACCTCGACCGGCGCATCCGTGGTGAACAGCTGCGCGCAATCGACCTTGTCGTACTCATAGTGCTGGCCGCAGAAGTCGCAGTTGACCGCCACCACGCCATGCTCCTCGATCACACTATCCACTTCCGGACGGCCCAGCATCTTCAGCATATTGCCGACTTTTTCACGCGTGCAGCTGCAATGGAATTGCGGGTGCAGCGGATCGAAAACGCGGATCGTCTCTTCCCAGAACAAGCGCTGGATCAGTACGTCGATGCCGGTCTCCAGCAACTCCTGCTCCTTCAGCGTCGAACCCAGAATCACCGCGCGGTTCCAAGTCTCCAGCGCATCTTCCTCGTTCAGCGGCGTCGCTTCAGCCTTGCCGCCGTGGTAAGGCAGCTTTTGCAGCAGCAGGCCGCGCGAGACGTTGTCGTCGGCCGCCAGCCACAACTTGGTGTCCAGCTGTTCCGAACGCAGCATGTAGTTTTCGATCACGGTCGCCACTTCGTTGCCGTCCAGCGGCACGATGCCCTGGTAAGGCTGCTGGCCCGGCAGCTTGTCCGCCGGGTCGAGCGTGATCACGAAGCGGCCCTTGCCGTGTGCGTTGACCAGCGCGGTCAGGTTGGCGTCGTCGGCCACCTCGCCGCCGTCCACCAGCTTGGCGGTGGCGCGCAGGCGCAGGTCGGCGTCGCATTCGACCACCAGCAGGTTGACCGGGCCGTCGCCGTGGATCTGCATCACGATCGAACCGTTGAATTTCAGGTTGGCTGACAGCAGCGCGGCGGCAGCCGTCATCTGGCCCAGCACTTTCTTGACCGGCACCGGATAGTCGCGGCGCGACAGTACATCGCGCCAGGTGGCGGAGATGTCGATCAGCTCGCCGCGCACGGCGGCGTTGTCGAAGATGAATTTTTGCAGGGTGTCCTGGCCGGTGGTAAGGGTGATGCTCATACTTTGTTATCCGATCTTTTTGAGTTGCGTCTTGAACAGTTGGCCGCGCGCCACGTAACTGGCGGCCGCGCCTTGCAGGCCGGCGACTTCCTCCGCCGTCAGCTGGCGCGCGACCTTGGCCGGGGCGCCGATGATCAGCGAGTGGTCGGGAAATTCCTTGCCCTCGGTGACCAGGGCGCCGGCGCCGACCAGGCAGCCCTTGCCGATCCTGGCGCCATTCAGGATCACCGCCTGGATGCCGACCAGCGTACCGTCGCCGATGGTGCAGCCGTGCAGCATGGCCTGGTGGCCGATGGTTACATTGCGGCCGACGTCGAGCGGGTAGCCCATGTCCGTGTGCATCACCGTGCCTTCCTGCACATTGCTATTTTCGCCAATGGTGATACGCTCGTTGTCGCCGCGCAGCGAGGCGCCGAACCATACCGAAGCATGTTCATGCAAGGTAACCTTGCCGATCACGGCGGCGGTATCGGCAACAAACGACGATGCGGCGATCTCGGGCGTGTGATCGCCTAGTTGGTATATTGACATTGGAGCCTGTTGAGTGCGGTGGGATAGCGCTATTTTACGCTGGCTTTGCAGTTGCGCAGCTATCGAACGGTCGTGCTATTATTTTGTTTTACGGCTAGCAAGCATCCGCAAGCATCCGCAAGCATCCGCAAGCATCCGATATGGCGCCAGCCCCCGTATTTTCAAGGCAGACAGAGATGAACATCCATACCCCTTCGCGTTCCGAATTCCTGACCATCCGCGGTTTGCGCTGCCACGTGCGCCACTGGGGCAGGGAGGGCGCCCCCAAGCTGTTCATGCTGCACGGCTGGATGGACGTCGGCGCCTCGTTCCAGTTCGTGGTCGATGCGTTCAAGGGCGAGTACCACGTGATTGCGCCGGACTGGCGCGGTTTCGGCCTGTCCCAGCGCAGCGGCCAGGATACCTACTGGTTCCCCGACTACATGGCCGACCTGGACGCCATCCTGCGCCATTATGCGCCGGAGCAGGCGGTCGATCTGCTGGGCCACAGCATGGGCGGCAATATTGTCGGCCTGTATGCCGGTGCGCGCCCGGAGCGCATCCGCAAGCTGATCAACCTGGAAGGCGCGGGCCTGCGCTCGTCCAGGCCGGAGCAGGCGCCGGGGCGCTTCGCCAAGTGGATGGACGGGCTGCTGCAACAGCCGGAGATGCGCAACTATCCGAGCCAGGCCGCCGTCGCCGCGCGCCTGCAGAAGACCAATCCGCGCCTGAGCGACGACAAGGCGGCCTTCCTGGCGCAGCACTGGTCGGCGCAGAACCAGGCCGGCGAGTGGGAAATCCTCGGCGATCCGGTGCACAAGCAGGCCGGTCCGCTGCCGTACCACGTCGATGATGTGATGGCGTGCTGGCAGGCCATCACCGCGCCGGTGCTGTGGGTGGAGGCCGACCAGACCAATATGTGGGACTGGATGGGTTCCAAGCCGGCCGGCCGCGTCGAGCTGGAGCGCCGCCTCGACCATTTGCGCGACGTTACCAAGAAAATGGTGGTCGATGCCGGCCACATGCTGCACCACGATCAGCCCGAGGCGCTGGCGCAGATGATAGAAGAGTTCCTCGCAAGGTAAGCCAGTGCATTGGTTGTACAATGCCAGTTATGAAAGTTGATCTGCATTGCCATTCCAACGTCTCCGATGGCGTCCTGAGTCCCGCCGCCGTGGCTGACACTGCGCGCAAGGCGGGCGTCGACGTCTGGGCGTTGACCGACCACGATGAAGTGCGCGGCATCCCCGCCGCCCGCGCCGCCGCCGAAGCGCAAGGCATGCGCTTTGTCACCGGCGTCGAGATTTCCATCACTTGGGCCAAGGAAACCGTGCACATCGTCGGCCTGCGGATCGACGAGAACAACGCCGCGCTGGTGCAAGGCCTGGCCAGCACCCGTTCCGGCCGCGACAACCGGGGTCGCGAGATTTCGCGCCAGCTGGCGTCCTTCGGCATCGAGGGCGCCTACGAAGGCGCGCTGAAGTACGTCGGCAACCCGGACCTGATGTCGCGCACCCATTTCGCCCGTTACCTGGTGGAGATCGGCGCCTGCGCCAACACCGGCGAGGTGTTCAAGAAATACCTGTCCGAAGGCAAGCCCGGTTTTGTGCCGCATTGCTGGGCCACGCTGGAGCAGTCGGTCAAGTGGATCCGCGACGCCGGCGGCATCGCCGTGATCGCCCACCCGGGCCGCTACCGCTTCACGCCACTGGCGCAGGGCGAGCTGTTCAGCGAATTCAAGCAGCTGGGCGGCGCCGCCATCGAGGTGGTGACCGGCAGCCACACGCCCGATCAATATCCGGAATACGCGCAGCTGGCCAACCACTACGGCTTCCTGGCCTCGCGCGGCACCGATTTCCATGCGCCGGGCGAGTCGCGGGTCGACTTCGCCGCGCTGCCGCCGCTGCCTGCCAATGTGACGCCGGTCTGGCACGACTGGTTCTAAGCCGTCGCTCCCGCGCAAGCGGGAGTCCATAGTCAGCATGGATTCCCGCGTGCGCGTGAATGACGACGGTGACGATGACGGTGATTTTCCGTATTTATTGCCGCCTGCTGAACCTTGATTTTCCTCAAGCCCGGCCTTATCTTATGATTTCGGCAAACTGTCCGTACCGGAGATCCCAAATGAAACGCATTATCCTGTTTATCGCCACCAACCTTGCCGTGATGCTGGTGCTGTCCATCGTGCTGTCACTGCTGGGCATCGGCCGTCCGGGCTCGGGCGATACGCTGCAGTTGGGCAGCCTGCTGGCGTTTTCGCTGGTGGTCGGCTTTACCGGCGCCATCTTCTCGCTGCTGATCTCCAAGCCGATGGCCAAGTGGTCGACCGGCGCGCGCGTGATCGACAATCCATCCTCGTCCACCGAGCTGTGGCTGGTGAACACCGTGCGCACGCTGGCCGAGCGCGCCGGCATCGGCATGCCGGAAGTGGCGGTCTACCCGGGCGATCCGAACGCCTTCGCCACCGGCGCCTTCAAGAACTCGGCCCTGGTCGCGGTCTCGACCGGCCTGCTGGAAAGCATGAGCCGCGATGAGGTGGAAGCCGTGCTGGGCCATGAAGTGGCGCACATCGCCAACGGCGACATGGTCACCATGACCCTGATCCAGGGCGTCACCAATACCTTCGTGGTGTTCCTGGCGCGCATCGTCGGCTTCTTCGTCGACAATATGCTCAACAAGAACAGCGACGGCGAGCGCCGTGGTCCCGGCATCGGCTATATGGTGACGGTGTTCGTCTGCGAACTCGTGTTCGGCCTGCTGGCTTCGATCATCGTGGCCTGGTTCTCGCGCCAGCGCGAATTCCGCGCCGACGCCGGTTCCGCCAAGCTGCTGGGCAGCACGGTGCCGATGCAGCACGCGCTGGCGCGCCTGAACGGCGTGGAGCCGGGCGCCTTGCCGCAGTCGTTTGCGGCCTCCGGCATCAGCAGCGGCCGGGGCGGCTGGGGTGCGCTGTTCTCGACCCATCCACCGTTCGAAGAACGTATCGCCGCGCTGCGTGCCGTACAATAAGGTATGAGCCAGTTCTTCCAGATCCATCCCGTCAATCCGCAGGCGCGCCTGATCAAGCAGGCCGCGCAGATCATACACGGCGGCGGCATCGTCGCCGTGCCGACCGATTCCTGCTACGCGCTGGTGTGCCATCTGGACGACAAGGGCGCGGTCGAGCGCCTGCGCCGCCTGCGCGGCATCGACGAGAAACACCATTTGACCCTGCTGTGCCGCGATTTGAGCGAGCTGGGCGTCTACGCCCGGGTCGACAACCGCCAGTTCCGCCTGCTGAAAGCGGCCACGCCGGGTCCGTTCACCTTCATTCTTGAAGCCACCAAGTGCGTGCCGCGCCGGCTCAGCCACCCGTCGCGCAAGACCATCGGCCTGCGGGTGCCGGAAGACGCCGTCATCAACGCCTTGCTGGCCGAGCTGGACCAGCCGCTGCTGGGCACCACGCTGATCATGCCGAACGAAACCGATCCGCTCAACGACGCCGATGAAATCTGCGAGCGGCTGGGCAAGCAGCTGGAGCTGATCATCGACGGCGGCGCCTGCAGCATGGAGCCGACCACGGTGATCGACCTGACCGGCGCCGACGCCGTCCTGGTACGCCAGGGCAGGGGCGACGCCGCCGCCTTCGGACTCTGATTCCTCAACAAGGCAAGCGCGCCGGCCTTTGACGGCGCCGCAAAGCAAGCTCCGCGCCTCTGGTAAAATCCCTTTCATGAACGAAACCGACAGTATTATCCAGACCATCGCGGTCTACCTGATCCCTGTTCTTTTTGCAATTTCCCTGCATGAAGCCGCACACGGATACGTCGCCCGCTATTTCGGCGACCCCACCGCAGCCGACCTTGGCCGCCTGACCGCCAATCCGCTCAAGCACATCGACCCATTCGGCACCATCCTGCTGCCGCTGGTGTTGAGTCTGCTGCACCTGCCGGCGCTCGGCTATGCCAAGCCGGTACCGGTGGATTTCGGCCGCCTGCGCAATCCGAAAAAGCACATGGCCTTCGTCGCCGCCGCCGGCCCGGCCGCCAACTTCATCATGGGCCTGGGCTGGATGGTGTTCTGGGTGGTGCTGGTGCGCGGCATGGGCTTCGACATGCACGATTTCTTCGTGCAGATGGCGCGCGCGGGCGTGCTGGTCAACTGTGCCATGTGCGTGTTCAACCTGATTCCGCTGCCGCCGCTCGATGGCGGTCGCATCGTCACCGGCATCCTGCCGTTGGCCGTGGCGCGCCGCTATGCGCAGATCGAGCGCTACGGCGTGTACGTGTTCATCGGCCTGATCCTGCTGATGCAGTTCGGCTTCCTGACCGGCTACATGATCGGCGGCATTTCGGTGCTGCAGAACATCTACGGCATCCTGGTCAAGCCCCTGGTTTTCCTGCTGGGCTGATCATGTATCCCGACCGCGTCGTCTCCGGCATGCGTCCCACCGGCTCCATGCACCTGGGCCACTACCATGGCGCGCTGAAAAACTGGATCAGGATGCAGGCTGAGCTGCCATGCCTGTTCTTCGTGGCCGACTGGCATGCGCTGACCACGCATTACGACGATCCGTCGGTGATCGAGCGTAGCACCTGGGACATGCTGGTCGACTGGCTGGCCGCCGGCGTCGACCCGTCGCAGGCCACCTTGTTCATCCAGTCGCGCGTGCCCGAGCACGCCGAGCTGCACCTGCTGCTGTCGATGGCCACGCCGCTGGGTTGGCTCGAACGGGTGCCGACCTATAAGGACCAGATCGACAACCTGTCCAGCAAGGACCTGGCCACCTACGGCTTCCTCGGCTACCCGTTGCTGCAGGCGGCCGACGTGCTGATCTACCGCGCCAGCCAGGTGCCGGTCGGTGAAGATCAGGTGCCGCACATCGAGATGATGCGCGAGATCGCGCGCCGCTTTAACCACCTGTACGGCAAGGAAAAAGGCTTCGAGGAAAAAGCCCAGGACGCCGTGAAAAAGCTGGGCAGCAAGCGCGCCAAGCTGTACAACGAGCTGCGCACCGAGTACCAGCAGGAAGGCAAGGACGAGGCGCTGGAACAGGCCAAGGCCATGCTGGACGATGCCCAGAGCCTGTCGATGGGCGACCGCGAGCGCCTGTTCGGCTACCTCGAAGGCAGCCGCAAGCTGATCCTGGTGGAGCCGCACGCGCGCCTGACCGAGTCCGCCCGCCTGCCGGGTCTCGACGGCCGCAAGATGTCCAAGAGCTACGGCAACGCCATCGCCCTGCGCGAGGACAAGGAATCCGTCACCAAGAAGATCAAGACCATGCCGACCGACCCGGCCCGCGTGCGCCGCACCGACGCCGGCGATCCGGCGCGTTGCCCGGTCTGGCAATTCCACCAGGTGTACTCCGACGCGCCGACCCAGGAATGGGTGGTCAAGGGCTGCACCTCGGCCGGCATCGGCTGCATCGAGTGCAAGCAGCCGGTGATCGACGCCATCATCAAGGAACAGGAGCCGATGCACGAGCGCGCCCAGGCGTATCTGGACGACCCGTCGCTGGTGCGCGCCATCGTCGCCGACGGCAATGACGCGGCGCGCAAACTGGCCCAGGAAACCATGCGCGACGTGCGCGAGGCCATGGGCCTGTCTTATTCGTAAAAGCAGGTAAAACATGAGCGATCACATATCCCCCTGGGTGCAGCGTTACGCACCGCTGGTGCCCGGCGGCGCCGTGCTGGACCTGGCTTGCGGCAGCGGCCGCCACTCGCGCCACATGGCTGCTTTGGGTCACGAAGTGGTGGCGGTCGACCGCGACCCCGAGGCCCTGGCCGCCGCCGCCGGCCAGGGCATCACCACCAGCGCCATCGACCTGGAGCAGGAAGGCGCCGCCTGGCCTTTCGGCCCGCATCGTTTTGCCGGCATCGTAGTGACTAACTACCTGCATCGTCCGCTAATTGCCGACATGCTGGCCAGTCTGGCGCCAAACGGCGTGCTGATTTACGAAACCTTCTCGGACGGCAATGCGCAGTTCGGCAAACCGTCGAATCCGGCCTTCCTGCTGCAGCCGGGCGAGTTGCTGGAACTGGCGCGCGCCCACGGCTTGCGCGTGGTAGCGTTCGAGGATGGCGTGATCGACAGTCCAAAAGCTGCCATGGTGCAACGTCTATGCGCCGTGAAGCCGGAATTTCCGCGAGAAGCGGCGCTACTACCGCCATTTTGAGCGTCGATTTGTGCCCCCGGATGCACCACGGGCGCAACCTATCGACTACAATCGTTGTTTTAATACTTTACGCAGTGGTTTCCTATGATTAAGGGCAGCATCGTAGCAATCGTCACCCCGATGCACGCAGACGGCAGTCTGGACTTTGAGGGTTTGCATCAGCTGATCGACTGGCACATCGCCGAAGGTACGGACAGCATCGTCATCGCCGGCACCACGGGCGAATCGGCCACTGTGAGCGTGGAAGAGCACTGCGCCCTGATCAAGGCGACCGTGGCGCATGCCAAGGGACGTATTCCGATCATCGCCGGCGCCGGTGCCAACTCGACCGCCGAAGCGATCAAGCTGACCCGCTACGCCAAGGAAGCCGGTGCGGACGCCACGCTGCAAGTGGTGCCTTACTACAACCGTCCTACCCAGGAAGGCATGTACCAGCACTTCAAGGCCATCGCCGAAGCGGTGGACCTGCCGATCATCCTGTACAACGTGCCGGGCCGTACCGTTGCCGACATGAGCAACGACACCATCCTGCGCCTGGCCGCCATCCCGAACATCATCGGCGTGAAAGATGCCACCGGCAATATCGGCCGCGGCTACGACCTGCTGCGCCTGGCGCCGACATCGTTCGCCGTGTATTCGGGCGACGATCCGACCGCGATGGCCCTGATGCTGGCCGGCGGCGCCGGCAATATCTCGGTCACCGCCAACGTGGCCCCGCGCGCCATGGCCGACATGTGCCGCGCCGCGATCGCCGGCGATATCGCCACGGCCGTGGCACTGAACAACAAGGTCTTCCCGCTGCACCAGAAACTGTTCATTGAACCGAATCCGGTGCCGGTCAAATGGGCGCTGGCGGAAATGGGCAAGATGCCCGCCGGTATCCGCCTGCCACTGGTGCCGCTGGCGGACGATTGCCACGCGGCAGTCCGCGCCGCGCTAAAAGAAGCCGGCGTCCTGTAAAACCCGTAGCAACGAGCACACGTCCCGACTCGCGTCGGATCATATTTTGCTGCACTCAGTTTCTTAAACAGTAACGACATGACTATTCGCAAGACAGCTTTTATTTCCTCGCAGCGCGCGCTGGTAGTGGGCGCCTTAGTAAGCTCCCTGACCGGCTGCGGCATGCTCAGCTCGGTCATCGGCAACGACAAGGTCGATTACAAGTCGGCCAAGAAGGCCAGCACGCTGGACGTGCCGCCGGACCTGACGCAATTGCAGAAAGATAACCGCTACTCGCTGCCGGATTCGAACAACGGCGTCGCCACCGCTTCCGGCTACAGCGCCTCGAAGGCGGCGATGTCGGGCGCAGCGACCCCGAATGCCGTGATCATCCCCGGCCAGCCGCCTGCCGGCACGGTGGCGGCGGTGAGCCTGAGCGATATCAAGGTCGAGCGCGACGGCAACCAGCGCTGGCTGATCATCAAGCAGACGCCGGAGCAGCTGTGGCCGCAACTGAAGCAGTTCTGGGAAGATTCGGGCTTCACCCTGTCGCAGGAACTGCCTGCGGCCGGCATCATGGAAACCGAGTGGAACGAGAACCGCGCCAAGATTCCGCAGGATTTCATCCGCAACACCATCGGCAAGGTATTCGATTCGGTCTATTCGAGCGGCGAGCGCGACAAGTTCCGCACCCGCATCGAGCGCCGCGCCGACGGCTCCAGCGAGATCTACATCAGCCATCGCGGCGTGCAGGAAGTGGCCCAAGGCGCGGACAAGGAATCGACCAAGTGGATGGGCCGTCCGAACGACCCAGGCCTGGAGGCTGAATTCCTGGCCCGCCTGATGAACAAGCTGGGCAACGGCGGCGAACAGCTGGCGTCGGCCAAGACCGCCGTCGAAAGCGCCATCGTGCAGCCTCAGCACGCCTCCCTGGTGGGCGCGGACGCCGAGCGTGCGGTACAAGTGGACGAGGGCTTCGACCGCGCCTGGCGCCGCGTAGGCCTGGCGCTGGACCGCGCCGGCTTCACCGTGGAAGACCGCGACCGCGTGCAGGGTATTTACTTCGTGCGTTATATCAACGATGCGACCGAAACCAAAGGCTTCTTCAGCAAGCTGTTCAGCTGGGGTTCGTCGTCGGAGCAGGAGAAGGAAGCGCAGCGCTATCGTATTTCGGTGAAAGCCAGCGAAGGCAATAGCAGCGTGGTGAAAGTATTGAACAATAGCGGCCAGCCTGAAGCCGGTCCGGTGGGCGAGAAAATCATTACCTTGCTGCACGAACAGCTGAAATAATCAGCGCCGCTCGCGGCGTGTAAAAACCGCCAGCCTGAACGCGATCCAGATCGCGCTCGGTGCTGGCGGTTTTTTTATGTCTGAATCGCGTATAAAAGTTTCAGACGTAAAAAAACCGGCCCGAAGGCCGGTTTTTCTATGAAGCTAATATTACTTCGAAGCAGCTGGAGCAGCGGCCGAAGCAGCAGCCGAAGCAGCTTGCGAAGCAGCAGCAGCTGCGTCAGCAGCAGCCGAAGCAGCTTGCGAAGCAGCAGCAGCTGCGTCAGCTGCTGGAGCTGGTGCTGGTGCTGGAGCAGCAGCTTCTGGAGCAGCTACTGGAGCTGGAGCAACAGGAGCTTCTTCTTTTTTCGAGCAAGCAGCCAGAGCAACAGCCAGCAGGGAGGCGATCAGCAGGGATTTTTTCATGGGTTTTCCTTAGTTAATTCAAAAATTAAACACAGTGTTGCGATTAATAATTACCGGTAATTATCGCTCATTAGGTCGTCCTCGAAGGCTTTCGTACCTTAAAAGGTGCCTACTAGACAACGGAAACTTCCTAGCCGAATATTATAGCGATTTTTAGTGCATCGCAATAGTTCAACAAGCCTAACACATAACTATTTTGCGTTACCGCAACATTTGGTTAAGCTCAAGCTTAGCACTCTGTCTTTGCACTATTACCAGTGTTCGCATCGAACTTCCGCATTTTACCTGAAGCGACTCATAATCCTGTTGAGTTTCCATACAATCCGGGGCCGGATTCTATCCAAATTGTAAGGAAACGTTCCAGGCTGGTTTGCAGGTCGCTGGCGCCGTCGAAAACCGCTTCACCACGGAAATAATCGGCGTGAAATCGGCGCACGATATCGCGCTGGTCGGCGATGCAAAAGGAATCGGTCAACTGGCGCAGTTGCTGGCTGGTGCGGCGCACCTCGATCAGGTGGCCGTAGTCCTTCAGCAGGCGCAGGAAGCGCGGTGCGTCGCGTTCCATCTGGCGGCCCTGGTGCGCCACCAGTTGCAGCCGGCCGCCGCCCTGCAGGAAGCGCCGCAGTTGGGCGTCGGTGGCGCTGCTGCCCAGCTCCCAACTGGCGTAGTCGGGATCGAACATTTGCAGCGTCTGCTGGGCGCGCGACAGGCAACTGGCCAGGTGCTGCTGAAATTCCGCCCGCGAGGTGAAGGGAATGACCAGTCTGTCCATATTACCTCCGAATTAAGGGCACCTCGAAAAACCGTCATTCCGCATCGGCGGACCGCCGCGCACGCGGGAATCCATAGGTCGCATGTTTGCTGGCTCGGCATGGGTTCCCGCTTGCGCGGGAACGACGAATTCCAGGTTTTTCGACGCCCCCTTAAATCAACTCAACCGAGTTCGGCCCAGCCGTCCTGATACCAGGTGTGCAGCGCGTCCAGCACGTCGTCCGAAGCTTGAGCGAATTCGGCCGGCTCCAGGCGCCGGTGGTTGGCCAGCAGCTCCAGCGTGGCCTTGTCGGCTTTGCCGACGCCGAACGATTCGCCGTTGATGAACACGTTCTTGCCACGGTACAGCATTTGCGTCTTGGCCGACAGCGACAGGCCTTTCTTCATCACCGCCTCGCCGAACTTGCCGACGCTGAGCGGCTTGGCAGGGCCGGTGAAGAACACGTTGTGCTTGGGCTCGGACAGGTACTCGCCGAAGAAGATGGTGATGTCATCCTCGGTGAAGCGCACCTTGTTCAACTCTTCGGTCAGCGCGGCCAGCATGGCGCGCGGGATCTCGGCCGGCTTGCTGGTCGGCTCCAGGTCTGGATCGGCGTAGCGGCCCGGCAGGTCGATCGAGTCGGCCATGAATTGCAGGAAGTTCTCGCCCAGTTCCTGGTAGGACGGCGAACGGAAGCCGATCGAATAGGTCTGGCAATCGCCGATGGCCACGCCGTCGTGGGCGTAGTGCGGCGGCAGGTAGAGCATGTCGCCCGGATTGAGGACGAATTCCTCTTCGGCCTGGAAATTGGCCAGGATCTTCAGCGGCAGACCTTCCACCAGCGACAGGTCTTTCTGCGCGCTGATTTTCCAGCGGCGCTGGCCCTGGGCCTGCAGCAGGAACACATCGTAGGAATCAAAGTGCGGACCGACGCCGCCGCCGTCGGTGGCGAAGCTGACCATCAGATCGTCCAGGCGTGCATCCGGGATGAAGCGGAACTGGCGCAGCAGGGCGTCGGCCTTGGCGTCGAACAGGTTGACGCCTTGCACCAGCATGGTCCATTCCTTCTGGTCGCGCGCGGGCAAGGTTTCCAGCGGGCCGTGCTGCATGACCCATGCACCGTCGACGGCGGTGACCAGACGCGATTCGGCGTGGTTGGTGGCGGCCAGCTTGGTCAGCGCGTCGTAGCTCAGCAGCGGCTTGAAGCCGGGGATGGCGTTGCGGATCAGGAGCGGTTTTTTGTGCCAGTAGTCGCGCAGGAACTGCGCAGGCGTGATATCGCCGAGGAGAGGTAATTTTTTCATACGCCATTATAACCAGCCGCGCGGCGTCTGGCGTCGTCGCGCCGGGGCGTAGCGCGATCCAAGGTATAATCCGGGGCTAATTAAAGAAAGGATGCACAACATGAAGATTGCCAAAAACACGGTCGTGACTGTGAACTACAAACTGTCCGATGCACAGGACAATCTGATCGAAGACGGCCGTCAGCCTATGGTCTACCTGCACGGTGGCTACGAGAACACCCTGCCGAAAATTGAAGAAGAACTGGATGGCAAGGACGTGGGTTACTCGTCGACTATCCAGATCGAACCGGAAGATGCATTCGGCGACTACGACGCCGCGCTGGTCAAGGTGGAAGAGCGCAAGCGCCTGCCGGAACCGCTGGAAGTGGGCATGCAGTTCGAAGGCATGCCGGACGGCGACAGTGACGACGACGAGGCGATGATCTTCACCGTCACCGATATCGCCGACGACAAGGTGGTCCTGGATGGTAACCATCCACTGGCCGGCATGGCGCTGCGCTTCTCGCTGGAAGTGGTCGATGTACGTGAAGCGAGCGATGAAGAAATCGCCCACGGCCACGTGCACGGCGCGCACGGTCATCACCACGGTGATGAGGATGATGAAGGCGAAGAGGGCGATCACGTCGCCATCCACCCGATACACTAAACCCCGTCATACCCACGCAAGCGGGTATCTATGCCGAGTATGGATGCCCGCGTGCGCGGGAATGACTGCGGCGACTACTGTGCCTGCGCTTCGGCGCTGCCGCCCTTGATGGTGAAAAGGGTGGCGGCACCTGGCGCAACGCGCACCTCGGCCCAATCTGCGGCCATGTGCAGATGCCCCACGTTGTCGCGCCATTGAATGGCCGGCTCGCCCGAAGCACCGTGCGCGGGCGCTTGAGCATCGATCAGCAGCACCTTCCCCTTGTACTTCTCCGCCAGTGTGCGGATTTGCTTGCGCGTTTCGGCAAAGCCGTCCTGTTTGGTGCGGAAGCTGGTCAGCAGAGAAAAGCCTTCTTCCGCCGTCACGCCGGGATCGCCGTCCGAGAACAGCACCAGCGCGTGCATCTTCTGCCGCGCCGCCAGCGTGAACAGGCGATGCAGCCAGGCGCGATTGGCGACCAGGCGGTCTTCGAACTCGCTGTTGCGGCCCGCCTCGGCGCGGAAGTGGTTGTTATTGGCCGGGAGGTTGATGGTAGCGAACAGCACTTTGCCGACTTCCCAGTGCGCGTTCTCCGCATAGCTGCGGAACTTGGCGCTGGACGACAATCGCGTAACGGCGATGCGGCGCGCGCCGAGCGAGTCGCCGTCGACGTAGAACAATTCGCGCAGGCGGTTGAGGCGTTCGATGGCGTTGGAACGGCCGGCCGAGTTGACGCAGCCGCTCCAGTCGCTGCCGGCCAGCGAGACGATCATCGGCTGCGGCGACTCGTTGAGCAACGCCTGGCGCTGGGCGTACAGCTTGTCGCTGCAAGGCTCGCTGGCGGACTTGATGCCGGTGGCGACCACGAAGGCGGGATCGGTTTGCGCGGCGTCCGCAATGGCGCGCTTGAGCGTCGTTTCGTCGCGGCCGCGTTGAAGCGGATGGCCGATGATGGCGAACTGGAAGCCGCGTGCGGCCGGCAACGCTGCTTGCGGCGCTGCCGCCGCCATCGCCAGGGGCATCACCATTGCCACTGACAGCGCCATGGCGGCGCCCGGCAGCATGCGGCGACGGCGCGCGCTTGGCATCATGCCTGCGCCGACTCCGTCAGACGCTTCAACTGGTACAGGCGATCCAACGCCTCGCGCGGCGTCAGCGCATCCGGGTCCAGATCGTCCAGCGCATCGAGCAGCTCGCGCATGGCCGGGCTGGCGGCCGGCGCCGGCGTGTCGACCTCCTCATCGTTGGCATCGACCGACGGCGCCGCAAACAAGTCCAGCTGCGGCGTGGCGTCCAGCGCCTGCGCCTCCAGGCGTGCCAAGTGCTTGCGCGCAGCCTTGATCACCGGTTGCGGCACGCCGGCCAGTTGCGCCACCTGCAAGCCGTAGCTTTGCGAGGCCGGGCCATCCTGCACCGCGTGCAGGAACACGATACTGTCCTTGTGCTCCACCGCCGACAGGTGGACATTGCTGGCGGTTGGATGATTGTCCGGCAGCTGCGTCAGTTCGAAATAGTGGGTCGCGAACAGCGTGAAGCTGCGGCTGGTCTCGATCAGATGGCGCGCAATCGCCCACGCCAGCGCCAGGCCGTCGAAGGTCGAGGTGCCACGGCCGATTTCATCCATCAGCACCAGCGAATTTTCGGTGGCGCCGTTCAGGATGGCGGCGGCTTCGGTCATCTCCACCATGAAGGTCGAACGGCCACCGGCCAGATCGTCGGTGGCGCCGATGCGGGTGAAGATGCGGTCGATCGGGCCGATGACGGCGCTCTGCGCCGGCACGTAGCTGCCCATGTAGGCCAGCAGCGTAATCAACGCCACCTGGCGCATGAAGGTCGATTTACCGCCCATGTTAGGACCGGTAATCAGCAGCAGGCGGCGTTCATCGACAAAGCGGCAATCGTTGGCGATGAAGCGTTCGATCTGGTTCTCCACCACCGGGTGGCGGCCTTCCTTGATGTTGATGCACGGCGTATCGACCAGCTGCGGCGCGCACCAGTTGTTGCGCAGCGCGTGGTCGGTGAGCGCGGTCAGCGTATCCAGCTGGGCCAGCGCCTTGGCGATGCTTTGCAGCGTGCCGATGTAGGGCGCCAGGTCGCCCAGCAGCTGCTCGTACAGCATCTTCTCGCGCGCCAGCGCGCGGTCCTGCGCCGACAGCGCTTTGTCTTCGAAGGCCTTCAGCTCCGGCGTGATGTAACGCTCGCAGTTCTTCAGCGTCTGGCGACGGCGGTAATCGTCCGGCACCTTGGTGGCCTGGCCGTTGGTGACTTCGATATAGAAGCCGTGCACCTTGTTGTACTCGACGCGCAGATTGGCGATGCCGGTGCGGGCGCGTTCGCGCACTTCCAGATCCACCAGATACTGGCCGGCGTTTTCCGACAGGCCGCGCAGTTCGTCGAGCTCCGCATCGAAGCCACGCGCGATCACGCCACCGTCGCGCACCATCACCGCCGGTTCCGGCATCACGGCGCGCTGCAGCAGATCGAGACAGGCGGCCGGCGTGGCCAGGTCGGCGTGGACGGCGGCCAGCAGGCCTTCCGCATCGACCAGCGCACGCTGCATGCCGTGACGCAGCGCCGGCAACTGCTGCAAGCCGTCGCGCAGGCTTGCCAGGTCGCGTGGACGCGCCGACAGCAGCGCGATGCGGGTGGTGATGCGTTCGATATCCGGCACCTGCGCCAGCGTGTGCGACAGGCTGCCGGTGGCGTCGGCCTGCGCCAGTGCGCCGATGGCCTGATGACGCGCGCGCGCGATGCCCTGGTCGCGGCGCGCGTGGTGCAGCCAGTGGCGCAGCAGGCGCGAGCCCATGGCGGTGCGGCAGTGATCCAGCAGCGAGAACAGCGTCGGCGATTCCTGGCCGCGGATGGTCTCGGTCAGTTCCAGGTTGCGGCGGGTGGCGGCATCGAGGCCGATGAATTCATTTTCGGTTTCGGTGGTGAGCGTGCGCACGTGCTGCAGGCCACGGCCTTGCGTCGACTGCGCATAGCGCAGCAGCGCGCCGGCGGCGCCGAAGGCGGCCCCCAGGCCATCGGCGCCAAAGCCGGTGAGGGTGGACACGGCCAGCTGGTCGAGCAGCGCCTTGTGGCCGCTGACGACGTCGAAGTGCCACTCCGGCACATGGTTGACGTGGCAGGCCGTGTATTCCTCGAACAGTTCACCGTTATCGCCGCGCAGGATCTCGGCCGGGGAGATGCGCTCCAGCTCCTGCTGGATACGCGCGCTGACGGTGTGGGCGTCGCCCGAGAACTCCATCAGGCGCAGCGCGCCGCTGGCCAGCGACAGCCATGCCAGGCCGGCGGTGGCCACCTTGCGCTGGCTGATGATGCCGAGGGCCAGCAACGGACGCTCGGATTTTTCCGGCAGCAGATCGGCGTCGGTCAGCGTGCCTGGTGTGACCACGCGCATCACCTTGCGTTCGACCGGGCCTTTGCTGGTGGCCGGGTCGCCGATCTGTTCGCAGATGGCGCAGGACTCGCCGATCTTGACCAGCTTGGCCAGATAACCTTCGAGCGAATGGAACGGCACGCCGCACATCTTGATCGGCTGGCCGTTGGCCGAACCGCGCGCGGTCAGCGTGATGCCGAGTATGCGCGCCGCCTTTTCCGCATCCTCGTGGAACAGCTCATAGAAATCGCCCATGCGGTAAAAGACCAGCATGTCCGGGTGCTGGCTCTTGATGCCCATGTATTGGGCCATCATCGGGGTGAGCTTTTCGGTAGGGCTGTTCTTGACGGCGGCGGCGTTGATTTCGTTGGGGACGGTGGTCATTGGTTCTTTAGCGAAGCGATAAGTCTGGTTTTGCGGCGGCGCAAACGGCCCCCGAGCGTAACCCGTCATTCTACCGCCTTCGGAGGCACGTTGACGAATTCGCGTTAATGAGGACTGGATACCATGACCAGATGTGAACGAGAGTGGGATATGGCACGTAAACGATGCCGGACTTGGTTCGCGTCACCGGATCGGCAAAGGCTTCTGCACGGCGCTACAATGGATCAATGCATGCAGGGCCAGCTTAGCCAAAGATGTGGCGGAAGTCGTGTCACAAGGAAAGAAAATGAACTATGCGATCGATATTGATCGGGCTGTTGAAGATGAAGATCAAGCAACGGCCTTGCAGCTCGCCGAGCAGTGGGTAGCCGACGCGCCAGAGGATGCCGCTGCGTGGGGCAAACTGGCTCACGTTCATGAAATGGGCGGGGATCTTCTTCGGGCGAACATCGCGGCGACTGAGGCGCTTAGAATCTCCCCTGACGATCAGCCTTACTTATTCGAAAAAGGCTACATCGAGTATCGCTTGGCCAACTATGCGGAGGCCGCGCACGCATTTTCAGCTTGTGTCGAGCAGGCTGAAATGACTGACGACAGTTTTTATCTGGATGCCGCCCGGATAGCCCAAGCCCGATGCTTGGCTCTGCGTGGTCAAATTCGTTTGGCGGCCGATGTTATCGCCGCCGCTGTCCCAGGCTCCGCGACCTGGCTGGACGGGCGATTTTCCAGAGAAGATGTCGTAAAGTCCTTCGGTCTAGATACGAGAAAAAATAGGCATGTGCAATACACTGCACCATCGAAAACGAATGATAGTCCGGAGGATTAAGGACGTGACGTGGATATTTATTGCGAAAAATGGACGGGCAAGGTGCGCATTCCTCCAGTCTTCACTCAAGCCAGGTATCGTTGAGACGGAGTGCTGCAGTCCCTCGTTTGTGAGACCAAGGAAAAAGCGTATCCCTCTAAACTCGAAGAAGCCGCCCAGTACTCGTTCATCTTTGTATCGACTTGCCGGGAGCGCCCGGATAGACCTTCCGGAGCGCGTGCAGACTAAACTAGGATGCTCCTACTCAACCAAATCCAATGGCAATTCGGTATTGACGGTGGTGGCTTTGAGTGCCTTGCCTTTGTTGCGTGAGGCATAGCTTTCCGATGCCCTATAAAGAGGGACTTTCGGCCGTGAGATTATGGCCCCATTAATGTCGCGAGTGATGCTTTGAGGTTTCGATGAAACTTCGCGCTGTTGGATTATGACTTTCACCTCCTCGTGACGAGCTTTCTTAAAATGAAGCGCTTTGGGCGTGATCCCAGTTCGCTTTCTCCCAAGGATGTGAAGCAATTCAGCAATGCGTTCTATGCTGAATTTTCCCTTGAATTTTCGCCCAGCCACACCAGCTTTTAGAGATAAAAATCTTTTCATTTCATACCTCAAAATCAAGACATTTTGATAATTTTTCAATTGAAGAACAATTGGCAGTGACATCAAAAGTCATATCCCATCCGTCACCCACAGCTTTCCAAAAGGCTTCTCCATCTTTGCCCAAGGCTAGCACTTGTGAGACCCTCACGCAAGAGGAAAGTCCAACTGGCTGATGCTGAAAAAATGGAAACATTTGCGTCGTAAAGTCGCGCAATTCCATGTCAAACCCGTATCGTGGCCATGCCACATACCCATACCAGCGCTCGCCAGGTTTTCGACTTTTCCAAGTTCTGCCCCCAGCGGCCTGAAGGCGAATTTTTGTGAAATTTTTCAATTGTTTCATCATGCGCACGATCCTCGCGATCATGTAGCCGCCTACACCAGTGAAGCTTTTGCCTTTGGCAGCGCCCGATCTGAAATCCACAAGTTTGACATACACTTCCATAGAGATAGGCCCATCCTCCTCTCCGGCGGGGTAGAGGATGACATGGTTGTAGTCATTAATGTAATCTTTATTCTTCACCTTTAAGTGTAGTCCAGGGGGAATCTCTTCCACTTTCTCCTTATCATTGACTTCACTGATTTCCTGCATCGCTTCGTCGATAAATTCAGCCTCAACAGTGGACCCACTTGGCGCTCCGCACAACGCCGCCAATTGTTCATCGGTAAGTTTAATTCCGAGAGCATCCATGTCGGCGCTCGAGGTTTTCCTGCTCACCGTTACAGTGGTAATGTCAAAATGTTCAACTAAGATATATTCATTTTGTTTCAAAGATTCAGCTGTTTGCATTGTCGAAGTATAGTTTTTAGAGTTGGACAACCGTAAGAGGACGCTGTTTCGTCCCGATTGTTTATCGTAAATAATAGTATTCTATATTGGTAACCATCGACAAGTTTTGTCGATTGAGTTCGTTGACGGCATGGAATACGAACGCCAATGCCTGTGGATCCTCCATACTCATGGAATCATTTGAGCAGGCTCAAGACGCTGACAGCTGTTCCGTGCTGGACTCGGACGACTGAGATTTGACCTGATATTTTGACGCTTCTCGATCCATGAACCAAAGCTGTCTTCATAGACGATCTCCAAAGACCAAGGATCTCTGACGTGCTCTTTGGACCACACCTGAGGTGAGGTTCTTTCACAAAGGCCACCAAGTGGCTAATGCCGTTAAGTTAAGCGATGTCGTCCCGGCGAAAGCCGGGATCCATGCTGAGTTAGCCGGGCATGCGCCTCATGGATTCCCGCATTCGCGGGAATGACGAAGCCTATTTTCAGCTTAACTTAACGGCATTACACCAAGTGGCCTTTGTTTTTGGCGACTTCTGAGAAGTGAAACATTTCCATTTGGCTTAATGGATGCAGGAGAACGAAGTCCAAGCTAGCCGACGCGCCGGAGGATGTCGCCCGGATCGCTCAAGCAAGGTGCCGCGCTCTGGATGGCCGGACTGGGTTGGCGGCCAATGTTATCGCCGCCGCTGCCCATGACTCTGCGACCTGGTTGGACGGGCGATATTCCCAAGAGGATGTGCTGAAGCTCATACGTCGCTAGTTCTTGGTGCGTACTCGCATCAAATTGGGGCCATTCATTGCCCTGGTTTGTACACAAAACCGCCAACAAGCTGTAAACAGATTGTCGACAATCATATTAAGTAGTTGGCACACTTGTTGCTGAGTCAGAGATATTCAATCTCTGACCAGTACCATGCCTACGCCCAAACTCGTCGCCGTCGCCGCCCGCAAGGTCGATCCCCCTGAAGACCGGATGTACCTGGAAATCTATGACGCGATCATGGAGCACCGGCTGCCGGCCGGCACCAAGCTGACCGAGGAGGGACTGGGCGAGATCTACGGCCTCGCGCGCCACAGCGTGCGCCGGGTGCTGGCCAAGCTGGCCGCCGATGGCCTGGTCGATATCGAACGCAATCGCGGCGCCTACATCGCCAGCCCCAGCGACGAGGAAGCCCACGAGATGTTCGAGCTGCGCCAGGCGCTGGAGGCGCTGGTGATGCAAAAGCTCATCGATACATCACGCAAGTCGGACTTCGTCGAACTGCGCGCGCTGGTGGCGCGCGAGCGCGACGCCTACATGCGCGGCGACCGCTCGCAGTGGATACGATTGTCCGCCGAGTTCCACATCGAACTGGCCAAGCTGGCCGGCAATTCCCTGGTGGTGGAGTCGCTGCGCCGCCTGGTCTCGCGCACCACCTTGCTGATTTCCGCCACCAATCCCAGCGGCCAGCAGCCGTGCTCCTTCGATGAACACGCCGCCGTGCTCGATGCGCTGGAAACGAAGAATCACGCCAAGGCCCAGCAGGAAATGTCGCATCACCTGGGCCAGTGCGCCTGCCGCCTGCTGGACCGTCCGCCACAGCGCTTCGACCTGCGGTCGGCGCTGGGAAAAATCTAAACCACCACACCAAGGAAACACATGAAAATCAAAGCGACCATCGCCGCCAGCCTCGCCCTCTGCATGTTGTCCCTGCCTGCCATGGCGCAGGACACCAAGATCAAGTTCCAGCTCGACTGGCGCTTCGAAGGTCCGTCGGCCTTCTTCCTGGTGGCCAAGAGCAAGGGCTACTTTGCCGCTGAGAAGCTGGACGTGAGCATCGACGCCGGCAGCGGTTCGGGCAACGCGGTCAACCGCGTAGCCTCCGGCACCTACGAGATGGGCTTTGCCGACATGGCGGCGCTGATGGAGTTCACCGCCAATAATCCAACCGCACCCAGCAAGCCGGTGGCGGTGATGATGGTCTACAACGACACGCCCGCCGCCATCATCTCGCTGAAGAAATCCGGTATCGCCAAGCCCGCCGACCTGATCGGCAAGAAGCTCGGCTCGCCCGTGTTCGACGCCGGCCGCCGTGCCTATCCGATCTTCGCCAAGGCCAACCAGCTCGATGTCGCCAAATCGACCTGGGTCAGCATGGACCCGCCGCTGCGCGAGACCATGCTGCTGCGCGGCGATGTCGACGCCATCACCGGCTTCACCTTTACGTCGCTGCTGAACCTGAACGCCCGTGGCGTCAAGGATGTAGACGTGGTGCTGATGCAGTATCCGAACTACGGCGTCAAACTGTACGGCAACGCCATCATCGTCTCCGACGCCTTCGCCAAGCAGAAGCCGGAAGCGGTGAAGGGCTTCCTGCGCGCCTTCGCCAAGGCGGCCAAGGATGTGATGGCCAATCCGGAAGCGGCGGTCAAGGCGATCAAGGAACGCGACGGCCTGATCGACGAGAAGCTGGAATTGCGCCGTCTGAAGATGGCGATCGCCGACGCCGTCGCCACGCCGAACGCGCGCGCCGAAGGCTTCGGCCAGACTTCGCCGGCCCGCCTGGCGTTGATGGCCTCGCAAGTGTCCGATACCTACGCCACCAAGAACCGCGTGGATGCAAAGGCCGTGTGGGACGGTTCCTTCCTGCCGTCCAAGGCCGAGCTGACCGTCTTTCCAAAGTAAGCCATGACTGAATTATTCGTCGATTTCCAGAAAGTCTTCCTCGCCTACAACGACAGCGAGTTCGCGGTGGAAGACA
Source organism: Duganella sp. BuS-21 (assembly GCA_041874725.1). Classification (GTDB taxonomy): domain Bacteria; phylum Pseudomonadota; class Gammaproteobacteria; order Burkholderiales; family Burkholderiaceae_D; genus Rugamonas. The sequence continues at coordinate 5,233,059 of CP097466.1, read as the reverse complement.
TCACGCTGCAGACCAGGCCGGGCGAGTTCATTGCCATCGTCGGTCCGTCCGGTTGCGGCAAGTCCACCTTCATGAAACTGGCCACCGGCCTGAAGGCGCCGACCAGCGGCCGGGTCAGCATCGATGGCCAGCAGGTGACCGGGCCGCTGAAGTTCGTCGGCATGGCGTTCCAGGCGCCGACCCTGCTGCCGTGGCGCACCACGCTCGACAACGTGCTGTTGCCGCTGGAGATAGTCGAACCGTATCGCCGCAACTTCAAGCGCGAGCGCGCCAAGTATGTGGAGCGTGCGCTGGCGCTGCTCAAGACCGTCGGGCTGGACGGCTATGCCGACAAGTATCCGTGGGAGCTGTCGGGCGGCATGCAGCAGCGCGCGTCGATTTGCCGCGCGCTGATCCATGAACCGAAGATGCTGCTGCTGGACGAACCGTTCGGCGCGCTGGACGCCTTCACGCGCGAGGAATTGTGGTGCGTGCTGCGCGACTTGTGGACCGAGCGCAAGTTCAACGTGATTCTGGTCACGCATGATTTGCGCGAGGCCGCGTTCCTGGCCGACACCATCTACGTGATGAGCAAGCGGCCGGGCCGTATCGTCGCGCGCAAGGAAAATCCGCTGGCGCAGCCGCGCGAGCTGGAATTGACCTACACCGAACCGTTCAACGAGCTCGTGCATGAATTGCGCGGGCATATCGGTCGCGTGCGCAGCAGCTGACCACTACAGGATTTAGCATGAACAAAAAAGCCGTCAAAAGTTTCGCGCCGTGGATGTTGCTGATCGCCATACTGATCGTTTGGCAGATTATCTGCAGCGTGTTTTCCATTTCCGAATTTATTTTCCCCAGTCCGTATGCGATCTTCCAGGCGCTGGTGGAGTACGCCGGGCCGATAGCCGAGCATGCTTGGCGGACTTATTGGGTCACCATGGTGGGCTTCGGCATTGCCGTGGTGGTTGGCGTGGGGCTGGGCTTCCTGATCGGCTCCTCGCCGCTGATCTACGCCGCCGTCTATCCGTTGATGACGGCCTTCAACGCCTTGCCCAAGGCCGCGTTTGTGCCGATTCTGGTGGTGTGGTTCGGCATCGGCGCAGGGCCGGCCATCCTCACGGCCTTCCTGATTTCCTTCTTCCCCATCATGGTCAATATTGCGACCGGGCTGGCGACGCTGGAGCCGGAGCTGGAGGATGTGCTGCGGGTGCTGGGCGCGCGCCGCATGGACGTGCTGCTGAAGGTGGGCCTGCCGCGCTCCTTGCCGTACTTCTTTGCTTCGCTGAAGGTCGCGATCACGCTGGCCTTCGTTGGTTCCACCGTGTCGGAAATGAACGCATCCAACGAGGGCATCGGCTACCTGCTGGTGTCCGCCGGTTCGTCGATGAAAATGCCGCTGGCGTTCGCCGGCTTGATGGTGATCGGCGCGATGGCCATGGCGATGTATGAGCTGTTCGCCATCGTCGAAAAACGCACCACCGGCTGGGCGCACCGGGGGCGAGGCGCCTAACGCAGCAAGGCCGCAGACTCGATTTAAAACTTCGCGCCGCAGTCCTTGCAGTAATGGGCGTCGGGTTCGTGGCCGATGGTCAGGCAGGCCGGGCAGACGCGCTGGGAAAGGGGGCGCTGGCCGCGCCGGTGGCTGATTTCGGAGCTGATGATGCCGGTCGGCACGGCCAGGATGCCCCAGCCCAGCAGCATCATGAACGAGGCAATGGTGCGGCCGATGTCGGTTTTCGGCACCAGGTCGCCGAAGCCGACCGTGGTCATGGTCGAAATCGCCCAGTACACGGCGGTGGGGATGCTGGTGTAGCCGTGCTCCGGCCCTTCCACCACGTACATGACGGTGCCCAGCAGGAACACGATCAGGAACACCACCGACAGGAAAATGAAGATCTTGCGCCGGCTCGCCATCAGCGCCTCGCCCAGCATGCCGTATTCCTCGATGTATAAGGTCAGCTTGAGGATGCGGAAGATGCGCAGCAGCCGCAGGATGCGCACGCCCATGATGACGTGTGCGCCCGGAATGAAGAGCGACACATAGCTGGGCAGGATGGACATGATGTCGATGATGCCGAAGAAGCTGCGCGCGTACATCACCGGCCGCTGCACACACAGGCAGCGCGCCATATATTCGATCGTGAACAGGATGGTGAAGAACCACTCGGCGGCATGCAGCCAGTCGCCGTAGCGGGCGGCGATCGGCTGCACGCTGGTGAGCACGATCACCAGCACGCTGAGCAGAATGGCGCCGATCAGCGCCAGGTCGAAGGCGCGGCCGGTCGGCGTGTCGGATTCAAAGATGATGGCGTACAGGCTCGCGCGCCAGCCATCGGCCGGTTTGCCGAGGCGTTGCTGCAGCGGATCGATGGGGCGTTGCTTGGTTGTCATGGGCAGCTATCTTACCGGTAAATGCCGCAGGTAGGCGCGGCCATATCGAAAGGGCATGGCTGGCGCTATTTTCCGCATGCCTGCACACGGCCGCTTTGGGCTAGCATGGCGGCATGAAAAAACTACTCCTTGCCCTATTGATGATGGCCGCCACGGCCGCCGCCCATGCCGACTCCTTTGTGAAGGGCGCCGATATCGGCTGGCTGCAGCAGATGGAAGCCACCGGCTATCAGTTCCGCAACAAGCAGGGCGGGGAGCAGGATCTGCTGCAGATCCTCAAGGACCACGGCATCAACACCGTGCGCCTGCGCACCTGGGTCAACCCGTCCGACGACAAGGCCAGCGGCCATAACAGCAAGGACGAAACCGTCGCCATGGCGGTGCGCGCGCAGAAGATGGGCATGCGCGTGATGATCAACTTCCACTACAGCGACAGCTGGGCCGATCCGCAGCAGCAGCGCAAGCCGGCAGCCTGGGCCAAGCACGACTTCCCGCAATTGCTGAACGATGTCTACCTGCATACCCACGATGTGATGAGCGCCCTCAAGGCGGCCGGCGTGACGCCGGAGTGGGTGCAGGTCGGCAATGAAACGCGCACCGGCATGATGTATCCAGAAGGCCATACCGACAACTGGCCGCAACTGGCGCAGCTGTTCAACCAGGGCTACGACGCCGTCAAGGCGGTCAGCCCCACGTCCAAGGTGATCCTGCACCTTGATCGCGGCAACGACAACGCCTGGTTCCGCACCTGGTTCGACAACGCCACGGCCAACGGCGCGCGCTACGACGTGATCGGCCTGTCCTATTATCCGTACTGGCTGGACGGCCGTCCCGACTACACGCTGTCCATCGACGACCTCGCCAACAACCTGAACGACATGGTGGCGCGCTACGGCAAGCAGGTGATGGTGGTCGAGGTCGGCGGCGAGGACAGCAAGCCGCAAAACACCTACGAGATGCTGATGGCGGTGCAGCGGAAGGTGCGCGCGGTACCGGGCGGCCTAGGCTTGGGCGTGATCTACTGGGAGCCGCAAGGCGCGCGCAGCTGGAGTCATTACGAGCTGAGCGCCTGGGGCGAAGACGGCCGTCCGACCAAGGCCATGGACGCTTTTCTGGATTCCTTATAACCAAACTCGATTATCTTCGCTATCAGTCGTTTTTTAGTTGCTATACTTTTTGCAATCTACTAAAAACATGGCTGAAGGAACTGGATGAACAAGCATTTGATGGGACTGGCGATTGCCGGTGCATTCGCGGCGGCGCACGCGCAGGACAAGGCCTCCGACAAGATCGAAAAAGTGGAAGTCACCGCCACCCGCACCGGCGCGGCCGACGTGCAGCAGGTGCCGGCGGCGATCACCGTCATCAAGCCCGACAGCCTGACCAAATACGGCCAAGGCAATCTGGGCGACATCGCCAACCTGGTGCCGGCCTTGTCCCTGCAGGAGCAGGGCGCCGGCGTCAACAACATCACGATACGCGGGCTGGTGGTGCGCGGCATCGTGCCGTCGGAAGTGCAGGATGCGTCGCTGGTGGCGGTGTACATCGACGAGATGCCGGTCACGCTGAAGTCCGGCAACCCCGACCTGAAAGTGCTGGACCTGGAGCGTATCGAAGTGCTGCAAGGTCCGCAAGGCACGCTGTACGGCGCCGGCGCCATGGCCGGCACGGTGCGCCAGATTACCCAGAAACCGGAGTTCAACGACTTCTTCGGCGCGGTGGAGGCGGTCGCTTCGCAGACCTCCAAGTTCGGCGGCGGCAACCACAATCTGCGCGCCACGGTCAATGTGCCGGTGAAGAAAGATGCGCTGGCGCTGCGCGTCACCGGTTACACCGGCAGCGATTCCGGCTACGTTCTCAACCAGGCCAACGGCAAGACCGACAACGACGTCTCGACCAACCAGGGCCGCATCGCCGCGCGCCTGCGCGCCACGCCGGACCTGTTGATCGACGCCAGCGTCACCGCCTCCAACATCAAGGGCGGCATCAACGATGCGTACTCGGGACTGGCGCCGTACACCACCAGCTCGCTGATCCAGCAGGCCAGCAAGGATAGCCTGCAGCTGTATAACCTGACGCTGAACTACGATGCGGGTGTGGCGAACCTGGTGTCGTCCACCTCCTATCTGCAGCGCGACACGCTGTACATCAACTCCGGCCAGTACAAGGCTACCGCCTTCATCTTCGGCGGCCAGCTGCCGCTGATCGCTTCGTCCTACGTCATCGGCAACAAGATCACCAATTTCGCCCAGGAGTTCCGCCTGCAATCGAAAGCGGGCGGCCCGCTGAAGTGGACCGCCGGCGCCTTCTACACCCAGGGCAAGCGCGATCTGCGCCAGGACCAGCCGACGCCCGGTTTCGACGCGCGCTTCGCCATCGCCAAGAACTTCCCCGGCTATAACTCGCAGCTCAACGACAATGCCTTCACGCCCGACGATTACTTCTCGGGCACGCAGAACATCGATTCGAAAGAAGCCGCGGTGTTTGCCGAAGCCACCTACACCGTGTGGGATAAGCTGGACCTGACCTCCGGCCTGCGCCTGTTCCGTGGCACGCAGGACTTCGACCTCAAGTTCAGCGGCCTGTTCGGCAACCTGTTCAACTCCACGCCGGCCAAGCCGCAGAGCAGCATTCCGGAGACCAGCAACAGCAGCGAAACCTCGAAGGGCGCCAATCCGCGCTTCGCCGCCGCCTACCGCCTGGACCAGGATCATACGCTGTACGCCTCGGCCGGCAAGGGCTTCCGCTACGGCGGCAACAACCAGCCGGTGCCGTTCGACTTCTGCGGCCAGAATGCGCCGTCGACTTTTGCGCCGGACAGCCTGTGGAACTTCGAAGCCGGCTCCAAGAACACGCTGTTCGATCGCCGTGTGATCGTCAACGCCAGCGCTTATCTGATCAAGTGGAAGGACGTGCAGGTGTTTAACAAGCTGCCGTGCACCTATTATTTCACGCAGAACGCCGGCAAAATCCGCAGCGAAGGTGTGGAGCTGGAGACCTTCTTCAAGATTTCGCGCCAGGCGTCGATTGGTGTGAGCGCCACCTTCAACCACGCCTACGCCGCCGAGAAAGTGGTGACCGGCATCGCCGCGCAGAACATTCCGGAAGATGCGCGCGTGCCGTATTCGCCGAAGTTTGCCGCCACCGCAGTGGCCAACTACAGCATCCCGCTGGGCGCCGGCGAGGAAGTCGCGTTGTCGGCCAACCTGGCGCACCGTGGCGAGTCGTACACCAACTTCGCCGCCTCGCAGGGCAGCTACTCGCGTATTCCTTCGTCGAACACGGTGAATGCGACGGCGATCTACCGCAACGGCTTGTATGAGATCGGCCTGTTCGGCACCAACCTGACCAACGGTGCCAAGATCAGCGACGTCACCACCAACACCATCGCGATTCAGCCGGGCGACAATCTATACATGATTCGTCCGCGCACGGTGGGGGTGCGCGTCAAGGCACGCTTCTGACGGCCAGGGCATCAAGCCTCAGCGGCGCTGGCGGCCCAGCCACGCCTCGGCGGCAATCGACAGCGGCGCGATGCAGAATAGCTTGAGCAGCGGCGCGAACAGCAGGCCCAACGCGGCGGTGGAGCTTTGCGGCGCCACAAATACCGACCAGAAGGTGGCCGCATCGAGCAGCAGCATCAGCGCCGCGCCGGCCAGCAGACTGATGCCGGCGCCGCCGCGCCGCTGCAGCACCGCCGCCAACAGCAGGTAGGGCGCCAGCGACCAGGCGCACAGCGCGACGCGGAAGGCGCCGTTGCCTTCGCCGAGAAAAATCGCCGTGACCAGATGCAGGCAAGCGCCGGCCGCCAGCAACAGCCGGCTTGCCCGAAGCAGATGGTCATGCGGCGATTTCGCGGTTTTCATAGATCTGCGGCACGGTCGATAGCAGCAGATCGTATATCTCTTTTGAACCGAGCGCCAGATGCGATGCGATCGTGCCTTCGGCCGACACCAGCACCGCGCTCGGCGTCACCAGTGCGTCGTAGCTGCCCGATACCTGCCGATTCTCCTGCAGCAGGGTGATGCAGGCGTCGGCGGCCCGTGGCCGATGCTGCTGGCCGGCATCGACGCGCAAGACCACGGCGATGGTGATCAGGCCTTGATACTGCCGGTGCCAGCTATCGATGCGCGGCGCCAGCTCGGCGCACGGGCTGCAGGCGATGTCGGAAAACAGCAGCAGCACCGGCACGCCGCCGGACCTGAGCCGCACCAGCGTCATCGGCTTGCCATTGCCGATTTCCGGCAACGCAAACTCCGGCGCCATGCTGCCGACCGCCAGTCCGCGCGGCTGCGTGTCGAGCGCGTGCAGCGGCTGCACGTTGGCGCCGTCCAGCCGCAACTCCAGAGTATCCATGCGCAAGATCAGGCGGCCGTTCTGGCGCAGCACGTGGTGCAGCAACCACCACTGCAGCAGCATCACGGCGAGGCAGGCCGACAGCGCCGGCGCGGCGGCCAGCTGCGGCCACAGCGGCGCGTGCCCATACGCCGGCCCGGCGGCAAGCAGTGCGCCGGCCATCGCCAGCAGCGCGCTGTTACGCAGCAGCGTGGCGGCGCCGATCGGCGTGGCCTGCTGCTGGCCAAAGCAATTGCAGCTGGGCCGCTGGCCCTGTTGCAGCTTGTACGCCAGCACGGCGGTGTAGAGCGCCAGCAACGCGGCGCCGCCGATGGCGCCCCACCAGGCGGATACCGCCAGCGTCAGCAGCAGCGCGATGGCCAGCTCGCACGCCGGCATCAGCCACGCCAGCGACGGCCGCAGCGCGGCCGGCACGCCGAACGCCGCCAGCGTTTGAACCTGGGCCTGCCGGTGCCGCAACTTGCCGGCGGCGGCCATCAGCAGCACACCGGCCAGCAGCAGGCGCAGGACCGTGAATAGCATCGTGAGCGCGTCCATTATCGTTTTCCTCCCAAGGTAGGTCCGTCGTAGCGTTTGGCGCCGGCGAACGGCGAGATGATCGACGATGGCGTCAGGTCGGAGCACAGCGGCCCGCACAGCGCCGTGCCGCCGCAGCAGTTGGAGCCGGCGCAGCCGTAGCCCGGCGGGCAATCGTCGTTGGAACTGCAGGTGGGCAGGCCGGCGCACGGCGTGTTGCCGTGGACGCAGACGCCCGAGCCGTTGGGCGTGGTGAAGCACACGCAGTCGCCGCCGCCGGCGCAGGCCGGGAAGGCGCCGCAAGCGCCGCCGGCGCAGGTACGGCAGTTCTCGGGCGGGCAGCAGTCGCACGAGAGCTTCTGGGCGTCGTCATAGGCGCTCTGGCCGTAGGAGGAGACGGCGTTGAAATAGGTGTTTGCCTGCGACAGGCAGCCGCCGCGCTTGATGCTTTGGATGAAGCCGTTGCCGGGAAAGGCGGTCGTGCAGATGGCGTTCAGGTTGGTGAGGAAGGCGGTATCGCAGGTGGCCTTGTTCTGGTTGCACTTGTCGTAGCAACAATCGTGGACGTCGCAGGCCGGTACGAAGCTGACGCCGAAGTAGCTTTGCGGCGGCGACACCCACGAGCCGGCCGCGCCGCAACCGTTGGCCGTGCAGGTATGCGCCAGGTTGGCGGTGCGGCCAGGGCAGTCCGCCAGCTTGGCGATCGGATGCTTCTGCACCACGCCGCTGGGCGTGCAGCAGGCCAGGTCGGAGTCGTAGACGCGGTTGTTGCACAGGCAGTTGCGCGCGGCCCAGGCGTTGTCGATGCCGAAGCGGGCCAGGGTCATACCGCCCAGGCCGAGCACGGCCATTTTCAGCGCCGCGCGGCGCGAGCTGGCGCCGGCCAGCGTGCGGGCGATGTGGTCGAGTACTGCATGGTTTGAGGTTTTCATGTTGTTCCCCTATCGTGCCCTGGATGGTGACAGCACCGTGTCCAGTCCCACCGGGCCGGCGTCGTTGAGGGTGTGGTCCCAGGAAATCAGGCTGTAGGCCGTGGACTCGGAGCGCCCGGTCGGACTTTGGATTTCAAAGCCGCCCAGCGATTGCTGCGGGGCGACGTGGGCGTTCTCGGAAATCCAGCCGGCGTAGGTCATCAGGTCGGACTCTGACTGCCAGCCGGGCGGCGTGCCGGTGACGGTGGTGGGCGCCACGATGTCGAGGTGGAAGGCGGCGATGTACAGGGCGCTGCCCAGCGGCTCGTCGTTGAAGATGGTGTAGGTCCATGTGGCGTTATTCAGCAGCACGTTCACATGCGAGCGCAGGCGCGGCGAAGCGTAGGGTGCCGGTTCCGGTATCCGCAGGTAGCGGTTGACCACAAAGCCCAGCGTAGCGCCGGCCTGATAGGTGCCGCGCAAGGTCAGCAGGTATTGCTGGCCGGGGACCAGGCCGGTGTTGCTGAAGCGCGTGCCGATGCTGCCGCTGCCTTCGCGTTGCAGGCTGCCGATGTGGACCGGGAAATTCTGCGGGCTGATACGCCGCGCCGAACCCAGGGTGGCGCCGGTCAGGTAGACCTGCAGCGCCGGCTCGTCGCCGGTGTTGGCGATGGTCAGCGAGACGATGATTTCCTCTCCGGTGTTCAGCACCGTGGCGTTGCCGGTGATGAGCTGGGGTTGGCTAGCCATGATGGCCTCCATGGTTGATGAGCTGGCGGCGACGCAGCAACAGCGGCAGGCCGGCCAGCATGATGGTCAACGTTGCCGGTTCCGGCAGCGCCACCACCTGGTCGATCAGGAACGCGATGCTGACCGTGTCGGAGAAATTGCCGGCCACGTCCTGCAGCACCACGTCCAGCGTTTGCGTGCCGGGCGGCGCGCCGGGCGCGATGTCGATGCTGAACAGGGCCACGTGGTCCCGGAACGAAAAGCTGGGAATGCTAAAAGGGACCAGTCCCAGCGTTTGCTGCGGCGTCAGCACGCCCGGATCGAAGTTGGCGAAATTCAGGAACAGGTCGGTGGCGTCCAGCGCCGCGTTGCTGCGGTTGATGATGCTGCCGCTGCCGTTGATGCTGCCGCCGGCCGACGCCTGGAAGATGGTCTGCGTCGGCGTGAGCGTCAGCAGCGGCAGTGCGTGCGTGGCTTGCGCCAGCGTGAATAGTAGTAGCGCGGCCAGCGCGTGGCGGGCCGCTTTGCGGATGGTGTTGAGCATGGAGTTCCCCTGGTTGGCGTAGCGCGATCAGCCACGCATTAACCATGCCCATGGATTGGAGTCCCGCGAAATCATGGGCTTATCCGCAGCGCTGCGATGCGGATGCAAAACAATGTAAAGATCGCCGACACTGGCCGCCTGCGGCGCGGACGACCGCAACGCCAGCAACTGCACCAACAGCACCAACAGCACCAACAGCACCAACAGCACCAATCCCACAACCGCCATCGACGGCGTGAAGACGCCGGTGCGCTGGTACAAGGAAGTCTGCTACGTCGGCAAGCCGGTGCTGATGGCGAGCAGCGTGACCGCTACCGCCACGCCGGCCTAGCGCACCCGCACCACGCGTTCGGCGCCGACCGGGTTGATGGCGTAGCCGTTGCGGCCGGCCGCCTTCACACCGTACAGGGCCTGGTCGGCCGCGCGCATGACTTCCTCCGCCGTGGCGCTGGTGTTGGTGGTGACGGCGATGCCGATGCTGGTGCGCACTTCGCGCTGCTGCGCGCCGAGATGGAAGGGCGGGTGCATGGTGTCGAGGATTTTTTTGCCCAGCACATCCATCTCGGCGTTCGACGACTGCTGTTCGAACACGATCACGAATTCGTCGCCGGCCAGGCGGGCCACCGTGTCGGTGCTGCGCACCGCGCCCGTCAGCCGGCGCGCGAACTCGACCAGCACCTGGTCGCCCGCCGCGTGGCCCAGGGTGTCGTTGATGGACTTGAAGTGATCGATATCGAGGATGGCCAGGCCCAACGGCTGGCCGGAGCGGGCCGCGCGCGCCAGTGCCTGCGGCAGGAAGGCGTCGAACATGCGGCGGTTGTTCAGGCCGGTCAAGACGTCGGTGGTGGCCAGCCGGTGCAGTTCCAGTTCGGCCAGCTCGCGCCGTTGCGACAGGCCGTAGAAGGCCCGGCTCAGGTGGCCGAATTCGTCCTTGCGCGCCACGTCGAACACCGAGATGTCGGCGCGTCCGGCGCTGATGTCCTCCACGTGGCGGTGTAGGCGCCGCAGCGGGCGCAGCATGTTCTTGGTGACGGCCCAGCCGAACAGGCCGGCCACGGCGGTCAGCAGCGCCGCCCCCAGCAATGCGCGCAGCCGCACGTGCAGCATCGAGGCGAACGCGCTGCGCACCGGGTAGGACAGACCGATGGTCCAGTCGCTCTCCCGCAGGTGCTTGTGCACCAGCAGTACCGGTATGCCGTCGTCGAGCATGCCATCCTCCCAGCCCTCCGGTTTGCGCAGCGCCGCCTCCAGCAGTGTGCCGGGCGTGTCGTCGCCTTTTTCCAGGATGCGGCTCTTGTCCGGGTGGTGCACGATGACGCCGGCATCGGTGACAATGAACAGGTAACCATCGGCGCCGGCGCGCAGCGAGTCGAGCTGGGCGGAGAACGATGGCCGCAGCAGATCGATGGCGCCGAGCAGGATGCCGACTATCTTGCCGTCGGCGTCGCGCAGCGGCTGCGTGATCACCACCACCGGCTGGCCCGATAAGGTGCTCTTGAACGGCGCCGACAGCACGCCTTCCTGCAGGCGCAGGGTGTCGCGGAAGTACTGGCGTTCGGCGATGTTGATGCGCTTGGCCTGGCGGTCGCGCAGGCTGGCCACCAGGTTGCCCGACAGGTCGAAGGCGTTGACGTTGAAGAAGGTGTCGCGCAGGGTGTCATGGGTTTCCAGCTGATGCTGGATGCGGTCCAGCGGCTGGCCGCGCTCGGTGAATTCCTCGGTCAGCAGTTTCAGCAGCTGGCGCTTGTTTTGCAGGTCGTTGTCGATGAACGCGGCGGCGCCGGTGAGCAGCGACAATTCCTGCCGGGCGATGACCAGCCGCAACTCCGATTCGGCGATCAGCAGCGAGATGCCGCCCGCGCCTATGCCCGCAAACAACACCAAACCGATCACCAGCGCGGTGATCTTGAATTTGAAGCTGGAAAAAAAGTTGGAAGCTGGCGGCACGTGGGCTCCCGGCATGCAACGCGTAGAGCACGAGTATAGCGCAGTCGTCGGGCTGGCCGCGCCCGTTTGTGGTGCGATAAGCAGATTGGCGCGCGATTCAGGTCTGTTTCGGCGCGGCCGTGACTACGGGCCTGCTACCCACTGGCTGGCGCGGCCGGCGGCGGCCCACTCAAGGTCGGGCTGATGTGACCGACTTTACCCAAGCCCATCCTTCGTCGGAAAACAAAGCGTATGTCGAAGCCTTCATGAAGGCCAACAAAGGCATGCGGCCAACTTCCACCCGGTAGGCGCGTACGACGGCATGAACCTGCTATACCTGGATCAGCGTGCGCGGCCCGGTCAAACTGAAAGCCGCCACGCGCGCCTAATCGCGCCGCGCAGGTTTGCACCAACAAGCCTTGGGATACAGGGGAGGCCGATGTTGAACAATAGAAGCGGTCACTATCGGCCGATAGTGCCCAGGAACGACTACGGTTGTTTAATATTGTCTGGTATCGCAATATTTATCCATTTTCCGTGGACGATACACGCCGGGCGTTGGCTTTTTTGGAGCGGCAGAAGGATATTGATATTTCGGGCTTGCTGCCACAACCGCATTCCAATCAGACGCTGAGGCGCGTCTTTGCGCAGCTAAATCAGACCTTGTCGACATTGCCGGCCTAGCGAGGAGGCCTCATTTGACCTTCGGCGCCCAGTTACGGCGCAAGAGGATAAGGGTGCTGGCGGCGCCCAGCAGCAGGAAGATGAAGATGGCTTTCATCGGCAGTTCATAGCTGCCGCTGGTGTGCAGCAGCCATCCCGACAAGCTGGCCGAGACGCCGTCCGCCAGGCTGGTCGCTACCTGCTGCATGCCGGTGTTCAGTCCCACGGCCTGGGTCGGTATCAGGGGCAGCATGCAAGCAGCCACGCTCGACGCTGCTTAAACCAAACGCGCGCACGAAGCCCTGGTCGGCCAGCGCCGACGACAGGCTGGTGCGGTCGATCAGGGAAATCATCACGCCGAGCGCCAACAGCACCACGATCAACCATGGTCTCCGTGGCGCCGGCGTCGGCATTACGGGGCTTACTCTTCCAGCAGACTACGCAGCATCCAGGCGGTTTTCTCATGCACGTCCAGGCGCTGGGTCAGCAGGTCGGCGGTTGGCTGGTCGTCGGCCTTGTCGACCAGCGGCAGCAGCTTGCGCGCGGTGCGGGCAGTCGCTTCCTGCGCCGACACCAGGTGGCGCACCATGTCCAGCGCGGCCGGCACGCCTTCGATTTCCTTGATCGTCGCCAGTTTCACGAACTGGGCGTAGGTGCCCGGCGCCGGATAGCCGAGCGCGCGGATGCGTTCGGCGATCTGGTCCAGTGCGGCCCATTGTTCGGTGTACTGTGTCATGAACATCTGGTGCAGCGAGTTGAACATCGGACCCTTGACGTTCCAGTGGAAGTTGTGGGTCATCAGGTACAGCGTGTAGCTGTCGGCCAGCAGTCCGGACAGACCTGCGGCAATGGCGGCGCGGCTTTCATCGGAAAGACCGATGTCGATCTTCATGGCTTTATCACCCATCATCAAACTCCTTTAAATCAACTTGGATCGCTCCATTGTAGCGCTATAGCGCGCGGTCCGCTCGTCCCGCTGCGGCCGCCACCCGGACGAGGTCGCCGCTGGCCACGCCGTCCGGCGGATTGGCGATGACCTGGTCGCCCCGCTCGATGCCGGAGGCGATCTCGATCACGTTGCCCAGGTCGCGCCCCAGGGTCACCGGCTTGAGCAGCACATGGTTGTCCTTGCCCACGGTGGCCACCTGGGTGCCGCTGCGGTTGAAGATCAGGGCGCCCGGCGGAATGCTCAGCGCCGTGGCGCTGGCCGCCGCTTCGAAGCGGACGTTGGCGTAGGCGCCGGGCAGCAGTTCGCCGCTGTCGTTCTGCACGGTCAGTTGCACCAGCATGGCGCCGGAGCCGGCGCTGATGGCCTGCGCCAGCGATTGCACGGTGGCGGTGTAGGTCTTGCCGGCACGTTCAGGCACGCTCAGCACGGCCTGGTCGCCGACCTTGATGGCCGCCACCTGACGCTGCGGCACGTTGACGTAGACGCGCAGGCGCTTGATGTCGGAAACCACAAATAACTCGCTGCCCGCCACACCGCCGACGCTGATCAGGGCGCCGACGTCGGTATTGCGGGCGGTGACCACGCCGTCGAACGGCGCCACCAGGCGCGTGTAGCGCTGCAGCGCCTGCACCCGGTCGACATTGGCCTGCAGCGCGTTGACGGCCGATTGCTTGGCCGCCAGGTCGCCGGCCTTTTCATCGGCTTCCTGGCGCGAGACGGCGTTGGCCGCCAGCAGATCCTGCCAGCGCTTGGCGGTGCTGCCGGCCAGCGTCAGGTTGCTGCGCGCGCTGGCCAGTTCGGCTTTGGCCTGCAGCAGTTGCTGGTCGAGGTCCGGGGTTTCGATGTCGGCCAGGGTCTGGCCGGCTTTCACCGGGGCGCCGATATCGACTTTCCATTCTTTCAGATAACCGCTGACGCGCGCATAGATCGGTGCGCGCGCCCACGGTTCGATGCGGGCCGCCAGTTCCACCGGCGCGCCCGGCGTCTGCCCGGCGGCCAGCACGGTGACCACGGGCACCAGCGGCTCGCCGGCCTGCTTGACCTGCTCGGCCAGCGAGCGTCGGCCCAGGATGCCTGCCGTCAGCAGGGCGGCGGCGAGCACGGCCAGGCCGATGATCAGCGGCGCGTGTCCTTGTCGGGACGGGTTAGTTTGCATGGACAGGTGCTCCGGATAGTGGTTGATCTTTGGTGATGGGGGGCGGCGCGTGCTTGCGGTGCACCAGGCTGAACACGACCGGCACGAACAGCAGCGTGGCGACGGTGGCGAAAATCAGGCCGCCGATGACGGCCCGGCCCAGCGGCGCGTTCTGCTCGCCGCCTTCGCCCAGGCCCAGCGCCATCGGCAGCATGCCGATGATCATCGACAGGGCGGTCATCAGCACCGGACGGAAGCGTACCGAGCCGGCTTCCAGCGCGGCGGCGGTGGCGTCGCCCAGTTGGTCCAGGCGCTCGCGCGCGAACGAGATCACCAGCACCGAATTGGCGGTGGCCACGCCCATGCACATGATGGCGCCGGTCAGCGCCGGCACCGACAAGGTGGTGTTGGTGGCGAACAGGGTCCAGACGATGCCGGCCAGCGCCGCCGGCAGCGCCGAGACGATCACCGCCGGGTCCAGCCACGACTGGAAGTTGACCACGATCAGCAGGTAGATCAGCACCACCGCGCCCAGCAGGCCGTACAGCAGGCCGGCAAAGGCGCGCTCCATGGTCTTGACCTGGCCCAGCATCTGCACGGTCGAACCTTTCGGCAGATCGGCCTTGGTTTCCTCCAGCACCTGGCGGATGTCCTTGGCGACGGCGCCGAGGTCACGGTCCTGGGTGGTGGCGTAAATCTGCACCATGGACTGCACGTCGTACTGGCTGATCAGCGCCGAGCCGGTGCCGCGCTCGAAGCGGGCCACGCCGCCCAGCGTGGCGCCGCTGGTGCTGCTGCCGTTGCCGACCGGCAGATTGGCCAGCGCCGCCAGCGAATCGAGCTGGGTCTGCGGCGTTTGCATGACGATCGGGTAGCTCACGCCGTTGGCCGGATTGAGCCAGAAGGTCGGCGCCACCTGGCTGGAACCGGCCAGGTTGACCACCAGGCTGTTGGTGATGTCGCGCGTGGTCAGGCCCAGTTGCTGCGCCTGGGTGCGGTCCATCTCCACCTTGAACACGGGCGCCTTGTTGGATTGCTGGATGCGGGCGTCGGCCACGCCGGGAATCGCGCGCACTTTCTTCAGCAACTGTTGCGCGTAGGCGTAGTTGCCTTCCAGGTTGGCGCCGCGGATCTGCACGTCCACCGGCGCCGGCGCGCCGAAGTTGAGGATCTGGCCGACGATGTCGGCCGGCGGGAAGGAAAAGGTGGTGTCCGGGAATTCCTGCGGCAGTTCCACGCGCAGCTTGCGCACATATTCGGCGGTCGGCTGGTGGCCCTCCTTGAGGGCGATCTGGAAGTCGCCGTCCTGCGCGCCCATCATGCCGGTGTTGTTGTAGGTGAGGTTGATCGAGCTGGCGGGCAGGCCGATGTTGTCGACCATGGTTTCGATGTCCTCGGCTGGAATCACGCGGCGGATGGCTTGCTCGATGCGGGCGAAGCGCACGGCGGTCTCCTCGACGCGGGTGCCGACCGGCACGCGCACGTGCATCAGCACCTGGCCGGAATCGACCGAGGGGAAGAAGTTGCTGCCGATGAAGGGTAGCAGGCCGAAGGACAGCAGCACCACCGCCATGAAGCCGATGATGAAGGGTTTGCGCTTGCCGACCGCCGAGGCCAGTACCGCCGAGTAAGCGGCACGCAGGCGTTCGAAGCGCGCCTCGAAGCCGCGCTGGAAACGCACCAGCGGATTGCGCGACGGCTCGGCCGCGCCGCTGCCGCCGTGGCCATGCGCATGGCCTTCGCCGGTGTCGTGTGGCTTGAGCAGGAAGTTGGCCATGGTCGGCACCAGCGTACGTGACAGCACGAACGAGCACACCATGGCGAAAATCACCGCCTCGGCCATCGGCACGAACAGGAAGCGCGACACGCCTTCCAGGAAGAACATCGGGATGAAGACGATGCAGATGCACAGCAGCGAGACGAAGGCCGGCGTAACGATCTGCGCGGCGCCGTCGAGGATGGCGTTTTCCACCGACTTGCCTTGCTCCAGGTGCCAGTTGATGTTTTCGATGGTGACGGTGGCGTCATCGACCAGGATGCCGACCGCCAACGCCAGGCCGCCCAGCGTCATCAGGTTGAGCGTTTCGCCGATGGCGGCCAGCGCGATGATGGAGCCGAGGATGGACAGCGGAATCGACACCGCGATGATGATGGTCGAGCGCCAGCTGCCGAGGAACAGCAGGATCATGATGCTGGTCAGCGCGGCGGCGATCACGCCTTCCATCGCCACGCCCTTGATGGCGGCGCGCACGAACACCGACTGGTCGTTGATCGGCGTGACCTTCAGCGCCTCCGGCCAGCCCGGCTTGAGCGATTCGATTTTGGCGCGCACGCCGTCGACGATGGCCAAGGTCGAGGCCGAGCCGTTCTTCAGCACCGACATCAGCACCGAGCGGCTGCCGTCCACGTGCACCACGTTGGTTTGCGGCGCGTTGCCGTCGTGGACGTTGGCGATGTCGCCCAGGTAGACCGTGGCGCCGTTCATCACCTTCACCGGCAGCCGCGCCAGGTCGGCGATGGCCGACGGCGCGCTATTGAGCTGGATGGTGTATTCCAGCGCGTCGATCTTCTGCGTGCCGACCGGCGTGAGCACGTTCTGCGCCGCCAGCGCGTTGGCGATGTCTTGCGCCGACAGCCCGCGCGCCTGCAGCAGCGCCGGGTCGACGTCGATCTGCACCTGGCGCTGCTTGCCGCCGTAGGGCAGCGGAATCGCCGCGCCCGGCACGGTGACCAGCGGCGTGCGCACGGTGTTCATGCCGAGGTCGAACAGATTCTGTTCCGACAGGCCCTTGCCGGACAGGGCCAACTGCAGGATGGGGACGGTGGCGGCGTTGTAGTTCAGGATCAGCGGCGGCGTCACGCCGGGCGGCATCTGGCGCAGCGCCGATTGCGCGATCGCCGTCACCTGCGCGTTGGCCACGGCGATGTTGACGCCGGGCTGGAAGAAAATCTTGACGATGCTGATGCCCTGGTAGGTATTGGCCTCGATGTGTTCGATGTCGTTGACGGTGGTGGTCAGCGTGCGCTGGAACAGCGTGGAGATGCGCCCGCCCATCTGGTCGGCGGGCAGGCCGGTATATTGCCAGGCCACCGCGATCACCGGGATACGGATGTCGGGGAAGATGTCGGTCGGCGTGCGCAGCGCCGCCAGCGGCCCGGCGATCAGCAACAGCATGGCCATCACCACGAAGGTATAGGGACGCCGGAGCGCCACGCGGACGATATCAATTAACACAAAGGGACTCCCAGGGCGGCTTTATACATTAGTGAATAATTTTAGCGGGTTTAGCGCTGGCAGCTGATTTAAGAATTGTTTCTGGCTTGTATCAGGAATATTTTTTAAAATCGTGTCGATTCGTAGTGTGCTGCTTCGTCGTAGGTATAGAGTTACTCGTTCAACGTTCATCCAGGAGACCATCATGAATGCCAAAGTAGACCCGATTCCTCAAGACATGCACACCCTGACGCCGCACCTGGTATGCGAAGGCGCGGCCGACGCCATGGAGTTTTATAAAAAAGCTTTTAACGCCACCGAGATCATGCGCATGCCCGGCCCCAACGGCCGCCTGATGCACGGCGCCCTGAAGATCGGCGATTCGGTGCTGATGCTGGCCGACGACTTTCCCGAATACGGCGGCCTCGGCCCCAAGGCGCTGAAAGGCAGCCCGGTCACGCTGCACCTGTACGTGGTCGACACCGACGCCGCCTTCCAGCAGGCGGTCGACGCCGGCGCCACCGCCCGCATGCCGCCGTCCGACATGTTCTGGGGCGACCGCTATGCCCAGGTCACCGATCCTTTCGGCCACAACTGGGCCATCGCCACCCACATCAAGGACATGACGCCGGAAGAAATGGCGGAAGCGATGAAACAGCAAATGCCACCGTGCTGAGGAGTATCCCATGCGATTCATGATCATTGTAAAAGCCACCGCCGATTCCGAAGCCGGCAAGATGCCAAGCGTGGAATTGATGACGGCCATGGGCAAGTTCAATGAGGAGCTGGTCAACGCCGGCGTGCTGCTGGCGGGCGAGGGCCTGCATCCGAGTGCCAAGGGCGCGCGCATCCGCTACGATGGCGCCGGCCGCAGCGTGATCGACGGCCCGTTCGCCGAGACCAAGGAGCTGATCGCCGGCTTCTGGCTGATCCAGGTGACATCGAAGGAAGAAGCGATCGAGTGGATGAAGCGCTGCCCGAATCCGTTCGATGGCCCGTCGGAAATCGAAATCCGCCAGGTGTATGAAATGAGCGACTTCGGCGAGGTGGCCACGCCGGAAGTGGTGGCGCAGGAAGCGGCTTTGCGCGCCCGCCTGTGATACCTTTATGGCTGGTTTAGTCAGGAGCTCGATGTAATGGAATTCATGGTACTGCGCCGCGCCAATCAGAGCACGGAACGAGGCATACAACCGCCGGCCCTGGAGCCCGGCACTTTCCTCCAGCCCAGCAACAAGGCGGTGCGCCTGCTGCGCCGCGACGGCGCCTGGAGCGAGGTGCGCGGGCCGTTCCCGCCCAGGGAGCTGGTGGCCGGCTTCGTGCTGCTGGAAGCCGAGTCGCGCGAGGACATCATCGCCCAGGTGCGCTGGTGGCCGCTGTTCGACAGCGGCGCAGTCTATGAAATCCGCGACGCCGGCTGCCCCGGCAACTGCGTCGGCTTCGACGAGCGCGGCACGGCGGCGGGGACTCTCCCGCAGCGCAAGGAGGAACTGACGCGCTACGTGGTGTTCCTGCGCTCGGACGCCGACACCGAGTCGGACGCCGCGCCGCCGCCGGAAGTCATCGACGTCATGAACGCCAGTAACGAGGCCGGCGTGCAGCAGGGCGTGCTGCTGGCCGGCGAAGGGCTGAAAGCCACGTCCAGTTCCACCCGCATCCATTACGCCAACTCCAAAACCACGGTGGTGGACGGTCCGTTCACCGAAGTGAAGGAGCTGATCGCCGGCTACTGGATGCTGCAGGCCGCCTCGATGGAGGAGGCCATCGCCTGGGCCAAGGCCTATCCCTATCCGCAGCCGGGCGACATCACGCTGGAAGTGCGCGAGGCGTGCGAGCGCAAGGCGCACGTCGAGTTCACCCAGGAGATGATGTCGGCCGAGGCGCGGCTGCGCGCCGAACTGCTGGAAGCGGGCTTGCGCAATGCCTTCAGCAAAGCGGCCCGTGGCCGCTGAAGTTCACAAGATCGTCGAGGCGGTGTGGCGGATGGAGTCCGCCAAGATCATCGCCATGCTGGCGCGCATGCTGCGCGACATCGGCCAGGCCGAGGAACTGGCGCAGGATGCGCTGGTGCAGGCGCTGGAGCGCTGGCCCGCCAGCGGCGTGCCCGAGCAGCCGGCCGCCTGGCTGACCACGGTGGCGAAGAACCGCGCGCTCGACGTGCTGCGCCAGCGCCAGCTGCACCGCGACAAACAAGCGGCCATCAGCTACGAAATCGATTTGCTGTTGCAGGATGCCGCGCCCGATATCGAGCGCGCGGTGGCCGATGCGCTGGAAAACGATATCGGCGACGACCTGCTGCGGCTGGTGTGCGTGGCCTGCCATCCGGTGCTGCCCACCGACGGCCGCGTGGCCTTGACCTTGCGCCTGCTCGGCGGCCTGAGCACCGACGAAATCGCCCGCGCCTTCCTGGTGCCGGAAAAAACCGTGGCGCAGCGTATCGTGCGCGCCAAGCGCACCCTGGCCGAGGCCAAAGTGCGGTTCGAGGCGCCGCGCGCACACGAGCTGGGCGAACGCCTGGCCTCGGTGCTGCAGGTGATCTATCTGATTTATAACGAGGGCTATTCGGCCAGCGCCGGCGCCGACTGGATGCGGCCGGCGCTGTGCGAGGAGGCGCTGCGCCTCGGACGCATCCTGGCCGGGCTGCAGCCAGACGAGGCGGAAGTACACGGCCTGGTGGCGCTGATGGAAATCCAATCCTCGCGCGCCCGCGCCCGCGTCGGCCCGAAGGGCGAGCCTATCCTGTTGCTGGAGCAGGACCGCAGTCGTTGGGACCAGATGCTGATCCGGCGCGGCCTGGCCGCACTGGCGCGCGCCGAACAGACCGCGCGCGGCTTCGGCCCGTACGCCCTGCAGGCGGCGATCGCCGCCTGCCATGCCCGCGCGCGCCGTGCCGAGGACACCGACTGGCAAGGCATCGCCGCGCTGTACGACGCGCTGGCGCAGCTGTTGCCGTCCAGCAGAGCGCTTTAGCGTCTTGGCGCTTTAGGCCAGCGTGGCTTCCAGCAGTTTCACCAGCGACTCGATGCCGTCGGCGTCGGTCTGGTCGAAGCGGTGCGGCAGCGGGCTGTCGAGGTCGAATACGCCGACGATGGCGCCGTCCGGGCCGCGCACCGGCACCACCAGCTCCGAACGCGAGTTGACGTCGCAGGCGATGTGGCCGGGGAAGGCGTGTACGTCCGGCACGACGATGGATTTGCCTTCCACCACGGTGGTGCCGCAGACGCCACGGCCTTGCTTGATGCGGATGCAGGCCGGCTTGCCCTGGAATGGTCCGAGCACCAGTTCGTCGCCCTTGAGGAAGTAGAAGCCGGCCCAGTTCAGGCCCGGCATGCTGTTGAATACCAGCGCGCTGAAGTTGGCGGTGTTGGCGATCAGGTCGGTTTCGCCGTGGAGCAGACCCTGCAGTTGCGGGCGCAGGTCGTTGTACATGGCGTTTTTGGCATCGGCGCTGTCGGTGCCGTAGGCGGTGTCGCTGAGGGTAAAGGTCATGATGTGCTTGTGCTGGTAAATGATGCGAGGGCTATATGGTAGCGTATCCGAGTAAACCGCGACGACTTCCTACCCTAATTGTAGGCGCTATCCGATAGCGCAAGCGCGGCTGGCACGGTAGGCTGGTGAATACACCGTCGCTACTGAGTGGGGAAGAAATGACTACCAGAAAAAAGAGCAACGCCGCCGCGCGTCAGCAAAAATCGCGGCCGCCGCCGGCCGCCCCGGCCTTTCTCGATATCGAGGCCATATTGCGCATCGGCCAGGAGCGGGTGCTGCTCGACGATGAGGAAAATGACAATGTTTACTTTATGTCAGAGGTCGTAGACACCATGTAACTCGGTGCGTTGCCTGACAGACGGCGACGACTGTGCTGTGCAACAATCGGCTATCGCATTCCGAAAGCCGCTTATGTCCGCAGATATGGTGATCGTACGCAAGGAAGGCCTGTATTGCGTACCCGGTCAGTTCTACATCGATCCGTGGCGTCCCGTCGAACGCGCCGTGATCACGCACGCGCATGGCGACCACGCGCGCGGCGGCCACCAGCACTACCTGGCGGCGGCGCCGGGCGTCAACGTCCTCAAGTCGCGCCTTGGCGCGATCAACGTCACCGCGCTGGCGTATGGCGCGCGCGTACAGCACAACGGCGTGACCGTGTCGCTGCATCCGGCCGGCCACGTGCTGGGCTCGGCCCAGGTGCGCATGGAGTACCGAGGCGAAGTGTGGGTGGCCTCCGGCGACTACAAGGTCGGCCCCGACCACACCTGCGCGCCGTTCGAACCGGTGCCGTGTGACACCTTCATCACCGAATCGACCTTCGGCCTGCCGATCTACCGCTGGCAGCCGCAGCAGGAAATCTTCGACGACATCAACGCCTGGTGGGCCGAGAACGCCGCGCACGGACGCACCAGCGTGTTACTCGGCTACAGCTTTGGCAAGGCGCAGCGCATCCTCAGCGGTCTGGCGTCCGGCATCGGCCCCATCGTTTGCCACGGCGCGGTGCAGAACCTGAACCAGGTCTACCGGGAGTCCGGCGTGTGGCTGCCGCCCACCGCGATGGTGGGCGAGACGCCGAAAGGCGAATTGGGCAAGGCGCTGGTGGTGGCGCCGCCGTCGGCCGCCGGATCATCGTGGATCAAACGCTTCGGCGACTATAGCGACGCCTTCGCCAGCGGCTGGATGCAGTTGCGCGGCGCGCGCCGCCGCCGTGGCGTCGATCGCGGCTTCGTGCTGTCCGACCATGCCGACTGGCCCGGCCTGCTGCAGGCCATCAGTGCCACCGGCGCGCAGCGCGTGATCGTCACCCACGGCTCGATCGCGGTGCTGGTGCGCTGGCTGCAGCAGCAGGGCTTGCAGGCCGGCGGCTTTGATACCGAATTCGGCGATGACGAAGTCGACGATGCGGGAGTCCAGCATGCGTAACTTCGCCCGTTTATATGCCGAGCTCGACGAAACCACCTCCACCACGCGCAAGCTGGCGGCGCTGGAAGCGTATTTCCGTACGGCGGCGCCGCAGGATGCAGCTTGGGCCGTGTATTTCCTGGCCGGCGGCAAGCCGCGCCAGGCCGTGCCGACCAAGCTGCTGCGCCAGTACGCGATGGAATATGCCGGGCTCGATGAGTGGCTGTTCGACGAGTGCTACAACGCCGTCGGCGACCTGGCGGAAACCATCGCCCACGTGCTGCCGCCGCCCCAGCATCCGGGCGAGATCGGCCTGGCCGACTGGATCGAGCTCGGCATCGCGCCTTTGCGCGGCGCCACGCCGGAAGTCACGCGCGAAGCCCTGTTCGCCTATTGGGACCAATTGGAAACGCGCGAGCGCTTCCTGCTGGTCAAGCTGATCGGCGGCGGCTTCCGCGTCGGCGTGTCGCGCCTGCTGGTGACGCGTGCGTTGAGCGCGGTCGCCAACCTGGAAAGCAGCTTGATCGCGCAGCGGCTGATGGGCTGGACCGACGGCAGCGTCAATCCGACGGCGGCCGGCTTCGTGCAACTGATCGCCGCCCACACGCCGCAGGAACAGGCGCAGCGCGGTGGCCAACCCTATCCCTTCTTTCTGGCGCACCAGCTGGAGCGCGCGCCGGCCGCGCTGGGCGACCTGGCGGACTGGCAGGTCGAGTGGAAATACGACGGCATGCGCGCTCAACTGGTGCGGCGCGAGGGCAAGAACTGGCTGTGGTCGCGCGGCGAGGAATTGATCACCGAACGTTTCCCGGAACTGGCCGCGCTGCGCCTGCCGGACGGCGTGGTGCTCGACGGCGAAATCCTGATCTGGCATGGCGGCGCGGCGCCGGCGCCGTTTGCGGCCCTGCAAAAACGCATGGGTCGCAAGCAGGTGTCGGCGCGGCTGCTGGGCGAACTGCCGGCGGTGATGGTGGTGTACGACCTGCTGGAGCTGGACGGCCGCGACCTGCGCGAGGTGCCGCAGTCCGAGCGGCGCATGCTGCTGGAACAATTGGTCGGCAGCCTGCAGGGAGCGCCGCAATTGCGGCTGGCGCCGCTGATCAGCGCCGCCAGCTGGGACGAGCTGGCGCTGATCCGCACCGAGTCGCGCGAGCGCGGCGTCGAGGGCATGATGTTGAAGGCGGTCGATGCGCGCTACGGCGTCGGCCGCACCAAGAGTGTGGGCACCTGGTGGAAGTGGAAGATTGACCCCTACAGCGTGGATGCGGTGCTGATCTACGCGCAGGCCGGTCACGGCCGCCGCGCCTCGCTGTATACCGACTACACGTTTGCCGTGTGGGACGAGGAGCGCAAGCTGGTGCCGTTCGCCAAGGCTTATTCCGGGCTGACCGATGCCGAGATCGCCCAGGTCGACCAGGCGATCCGCAAGACCACAATAGAAAAATTCGGCCCGGTGCGCAGCGTCACACCGAGCATGGTGTTCGAGATCGGCTTCGAGGGCATCGCCAGTTCGCCGCGCCACAAGTCCGGCGTGGCGGTGCGCTTCCCGCGCATCCTGCGGCGGCGCGAAGATAAATCGATCGATGAGGCAGATACCCTGGCATCCCTGAAGAACCTTCTGGTCGCGCCATGAACGCGAAGGCGTGGTTTTCCCAGCGCGGCTGGAAGGTATTCCCGTTCCAGCGCGCGGTGTGGGATGCGGCGGCGGCGGGCCAGTCGGGCCTGCTGCATGCGAGCACCGGCGCCGGCAAGACCTATGCCGTGTGGTTCGCCGCCTTGCAGCTGCCGCGCCCGAAGCGGGTCGGCTTGCGCGTGCTGTGGATCACGCCGATGCGCGCGCTGGCCGCCGACACCTTGCGCGCTTTGCAGGATGCGGCGCCGGACTGGCAGGTCGAGGCCCGCACCGGCGACACCAGTTCGGCCCAGCGTGCGCGCCAGAACAAGCGTTTGCCCGACGCCCTGATCACCACGCCGGAAAGCCTGACGCTGCTGCTCAGCCATCCCAACGCCGCCGAACGCTTCCAGCAGCTGCAAATGATCATCATCGATGAATGGCACGAGCTGATGGGCAACAAGCGCGGTGTGCAGACGCAGCTGGCGCTGGCGCGCCTGCGCCGCTGGAATCCCGAGCTGCTGGTGTGGGGACTGTCGGCCACGCTGGGTAACCTGACTCAGGCCAGGGAAACCTTGATGCCGGAGGGCGTGATCGTCGAGGGGCATGTGAGCAAGAAGATCGTGGTCGATACGCTGATCCCGGAAAATCCGTCGCGCTTCCCGTGGGGCGGGCATCTCGGCGTGAAAATGCTGCTGCCGGTGATCGCCGAGATCGAACAGCACAACGCCACGCTGGTGTTCACCAACACGCGCTCGCAGGCGGAGCTGTGGTATCAGCACCTGCTCGACGCGCGGCCGGACTGGGCCGGACTGATCGCGCTGCATCACGGCTCGCTGGACAAGGAGGTGCGCGAATGGGTGGAGCAGGGCCTCAAGCAGGGACAGCTGAAAGCCGTGGTGTGCACCTCCAGCCTGGACCTGGGCGTGGATTTCCTGCCGGTCGAACGGGTGCTGCAGATCGGCAGCGCCAAGGGCATCGCACGGCTGCTGCAGCGGGCCGGTCGCAGCGGCCACGCGCCGGGGCGGATATCGCGGCTGACGCTGGTGCCGACGCAAAGCCTGGAGCTGCTGGAGGCGGCCGGCGCCATCCAGGCCGTGGCCGCGCGCGATATCGAGGCGCGGCCGGTGCCGGAGAAACCGCTGGACGTGCTGGTGCAGCATCTGGTGACGATGGCGCTGGGCGGCGGCTTCCGCTCGCAGGACTTGCTGGCCGAGGTGCGCAGCGCCTGGTCCTACCGCCACCTGAGTGATGATGAATGGCAATGGGCGATGGATTTCGTCGCACGCGGCGGGCAGACGCTGGTGGCCTATCCCGAATACCGGCGCGTGCTGGCGGACCAGGAGGGCGTCTACCGCGTGCCGGACGCGGCGCTGGGCCGGCGTCACCGCATGGGCATCGGCACCATCGTTGCCGATTCCTCCTTGCAGGTGAAGTACGTCAGCGGCGGCCGGCTGGGCAGTGTGGAGGAATCGTTCATTTCGCGGCTGCGCAAGGGCGATCATTTCCTGTTTGCCGGCCGCATCCTGGAATTCGTGCGCTTGCACGAGATGACGGCCTACGTGCGCCGCGCCACCGGTGCGCGCGGCGCCGTGCCGCGCTGGCAGGGCGGGCGCATGCCGATGTCGTCCGAGCTGGCGCACGCGGCGCTGGCGCAGTTGCAGCTGGCCGCCGCCGGTCGCTACGAAGGACCGGCAATGCAAGCGTTGCAGCCGCTGCTGGAGATACAACAACGCTGGTCGTCGCTGCCGACCGCCGGCGAAACCGTGGTCGAAACCATGCACAGCCGGGAAGGCCGGCACCTGTTCATGTTTCCGTTTGCCGGGCGCTCGGTGCACGTGGGCCTGGGCGCGCTGCTGGCCTATCGCGTGGGCTGCATGATGCCGGTGACGTTTTCCATCGCGGTCAACGACTACGGCATGGAACTGCTGTCGGCGCAGGAACTGGACTGGGCCAAGCTGATGGACGTGGGGCAGGGCGCCGCCGTGGAGTTGTTCAGCACCGAGCATCTGCTGGAGCACGTGCTGGCCAGCCTGAACGCCACCGAAATGTCGCAGCGCCGCTTCCGCGAGATCGCCCGCATCGCCGGGCTGGTATTCCAGGGCTATCCGGGGCAGGGCAAGAGTGCGCGCCAGTTGCAGGCGTCGTCGTCGCTGTTCTTTGCCGTGTTCAGCCAGCACGACGCCGGCAACCTGCTGCTGACGCAGGCACAGCGCGAGGTGTTGGAGCAGGAACTGGAACTGGGCCGCCTGCGCGCCACGCTGCTGGAACTGCAGGCGCGCGTGGTGCGCTTCCACGCGATCAAGCGCGCCACGCCATTCGGCTTTGCGCTGATGGTGGAGCGTTTCCGCGAAAAGCTCAGTACCGAGAAATTGTCGGACCGCGTGGCGCGGCTGGTGCGTGAGCTGGAAAAGGCGGCCGGGCCATGAACCTGAGCTTGACCGTGGCGGGCGAAGAACTGCTGCTATTGCCGCAGAAGGCGGTGTACTGGCCACGCCTGCAAACGCTGGTGGTGGCCGACATCCATTTCGGCAAGGCGGCCTCGTTCCGCGCGCTGGGCGTGCCGGTGCCGGCCGGCACCACCAGCGCCAACCTGGCGGCGCTGGACGCGCTGCTGGCGTTGCATGCGGTGCGGGAGGTGGTATTCCTGGGCGACTTCCTGCACGCCAAGGCGGCGCACGCGCCGGCCACGCTGGCGGCGATGCAGGCCTGGCGTGAACGCCATCCCGGCCTCGGGCTGGCGCTGGTGTGCGGCAACCACGACGCCCATGCCGGCGATCCGCCCGCCGCCCTCGGCATCGAGGTGGTGGATGAACCGTGGCTGGTGGGGCCGTTCGCGTTCTGCCATCACCCGGACGTGCTGTCGCCGGCCTATGTGATGGCCGGCCATGTGCATCCGGTGTTCCGACTGCGTTCTGGCTGGGAGGGCGTGAGGCTGCCTTGCTTCCTGATGTCGAAGGAGCGGCTGGTGCTGCCGTCCTTCGGCGCCTTCACCGGCGGGCATGCGGTGTTGCCGCAGCCTGGCGAGCGCGTATTCGTGACCAGCGGCGAGGCGGTGCTGGAGGTTCCTGATGCGGCACCGTAAAAATCCTACAGCGCTTGCTCGGCGTGTCCTACAGCGAGTGCCGGGTTGCTGCACTACGATGGGTGCTCTACTTTCAGGAGGCGACGATGGCAACCAACGATAAAGGTAACAAGCAGAGCGGCGAGGCCGGCAGCAGCAGCGCTAGCAATACCAGCAAGCGCGGTTTTGCATCCATGGACCCGGAACGCCAGCGGGAAATCGCTGCCGAGGGCGGACGGGCGGCCCATGCCAAGGGCAAGGCGCACGAATTCACCTCGGAAGAAGCGCGCCGGGCCGGTGCCATGAGCCACAAAAACGACCCGGGGCGCAAAACCCAGGGTAACCAGCAGGGCGGCTCCAAGCAATAGCGTGGGGTAAAGCGCAAGAATAGTCGCTTGCGCCAGCTTTACGCGCCCTGCAAAGCACCCCGAACAGAAGGGTCGGACCCCGGGTCCGGTTAGGGGCTAGGCCCCGCCGGCCCATGGGCCGGCCCCTGAGCGCCTACGGTGTGCGGGGTGCAGCGGTGCCGCAAATTTCTACCGCCCCTCTTTCCTTTTTTTTCCCAAACTTTACATAATAGATACACAAGCCGGATTGACTCTTCAAATGATAATCATTATCATTTATGTTTTTCACCGAAGGAAGATCCGTGAGCGTACAAAGCGCCAGCTCCGTCCGCAATGCCAGCCGCGCCGTCTGGCTGAAGCAATTGCACCAGTGGCATTGGATCAGCTCGGCCATGTGCTTGCTCGGCATGTTCCTGTTTTCAATCACCGGCATCACTCTCAACCACGCCTCGCAGATCGAGGCCAAGCCGTCCATCGTGCGCAAGCAGGCGCAACTCCCTGCGCCACTGAACGCCGAACTGCGCGCCTACGCCGAACAGCATGACGGCGCCAAGGAGCCGCTGCCGCCCAAGGCCGAAGCCTGGCTCGAAGACACCTTCAAGATTCAGCCCGGCGGCCGCGCGGCCGAATGGTCGGCCGATGAAATCTACCTGCCCCTGGCCAAGGCCGGCGGCGACGCCTGGGTGCGCATCGGCCTGGAAGACGGCGCCACCGAATTCGAAAACACCGACCGTGGCTGGATTTCCTGGCTGAACGACGTCCACAAGGGCCGCAACACCGGCGCCGCCTGGAACTGGTTCATCGACATCTTTGCCGTCGCCTGCCTGGTGTTCTGCATCACCGGTTTATTGATTTTGAAGTTCCATGCGGCCAACCGTCCGTTCACCTGGCCGATGGTGGGCCTCGGTGTGCTGATTCCCGTCGTGATTGCACTGCTGTTTATCCATTAATCTCCACCACAGGACCTCCATGAAATTACGCTACTCCATCGCGCTCAGTCTGCCACTTGCCAGTGCTTCGGCCATGGCTGCCGATCTGGCCCTCAAACTCGACGTGCCGCAGCTGAACGTGGCCGAATACCACCGTCCTTACATTGCCGCGTGGGTGGAGAACGCAGACCAGAAAGTGGTGGCCAACCTGGCCGTGCTGTACGACGTCAAGAAGAAGGACAACGCCGGCACCAAGTGGCTGAAGGACATGCGGCTATGGTGGCGCAAGAGCGGCCGCGAACTGACCATGCCGCTGGACGGCGTGTCGGGCGCGACCAAGGCCCCGGGCGAGCTGACCCTGAACGCCCCGAAAGGCGCGCTGGACAAGCTGCCGGCCGGCCAGTACACGGTGCTGGTGGAAGCCTCGCGCGAAGCCGGCGGCCGCGAAGTGGTCAAGGTGCCGCTGCAATGGCCGCCGAAGTCGGCACAGAACGTGTCCGGACAAGGCAAGGAAGAACTGGGCGCTGTCGTTGTACAAGTCAAACCATAAGAACGGACGGGGATATGTCGAAATTGAATAAAACTGTAGTCGCACTGGCGCTGGCCGGCCTGTCGTTGGTGTCGCTGAGCGCCCATGCGCACAAGCCGTGGCTGCTGCCGTCGTCCACCGACGTCGAAGCCGGCCGCGATGGTTCGGCCTGGGTGACCGTGGACGCCGCCATTTCCGAAGGCCTGTTCGATATCGACCACCAGCCGCTGAAGATCGACGGCATCGAGATCACCGGCCCGGGCGGCATCAAGCTGACGCCGGAAAACGTTGGCAACGGCAAGTTGCGCAACACCTTCGACCTGAAACTGAGCAAGCCGGGCACCTACAAGATCGCGCTGGTGTCGCAGAGCGTGTTCGGCAGCTACAAAGACAAGGAAGGCAATGTGAAGCGCTTCCGTGGCACCGAGGAATCGCTGGCCAAGGACGTGCCGGCCGACGCCACCGAAGTCAAGCTGTCGCGCACCGACAGCCGCCTGGAGACTTTCGTCAGCACCGGCGAGCCGAGCACCGACGTGCTGAAGCCGACCGGCAAGGGCCTGGAGCTGGTGCCGGTCACCCATCCGACCGAGTTGCGCGCCGGCGAAAAAGTCACCTGGCGCTTCCTGCTGGACGGCAAACCGGCCGCCAACCAGGGCGTGAGCCTGATTCCGGGCGGCGTCAAGTTCCGTGGCACGCTGGGCGAGATCCGCAAGGCCACCGACGCCAACGGCGAACTGACGTTCGTGCTGCCGGCGGCCGGCGCCTACATGGTCAGCAGCAGCTGGCCGGCCGCCGCGCCGCAAGTACCGGGCCAGCCGCCGCAGATGGCGCCGCGCCGCGCGACCTATTCGGGCGTTGTCGAAATCCTGCCGGAATAAGGCAGGCATGCGCCGGGTTCTTCTGCCTCACCTTATTTCCGACGACCCGGCGCCCGCAGGCGGCGCGATCCGCGACTACGCCGGCCACAGCATGGGCACCAGCTGGTCGGTGCGGCTGGTGGCCGGCGCGGATGCCGTCTGTGACCATGTTCAAGACGGGCTGCAACAGCAGCTCGATGCCATCGTGGCTGAAATGAGCCATTGGGAAACCGAATCCGACCTCGGGCGCTTCAACCGCGCCCCGGCCGATAGCTGGCAAGTGCTACCGCCGGCCTTTTTCGATGTGCTGTCCTACGCCATGGACGTGGCGCGCGCTTCCGGCGGCGCCTACGATCCGTGCGCCGGTTCGCTGGTCAATCTGTGGGGCTTCGGGCCTTACGGACGCTTCGACCAGCCCGATTTCGTCGCGCCGTCCGCCGATGAAATCACCATCGCCCGCGCGCAACTGGCCTCGCGGCCGGTGCAGTTGCAGCGCGACGGCCGCCGCGCCCTGCAGCCCGGCTGCGTGCAACTGGATCTGTCTGCCGTGGCCAAGGGCTACAGCGTGGACCGGCTGTCCTACTATCTGAAAACGCAGGGTTTTGCCCACCATCTGGTGGAAGTCGGCGGCGAGCTGCGCGGCGCCGGCGTCAAGCCGGACGGCGAGCCGTGGTGGGTGATGCTGGAGCAAGTCACCGACGCTGCCGTGGATGCGTCCGTGCCGGGCGAGCTGGTGCTGGCGTTGCACGGCCTGGCGGTCGCCACCTCGGGCGATTACCGCCGCTACTTCACGCTGGACGGCCGGCGTTATTCCCACACCATCGACCCGCGCAGCGGCATGCCGATCGCCAACGACCTGGCCTCGGTCACCGTGGTGCACGCGCAGTGCATGGCGGCCGACGCCTGGTCGACCGCGCTGACCGTGCTGGGCAGCCGCGACGGCCTGCATCTGGCCGAGCTGCACGGCCTGGCCGCGCGCTTCGTCATCCGCCAGGCGGACGGCGGTTTTACTGAAACCATGACGACCCATTTACGCAGCATGCTTGACGAATGATCTGGACCAACGATACCACCCGATTGCTGATGTTGGCCGGCACCAGCGCGGCCTACGCGCTGGTGTGCCTGGCGCCGTATTTGCGCACGCGCCGCAAGCGCCTGGCCGCCATGCGCGCCAAGGCGGAAGCGGCGGCCACGCCGGACACGGTCTGGATCATCGCGTACGCGAGCCAGACCGGCAACGCCGAGGAACTGGCGCAGCAGACCGCCGCGACCTTGAAGCTGGCCGGCATTCCAAGCCGTTTGGCGGAATTGTCCGAACTGTCGGCCGCCGATTTGCAGCAGGCCGAGCGCGTGCTGTTCCTGGTCAGCACCTATGGCGAGGGCGATGCGCCGGATGGCGCCGCAGCGTTCGTCGGCCGCCTGATGACCGGCGCGCTGGCCCTGCCGCAGCTGCACTACGCGCTGTTGGCGCTGGGCGACAGCGCCTATACGCAGTTCTGCGGCTTCGGCCGCGCGCTGGACCAGTGGCTGCAGGCGCAAGGCGCGCAGAGCCTGTTCCCGCGCGTGGAAGTGAACCGCAGTTCGGACGCGGCGATAGGGCAGTGGCGCCAGCAGCTCAGCCATCTGGCCGGCACCAGCGACGCGCCGGACTGGAGCGCGCCAGCGTTTGATGCGTGGCGCTTGAGCGAGCGCGTGCATTTGAATCCGGGCAGCGCCGGTGCGCCGGTGTATCACCTGGAGCTGGAGCCGGTGGGCGGCGTGCTGCCGGAGTGGCGCTCGGGCGATCTGGTGCAGATCGCCGCGCCGGCCGATCCGGCGCGTCCGCGTGAATACTCGATCGCCTCGATACCGGCCGACGGCCGTGTGCATCTGCTGCTGCGTTTGCATACGCATGAGGATGGCAGTCATGGCGTGGCGTCGGGATGGCTGACGCAGTCGGCCGGGCTGGGGCAGACGGTGCAGCTGCGCCTGCGGCAGCACAAGCGTTTCCGGTTGGATGGGAATGCGCAGCGTCCGTTGATTTTGATCGGCAACGGCAGCGGCATCGCCGGTTTGCGCGGCCATCTGAAGGCGCGTGCGCTGGCCGGGCAGGGGCGTAACTGGCTGCTGTTCGGCGAGCGCAATGCGGCTTACGATTATCACTATCGGGCCGAGCTCGATGGCTGGCAGCGTGATGGCGTGCTGGAAAAGCTGGATATGGTGTTCTCGCGCGATCAGGCGGAGCGGCGTTATGTGCAGGATAGGCTGGCGGAGCAAGCCGAAGGTGTGCGCGCATGGGTGGCGCAGGGCGCGGCGATCTACATCTGCGGCAGCCTGGAGGGGATGGCGGCTGGTGTCGATGCAACCCTGAGGCTAACCCTGGGGCGCGACGGGTTGGATCAGCTCGCAGCCGCCGGCCGCTACCGCCGCGACGTCTATTGATTGCACCCCGCACTATGCATACCAGGGTGACCCCGTACGGGGTCACCCTTTCAGGTTTGGGGGGAAAGTTCCAAGCCGCGCGCCAGGCTTGAAATCGACGGGTTGTCGATGAACACACAACGCTTGCCGTTGCGCTTGCAATAGTCCTTCACCCGCCAGTACGCGCTGTGGCTGATGCAGCCGGTCTGGCAAATCACCAGGTCCGCCGCCGCCAGACTCGCTTCGAGCTGGTTGACGTTGTCCTCCAACCCGCCATCATGGTGGGCGAACTGCGCGCCTTCGCGCTCGATCAGCTCGCGGTAGCTGGCGACGTTGCCGTTGCGCCCGCCCACACACAGCACCGCGCGGTCGCTCAGGCGCAGCGGCATCTTCATCACATGCTCGACCACCTGGCGCGCCGGCTCCTGCACCGGCGGCGCCGCTGCGGCCTGCGCCGCCAGTTCCAGCTTGAGCTCGTTGATCTGGTGGCGCATGGCGCGCTCGCGCTGGTCCATCTGGCCCAGGCGCTCGGCCAGCTTGGCGCGCGATTCCAGCCCTGGAATCGATGCGCGCAGCTGCTCCAGTTCCGTCGTCAGCGATTCGACCAGGCTATCCTTGCCCACCACTTGCGCGCGCAGCTGCATCAGCTGCGCCGCGTGCTTTTCCGACGCGGTGCTTTTCTCTGCCATCAGCGCGGCGGCGCGTTGCTGCGCCTTGTTGAGGTCATAGGTGAGGCGCTTGTTGTCTTCCAGCGTGGCGTTGAACTTGTTGATGTCGGCACGCACGCAGGCGCCGGCCTGGTGCTGCACCATGTGCAGGTCGCGGCACATTTGCTCTTCCAGCTCCGAGCTGCAACGCGGGTGCGTGAGCCCGGCCCAGAAGGCGCCGGCGACGTCGCCGTTGTTGACGGCGGTGCGCCACAGTTCGGCCACCTGTTCGGTGGTCTTGGCGTCGCGGAAGCGCAGCAGCACGGCGGCGTAGCGCCGTTCCAGTTCCTTCTGCAGCGCTTCGGACAGCCGGTTGCGGGTCGAGCATTCGGTGACCGCGCCAACGTGGACCTCATAGTCGTCGGCGACCACCTTGCCGTTGGTGATTTTGTCGACCAGCTTGCGCAGCACCCCCAGCGGGAGGCCGACGCCGACCAGCGGGCAGTGGCAGGCGTGGCTCAGCTCCCACAGGCGGCGCCGGCGCGAGGCCTGGGCATCCCGTTCGGCCAGCGCGTTCATGACGTTGTTGATGCGTGGCTTGACCACTTGTGGTTGCCCCGTTTGCTCGGGGGCGCGCATCATCGTCAGCGGGCCTGTTACCTGCGGCATGGCGGCGGCGATGATGGCCGCCAGCGGATCGTGTTTCTCGCACATGATAGCAACCCTCCCTTAGGCCACGGACGGCGCGGTACGCGCGCGCGCCATGATGCGGCTGAGGAAGTTGGTCTTTTCCTGCTCGTGCAGGTTGCGCTCCACTTCGTGCGCCCACTGCTCGGACAACTGGGCGCAGGTGGCGCTTAGCACCGGCGCCAGGTCCGGCAGGCTGGCCAGCGCTTTCAGATGACGTTCGATCACCGAGGCCAGCTTGACGCAGCCGCCGGCGCTGTCGCTGCCGGCCGTGTAGTGCGACATCAGATGCAGTACGGCGGACAGCATCAGTTCGGGATTGTGGCCGCCATGTGATGGGGCGAGGAAAATCGGGTTGCTTTGTTCGATGGCCATCAGACGCTCCTGGTTGGGAATGCGAGTTTGGCTGGCGCTGTGGCTGGCTACTCTAGGGGAGAGTGGGCGCGGCGGCGCCCTTTAACGCACAGTTAAGCGGTATTGCTCAGGCAGTAAGGATCAGTTTATTCAGCTGCGTGATGCGCAGGCGGTAGACGCGCCCGGCGTGTTCGATCTCCAGTTCGCGGCCGCCGTCCATCAGGCCGGCGCTGCTGACGCGCTTGACCGGTTTTACGGCTTGTACGGCTGCGTTGACTGGATGTGCAGCGATGGCGGGTGGCATGGCGGGGGTAGTGGTAATCATCGTCTGGTTCTCCGGTTAAATAGGAATGATTCGTATTTGCATTCATTATTGTGGAAGGTTAGACGGAATGCAAGCCTTTTGTAAAAAAAAAGGCCCGGTCAGCGACCGGGCCCAAGGCTGGGTAATACGGGAGGTTACGGGAGGTTACGGGAGGTAATACTGAAACGCTACAACACTGCTTGCTGCTACAACGCCGCCAGCAACTGGCCCGACGGTACGGTACTGCCGCCTTTGCTGCGCGAGGCGGGTCTGCCGCGCGTGCGCGAAGGCGGCAGGCGGCGTAAGGTTTTCAAGGCATCGGGATCTTTGATGCCGATGGTGCGCTGGTCGACACTGATCATGCCGATTTCGTTGAAAGCCGACAGCGTGCGGCTGACCGTTTCCAGCGTCAGGCCGAGGTAGCTGCCGATCTCGTGGCGCGTCATGCGCAGGTTGAACAGCTTGCTCGAATAGCCCATCTGGGCGAAGCGCTCGGCCAGCGCCACCAGGAAGCGCGCCACCCGCGCTTCGGCGCTGAGGGCGCCCAGCATGCCGATCATGGCTTGTTCGCGCACCAGTTCGCGGCTCATCACGCCGTACATCATGTTTTCCAGCTCGGGATGCACGCGTCCGAGCGTGGTTAGTTTCTTGAACGGCAGCAGGATCAGGTCGCAATCGGACAGGGCCACCGCCTCGGACGAGTAATGGCGGGTGTGGATGCCGTCCACGCCCAGCATGTCGCCCTTCATCGGGAAGCTGAGCACCTGTTCGTTGCCGTATTCGTCGATCAGTACGGTTTTCAGGAAGCCGGAGTTGACGATGTACAGCGTGTCGAAGGGCTGGCCGATGGTGTGGATGCGCTGGCCGGTACGGAATTGCACGTGCTGGAACAGCAGTTCCGCGTCGGCGATGGCGCTGGCGGCCGGGATATGCAGCAGGTCGCAGACTTCCTTCAGGTTCGACCAGAGCCGCCCCTGGCGTTGGCGGCCCGCTTCCATCGAGGACGATTGCAACGTCGTCGTGGCTGGACGAATTTCCGTGGTTTGCGTAGACAGCATGGTGTTCTCTCCTGTGGGCAGGTATTTGCTTTAGACAGACGGCGGAACCGCCTGAATGCTGTGCGGTATGGTTTCAGTATGCCAACACAACAGGGAGATAGATATCAGCAAAGGCTGAATGTAGACGTAGGACTCGCGCCTGCCGATGTAGGAGTAGTCCTACAGGTCGACCTTGCTGCTCAGGTTTTGAATGGCGACAGCAGGCGGTGGGCGACCGCGTACTGCACCATTTCCGACAAGGAGCTCATGCCCATCTTCTGCATGATGCGGGTCTTGTGGGTGCTGACGGTTTTCACGCTCAGGTGCAGACTGTTGGCGATCTCGGTGATCGAACGCCCGGCCACCAGGTAGGAAAAGACTTCGAATTCGCGGTCGGACAACTGCTTATGCAGCAGCGACTCGTGCGGCATCATGATGTTCAACGCCAGTTGCTCGGCCACCTCGGTGCTGATGTAGGGGCGCCCGGAGGCAACCTTGCGGATCGCACCGACCAGCTGGGTGCCGGCGCTCTCCTTGGTCAGGTAGCCTTGCGCGCCGGCGCGGATGGCGCGCACCGCGTACTGCTCTTCCTCGTGCATGGTCAGGATCAGGATGGCCAGCTTGGGCGCCTCGGCCTTGATCTGGCGGATCAGGTCGACGCCGCTGCGGCCGGGCATCGACAGGTCCAGCAGCAGCAGGTCGAAGCCGCCCTGGCGCACATGGCCCAGCACCTCGAAGCCGTCGATGGCTTCGCCCACGATGTCGATGTCCGGCGCACCGTCAAGTATGCGTTTGAGTCCTTCACGCATGATGGTGTGGTCATCCGCGATGACGATACGAATCATAAGGAGTGGCGGAAAAGTGATTAAAGGTAAATGTTGTTATTATTGAGCTAACCTTATGATCTTACTATAAATCGTCGTCGCGTAAAGCTTATTTACTGCCGGGCTCCTTGATCAGGCGATGCACCAGGACCGGAATTTTGGAATGTTGCAACACCTTGTTGGTTACGCTGCCCAGCAGGAGCTGGCCCCAGCCGCTGCGGCCGTGCGAGCCCATGAAGATCAGGTCGCAGCCTTGTTGTTGCGCCACGTCGACGATTTTCAGGGCCGCGCTTTCATGGAAGGAGGTCATGGCTTCACACGGCACGCCGCGCTTGGCGCACGAGGCCGCCACATCCTGGGTATGCTCCTGGCCGGCACGTCGCATGGCGGCGCGGTATTCCTCTTCGCTGGGGTAGCTGGGCGGGATGATTTCCACATAGATCGGGTATTGGTAGTCCGGCGCCACGTACAACACCAGCACTTCCGCGCCCAGCTGTTCGGCGAACTGTACGCCGGCGCAGGCGGTTTTGCTGGAGACGGCAGAACCGTCGGTGGTGATCAGGATTTTGCGGTACATGATGGACCTCCTTGCTGAATCAGCTCACGATTTCATTGTAGTCGCGATTTACATTATTGATACTATGGAAAGACTTGATATTTATCAAATAAAACCGCTTTATGCCGTGTGGCAGGGTGTGGGCTTTTATGCTTACAACAGCTTTTTTTTGCACTAAAGCACTACTTTTGTGTCACGCGGCATACTCCGTTGTTCTATCCAATGTTAGTATCACCAAATACAGATAGTTTAGGGCAGCAAATTTACCAAATATGGAGAAGCAGGGATTATGACTAACGCCGCTGACGATTTCGACGCATTATTTGAAGAAGTGTCTGCTCAGAGCAAATCCGCAACGCCCGCTCCAGCACCCGCACCCGCGCCGGCCGCTGCTGCGGAAGATGACCTGGAAAGCCTGTTTGAAGAAGTGGCCGCAGGGCGGCCGGCGGCTGCCCCAGCGGCTGCGGCTGCGCCTGCTGCGTCCGCCGATTCCGCTGCAGCGGCTGCTGCCGGCGCCGAAGGCGACGGCGAGGGCGGCAACGTGATGTTCGAACGCCTGGGCGGCATCGTGCGTTTGTTGCACGACTCGCTGCGCGAACTGGGCTACGACAAGGCGCTGACCGAAGCGGCAAGCCAGATCGGCGACGCCCAGGACCGCCTGGAATACGTCGCCAGCCTGACCGAGCAGGCCGCCAACAAGGTGCTCAACACGCTGGACGAGGGCATGCCCGAGCAGGACGTGCTGTCCAAGCAGTCCAAGGACATGGAAAACCGCTGGGCCGATCTGTTCGCCGGCAAGCTGAGCCTGGACCAGTTCAAGCAGCTGGCCGGCGATTCGCAGAAATTCGCGGTGGCCGTCTCGGCTGCCACCGAAGCGGAAAAGGCCCGTCTGCTCGACATCATGATGGCGCAGGACTTCCAGGACATCACCGGCCAGCTGATCAAGAAAGTGGTCACCATCACCAAGACGGTGGAGCAAGAGCTGGCCCAGCTGCTGAAAGACAATGCGCCGGCCGGCGTGCGCGAGAAGATCGCGCAGAAGGAAGTGTCCCTGATGTCAGGTCCATCGGCCCCGGCCGTTGCGCTGAACCAGGATAGTGTTGACGACCTGCTTGCCGATCTGGGGTTCTAATGGACGATATGCTGAAGGATTTCGTCGTCGAGGCGATGGATCTCGCGGTCAACGTCGAGGAGCACCTGCTGCGCCTTGAACGCGACCCGGACAATAAAGAGACACTCAACGCAGTGTTTCGTTCCTTCCATACCATCAAGGGCGGCGCCGGTTTCATGGGCCTGCCGGCGATGGTTACCGCTTGCCACCTGACTGAAAACCTGTTCGACGCACTGCGCACCGGCGCCGCGCCGGTGACCCCGCTGGCGATCGAAGCGGCGCTGCAGGCCTCGGGCTTCGTGGCCGACCAGCTGGCCGAATTGAACAACGGCGCCGAACCGGCCAGCCTGCCTGCGCTGCCGGCCAACCTGGAAACCCTGCTCAACGACGCCATCGCCGGCAAGGCCAGCGCGGCTCCGGCTCCGGCAGCAGCGCCTGCGCCTGCTCCGGCCGCTGTGGCGGCGCCGGTCGCCGCCCCTGCACCAGCCGCCGCGCCATCGGCCGACGGCCTGGATTGGGAAGGCATGTACGAAGCCGTGATGCCGGCCGGTAGTTATACCCGTCCGGCTGCCAGCGCTGCCCCGGCTTCGGCGCCGGCGCCAGCCGCCGCCACGCAAGCGGCGCCGTCGGCGCCGATCCCGGCCGCCGAAATCGCCGCCGTGGCCGCCGCCGTGCAAGTGGCGCCGCGCACCCGCGAAGCCGGCAGCGAGAAACGCGAAGAACGTCCGCACGCCGCGCCGGCCAAGGAAGAATCGATCCGTATCGACGCCGTCAAGCTCGACGCGCTGCTGGAAGTGGCCGGCGAATCGGTGCAGGCCGCCAACCAGGCCGCCGTGTTGCTCGAACGTCTGCTGCAATTCAAATTCGAAGGCCAGGCCCAGACCCTGATGGCGACGCTGGCGGAAACGCTGGAGCGCGCCTCGCGCTATTCCACCGAACTGCAGCGCGCCACCCTGGCGACCCGCATGCAGCCGGTCGGCCGCCTGTTCCAGAAATTCCCGCGCCTGGTGCGCGAACTGGCCAAGGATCTCGGCAAGGAAGTCGAACTGAACATCGAAGGCGCGGAGACCGAAGTCGACCGCGTGGTGGTCGATTCGCTGTACGATCCGCTGGTCCACATGCTGCGCAACTCGCTCGATCACGGCGTCGAAACCCCGGAAGAGCGCGCGGTGGCCGGCAAGCCGATCAAGTCCTTCATCCAGCTCAAGGCGTGGCAGGAAGCCAACAGCGTCATGATTGTGCTGCAGGATGACGGCAAAGGCATGGACCCGGTGCGCCTGCGTCAAAAGGCGCTGCAGAAGGGCCTGATTTCCGAATCCGCGCAGCTTTCCACCGACGATTGCCTGCAACTGGTATTCTTACCGGGTTTCTCGACCAAGGAAGTGGCATCGAGCGTGTCCGGCCGTGGCGTGGGCATGGACGTGGTGAAGACCGCCGTGGAGAAAAACCGCGGCGCGATCCAGATCGAGTCGGAGCTGGGCAAGGGCACCAAGTTCTCGATCCGCCTGCCGATCGAGCTGTCGATCGTGCCGACCATGCTGGTGTCGACCTCGGGCGCTGCGCTGGCGCTGCCGATGGCCGTGGTCCAGCGCGTGGTCGAGCTGCCGGAAGTGTTCATGGAAGTGGGCGGCGCCCCGGTCCTCAAGGATCAGGGCCGTCCGCTGCCGGTGCGCTCGCTGGCCGACGCGCTCGGCTACGACAGCTGCCGCGAGAAGGTGGGTATTGTTGTCGCTGCACCACAGCCATATATCTTGGCCGTGGAAGCGGTGGACGGCACTGCCGACCTGGTGATTAAACCGATGACCGCGATCACCGTCGAGGGCATTACCGGCACGGCGCGCTCCGCTGAGGGCGAGCTGGTGCTGGTGGTAGGCCTATCGTTCCTAATGGACGGTTGTCGAGGAAGTGTACGCATGGCGGCTTAGTCGGAAGACTGGGCCAGGAATCTCAAAAGCCTGCGTTGATACGCAGGCTTTTTTTATACGCCGTCGTTCCCGCGCAAGCGGGAATCCATACAGCGCCGGATCCGGGTGCCGAGTATGGATTCCCGCTTTCGCGGGAATGACAACAGAGGGTCATACCACGTGTGACGGTAGGCAGAAGGCGTCGGGCTCAAGAGGCTGGACAGCGGTGGCTGCTATTGCATTGCACAATATGGCATAATCAAGTTGGATAATAGTAGCAGTAGCGAAAAGACATCATGAAGACGCTTTACGACAAACTCTGGGAATCCCACGTCGTCCGCATGGAAGACGACGGCACCACCATCCTCTACATCGACCGCCACCTGGTGCACGAAGTGACCAGCCCGCAGGCTTTCGACGGCCTGCGCGCCGCCGATCGCCAGCCGTGGCGCCTGTCGGCCAATCTGGCCGTGGCCGACCACAACGTGCCGACCACCTCGCGCGCCGACGGCATCGCCGATCCGATTTCGCGCCTGCAGGTCGAAACGCTGGACCACAACGCCAAGTCCTACGGCCTGACCTACTTCAATATGAACGACAAGCGCCAGGGCATCGTCCACGTGATCGGCCCCGAGCAGGGCGCGACCCTGCCGGGCATGACCGTGGTCTGCGGCGACTCGCACACCTCGACCCACGGCGCCTTCGGCGCGCTGGCGCACGGCATCGGCACCTCGGAAGTGGAGCACGTGCTGGCCACCCAGACCCTGCTGCAGAAGAAGTCCAAGGCCATGCTGGTGCAGGTCGACGGCGCGCTGCCGGCCGGCGTCACCGCCAAGGACATCGTGCTGGCCATCATCGGCAAGATCGGCACCGCCGGCGGCAACGGCTACTGTATCGAATTCGGCGGCTCGACCATCCGCGCCTTGTCGATGGAAGGCCGCATGACGGTCTGCAATATGGCGATCGAAGCGGGCGCGCGCGCCGGCATCATCGGCGTCGACGACACCACCATCAACTATGTCAAAGGCCGTCCGTTCTCGCCGGCCGGCCCGCACTGGGATCAGGCCGTGGGCTACTGGCGCACGCTGCACACCGACCCGGGCGCGAAATTCGACCTGGTGGTGACCTTGAGCGCGGCCGAGATCAAGCCGCAAGTCACCTGGGGCACCTCGCCCGAGATGGTGCTGCCGGTCGACGGCCGCGTGCCGGACCCGGACCACGAAAAAGACAGCGTCAAGCGCAGCGCCATCGAGAAAGCGCTGGTGTATATGGACCTGAAACCGAACACGGCGATCGAAGACATCCGCATCGACAAGGTGTTCATCGGCTCCTGCACCAACTCGCGCATCGAAGACTTGCGCGCGGCGGCGGCGGTGGTGCGCGGCAAGCAGCGCGCCTCCAACGTCAAGCTGGCGCTGGTGGTGCCGGGCTCGGGCCTGGTCAAGGAACAAGCGGAACGCGAAGGCCTGGACGTGATCTTCCGCGACGCCGGCTTCGAGTGGCGCGAGCCGGGCTGCTCCATGTGCCTGGCGATGAACGCCGACCGCCTGGAACCGGGTGAACGTTGCGCCTCGACGTCCAACCGTAATTTTGAAGGACGCCAAGGTCAAGGCGGTCGCACCCATCTGGTGTCGCCCGCGATGGCTGCGGCAGCCGGTATCGCCGGCCATTTCGTTGACGTGCGCGCATTGCACTAACACCCATTATCCATCGGGAAACCACCATGAAAAAACTGATCGCTCTGACTCTCCTCGCTATCGCTATCACCGGCTGCAACACCATTGCCGGCGTAGGCAAGGATGTCCAGAAAGCCGGCCAGGCGGTGCAGGGCGCCGCGGGCCATTAACAGCATTGAGGCCAGCGCCGCCACCGTCGTCCCCGCGCAGGCGGGGACCCATGCCGAGTAGGGATTCCCGCCTGCGCGGGAATGACGCGGTGGCGGCGCGGTGTCGCTAACAAGTAAAGACCATGGAAAAATTTACGATTTATGAAGGACTGGTCGCGCCGCTGGACCGCGCCAACGTCGATACCGACGCCATCATTCCAAAGCAGTTCCTGAAGTCCATCCACCGCACCGGCTTCGGTCCCAACCTGTTCGACGAATGGCGTTACCTGGACCACGGCGAACCGGGCATGGACAACAGCCAGCGTCCGCTGAACCCGGACTTCGTGCTGAACGAAGCGCGCTACCAGGGCGCGTCGATCCTGCTGACCCGCAAGAATTTCGGCTGCGGCTCCTCGCGCGAACACGCGCCGTGGGCGCTCGACCAATACGGCTTCCGCGCCGTGCTGGCGCCGTCGTTTGCCGACATCTTCTTCAACAACTGTTTCAAGAGCGGCTTGCTGCCGATCGTATTGACCGAAGCGCAGATCGATCATCTGTTCAACGAAGTCAAGGCCTTCCCCGGATACAAACTGGTGGTCGACCTTGAGCAGCAACGCATTTCCACCAGCAATGGCAGCATCTCCTATCCCTTCGAGATCGACGCCTTCCGCAAATATTGCCTGATGAACGGACTCGACGATATCGGCCTGACCCTGCGCCACGCCGACACCATCCGCAGCTTCGAAGAGCGCCATCTGGCAAACCAACCCTGGTTGGCTAACGTCATCTAAAGATAGAACTATGAAAATCGCAATCCTCCCGGGCGACGGCATCGGCCCGGAAATCGTCACGCAGGCAGTCAAGGTACTGAATGTGCTGGGCGAGCAATTCGAGATGGAAACCGCGCCGGTCGGCGGCGCCGGCTACGAAGCCAGCGGCCACCCGCTGCCGGAAGCCACGCTCAAGCTGGCCCAGGACGCGGACGCCGTGCTGTTCGGCGCCGTCGGCGACTGGAAGTACGACACGCTGGACCGTCCGCTGCGTCCCGAGCAAGCCATTCTGGGCCTGCGCAAGAACCTCGGCCTGTTCGGCAACCTGCGTCCGGCCATCCTGTATCCTGAGCTGGCCAACGCCTCGACCCTGAAACCGGAAATCGTCTCCGGCCTGGACATCCTGATCGTGCGCGAACTGACCGGCGATATTTACTTCGGCCAGCCGCGCGGCGTGCGTGTATGCCCGGACGGCCCGTTCAAAGGCCAGCGCGAAGGCTTCGACACCATGCGCTATGCCGAAGGTGAAATCCGCCGCATCGCCCACGTGGCGTTCCAGGCGGCGCAAAAGCGCGGCAAGCGCCTGACCTCGGTGGACAAGGCCAATGTGCTGGAGACCTTCCAGTTCTGGAAAGACATCGTAACCGACGTCCACAAGGACTATCCGGACGTGGCGCTGGACCACATGTACGTCGACAACGCCGCCATGCAACTGGTGCGCGCGCCGAAGAAGTTCGACGTCATCGTCACCGGCAATATGTTCGGCGACATACTGTCGGACGCGGCCGCCATGCTGACCGGTTCGATCGGCATGCTGCCTTCCGCTTCGCTGGACGCCAACAACAAGGGCCTGTACGAACCGTCGCACGGTTCGGCGCCGGACATCGCCGGTAAGGGCATCGCCAATCCGCTGGCAACCATCCTGTCGGCCGCCATGATGCTGCGCTTCTCGCTGAACAAGGCCGAGCAGGCCGATCGCATCGAGACCGCCGTCAAAAAGGTGCTGGCACTAGGCCTGCGCACCGCCGACATCTACGAAGCAGGCACCACCAAGGTGGGGACCGAAGAGATGGGCGACGCTGTCGTTAAAGCGCTGGCCTGAGGTCGTTCCCGCGCAAGCGGGAATCCATGATGAGCAAGCGTTCTATAGGCTCCCGCCTGCGCGGGAGCGACGAAATTATAAGGAAGAGCAAAAATGAAACTCGTAGGCTTGGTAGGTTGGCGCGGTATGGTAGGTTCGGTCCTGATGCAGCGCATGCAGGAAGAGGGCGATTTCGCCCATATCGAACCGGTGTTCTTCACCACCTCTAACCCGGGCGGCAA
The DNA here is from genome assembly GCA_041874725.1 of Duganella sp. BuS-21. Classification (GTDB taxonomy): domain Bacteria; phylum Pseudomonadota; class Gammaproteobacteria; order Burkholderiales; family Burkholderiaceae_D; genus Rugamonas. The sequence goes on along the minus strand of CP097466.1, from coordinate 5,189,773 downwards.
CGCCCCGGCGATGGCCAAGAATGAAACCAAACTGAAAAGCGCCACCGATATCGACGAACTGAAAAAGTGCGAGATCATCATCTCGTGCCAGGGCGGCGACTACACCACCGAAGTGTTCCCGAAACTGCGCGCGGCCGGCTGGAACGGCTACTGGATCGACGCCGCGTCGACCCTGCGCATGGACCAAGACGCGGTCATCGTGCTGGACCCGGTCAATATGCACGTGATCAAGGACGCGCTGGGCAAGGGCGTGAAGAACTTCATCGGCGGCAACTGCACGGTGTCGTGCATGCTGATCGGCCTGGGCGGCCTGTTCCAGCACGGCCTGGTCGACTGGATGACCTCCATGACCTACCAGGCGGCATCGGGCGGCGGCGCGCAGCACATGCGTGAACTGCTGACCCAGTTCGGCACCATCAACGGCGCCATCAAGCCGCTGCTGGACGATCCTGCATCGGCCATCCTGGAAATCGACCGTCAGGTGCTGGCCACCCAGCACGGCCTGAGCGCCGACGAGACCAAGCAGTTCGGCGTGCCGCTGGCCGGCAATCTGATCCCATGGATCGACAAGGACCTGGGCAACGGCCAGTCGAAGGAAGAGTGGAAAGCCGGCGCCGAGACCAACAAGATCCTGGGCCTGGGTCCAGACTTCGGCTCAAAAGTCATTCCAGTCGACGGCCTGTGCGTGCGCATCGGCGCCATGCGTTGCCACTCGCAAGCGCTGACCATCAAGCTGAACAAGGATGTGCCGCTGGACGAGATCACCGACATCATCGCGTCGGCCAACCAGTGGGCCAAAGTGGTGCCGAACACCCGCGAAGCGTCGATGAAAGACCTGTCGCCGGCCGCCGTCACCGGCAGCCTGACGATCCCGGTCGGCCGCCTGCGCAAGATGAGCATGGGGCCGGAATACCTGTCGGCCTTCACCGTCGGCGACCAGTTGCTGTGGGGCGCGGCTGAACCGCTGCGCCGCATGTTGCGCATCGTGCTGGATCAGTAAGTCTTAATTCGCACAAGAGAAGGGCTTTTTCCTAGGTGTTCTCATAGGGGAAAGCCCTTTTGTTGGTTTACAGTGGTGCAAAGCTTGCATGCTCCTAAGCATGATGTTATGTTGGTATATCCGGGAAAGTAACATTTTCTCTCTGACAATCATAAAAAAACGCCCCACTATGCCAGTACACCATCGCCCTTATGTCTCGTTCGCGTTGAAGTCCATCACCAGCGCGGTGGCCAGTACTGTGCTGTTGGCGGCGTCTGCAAATGCAGCGGGACTGGGCAAGCTGACCGTCCTGTCCGCACTGGGGCAGCCGCTGCGGGCGGAGATCGAATTGACCGCCGTCACCCAGGATGAGGCCAGCGCCTTGATCGCCAAGCTGGCGCCGATCGAGGCTTTCCGCAGCGCGAATATCGATTTCAATCCGGCGCTGCTGTCGCTGCGTTTCGACATTGAACAGCGCAACGGCAAGCAGCTCATCAAGATCAGCTCCAGCCAGCCGATCAACGAACCCTTCGTCGACATGTTGCTGGAGTTGAGCTGGACCGGCGGCCGCATGGTCCGCGAGTACACCTTCCTGCTGGACCCGCCCGACCTGCGCGCCACGCAAGCGCCGCAAGTGACCGCGCCGGTGGACCTGGGCAACCGCCCGGCGGCCGCGCCAGCAGTTCCTGCCCCAGCACACACTCAAACGCCGGCGCCGGCGCCTGCCGCAGCGCAGCCGGCCCCGGTGGCACGCCCGGCCGCGCCGGCCAAGGCCGCCGCCAGCGAATACGCCGTCAAGGCCGGCGACAACCTGACCCGCATCGCCAACCAGGTCAAGCCGGTGGATGTGTCGCTGGACATGATGCTGGTGGCGCTGTACCGCGCCAATCCGGAAGCGTTCAGCGGCAGCAATATGAACCGCCTTAAATCGGGCCAGATCCTGGCGGTGCCGGATGCGGACGCCATTCGCAGCAACGGCGGCGGTGAAGGCGAGGCACGCAGCGTGGTGGTCGCGCACGCGGCCGACTTCAACGCCTACCGCGCCAAACTGGCCGGCCAGGTTGCCGCCGCGCCGGCAAGCGCCGAGCCGGACGCCTCGCAGAATGTATCGGGCAAGATCACGGCCAAGGTCGAAGAGAAACCGACCGCCACCAATACCGCCAAGGATAAGCTGACCTTGTCCAAGGCCACCGCCGCCGCCGCGCCGCAACAGGGCAAGACCGGCGCGGCGGCGGTGGCGGAAGAAAAGCTCGCCAAGCAGAAGCAGGTCGATGAAGCGGCCAGCCGCGTCAAGGAACTGGAAAAGAACGTCAACGACCTTGAGAAGCTGATGGCCCTGAAGAACAAGGCCGCCGCCGACGTCAAGCCGGCGCCGGAAGTGGCCGCCAGCGCGCCGGTCATCGACAACACGCCGGCCGAGGTCAAACCGAAGCGTACGCTGGTGCTGCCGCCGAAGAAGCTGGTCGAGCCTAGCCTGTTCGAAATCCTGATGGACAACATCACCTACGTGGGCGCGGCCGCGGCGGCCGTGCTGCTGGGCGCGCTGGGCATCATGGCGTCGCGCCGCCGCAAGAAATTCGTGGTGCCGCAGGAGGAATCGTCCATCCTGGGCGAGACCGCGCTGCCGGCGCCGACCCCGCTGATCGCCGACGCTGGCGGCCAGAGCGTGGACACCAACAACAGCGTGTTCAATTCCAACTTCGCGCCCTCGGCCAGCCAGCTCGATACCAATGAAGTCGATCCGGTGGCGGAAGCCGATGTGTACATCGCCTACGGCCGCGACGCCCAGGCCGAAGAGATCCTGAAGGAAGCGCTGCGCACCCATCCGGAGCGCCACGCCGTGCGCCTGAAGCTGCTGGAAATTTATGTGGCCCGCAAGGATGCGCGTTCGTTCGAGACCCAGGCGTCGGAACTGTATGCGCTGACCCGTGGCCAGGGCGACGAGTGGGAGCAGGCCGTCACCATGGGCCGTGGCATCGATCCGAGCAATCCGCTGTACACCATGGGCAAGGATGGCGGCGATGCGCAGTTCGGCGCCGCGCCGGCGGTGGCGGCAGCCGCTGCGGCCGGTGGGGTTGCGGCTGCGGCCGCGCCGGACTTCGGCAGCGATTTCAGCAAGGATTTCAGCAACGATTTCAGTAGCGATTTCAGTAGCGATGCCGCCAGCACCTACGCGCCGGCCGAACCGTCGGCGCTGGATCTGGACCTTAGCCGCGACGCCGCACCGGCGCCGGCCGCGATTCCAACCATCTCCACCGACCCGCTCGACTTCGACGCCGACATGGACACCGCGCTGCCGCAGGCGGCCGACGCCTCGATCTCGCCGGCCTCGGTGGCCGCCGAAACCGACAACCTGATGGACTTCGACCTGGGTGGCCTCAGCTTCGAGCCGGTCGCCGCAGCGGCGCCGGCCATCGAAATGCCGGCCCCGACCGACGACATGAGCATGGACTTCGGCCTCGACCTGCCGGCCTCGGCCACGCAGACCGCCGACACCAAGCCTTCGGCCGCCACCGATCCGCTCGACCTGGACCTGGCTGGCTTCGATATTCCGGAAGTGCCGGCCTTGACCGAGCCGCCGAAAGCGCCGGCCGCACCGCTGGACTTCGACACCAGCCTTGAACTGCCGGCCGAAGTGGAAAACATCACCGCCGCGCCGCCACCGGCCGCACCGGAGTTCGACCTGTCGAGCATCGACCTGGACCTGGACAGCTTTGGCGACTCCGCACCGGCAACGGCCTCGGCCGATACGGCACCGGCATCTTCCGGCAGCAACGAGCCGCTGTCCGCGCACCACATGGAAATGGACACCAAGCTGGATCTGGCGATCGCCTATCAGGAAATCGGCGACAAGGAAGGCGCGCGCGAGCTGCTGGACGAAGTCCTGCGCGGCGGCAGCGACGAGCAGATCGCCAAGGCCAACGCCATGAAGGCCCAGCTGAGCTAATTCAGCGCCGTTATATAATGGCTGATTCAGACTTGTGGATTGGGCAGTAGTGAAACGGATAGCAATCGGGCTTCAGTACGACGGCCAGGCCTGGCAGGGATACCAGAAACAGGACAGCGGCCTGACCGTGCAGAACAAACTGGAGCAGGCGCTGCAGTCGTTCGCCACGGTGCCGCTGGCCACGACCTGTGCCGGCCGCACGGACGCCGGCGTGCATGCGTCCGAGCAGGTGGTCCATTTCGATACCGAGCTGACCCGTGTGCCGCACTCCTGGGTGCGCGGCATCAACGCCTTCCTGCCGCCATCGATCTGCGTGCGTTGGGCCAAGGAGCTTGACGGCGATCCCGGCGTGGACGACTTTTTCCACGCCCGCTTCAGCGCCCGCGCCCGCACTTACCACTACGTGCTGTACAACCACTCCACGCGTTCGCCGCTGCTCCACGGCCGCGCCGGTTTCTATCACTGGCCGCTGGACGTGGAGCGCATGCAGGAAGCAGCCCAGGCGCTGGTCGGCACGCACGATTTCAGCACCTTCCGTGCCGCGCAATGCCAGGCCAAGTCGCCGGTCAAGCTGATGCACGCGGTGCAGGTGCGCCGCCATGGCGACCTGATCGTGTTCAGCCTGAAGGCCAGCGCCTTCCTGCACCACATGGTGCGCAATGTGGTCGGTTCGCTGGTCTACATCGGCCAGGGCCGCGAGGAGCCGGGCTGGATGGCCGAGCTGCTGGCGTCGAAGAACCGCAGCCTGGCCGCGCCCACCTTCATGCCCGACGGCCTGTACCTGGCCAAGATCGATTACGATGAAAAATGGGGACTGCCGCTGGAAACCACCAGCGGGCTGCCCTGGTTCTAAAAGGATGGAAGCATGCGCACCCGTATCAAAATCTGCGGCCTGACCCGCGAGGAAGACATGCAGGCCGTGGTGGCCGCCGGCGCGGATGCGATCGGTTTCGTGTTCTATCCGAAAAGCCCGCGCTATGTCACGCCGCAGCGGGCGGCCGAGCTGATCGCCGCCGTGCAGCCCTTCATTGCCTGCGTCGGCCTGTTCGTCAACGCCACGCCGGAGGAGGTGGCGGCCGTGGTGCGCGTGGCGCCATTGTCATTGCTGCAACTGCATGGCGATGAGACGGTGGAGCAGGGCGCCGCCATCGCCGCAGCCGCCGGACGACAGTATCTGAAGGTGTTTCGCGTCAAGCCTGACACGCGCCCGGATGAACTGCTAGAATACGAACAGGCAAACCGCGCCGCCAGTCCCTTGTTCACCAGCCTGTTGCTGGATACCTATGTGGATGCTTACGGTGGCGCAGGAAAGGGTTTTGATTGGTCTCTCATTCCAAAAGATCTCGCGCCTCGGGTCGTTTTAAGTGGTGGCTTGAGCGTACACAACGCGACTGACGCGGTGGCAGGTGTACGCCCCTACGCCGTCGACATCAGCTCTGGTGTCGAGGCGTCCAAGGGAATCAAGGATGCCCGCAAGATCGCCGACTTTGTTGCGGCGGTGCGGGCGGGAGATACCATTTTAGAAAGCGCAGCCCATCATGCAACCTCTGTTTCACGCCAAGGATTACCCACTTCCTGACGCCAAAGGCCACTTTGGTCCCTACGGCGGCAGCTTCGTCGCCGAAACCCTGACCTACGCGCTGGCCGAGCTCAACGAAGCCTACCTGCGCTACAGCAAGGATCCCGAGTTCCTCGAAGAATTCCGCTACGAGCTCAAGCACTTTGTCGGCCGTCCGTCGCCGATTTATCACGCCAAGCGCTGGTCCGAGCTGGCCGGCGGCGCGCAGATCTACTTCAAGCGCGAAGACCTGAACCACACCGGCGCGCACAAGATCAACAACGTCATCGGCCAGGCCCTCCTGGCCAAGCGCATGGGCAAGCCGCGCATCATCGCCGAGACCGGCGCCGGTCAGCACGGCGTCGCCACCGCCACCATCTGCGCCCGTTTCGGGCTGGAGTGCGTGGTCTACATGGGCAGCGAGGACGTCAAGCGCCAGGCGCAGAACGTCTACCGCATGAAGCTGCTGGGCGCGACCGTGGTGCCGGTGGAATCCGGTTCCAAGACCTTGAAGGACGCACTGAACGAAGCCATGCGCGACTGGGTCACGAATATTGAAAACACCTTCTACATCATCGGCACCGTGGCCGGCCCGCATCCTTACCCGATGCTGGTGCGCGACTTCCAGTCGGTGATCGGCGAGGAATGCCTGGTGCAGATGCCGGAAATGACCGGTCGCCAGCCCGATTATGTGATGGCCTGCATCGGCGGTGGTTCCAACGCCATGGGCATCTTCTATCCCTACATCGACCAGAAGAGTGTCAAGCTGATCGGCGTGGAGGCGGCGGGCGAGGGGCTGGACGGCGACAAGCACGCGGCGTCGCTGACCAAGGGCTATCCGGGCGTCTTGCACGGCAACCGCACCTATCTGCTGCAGGACGAGAACGGCCAGATCACCGAGACGCATTCGGTCTCGGCCGGGCTGGACTATCCGGGCGTCGGTCCGGAGCACGCCTACCTGAAGGATATCGGCCGCGCCGAGTACGTGTCGATCACGGACCAGGAAGCGCTGCAGGCTTTCCACGATTGCTGCCAGATCGAAGGCATCATCCCGGCGCTGGAGTCGTCGCATGCGCTGGCCTACGCGGTCAAGCTGGCGGCCACGCTGCCCAAGGATCAGATTATTTTGGCCAACCTGTCGGGCCGTGGTGACAAGGACATGCATACGGTCGCAGAGCGTATGGGGTTGAACTTTAGCTAGCCCGTCGTTCCCGCGCAGGCGGGAACCCATGCTGACCATGGATTCCCGCCTGCGCGGGAATGACGATCGACTAATCAAAGAGAGCATCATGTCCAAAATCGCAGCAACTTTCAGCGCCCTGAAGGCGCAAAACAAAACCGCGCTCGTTACTTTCATCACCGCCGGCGATCCGGGCAAGGCGTCCACCGTGCCGCTGATGCACGCACTGGTGGCCGGCGGCGCCGACATCATCGAGCTGGGCGTGCCGTTTTCCGATCCGATGGCCGAAGGCCCGGTGATCCAGCGCGCCTGCGAGCGGGCGCTGGCCAACGGCGTCGGCATCAAGGATGTGTTCGCCTACGTGGCGGAGTTCCGTGAGACCAACCAGACCACGCCGGTGGTACTGATGGGCTATGCCAACCCGATCGAGCGCATCGGTTCCAAGACCTTCATCGAGCAATCGGTGGCGGTGGGCGCGGATGGCGCCATCGTGGTGGACTATCCGCCGGAAGAGTGCGAAGAGTTCGCCGCCGCCATGCGCGCGGCCGAACTGGACCTGATCTTCCTGCTGGCGCCGACCTCGACCGAGGAGCGCATCGCCCAGGTGGCCAAGGTGGGTGGCGGCTTCAGCTATTACGTGTCGTTGAAGGGCGTGACCGGCGCCGGCAACATCGATGTCGCCGACGTCGCCAGCCGTTTGACGGCGATCCGCAAGCACGTGAAATTGCCGGTGGGCGTAGGCTTCGGCATCCGCGACGGCGCCACGGCGCGGGCGGTGGCGGAAGTGGCCGACGCGGTGGTGATCGGCAGCCGCATCATCCAGGAAATCGAAAGCGCGGGGGAGGCGGGGGCGGTGGCCGCAGTGCAGGCCTTCGTGGCCGGCATACGGAGTGCCTTGGATGCTTGAGGCACCGCTTTAACCCGCACACCGCTGCGGCCGGGGGCTGACCCGAAGGGGGGGGGGCAGACCCCTTCGTTTGGGGGTAAAAAAAAGGATCCGCGAGGATCCTTTTTTTTGGTGCTGCCGGAGTTGCTCAGTTGCCGCTCAGTTGCTGCTCAGTTGCGGCGGCGGCGGGCAGCGAAGCCCAGCATGCCCAGGCCGGCCAGCAGCATGGCGTAGGTGGTTGGCTCAGGTACGGCCGAGGTCAGCGAGATCCGGTCGACGGCGAAGTCGTTGCCGTGGTAGTCGGTGGTCAGGTTCAGCAGCTTGATCTGGACGCTGGCTGCGCTTTGCAGGTTCAGCACGCCCGAAAAGGTGTCCCACTGGCCAACGGTGCTGCCCAGCTGTACGCCGCCCAGCGCGTAGTCGGTGCCGCCGATGGTGGCGACGGCGATCACGTTCGATGGGTTGCTGCCGTAGCTGCTGGCGGCGGCGGCGCTGAAGTCGTAGCTGCCGGCTGCCAGGTTCAGGGTCTGCGACCACACCAGATTTTGCGCGCCAACGATGCCGCCGTTGACGATCAGCATGTTGCTGCCTTCGAGGGCGCCGAAGCTGCCCCAGGCGCTGTGGAAGCTGTTCGGGTTGCTGCCGATGGTCACGATGGACGGATCGTACAGATTGCCGGCCTTGGCGTAATCGGAGCTGAAGCTGGCGTAGCCAGTCGAGCTACCATCTTCGAAACCGCCGTTGGTGATCAGATTGGCAGCGCCGGCGCTGAAGGAGGCGAAGGCGGTGGCTGCGAGTAACAGAACTTTAAGTTGTTTCATGATAATCCTTGATGTCAATTTGTAATGTCTTTTCAGTGAGCAGATAGTCTCACGGTGTTTGTGGATTGTCAAGACAAAGTATTTTAAGACAACACTTTTTTTGGGGCGATATCGCAAGTCGTAGTGGTTTTCCTCTAAAAATGCAGTGATGGCATGACGGCGGCGCCGAACTGATGTAATGCAATGTTCGACAGGTCGGCGGGAAACGGCTACACTTCTGCCCACAAGATAGCTGCAAGGAGAATTTATGAGTTGGTTGGAAAAACTGCTGCCCCCACGTATCCAGCGTTCCGACGCCGGCGCTCGCAAGACGATGCCGGAAGGCCTGTGGGTCAAGTGCCCATCGTGCGAAGCCGTGCTGTACCGTACCGACCTGGAGTCGAACCTGCACGTTTGCCCGAAATGCGACCACCACATGCGCATCCGCGCGCGCGAACGCCTCGACAGCCTGTTCGACGCCGGCGGCCGTTATGAAATCGGCATGGATACCCTGCCGGTCGATACCCTGAAATTCAAAGATAGCAAGAAATACCCTGACCGTCTCAAGCAAGCCATGGAAGCCACCGGCGAGACCGATGCGCTGATCGTCATGGGCGGTTCCATCATGAGCCTGCCGGTTGTGGTGGCGTGCTTTGAATTCGAGTTCATGGGCGGCTCCATGGGGTCCGTGGTCGGCGAGCGCTTCGTGCGCGGCGCCCAGCAGGCGCTGGAACAGAAGGTGCCGTTCATTTGCATTACCGCCACCGGCGGCGCCCGCATGCAAGAGGGCCTGCTGTCGCTGATGCAGATGGCCAAGACCACCGCCATGCTGACCAAGCTGTCGGAAAAGAAACTGCCGTTCATCAGCGTGCTGACCGACCCGACCATGGGCGGCGTGTCCGCTTCGTTCGCCTTCATGGGCGACGTGGTGATCGCCGAGCCGAAGGCGCTGATCGGCTTCGCCGGCCCGCGCGTGATCGAGAACACCGTGCGCGAGAAACTGCCGGAAGGCTTCCAGCGCGCCGAGTTCCTGGTGACCAAGGGCGCGGTCGATATGATCGTGGACCGCCGCAAGATGCGCGAAGAAATCGCCCGCCTGCTGGCCCTGCTGCAGAACCAACCTGTCGAAGTGCTGGCATAAGCCCGTCATTCCCGCGCACGCGGGCATCCATGCTGCGCCGGCAGTCTAGCGTTGTATGGATTCCCGCCTGCGCGGGAATGACGTTACACGCAACGGCGCGCAATCGGATATCATCCGGCCTGCGCGCCGTTTTCATTTCAGAGTCTCCTCATGTCGAACCTCCCAACTACTTTGCCCGCCTGGCTTGCGCTGCTTGAATCGCGCCACGCCGAAACCGTCATCAACATGGGGCTGGACCGCGTTCTCGCCGTCAAGGAACGCCTGCAACTGGGCTTTAGCTGCCCCGTCATCATGGTGGCCGGCACCAACGGCAAGGGGTCGACCTGCGCCATGCTGGAATCGGTGCTGATGCGCGCCGGCTACAAGGTGGGACTGTACATCAAGCCGCACTTCCTCGACTTCAACGAGCGCGCCCGTATCAACGGTGAACTGGCCAGCGACGAGGTGCTGGTGAGCGCCTTCAACGCGGTGGAAGCCGCGCGCGGCGCTACCACGCTGACGTATTTCGAATTCACCACCCTGGCCATCATGAAGCTGCTGTCGGCAGCCGGCATGGACGTGGTGATTCTGGAAGTGGGCCTGGGCGGCCGCCTGGACGCCGTCAACATCGTCGATGCCGACGTGTCCATCGTCACCAGCGTCGATATCGACCATACCGACTACCTGGGCGATACGCGCGAGAAAATCGGCTTCGAGAAGGCCGGCATTTTCCGTGCCGGCAAGACCGCGATCTGCTCGGACCCGGTGCCGCCGCAATCGCTGATCGACCACGCAGAAGCCATCGGCGCCGACCTGTGGCTGATGGGCCGGGATTACAACTATTCCGGCGACAAGCAACAGTGGAACTACGGCGGTCGCAACCAGCGCCGCAATTCGCTGGCGTATCCGAGCCTGCGCGGCGCCAACCAGATCCTCAACGCCTGCGCCGTGCTGGCCGCGCTGGAGGCGCTCAAGCTGGTGCTGCCGGTCGGCGCCCAGGAAGTGCGCACCGGCCTGGTGACGGTGGAGCTGCCGGGCCGCTTCCAGGTGTTGCCGGGCCGCCCGACCATCATCCTCGATGTGGCGCACAACCCGCACGCCGCCGCCGCGCTGAACCAGAACCTCGGCAATATGGGCTTCCACCGGTATACCTACGCCGTGTTCGGCGCGATGCAGGACAAGGATATCGACGGCGTGATCGCCGCCATGTCCGAACATATCGACCACTGGTGCCTGGCCACGCTGCCATCGCCGCGCTCGGCCAGCGCCTCGGAACTGGCTGCCAAGGTGCCGCTGGTGCAGCCGGAACGCGATGAACGCACCATCCATGTGTTCGACGATCCGGGTGCGGCGTACGCAAATGCCGTCGGCCGGGCCGGTGAGGATGATAGAATTGTGGTTTTTGGATCTTTCCTGACCGTTGCCGGTGTCATGGCGGCGCGGAAATCCTCACTCCACTGAACGCACAGGACTGAAATCACGCATGGGCTTGTTCTCGAAACTCGGTAAAAACAAGCAGGATTCGGCCGGCGCTGGTCAAGACAGCGGCTATTACACCAGCGCGGACGACCGCGCGGCGACGGAGCGCGCCCGCTCCAAGCGCGCCTCCACGGCCGAAGGCGGCGCCACCAAGCGTCGCGCCCGCGACCGCGAAGAGGACGATCCGATATTGCCGGAAAAGAAACGCGCGCGCCGCCGTCTGGTCGGCGCTATCGCGATTGCACTGGCGGTGGCGGTCGGCCTGCCGATGGTGCTCGATTCCGAACCCAAGCCGCTGTCGTCCGACATCGACATCAAAATCCCTTCCAAGGACAAGCCAGCCGTGGCGCCGGCACTGGCCCCGGCCCCGCTTGCCGCCCCGGTGGCGCAGAGCGCCGCACTGGACAGCAAGGAAGAAATCGTCGAAGACCTTAAACCTGCCGCCAGGGCTGCCGTGCCGGTCGTGGCCGCCGTCGACACCACCAAGGATGCCAAGGCGGAGGCCAAGGCTGAGCGTGAACTGAAGGCGCGCCAGGACGCCGAGTACAAGCAGGAAATCGAGCGCAAGCAAGCCGAGGTCAAAGCCGAAGCCAGGCTGAAAGCCGAGAAGCAGGAAACCGAACGCAAGCTGGCCGAAGCCAAGGCCAAGGCCGCCGAGAGCGCCAAAGCCGCCGAAGCCAAGCCGGTCGAGGCCAAGCCCGCCAAGTCGGAAGACGCCCGTGCGCTGGCCATCCTGGAAGGCAAGCAGGCCGCCGCGCCGGCTGGCGAGAAATTCGTGCTGCAAGTGGCGGCCCTGAGCGATCAGGCCAAGGTCGACGAACTGCGCGCCAAATTGAAGAGCGCCGGGATCAGCTCCTTTACCCAGAAAACGCCGTCGGGCGACATCACGCGCGTGCGCGTCGGGCCGTTCAGCAGCAAGGAAGAGGCCGAAAAGGTCAAGGCCAAGCTGGCCGGCATGGGCCTGAGCGGCCGCCTGGAAACCGTCTGATCCGCAGCGCCACGTGACGATCTTCGACTATCTGGTGCTGTTCGTGCTGGTCACGTCGGTCATCATCGGCGTGGTGCGCGGCCTTGTCAAGGAAGTGCTGTCGCTGGCCGGCTGGGTGGTGGCCTTCGTGGTCGCTAACGCTTACGCGGCGCAGTTGGCGCAGATGCTGCCGGCGGCCGTGCCGGGCGAAGTGCTGCGCCTGATCCTTGCCTTTATCGCATTGTTTATCGGTGCGCGCATTTTAATGGGCCTGTTGTCGCTGGCGCTGGACGCCTTGCTCGACGCAGGCGGCCTGAGCATGATCGACCGCCTGCTGGGCGTGGTCTTCGGTCTGGCGCGCGGGCTTGTAATTGTGTTGGCCGGCGTCATCTTGTGTGGGATGACCTCGCTGCCACAACAGTCTTTTTGGAAGGAGGCGCTGTTGAGCCCTTACGCGGAAGTTGGTGCGCGCATGGTCAAGGACTTCCTTCCCGCTGCGATGGCGCAGCATGTGAATTTTTGAATTCTTTAAATCTGTAGTACCTGTCCAGGAGCATCATCATGTGTGGCATCGTCGGCGTCGTCTCCCATCAACCTGTCAACCAAATGCTGTATGACGCCTTGCTGCTGCTGCAGCATCGCGGCCAGGATGCGGCCGGTATCGCGACCAATCACAGCAGCATGTTCGCCATGCACAAGGCCAACGGCCTGGTGCGCGACGTGTTCCGCACCCGTAATATGCGTACGCTGCAGGGTAACTCGGGCATCGGCCACTGCCGCTATCCGACCGCCGGTTCGTCGAGCGAGGAAGAAGCGCAGCCGTTCTACGTCAACGCCCCGTTCGGCATCACGCTGGCCCACAACGGCAACCTGACCAACTGGGAACAGCTCAAGAAAGAGATGTTCGAGAACGACCGCCGCCACATCAACACCGACTCCGATTCGGAAGTGCTGTTGAACGTGCTGGCGCATGAGATCGAAAAAGCCACCGTCGGTATTTCCATCGATGCCGAAACCATCTTCAACGCCGTGACCGTGCTGCATCGCCGCGTGCGCGGTGGTTACGCCGCCGTGGCGCAGATCGCCGGCGTCGGCCTGCTGGCCTTCCGCGATCCGTTCGGCATTCGTCCGCTGTGCCTGGGTATCAACGAGACGCCGGAAGGCGTGGAGTACCTGATCGCTTCGGAATCGGTGGCGCTGGAAGGCATGGGCTTCCGTTTCGTGCGCGACATCGCGCCGGGCGAAGCGGTCTTCATCGACCACGACAAGCAGCTGCATGCGCGCCAGTGCGCCGACCATCCATCGCTGAATCCATGCGTGTTCGAGTTCGTGTATCTGGCGCGTCCTGATTCGGTCATCGACGGCGCCTCGGTGTACAGCACCCGCCTGAAAATGGGCGAGTACCTGGCCGAGAAGATCAAGCGCGAAGGCCTGGCCGACGACATCGACGTCGTGATGCCGATTCCGGACTCGTCGCGTCCGGCTGCGATCCAGCTGGCGCTGACACTGCACAAGGAATACCGCGAAGGCTTCATCAAGAACCGCTACATCGGCCGTACCTTCATCATGCCGGGCCAGGCTGCGCGCAAGAAATCGGTGCGCCAGAAGCTGAACGCGATTCCGGACGAGTTCAAGGGCAAGGTCGTGCTGCTGGTGGATGACTCCATCGTGCGCGGCACTACCAGCCGCGAAATCGTGCAGATGGCGCGCGACTCGGGCGCCAAGAAAGTGATCTTCGCTTCGGCCGCGCCGCCGGTGATCTACCCGAACGTGTACGGCATCGACATGCCGACCCGCGACGAGCTGATCGCCCACGGCCGCACGGTGGAAGAAGTGTGCCGTGAGATCACCGCCGATGCGCTGGTGTACCAGGACATCGATGCGCTGAAACGCGCCATTTCGGATGTAAATCCGGCGCTGACCAGCTTCGAGGCTTCGTGCTTCGACGGCATCTATGTGACGGGCGACGTGACCCGCGAGTATCTGGATAAACTGGAGTACGCGCGCCACCATCCGACCAAGGCCAAGGCGCCGGAAGATGCCGGCCGTTCGCAACTGAACCTGAACCTGGCCGCGACCGAAGCGTAAACCCGAAGCATAACGATCTATGAACGACAAGAAGAACTACGGTTTCACCACCACCATTCTGCACAACGACCGCCTGAAGGGCATCGAGCACGGTTCGCTGCACAAGCCTATCCATACCTCGGTGGCCTTCGGCTATGCCGACGCGCGCCAGCTGGCCTCGGTGTTCCAGGGCAAGGAGCCGGGCTTCCGCTACGGCCGTCAGGGCAACCCGACCATCTCCGCGCTGGAAGACAAAGTCAACAAGATGGAGCAGGGCGTCGGCACGATCTGCTTCGCCACCGGCATGGGCGCCATCGGCGCCGTGGTGCAGGCGCTGCTGCGCAGCGGCGACCACGTGGTATCGTCGGCCTTCTTGTTCGGTAATACCAACAGCCTGTGGCAGACCGCCATGAGCCAGGGCATCGGCGTGTCCTTCGTGGACGCCACCGATGTGGCCAACGTCGAGGCGGCCATCACCGAGAACACCCGCGTGGTGTTCGTCGAAACCATCGCCAATCCGCGCACGCAAGTGGCGGACCTCAAGCGCATCGGCGAGCTGTGCCAGCAGCGCGGCATCCTGTACGTGGTGGACAACACCATGACCACGCCTTACCTGTTCCTGCCGAAGGCGGTGGGCGCGGGGCTGGTGGTCAACGCGCTGACCAAGTCGATTGGCGGCCACGGCAATGCGCTGGGCGGCAGCCTGACCGACACCGGCGCCTACGACTGGACCAGCTACCCGAACATCTACGAGAACTACAAGAAAGCCGCGCCGCTGCAATGGGGGCTGGCGCAGATCCGCGCCAAGGCGCTGCGCGACTTCGGTTCCTCGCTGGCGCCGGACGCCGCGCACCACATCGCCGTCGGCGCCGAAACGCTGGCGCTGCGCATGCAGCGCACCACCGCCAACGCGCTGGCGCTGGCGCAGATGCTGGAAAAAGACGAGCGCGTGGCGGCCGTCTACTATCCGGGCCTGACATCGCATCCGCAGCACGGCATCAGTGCGGAACTGTTCCGCGCCCATGGTTCGCTGCTGAGTTTTGAGTTGAAGGACGGCCTCGATTGCTTCGACTTCCTGAACCGCCTGAAGCTGGCGATTCCGGCGTCCAATCTGGGCGATAACCGCACCCTGATCATTCCGGTCGCGCACACCATCTTCTTCGAGATGGGCGCCGAGCGCCGGGCGTCGATGGGCATCGCCGAATCGCTGATCCGCGTGTCGGTCGGCATCGAAGATACCGACGACCTGCTTGACGACTTCTGCACGGCACTCGAAGGCTGCTGACGATGCGCGCGCTGATCGCCACCGGCCTGGTGTTAGCAGCCACCGCTGCCAGGGCCGGCGATCACCGCGTCGACATCGACTACTACATCAACCACTACAACGGCGCCGACATCGCGCTGTCGCGCTTCCATTGCGGCGCGGCCGGCGCCATGCGCACGGCCGAACAGCGCAGCGCCTGGCTGGCCTGCTATGACCGCTTTGCCGTCAACTACAAGAAGGCGCTGCCGGTAGGGCGCAGTATTCCGGCCGACGTGGCGCAAGCCATGAGCGATGATGAACTGGCCGCCGCGCAGCAATTGATGAATCAGGTATTTGTGCAGGTCGCACTAGAGGCACGCCAGCAAGCCGATCTGGTCTTGCTGGCGCAGGGTGAGGTGCTTAGTGCCAGGTCCGCATCAGGCCTACCGCCAGGCCTTCCAGCGCAAATTCATCGGCCTCCGGATCAACCTTGATGATCTTGAAGTCCGGGTTCTCCGGCAGCAGTTCGATGGTCGAACCGGTTTTGCGGTAGCGCTTGACGGTCACTTCGTTGCCGATGCGGGCCACCACGATCTGACCGTTCTTGGCGCTGTCCACTTTCTTCACCGCCAGCAGGTCGCCGTCCATGATGCCGGCGTCGCGCATCGATTCGCCGCGCACCTTCAGCAGGTAGTCGGGCTTGGAGGCGAACATGGCCGGATCGACGTTGTAGCTCGCTTCCAGATTTTCTTGCGCCAGCATGGGCGAGCCGGCGGCCACGCGGCCGATCAGCGGCAGCGCCATCATCAGCACGGCCGGCACTTTCGGCGTGGCCGGTTCGGCATGCGTGCCCAGCAGGCGGATGCCGCGCGAGGTGCCGGCGGCGATTTCGATCGCACCCTTGCGCGCCAGCGCCTGCAAATGTTCCTCGGCCGCGTTGGCGGATTTGAAGCCCAATTCGTTGGCGATCTCGGCGCGGGTCGGCGGGAAGCCGGTGTTCTCGATGGCGTCCTTGATCAGATTCAGGATTTGTTCCTGGCGTGCAGTGAGCTTGAGCATGGGTACAGTGGGCTGTGTATATAGACAGTCTGTATTTTTGTACAGTGTGAGCCGAAAAGCAAGGGAATTTGTTGCTTCCGGCGAAATAAATTCAGGGTCAGCTCTGTCAAATGGACAAAATGTCCATTTGACAGAGCTGACCCTGATGGATGGCGCCGCCACGGCGTGCTGGCGTTCTTGTCGAAAAGCTGCTATAGTCGCGGGCTTACCTCTTCCCACACCTGTCTTGACGCCAGGGTGGGCTATATTCACAAGTCCTTAAGGGAGTTATACATGCGTCACTACGAAATCGTATTTATCGTCCACCCGGACCAGAGCGAGCAAGTGCCCGCAATGATCGAGCGTTACAAAACCACCGTAACGACCCGCGGCGGCGGCGTTCACCGTGTTGAAGATTGGGGCCGTCGTCAAATGGCTTACTCGATCCAGAAACTGGCGAAAGCACACTACATCTGCCTGAACATCGAGTGCGACAACGAGACCCTGGTCGAGCTGGAAACCGCATTCAAATTCAATGACGCCGTTCTGCGTCACCTGACCGTCAAGCTGAAGAAAGCCGAAACCGCTCCTTCGCCTATGATGAAGTCGGTACAACGCGAAGATGCAGCGAAATCGCATCGCGCTGAAGCTGCCACTGCTGCTCCTGCCGCTTAATTGTTCTGAGAAGGAACCGAGCTGAACCAGCTCCAGTTTGTCGCCCTCATCACCGAACGGGATGCAATTCGTTACACCCCGGCCGGTATGCCGATCGTGAATGCTGTACTCCAGCACCGGTCGCAGCAGATGGAGGCAGGCATCGCCCGCTTGTCCGAGTTTGAAGTGTCCGCGATTGCCGCAGGCGAGATTTCAAGCCGGTTCAGCCAGGCGCCGCTGGGAGGCCTGTACCAGTTCTCCGGTTTCCTCAACAAGAAAAGCCGCAATAGCAGAAGTCTGGTGTTTCACATCATTGATTTTAGTGCTGTCACAGACAGCTCAATTTAAATACAGGAGCCTAAAATGGCATTCGGTAAAAAGTTCGACAAAAACAAGCTCAAGCTGAAAGAAAAGCGCAAGCAACAAAACCCACTGTTCAAGCGTAAGAAGTTCTGCCGCTTCACCGCAGCAAACGTTGAACAAGTGGACTACAAAGACGTAGACACCCTGAAAGACTTCGTCCAGGAAAACGGCAAAATCATGCCAGCACGTCTGACCGGCACCAAGGCGCACTACCAGCGTCAAGTTGACACCGCCATCAAGCGCGCTCGCTATCTGGCCCTGCTGCCGTACACCGATCTGCACAACGCTTAATCGCGGCAGAGTAACTGGAGAAGAACTATGCAAATCATTCTGTTGGAAAAAGTTGTCAATCTGGGCAACCTGGGTGAAGTCGTTAAAGTTAAAGACGGCTACGCACGTAACTTCCTGATTCCACAAAAAATGGCCCGCCGCGCTACCGCAGCTGCCATCGAGGAATTCGAAGTCAAGCGCGCTGAACTGGAAAAAGCTGCTGCCGCTAAACTGGCCGCCGCGCAAGCCCAAGGCGAGAAACTGAACGGCATGACCGTGACCGTTTCGCAAAAAGCCGGTGTTGACGGCCGTCTGTTCGGTTCGGTAACCAACTTCGACATCGCTGAAGCCCTGAGCAAAGCTGGTTTCGCCGTTGAAAAAGCGTCGGTACGTCTGCCAACCGGTCCTCTGAAGACCACTGGCGAGTTCCCAGTAAGCGTTGCTCTGCACACCGACGTGGTGGTGGAAGTAACCGTTGCTGTAGTAGGCGAAGCTGCCTAAGACTGGACCGGGCGGCAACGCCTGTCTGGTTTAGCAACACCCTTGAAAAAGCCGGGCTTATCCCCGGCTTTTTTCTTGTCATAAACTTGTAATCTGGCTCAGGCAAGCAGGTATAATTCGCGCCATGAACGTCCCCTCCGACCCGCAACTCGACTCGCTCCGCGTCCCGCCGCACTCTATCGAGGCAGAACAATCCGTCATTGGCGGCTTGCTGCGCGATAACTCGGCGTTCGACCGCATTGCCGACATGATGCAGCCGGAAGACTTTTACCGCTACGATCACCGCATCATCTTCGAACAGATCGTCCGCATGATCAACGCGTCCAAGCCGGCCGACGTGATCACGGTGTTTGAAAACCTGACCCAGCTGGGCAAGGCCGACGATGTCGGCGGCCTGACCTACCTGAACGCGATGGCGCAGAACACGCCGTCGGCGGCCAACATCCGCCGCTACGCCGAGATCGTGCGCGACCGCTCGGTGCTGCGCCAGCTGATCACCGTGGCCGACGATATTTCCGGCCAGGCCTTCAGCCCGCAGGGCAAGGAAACCAAGGAAATCCTGGACGAAGCCGAGTCGCGCATCTTCGCCATTGCCGAGCAGGGCGCCCGTGGCGCCGCCGGCTGGCTGGCGGTGCAGCCGCTCTTGACCCAGGTGGTCGAACGCATCGACGAACTGTATTCGCGCGACAACCAATCCGAGATCACCGGCGTGCCGACCGGCTTTATCGACCTGGACCGCATGACCTCCGGCCTGCAGGGCGGCGACCTGGTCATCGTAGCCGGCCGTCCTTCCATGGGCAAGACGGCATTCTCGGTCAACATCGGCGAAAACGTCGCCATCGAAGCCGGTTTGCCGGTGGCGATCTTCTCGATGGAGATGGGCGGCACCCAGCTGGCGATGCGTATGCTCGGTTCGGTCGGCCAGCTCGACCAGCACCGCCTGCGTACCGGCCGCTTGAACGATGAGGATTGGCCGCGCCTGACGCACGCCATCCAGAAGATGAACGACGCCCAGTTGTTCATCGACGAAACCCCGGCGCTGAACCCGATCGAGATGCGCGCGCGCGCGCGCCGCCTGGCGCGCCAGTGCGGCAAGCTCGGCCTGATCATCGTCGACTACCTGCAGCTGATGCAGGGGTCCAAGGCGGGCGACAACCGCGCCGCCGAGATCTCCGAGATCTCGCGCTCGCTGAAGGGCCTGGCCAAGGAGCTGGGCTGCCCGGTGATCGCGCTGTCACAGCTGAACCGCTCGCTGGAGCAACGCCCCAACAAACGTCCCGTCATGTCCGACCTGCGCGAATCCGGCGCTATCGAGCAGGATGCCGACGTCATCATCTTCCTGTATCGCGACGAGGTCTACAATGCCGACTCGCCCGACAAGGGAACCGCCGAGATCATTATCGGTAAGCAGCGTAACGGTCCGATCGGCGCGGTGCGCCTGACCTGGATCGGCCAGTACACCAAGTTTGGCAACTACTCTGGTAATTTGGCTGTCTACCAGGGCGACTAATCTTTACGCCGGGCGGGCCATCCGCGCCGGCGCTCAGCAGCAATCAATAAACGGAGAAATTATGTTTGGACGCTTGATGCCCACCGAGGGCAAATTCTTTGACCTGTTTAATCAGCACGCCGATCTGTGCGTCAAAGGCGCAAAAGAGATGGTGGGCCTGATGTCCAATTTCGATGACCTGGAAAATCGCGTACACGCGATCGAAAGCATCGAAAAACAAGCCGACAAGATCACCTACCAGACCGTCGACCTGCTGCACAAGACCTTCATCACGCCGATCGACCGCGACGATATCCATAAGCTGATCACCCGCCAGGACGACATCCTCGACCTGTTGGAAGACGCGGCCCAGACCGTGTCGCTGTACGACCTGCACTCGGTCACGCCGGAAGCCAAACGCCTGGCCGAACTGGTGCTGGCCTGCGCCGAGAAGGTCAAGGAAGCCGTGGCCCTGCTGCACAATATGGACAACTCGCGCCAGATCGTCGCCATCTGCGAAGAGATCGACCGCCTGGAATCGGACGCCGACCACGTGATGCGCGCCGCCATGTCCAAACTGTTCCGCGACGAACCGGACGTGCGCAACCTGATCAAGATGAAGGCCATCTACGAAATCCTGGAAACGGTGACCGACCGTTGCGAGGATGTGGCCAACATCATCGAAGGCATCATCGTCGAAAACGCCTGATAATAAAAAGATCGATCTGACATGCAAACCCTACAAATCAGTATCTACGTGCTGGGCCTGTTGATTTTCCTGGCGCTGATATTTGACTTCATGAACGGCTTCCACGATGCCGCCAACGCGATCGCCACAGTGGTCTCGACCGGCGTGCTGAAGCCGCAGACCGCCGTCGCCATGGCGGCGTTCTTCAACTTCGTCGCCATCTTCGTGTTTCACCAGCTGACCGTGGCCGCCACGGTGGGCAAGGGCACCATCGACCCCGGGGTGGTGGACCAGTACGTGATCTTTGGCGCGCTGGTGGGCGCCATCGTCTGGAACATCTTCACCTGGTACTACGGCATTCCGTCCTCGTCCTCGCACGCGCTGATCGGCGGCCTGGTGGGCGCGGCCGTGGCCAAGAGCGGCACCGGCGCGCTGATCTCGGCCGGTTTGATCAAGACGGTGGTGTTCATCGTCCTGTCGCCGCTGCTGGGCTTCGTGTTCGGCTCGCTGATCATGCTGGTGGTGTCGTGGATCTTCGTGCGCTCGACGCCGCGCCGGGTCGACAAGTGGTTCCGCCGCCTGCAGCTGGCGTCGGCCGCAGCCTATAGTCTGGGCCACGGCGGCAACGACGCGCAAAAGACCATCGGCATCATCTGGATGCTGCTGATCGCCGCCGGCTACTCGACCGCCGGCGAAGCCGAGCCGCCGCTGTGGGTGATCGTCTCGTGCTACACGGCGATCTCGTTCGGCACGCTGTTCGGCGGCTGGCGCATCGTCAAGACCATGGGTCAGAAGATCACCAAGCTCAAACCGGTGGGCGGCTTCTGCGCCGAGACCGGCGGCGCCATCACGCTGTTTACCGCGACCGCGCTGGGCGTGCCGGTATCGACCACGCACACCATCACCGGCGCCATCGTCGGCGTCGGTTCGGCGCAGAAGATGTCGGCGGTGCGCTGGGGCGTGGCGGGCAACATCGTCTGGGCCTGGATCTTCACCATTCCGGCCTCGGCCTTCGTGGCCGCGATCGCCTGGTGGATCGGACACCACATCATGTAAATCAAAAGGGAGCTGCGGCTCCCTTTTTATTGCACCGGCTGGTGTGGCCGGATGCGCAGTTCATCGCCCACGCGCTGGATGTCCAACTCGAGATCTGGCTGCTCATACGCGATCTCGGAGGGGATGGCGATGGCTTGCGCATGATCGGCTTTGAACAACCTGGTGGTGTGGCGGCGAAGCTCCCATAGGTTCGCGGTATGGCTTGGCATCGGAACCTGGTAATGCGATTGCGGCGGAAGGCCGAGTTGCGCGTAGGCGCATCGCATGGCGTCTTGCTGTTTTGCCTCCGGCATTTCGGGTGGCAACACAACGACTGCCTTCTTGCCGCCTTTGGCCTTGAAATAAAAGGTGTAGTCGTCTTCCAGCTTGTACGGAAAATAGCGGTCGCGAATGATAGGTAGCACTTTGCTTAAAGTTGTCGTGACGGTGACCGCAACACTCAACATGGCGAACGCCTGCCCCCATATCTCCCAGCTCATGGCTTTCCTCCTCGCAGAAAATCGACTCCGACTCCGACTCCGACTCCGACTGCGCATAGCCAAAGTATACGTCCAATCAAAATAGACGTCCGCACCCCATTCACATTGGGGAGATACGGGCTTTCGTGACCAATTTCCAACTGGTTCGCCTGCAGGTGACTTGATCTGGATTGCATTAGAATCAGAAATCGTTTTAAGGGTGGATCAGGATGGCAATCGATTTTGCGGGTTTGAAGCTATTGGCGAACACATCGGCGGCGGTGGCTGCGCCGTGTAGCTGCAATGATGCGGCGCTGCTGGCCTGGCAACCAATGCCCTTGAGCCTGGAGCTGGATCAGTTCGAGGAAGTGGCGACGCTGGTCGAGGATCCGTTTGCCGAACCGACCTTCGCCGAGGTGCATCCGGCCGGCACCCGCATCGATGGCGACGACGCGCCCATCGCGCCGCGCTACTATCCCTACAACCGCAGCCATGTCGCGCGCTGCGGGAAGTGTGGCCGCCACTACCTGCGTTACACCGAGGCAGGCGGCTACTTCAGCGAGCTGCGCATGCGCGCGCTAAGGCCGCAACTGCTGCTCGACGCCGCGCTGTAGCAGCCTCCAATCGCGCATTTAGCAATGGGTGAAGGCAGTATGTGTTACCCTGCTACACGGTCATCGTTTGCCGTCCCTGCCGCACACCTAGTTGACGACTGGAACAACGATTGTTTCCATGCGTCTCAACGACCCCAATCAAAACCACCTGCTGGCTGCGCTGCTCGATGCCGAGTTCGACCGCTTGTCGCCGCATCTCGATCCGATCATGATGCGCCTCGGCGATGTGCTGTATGAATCCGGCGGCCAGCTTAATCACGTTTATTTCCCGACCTCGGCCATCGTCTCGCTGCACTACGTGCTGGAGAACGGCAGTTCGTCCGAAATCGCCGGCGTCGGCAACGAGGGCATCCTCGGCATCTCGCTGTTCATGGGCGGCAACACCACGCCCAGCCGCGCGGTGGTGCAGACGGCCGGTCACGGCTACCGCCTGAAGTCGCACATTCTGATGGACGAGTTCAATCGCGCCGGGCCGGTGATGCGCCTGCTGCTGCGCTATACGCAGGCGCTGATCACGCAGATGTCGCAAACCGCCATCTGCAACCGCCACCACACGCTCGACCAGCAGCTGTGCCGCTGGCTGCTGCAAACGCTGGACCGCTTGCCGACCAGCGAGCTGACCATGACCCAGGAACTGATCTCCAACATGCTCGGTGTACGCCGCGAAGGTGTGACCGTGGCCGCCGGCCGCCTGCAAAGCCAGGGTTATATCAGCTGCCGACGCGGCCACATCTCGGTGCTCGACCGCGCCGGGCTGGAAATGGACGTGTGCGAATGCTACGACGTCGTCAAAAATGAATTCGCACGTCTGATGTCGGACGTGCGCCAACGCCAGGCCCTGAAATGAAAATCGACCATATCCCCGAAGGTACGCCACTGAAGGCGGACGCGCTGCAACTGGCTATCCACAACAGCGCCAACTTCTCCAGCATCGCCACCGACACGCGCGGCGTGATCCAGATATTCAACGTCGGCGCCGAGCGCATGCTGGGCTATAGCGCCGCCGAAGTGGTCAACCAGATCACGCCGGCCGGCATCTCCGATGCGCAGGAAATGATTGCGCGCGCTGCCGCCCTCAGCCAGGAGGCCGGCGTGACCATCCGGCCCGGCTTCGAGGCGCTGGTGTTCAAGGCCTCGCGCGGTATCGAGGATATTTATGAGCTGACCTATGTCCGCAAGGACGGCAGCCGTTTCCCGGCCATCGTCTCGGTCAGCGCGCTGCGCGATGCGCAGGAGAACGTCATCGGCTACCTGCTGATGGGTACGGACAACACGGCGCGCAAGCAGGTGGAGGCGGAACAAGCCTTGCTGGACCAGCGCCTGCGCGAACAGCAACTGGCGCTGCAGGACACCAATGTGGCGCTGGAAGCGGCGCGCGCGGCGGCCGAGAAGGCCAATCACGCCAAGTCCGATTTTCTCTCCAGCATGAGCCACGAGTTGCGCACGCCGCTGAACGCGGTGCTGGGCTTCGCGCAGCTGCTGGCCTCGGATAACCCGCCGCCCGGCCCATCGCAGCAGCGCTCGCTCGATCAGATTCTGAAGGGCGGCTGGTATCTGCTACAGCTGATTAACGAGATCCTCGACCTGGCCATGATTGAATCGGGCAAGGTGCTGATGTCGCAGGAGTCCATGGGCTTGACGGAAGTGCTCAAGGATTGCCAGGCAATGATAGGTCCGCAGGCCGACAAGCGCGGCATCCGCCTGACCATTCCAAGCCTGAGCCGGCCATACTTCGTGCATGCGGACCGCACGCGCGTCAAGCAGGTGATGATCAACCTGCTGTCCAACGCCATCAAGTACAACCGCCCCGGCGGCATGGTGATGGTGGAGTGCGGCGAGGAGCGTCCCGGCATGGTGCGCATCAGCGTGACCGACAACGGCGCGGGCTTGCCGACGGAACAGGTGGAAAACCTGTTCCAGCCGTTTAACCGCCTGGGCCAGAAGGATGGCGCCGAGGAGGGCACCGGCATCGGCCTGGTGGTGACCAAGCAGCTGGTCGAGCTGATGGGCGGCACCATCGGCGTGCACAGCACGGTCGGCGTCGGCACCACGTTCTGGGTCGAGCTGGTGGCCAGCGAAGAGCCGGTGCTGGAGTTGGCCGACTTCGACGGCATGGCGTCGCCTGGCCTGTCGGAGACCGCGTCGCTGCGGACCTTGCTATATATCGAAGATAACCCGGCCAATCTGGCGCTGGTGGAGCAGTTGATCCTGCGCCGCAGCGACCTCAAGCTGTTGACCGCCATCGATGGCCACACCGGCATCCAGCTGGCGCGCACCTATCATCCGGATGTGATCCTGATGGACATCAACCTGCCGGGCGTGAGCGGTTTCGGCTGCCTGAAGATCCTGCGCGACGATCCGTCGATGGCGGCCATTCCGGTGCTGGCGTTGTCGGCCAACGCCATGCCGCGCGATATCGAAAAAGGGCTAGAGGCCGGGTTCTTCCGCTATCTGACCAAACCGATCAATGTCGTCGAATTCATGCGCGCGCTGGACCTGGCGCTGGAGTTCGCCGAGCAGCACACAGGAGTTCCATCGTGATCGCCCCAACCGAACTACTGCAGGCGGCCATCCTGATCGTCGACGACCAGGAGTCCAATGTCATGCTGCTGGAGCAGGTGCTGGAAAAAGCCGGCTACACCAACGTCAGCTGCACCATGGATCCGTACACGGTCTGCGGCCTGCACCAGCGCAACCACTACGACTTGATCCTGCTCGATTTGCAGATGCCCGGCATGGACGGTTTTGCCGTGCTGGACGCGCTCAAGGACGTGGAACCGGACGGCTACGTGCCGGCGCTGGTCATCACCGCCCAGCCCAACCACAAGCTGCGCGCGCTGCAGGCCGGCGCCAGGGACTTCATCGGCAAGCCGTTCGATCTGGTGGAGGTTGAAACCCGCATCCGCAATATGCTGGAGGTGCGGCTGCTGCACCGCAAGCTCGATCGCCACAACCAGCAGCTCGAACACACGGTGCTGGAGCGCACGGCGCAGCTGCGCGCCAGCGAGGCGCGCTTCCAGCGCTTTGCCGAACTGTCGACCGACTGGTACTGGGAACAGGATGCCGAGGGCAACCTCACCAACTGGTCCGGGCCGGTGGCCGATATGGTGGGCATCGGCGGCAAGGACAGCGGCGGCTGGAACGTCGCCGAACGCGCGCTGCTGGAAGCGAACATCGCCGAGCGCAAGCCGTTCCTGGACTTCGTCTACAGCCGCACCGCCGCCTCAGGCCTGATCCAATACCTGCAAGTGAGCGGCGAACCGATGTTCGACGAGGCCAGCCGTTTCATCGGCTACCGTGGCGTCGGCCGCGACGTTACCGCCATGGCGGCGATGTTCAGCGGCAAACTTGCTCTACAATAGGTCCTGCCATTCTGGAGAGCCTGCCATGACCAACGATATCCAACTTGCAGCGGAAGATCCGGGGGCGGCCGATTCGCTTGCTTTGATGGCGGAGTTGTCGACCACGCTGCAGGCCATCACCGGCGACGGCGGCAGGGCATCGTTCGATGTTGAGGATGTACGCGGGCCGATGGCTTGTTTCGTGGTGGCGCGCGACGACAGCGGCGCGGCGCTCGGTTGCGGCGCCTTCCGGCCGCTGGAGCCGGGCGTGGCCGAGATCAAGCGCATGTATGCGCGTCACGGCACCAGCGGCGTCGGCAGCGCCGTGCTGCGCTTCCTGGAGGCCGAGGCGGTCCTTTGCGGCTATCAGGCCGTCTGGCTGGAGACGCGGCTGGTCAACCGCCGCGCAGTCGACTTCTACGAGGCGCGCGGCTACCGCCGCATCGCCAACTACGGCAAGTACATCGGCAATCCCCTGGCCGTGTGTTTCGAAAAGCAGCTGTAAGTCTGGTCTTACAAAACCTTGCGGCGGATGCTGCTTACGGACGGGCTCGGCAAGCGTCACAATGGTGTCCATGAAAATCATAGATCAACGCTACCTGGAGAGCGGCAACCGTTACTCTACCCAACCTTGCCTGTTGAGCATCGTTGAACTCGAGCCGGTGACGCCAGAACAAACCGAACAATTGCAACAACGGCTGTACGCCGCCTTGCCCGGCCTGCGTCGCCTGCACGGCCTGGTGGGCCGCCGTGCTGACGAGGTGCCTGTCATTGTCGAACTGCTGCAGCAAACCGCCATCGAACTGCGCCGCCTGGCGCTGAACGAGGTGACCGTGGCCTTTGTCGGCGTGGTGCCGCGCATGGCCGGCCGCTATCGCCTGGTGCTGCCGTATAGCTCGCAAAGCGCCGCCGCGCCGTCGATCGCGCTGGCCGCCGAGCTGGTCAACGCCACCTTGGCCGGCCGCTCGTTCAACCTGAAAGCCGGCCTGGCGCGACTGCGCGCCCTGGCCGACCGCCGCCGCAAGCCGCGCGGCTACTTGATGCACACCGCCCGCACCATCTTGATGTCGGTGATCCCTAAAAGAACCTTTTCGATGCCGTCCATTTTCAGGGTCAGCATGCCGTCTTCCAGTGCGGCCGCCAGCAACTGAGCGACGCGGGCATGTTCCTGTAGCAGCTTCTTGATCTGGTCGGTGCCGATCATCAGTTCGTGCAGGCCGACGCGGCCACGGTAGCCCTTGGTGCAGTCGTCGCAGCCCACCGCGCGGTACAGCGTGAACTTGCCGTCCTTGGTGTATTGCTGGCGCCAGCGCGCCAGCACCGTGGGCGGGTCCAGCAATGCTTCGCAATATTCCTTCAGCAGCGCATCCAATTCCTGCGCCGATGGTTCGTAGGCTTGCTTGCATTTGCCGCACAGGCGCTTGGCCAGGCGCTGCGCCAGGATGCCCAGCAGCGCGTCGGAAAAATTGAACGGGTCCATGCCCATGTCCAGCAGCCGCACGATCGATTCCGGCGCGCTGTTGGTGTGCAGCGTGGAGAACACCAGGTGGCCGGTCAGCGAGGCTTCGATGCCCATGCTGACGGTTTCCTTGTCGCGCATCTCGCCGACCATGATGATGTCTGGATCGGCGCGCAGAAACGCCCGCATCACGCTGGCGAAATCGAGTCCGGCCTTGCGGTTCACCTGCACCTGTCGCAGGCCTTTCTGCGTGATCTCGACCGGGTCTTCGGCGGTCCAGATCTTGGTGTCCGGCGTGTTCAGATAATTCAGCACCGAATGCAGCGTGGTGGTCTTGCCGGAACCGGTCGGGCCGCAGACGAAGAACAGGCCGTAGGGCTTGCTCACCGTGGCGCGCAGCCGCTCCAGGTTGAACGGCAGCACGCCCAGCTTGTCGAGCGGGATCGGTTCGCCGGCCGCCAATATCCGCATGACGATGTCTTCCACGCCGCCCGACGAGGGAATGGTCGCCACCCGCAGCTCGATGTCGAGCGGGCCGTATTTCTTGAACTTGATCTTGCCGTCCTGCGGCTTGCGGCGCTCGGAGATGTCGAGGTCGCACATGATCTTCACCCGCGCCACCAGCGCCGCCCGGTAGCTGGCCGGGATTTCGATGTAGGGCACCAGCGTGCCGTCCTTGCGGAAGCGAATGCCGGTCTTGCCCTTGCCCGGCAGCGGTTCGATGTGGATGTCCGACACGCCCTGGCGGTAGGCGTCCATGATGATCTTGTTGAGCAGCTTGACCAGCTCGTTCTCCACCGCCTCCGACAGCTCGCCGGAGCCGCTCTCGCCATCCTCGTCATAGACGTCGTCCATGCCCGACAGCAGGTCGCCGACGCTGCCGCTGTCGCCGTGGCCGTAGTACAGCTCCACCATCTGCCGGAACTCGCGCTGGCTGGTCACGCGCAGCAGCGCCTTGGCGCGCGGGAAGATCTGCTCGACGATGTGGCTGTGCGCCACCCGCTCCGGGTCCAGCGCCGCCACCAGCAGGCCGTCCTTGCCATCCTCCAGCGGCAGCCAGCCCGATTCCTCGACGTACTGGCGTTTCAGATTCTTCAACAGCTCCACCGGCTTCAGCCGGTCCGCGCGGAAGTGCTCGTAGGGCACGCCGAAGTGTTTTTCCAGCGAGACGCCGATGGCGGCCGGCTTGATCTCATATTCGTCGATCAGCACGTCCTCGATATCGAGCTCGCGGGTGCGCGCGCTGCGCGTAGCCTGTTCCAGTTCCTGGACCGAGATCAGCGCCGCTGTCACCAGCCCGTCATACTTGGTGCGTACCATCTGCGGTGGCTTCATGCGCTGCGAGAACGCCACCGACAAGGTTGCGCACAGCTCCCTGACGCCGTCCTCGGCAATGCTGGAGAAGGGGATGCGGTCGCGGTTGTTGATGAACTGGACCACGCCGAGCAGCTCGCGCGATTGCACCGAGATCAGCGGCGCCACCAGCATCTGCTTGGTGCGGTAGCCGGTGCGCTGGTCGACGCCCTGCTGGAAGCGCAGCTCGGGCGAATAGCGTCCCAGCTCGGCCTGGTCGTAGACGTCGGCCAGGTTGACGGTCTTGCGCGTCAGCGCCACGTAGCCGGCGATGCTGGCCGGGGTGATCGCCAGTTTCAGGTCGCGGAAGGAAGTCAGCCCGGTCTTGACCTTGGAGACGATGTAGTCCTTCTGCACATCCATCGCGTACAGGGTGAAGCGGTCGCAGTTGAACAGGTCGCAGAACTCCATGCCCAGGTCGAGCATGATCTCGTCGAGGTTGCTGGTGGCGTGGATTTTCGTGGTAACGGTTTGCAGCTTTTGAAAGAACGCCAGCCGCAGATCGACATCACTAGGTCGTACGCCGGCGTCATTCATGATCGCTCCGCTAGGTGGGCTACGTCAGAGTTACTTCCATGCCTTCGTAAGCCAGGAAGACCTGCAAATCGCCCAGCAAGCAGGCGTGGCGCGCCATGACGTCGGCAAACACGGCTTCGAGTTCATCGTCGCTGCGCGTCGGTTCGTGATGGGTGCAGTATAGCGCCTTGGCGCCGGCGCGCAGCGCCAGCGCGAACGCCGAGTCGAAGGTGCCGTGGCCCCAGCCCTGCTTGGCCGGATATTCCTCGCGCGTGTAGGAACAGTCGACGATCAGCGCGTCCACCCCTTGCACGGCGGCGTCGATGGCGGCGTTGCGCTGTTCGATCCAGCGCCCGTAGTCGGCATGTTCCGCATGGTCGAGCGGGTGGATATTGTAGTGCGGCTCGTGGTCGCCGGTGAAGAACACCGAGCGGCCGTTGCATGCGATGCGGTAGCCGAGGTCGGTCACCGGGTGGTTCATCACCACGTTGCTGACCACCGCGTCGCCCACTTCGATCGGCTGCTCGACTTCCAGCGTGCGGTATTCGATGGTGGCGTCCATCTGGGTTTCGCTGACGGGGAAGTAGCTGTTTTGCAGCTGCACGCCCATCACGTGCTCGATGCCGTTGCCGGTCACCGGGTCGGTCACGCCGTGCAGGCGCACCCGGCTGCCTCGGATGAACAGCGGCGTGAAGAAGGGCAGGCCGTGGATGTGGTCCCAGTGGCTGTGGGTGATGAAGATGTTGGCGTGGATGGGCTTGGATTTATCCTGGATCAGCGACTGCGCCAGCGAAAAAATGCCGGTGCCGCCGTCGATGACGATCAGGGTGTCGTCGTCGGTGCGAACTTCGATGCAGGTGGTGTTGCCACCGTAGCGCGCCGTGCGCGGGCCGGGGGACGGGATGGAACCACGAACACCCCAAAATTTGAATTTCATACGACGATCCCTGATGTGCTCTTATTGTTGTTGTTTGATTTGTTGGTTTTGTTGTTTGTTGCCCGCTTATCTACAGCCGATGATAGCTTTTTTTTCTGCCAAGAGGGAAAAGCCGATGCAAATTCGTCGCATCGGCAATTTCCTTATGTACAACAGCTTGCGCTGGAGCTACACTCCCAAACTGCGCTTGCGAGTCGCGCCCTGTCTGTGTCTCGTCCAAAACGTTGTCAAGAATAACAACCATGCAAGAGTTGAATCAAATCCAAATCTCCCAGCGACTGGACCAGCTGACCGAACTCAGCGTCCAGCTGGGCAGCAATCACGATACCGATTCCTTGCTGGAGCGTATACTGCTGGTCGCCAAGGGCATGACCAATGCCGACGGCGGCACGCTGTACCGTCCCAGCGAGGACAAGCAGCAACTGAATTTCCACATCCTGCTCAACGACACGCTCAACATCCACCAGGGCGGCTCCGGCACCGAAGCGCCGAGCGGCGGCGTGGCGCTGTACGACGACCAGGGCGACAAGAATCTGTCGGCGGTGGCGGCCTATGCGGCCCACTTCGGCCTGTCGGTCAACATCGAGGATGTGTATAAAGCCGACGTCTTCAACTTCTCCGGCATGGTCAAGTTCGACCAGCTGCGCGGCTACCATTCGCAGTCCTTCCTGACGGTGCCGATGAGCGACCACGAAGGTGAACTGGTGGGCGTGCTGCAGCTGATCAACGCCAAGGACACCGACACCGGCGACATCCGCGCCTTCACCCAGACCGACCAGCGCTTCATCGAAGCCCTGGCCGCGCAGGCGGCGGTGGCGCTGACGCACCAGCGCCTGATCTTCCAGCTGGAAGAGCTGCTGGAATCGCTGGTCAACCTGATCAACATCGGCATCGACGAAAAATCGCCGTACACCGGCCGCCATTGCCAGTTCGTGCCGGAACTGACCATGATGCTGGCCGAGGCCGTCCACGAGACCGACAGCGGCGCGATGGCCGATTTCCGCATGAGCGATGCCGACCGCAAGGAATTGTGGCTGGCCGGCCTGCTGCACGACTGCGGCAAGATCACCACCCCGGTACACGTGGTGGACAAGGCCACCAAGCTGGAAACCATTTTCGACCGCATCGCCGTGATCGACACCCGCTTCGAAGTGCTGCTGCGCGACGCCGAGATCGCCGCGCTCAAGCGCAAGCTCGCACTCGGCGCCGGTTCCGCCGAAGCCTTCGCCGCCATCGACGAAGAGCTGGCGCAGCAGCAGGCTGCGCTGCGCGCCGAGCGCGAGTTCATCCGCGTGGCCAACGTCGGCGGCGAGGGCATGAAGCCGGAAGACCAGGAACGCGTCAAGGTCATCGGCCGGCACCGCTGGACCGGCCCGGACGGCGTCGAGCGCGACTTCCTCGATGCCGACGAGATGATGAACCTGACCATCAAGTTCGGCACCCTGACCGACGCCGAGCGCAAGGAAATCAACAACCACATCGTCATGAGCATCAAGATGCTGGAGGCGCTGCCGTGGCCCAAGCACCTGAAGAACGTGCCCGAATACGCCGGCGGCCACCACGAGCGCATGGACGGCAAAGGCTATCCGCGCGGCCTGACCAAGGCGCAGATGTCGGTGCAGGCGCGGGTGATGGCGATCGCCGACATCTTCGAGGCGCTGACCGCCAAGGACCGGCCGTACAAGAAGGGCAAGATGCTGACCGAGTCCTTGCGTATCCTGGGCAACTTCGCGCTCAACGGCCACATCGATCCCGACCTGTTCGACATCTTTATCCGCAAGCAGATCTACATGGAATTCGCCCGTAAGAATATGGACGAAAAACAGATCGACTTCATCGACGAAGCCAAGATTCCAGGCTACACGCCCTGATGCGCTTGCTGCCTGCGAAATGGACCAAGGTCCTGCTCAAGTACGGCCCGCGCTGGCTGCTGGGCATGCTGATCACCTTCGGCGGCGTCGCCTATGCGCTGGCCATGTTCGGCAACAACACCGTGGCCCGCCTCGACAACCTGTGGGCCGGCGAACGCATGAAGCTGCAGGCGCCGGTGCTGGACAAACGCATCGTTATCGTCGACATCGACGGCAAGTCGCTGACCGAGTTCGGCCGCTTTCCGTGGAGCCGCAACGTCCAGGCCAGCCTGATCTCGCAGCTGACCAAGCACTACCAGGTCAAGGCGGTCGGCTACGATATTTCCTTCCCCGAGCCGGACACCAGTTCCGGCTTCAGCGTGCTGGACAAGCTGTCCAGGACCACGCTGAAGGACGTGCCGGCGCTGCGCCAGCGGCTCGATGAACTCAAGCCGCAGATGGATTACGACGGCGTGTTCGCCAGCGCGCTGCAAGGCAAGCAGGTGATCCTCGGCTTCAACCTGTCGCCGGACCAGATCAAGGGCGCGCTGCCCAAGCCGCTGTTCTCGGAGGCCGACCTCAACGGCCGCGAACTGACCGCCTACAACGCACCCGGCTACGAAGCCAATGTGCCGGTGCTGACGCAGGCGGCGGCCGGCGCCGGCAGCTTCTCGGTGGTGACCGATCCGGACGGCATCGTCCGCACCGCTTACCTGATCCAGCAGGTCGGCGAGGATTACTATCCGTCGCTGTCGCTGGCGACGGCGTCGCTGTACCTGAACGCGCTGGCGGTCAAGCCGCTGCTGGCCGAGAACGTCGACGAACTGTCGCAGTCGCAGCTCGACAGCGGCGGCTACGATTACCTGACCATCCTGCTGCCGGGCAAAAAGCAGCGCCTGATTCCGGTCGGCGAGGCGATGAGCACCGTGGTGCAATACCGTGGCGTCGGCGGGCCGCACGGCGGCTCGTTCCGCTATGTATCGGCGGCCGACGTGCTGACCAGCCGCGCGCCGGTGGAGCTGCTGAAAGGCACGGTGGTGCTGATCGGCACCACGGCGCCCGGCCTGGTCGACTTGCGGGCCACGCCGGTCAACCCGGAATATCCCGGAGTGGAAATCCACGCCAATATGATCCGCTCCATCCTCGACAACCGGTTCAAGTCGCGCCCCTACTGGGCTTTCGTGGCCGAGGCTGCGGAAATCCTGGTGGTCGGCCTGGCGTTGAGCTTCGCGCTGGCGGCGCTGTCGCCGCTGCGCGCCATCCTGCTGGGCGTGACGGTGCTGGCGGCGGCCGTCGGCTTCAACTACTACCAGTATGCCGAGCAGGATTTGATCTTCAACTTGGCCATGCTGGTGATCGTGATCGCCAGCGTGTTCGTGGTCAACGTCGCCTGGGGCTATTTCTTCGAGGTGCGCAAGGGGGCGGCGCTGGTGTCGCGCTTCGGCGAATACGTGGCGCCCGAGCTGGTGGCCGAGATGGCCGAAGATCCGGAAAAATACAATATGGACGGCGAGAGCCGCGAGCTGACCGTGATGTTCGTCGACGTCCGCGGCTTCACCACCATCTCCGAAGGCCTGACGCCGAAGGCGCTGCGCGAATACATCAACCTCTACCTGACGGCCATGTCGGAAGACATCCGCAGCGCCCACCAGGGCACGCTGGACAAGTACATCGGCGACGCCGTGATGGCGTTCTGGGGCGCGCCGGTGGCGTTCAACGACCACGCCCGCCGTGGCGTTGCCACCTCGCTGCTGATGCAGGCCAGCGCCAAGCGCCTGAACCAGGATTTCCTGGCGCGCGGCTGGCCGGAACTGAAGATCGGCATCGGCGTCAACACCGGCGTGATGCACGTGGGCGACATGGGCTCCAATATCCGCCGCGCTTATACGGTGATGGGCGACGCCGTCAACCTCGGCTCGCGCCTGGAAGGGATCACCAAAGTGTATGGCGTGGGCATCGCGGTGGGCGAGACCACCCGCGCGTCGACGCCGGAATTCACCTACCGCGAGTTGGACCTGGTGCGGGTGAAAGGCAAGAACGAGCCGGTGGCGATCTTCGAGCCGGTGGCGCTGGTGCAGGATACCGACGACGCCACCCGCAGCGAAGTGCAGCGCTGGCACGAGGCGCTGGCCTGCGTGCGCGGGCAGCGCTGGGACCAGGCCTCGGCCATCCTGGCCGAGCTGCAAGCCCGGTCGCCGCAGCGCGGCCTGTACCAGTTGTATGTCGAGCGCATCGCCTACTTCCGCGAACATCCGCCCGGTGCGGACTGGGACGGCGTCACCACTTTCGACACCAAATAAGTGGCGAAACTGCAATCATGAAGCCCGTATAAGGCAGAAATCCAACACTTGCCGCAGTGCGCGGAAAGATCGCCGCTGGATCGCTCTCAGGGCTTGATGGCTATGCTAGCATCGGGGAAAGATTGTTATTGTAAAATAACAATAAATCTAGATTAACACCACGAGTCCAAAAAAAATGAGATATAGCCTAACGCGCCTGCTCGCAGGTTCCGTTCTTGCCGTCGCCGTTGCCTCGGCGTGGGCGCAAGCGCCCGATGACAGCGCCATCCGCTTTGAAATTGCCCGCTTCGAAGTCAAGGGCAACACGCTGTTGTCGCAAGCCGAGATCGATACCCTGCTGGCGCGCTACAGCGGCAAGCAGCGCGATTTCGGCGACGTGCAGCGCGCGCTGGAAGCGTTGGAGGCAGTCTATCATCAGCGCGGCTATAACGTCGTGACGATTGAATTGCCGGAACAGGAATTGAACGGCGGCGTGGTGGTGTTGCGCGTGGTGGAAACCAAAATCGGCCGCGTATCGGTCAAGAACAACCGTTATTTCGACGAAGCCAATATCCGCCGCAGCCTGCCTGCGCTGCAGGAAGGCAAATCGCCGAACCTGAAGGCCGTCTCGGCCAACCTGAAGCAGGGCAACGAGAGCCCCGCCAAGCAGATCACCATGAAGTTGCAAAGCGGCGAGAAGGATGATGAAGTCGACGCCGTGCTGGACGTCAAGGACGAGTCGCCGTGGAAGGTGCTGGCCAACGGCGACAACACCGGCACCACCTCCACCGGCAAGACCCACATCGGCGTGGTGCTGCAGAACGCCAACCTGTTCGGCCGCGACCACCTGGCGTCGCTGCAATACACCACCTCGGCGGAAGAGCCGGGCCGCGTCAAGGTGTATGGCGCCGGCTACCACATTCCGCTGTATGAGAGCGGCGACTCGCTGGACTTCTTCGCCAGCTATTCCAACGTCGATTCGGGCAACGTCAGCGCCGGCGCCTTCAACCTGGCCGTGAGCGGCAAGGGTGCGGTCTATGGCGCGCGCTACAACCAGGCACTGGACAAACGCGGCGACATCGACTCCCGCCTGACCTACGGCGTCGACGTGAAAGCCTTCAAGAACAGCGTGCAGCTGCTGGGCACGGAACTGGGCAACAACGTCACCGTACACCCGCTCAGCATCAGCTACCAGGCCAGCACGCCGTTCAAACAGGGCGATATCGGCGGCCAGGTGACGCTGCTGCGCAATATCTCGGGCGGTTCCAACGGCAGCCAGGACGCCTTCACGCTGGCACGCACCGGCGCCAAGGCCGACTACACCATCGTGCGCGTGGGCGGCAGCATCACGCGCGCGCTGAGCAACGAATGGCAGTTGCGCGCCATCGTCAACGGCCAGTACTCGCCGGACGCGCTGATTCCCGGCGAGCAGTTCGGCGCCGGCGGCGCCACCTCGGTACGCGGCTTCCTGGAGCGTGAAATCTCCAACGATTCCGGCCTCGGCGCCAACCTGGAAGCCTACACGCCCAACCTGTGTGCGCGCGCCAACTGGAATTGCCGCCTGCTGGGCTTCTACGATACCGCCTACGTGCGCCGCAACAAGGCGCTGCCGGGCGAACTCGAAAGCACGTCCATCGCCAGCGTTGGCGTCGGCGCGCGCTTTGTGCTGTCGACCTATGTGAACCTGCAACTGGACTACGGCCATGTGGTCAAGGCCGGCGCCACGCTGCGCTCCGGCGCCGACCGCCTGCATGTCCGCCTCGGCCTGGCTTACTGATTGAGAAGAATACGATGAAACCGCAAACCTCCTATAAATTGCGCCGCAAGGTGCTCGCCGTGGTGGTGGCCACCGCTTTCAGCGCCGCGCAAGCCGCGCCGGTCGCGCCCACCGTGGTGCACGGCATGGCGACCTTCAATCAGCAAGGCAGCCTGTACTCGATCATCAACACCCCCAACACCATCATCGACTGGCGCAGCTTCTCGATCGGCGCGGGCGAGGTGACCCGTTTCATCCAGCAAAGCAGCGACAGCAAGGTGCTGAACCGCATCACCGGCCAGGACCCGAGCCAGATCCTCGGCTCGCTGCAGTCGAACGGCAAGGTGTTCCTGATTAATCCGAACGGCGTGCTGTTCGGCGCCGGCTCGCGGGTGGACGTCAACGGCTTGGTCGCCTCCAGCCTGAATATCTCCAACGCCGATTTCCTGGCCGGCAAAAACAACTTTGACGGCGCCGCCGGCGCGGGCAAGGTCAGCAACCAGGGCACGATCACCACGCCGTCCGGCGGGCAGATCTTCCTGATCGCGCCGGCGGTGGAAAACAGCGGCGTGATTTCCTCGCCCAACGGCGACGTGGTGCTGGCGGCCGGCAAGAGCGTACAGCTGTTCGACTCGGCCGATCCGAACGTGCAGGTGGTGGTGTCGGCGCCGAGCGACCAGGCGGTCAACCTGGGCAGCATCGTGGCCCAGGGCGGCCGCGTGGGCGTGTTCGGCGCGCTGGTCAACCAGCGCGGCAACATCAACGCCAACAGCGCCGTGCGCGGCGCCAACGGCAAGATCGTGCTGAAGGCCAGCGGCACCGCGCTGGTGGAGCAGGGCAGCACCACCACCGCCACCGGCAGCAACCTGAACACCGGCGGCGACATATTGCTGCTCGGCGCGCAAGTGGGCGTGACCGGGAATGCCGTGGTCGACGCCAGCGGCGAGGCCGGCGGCGGCAAGGTGCTGGTCGGCGGCGATTACCAGGGCAAGAATCCAGCGCTGCAGAACGCCAGCGCCGCCTACGTGGGCCAGGATGCGGTGATCCGCGCCGACGCCGGCCGCAACGGCGACGGCGGCACGGTGGTGGTGTGGGGCCAGGACACGGCGCGCGTACACGGCACGCTAACGGCGCGCGGCGGCGCCGAAGGCGGCAACGGCGGCAAGGTGGAAACCTCGGGCGACTACCTCGACATCGCCGGCGCGCGTGTGAACACGCGCGCGGCCAAGGGCCAGACCGGCAGCTGGCTGCTGGATC
This sequence comes from Duganella sp. BuS-21, assembly GCA_041874725.1. Lineage (GTDB taxonomy): Bacteria > Pseudomonadota > Gammaproteobacteria > Burkholderiales > Burkholderiaceae_D > Rugamonas. The sequence goes on along the minus strand of CP097466.1, from coordinate 5,152,668 downwards.
CGTTCAATATCGACATCGTCGCCGGTCGCGGCGGCGACATCGAGGCCGGCAAGCCGTTCGGCAGCGCCACCAGCGGCACCACCTCGATCGGCGCCGATTTGTTGTCCGAAGCGGAAAGCAATATCCTGCTGCAGGCCAAGAACGACATCACCTTCAACAGTCTCATTGACAATGAGCAGGGCGTCAGCCTGACGGCGCAGGCCGGCAACAACATCGTGGTCAACCGGCCGATCTTCATGACGGGCGACGTCAACCTGATCGCCAACGATCCGGCGCACGCCACCGGGCTCGGCGGCGTAACCGTCAACAGGTATTCCGACGAGGGCATGATCCGTACCAGCGGCGGCGATCTGACCTTGAAGGGGGCCTACGTCACCATCAACGACGGCTTGATTCTGACCCGTTACGACGACGAGGGCAACCTCATCAAGAACGGCAATCTCGATGTACGGGCCACCGTCAGCAATGGTTTCATCACCATGGGCTCGGATAGCGCAGTGCGTGTGGACGGCGAGGGGGCGGCATTGCTGTCTTTCATCGCCGACAATATCGTCCTCAACGGCAGCAACGGCAGCATCGGCAGTAGCGAAAGCACTGGCCAGGATGCGGTCTCGCTGGCGGCCTTCAGCGGCAGCCGCGACATAGTCTTCGGCGGTTCCGCCACGGGCAAGCTCAGCCTCACTGAAGCGGGGCTGAACACCATCTCCACCGGCAGCCTGAGCATCGGCCACAGCGGCGCCGGCAATATCACCACCGGCGGCGACGTCCAGCTCGCGGGGATCGGCAGCCTGTCCCTGGAGAGCGGCAAGAACATCACCCTCAGCCATGATCTGTCGGGTTCCAGCCGTGTCGTCGTCAGCGTCGACGGCACCGGCACGCTGAAGACCGATGCCAACGCCCATGTCAGCTCCGGCTCGATCTATTTGATCGGCAACAAGATGGACTTGAACTCGGCCAGCACGCTCATCGCCGATTCCATTTCGGTCGACACCTACGGCAGCGCCACCGACATCAGCCTGGGCGCGGAAGCCACCGGCAAGCTGAGCTTGTCCCAGGCCGAACTGCGGACCCTGCGGTCGAGCCAGCTGAACCTCGGCTATGGCGAGGGCTACGACGGCAATCTCACGGTGGGTGGCGCGGTCGACCTCGGCACCAGCGGCACGGCCGCTTCCAACCTTTACCTGAAGGGCAAGTCGGTCACCTTATCGAGCGCCCTGAAAACCCCGGGCACCCTGAGCCTGGACGGCAAGGTGGGCGCTATCAGCGGCACCGGCGTCGTCACGGCCAGCAACCTCAACTTGTACGCCGGTTCGGTTTCGTTGACCGGCGCCAACGTCATCAGCGGCGGTATCAGCGGCCACGCAAATAGCGGCAGCCTGGCGTACACCGCCGCCGGCTCGCTGAATATCAACGGTAACCTGAGCGGCTCCACCGGCATGAATCTCAAGGCCGGCAACAATATTTTCCAGAGCGAGGGCGCGGCGATCACCACGCCGTCGCTGACCGTGACCGCGCCGGGCTTGGTATCGCTGAGCGGCATCACCAACCATATCGGCGCACTGACGGCCACCAGCGTGGGTTCGTTGTGGGTGAAAAATACCGACGCCCTCACCCTCAATGCGATCACCCTGAATGGCACGTATGAAGAGGGCAACCTCAATGTCACCAGCGGTTTTGGCATTTCGGTGGCCGGCGCGGTAAACACCCAAGGCCAGAGCGTTACGCTGCAGGGCAGCAGCATCAGCGGCACTGGTGCGATCACCTCCGGCAGCCTGACCGCGAATGCCGGCAGCGGCGCCGTCAGCCTGACCGGCGCCAACAAGGCCACCTCGGTGGGCGGCGCGGCGAATGGCGGTTTTACCTACTACGGGGCCAGCGCGTTCAATCTGAACACCATCAGTACGCCCGGCGCGATTACGCTGAGCGGCACCGGCAGTATCACCCAAGACTCGGGCGGCAGCTATTTGAACGCGGCCTCGCTGAGCGTGACGACGCCGGGCGCGGTCAGCCTGCTGAGCGCCACCAACCAGATCGACGCATTGAGCGCGAGCAGCGTCGGCTCGCTGAGCGTCAAGAACATGGACGTTCTGCAGCTGAATGGCGTTACGCTGACCGGCAATCTCACCGGCGGCCTGGTCAACATCACCGCGCCGCACGTGACGGTGGCGCAGGCGATCAACGGTAAAACCCAGCGCGTGACGCTGAACGGCAGCACGGTGACGGTCGATGTCGCCAGCAGTGCCGGCATCTTCGAGATCGGCGCCAACACGCTGGAATTGAATACAAACATCACCGGCACCGTCGGCGCCAGCATCCATCCGTACAGCTCCGGCTACAGCATGGTGATCGGCGGCGGCACGGGGTGCTCCAGCAATTGCATGATGGTGGAGAACCTGTGGCGTGTGGTGGCCCCGACGCTGAGCCTCGGTTCGGCCGACAGCAACCTGGCGGTCGGCAACATCACCGTCAACGGGCTGGCCACCACCGGGCAGCAACTGCCGACCGATCTGCATAGCAGCACGGTGCGCGTCGGCCTGTTGAGCGGCACCGGCAATATTACGCAAACCGGCGCCATCAAGGTGCGCGACCTCGGCCTGAGGACTTCGGAGTCGGGCAATATTACGCTGACCGATACCACCAATAGCGTCACCAACCTGGCGGCGTCGCAAACCGGTTCCGGCGACCTGAGTTTCACCAACGCGGGCCCTCTGGGCATCGCCACGCTGCTGGGCGGCACCACGGCTGCGCAGCTGTTCAATATTCAGGGCGTGAAATCGGAAGGCGAGGTCACGCTGACCGCCGTCAGCGGCGCGATTGTGAACAGCAGTGGCACAGTGCCGAGCGGGACGGTCGCTGCGAGCCACCTGATTTTGAGCACCACTGGCGGCGTCGGTACCGCAACTTCGCCGTTGAAGACTGTGCTGGGTGAGCTGACGGCCACCAATACGGCCAGCAGCGGTTCTGCGCCCATCAACATTCAGAATACCAGTAACATTATTTACGACGCCATGTTCACCGTGAACGATGTGGCACAGGCCGGCGCCGGCAACAACGGCGCGATTACGATTGATAACACCGGCGCGATGACCATCGCCGGCGCCGTGTCCACCTCGACGGGCGCCATCAAGCTGCAAACGCATAGCCCGTTGTTCATCGACGGCTCGGTCACTACGGTTTCCGGCAACATCACGCTGGCCGCAGGTGTCGGCTATGGCGAGGACAATGTGCTGACGATTGGCAACGGCGCCGTCGTCAATTCAAGCAGCGGCAGTGTGCAGATGACGGCCAGCGAGTATGACAATCAGGGCGGCACGGTGACCGCCAATGGTGTCGCGGTGCAGCCAACCTTGATTCCGGAGCCGACGCCGACGCCGACCGAACCAACGCCGACGCCTACGCCGACACCGACGGAGCCAACGCCTACTCCAACGCCGACGCCAACACCAACGCCGACGGAACCTACGCCTACGCCAACGCCAACGCCGACGGAGCCGACGCCAACGCCAACGCCAACGCCAACGCCAACGCCAACGCCAACAGAGCCAACGCCAACGCCAACAGAGCCTACGCCAACGCCTACACCAACGCCAACGCCAACGCCAACGCCAACGCCAACGGAACCGACACCAACGCCAACGCCTACGCCAACGGAACCGACGCCAACGCCAACGCCAACGCCGACAGAGCCAACGCCGACGCCTACGCCGACGCCAACGCCGACGCCGACGCCAACGCCAACGCCAACGCCAACGCCAACGCCAACGCCGACGCCGACGCCGACGCCAACGCCAACGCCAACGCCGCCGCCATCGGCTGATATCTGCACCATAGCGCCGAATTCGGCGCTATGCCAGGTGCTGTCGCCGCCTACGGCGTCGGAGCCGGTCAAGCCGGTGCAGCAGGCGACCAACGAAATTATCAAAACCGTGACCGCCGCCAAGCCGAAGGCTCCGGACGAGCAACCGTTTGTGACGACCAGCTCGTCCGGCGGCGGATCGAGTTCGGGCGGCTCGGGTAATTCCGAGACGCCGGACGACTCGAAGTCCGACAAAACGGCAGATACCAAAGAAGCTGCATCCAACGAAAAGAGCGCAATCAAAAATGAACCAACTAAAAAACTCTACTGCAATTAAAGCGTTGATGTTGCTGGCGCTGTTCTGGATGGCCGGCGCAAGCTGGGCCGCCCAGGTGGCCGGCACCGTGGTGCAGCTGAGCGGGCCGTTGCTGGCCAAGAAGGCCGACGGTGCGGTGCGCATCCTCTCCATGAAGTCGGAGATCGAAAGCGGCGACACGCTGGTGACCGAGAAGAACACCTACGCCATGGTGAAATTCATCGACAATAGTGAGATCACGCTCAAGCCGTCGACCACCTTCAAGGTGGAAAATTTCAGCTTTGATGCCGGCAAGCCGGATGGCGACAATGCCTCGTTCAATCTGGTCAAGGGCGGGTTGCGCTCGGTCACCGGTTTGCTGGGCAAGCGCAACAAGGAGAAGTTCGCGATGAAAACGCCAAGCGCCACCATCGGCATCCGCGGCACCACCTTCATCGTGGACTGGATCGAACCGACCGAGCAGGCGGTCGCCGTCGCAGCGGCTGCACGCGAAGCCTGGATGATGGCCAGCACCGCCGCGCTGGGCGACAGCTACCCGGTGCAGCCGCTGATGCTGGCGCAAGCGAATATTCCGCTAGCGATTCCAGGCGGGCCGGCGCCGCTGCCGCCCGGCCTTTACGTGCATGTGATCGACGGCCTGATCAACGTGGCCAACCCGAGCGGCAACCTGAATTTCGCGCCAGGTCAGTTCGGCTTTACGCCAAGCTTCAAGCAGCCGCCGGTCATGCTGCCGTCGAATCCGGGCATACCGTTCACGCTGCCGTCGACTTTTTCCTCGACCACCGCAGCATCCGGCAGCGGCGCCAGCAAGTCCAAGAGCAACGACGTGGATTGCGAAGTCCGCTAAAAATGTCTTGACCTTGCTATCGTGGGATACTTGATGCTGTAGTTGGTGAAAACAGCGTTGGGTGTCCTATGAATCAGCAAGCGATCAAAATTGAAGGCATGAGCTGCGCCTCCTGCGTCGGCAGGGTGGAGCGCGTGCTGGCGGCCGTGCCGGGCGTGGACAAGGTCAGCGTCAATCTAGCCACCGAGATGGCGCGGGTGGAGTCGGCCCAGGTGCTGGACTTTGCACTGCTGGCGCAGGCCATCGACAAAGCCGGCTACCAGGCCTCGCAACCCGAGCCGGCCTTTGCCGCTCCTGCCACCGCCGCAACCACCTCCGCTGCCGACCCGTCCCGTCCCGCTGCATTAGTCGCGCCGCGCGGCGGCCTCGCCGTCCTGCTGGCGGCCCTGTTCTCCCTGCCGCTGGTGACGCCCATGCTGTTGGAACTGGCCGGCATCCACTGGATGCTGGACGGTCGCCTGCAATGGCTGCTCGCCACGCCGGTCCAATTCTGGCTGGGCGCGCGTTTCTATCGCGCCGGCTGGCTGGCGGCGCGCGCTCGTAGCGGCAATATGGATCTGCTGGTGGCCATCGGCACCAGCGCCGCCTATGGCCTGAGCGTCTTCCAGCTGGTCGCGGCCGGCCCCATGCCGCATCTGTACTTCGAAGCCTCGGCCGTGGTCATCACCCTGGTCCTGCTGGGCAAATGGCTGGAGACGCGCGCCAAGCGGCAAACCGCCGAAGCCATTCGCGCCCTGCAAACGCTGCGTCCCGAAGCGGCCCGGGTACGGCGCGGCGGGCAGGATGTCGATGTCGCCATCAACCAGGTAGGCGTGGGCGACATCATCGTGATCCGTCCCGGCGAGCGCATCGCGGCCGATGGCGAGATCACCGAAGGCGCCAGCCATGTCGATGAAGCCCTGATCACCGGCGAGAGCCTGCCGGTGGCGCGCCATGTGGGCGAGCGGGTGACAGGAGGCGCCATCAATGGCGAAGGCTTGCTGCTGGTGCGCGTGAGCGCCGTCGGCGCGGAAAGCACGCTGGCGCGCATCATCCGCCTGGTGGAAGATGCGCAGGCCGCCAAGGCGCCGGTACAACATCTGGTGGACCGCGTGAGCGCAGTCTTCGTGCCGGTGTTGCTGGTGCTGGCGCTGCTGACCTTTGGCGGCTGGTGGCTGTTCGGCGGCGATGCGCAGCAAGCCATCATCAACGCGGTGGCGGTGCTGGTGATCGCCTGTCCGTGCGCGCTGGGACTGGCGACGCCGGCCGCCATCATGGCTGGCACCGGCGTCGCGGCGCGCCACGGCATCCTGATCAAGGACGCCGAAGCGCTGGAGCTGGCGCACCGCATCACCACCGTCGCTTTCGACAAGACCGGCACGCTGACCGAAGGCAAGCCATCGTTGACCGACATGGCGGCGGCGCCGGGCGTGGACGAGGCGCGATTGCTGCAACTGGCCGCCGCCGTGCAGCGCGGCAGCGAACATGCGCTGGCACGCGCCGTGGTGCAAGCCGCCGGCGCTGGCGCGGCGCCGCATGCATCCGATGTCGCCGCCTTGCCCGGACGCGGCGTGGCGGCGACCGTCGACGGCGTGCGGCTGGTGCTGGGCAGCACACGCCTGATGCAGGAGCAGGGCATCTCCCTGCAAGCGCTTGCCGCGCGCGCCGAAGTGCTGGAACGCGCCGGCTACACCATCTCCTGGCTGGCCGACGCCGACACCCGCCAACTGCTCGGCCTACTGGCCTTCGGCGACCGCATCAAACCACAAGCCCGCGCCGCCATCGAAGCGTTGCACGCCCTGGGCATCGACACCGTCCTGCTCACCGGCGACAACCAGGGCAGCGCCGACGCGGTCGGCCAGCAGCTCGGCGTGCGCCGTATCGTCGCGAACATGCTGCCTGCCGATAAAGCCCTGGCCATCGCCGCCCTCAAGCGCGACGGCGCCACCATCGCCATGGTCGGCGACGGCATCAACGATGCGCCGGCACTGGCGGCGGCGGACGTCGGCATCGCCATGTCCAGCGGCACCGACGTCGCCATGCACGCCGCCGGCATCACCCTGATGCGCGGCGATCCAGCCCTGGTGGCGGCGGCCATCTCGATCTCGCGCCGCAGCTACAACAAGATCCGCCAGAACCTGTTCTGGGCCTTCATTTACAACCTGATCGGCATTCCGCTGGCGGTGTGCGGGCTGCTCAACCCGATGGTGGCCGGCGGCGCCATGGCGCTCAGCTCCGTCAGCGTGATCAGCAACGCGCTGCTGCTGCGGCGCTGGAAACCGGAGCAGACCACATGAACATCGGACAGGCAGCAGCGGCGACCGGCATTTCCGCGAAAATGATCCGCTACTACGAAAGCATCGCCCTGATCCCGGCGGGCAGGCGCACCGACGCCGGTTACCGCATCTTTGGCGAGAACGACCTGCACACGCTGCGCTTCGTCAAACGCGCGCGCCAACTGGGCTTTTCGCTGGACCAGATCCGCGACCTGCTGTCCTTGTGGCAGAACAAAGCGCGCGCCAGCGCGGACGTCAAAACCATCGCGCTGGGGCACGTGGAGCAGCTCAACCAGCGCATCGCCGAACTCACCGAAATGCGCGACACCTTGCAAACACTGGCCGGCGGCTGTCACGGCGATGATCGCCCCGACTGCCCGATACTCCAAAGCCTGGCCAACTAACGTATAATCCTGCCACGTTTTGGTGCCCGCGCGTCCGTCCGGATGCGCAGTTAAACGGGAAACAGGGAGCCTTCACCGGCCAACCTGTGCTGCCCCCGCAACGGTAAACAAGCGTCGTTCACACGACACTCCGCTTCGCTATGCCACTGTGCCTCGTGCATGGGAAGGTCAGGCGGGAATGCTTGTCAGCCCGGATACCGGCCAAACAGGTGGAAATGCCGCAGGCGTTTCTGTTCAACCCGCTCACGGGGAGGTGAGCGGTTTGCATCTGTAGTCAAATCATTTTATGCACCTATTCAGCGCGACGCGGCTGTGCCGTCCGTGCGTCGTTGCGCGCTGCCTTTTCAGGACCCGTCCATGTTAAACCAGCCCGCCGACGCAGCCATCCACTCTATCGAGACACTGCTGTATTCCATTTCCAATGTGCTTTACCTGCCGGTCTTGCTCGGCATCGCCGCGCTGGTGCTGCACGTGCTGGTGTGCTTCGGCATCTTCGGCGCCGAATGGCTGGAACGCCGGCGCGGCGTACACATACTGGTCGCCACCGCCAGGCAGCAGATGGCCGCCGCCGTGACCGCGCTGCCGGGCGAGCCCGGACTCGATGTGCGGCTGGAGCGCGTGGTGCAGCGCGCCGACGCCAGCGGCGTGCGGCGCCTGGACGGCGTGCGCTTCGTGGTGCGCGTCGGCCCGGCGCTGGGCCTGATGGGCACCCTGATCCCGATGGGCATCTCGCTGGCCGGTCTGGCACAGGGCAACCTGCCCAAGATGGCCGAGTCGATGACCACCGCCTTCACCGCCACTGTGGTGGGGCTGGCCTGCAGCGTTGCCGCCTACGTGCTGACGCTGGTACGCGAACACTGGCTGCGCAGCGACCTGACCGAGATCGCGTTTGCCGCCGAATCGCTGCTGGCGTCGGAGGGTTGAGATGCGCTATCTGAACAAACACCGCTACAGCCGCATCGGCGAGCACGCGGAAGACCCGCTGTCCGGTGTGGCCAACCTGTTCGACGCCAGCATCGTGTTCATCGTGGCCATGATGCTGGCGCTATTCTCGGCCTGGAACATGATGGATCTGCTGGATCCGAATTCCGAAGTCACCATCGCCAAGAAAACCGCCGACGGTCGCGTGGAAGTGCTGACCAAGAAGGGCGCGGAAATCAAGGTGAGCAAGGTGAGCGACCAGCCGCTGTCCGGCGCCGGCAAACGTTTGGGCACGGCATATCAGCTGCCGGATGGGAAGGTGATCTATGTTCCGGAATAAGTTATGGGCTGCGGCCCTGTGTTTGCTGACATTGCTGTCGCTTGGCCTGGGCGGCGTTGCGCGCACCGCACCGGCGCCGCGCACCTTGGCCTTGATGCTGGGCGATGTGGAATCACGACCGACCGTGCTGGCAGTGCGCGGATTGCAGGATGAGCTGAAGCAGCTGAACGTCGCCATCCGCATCATCCCGGTGAACGGCCTGACGCCGGCCGACCGCGCTGCGCTGGCCGCCGCCGACGTGGCGGTGGTCAGCGTCAAAGGCCGTCAGGCCATGGCGGGGCTGACCGCAGAACTGCAAGCGCTGCAAAAGGCGCGCAAGCAGGTGTTTGCGGTTGGCGCCATCGATGACAGCCTGCGCGAGCTGGGCGTGCGCGACGACAAAACCATACAGGCCTATCACGCCGAAGGCGGTGTGGAAAATATCGGCAACCTGCTGCGCTACATCCTGCGCAACAGCTTCGGCTCCAGCGTCGGCGTGGCGCCGGTGCATGCGATGCCGGAATCGGGCCTGTACGATGTGCAGGCCAACCGCACCGTCAACACCTACGACGAATACGTGCTCGGCTACGCACATCACAAGCCCGGTGCGCCGTGGATCGCCGTGCCGTTCTACCGCGCCAGCCTGGTGGCGGGACAAACGCTGCCGCTGGCGGCCATCGTGGCACGGCTGGAGGCCAGCGGCTATAACGCGCTGCCGGTGTTCGGCTATCCCTACGAAACGCCGCTCAAGCTGCTGCTCGATGAAGCCGGCAAAAGCCGCGTGGAGCTGATCGTCGCGCTGGGCATGAAGGTTGGCGGCACCGCCAGCGTGGGCGCCATCCTCGACAAGATCGGCGTGCCGGCGATTAACGCCATCACCCTGAGCCAGCAAACGCTGACGCAGTGGCAGGAGTCCAAGACCGGCCTCGATATCATCGAGCGCACCTGGCAGCTGGCCGGCGCCGAAGCGGCTGGCCTGATCCAGCCGACCGTGGTCGCCAGCCGCGAACGCATCAGCGATGCGCAGACCGGCCTGGCCTACGTTGAAGAGACGCCGATCGCGGAACGCATCGAGCGCCTCAATGAGCGCGTTGCAGCCTGGCTGGCGCTGCGCAAGCAGGGCAACGGCGACAAGCACATCGCCATGATCTACTTTAACTACCCGCACGGTTCCGAGACCATCGGCGCGGCTTATCTGAACGTGCTGCCGGAAAGCCTGTGGCAGATCGTCCAGCGCCTCAAGCGCGACGGTTACCGCATCGGCGAGGCGCTGCCGGATTCGGAAGGCGCGCTGCAAGGCGAGATCCAGAAGTGGGGCAACTACCCTGGCAAATCCAAGGGCGATTATATGGCGGGCCTGAAGCATCTGGCCGAAAGCGGCCAGGCCTTGCTGGTGCCTCTGGCCGATTACCAGAAGTGGTTCGCGGCCTTGCCGCAGCCGCTGCGCGCCTCGATCGAGCAATCGTGGGGCCGACCGGAAAAGGCGCCGGTCCTGTGGCGCAACGCCAAGGGCGAAGCGTTCTTCGTCTATCCAGCGCGCCGCTTCGGTAATGTGCTGATGGCGCCGCAGCCGGGCCGCGCATGGGAGCAGAACCTGGAGAAGCTGCACAATGAAGTGAGCATGCCGCCCTCGCACGAGTACATCGCTTTCTATCTGTGGCTGCAGAAGGACTTTCAGGCCAACGCCGTTATGCACATCGGCACCCACGGCACGCAGGAATGGTTGACCGGCAAGGAGGCCGGCCTGTCCGAAAGCGATCCGACCGAAGCGCTGATCGGCGCCATGCCTAACATCTATCCCTACGTGATGGACGACGTGGGCGAGGGTCTGCAAGCGAAGCGGCGCGGCATGGCGACCATCATCGACCACATGACGCCACCGTTCGATACGGCCGGCCTGAATCCGGACCTGCGCGAACTGCTCGCGTTGCTGAACGACTACCGAGTGGCCGAGCAAAAGAGTCCGCTGCTGGCCAGCAGCCATCTGGTGGCGCTGAACCGCCTGGCCGCGAAGAGCGGCGTGTTGAAGGACATGAAGAAAACCGCGCTGAAATCGGAAGCCGACATGGAAGCGCTGGAAGAGTATCTGGACGATACCGGCAACAAGCTGACGCCGTTCGGCCTGCACACCTTCGGCGTGGCGCCGAACGCGGAACAGCGCAACGCGACTGCACGCGCCGTCGTCAGTCTCGATAGCGTGTCCACGCCCGAGCAGAAGACCGCGCGCATCGCGCAGCTGGAAGCGGACATCGAGCAAAGCGCGCAGCTGGAGCTGGACCGCCTGATGCAGGCGCTGTCCGGCCGCTACATCCCGAGCGGCGCCAGCGCGGACCTGGTGCGCAATCCGAACGCGCTGCCGACCGGCCGCAATTTCTTCGGCCTGGATCCGTCGCGCATTCCGAGCAAGACGACCTATGAAGCAGGCGCGAAACTGGCGCAGCAACTGGCCGACGATTACCGTAAGCGTCACGGCGCCTATCCGCAAAAGCTCAGCATGAACCTGTGGGGCGTGGAGACCTCGCGCCACGAAGGCGTGATGGAAGCGCAGGCGATGGCGCTGATGGGCATCCGCCCGACCTGGGATGAGCGCGGCCGCGTGACCGGCGTGGAAGCGCTGAGCCGCAAGCAGCTTGGCCGTCCGCGTGTGGACGTGACGCTGGTGTCGTCCGGCCTGTTCCGCGATCTGTTCCCCAACCTGCTGGTGCTGATGGACCAGGCGGCGCAACTGGCGCAGAGACAGGATGACGAAGGCGGCAACGTGATGGCGGCCAACAGCCGCAAGACCGCCGCCGCGCTGAGTGCGCGCGGCATCACGCCGGAAGAAGCGCAGCGCATGGCGTCGGTACGCATCTTCGGCGTGCCGAGCGGCGCCTACGGCACGCAGATCGAAAAGCTGATCCCGCTCACCAACGCCTGGAAGAATGAAAAGGAAGTGGCGGACGTCTTCATCAACCGCATGAGTCATCCGTTCGGCGCCGGCTACTGGGGCGACGACAAAGCCAATCCCGAGCAGCGCCGAGCCTTGTTCAAGGCGGCGCTGTCGGGTAGCCAGATCGCGCTGCACAGCCGTTCCAGCAATCTGTTCGCGACGCTGGATAATGACGACTTTTTCCAGTACCTGGGTGGCACGGCGATGGCGATCCGCAGCGTGGACGGCAAGACGCCGGAAGTGATGGTCAGCGACCTGGCCAATCCGCGCCGCGCCACGCACAAGACGCTGGAGCAGTACATGGGCCAGGAGATGCAGGCGCGCTACCTGAATCCGCGCTGGGCGGACGGCATGCTGAAGGAGGGCTATTCCGGAGCACGCTACATCAGCCGCGTGGTGGACTACCTGTGGGCGTGGCAGGTCACGGTGCCGGAGGTGGTGGACGACGGCAAGTGGCAGCGCATGTACGACACCTATGTGGAAGACCGCCACGGCCTGAAGGTGCGCGAGCGCTTTGCCAATGCGGGCAACCTGCGCGCCTTCCAGGCCGTGACCGACCGCATGCTGAGCGCCATCGAACGCGGTTACTGGAAGCCGAGCGACGCGGTGCGCAGCAAGCTGGCGCAGATGAATGCGCAGGCCATCAAGGATGCCGGCGTGTCGTGCAGCGCCGATTCGTGCAGCAAGGCGACCCTGAAAGTGGCGCCGCAATTCAATGCGGACTTCGTGCCCAATGTCGGCTCCAATGCCGCCGTGGTGCGTGGCGCGGCGACCGCAGCGCGTGCCGGCGGCGCTGCGCCGTCGCCACAGGCGGCGATGCAGAACGCGGCCGCCGAGCTGCAGGCGCTGCAAGCCAAGGCGGAGGCGCAGCCTGCTCCAACGCCTGCTGCTGCTGCATCGCCCTCGCCGAAGCCGGCGGCGAAACCGGCGCCCAAGCCGGCGGTCAAATCCGAAGCCGCCGACAAGGTTAGCGGCTTCGAAATGCAAACACTCAGCAATCTGACACCGGTGCAAAAGACCGTCGGCTCGCTGGCCCTGCTGGCGCTGGCCGCTGCGCTGGTCGGTGCCGGCTACGTCGGCCGCCGCAACAAACTCCGTAAATTGAAGGGCTTTATATGATCAGTAAAACCATCGTCGCATTGGCCGCCGTTCTGCCTCTGGCAGGCCATGCTGAAACGATAGAAAACGTCGACAAGGTAGAGGTGCGCGGTCACTACGACAATGGCGTCGGTACTTCCGGCGCCGCCAGTCAGGGCGCGGTAACGGCGGAACTGATCGCCAATCGCCCGGCGCTGCGTCCCGGCGAGTTGCTGGAGTTTGTGCCAGGCGTAATCGTGACGCAGCACAGCGGCGACGGCAAGGCCAACCAATACTTCCTGCGCGGTTTCAACCTCGATCACGGCACCGACTTCGCGACCTTTGTCGACGGCATGCCGATCAATATGCGCACCCACGCACACGGCCAGGGCTACACCGACCTGAACTTCCTGATCCCGGAGCTGGTAGACCGCATCAACTACAAAAAGGGTCCGTACTACGCTGATGAAGGCGACTTCGCCTCCGCCGGCGCGGCGCGCATGACGTTGGCGAACAAGCTGGCCGACACCACCGCCAGCGTCACCCTGGGCGAGAACCGCTACCTCCGCTCGGTGCTCACCGGCTCCACGCCGCTGGCTGCCGGCAACCTGGTGTACGGTGCGGAACTGGGCCACAACGACGGTCCGTGGCAGGTGCCGGAAGCCTTCCACAAAAGCCTGGGCGTGCTGCGTTACGCGCAAGGCGCCAGCGACGACCAGTTCAGCGTGACCGGCATGTTCTACAAGGGCGCCTGGCGCGCCAGCAGCCAGATTCCGCTGCGCGCGGTGCAGGCCGGCGAGCTCGATCCATTCGGCACCATCGACGCGAGCGATGCGGGACGGACATCGCGTTACAGCCTGTCCGCCGCCATGCGCAAGCGCAGCAGCGATACGCTGTTGCAGGCCAATGCCTATCTGGTGCAATCGAGCCTGACGCTGTTTAACGACTTCACCTACTTCCTTGATGATCCCGTCAACGGCGATCAGGCGCGCCAGACCGAGAAGCGCCGCATGGGCGGCTTCGATGTGGGGCAGACATGGTTCAGTCATTGGGGCGGACTGGATGTCAGCAACAAGCTCGGTGTGCAGGGGCGGTACGACTACCTGTCGCCGCTGTCGCTGACCGCCACGCGCAACCAGCAGCCGCTACGCAGCATTTCGGAATCGACGGTGAAAGAGGGCAGTCTCGCTGCGTATCTGGAGAACACGGTGCAGTGGCAGGAATGGCTGCGCACCATCGCGGGCCTGCGCTACGACCGCTATCGCTTTGACGTCAGCAGCAATATCGCCGAGAACTCGGGCAAGGTCAGCGCCGGCACCACCTCGCCGAAAATCTCGGTGGTGCTGGGGCCTTGGGCCAAGACCGAATTCTTCGTCAACTACGGCGAGGGTTTCCACAGCAACGACGCGCGCGGCACCACCGTTCACCTGACGCCGAAGGAGCTGGAGCCTATCGATCCGGTGACGCCGCTGGTGAAGACGCGCGGTGCGGAGATCGGCGCACGCACCGAATTCCTGCCCGGTTTGCAAAGCTCTCTCGCGGTATGGAAGCTGCGTTCACAGTCCGAGCTGGTGTTCTCCGGCGATGCCGGCGACACCTCGGCCAGTCGTGGCAGCTATCGTTCGGGTATCGAATGGAACAATCACTACATCGCCAGTGCGTGGCTGCTGTTCGATCTGGACCTGGCGTATTCGCGCGGGCACTACACCGAGCATGACGAGGCGGGCGACTACATTCCGGGCGCGATCGGCAAGGTGGCGTCGTTCGGTGCGACGGTGATGGATCTTGGCCCGTGGTCGGGGGCGTTCCAGATGCGTTTCTTCGGTCCGCGTCCGCTGATCGAGGATAACAGCGTGCGTTCGGCCAGCACGGCGATTGCTTATGCGCGCGTGGGCTACAAGTTCAATCGGCGCTGGTCGATGCAGCTGGACGCGTTCAACCTGTTCGACCGCAAGGTCAGCGACATCGACTACTACTACGCCTCGCGGCTGCCGGGCGAGCCGGCGGACGGCGTGGACGATATCCACTACCATCCGGCGGAGCGTCGTAGTTTTCGTGTGACGCTGAAGGCGGTGTTCTAACGCACGAACATCCAGACGGTCAGCACGGCGCCGACCGTCACCACGAAGCCGCGCATGATCTTTTCGGGCAGGCGATGCACCAGCCAGCCGCCGCACAAGCCGCCGGCGATGCCGCCTGCGCACAGCGCCAGCGCGGCGGGCCAGCTGATGAGGTCCGAGGTGGCGAAGATCAGGGTGGCGGCGGCGTTCATGGCCATCGCCAGCACGTTCTTGGTGGCGGTGGCGATGCGCACCTGCTGGCCGGCGATGGTCAGCGCGGCCAGCATCAGGAAGCCGATGCCGCCGCCGAAATAGCCGCCGTAGATGGCGATGCAGGTTTGCGCCAGCACCAGCACCCAGGTCGGCATGCTGCTGGCCGTATGCAGCGGCTTGCGGCGGAAACTGCCCCACGCGAACACGCTGGTGGCGAACAGCACCAGCCATGGCACCAGTTTTTCGAAGAACGATGCAGGCGTGTGCAGCAGGAGCAGCGCGCCGGCGATGCCGCCCGCGAGGCTGATGAGGAACAGGTTGCGGAAGCCGAGCGAGCCGACATCGCCGGCCAGATTGCGGCCGGCGTAGGCGGTGGTGGTCTGGCTGGGAAACATGGCAATGGTGGAGGTCATGTTGGCGGCCAGCGGATTAAGGCCGGCCAGCAGCAGGGCGGGGAAGGTGATGAACGAGCCGCCGCCGGCCAGCGCGTTCTGGACGCCGGCAAACAAGCCGGCAGCGGCGATCATCAGGACGGTGTGCGGTTCAAGGGACATGAGCTAGGGTGCGACGTGAGGGCGAACCTGATGCTACCATGCCCGCATGACAACGACCTACCAACTGCTTTACTGGCCCGGCCTGCAAGGTCGCGGTGAATTCATCCGGCTGGCGCTGGAGGAAGCCGGCGTGCCGTATGAAGATCTGGCCAAGCAGAAAAGCGGCATGCCGAAAATCGAGGCCAGCCTGGATGGCGGCGAGGTTGAGCATCCATCGTTCGCGCCACCGGTGCTGCGGGCGGGGGATTTGCTGATCGGGCAGACGGCCAATATCCTGATGTACCTCGGCGCGAAGCACGGCCTGGCGCCGCGTGCGGAAGCGGGACGCTTGTGGGCCAACCAACTGCAGCTGACCATCGCCGACATCGTCAACGAAGCGCACGACACGCACCATCCGATTTCCACCAACAAGTACTACGAAGATCAGAAGAAGGAAGCCAAGGCGCGCTCCAAGGATTTTCGCGAGCATCGCATTCCGAAGTTTCTCGACTATTTTGAAGGCATCGTGCAGCGCAATCCAGGGCGTGGCGGCTACGCGGTGGGTTCGCGGCTGACGTATGTGGACTTGTCGCTGTTCCAGCTGATAGAAGGCCTGCGCTACGCCTTCCCGAAGACGATGGCGCGGCTGGAGCCATCCTATCCCGGCCTGATCGCTCTGCACGACAAAGTAGCAGCCCGCCCCAACATCGCCGCCTACCTCAACTCCAAACGCCGCATCCCCTTCAACGAAACCGGCATCTTCCGCCGCTATCCAGAGCTGGATAAATAATGTCGTTGTAAGGGAAGCTGACACCGCCGCCTCGCTTACGGCCAACCACTTTGCTCAGGCGGCGCTAGCGACCGGGTAGCCTGCGTCGGCGATGGCTGATTGCAATGCCGCCAGCGGCGTGGCGCTGTCGATTTGGACGGACTTGGTGGCCAGGTCGATTTCTACTTTGGCTGCTGCGTCCACTGCTTGCACCGCCTCGGTCACCGCGCCAACACAGTGGCCGCAGCTCATGTTTTGTACTTGAAGCTGATACATTCCCTACTCCTGAAGCGGTTTCGATGCCTGCACTGTATTCCTTCCCGCGATAGGAAGGTCAAGTCTTTTTATCAGCTTGTTCCACGTTTTGGTCAGCCGTTCACGGTGGTTGAATGTCCTCAGCCTATCCTGCGGCGAAGGGCTGCTTCCGCCCCTAAGCGGACCGTGGGGATATATTGAACGGTCGGCAGCGCCAATCTGCGGGCCGTTGCATCGAATAGTTTGGCAATTACCCTCGATTCAAAATAACTGCGCACCGCTATATGGCTGCGGCCATTCACCATTCAGATATAACCATTGCCTAGAAATTGGCTTTCGATGGCCATTGAATTCGTCATCGAGTGCAATACGCAAGGACTCTGATGCCAGCGTATGGTCATCTATTGGGAAGGCAAAGAGGCATTCCTGATTTACGGCGACGGCTACAAACTCGGATGTGCCAAATTCCTCAGAGAGGGCCGCGTGGAAATCACCAAGTATCAGAGCTGCTGCTGGCGCCATCCAACTTCCACGAGCACATCCAACTTGCGTTCCATCTAAGAGAGTGGCGGACCCAAGGTCGATGCCACCAGCGTGCCAAGCTTTATCCAGGTTGTGTGCAGCAACCTGGAATGCTTCACCTTCATCCAAATCTAATACTGAGAGATCTTCAGGGCGAACATTACGCACTGCACCTTCGCCATCAAACACTAGAACAACAAAGACATCTGATGAAATTTCCCAAGAAATCAGTGATTCCAAACCAGTATGAGCGACCCAGCTACTGGGTACTACATAAGGAAAGATACTATCGCGGTTAGTTGTCATCATGAATAAATCCAATTTTTATATTTGATTTCTTCGAACTCAACTCAGCTACCGTCGATGTCCGTTTATGGCCGCTATCTGTCGAACGCGCATTTTTCTGCCATAGAGCCAGGGCCATCCTTGGCCGCGTTTAAACATTCCTTTGGCATTGATAGCATAGCCGAGGGTGGCTCAGGAGAACACTCATCCGAGCTTCCCTGACTTAGCAAACCATTTGAGTATCTACACTCTATTTCAGGCGCCCAAATCACCACTACTTGACCATTCTCGAATTGAAATCTAGAGAAAATGGTCCAGCCATCGTTTTCCTGTATCCAAGCAATCTGGCAGCCTGAGTACCTTCGGGGTATCTTGGATGCCATCGGAAACACTTTTAGTTTCAATCCATGCGTGACGTTCTCACCAGCGTCGCTGGGAGGGTGTTGAAGCACGCAATTTTCCTCACTGACCGTCAATTGGGCATTTGCATTTGAAATCAGGAGCGCACAAATCACACTAAAAATAATTTCAAGATGCGAACTTCTTAAGGGCATAGATTTCGATTCTAAAAAATTATATTTTTGGACGGCCGCTAATGGCCGGGCTCGGCCAAACGCAACTAGCCTTTTCTTTTGGTTTTTTCGTGTTGAAAAATCGACCTGCACTCGTCTTCGGTCGGCACATTCTTCTCAGTAAGTATGGTATGCCAGCCACCGCAATTGGGGTCCGGGCAACCGCAGACGGTTGTTCGCACTGGGTGCTGGGTTAATCCATTTCGCTTCTGAATAGCATTAGTTCGTTCCTGACTCTTAATAAGGTCAACAAGCGCGCCTCGACTCAAAAATTTTCCTGCCATGATTTCCCTCTTGGAGCATTGAACCTCGCCTGACTTTTACGTTTTCAATGTCTGCAGTTGGCCGATCGCGGCCCAAGGCCACAGGATACCAGTTTGCTGAAATGAAAATATCAAACATTCCGACAATGCGACGAGGAGGGCAGACCCGCGCATCATTTTCTACTTGAGGGTGTCGGATAGGAGGATCGCTTATGGCGGGAGTTTCCCCGATGTGCCCGGCATTTCCACCGCCGCCGATGAGTTGAATGATTTGCCTGCCATGGCACAACAGGCAGTGTTGGCGATGTATTTGGACGCCGATGAGCACTTGCCGCACGCTACGAGTATCGATCACTGGCGTCGCGATGCTCAATTTCGCGATGGCTTTTGGGTGATGGTTGAAATTAATCCTCAGGCGGATCATCCAGCCGCGCCAGGTCCAGGCTGACCAGCGCCCAGATGCCGCCCGCGTAGTCGGGTTCTTGCGCGAGGTTTTCCACTTCCGATGCTTTCAGTTCGAAGGCCTTGCCTTGCTCGATCAACTGGCCCAGGTGGCCGTAGATGGCCTTGGTGGCGTTGCTCATGGCGCGGTCCACGGTCTCGCCGGTGGTGACGCAGCCGGGGATGTCCGGCACCGTGACGCCGTATTTCTTGGCGCCTGCCGTCTTCTGGATCAGGATAGGTATGTCCATGATGTCTTACCTCAGCGATAGCGCGAAAGACGGGCAAAATCAATGACTTGGGTGTTTAGTGTTATACAGGTCGCTGCTGGTTTCAAGCACTATTTTGATGGATCTCAAACTGGTTTGCCTCATTGATAACAGGTGTTGCTGCCTGAAATTACCTGCCCATGCCGTCCCCTCTATGACGCTGCGCCGTCAGCGCGCGCGGTCTTGCGCCATGGACGTTGTTGCCACAGTCCGACAGCGACAAAAAAACAGCCCCGCCGGCATTGCTGCGGGTGGGGCTGAGAACGGTATAAACGGTTTAGCTGATTGCTGTGCTCGTTACAGTACTTCGCTGGCGTGGTCGGCCAGGCGCGAGCGTTCGCCGCGCGCCAGGGTGACGTGGCCGCTGTGCGACCAGCCCTTGAAACGGTCCACCACATAGGTCAGGCCGCTCGAACCTTCGGTCAGATACGGCGTGTCGATCTGTGCGATATTGCCCAGGCAGATGATCTTGGTGCCAGGACCGGCGCGCGTCACCAAGGTCTTGACCTGCTTCGGCGTCAAGTTCTGCGCTTCGTCGATGATCAGGAACTTGTTGACAAAGGTACGGCCGCGCATGAAGTTGAGCGACTTGATCTTGATGCGCGAACGGATCAGATCCTGCGTGGCCGCGCGGCCCCACTCGCCGCCATCCGAATCGGACTTGTTGAGCACTTCGAGGTTGTCGTCGAAGGCGCCCATCCATGGCGACATCTTCTCTTCCTCGGTACCCGGCAGGAAACCGATGTCCTCACCGACCGGCACCGTCACCCGGGTGACGATGATTTCGTTGTAGAGCTTGGTTTCCAGCACTTGCGCCAGACCGGCCGCCAGGGCCAGCAGGGTTTTACCGGTGCCGGCCTGGCCGAGCAGGGTGACGAAGTCGCATTCCGGATTCATCAACAGGTTCAAGGCGAAGTTCTGCTCGCGGTTGCGGGCGGTGACACCCCACACATTGTTCTTGTTGTGGCTGAAGTCGCGCAGGGTTTGCAGCACGGCGGTCTTGCCGTTGATCTGCTTGACCTGGCCGTAGAACGGCGCTTCGCCATTCTTCGGCTCCAGGAACACGAACTGGTTCACCAGCATCGACGGCACGAACGGACCGGTGACGCGGTAGAACGTGGCGCTCTGGCTGTTTTTATTTTCCTGCCACGATTCCAGGTCCTTGCCATGCTTGTTCCAGAAATCGTCCGGCAGCTGAAGGATGCCCGAGTACAGCAGGTCGGTATCTTCCATCACGTGGTCGTTGAAGTAATCCTCGGCCGGCAGGCCCAGCGCGCGCGCCTTGATGCGCATGTTGATGTCTTTCGACACCAGCACGATGGCGCGGCCATCCTGTTCCGATTCCAGCGAACGCACCACCGACAGGATCTGGTTGTCGGCCTTGCCCGAAGGCAGGCCCACCGGCAGCTCGGCCGTTTGCAGCCGCGTCTGGAAGAACAGGCGACCCTTGGCGTCCTTGTTGCCCAGCTTGGACAGCGGGATGCCGTTCTCGATGGCGTCGTCGTCGGTGTTGGAGACCAGCGCATCCAACGTGCGCGAGACCTGGCGGGCGTTGCGCGCCACCTCGGTCATGCCCTTCTTGTGGTTGTCCAGTTCTTCCAGCGTCATCATCGGCAGGTAGACGTCGTGCTCTTCAAAGCGGAACAGCGACGATGGATCGTGCATCAGCACGTTGGTATCGAGCACGAACATCTTGGTGGTGCCGGTGCGGTCGGCCTGGCGGCTGGTGGACGATTTGATCGCCACCTCGTTGGCCTTGTGCTTGGCCGGATGCGGCGCCTCGGCCGTGATCGGCGTGACCTTGTTGCGCGGCGAAGATTTGCCTTTGGCCTCGACCGTGTCGGCGGCAGCTTTCAGGACCGCCGGGGCGGCCTTCAGCACGGCCGCGACGGCCTTGGATTTGGCTTGCACCGGTGCCGGTGCCGGTGCCGATGCCGGGGTCTTGGCCACGGCGGGTTTTTTGGCGGTTGGGACTGCTTTAACGGTTGCCGCTTTCTTCGGCACGGGTGCCGGCTCCGGTGCGAGGTCCGCGACTGCCGCGAGGGCGGGCGCTGGACGTGGGCCGGTGGCCTTTGGGTAATCTTTTGCCAGTAGTATAGTCGCTGGCTTACTTGGTATTTTTGGCAGTGGCATCAGGATCTCAATCGAAAGATATCTGGAGGAATCCGCCCATAGGGAAACGTCCCGGATGGGGTGGATGCTGGGTAAAAAGGGATATAAGACTGCCGACGGGCGCTCATCAAGCCCGGTGAAGGTACCGCGTGGCGGCCGGCTGGCCACCATGTAGGGTGGGAGAGGTTACAGTGCTGACTCAAAATAACTGGATACGCTCGGTTCTGCTACGGTTGAGCAAACTGGAAGCTGCAACGCGCATCCCGAAACTAAGCCTGACGCGCTACAAATTCCAGCACTTCATCGACGTGACCCGCTACCTTCACGCCTCTCCATTCTTTCACTAATTGACCATCAGCGTCAATCACAAACGTACTGCGCTCAACGCCGCGTACAGTCTTACCGTACATTTGCTTCATCTTCATGACATTGAACTGCAGGCACACCGCCTCGTCCGGGTCGGAAATCAGCTCGAACGGCAGGCCCAGCTTGGTCTTGAAGCCTTCGTGCGAACGCAGCGAATCGCGGCTGATGCCGTAGACTTCGGCGCCGGCGGCGGCGAACTTGTCATGCAGGTCGCGGAAGGCGATGTTTTCGGTGGTGCAGCCTGGGGTGTTGTCCTTGGGGTAGAAGAACAGCACGGTGTAACGCGCCGGGCGGCCGGACAGCTGGAAGGTCTGGCCGCCGGTCATCGGCGCGGAAAAATCGGTTACTACGTCAGCCACAGGCGTCTCCTGGAGGGTTTAACTGGCTCGGGCGGGGCCTTGTACGATCAACCGGCCCGAACGTCCCGGCAGCTCGCCCCAGGTGATGGGGCAAACCGGCAAAGGCAGGTGTTGAAGCTTTTGATGGTAGTCGGCCATGGACGCCAGTTGGTATCCTTGTGCTTGCCATCCTGCCAATAACTGCTCGAATATGGGGGCAAGTTTCTGCCCTTCAAGTTCTGCATGCAAAGTATAAACGTGGTCGCGCGTGGCGCCGGCCGTCAACTGCAGCAAAAAGGCGGCTATATTACCAGTTGTAATGGTCAAACCGTTAATTTCGCAGCCCAATAATTCGTCCAGCGTGGGCAGGGTGGTGGGCATCTGGATGTGCGACAGCTGCTTGTCGCCATCGGCCAGGCGGTGCGGGCCGTCGGCCGCATCGGCCAGCGTGCCGTCTTCCTTGAGCACGCAACGGCCGTCCGAGGCGTAGGCGTAGCCGGCGTTGTCGTGCTCGGCGAAGGCGCCGTTGTTCATCTGCCAGCCGGCCGCGCCGTGGGTGCGCGGCGCCACGCCGAACACCTGTGTAAAGCGGGCGGCGGCCTTGCGCATCATGGCGGTCGACCAGGCGGCGTCGCGCCTGGCGACGTTGTCCTGCCACAGCACGTGGTCCCAGGTGTGGATGCCGCATTCGAAGCCGGCGTCCTGCACGGCGCGCATTTCGGCGGCGCACTCGCGGCCGATGTCCGGTCCCGGCAGCAGCACGCCGTACATCAGTGTTTTCAGGCCGTAGTGTTCCACCACCGAGGTGCGCGATACCTTGCTGAAAAAGCCGGGGCGCAGCGCGCGGCGCAGCGCCCAGCCGGTATGGTCCTTCCCGAGCGAGAACAGGAAGGTGGCGCCGGCCTGGTGCGCCTTGAGCATGCGCACCAGATGGGGAACGCCTTCACGGGTGCCGCGCCAGGTGTCGACGTCGATCTTCAGCACCATCAGTGGCGCGGTAGGTAGAGGCGCGGTCACGGCTTAGTCCATCAGCGCTAGTGCGGCGGCGACCTGGCCGCGGTAGGCGTCGAAGATTTTCTTCAGCGCGTCGGCCATGGTGGTGGACGGCTTCCAGTCCAGCTCTTCGCAGGTGTTGGTGATTTTCGGCACGCGGTTCTGCACGTCCTGGTAACCGGCGCCGTAGTAGGCGCCGGCGGTCGTATCGACGATCTTGACCTGGGCCGCGCCAGCCGCGTATTCAGGATAGTGGTGCGCCAGTTCCAGCATCATGCCGGCCAGTTCGCGGATCGAATAGTTGTTGACCGGGTTGCCGATGTTGTAGATCTTGCCGCTGGCCGTGCCGTCCTTGTTGGCGATGATCTTCATCAGCGCATCGATGCCGTCGTCGATGTCGGTGAAGGCGCGCTTCTGCGAGCCGCCGTCCACCAGCGAGATATTCTCGCCGCGCACGATGTGGCCGAAGAACTGCGTCACCACGCGCGAAGAACCTTCCTTCGGCGTGTGGATCGAATCGAGGCCGGCGCCGATCCAGTTGAACGGACGGAACAGCGTGAAGTTCAAGCCTTCCATGCCGTAGCCCCAGATCACGCGGTCCATCAGCTGCTTGGCGTTCGAATAGATCCAGCGCGGCTTGTTGATCGGGCCGCAGATCAGCTCCGAATGCTCGGGATCGAATTCCTCGTCGTGGCACATGCCATACACTTCCGAGGTCGACGGGAACACCAGGTGCTTGCCGTATTTGGCGGCCGAACGCACGATCGGCAGGTTGGCCTCGAAGTCCAGTTCGAATACGCGCAGCGGCGCGGTCACATAAGTCGACGGCGTCGCAATCGCCACCAGCGGCAGAATCACATCGCACTTCTTGACGTGGTACTCCACCCATTCCTTGTTGATGGTGATGTCGCCTTCGAAGAAATGCATGCGCGGGTGGTCGAGCAGGTCCGGGATGCGGTCGGTGCTCATGTCCATGCCGTACACGTGCCAGTCGGTGGTCTCCAGGATGCGCTTCGACAGGTGGTGGCCGATGAAACCATTGACGCCAAGGATGAGGACTTTTTTCATTGTGTGTTTTCCGGTGATGGTGATGCGGCCGCAGCCAGGCGGGCTTGCAACTGTGCTGGTGTGATGGCAAGTCCGTCGGCAGTCAGCGAGAAAATCGTCAGCATGCGACCATCGCCGCAGACGCCGAAAATGCCGTCGTCCACCACGGCCAGGCCGGGTGGCAGGCCGATGCCGACCAGGTTGGCCGCCAGGCGCGCGCGCTCGATTACATAGCGCACGCCGCCGATCTCGGTAAACGCGCCAGGGTAGGGCGGGGCCACCGCGCGGTGCAGATTGTAGACCTGCTGGGCCGGCTGGTTCCAGTCGATGCGGCCGTCTTCGGGCTTGCGGCCGCCGAAGTAGCCGCCCTGGCGCAGATCGTTGTGCAGGCGCGGCGCCGTGCCGTCCAGCAGCGACGGCAGCACGCGCCACAGCGCCTGCTCGGCCGCCACCTGGACCTTGCCGAACACTTCGTGTGCGGTGTCGTCCGGCAGAATCGGCACTTCCATCTGCGCCACGATGGCGCCGGCGTCGGGCTTGACGGTCATCTCGTGCAGCGAGGCGCCGGTGACGGTGGCGCCGTGCAGCACCGCCCAGTTGACCGGCGCGCGGCCGCGGAATTCCGGCAGCAGCGAGCCGTGCATATTGTAGGCCGGCGCCACCGCCAGCAGCTCGGCCGGCAGCATGTAGCGGTAGTAGAAGCTGAACATCAGGTCGGGCTGTGCGGCCCGCACCTGCGCCAGCAGCTCCGGCGATCGGGCGTCGGACGGCGTGAGGTAGGGAATGCCCTCGGCCTGGCACAGCGAGATCACCGATTCGAACCAGATGTTCTCGCCGGCGCTGTCTTCATGCGTGACCACCAGCGCGACGTCGACGCCACCGGCCAGCAGGACCTTGAGGCAGCGCACGCCGACGTTGTGATAGGCGAACACCACCGCGCGCGGGCGCGCGTCCTGTGCGTCGTGGTGCTTATTCATACGGACAGCCGACGGTGCGTTTTTCCACCGTGGAGGGCAGCTCGGCGGCGGCGCCGCCCGCTTGCTGCTGCAAAATCGTTTGCACCACGTAGCGCGGGCGGGCGCGCACCTGCTGGAAAATACGGCCGATATATTCGCCCAGCAGGCCGATGCCGAACAGGATGACGCCCATGAAGAAGAAGGAAATCGCAAACAGCGTGAACACGCCTTCCGCTTCGGCGCCCAGGAACAGGCGACGTCCGAGCAGCACCACCACCAGCAGCGCCGAGGCGGCCGACATCAGCATGCCCAGCATGGAATAAAACTGCAGCGGCACCAGCGAGAAGCCGGTGACCAGGTCGAAGTTCAGGCGGATCAGGCTGTACAGCGAATACTTCGATTCGCCGGCGGCGCGTTCCTCGTGCTCGACCACGATCTCGGTCGGGTTGCGGGCGAAGCGGTAGGCCAGCGCCGGCACGAAGGTGTTGACCTCGGCGCACTGGTTCATCAGGTCCACCACGTTGCGGCCGTAGGCGCGCAGCATATTGCCCTGGTCGGTGATCTTGATGTTGGTGATGCGCTCGCGCAGCCGGTTCATGGCCTTGGAGGCGTAGGTGCGCCAGGCCGCGTCCTGGCGCTTGCGGCGGATCGAGCCGACGTAGTCGTAGCCTTCGCGCATCTTGAGCACCAGCTTGCCGATTTCTTCCGGCGGGTTTTGCAGGTCGGCGTCGAGTGTAATCATGATCTGGCCGCGCGCCGCTTCAAAGCCGGCCAGGATGGCCATGTGCTGGCCGTAGTTGCCGTTGAACAGCACCACGCGCGTGACGTCGGGACGGATGCGGAACTGCTCGGCCAGGATCGACACCGAGTTGTCGCGGCTGCCGTCGTTGACGAACACGATCTCGTACGATGCGCCCAGCAGGTCGAGCGCCGGATACAGGCGCGCGAACAGCGCTGCCAGGCCGGCCTGCTCGTTGTAGATCGGGATGACTACCGAGATTTCCGGCGCCGCTCCGGTGGCCGGCAGGTTCAGCGTGGCGCTCATTTGATCAGGATCGCTTTCACGGCGGCCACCACGCGCTCGACGTCGGCGACGCTCATGGCGTAAAACATCGGCAGGGTGACGGTCAGGCGGCCGACCTTTTCGGCGACCGGGAACATGCCTTCCTTGAAGCCGCGCTCGCGGTACAGCGTGAACAAGTGGATCGGCGCATAGTGGTAGCCGGTGCCGATGTTGAAACGTTCCTGCATGGCGCGCATGAAATCGGCGCGCGTGCCGGGACCGTGGTCGGGCAGGACGATCTGGAACAGGTGGTAGTTGCTGCTGTCGAAGGCCTGCAGCGGCAGCTGGGCGCCGGACTGCGCTTCGAACTGCGGACCGAAGGCTTCGTAGTAGCGGCGTGCCAGCGCGCGGCGCTGCGCGGTGATGTGGTCGACGTTGGCAAACTGGCCCAGGCCGATCGCCGCCATGATGTCGCTCATATTGTATTTGCCACCCAGCACATCGACGTCGATGCCGTCCACGCCGCTGCGGCTCACGCCTTGCAGGCGGTACTTCTCGGCCAGCCTGGCTTCTTCCAGGTTGTTCAGCACCAGCGCGCCGCCTTCGCCGGTGGTGATGTTCTTGTTGGCCTGGAAGCTGAAGGAGACGAAGTCGCCGAAGGCGCCGATGCGCCGGCCTTTCCATTCCGAGCCGAAGGCTTGCGCCGCATCTTCCACCACGCGCAGCTGGTGCCGGTCGGCGATGGCGTACAAACGGTCCATGTCGAGCGGCAGGCCGGACAGGTAAACCGGAATGATGGCGCGGGTGCGCGGCGTGATGGCCGCTTCCAGCTTGTCGAGGTCGAGGTTGCGGGTCAGTGGATCGATATCGGCAAACACCGGCGTGGCGCCGACCTCGATGATGACGTTGGCGGTGGCCACCCACGACACCGGCGTGGTGATGACTTCATCGCCGGGACCGATGCCGGCGATGCGCAGCGCGATCTCCATGGTGCAGGTGCCGGAATTAAAGGTACGCACCGGACGGCCGCCGAAATATGCCGACATCTGCGCCTCGAACGCCGCCACCTTGGGGCCGCTGGTGATCCAGCCCGAGCGCAGCACCTCGCCGACGGCGGCGATCGTGGCTTCATCGATGGAAGGCTTGGAGAACGGCAGGAAGGGCAGGTCGGTCGACATGGATGAATACTCGCTGGTGTTTTTTATAGGATATGTCAGGTCGCAATTCTAAAGCGTTCGTCAGGTGCGCGCCAGCCATGCGACGCCGACCAGGATGACGACAATGGCCAGCAAACGCTGCACCGACAGTGCTTCGCCGAACAGATACCAAGCGCCGAAAGCGGTGACCACATAGCCCAGCGACAGCATCGGATAGGCGATCGACACATCAACCCGCGACAGCGCGATAATCCACAGCACCACCGACAGCACATAGCAGGCGAGCCCGCCAATAATGGGCAACTGCGTGCCGACGCGCCAGGCGACGCTGAACAGATTGTTCAAGCTCAGATGGATTTCACCGACGTTGCGGGCACCGGCCTTGAGCAGCAATTGCGCCACGGCGTTGAGCAGCACGCCGGTGACGATGAAGAGAAAAGTCGCTGGATTCATGGTTTGGTCTGGTTCATTGCAGTGTCGTTCATTACAGATTGGTAATGACGATGCGGCGCGGGTCTTGCGACAGCACGTGTACCGACAGGCCACGGGCTTTGAGCACTTCATAAGTCTGGTCGCCGACGATGGCCACGGCCTTGGTCCGCTGCGCCGTCAGGTAGGCCCATTGTTCGACGAAGCCCTGGAACGGCAGCGACTTCTCCGGTTCCTGGCGCAGGCCGAAGGTGAATTCGTCCCAGTATTCGACCAGCGTGACTTCGCGGTTCAGGTAGTAGGTCATCGATTGCTCGTACATGAAGACCGAGTAGATGCGCGTGTCGGGCTGGAGGTGGGGCAGGATCTTTTGCACCACCGTCTTGCCGGAGCGCATGTCGCCGTAGGGCTCGAAGCCGGCCAGGATGATTTGCACCGCGAGGAAGCCGGCCACCGCCAGCGACAACACGCTGAGGTCGCGGCGCCGGTAGCGCGCATGCAGGATGGCCAGCGCGCCGCCGGCGGCGGCCACGATGGCGGCCGTCAGCACCCACGGCTGGAACGCTTCCAGCAGCGCCCGTTCGGCGGGATGGGCCACCGCCGTCTCGATCATGTGCGGCAGCGCGGCGATGCCGGCCACGCCCACCAGGATCAGCACGCCGGCGGCCAGCATGCGTTGCATGCGCGAGGCGTGTTCCAGGTGGACCGCGATCAGGATCGCCAGCGCCGGGAACACCGGCACGATATAGCCGGGCAGCTTGGAGCTGGAGGCGCTGAAGAAGAAGGTGATGAACACGACCCAGACCAGCAGCAACAGCCTGGGCTGGAACATGCCCGGCGCGCGGCGCGCCCCGTGCCACAGCGCCTGCGGCAGCACGCCCAGCCACGGCAGGGCGCCCGGCGCTAGCAGCACCAGGAAGTAGTACCAGCCGCCTTCGCGGCGGTGGGTCTTGAGGAGGAAGCGTTCCCAGTGTTCGTGGATGAAGAAGAAGTAGGGCTGCTCCGGATTTTTCAGCGCCACCAGCACGAACCATGGTGCCGCGATGGCGCAGAACAGCAGCAGGCCTTTGCCCAGGTGCAGGCGCTGCCAGATGCCGACGTCGCGCGCCAGCAGACTGTACAACACCAGCACCGCGCCCGGCAGCACCACGCCGATCAGGCCCTTGGCCAGCACCGCCAGCGCCATGCCGGCCCAGCACAGCAGCATCCAGTTGCGCCGTTCGGTCGCCGTGGCGGCGTCGCGCTGGGCGATCAGCAGCGCGCCCAGCGCCATAGTCATCATGCCGGCCAGGCCCATATCGAGCGAATTGACCTGGCCCGCAGCTACCCAGAACAGGCTGGAGCCGAGCACCAGTGCGGCGTAGAAGCCGGCGCGCGTGCCGAATACACGGTGCGCGGCATAGCCGCTGAATAGCACGCCGCCCAGGCCGCACAGGCCGGTCCACAGGCGCGCCTGCCATTCGCCCAGGCCGAAGGCGCCGAAGGACAGCGCGTTCATCCAGGTTTGCAGCGGCGGTTTTTCGAAGTATTTGATGCCGTTCAGGCGGGTGGTGATCCAGTCGCCGCTGAGCCACATCTCGCGCGCCATTTCAGCGTAGCGGCCCTCATCGGGCGGCACCAGGCTGCGCAGGTCCAGCACGTACAGCCAGAGCAGGGCGAACAGCGCCCCCAGCGACCACAGGAATCGCTTCGAATTGTACAAATCGTTCATCAGGAGATTTTTTTGGGTTTTTATGGTGCTTCGCTGGCGTCGATCACCAGGGCCAGGGTGACCTTGCGGCCTTCTCCCATCAGGATGTTGTAGGTGCGGCAGGCGGCCTGGCTGTCCATGCATTCGACGCCGATGCGGCGCATCGTCAGCGCGGCGCTCAGGCGTGGGTGGATGAAACGCTGGCGCGCGCCGGTGCCGAGGATGACCACGTCCGGGTCGTCCTGGCCGATCAGCGCGAAATGCTCTGCGGTAATGGATTCAAAGGTCGGCGCATTCCACGCGCGCGGCGGGGATTCGGGTAGCACGATCAGGCTGTAGTGATAGCGCTCGGCATTGATTTCGACGCCGGTTTCATCGTAGCCGGTGATGGTCTGGTATTTTTGGGTATCGCTTTGGTGGAGCTTCATAGTGGAAATCGCGGATTTTAGACAGCATAAGAAGCATCATTGTAGCGTTTTAAGGATGAAAGGTTGATTAAATCAGGGCCTTTCGGCAGAATGGTTCTTTTCGCATTGCAGCACGGACCGGCGCCGGGAGTTTTGGCAGGTCAGGGAAGTTTGCCTCACATAAACAGGATTTTATTTTGCGACCGATTAAAAAATCGAACAAACTGGCGGAAGTCTGCTACGAAATCCGCGGCCCGGTACCTGAAAAAGCCCGGCAAATGGAGGAAGAAGGCCACAAAATTACCAAGCTCAACATCGGTAATCTGGCCGTCTTCGGCTTCGATCCGCCGGATGAGATCGTCCAGGATATGAAGGTCAACCTGTCCAACGCGGCCGGCTACACCGACTCCAAAGGCATGTTCGCGCCGCGCAAGGCGGTGATGCATTACACCCAGGGCAAGAATATCCGTGGCGTGACCATCGACGATATCTACCTCGGCAACGGCGCGTCCGAGCTGATCGTGATGTCGATGAACGCGCTGCTCAACAACGGCGACGAAGTGCTGGTGCCGGCGCCCGATTACCCGCTGTGGACCGCCGCCGTGTCGCTGTCGGGCGGCAAACCGGTGCACTACATCTGCGACGAGCAGCAGGACTGGTTCCCGGACATCGCGGACATGCGCCGCAAGATCACGCCGAACACGCGCGCGATCGTGGTCATCAATCCCAACAATCCGACCGGTGCGCTGTACCCGGTCGAGCTGCTGCTGCAGATCATTGATCTGGCGCGCGAGCACGACCTGATCATCTACGCCGATGAAATCTACGACAAGGTGCTGTACGACGAGGCCCAGCACGTGTCGATCGCCTCGCTTTGCGACGACCTGCTGTTCGTGACCTTCAACGGCCTGTCGAAAAATTACCGCGCCTGCGGCTACCGTTCCGGCTGGATGGTGGTCTCGGGCGAGAAATCGCACGCCAAAGACTACATCGAGGGCCTCAACATGCTGGCCTCGATGCGTTTGTGTGCCAACGCACCGGGGCAGTTTGCGATCCAGACCGCGCTCGGCGGCTACCAGTCCATCGACGACCTGGTGGGCCCGGGCGGGCGCCTGTTGAAGCAACGCGATCTGGCTTACAAGTTGTTGACCGAGATACCGGGCGTCACTTGCGTCAAGCCGAAAGCGGCGCTGTACATGTTCCCGCGCCTTGATCCGAAGATATATCCGATCGCGGACGACCAGCAGTTCGCCTACGAGCTGCTGGCCGAAACCAAAGTGCTGATCGTCCAGGGGAGCGGCTTCAACTGGATCGCGCCGGATCACTTCCGCGTCGTGTTCCTGCCGAACTCGGACGATATGGTGGACGCTTTCGGCCGCATGGCCAAGTTCATGGAAAGCTACCGCAAGCGCCACGGCGCCAGCTTTTAGCGCCGTCGTTCCCGCGCAGGCGGGAATCCATGGCGCGCGGGCTTCGGCTGTTCAGTATGGATTCCCGCTTGGGCGGGAATGACACGGTTTAGATATCAGGGAATTTATGAAACCAATCAAAGTAGGCCTGTTAGGCGTCGGCAATGTCGGCGGTGGAACGTTCGATGTGTTGGAACGCAACCAGGAAGAAATCCGCCGCCGTGCCGGTCGCGGCATCGAAGTGGTGGCCGTCTCGGCGCGCAACCTGGAGCGCGCGCAGCAGCGCACCGGCGGCAAGGTCAAGGTGGTGGCCAGTCCGTTCGACATCGTCAACGATCCGGAAATCGACATCGTCGTCGAGCTGATCGGCGGCTACGAGCAGGCGCGCGAGCTGGTGCTGCAAGCCATCGCCAACGGCAAGCATGTGGTCACCGCCAACAAGGCGCTGCTGGCCGTGCACGGCAATGAAATCTTCGCGGCGGCGCACGCCAAGGGCGTGATGGTGGCGTTCGAAGCGGCCGTGGCCGGCGGCATCCCGATCATCAAGGCGCTGCGCGAAGGCCTGACCGCCAACCGCATCGAATGGCTGGCCGGCATCATCAACGGCACCACCAACTTCATCCTGTCCGAGATGCGTGACAAGGGCCTGGACTTCGGCACCGCGCTGAAACAGGCGCAGGAACTGGGCTACGCGGAAGCCGACCCGACCTTCGACATCGAAGGCGTGGACGCGGCGCACAAGGCCACCATCATGTCGGCCATCGCCTTCGGCATTCCGGTGCAGTTCGACAAGGCGCACGTGGAAGGCATCTCCAAGCTGAACGCGGTGGACATCAAGTACGCCGAGCAGCTGGGCTACCGCATCAAGCTGCTGGGCATCGCCAAGCGCGCCACGGTCAACGGCAAGGAGGGCGTGGAGTTGCGCGTGCACCCGACGCTGATCCCGTCCAAGCGCCTGATCGCCAACGTGGAAGGAGCGATGAACGCGGTGCTGGTGCAGGGCGACGCCGTCGGCGCCACGCTGTACTACGGCAAGGGCGCCGGCTCGGAGCCGACCGCCTCGGCCGTGATCGCCGACCTGGTCGACATCACCCGCCTGGCCACGGCCGATCCGGGCCACCGCGTGCCGCACCTGGCGTTCCAGCCCAACGCCATGAGCAACATCGAGATTTTGCCGATGTCGGAAGTCACCACCAGCTACTACCTGCGCATGAACGTCAGCGACCAGCCCGGCGTGCTGGCGGACCTGACGCGCATCCTGGCCGACGCCGGCATTTCGATCGACGCCATGTTGCAGAAAGAGCCGGCCGAAGGCGAAACCCGTACCGACATCATCTTCCTGACGCACCAGACGCAGGAGAAAAACGTCACCGCCGCCATCGCCAAGATGGAAGGCTTGTCGACGGTGTGCGGCAGCGTGACCAAGATTCGCTTGGAAAACCTGAGCTAGACAAAAAAGGTTCATCACGGATTTACGGGATGAGGTTTGGCGGGGCTTGACGTTGCTTGTCGCTGTCCAAGCAAGCGGCACCAACCCAACCCGCACACCGCTGCGGCCAGGGTCACCCCGCAGGGGGCTGACCCTTTCGTTAGGGGTACTCTGAAGGACGACTATTGAGTCGCCAACGAGAATTCAGCGCGAGCACCCTGGGCGGTACGACTCCGCGCGGCCGCGCATTTCCCGGTAATCCGTGAAGAACCAAAAAAAAGCCGGGCTGTGTCTACGCACACGGCCCGGTTGAAAAAAGAACGGGCAGCACTCCAATGTGCCCGGTACTGCGGTGTTCCTACGGTGCTGCTTACTTCGTCGCGACGGTCAGTTCGCTCTTCACTTCCTTCACACCTGGCACAGCCGATGCTACCTGAATAGCCTTGGTGCCGACTTCGGTGCTGGCGACGGCGCCGCTCAGCGTCACGACGCCGTCGGCGGTGGTCACCCCGACTTGTTTCAGATCGGCCAGCGATGCCTTGATCTTGCTGGTGATCGCCTCGTCATTGCTCGCGGCGCCGGTCTTGGCTGCGCCGGCCAGTGCGCCTTCCTGCTGGGCATAGGCGCCGGTTGCGGCGGCGGCGGTCAGGGCGGTGGCTACCATCAGGCGGGCGATCAGTTGAGTGGTCATCATGATTTGTTTCCTTTATCGAGTTTGAGGATAAAACGTCTGTGACGTTGCCTTATCCTTTGCAAGCGCCATGCCAGCTCTTAATTTCGTTATAAATCAATGACTTACAAGATATTTTCTAATGGGAAACCATAGGATTTGTCGGGAAATGGCGACAACCCTGGGCCTGTTCCAGCCAAGTCATTGATTTTTAAGGGGATCTTCCTGTCGCTCGCTGGCGACATCGGCGCGGAACAGGCTGGCGTCCAGTTCGTGCTTTTGCAGCAGACGGTAGAACTCGGTACGGTTGCGTTCAGCCAGGCGGGCGGCGTCGGCCACGTTGCCATCGGTGAGTTTCAGCAGCTGTACCAGGTAGTTGCGCTCGAAACGCTGGCGCGCCTCGGTGTAGCTGAGCACCTCCAGCGAGGGCACGCGCAGCGCCCGTTGTACCAGCGACAAGGGCACCAACGGCGCGGTCGCCAGCGCACACACGTGCTCGATGACGTTATAAAGCTGGCGCACATTGCCCGGCCAGGCCGAGGTGGTCAGCGCTTCCAGCGCATCGGGCGCGAAGCCGCGCACGGTCTTGCCGTACTTGGCCGCCAGCGCATGCAGGAACTGGGTGGCCATGGGGGCGATGTCCTCGCGCCGCTGCGCCAGCGGCGGCAGGGTCAGGGTAATGACGTTCAGGCGGTAATACAAATCCTCGCGGAACTGGCCTTCCAGCATGGCGGCGTCGAGGTCGCGGTGGGTGGCCGACAGGATGCGCACGTCCACCGGCCGCGCCACGTCCGAACCGAGCTGGCGCACCACGCGCTCCTGCAGCACCCGCAGCAGCTTGACCTGCAGCAGCAGCGGCATGTCGCCGATCTCGTCCAGGAACAGGGTGCCGCCGTCCGCCGCCTGCAGCAGGCCTTCGCGCGCCGCCACCGCGCCGGTGTAGGCGCCCTTGACGTGGCCGAACAGTTCCGACTCCAGCAGCGCTTCGGGAATCGCGCCGCAGTTGACGGCGACGAAGGGCGCCTCGGCGCGGCGGCTGGCGCGGTGGATGGCCTGCGCCAGCAATTCCTTGCCGGTGCCGCTTTCGCCGCGGATCAGGATGCTGGCGTCGGAGGCCGCCACCAGGCGCGCTTCGGCCAGCAACTCGTCCATGCACTGGCTGCGGCTGATGATGGCGGAGCGCCAGTCCTGATCGCCTTCGTCGGTGCGCGCGGCCGGCGCGGCCAGGCTCAGCGCCTGGGCGATGCGTTCCAGCAGGGCCTTGGCCTCGAACGGCTTGGTCAGATAGGCGTAGGCGCCCAGCGTGGTGGCTTCCACCGCGTCCGGAATGGTGCCGTGCGCGGTCAGCAGGATCACCGGCAGCGCCGGATAGCTGCGGCGGATTTCCTGGAACAGCCACATGCCGTCGCGCTCGGGCAGGCGGATGTCGCTGATCACCAGACGTGGCAGTTCCATCGACAGCCGCGTGAGCGCCGCCTCGGCGCTGCCGACGGCGGTGACGCGGTAGCCGTTGGCGGTCAGCCGCATCGACAGCAGGCGCAGCAGGTCGTCGTCATCGTCCACCAGCAGCAGGTGGGCGCCCTGGCCCTGGGGCGTGGTTGGCGGGCTCATTTGTTCACCTGTGGGGCAGACGCCGGGCGCACCGGCAAGGTACGCTCGATGGCCTTCAGGCCCTCGAGCATCTCGTTCAGTTGTTCGATGCGGCGCTGGTTGTCCTTCTGTTGCGCGCTCAGGCGGTCGGCATGGTCGTACAGCCGGCGCATTTCCGCGCACTGGCTCGACAGCAGCTGCGCCAGCGGCCGGAACGGCGCGGCCTCGACTTCGGCCGAGCTGCCGACGCTGTCGAGCAGGGCTTGCGCGCGCGCCAGGTCGCCGCCGCCGCGCGTGAGCATCAGCGCCATGCCCATCTGCAGCGCCACACGCGGGCTGCGCTGTTGCAGGCCGAGGCCGCTGAGTTCCTTGAGCAGCTCGCCCTGGCTCATGCGCCGCAGCGCCTGGTGGTAGCCGAGCAGGGGACCGACTTCGTCGGGCGGCGGCAGTGGCGGCGCCTGCACGTCCACCACGGGCGGCGGCGGCGCCGGCGCCGTCGCCGGCCCGTCCGGGATCGGCGAGTTCAGGGTGCAGGCGGCCAATGACAGGCAGGCCAGCAGGAGGGCAGCGAGCTTAGTGTTCATAAGGTAGTTCGATATGGAAGTGGGCGCCGCGTTCGGTGGACAGCAGTTTGAGAAGGCCGCCATGGGCGGCCACATATTCCTGCACGATGGACAGGCCGATGCCGCTGCCGCGCCGCGCGCCGGCGGGTTGGCGGCGGCCCTGGTAGAACGGCTCGAAGATGTGTTCGGCGTCGTCCGGCGCCACGCCGGGGCCCTGGTCGACGCAGTCGAGCAGCAGCTTGTCGTTGCGTTCGCCGAGGCGGAAGCTGATCAGGCCGCCGGGCGGGCTGAAGCGCACGGCGTTCGACAGCAGGTTGCCGACCGCCGTCGCCAGCTTGTCGGCGTCGGCGGCGATCGGGCGGGCCTTGCCTTCGCACACCACGGTCAGGCGCGCGGCCTGCGATTGCAGGCGCTGGCCGTCGATGCATTGCGCCAGCAGGGCGGCGAGGTCGACCTGCTGGCGGTGCAGGTGCTGGGCGTCGAAGGTGGCGGCGTTGTAGCGCAGCAGCGCTTCGATCTGCGACTGCAGGGCCACGGTGTTCTGGTTGAGGATGCCGGCGATTTCGCGCTGGTCGGGCGAGAGCGCGCCGGCCACGCCGTCTTCCAGCAAGGCCACGCCCTCGCGCAGGGCCGCCAGCGGCGTCTTCAGTTCGTGCGAGATGTGGCGCAGAAAGCGCGCCTTGTCGGCCTCCAGGTCGGCCAGGCGCTGGCGCAGCCAGTTCAGCTGCTGGCCCACGCGTTGCAGGTCGCTGGGGCCGCGCACGGCGATGGTCTGGTCGTAGCGGCTTTCGCCCAGGGTGTCGATGGCCTGCTCGATCTGCGCCAGCGGCCGCGACAGCCACAGGCCGAAGCCGGAGGCCAGCGCGGCGGCCAGCAGGATGGAGGCGATCACCTGCGCCTTGAGCACGGCACGCCGTTGGTCGAGTTCGGCGAGCAGGGCGCTGTTGCGGCGCTCGACTTCCTGATTGACCTCGTCGGCCAGCTGGTCGTTGACATCGGGCAGCGGCGCCAGCGCGCGTTCCAGCGCCTGCTGGCGGGTGCCGCGCGTGGCAAACGGCCGTGGCGGCGTCTGCAGGATGTCCCAGGCTTGTTGGCCGGATTGGCGCCAGCGCGCGAACAGCGCGTCCTGGGTGTGCGGCAGGGCGGCGGCCATGGCGTCGAGCGCGAGCTGGGCGTCGCGCCAGGCATCGGCGTAGCGCAGGCGGAAGGCCGGGTCGTTGAGCACCAGGTACTGGCGGGCGCTGCGCGTCATGGCGACGCTGCGTTCGGCCAGTTGCTGGGTGTTTTCGGTCAGGGCCAGGGCGTGGCGTCCGCCGTCGCGGCTGTGGGCGGCCAGGCGGTCCAGGGTCCACAGGGCATGCAGCGAGGCGGCGCTCAACAGCAAGGCGATCAGCAAAAAGACGCCCAACAGCAGCTGGCGAAACGAGAGTTTCGAGAGCATCGTAGTAGGAGAGTGGCTATATTGACTGAATAATATGGCCAAACAGCCGCAGTCGCCTGTTCGATTGGCGCGATTTAGTTGCATTTTGCTACGTGGTTCGATTACGCTGGATTGAACCGCCTGTCATTCAACCAGAGGAATCCATGCCGAATTTTTTGCGTAGCCTGTCCATCCGCAACAAGCTGATGCTGAGCATGGCGTTCTGCCTGCTGTTGTTCCTGGCCATTTCCGCCACGCTCAGCGTGGTAATGACCGGCAATACCATCCGCGAGCGCGTCATCACGCAGGAATTGCCGGCCGAGGTGGGCGAGATCCGCAACGACATCCAGCGCCAGATCAGCGTGCCGCTGGCCACCGCGCGCGCCATCGCCGCCAACACCTTCCTGTTGACGTGGGAACGGGACGGCCTGCCGGAAGACGGCGTGGCGGCGTGGAAGGCCTTCGGCGACAATATGCGCAAGATGACCGGCGCCGCCACGGTGTCGTGGGTATCGGCCACCACCGGCAAGTATCACGACCACAACGGCTATCGCCGCACGCTCGACAAGAGCGCCGCCGGCGACCAGTGGTTCTACGGCTTCCTGGCCTCCGGCAAGCCGTACACGCTGAACCTGGACAAGGAAAAGGGCTACGACACGTATAGCGTGTTCGTCAACGTCCGCTTCGACGCCGGCGATGGCAAGATCGGCACCAGCAGCCTGGGGCTGGCAGTCGACAAGCTGGCCGAAACCATCCGCAGCTACAAGGTCGGCAAGTCCGGCTTCGTGTATCTGGTGCGGCCGAACGGCGTGCTGATCATCCACCGCGACACCGCGCTGGCCGACGGCAAGCACAATATGAAGGATCTGCCGGGCTTCAACGCTGAACTGACCGGCAAGCTGCTGGGCGGCGAGCGCTACGCCAGCGACAGCTATTCGGCGCCGGACGGCAAGCGCCTGGTGGCGGCCTCCTTCGTGCCGGAACTGAATATGTATGTGATCGCCGAGGTGCCGGAAGCCGAGGTGCTGGGCGATGTGACGCGCTCGCTGACGATTTCGGCCCTGGTGGGCGGACTGGTGGGCGGCGGCATCGGCATGTTCGTGGTGTTCCTGGTGAGCGCGGCGATTGCCGCGCCGGTGGCGCGCGCGGCGCAGATGCTGGGCGAGATCGCCGACGGCAACGGCGACCTGAGCCGCCGCATGACGGTCGAGAGCAAGGACGAGGTCGGCGCACTGGCCGATGGCTTCAACCGCTTTGTCGCTTCGCTCAACGGCACCATCCGCCAGGTGCGCGACAGTACCGAGACCATCGCCACCGCGTCGAGCGAGATCGCCAGCGGCAACCTGGATTTGTCGGCGCGCACCGAGGCGCAGGCCTCCAGCCTGGAAGAGACGGCGTCGGCCATGGAGCAGCTGACCGCCACCGTGACGCAGAACGCCGAGAACGCGCAGCACGCCAACCAGTTGGTGCAGTCGGCGGCCGGGATCGCGTCCGAAGGCGGCGCCGTGGTCGGGCGCGTGGTGCAGACCATGGAATCGATCAAGCACAGCTCGCGCAAGATTTCCGACATCATCGGCGTGATTGACGGGATTGCGTTTCAGACCAATATCCTGGCCTTGAATGCGGCGGTGGAGGCGGCGCGGGCCGGCGAGCAGGGACGCGGTTTCGCGGTGGTGGCGTCGGAAGTGCGCACGCTGGCGCATCGCTCGGCGGCGGCGGCCAAGGAGATCAAGGAGTTGATCAGCGATTCGGTGCAGAAGGTGGATGCCGGCAGCGTGCTGGTGGACGAGGCCGGCGCGACCATGAGCCGGGTGGTGCAGTCGGTGCAGCAGGTGACCAGCATCATGGGCGAGATCGTCGAGGCCAGCCGCGAGCAGAGCGCCGGCATCGCCCAGGTCAACCTGGCGGTGACCGATATCGACAGCACCACGCAGCAGAACGCCGCGCTGGTGGAGCAGGCCGCCGCCGCCGCCGGCTCCTTGCAGGAACAGGCGGCCAACCTGCAGCAGGTGGTCAGCGTGTTCAAGCTGGACGACAGTGGCCAGCACAGCGGACCACGTGCCGGCCGGAAGCGCCTGCTGTCATAGGCCTGGTTGTTGTAGCTTGCGAAGCGCGTCCAAGACCCATGGGTGCGCTTCGCCGCAACTGAGCCTGACCATGCTGTGCAGATCGCGCGTCTTGCCGATTTCGGCGGCCACCAGGTAGCCCAAGTAATAGCTGCGGCGCGGCGCCAGGCCGGTATCGTCGGCGGCTGTATTGAACAGCGGGCCATAGTATTTTTCGTCGCCGCTATCGAGCACTTTCCCCAGGTCTGCCAGACTGGCCAGGTTTCGACGCTGGGACGGAAGTCGGTGAAGGTGGCGACGAAGCTGGCAACATGGCGCGGCAGGTCGGCGTCGAAGCTTGCCACCTTGTCCAGGTAGGCGGAGCGCTGCTTGCCGAAACTGGCCAGTGCGGCGCCGATGAATTGATCTTGATCTGCTGGGTGCGTACGCCCTGGTAGCGTTCTAGGCCTTAGAAAGCGGGAAACTTAGGCACCACCTGCTGCTTGAAAGCGGCAATCCGTTGTGCCGGCGGCAAGTCCTGGGTGGCGTCCCAGAAGGTGGCGAAATCGCGCGCGATGCTGTGGACTTCGATGCTTGGCGCTGCGGCGCGGATACTGAACGCTTCGCCTGCCAGCAGGGTCGCCAGCAGCAGGCGCTTCATGTGGCCGGGCCGACGTCCATGCCGTCGTAGGATTCAAGCTGGTGCTCGTCGGCGAACTTGTAGAACTCCTGGTTGCGCGCGTGTAGCGTTTCGACGGTGTGCTTCTCGACCTTTTCGATATGCAGCCACCACAGCGCGCCCACGCCGGCTTCCGGCTTGGAGTCGTAGATGCCGACGATTTGATAGCCTTGGGCTTTCAGCGGCACTTGCGCGGCCTCCAGCTTGGCCTTGTCGGCGTCGGCAAAAAAATAGCCCCACAGCAGCGGCTTGCTGAGATCCCACGGGGCGTTGGCTTTCATGTCATCGAACAGCGTGACCATTTCTTCTTTGCTAATCATGTTTCATTCCTTGGAGCGACGGTAGAAGCTGGCGCCCAATTGCTCAATCTGGGCCAGCAGTTCGGGGTTGTCGATCTGGTCACGTACTGCCAGATCGATCTTATAAGGTAGCAGCAGCTTATCCAGCGCGTGCTCTATTTTAAACAATAGTGACAACGACAGGCCGTTTCCGTCCAGGCACAGGTCAATATCGGAGCCGAGCCGGAAGTCGCCGCGCGCGCGTGAGCCGTGCAAAATGGCTTGCTCGACCTGCGGGAAACTCGCCAGCACAGTAGCGATGGCGGCTACCATGTGAGCCGGCAAACCGTGTGACGAGGCTATGGAGTCAGCGCGCATGGGACAGTGCCACCATCCGTTGCTCGAAATCGCAGAACAACGGGAAATAACTAATGGGGATGAGGGCGGCAATTTTATCGGCCGTGTGCTTGTTGTAAGTGTGGGCGGACTGATTGCGGCTTTGAATCATGCCCATCCACACCTCGCCGTCGCCGATCAGGCCAAGTTGAAATGCCTCGCGGGTGGCGTCGCGCGAGCCGTGGATGTTGTAATTGCCCTGATAATGACAATAGTCTTTCATGACATTCCAGGCGAGCTCGTGGGTGAACTCAAATGCCTTGATCATGCCTTGCTGCTCAAGCTCGTTCAGTTCCGCCTTGTCGATGAACTTCCTCAGTTGAGCTAGCGCCCGCTGATAGTTCGACAGTCGTTGCAGCCAGCGTGTGTGTTGCTCGCTCATGATGCACCTGAGAGTAGGCGGAATATGTCTATTTTACCGTGTCGAAGCTCTGGGTGTTCTAACATTGTTTCGTTGATAACAGCCCCCGAGCGGCGCCGCAATCATACGGCGCCGTTTTTTTGTGCTTGGTCAAAACACCTTAACTTTTGGCGTGCATTCAGCAGGATGTGTGCACAAGATTAGAGCAATATCCATAAAATAGTTGCCCGGAGTCTATTTTTTTAGGTGCGGCACAGATCGCTCGTTTATAATTTGAAAAGTACGCCGGCTGCATTTTGCGGCATGTGAGCGCGAGTTCGTCCCTTTTTTCACTCTGCTCTGGATATTTTTTCAACATGCGCACTCATGGCGTTCGTTTTTCTATCGCCCGGCATGCCCAATGGGCGCCGGGCTTGACCACTGCCGAGGCATGGGCCGCGTGGGCGCAGGCGCCTTATCCGATCGTCGCCGGCGAGGAGCCGGGCGTGAAGCCGATGCCGCCGATGCTGCGCCGGCGCGCCGGCTTCCTCGGCAAGATGGCGCTGGAAGTGGCTTACGCATGCCTCGATGGCCGCAGCGATATCCCCACCGTGTTTTGTTCACGTCATGGCGACGTGGCGCGCGCGGTGGAACTGCTGACCGACCTGGCCAACGGCGAGCCGCTGTCGCCGACCGCTTTCGGCATGGCGGTGCACAACGCGATACCGGGCCTGTTCACCATCGCCCGTGGCGACCGCGCCAACCACATCGCGCTGGCCTCCGGTGCGGCGACCATCGAACATGCGGTGATCGAAGCCTGCGGCCTGCTGGCCGACGGTGCGCCGGCGGTACTGCTGGTGGCCTGCGACTGTCCGCTGCCGGAACTGTTTGAAGCGTTCCAGGAATGCGAGGAACAGCCCTATGCGTGGGCATGGCTGATGACGGCCGCCGACGCCGACGCGGTCGCGTTGAACTGGAGCGCCTGCGAGGACGCGCCGGCCGGCGGCATGCCGGGCGGCCTGCAGGTGGCGGCCTTCCAGCAGGGCGGTGCGCGCAGCATGGAACGCTGCGACGGCCGCCTGCGCTGGCACTGGAGCCGCGATGCTTGAAGCGCTGCGGATGCGCGCTTCGCTG
The DNA here is from genome assembly GCA_041874725.1 of Duganella sp. BuS-21. Lineage (GTDB taxonomy): Bacteria > Pseudomonadota > Gammaproteobacteria > Burkholderiales > Burkholderiaceae_D > Rugamonas. The sequence continues at coordinate 5,111,171 of CP097466.1, read as the reverse complement.
TACTGGCGGGTGTTCGCCACCGGCCTGAGTTTTGTGGTGTTCGGCGTCGGCGGCCTGCTGCTGCGGGTGGCCGTGTTCCCGGCGCTGAACCTGATGGTGCGGCAGCCGGAACGCCGGGTGGTGGCGGCGCGCATGGTGATCCGGCGCGCCTTCCGCGCCTACGTGGACCTGATGCGCGCGCTGGGCGTGCTGCGTTACGAAATCAGAGGCCTGGAAAAGCTGGAGCGCGGCGGTTTGCTGATCCTGGCGAACCATCCGACGCTGATCGACACCGTGTTCCTGATGGCGTTTGTCCGCAACGCCGACTGTATCGTCAAGGGAGCGCTGTGGAACAATCCGTTCACGCGCGGTCCGGTGCGTGCGGCCGGCTATATCAACAACGAGGGCGGCGCGCAGTTGGTGGACGATTGCATCGCTTCCCTGAGGCGCGGCAATAACCTGATCGTGTTCCCGGAGGGGACGCGCACGCCGGCCAATGGCGTCATCAGCATGAAGCGCGGCGCCGCGAATATCGCGGTGCGCGGGTCGCGCGATATGACGCCGGTGCTGATCCGCTGCGAGCCGCTCACGCTGGGCAAGGGGGAGAAATGGTGGCGCGTGCCGCCGCGCCGGGTGCTGATACGGATCGAGGTCCAGGACGACCTGGCGATACAGGGCTTCACCGGCGACGCCAGCGAAGTGATGGCGGCGCGCAGGTTGACCGAGTTTTTACAAAATTATTTTACGGGGAAGTGTCAAAGCCATGCTTGAACAGGAAGTGAAGGACTTGATTATCGATGTGCTCCAGCTGGAGGACATCACGCCTGCCGAAATCGATAGCGCGGCGCCGTTGTTTGTCGACGGCCTGGGCCTCGATTCGATCGACGCGCTGGAATTGGGCGTGGCGCTGCAAAAGAAGTACGGTATCTCATTGTCTGCAGACTCCGAAGATACCCGCCGCCATTTCGCCTCGGTGCAGGCGCTGGCGGCAATGATTGAAAGCCATAGAAAAAAGTAAGGGGAAGTACATGATCGACTTGAATGAAATGAACAAGCAGCAGTTGCAGGCCTGGGTGGTCGAGCTGCTGGCAGAGATGTTTGAACTCGACCAGGCCACGCTGACGGCCGAATCGAACCTGTACACCGATCTTGATATCGACAGCATCGACGCGGTCGACCTGGCGGTGAAGCTCAAGCAGCTGACCGGCAAGCGCCTGGCGCCGGAAGTGTTCAAGACTATCCGCACCATCGGCGACGTCGTCGAGGCGTTGGCCGGCATGACGGAGCAGGCAGCATAAGCACGATGCGCACGATGCCGATGACTGTTCTGACGGCGGCCATTACGCTGCTGTATCCCTTGGCGATCTGGTTCGGGCACGGCCAGGTGGAGCCGCGCTGGCTGGCTGGCCTTCTCTTGCTGGCGGCCGCCACGCGCCTGCCGGCGCTGAAGCTGAGCGGCGTTGCGCGCTGGTCGGTGGCCGGTGCGCTGGTGCTGGTGGCGTGCGCCATCTGGAGCAATCTGCTGCTGCCCTTGAAGCTATATCCTGTGCTGGTGAATGTCGCGCTGCTGGCTGGTTTCGGCTATAGCCTGACCACGCCGGTGTCGGCGGTCGAACGGATGGCGCGTCTGCGCGGCGACGACTTTCCGCCGGTGGCGCAGGCCTATATGCGCAAGGTGACGCAGGTGTGGTGCGGCTTCTTCGTGATGAACGGCGCGATCGCGTTGGGCACGGCGATCTGGGCGTCTGAGGCGGTGTGGTCGTTGTACACCGGCGTGGTGTCGTATGGTTTGATGGCGTTGTTGTTCGGCGCCGAGTATCTGGTGCGCTTGCGTTTCAAGCGTTTGCATCATGTCTGATCGCATCGAGGATTTGTATGGCGCCATGGTGGCGCGGCCGGCCGATGGCTTAGTCGGCTGGTGTGCCGGCGTGGCGGTCGACAATGCTGAATTCCTGGCGCGGGTGCGCGGCTGGCACGCGCTGCTGGCGGCGCATGCGGGGCGCAACTTTGCGCTGTACCTGGACGATAGCATCGAGTTCGGCGCGGCCTTGCTGGGCGCCTGGCATGCAGGGAAAACCATCTGGCTGAGCGCCGACACGCTGGAGGCCACCTGCGCCGCGCTGCGCGCCGTCGTCGATGGTTTCCTCGGCCAGTTCCCGGCGTCGCTGGCGCCGCTGCAGCGGACTGCGGCTTCGGCTCCGGCTCCGGCGCAAGGGCAGGGCGCGCTGCCGGTTGGCCCGTTGGCGGTCGACTTGCCGGCGCTGGTGGTGTTCACCTCCGGCAGCACCGGCGCGGCACAGGCCATCCCTAAAAAGTTGTCGCAGGTGGCAAACGAAGTCGCAACGCTGGAGCGGCTGTTCGGCCGCGCCGCCGGCGAAGCAGCCGTGCTGGCGACGGTCTCGCACCAGCACATCTACGGCCTGCTGTTCAAGGTGCTGTGGCCCCTGAGCAGTACGCGCCCCATTCACGCATTGAGTATCGCCTTCCCTGAAGAACTGGCGCCGGCCATGGCCGCCGGCCCGTGCCTGCTGATCGCCAGCCCGGCACACCTGAAGCGCCTGCCGGACCAGTTGGACTGGAGCGGCGCAGCGCGCATGCTGCGCGGCGTGTTTTCGTCCGGCGGCCCGCTGGCGCCGGAAACCGCGATCGCCGTTGGCGGCCTGCTGGGCGAAGTGCCGGTGGAAGTCTACGGCAGCTCCGAAACCGGCGGCATCGCCTGGCGCCAGCGCAGTCGCTGCGGTGACGATTCATGGCTGCCTTTCCCCACGGTCGATTGGCGTATCGGCGCCGAAGACGGCACGCTGGAAGTGCGTTCGCCGCACCTGCCGGATGATGACTGGCTGGCGCTGGCCGACCGCGCGGCGCGCGTGGAGCACGGCGGCGTGCAGCGTTTCCTGCTGCTGGGGCGCGCCGACCGCATCGTGAAAATTGAAGAGAAGCGCATTTCGTTGAGCGCCATGGAAGCTGCGCTGATGGCATCCGGGCTGGTGGCCGAGGCGCGCGTGGTGCTGTGCGAGCCTGTGGCCGGTGAGCGTCAGCGCCTGGCGGTGCTGGCCGTGCCGTCGGCGTCCGGCCGTGCGCTGCTGGACGGCGCAGGCAAGCATGCCCTCAACGCCAGACTGCGCGCGGTGCTGGCAACGACGGTGGAAGCGGTAGCGTTGCCGCGTCGCTGGCGCTATATCGAGCAGATGCCGGTCAACGCGCAAGGCAAGGTCACGCTGGCCGCGCTGCAGGCCTTGCTGGAAGGCGGCGAGGGCGGCTGCATCGGCAACAGCGAGGCAAGCGGCCATCGCCCGCGTTTGCCGCGCGTGCGCGAGCTGGAACGCGATGCGCAGCGCGTGCTGCTGGAAATCGTGGCGCCGGCCAGCCTGCTGTATTTCGACGGCCACTTCGACGCCGCACCCATCCTGCCGGGCGTGGTGCAAGTTGACTGGGCCATGCATTACGGCCGCCAGTACTTCACGCTGGCGGCCCGCTTCAAGGGTATCAACGCGCTCAAGTTCCAGCAGGTGATCCAGCCGGAGACAGCGGTGCAGCTGGAACTGGTACACGACGCGGCCAAGGGCGGCCTGAATTTCCGCTACATGTCCGACGCCGGCCAACACGCCAGCGGCCGCGTGCAACTGGAGGATGGCGATGTTTAAGCCCTGCATCGTGGTCCCGGTCTACAACCACGAACACGCCATCGGCGCGGTGGTGGATGGTCTGCTGCGCCACAACGTGCCGGTGATCCTGGTGGACGACGGCAGCACCGCTGCCTGCGCCGCCGTGCTGGACGACCTGGCAAGCACGTATGCCGGCAAGGTCACGCTGGTGCGCCTGCCGCACAACCAGGGCAAAGGCGCCGCCGTGCTGGCCGGCTTCCGCCGCGCACAGGCGTTTGGCTATAGTCACGTGCTGCAAATCGACGCCGACGGCCAGCACCAGACCGCCGACGTCCCAGCCTTCCTGGCGCTGGCGTCCGCGCATCCGCAGGCCATCATTTGCGGCCATCCGATCTACGACGAATCGGTGCCGAAGGCGCGCCTTTACGGCCGCTACGCCACCCACATCTGGGTATGGATCAATACCCTGTCGTTCGACATCAAGGATTCGATGTGCGGCTTCCGCGTGTACCCGGTGGCGCCGGTCGCCGCGCTGGCGGCACGCCGCAGTATCGGGCGGCGCATGAACTTCGACACCGACATCATGGTCCGCCTGTTCTGGGACGGTACGCAGGTGATCAATCTCGGTACGCGCGTGTCCTACCCGACGGACGGCGTCTCGCACTTCCGCGTCTGGCGCGACAACGTCATGATTACGTGGATGCACACCAAACTGTTCTTCGGTATGCTGCCGCGCATTCCGCAACTGCTGGCGCGAAAGTGGCAGACCCGATGAGTGCGCGCGGACTGCACTGGGCCTCGATCAACGAAATCAGCTTCGTGGCCGGCATGCGCCTGCTGTTCTGGATCGCCCGCGTGTGTGGCCGCTGGCCGTTCCGCGTGGTGCTGTATCCGGTGCTGTGCTGGTACGTGATGACCAAGCCGCTGCCGCGCCGCGCGTCGCAGGACTACCTGGCCCGAGTGACCGCCCACACCGGCCGCAAGCTGCCCGGCGTGCTGCACCACTTCGCCGCCTTCGGCGAAAGCATCCTCGACAAGATGCTGCTGTGGGGCGGCCTGTATGACGTCGACAGCGTCGAACTCCACGGCGGAAAAATGATCAGCGACGCCGTCGCGGCGGGCAAGGGCGGGTTGCTGATCTGCGCCCATCTCGGCAACCTGGAACTGTGCCGCGTGCTGTCGCGCCAGCGCCATGACATCAAGCTGACGGTGCTGGTGCACACGCGTCACGCGCAAGCCTTCAACGACATGCTGGGCAAGCTCAATCCGGCCAGCCAGCTGAACCTGATGCAGGTGACCGAGATGTCGCCCGCCACCGCGATACTGCTGTCGGAGCGCGTGGCGCGCGGCGAGTTCGTCGTCATCGCCGGCGACCGCGTACCGGTATCTCACAATCCGCGCACCGCCATGGCGGACTTCATGGGCGCACCGGCGGCCTTTCCGGTCGGGCCGTTTGTGCTGGCCAGCGTGCTGCAATGCCCGGTCTACCTGCTGTTCTCGATCCGCGAGGGCCGTCGTGCGGCGGTGTACTTCGAACGCTTCCGCGAGTCGGTGCGCATACCGCGCGTCGGCCGCGAGGAAGCCTTCAGCGCGCTGGCCGCCGATTACGCGCAGCGGCTGGAACACTACTGCCTGCGCGCGCCGCTGCAGTGGTTTAACTATTACGATTTTTGGCACTCACCCCAATTGGAACGCCCAGATGCATCTCGCTGACATTGCCCAACTTGACCAGCCGTCACGCACGGTGCGCTTCGACCGCAACCGCCTGACCATCGAAGACATCGTCGACATCGCGCACGGCCGCGCCGGCGCCGCGCTGTCGGACGATCCGGAATTCCGCGCCGCCATCGCCCGCGGCGCCGACTTCCTCGAACGCCTGCTGCGCGAGGACGGCACCATCTACGGCGTCACCACCGGTTACGGCGACTCCTGCACCGTGACCGTGCCGCCGGAGCTGGTGGCGGAGCTGCCGCACCACCTGTACACCTATCACGGCGTCGGCCTTGGTGAATACTTCACGCCGGCGCAGACGCGCGCCATCCTGGCTTCGCGCCTGGCGTCGCTGAGCAAGGGCTACTCCGGTGTCAGCGTCGAACTGCTGCTGCAGATCACCCGTCTGCTGGACGCCGGCCTGCTGCCGCTGATTCCGTCGGAAGGTTCGGTCGGCGCCAGCGGCGACCTGACGCCGCTGTCCTACCTGGCGGCGGTGCTGTGCGGCGAGCGCGAAGTGTGGCGCGACGGCGTGCAGGTGCCGGCCGCGCAGGCCTTGCAAGACGCCGGCATCACGCCGCTGCGCCTGCGCCCGAAGGAAGGCCTGGCCATCATGAACGGCACCGCCGTGATGACGGCGCTGGCCTGCCTGGCCTACGACCGCGCCGACTACCTGGTTCGCCTGAGCACCCGCATTACCGCCATGGCTTCCTACGCGATGGACGGCAATGCCCACCACTTCGACGAAGTGCTGTTCGCGGCCAAGCCGCACGGCGGCATGCAGCAGGTGGCGGCGTGGTTGCGTAGCGACCTGCCGACCGACACCTGGGAACGCAACGGCAAGCGCCTGCAGGACCGCTATTCGATCCGCTGTGCGCCGCACGTGATCGGCGTGCTGGCCGACGCCATGCCGTTCTTCCGCAGCGGCATCGAGAATGAACTCAATAGCGCCAACGACAATCCGCTGATCGACGCCGACAACGAGCGCGTGCTGCACGGCGGCCATTTCTACGGCGGTCATATCGCCTTCGCCATGGACGGCATGAAGAACGCCGTCGCCAACCTGGCCGACCTGCTGGACCGCCAGATGGCGCTGCTGGTCGACAGCCGCTACAACCATGGCCTGCCGGCCAACCTGTCCGGCGCCATCGGCGCGCGTGCGCCCATCAATCATGGATTGAAGGCGTTGCAGATCAGCGCTTCGGCGTGGACGGCGGAAGCGCTCAAGCTGACCATGCCGGCGTCGGTGTTCTCGCGTTCGACCGAATGCCATAACCAGGACAAGGTCAGCATGGGCACCATCGCCGCGCGTGACTGCCTGCGCGTGCTGGAGTTGACCGAACAGGTGGTCGCGGCGCTGCTGATCACCGTGCGCCAGGGCGTCTGGCTGCGCGGCCGCGTCAGCCCGGAACTGCAGCCGCAGGCTGCGCTGGCCGCGATGCAGGAAGCGCTGGCCGCCGACATCGCGCCGGTGGAGGAAGACCGCCGGCTGGAACCGGACCTGCGCCTGCTGCTGCAGCGCATCCGCAACAAGGCATGGGATCTGTATGCGTAAGCCGAAAGAAAGCCGCTGGTTCGCGGAAGTCGAGATGCAGGTGCAGTTCTTCGACCTGGACCCGATGGAAATCGTCTGGCACGGGCGCTACGTCAAATACCTGGAAGTAGTACGCTGCGCCTTGCTCGACAAGATAGGCTACAACTATCCGCAGATGAAGGCGTCGGGCTACGCCTGGCCGGTGATCGACATGCAACTGCGTTATGTAGGCTCGGCCACCTTCGGCCAGAAGCTCAAGCTGCGCGCCGACATCGTCGAGTGGGAAAACCGTTTGAAGATCGATTATCTGATTACCGACGCCGACACCGGCAAGCGCCTGAACCGCGCCACGACCACCATGGTCGCCGTCGACATGGCGACCAAGGAGATGTGCTACGTGTCGCCACCCGTGCTGTTTGAAAAACTGGGAATCGAACATGAACAAGATTAAGTACGCGCCGGCCGCGCTGTCGCTGGCCGCTCTTGCCCTGACCTTGGCACAGCCGGCGCAAGCCGTCGTGCCGGCCGCGAAGATCCAGGCCATGCTGGCCAAGCCGCCCATCATGTGCGGCCGCTTCGACCAGACCAAGAATCTGGCGGGCATGAAGAAACCGCTGGCTTCCGAAGGCCGCTTCTGTGTGGTGGCCGGCAAGGGCGTGTTGTGGCGCACCCTCAAGCCTTTCCCCAGCACGCTGCGCCTGACGCGCGACGAAATCGTCAACTACCAGGGCGACCGCGTAGCCATGCGCCTGGACGCCAGGACCGAACCGACGGTCCGCGTCATCAATAACGTGCTGTTCTCGCTGCTGGCCGGCGACCTGGGCCAGCTGGACACGCTGTTCGACGGCGAGGGCAGCGTCGATGCCAACAGTTGGAACGTCTCGCTCAAGCCGCGCCAGGCGGCGCTGGAAAAAGCTATCGGCACCATCAAGCTGGAAGGCGGCAGCTACGTCAAGTCCATCGTGATGAACGAGGCCGGCGGCGACCGCACCACCATCGTGTTCTCGGCCATCCAGACCGGTGAAGGCGCGATGAGCAAGGAAGAGGCGGCGCTGTTTTGACCCGTACCCGCCAACTCGCGCTGCTTTGGCTATTGGCCGTTTGCCTGCTGCTGGGGCATAACGTCTACCTATGGGCGGTCAAGCGCATCGCGCCGGACACCGACATCATGGCGCTGCTGCCGGTGCAGGAGCGCGACCCGGTGCTGCAAGCCTCGTTCAGCCACATGGTCGATGCCGCGCAACAGCGGCTGATCGTGCTGGTGGGCGCAGACGACTGGCAGAGCGCCACCCGCGCCGCCGACGCCTACAGCGCCGTACTGGCAGTGCGCAAGGATATCTTCGCCGCGACGCCGATCGGTGAGCAGACGCAGAGCGATTGGCTGGCGCTGTTCCAGCAGCACCGCTTGACGCTGTTGACGGCGCAGCAGGAAGCGCAGCTGCGCGATCAGCCTTCGCAGTTCTGGCTGGACGCCGCGCTGGCCAGGCTGTATGCGCCGTTCGGCGGTCCCAAGCTCGGCGCCTGGCAGGACGATCCATTCGGCCTGTTCGCCGGCTGGGTGCAGGAGCGCGCGCAGGAAACGCCGGTGCGGCCGCGCGACGGCCATTTGTTCGTGGCCGACGGCGCTCGCCAGTACGTGCTGCTGCCGTTGACGCTGAAAGTGCCGGCGCTGTCGATGACGGCACAGGACACCGTGCTGCCGCTGCTGCGGCAGGCCGGCGACGCCGCGCGCAAGGCCACGCCGAAAGTGGAGCTGATCGAGGCCGGTGTGATCCTGCACGCGGCCAGCGCCAGCGGCAAGGCCAGTGCCGAGGCGTCCACCATCGGCATCGGCTCGCTGCTCGGCATCATTGTGCTGATGTGGTTCGTATTCCATTCCTTTAAACCGATTTCGCTGATCCTGCTGTCGATCGGCATCGGCTTCCTGGGCGCGCTGTCGGTGTGCTGGATGTTGTTCGGGCATGTCCATCTCATGACGCTGGTGTTCGGCGCTAGCCTGATCGGCGTGGCGCAGGACTACGGCATCTACTTCCTCTGCAATCGCCTCTCCGCCGATGAAAAGACCGACTCGCCGGCGCTGCTGAAGCGCCTGCTGCCGGGCCTGAGCCTGACGTTGCTGGCGGCGGTGATCGGCTATATGGGCCTGGGCCTGACGCCGTTCCCCGGCCTGCGCCAGATGGCGGTGTTCTCGGCGCTGGGACTGGTGTTTGCATGGCTGACGGTGGTGTTCTGGTTCCCGCTGCTGATCGGCGGCCGGAGCTTGAACAGCGGTGGCCTGGTGCGCGCGTATGGCGCTGCCCTGCAGCGCTGGCCGCTGCTGCGCTTCAACCGCGCCACGCTGGTGGCGGCCGTGGTGTTCGTGCTGGCCGCCGGCTACGGCATCGGCCGCCTGGGCGCCAACGACGATATCCGCCTGCTGCAAAATCCGCCCAAGCATCTGATCGACGACCAGATCAAATTGAGCCGGCTGCTGGATGCGCCGACGCCGGTGCAGTACTTCCTGGTGCGCGGCGACTCGGCCGAGATGGTGCTGCAGCGCGAGGAGCAGATCAAGGCGCGGCTCGATTCGCTGATCGCGGCCAAGCGCTTGTCCGGCTATCAGGCCGTATCCAACTGGGTGCCGTCGGCGCGCACGCAGGCCGCGCGCCGCGCGTTGGTCGAGCAAAAGCTGCTGGCCGCAGACGGTCCGCTGCAAGGTGTGGCCGCGCAGGCAGGCGAGGATGCGCAATGGATCGCGGCTACCCGCGACGGCCTGCTGGCCGCCGCTACACCACTGACGCTGGATGCGTTCCTGGCATCGCCGGCCAGCGAGCCGTGGCGCCATCTGTGGTTGGGCGAAAGCCAGGACGCCGGCGGCCGCGTGGTCGCCAGCATCGTCGCGCTGCGCGGCTTGAGCGGCGCTGCGGCGCCGCAGGTGCTGATGGCGGCCGAGGGTCTGGACGGCGTGCAGTGGGTCGACAAGGTGGCCGAGATTTCCTCGGTGCTGGGCCGCTACCGCGCGTATATGAGCTGGGTGGTGGCGGGCGCCTATCTGGTGGTGTTCGCGCTGCTGTTCCGCCGCTATCGCAGCCGCACCTGGCGCGTGCTGGCGCCGACCGCGCTGGCCAGTCTGGCGACGCTGGCGCTGCTGGGCTACGGCGGCCAGCAGCTGCAACTGTTCCATGTGCTGGCGTTGATGCTGCTGCTGGGCGTCGGCGTCGACTACGGCATCTTCATGCAGGAACACCCGGACCGACGCGACCACACGCCGTGGCTGGCGGTCGGCATGTCGGCGGCCAATACGATACTTTCCTTCGGCCTGCTCGGCCTGAGCGCCACGCCGGCGTTGCAGGCCTTCGGCTTGACCATGCTGCTGGGGACCGCGCTGGTCTGGCTGATCGTTCCGTGCTTCGCCTCACATCCACCAGAAAGAACACATGACTGACGCATCGCCTATCGAAACAGCTGAAATCCTGATTGTCGGTGCCGGGCCGGCGGGCGCGGTGGCTGCGGCCCTGCTGCGCCAGCAGGGCCGGCAGGTGCTGGTGATCGAGCGCGAGCAGTTCCCGCGCTTTTCCATCGGCGAGAGCCTGCTGCCGCAAAGTATGGCCTACCTTGAGCAGGCGGGCATGCTGCGCGCGGTGGTGGAGGCGGGCTTCCAGTTCAAGAACGGCGCCGCCTTCATGCGCGACGGCTGCTACACCGATTTCGATTTCCGCGATAAGCACTCGGAAGGCTGGGGCACCACCTACCAGGTGCAGCGCGCCGACTTTGACCACATCCTGGCAAAAGAGGCCGAGCGCTTCGGCGCGGAAGTACGCTATCGCCATGAGGTGCTGAACATCGAGCTGGGGCAGGGCGCCAACGGCGGCGCGCGCGTCACGGTGCGCCATGCGGACGGCCATGAGTACGCAGTCGATGCGGGCTTCATTCTCGACGCCAGCGGCTTTGGTCGCATCCTGCCACGCTTGCTGAAGCTGGAGACGCCGTCCAATTTCCCGGTGCGCGGCGCCATCTTCACTCACGTCGAAGACGTCATCCGCGACGCCGGTTTCGACCGCAACAAGATCCGTGTAACCGTACATCCCAAGCATTGCGACGTCTGGTTCTGGACCATTCCGTTCGCCGGCGGCCGCTGCTCGCAGGGCGTGGTGGCGGAGACCAGCTTCCTCGACCGCTACCAAGGCACGCCGACCGAGCGCCTGCAGGCCATTGTGGCGGAAGAGCCGTCGCTGCACGCCTTGCTGGGCAACGCCAAGTGGGACACGCCCGCGCGCCAGATCACCGGCTATTCGGCCAATGTGGAAAAACTGTGGGGCCAGGGTTACGCGCTGCTGGGCAACGCCGGCGAATTCCTCGATCCGGTGTTTTCGTCGGGCGTCACCATCGCCTTCAAATCGGCCAGCCTGGCGGCAGCCGCGCTGCAGCGCCAGTTCGCCGGCGAGACGGTGGACTGGCAGGCCGATTACGGCGCGCCGCTGCGCAAGGGCGTGGACACCTTCCGCGCCTTCGTCGAGTCGTGGTACGCGGGCGGTTTCCAGAAGATCCTGTTCCATGAGCAGAAGCAGCCCGAGGTCAAGCGCATGATCGCGTCCATCCTGGCCGGTTATGCCTGGGACTTGAGCAATCCGTTGGTGAAGGAAACGTCGCGCCGGCTGGCGGCGCTGGAGGCCCTATGTTCGCCGGCCTGACGTCACGTCACTTGCGGGCGCCGGCGAAGATTGCCGCTGTGGCGTTGACGCTGCTGCTGGGGGCCTGTGCCAGCACCGCGCCGCCGCCGCAGGCGCGGCTCGGCCTCAAGCTGGCGCCGGCCACGTTGGGCGCATCCATCAGCGTGCAGCAGCACCTGAAGGTGGAACGAAACGGCCGCATTGATGAACTGGACGTTGCCCTGCAGGTGGAACCGGACGCCATCGATGTCGTCGGCCTGGCCTTCGGCCAGCGCGTGCTGACGCTGCGCTACGACGGCAAGGAGTTGACCTCGTGGCGGCATGTGATGCTGCCGTCGCAGGTGCGCGCCGAGGATGTGCTGGAGGACATGCAGCTGACGCTGTGGCCGGCCGAGGCCATCGCCGCCACGCTGCCGGCCGGCTGGCGGGTGGCGGAGCAGGGCAGCAAGCGCACCCTGTACCTGGCCGATGAGCCTATCATGGAGATCGCCTACAGCGGCACGCCGCGCTGGAGCGGCACGGTGGTGTTGGAAAACCTGCGATATCACTATAAGCTCACGATACAGTTTGCACCCGAGACCTGAATGTTGAATATCTACCTGAACGATTGCGGCATCATCTGCGCATTGGGCGCCAGCCACGCGCAGGTCAAGGCACGCCTGTATGCCGGTGAAACCGGCGTGGCGGCGACCAGCCGCTGGTCGTCGGGACGCGAGCTGCCGCTGGGCGCCGTGCAGGCGGAATTGCCTTCGGTGGCGCACCTGCCGCCGCATCAGCGCAGTCGCAATAACGCGCTGGTGCTGGCGGCGCTGGCGCAGATCCGGCCCGCAGTGGAGGCGGCGATCGCACGCTACGGCACGCAGCGCGTCGGCGTGGTGCTCGGCACCAGCACCTCCGGCATCGGCGAGACCGAGCTGGCGGTGGGCCGGCATGCGGCAGTTGGGTCGCTGCCGGTGGATTTTCATTATGCGATGCAGGAGATGGGATCGCCGGCCGAGATGCTGGCGCAGGAGCTGGGCCTGTGCGGCCCGGCCTACGTGCATTCGAGCGCCTGTTCGTCCAGCGCCAAGGCCATAGCCAGCGCCGCGCGCCTGATCCGCATGGGCTTGTGCGATGCGGTCATCACCGGCGGCGCCGATTCGCTGTGCAGTTTTACGGTGGCCGGTTTCGCGGCGCTGGAGTCGGTCAGCCCGGAGCAGTGCAATCCGATGAGCGCCAACCGGCGCGGCATCAATATCGGCGAGGGTGCGGCGCTGTTCCTCATGACCGCAGAAGCAGATTCTGCGCCGGTGGCGCTGCTGGGCTGGGGCGAGTCGTCCGACGGTCACCATATGTCGGCGCCTGATCCGGCCGGCGAAGGCGCGCGGCTGGCGATGACGCAGGCCTTGCAGCGCGCCGGCCTGCAGCCGTCGCAGATCGACTATGTCAATATGCACGGCACTGCCACGCCGCAGAACGACGCGATGGAGTCCAAGGTCATCGCGGGACTGTTCGGCTGCGAGGTGCCGGTCAGCTCGACCAAGCCGTTCACCGGCCACACATTGGGCGCTGCGGCCGCGATCGAGGCGGCGCTGTGCTGGCTGGCGATGCAGGACGATAATCCGCAAGGCAGGCTGCCGCCGCATCTGTGGGACGGCGCCGCCGACGGCGCGCTGCCGGCCCTGAATCTGGCGCCGGTGGGCGCCACGCTGGGCCGGCCGCTGCGCCGTGTGTTGAGCAGCTCCTTCGCCTTCGGCGGATCGAACGCGGTACTGGTGCTGGGGAGGTCGGCATGAACGTGCCTGCGCATATGCCCGACATACGCACGCTGGTGCCGCACTCCGGCCAGATGGTGATGCTCGACCGCGCGCTGAGCGCGGACACCGACATGCTGTGCGCCGAAGTGCGCGTCCATCCGGGCAGCGTGCTCGCGGATGAAACCGGCGTCGGCGCCTGGGTCGGCATCGAATACATGGCGCAGGCCATCGCCGCGCATGCGGGATGGCTGGCGTTGCAGCGCGGCGGGGAGGTCAAAGTCGGCTTCCTGCTAGGATCGCGCAAGTACGAGGCCAAGGTATCGCAGTTCGCGCTGGGCGAGGTGCTGCACGTGCATGTGCACCGCGTGCTGCAGGCCGAGAATGGCCTGGGCGCGTTCGAGTGCCGCATCGATATCGCCGGCGGCATGGCTGCTGCGGCGACGGCCACGGTGACGGTGTTCCAGCCGGCGAATGTCAATCAATTTCTCAAAGATGGAAACGTAGGATGAATCAGAATAAATCCATGAGCGTTCTGGTGACCGGATCGTCGCGCGGCATCGGCAAGGCGATCGCGCTGCGCCTGGCGCGCGACGGCTATGACGTGGTGCTGCATTGCCGCAGCCAGCGCGCCGAAGCCGATGCGGTGGCCCAGGAGATCGGGGCCATGGGCCGCGCCGCGCGCGTGCTGCAGTTCGATATCAGCGACCGCGCGGCGACAGCCGCAGCGCTGGAGGCGGACATCGGGCAGCACGGCTGCTACTACGGCGTGGTGTGCAACGCCGGCGTGGCGCGCGACAATGCCTTCCCCGCCATGTCCGGCGAGGACTGGGATATCGTGCTGCAAACGAACCTGGATGGCTTCTACAACGTGCTCAATCCCCTGGTCATGCCGATGGTCCAGCGCCGCAAGCCGGGACGCATCGTCACGCTGGCGTCGGTGTCGGGACTGATCGGCAATCGCGGGCAGGTCAACTACAGCGCGGCCAAGGCCGGCATCATCGGCGCCACCAAGGCGCTGGCGCTGGAGCTGGCCAAACGCGCCATCACCGTCAACTGCGTGGCGCCGGGGCTGATCGACACCGACATGATCGAGGATGTGCCGATGGACGAAGTGCTGAAGATGATACCGGCGCGGCGCGTCGGCAAGCCGGAAGAGGTGGCGGCCGCCGTCAGCTTCCTGGTCGGCGAGGAAGCGGGCTACATCACGCGCCAGGTCATCTCCGTCAACGGCGGTCTGGCATGAGCCGCCGCGTCGCAGTGACCGGCATGGCGGGCATCAGCCCGATCGGCAATGACTGGGCTGCAATTCGCGAACGCCTCGGCGAGTACCGCAACGCCGTGGTGCGCATGGCGGAGTGGGAAGACTACGAAGGCCTGAATACGCGCCTGGGCGCACCGGCCGCGCCGTTCGAGCTGAATGAAAAATACAACCGCAAGGCGATCCGCAGCATGGGCCGGGTGGCGCTGATGGCGACCCGCGCCACCGAGCTGGCATTGGCCGATGCCGGCCTGCTGGAGCATCCTCTGCTCAAGAACGGCGGCATGGGCGTATCCTTCGGTTCCTCGGCCGGCACGCCGAGCGCCATCGGCGACTTCGGCCGCATGATGGAAGAGCGCACCACCAAGGGCATCAACGCCACCACCTACATCAAGATGATGGCGCACACGGCGCCGGTCAACATCGGCGTATTTTTCGGGATTACCGGGCGTGTGATCACGACCTCCAGCGCGTGCACCTCGGGCAGCCAAGGCATCGGCTATGCCTACGAGGCGATCAAGGGCGGCAAGCAGGTGGCCATGGTGGCCGGCGGCGCCGAGGAATTGTGCGCCACCGAGGCGGCGGTGTTCGATACGCTGTTCGCCACCAGCACCCGCAACGACGCCGGTGGCACCACGCCGCGTCCCTTCGACGGCGGTCGCGATGGTCTGGTGATCGGCGAGGGCGCGGGCTGTTTGATCCTGGAAGACCTGGAGCACGCGCAGGCGCGCGGCGCCGTCATCCATGCGGAGCTGGTGGGCTTCGGCACCAACAGCGACGGCTGCCACGTCACCCAGCCGAATGCGGCCACCATGCAGATCGCGATGCAGCTGGCGTTGCAGGACGCCGGGCTGCAGCCGTCGGATATCGGCTACGTCAACGCGCACGGTACCGGCACGCAGCAGGGCGATATCGCCGAATCGCAGGCGACGCTGGCGGTGTTCGGCGGCGCCACGCCTATCAGTTCGCTGAAGAGTTATATGGGCCACACGCTGGGCGCGTGCGGCGCGCTGGAAGCGTGGATCAGCATCGAGATGATGCGCGAGGGCTGGTTCGCACCGACCATCAACCTGGACGCGGTCGATGCGGAGTGCGCGCCGCTGGACTACATCGCCGGCGAAGGCCGTGCGCTGCAATGCGAGTACGTCATGTCGAATAACTTCGCGTTCGGCGGCATCAACACCTCGCTGATTTTCAAACGTTACGCCAACTAAGGAAACTCCATGAAGAAAACGCTTTTTGCCGCTACGCTGCTGGCCGCTTCGTTCTCCGCCGGCGCCGCCGACACCATGCTCAAGTTCCCGATCGCCGGCGCCATGGCCGCCAACAATGCGCAGTCGCGCCTGGGCGATTCGGTCAAGTTCTACTTCGCCGGCCAGCCGACGCCGCCGGTGACGTCCACCGTCATCACCGACAAAACCAGCCAGCGCACCAACAGCTTCGGCAAGCCGGCCGAGACGGCGTGCAACTGGGTGTTCCTGTCGGCCATGCTGGCGCTGCAGAAGCGCGCGCAGGATGTCGGCGCCAATGCGGTGGTCAACATCGTCAGCAATTTCAACAACGTTGAAATGGCCAGCGCCACCGAGTTCGAATGCGCGGAAGGCGCCATCATGGCAGGCGTCGCGCTGAAGGGCGATTTCGTCAAGATCGCGCCCTGACATGAATGCAGCCGTCTGGTTGTGGATGGTCGACGCGGATGCGGTGACGGACGCCGATCTGCAGCGCTATCGCGGCTGGCTGGGCGCCAGCGAGATGGCGCGCCATCAGCGTTTTGTGCGTGCACAGCGGCAGCGCCAGTTCATCGTCGGCCGCGTGCTGCTGCGCGTGGCGCTGGCGCGCGTGCTGGGTGTGGCGCCGCAGGATGTGCAACTGGAGGAGCAGGTGGGCAAGGCGCCGCGCCTGTCGGCACCGGTGCTGAAAGGGCCGACGCCGGGCTTCAGTATTGCGCACAGCGGGCGCTGGGTGGCGTGCGCGGTCAGCGCGCAGACCGCGCTGGGGCTGGACATCGAACTGCGCGACGGTACGCGGGATCTGGCGGCGCTGGCGGCACAAGCCTTCGACGCCGGCGAGATGGCGCAGTGGGCGCGTATCCAGGAACTGCCGGACGAGCAGCGGATCGACGGTTTCTATCGTTTGTGGAGCGAGAAGGAAGCGTGCTTCAAGCTGGGCGCGGCCGATGGGCATTGCGTCGCCGTGCCGCATGCGGAGTTGTCGGTGGTGGTGTGCAGCGCGCTACCGCTGGCGCGCGCGCCGCAGATCGAGCTGGCCGTACTGCCGTAATTATTGCCAGAGCCAGTTCCACAGGCCGGGCAGGTGCGGCTTGGCGTCCGCGCTGTTGACGCTGGCGGCCAGCGCGGCGCGTTCCAGTTCATCGCGGTTGGTGTAGAAGGGCTGGTCGGCCAGCGGCACGTTCAGTTCGCGCGCCACGTCCAGCAGGATGTCGAGGTATTCCTCGATGTGGCGCGCGGTGTAGGTGTTGACGTCGTGGAAGGTGACCACCACCGGCGTGTAGCCGTCGGCCGAAGGCATGGCGCCGGCGGCCCAGCGTTTACGGGTTTCCGCGAGATGGGTCAGCATGTTGGAGCGCTTGTGCCAGCTGAAGTTGATGCCGTAGATTTTGCCGTCGTTGGCATTCAGGTCGGTCAGCAGCATTTGCAGGCCGTGCGCGTGATAGGACGCCAGCGTGTCGGCGTCGTAGGCCCAGAAGGGCGGCCGCACCAGCTTGGGGTCGACGCCGGTTTCGCCCCGCAGGTCGTCGACGCCGGCCTGCAGGTTGCGCTCCAGCTCTTCGCGGTTCATGAAGCGGTGGTTGGCGTGAAGCTTGGTGGCAGAGTGCAGTGCCACCACGTGGTCCTCGGCGTGCTCGCGGCGGATCAGGAAGCGGCCCATTTCGGTGCCGCCGCCGTTCCAGGCGCGGGTCTGGGTGAAAAACACGGCCTTGATGCGGCGCCTGGCCAGCACCTCGAGCACCTGGACGGTCGGGTTGTGGTTGACGGCGGCGGCGGGGCCGTCGTCGAAGGTCAGCAGAAAACGCACGGGCGCCTGCGCCAGGGCGCCAGCGCACCACAGCAGTAGAGAGAAAGCAGCAAGCAGCAGGCGCGGACGGAAGACAGGCACGATACGGATCATTTCGACGGGGTCCGACATTGTACGTGAATTCGCCCGCCGCGCCGCGCATCGAACAACGTTGAAGAGAAGAGAGCTTATGAGCGCCAATTTGGATTTGATGCAGCCGCCAAGCGACCCGCATGTGCCGGAGACGGCGTTCGGCAAGTGGTTCCTGCGCACCGAGACCTGGACCGTGCACGTGCTGGAACGAGCGCTGGCGGACCTGGACCGTTTGATGCCGGCCGGTGCGCCGCGCAGCTTCGGCGTGGTGGCGGACGTGGGTTGCGGCTTTGGCCGTTCGCTGGGCAAGCTGCACCAGCGCTTCGCGCCGCAGCGCCTGATCGGCATGGACATCGATCCCGAGATGCTGCAGGCATCGGCCAAAGAAGTCGCGGCGCTGAACATCCCGGTGGAATTCATCTGCTGTTCCAGTTCCAACATCAAGCTGGAGGACAATTCGGTCGACCTGCTGTTCTGCCACCAGACCTTTCATCACCTGATCGACCAGGAGCGCGCGATCGCGGAGTTCTACCGCGTGCTGAAACCGGGCGGCGTGCTGCTGTTTGCCGAATCGACGCGGCGTTACATCCACTCGTGGATCATCCGCCTGCTGTTCCGCCACCCGATGGACGTGCAAAAGACCGCGCCCGAATACCTGGCAATGGTGCGCGCCGCCGGCTTCTCGGTGCCGGATAGCGCGGTGTCCTATCCCTTCCTGTGGTGGAGCCGCGAAGACCTGGGCCTGCTGGAAACCGCGCTGCGCATCAAACCGCCCGCCGTGCGCGAGGAAACGCTGATCAACCTGGTCGCCGTCAAGCCGTAGGCCGTAGGTGTATAGTTATTCCATGGAGGTTAGCCATGACCGAACTGGATGCGATGTTGAAGGCTTATTCGGAAGGACGGATGAGCAGGCGCGAGCTGGAGCGGGCCACAGGTTTGTGGTTCGGCGAGATATTGTCCGAAATGGCGCTCCGTTCCTTGCCGCTGCCGCGCGTGGATACACGTGTGCATTTCAATGAAGCTCAACAGCGCTTGTTTGAGCAGGTGTTCGGATGACCATCACGCTCATCGTCACGGACGCCGGCCCGCTGATTACGCTGGCCGTTGCCGACGCCCTGGATACGCTGAAACTGCTGCTGCGCGCGCATCATTATTCCCGACATGGTGCATTTTGAGGTCATGCGGTACGCGGAAAAACCCGGCGCTACGCTTACGCAATCGTGGCGAAATGGCAGCGGCCGAAGTGCTGGCCAATCAAGCGGGAACCCATGCCGAGCCAGCAAACATGCGGCCTATGGATTCCCGCGTGCGCGGAATGACGGCTTTAGAGGAGTCCCTTAGTTATCCAGGCTCCACACATACTGCATCTTGGTCCAGGAGGATTGCGGCACGCCGTCCACTGAGCCGGGCTTGAAGCGGCACAGACTCAGTCCGGCCTGGGCGGCGCGATCCAGTTCGCGGAAGCCGCTCGATTTCTCGATGCGCGCCTCGGCCACCTTGCCGTCCGTGCCGATCAGGAACGCCAGCATGACGGTGCCGGTGTCACCGTTGCGCAGTGCGGTTTTGGGATAGTCAGGCTTGCTGCAGGCCTGTGCATCCACCACGGCGGCGACCACCATCGGCGCCGCTTTCACTACCTGCGTTTTCTCGCCCGGTTCGGCCAGGCCTCGCGGCGGTTGAGCCGGCGGCTGGTCGGTCACCGTCCGCGTGGTCAGTGGTGGCTGGCTGTCGATCACTATGTCTTTGGGCGGCTGCGGCACCAGGATTTCCGGCCGCGCCAGCTGCGGTTCTTCAATCTGCGGCTCGCGTTGGCGCGGTTTCGGTTCTTCCAGTGTGGGGATCAAGTCCACCAGCGGCGGCGCCGAATGGAAAACCGTCAGTTTAGATCCCTGCAAAAAAGCGCCGAGCAGCGCCACGTGCAGCAAGACGACCGTTGCCATGCCGGTGAAGTTCTTCTTCTGGTTCATGCCTGCTCCTTGGTGGTGGTTGAGATTGCTAGTATGTGGAAGAATATTATGCTACTTAATAGAAAAATAGAAGCACATTTTTTGTGTTATGCTTCCGTTATCGAGTACTTCGGATCGCATCATGAAGAAAATACGTGTGTTGCTGGCGGACGATCACCCGATCGTGATGACCGGCTTTGCCATGTCGCTGGAAGGGCAGGGGCTGGAGGTGGTGGGGCAGGCACGCTCACCGGAAGAGGCGTTGGCGCAGTTCGAACAATTGCAGCCGGACGTGAGCGTGCTGGATATCCGCTTTGGCGACCAGTTGACCGGCCTCGACGTGGCCAAGCGCATGCTGGCGCAGCAGCCGTCGGCCGCCATCATCTTCCTTAGCCAGTTCGACCAGGACAGCCTGATCAAGGAAACCTACCGCCTCGGCGGCCGCGCTTTCATGACCAAGGATTGCGACCCGGCCGACCTGGCGGCGGCGGTGCGGCGCGCGCATCAGGGCGAGCTGTACTTCCTGCCGCACATCGCCGAGCGCCTGGCCAATCTGTCGGTGCGCGGCGACCTGTCGCCGCAATCGCAACTGGACGAGCGCGCGCTGGAGATCTTCACGCTGATGGCGGCCGGCCTGACCAACGCTGAAATCGCCGAGAAGCTGGACGTGTCCACCAAGACCATCAGCAACATCAGCCAGGCCGTGAAGGAAAAACTCGGCGTGCACCGCCCGGCCTACATCACCCGGCTGGCGGTCAAGCACGGCCTGATCGAGCCCTGATGGTCAGGCGGTGGCAGCCGCCGTGGCGGCGCTGGAGCGTGCGCAACCGGCTGATGGCGATGACGGCCATTCCGCTGGCCTATCTGTTCTTCACCTTCCTCTGGTACGCCTACCATTCGCGCCTGTCCGAGGTGCGCGAAGAGCTGGCCGAGCGCGGCCCACTGGTGGCCAAGGTGCTGGCCGACAGCAGCGAATTCAGTGTGATCGCGCGCCGCCATGACGATCTGAAACCGACCATCAACGGCTTGCTGCGCACCGACCCGAGCATCCACCGCATCGACGTGCTGGACGCGCAGCGGCGCGAGCTGGTGGCCGCGGCTGCGCGCGCGCCGGGTGGCACGGCGGAGCTGCGTTACTACGAGGCGCCCATCCTGAAGCGGCTGATGTGGGTGGCGATGCTGGGACCGGACGGCAAGCCGTACCAGAAGGACCGGCCGGCGGCCAGCGGCGTGACGGTGGAAACCATCGGTTATGTGCGGGTGACGATGTCGCCTTCGGCGCTGCTGCTGAAGCAGACGCGCCGCTTCTATGTCGAACTGTTGGTCGGCAGCCTGGGGCTGCTGGCCTGCGTGCTGCTGGCGTGGCAACTGGCCAAGGGCCTGGATGCGTCGCTGCAGGCGTCGATGCAGGCGCTGCGCGAGGCCGACGCCGAGAAGCGCCGCCTGATCGGCAAAGTCAACACGGCGGTTGAAGATGAGCGCAAGAGCATCGCGCTGGAGATCCACGATGAATTGAACGCCACCCTGATCGCCGTGCGGCTGGAGGGGCAGCGCATTGCCGACCTCAGTCCGGAAGGGGAGGTGCGCGACAAGGCGCAGTCCATCATCAAGTTGGCGCTGGGGCTGTACAACAGCGGACGCTCGCTGGTGCGCCGTCTGCGGCCCGAGGTGCTGGACATGCTGGGCCTGGAAGGCGCGGTGGAAGAGCTGGTGCGCCACTACGACAGTGCCCGCAGCGGCTGCCGCTTCGATCTGCAGGCGCGCGGCGACTTCTCTCGATTGGAAGGCGACATTGCTATCTCTGCGTACCGGATCGTGCAAGAGGCTTTGTCCAACATCGTCAAGCATGCGCGGGCCACGCAGGCGTCGCTCAGCCTGGCGCTGGAGCAGGGTGAACTACGCATTCGGATCGCCGACAACGGCCGGGGCTTCGACGCCGCGCTGGCGTCGGCCGGCATCGGCCTGGTCGGGATGCGCGAGCGGGTGTATGCGCTCAACGGCAGCATTGCGCTGGAAACCTCGCCGGAAGCGGGAACGCTTATCAGCATTGCAATGCCAATTCGATAAAATTTCTCTTTTAATGTAAACGATTCTCATTTACTATTCCTGATTAAGAATAATTCTCATTCAATAATTAGGGGTAACTGGGAAATGCGTATCAAGGTGATGGTAGTGGCGCTGGCGGGAGGATTGGCTGGCTGGGCGGTGCAGGCAGAGGAGGCGCCGATCGAACAAGTGGTGATTTCCGGCGACAAGCTGAAACGAACGGAAATCGATAGCAGCGCCAGCGTCGGCGCGCGCAACCGGCGCCAGATCGATGAGTCGGGCCTGACCTCGCTGGACGAAGTGGCCAGCCAGATGGCCAACGTCGGCACGGCGGAAAACCTGTCGATCCGTGGCGTGCAAGCCTACGGCCCTACTGGCGGCGGCGGCAAGACCATCACGCTGGTGGTGGACGGCGTACCGCAGGACGGCTTCGGCCAGGACATCGCCAACCTGAGTGTATGGGATGCGGACCGTGTGGAAGTGCTGCGCGGCCCGCAATCGACCAACCAGGGCCGCAATTCGCTGGCCGGCGCCGTGGTGCTCAAGACCCGCGATCCGTCCGATGTGCGCGACTTCAGCTACCGCGCCAGCGCCGGCAACCAGCATGCGCACAATGTGGCGCTGGCAGGCGGCGGCGTGATCGTGGAGCAGGTGCTGGCTGGCCGTATCAGCTTCGAGCAGCGCAAGCGCGACGGCGATATCTACAATCCCACCCGCGACGACAAGCGCTCCAACCACAACGACGGCCACACCCTGCGCGCCAAGCTGCGCATCACGCCGTGGGGCGACAATTACCAGGCGCTGGTGACGCTGGTACACGACCAGCAAGACCTCGGCTACGGCAATGTGGAGGCGGTGAAGGTGCCCGTTTCCGCGCGCCAGAATTTTTCCAACGAGCCGCGCTTCACTGAGAACCTGACACGCTCGGCGGCGCTGGAGCAGACCTTCCACGCCCTCGGCGCCGACATCACGCTGCTCACCACCTATTCGCACAACCGCTACAACCGCACCCAGGACTATGACGGCACGGAGCTCAACCAGGGCTACCGCAAGGGCGAGAACATCGACCGTCAGTGGGTGCAGGAGGCGCGCGCCAACTTCGACACGCAGCTGTTCGGCCACAAGCTGAAGGGCGTGGCGGGCCTGTACTACTCGCAGCAGTACTATGACGGCGACGACGGCTTCATCGTGCCGGTGTCCTATGTCCTGGGGCTGATCGGCCAATGCAAGGTGCAGGCCGCGTGCGACGCCATGTACGGCGCGGATTTCATCAGCCGCCGCCAGATGCAGAACAACGACAGCCAGACCCGCGCCGCCTACGGCGAGTTCGATTACGTGGTCGAGCGCTGGACCGTCACCGCCGGCATGCGTTTCGACACCGAGCGCCAGAACCGCTTGCTCAATTCGCAGACGTCCGGCACCTCACCGCTGGCGCGGCAGATTTTCACGCAGCTGATCAGCGCCGGCGCTTTCGCACCGGACGGCCCGCTGAACCTCGCTACCGACAACTCGGTGTGGCTGCCCAAGTTCGGCGTGCGCTATGCGCTGGCGCCGGAGTGGGTGGCCGGCCTGACCGCGCAGCGCGGCTACCGCACCGGCGGCGTCGATTACAGCTACCAGCGCGGCCCGCATCCGTTTGGTCCGGAGTACACCAAAAACTACGAAGCCTCGCTGAAAGGCGTGATGGCCAACGGCTTGATGGTGGCGCTGAACGCTTACCGGGTCAACTGGACCGACCAGCAGGTCGACATCGGCAACAACTCGCTGGACACCTATCTGGTGAATGCCGGCAGCTCGCGCCTGCAGGGTCTGGAGGCGGAACTGCGCGGGCGCGTAACGCCGCAGCTGGAGCTGTTCGGCGCGGTGGGTGTGGCGCGCACCAAATTCATCGACTTCGTTTCGCCGACCGGTGATTTCAGCGGCAAGCAGTTCGCCCGTTCGCCACGCCAGAACCAGTCGGTGGGGTTCAGCTGGACGCCGGGGCGCTGGATGTTGAATATGAACCTTGTGCATTCGAGCGGCACCTACATGAATTCGCAGAATACCGACCGCAACGACGGCCACACCCTGCTCGGTGGCAAAGCCACCTACGAACTGTCCAGGGGACTCAAGCTGTTCGCCTACGGTTCCAATCTGACCGACCGCAGCTATATCACCGCCAACAAGCTGGACTCGGTGACGGGCCGCTACAACGCGGCACTGGGCAGCGCGCGCCAGTTCGGCATCGGCTTGCAGGGCACTATCTGAACGGAGGCATGACATGAACTGGATCTGCATCGGCGTGGCGGCGTTGGCCGCGCTCTGTCTCTACCTGGCGTCGCCGCATCAGACACTGTGGCGCGCGGCGTTGCGGCGCCAGGCCTTCCTGCGCTGGCTGTCGGTGCCGCTGCTGGCCGGCTCCGTCGCCAGCGCGGTCGACGCCTATGGTTTCTGGTGCGGCGTGTGCATCACGCTGTCGGGTTGCATGACCATGCTGGTGGCGCTGCCCTACGTGGATGCCTGGTATCGCAAGGGAGGGCGCCATGCTCGGTAAATCGAGCGCCGCCGCCTTGCTTGGCTTGCCGCTGTCGGTGCTGATCGTCGGCTTCGCGGCCCTGCTCAGCGGCGACCAGGCCAGCACCACCTTGCCCTGGCTGCTGGTGTTCTTCCTGGTGTGGATAGGCGCGATGACGGGCGCCTTCCTGTTCAAGACCGGCCTGCGTGCCTGGCTGTGGATGGGCGGCGCCACCGTGATCGGCTTCACGGCCCTGCATTTTCTCAAGGCCAGCGGTCTGATAGGGATAGGCGCATGAAGGCATCGACTTTGCGCACTTTTATTTCGGTGCACACCTGGATGGGCCTGATCGCGGGCTTCGGCCTGTTCATCGCCTTCTATGCCGGTTCGGTGACGCTGTTTCATGAACAACTGGGGGCGTGGGAGACGCCGGCCGCCCAGGTGGCGGCGCCACAGCACGATCCGCAATTGCTGATCGACGCGGTGTTGCAGGCGCAGCCCAAGGCCAGGGAGACGTTCTATCTGCGTCTGCCCTCCGGTCACGGTCCGGAGACGGTGCTGGAATTCGACGAGCGCCACTTCCGCCTGGACGCCGCCGGCAAGCTGGAAGAGTTCGAGGAAGGTTCGCAACTGACGGACTTCATCTACCGCCTGCATTACACGGCCGGCCTGCCGCGCAGCTGGGGCATCTACGTGCTGGGCGTGGTCTGCGTGCTATATGGGCTGGCGCTGGCCAGCGGCGTGATCATCTACGCGCCCACCTTCTTCAAGGACTTGTTCGCGCTGCGCATCGGCAAAAACATCAAGCGCATGTGGCAGGACGCGCACAATGCCATCGGCATCCTGTCGCTGCCGTTTCATTTGATGTACGCCTGGAGCAGCGCCGTGCTGGCACTGGGGCTGCTGTTGCTGGCGCCGTTCCAGTATCTGGTATTCGACGGCAAGCTGCTGCAGCTGGTGGGGCCGGATATCAGCGCGGCCGCACCGCCCAAGCCGGCCGGCGTGGCTGCGGCGCTGGCGCCGGCCACGCGATTGCTGGCGGAAGTGCAGCGCGCGGCGCCCGGTATCGAAGTCGAAACCATGGTCTACCATCGCGCCGGCGACGCCAACGCGCAAGTGCAGGCCTACGGCCATCTGCATCAGAAAGCCGTGGCCAATGTCGGCGCGGTGGTGCTCAACGCCAGCAGCGCCAAGGTCGAGCGCGTGGTCATGCCGGACAACTACAGCGCCGGCACGCGCTTCCTGCGCAGTTTGCAGACGCTGCACTTCGGCAGCTTCGGCGAGGCGGCGGTGCAGTGGATGTACTTTGTGCTGGGCATGGCGGGCGCCTTCCTGTTCTACAGCGGTAACCTGCTGTGGATCGAAGCGCGCCGCAAACGCCAGAAGCTGGTGCAGCCGCGCAGCGGCAGACTGATGGCGCAGGCCACGTTGGGGGTGTGCCTGGGCTGCGTGGCGGGCGTGGCGGCGGTGTTCCTGGCCAATAAGCTGGGACCGGACGGGCAGCTGCCGCTGTGGGAAGAGCGCAGCTACTACGCCGTGTTCTTCGCGTGCGTGTTGTGGGCCTACGCCCGCCCGCCGGCGCGCGCGGCGCATGAACTGCTGGTGTTGTGCGCGGCGCTGACCCTGGCCGTGCCGTTCGCGCACTGGTGGCGCACCGGCCTCAATCCGCTGCTGGCGCTGCTGCAAGGCGACGGCGTGGTGGTCGGCGTGGCGCTGGTGGCGCTGCTGTTCGCCGCCCTGTACTGGAAGATGGCGCGCGCCGTTCTGCATCGGGGCCGCCACGGCGATCCGCACAGCGTTTGGTCGCTGCGCCCGGCGCCGCCGACGCAGGGGGCGATGCAGCAGGCGGCTTGATGGAACGCATGCCGGAGGGTTCCGGCATGCGGTTATAATCCGTCAATCTTTCCTGAACGGACACGCCCGACATGAGCCAGCCCAACCAGTTTTCCCTGTTGAAGCAGCGCCGCTTCGCGCCGTTTTTCTGGACCCAGTTCCTCGGCGCCTTCAACGACAATCTGTTCAAGACCGCGCTGGTGGTGATCATCACCTTCGATGCGTTGAGCTGGACCACGATGTCGCCGTCGCTGGTGACCAACCTGATTCCCGGCCTGTTCATCCTGCCCTACGTGCTGTTCTCCGCCACCGCCGGCCAGTTGGCCGACAAGTTCGAGAAGTCCGGCCTGACGCGCTTTATCAAGTGGCTGGAGCTGGCCATCATGGGCGTGGCGGCGCTCGGCTGGATCACGCACCACCTGTGGCTGCTGATCGCCGGCGTGGTCGGCATGGGCATCCATTCCACCTTGTTCGGCCCCGTCAAGTATGCCTACCTGCCGCAGCAGCTGAACAAGGAAGAGCTGATCGGCGGTAACGGCGTGACCGAGATGGGCACCTTCGTCGGCATCCTGATGGGCGAGGTGCTGGGCGCGGTGCTGGTGGTGCAGCAACCGCACGGCCTGATGCTCGAAGCGGCCGCCACCATGCTGGTCGCGGTGCTGGGCTTGCTGGCGGCTTATCGCATTCCGGTGTCGCCAGCGCCGGCGCCCGAGCTCAAGATCAGCTGGAACTTCGTCGGCGAATCGATCCGCAATATCAATTTTTCGCGCAAGAACCGCACGGTGTTCCTGTCCATGCTGGGCAACTCGTGGTTCTGGTTTTACGGCGCGCTGGTGCTGGCGCAGTTCCCGGTCTACGCCAAGGACTATCTGCACGGCGACCACGGCGCCTTTGTGCTGCTGCTGACCATCTTCTCGCTGGGCGTAGGCAGTGGCTCGCTGCTGTGCGAGCGCCTGTCGGGCCGCAAGGTGGAGATCGGCCTGGTGCCGTTCGGCTCCATCGGCCTGACCGTGTTTGGCATCGATCTGTATTTCGCCAGCCTGGCCTACGCCGGCAGCGCCGGCGCGCTGGCGGCCGGCCTGCACCTGGACGCCTTTGCGCTGCTGGCGCAGCATGGCATGTGGCGCATCCTGTTCGACGTGCTGATGATCGGCATGTTCGGCGGCTTCTTCATCGTGCCGCTGTTCGCGTTGATCCAGTTGCGCTGCGATCCGGCCCACATCTCGCGCACCATCGCCGGCATGAACATCCTGAACGCGCTGTTCATGGTGGCGGCGGCCGGCCTGGCCATTGTGCTGCTGGGGCAGGGCTTCACGATTCCGCAGCTGTTCCTGATCACCGCGCTGCTGAACGCCGTGGTGGCGATCTATATCTTCTCGCTGGTGCCGGAATTCCTGATGCGCTTCCTGGCCTGGCTGCTGATCCACACCATTCACCGGGTCCACACCGTCGATGCCGAGCGCATACCGGCCGAGGGTCCGGCGGTGCTGGTGTGTAACCACGTCAGCTATGTCGACGCCATCGTCATTGGGGCGGCCGCGCCGCGCCCGATCCGTTTCGTGATGGACCACCGCATCTTCAAGTTGCCGCTGCTGGGCTGGATCTTCCGCACCGCGCGCGCGATTCCGATTGCGCCGGCCAAGGAGGATCCGTGGCTGATGGAGAAGGCCTACATCGATATCGCCCAGGCGCTGCACGAGGGTGAGCTGGTCTGCATCTTCCCCGAGGGTCAGTTGACGCGCACCGGCGAGATCAACGATTTCAAGGGCGGCATCGCCAAGATCATCGAACGCAGCAAGGTGCCGGTGATTCCGATGGCGCTGCGCGGCTTGTGGGGCCATCTGCTGAGCCGCAACCACGAGAATGTATTCGGCCGCGTATTCCGCAAGGGCTGGCGTTCGCGCCTGTCGCTGGCGGTGGGCGCACCGGTGGCGCCGCAGGATGTGTCGCCGGACGACCTGAAACAGCGGGTGGCGGCGCTGCGCGGCGACTGGAAGTAAGCCGCCCGGCCGTCTAGCGCGCCGCCTGGACCTGGTCGCGGTTCTGCCGCGCGCCGGCCAGGCGGACGATCTGGTCCAGCTCCACCGGCTTGACCAGGTGATGGTCGAAACCCGCTTCCACCGTGCGGCGGCGGGCGTCGCCCTGGCCCCAGCCGGTCAGGGCCAGCAGCAGGATGCGCTCGGCGCCGGCGATGCCGCGTATCGCGCGCGCGGTGTCATAGCCGTCCATGCCGGGCATGCCCAGGTCCATGATGATCATGTCCGGCGCCTGCGCCTGCACCGCTGCCACGGCGGCGGCGCCGTCGTACACGGCGCGCGCATCGAAGCCGTCGATCTCCAGCAGGGCGGTGAGCGAATCGGCGGCGTCCTCGTTGTCGTCCACCACCAGCACCTGCATCCGGCGGCCGTCGGTGCCGGCCTGCTGCGCCAGCGGAATCGCGTCGCGGACGCCGTCGTGGTTCAGTACCGGCAGGCGGATCACAAACTCGCTGCCCTTGCCCATGCCTTCGCTGTAGGCCTCGACGCTGCCGCCATGCATTTCGGCGAACTGGCGCGACAAGCTGAGGCCTATCCCCAAGCCGCTGGAGAACTGACCGTTGACGGTTTTGCTTTGCTCGAACATGCGGAAGATGCGCGGGATGGTGTGGCCTTCCAGGCCGATGCCGTCGTCGCGGATCGATACCACCAGATCGTCGCCGTCGACCCTTGCGCGCACCACCACGTGGCCGCCCTGCGGCGTGAACTTGACCGCGTTGGAGACGATGTTGGCGCAGATCTGCACCACGCGTGCGTAGTCGATATTGAGCATCACTTCCTGCGGCGGCAACTGCCAGGCGATGTGGATGCGTTTGTCTTCGGCGGCCTGCTGGCACAACTCGCTGGCGTGGTTGATGACCGAAGCCAGCGAGGCCTGCTGCGGCTGCAAGGTGATCTTGCCGCTGGTGATGCGGGCCACGTCCAGCAGGTCGTCCACCAGCCGCGTGAGCAGGCGCACCTGGCGTTCCACCATGTCGCGGATGCGGCGCACCGGTGCCGCGTCCGGGTACAGGTGGGTGAGCAGCGACACCGAGGTACGGATCGGCGCCAGCGGGTTGCGCAGCTCGTGGCCGAGGCTGGCCAGGAACTCATCCTTGCGGCGCGCCGCCTCGCGGATCTGGTATTGCTTGTTGCGGGCGCGCAGGGTCGAGTGCAGCGCCGTGATCAGGGTGATGGTGCGCACCGGGCGCTCCATCAGGGCCAGGTTGCCCAGGCCGGCCACCGCCTGCCGCACGGCGGGCGAATCGGCGCCGCGATGGGTCAGCAGGAGGATGGGCAGGTCGGACCAGTCGGGCTGGTGCGCCACGCAGCCTTGCAGTAGCTGGAAGGCGCCAGGGGCCAGCGCTTCCTCCACCGTCAGCACGGCGCCGGCGCCGCGCTCGAGTTCCTCGCCCAGGTCGGCCAGCGTGGCGCAGATGCAGGTGTCGATGGCGGCCATGGCCAGCACCTTGGCCGTCAGTGCCGCATCCTGGCCAGTGGGAGCGAAGATCAGGATACGGTTTTCCATGGGCTTCAACCGGCCGCGCGTTCTGCGATGGGGGCGCCGTGGTAACTCGGCACACCGGTCAGTACGCCTTGGAAGTCCTTTAGCACCGGCCCCACCCGCACGCCGCCGGAGCTCAGCTCGAAGCGGCGCAGAGTGCGTTCGTGCGCGCTGCCGCGTTTCTTGAAGACCGAAATGGCTTGCCGCACTTCGCCCTGTGTTTCAAAGTAGCGCAGCATAATAACGTTGTCGGCCAGGTAGCTGGCGTCGATGCTGTTCTTCATGGCGCCGCCCACCATGCCTTGCTGGACGCCGACGATGATGCTGACCACGCCGCGCTGGCCCAGGAAGGTCAGCAGCTCGTGCAGATGGGTGATGAGGAAGCGTTCGTCGGGCACGGCGTTCAGGTAGCCGTTCAGGCTGTCGATCACCACCAACCGCGCGCCTTCCTCCACCGCCTGGACCACGGCGCTGGAGAATTCGCCCGGCGACAATTCGGCCGGATCGATCTGCTGTATGCTCAGCAGGTCTTGTTCAAGGACCGGCTCCAGCGCCAGGCCGAGGTTGGCGCAGCGGTTGAGTAAATTGCCGCGCGCTTCCTCGAACAGGAACATCGCGCATTTCTCACCGCGCTGTGTGGCCGCATGCACGAACTGCGCCGCCAGCGATGACTTGCCGGTGCCGGACGGGCCGGAAATCAGGGTGCTGGTACCGTCTTCCAGGCCGCCGCCGACCAGCGCGTCGAGCGCCGCCAGGCCGCTGGAACGCTGGTTGCGCTCGCTGTTCTCGCGCGTGTGCGCCGCCACCAGGCGGGGAAACACGTACAGGCCGCCCTGGATGATCTTGTAGTCGTGCGCGCCGCCACGATAGGCCACGCCGCGGTACTTGACTACCCGCAGGCGGCGCCGTTCGGCGCCGTAGGCCTGGTCGACCATTTCCAGCGTCAGCACCGCGTGCGCCACGCTGCGCACCTGCAGGTCGGTGCTGAGGGCGGTGCGGTCGTCGAGCAGGATGGTGGTGCAATTGCGGCTGGACAGGTACTGTTTCAGCGCCAGCACCTGGCGTCGGTAGCGCAGCGGACTTTCAGCCAGCAGCTGCAGCTCGGACAGGGAATCGAGCACCACGCGGCGCGGGCGGTATCGATCGACCGCCGCCAGGATGCGCTGGGTGGTGCTGCTCAGTTCGATTTCGGACGGATGGAAGACGGTGTACTGCTGGTCGGGATCGAGCGCTTTTTCATCAGGGATGATTTCCTCGATGTGGATGCCGTCCATGCGCCAGCCGTGCGACTGCGCCACGCTGCGCAGCTCCACGCTGGTTTCGGCCAGCGTGATGTACAGCGTCGATTCGCCGTGGCGTACGCCTTCGAGCAGGAACTGCAGCGCCAGCGTGGTCTTGCCGGAGCCGGGCTCGCCCTCGACCAGGTACAGGCGGTCGCTGGTCAGGCCGCCGGTCAGGACGCTGTCCAGACCAGGCACGCCGGTTGAGAGAAAGTCGTTGGTGATGCTGTTTTGCTCTTCCATGGGTATGTCCGGAACCAATGATTTTGTTCTAGAAATCCTACCCCAAGCGGGAAAACCATGATGTTCGGTAGCGCACTTAAAGAGCAGCCGCCTAGCGGCGCGCCCGCTGCTGCATGCCTTGCTGCTTGTGGCGGTACATGGCGCGGTCGGCCCGGCCCAGCAGCATTTCGATATCCTGCGGGTCGTCCGGATGGTGCAGGGCGATGCCGATGCTGGCGCTCAGCGCGACGCTGGCGGTCTTCAGGATGAACGGCTGCTGCAGGATCGGCAGCAGCTTGTCGGCCGCCTCCTGCGCATCGGCGTCGCTGTGCAGCATTTCGAGGATGACGATGAACTCGTCGCCGGCCAGGCGGCCGACGGTATCGGTCTTGCGCACGGCGCCGCGCACGCGTTGGGCGAACTGGCGCAGCAGTTCGTCGCCTTCCTCGTGGCCGTAGCGGTCGTTGACCTGCTTGAAGCGGTCGAGGTCGAGGAAGAACACGGCGCAGGTCTGGCGCAGGCGGTTGGCGCGCTGCAGCGCCTCGGGCAGGGCCTGCATCAGCGCGCGCCGGTTGGGCAGGCCGGTCAAGGTGTCTTTCAGCGCCATTTCCTCCAGCGAGGCGAATAGCTGCTTGCGCTCGCTGATGTCGTGCAGGAAGGCGATGAACAGGTGACCGCTGCTGCGCGCCACGTAGGCCAGCGAGACTTCGACCGGCAGCTCCTGGCCGGCGCGGTTGTGCAGCGTCAGTTCCACCCGCCGGCTCAGCATGGCGGCGGCGATGTCGGCGCTCTCGGCCAGCTGGCGCATGTCGCGTTCGTAGGCGCGGCGCAGCAGGGGCGGCAGCATCATGGCCGCCAGCGGCTGGCCGATCACCTCGCTGCGCTTCCAGCCCAGCAACTGTTCGGCCTGCAAATTCCATTCACGCACCACCCCGCCCGGATCGAGGGCAATAAAGGCGTCGTGGGCGTTGTCGAGGATGGCCCGCAGCTCGGCGGCGCGCTCCTGCAGCAGTTGCTGGGTGCTTTGTTCCTGGGCCAGCGCGCGTTCCAGCTGCAGCGCCTTGCGGGCGATTTCGCGGGTGCGCTCGCCGACCGTCGATTCCAGCTTTTCGTTCAGGCTGCGCAGGGCGCCGAGGTGGCCCTGTTCGGTGCGCAGCATTTCATTGAGCGCGCGCGACAGCACCTGCACCTCGTGATAGCCGTCGTGCTGCTGCAGGTCCGGCAGGCTGGCGTGACCGGTCGGAGTGGCCGCATCGGCCGGCGTGGCCAGGCGCGCTTCGATCGCCCGGCTGAGGGCATTGAGCGGGCGGGTCAGGCGGCCCGCCACCACGGCCGCCGCCAGCGCCATCGCCACGCCCAGGATCGCGCCCAGCAGCAGGATCTGCCGTTCCAGCGCGCGGGCGCCGGACAGGGCCTGTGCTTCCGGCTGGCGCACCAGGATAGACCAAGTCAGGGTGGCCGGATCGCCGGGCTGGCCGCTGCGGGCATAGCCGGTGAGGTAGTCGCGGCCGTCGGCCCAGGTTTCCTTGAGCGCGCCCGAGGCGCCGCTCTGGGCCAGCGTCAGGCTGGCGCTGCTGATCTTTTGTTCCTCCATGCCCTGCGGGCCGAGGATGACCGTGCCGTCGCCGCGCACCACGAAGATCTCGGCCGCATACTGCTGGTCGGCCGGCGCCAGGATGGTTTGCACCATGCGGCGCGCCCAGCCCCAGCTCATGTGCACGCACAGCACGCCGCGGTAGCTGCCGTCCGCGCTGAGTACCGGGCCGGCGGCGTCGACAAAGCGCCATGGATCGGCGCTGGAAGGAATTTTCTTGCCCAGCGGGGAGGCCGGGTGAAAGTCGCCGGCGTAGAGTTTGACGCGGCCGTCGCGGAACCATTCGCGCACGCTGACGTCGACGCCTTCCTGCACCCCCTGGGTAGCGGCGAACACCTTGCCATCCGGGTCGGTGAGGCCGATCCAGGCGTAGTCGGGGAAGGTTTTCTGCAGGCTTTCGAGCACCTGGCGCACTTCGGCCGGCGTGTGCGAGGCGCGCACGTGCGGCAGTTCGCTCAGCAGCTCGACGTCGCCGATGGCCTTGCGCACCACACCGTTGAGCGAGTCGCGCATTTGCCAGGACAGTTGCTGCAGGCGCTGCTCGGCTTCGCGGCGGGCGTAGCCGATGGCGAAATGGTCGACCAGGATCAATAGCGCCAGCACCGTCAGCAACACCGTCGCACTGACGCCGACCGTGACCAGGGTGGTCAGGCGCGGGCGGTTGGCGGGTGGCGGCGGGGACATGGGCTGCACTGGCGGGCCGAAAAAGATGTCTTTGAGAAATTGATTGATTGTAGCATCGCCGGCCGCGCATACCGCAGCGGGATGTGGTTTTCGCATCCTTAAGACGCGCTTAAGCTTGCCGCACCGCACAAGAATGTTGCTTGACTTAATTAGAATGATCGTTCATTCTATAGTCTGTGCTTAAATTTTATACAGAAAGCCCACATACTATGGCAGCCTATTTCTGCAAAAAAACCATGCTGCGGACCACCGGTACCGTCGCTATCCTCACCGCAATCGCCCTGTTGGCTGCTTGCTCCAAATCCACGACCGAAGCACCTCGCACGCAGCAGGTGGCGGAAGTGGGCGTATTCAGAGTGGCGCAGGAAGCGCTGCAGATCACCACCGAACTGCCGGGCCGCACCGCCGCTTATCAAGTGGCCGAAGTGCGCCCGCAGGTCAGTGGCCTGATCAAGAAACGCCTGTTTGTCGAAGGCGCCGACGTGAAAGCCGGCGTACCGCTGTACCAGATCGATGCGGCCACTTATCAGGCCTCCTACAATGCGGCCAGGGCGGCGCTGTCCAAGGCCAAGGCCAACCTGCTGACCGCCGCGCCGAAAGTAGCGCGCTACAAGGAGCTGGTGGCCATCGAAGGCGTCAGCCGCCAGGACTATGAAGACGCCATCGCCGCCCACGAGCAGGCCAAGGCCGACGTCGAGTCGGCCGCCGCCGCGCTGGAACAGGCCAAGATCAATCTCGATTACACCCACGTCGATGCGCCGATCAGCGGCCGTATCAGCCGTTCGACCGTGACGCCGGGCGCGCTGGTCACCGCCAACCAGACCACCGCGCTGACCACCGTGCAGCAGCTCGACCCGATCTACGTCGACGTCACCCAGAGCAGCGAAGACATGCTGCGCCTGAAACGTGAAATCGAAAACGGCGGCCTGAAAAAGAACGGCGGCCTGGCCAAGGTGACCTTGCTGCTGTCCGACGGCAGCAAGTACGCCGAAGAGGGCAAGCTGCAGTTTTCCGACGTCTCGGTCGATCCGGGCACCGGCAATGTGACCCTGCGCGCGCTGTTCCCGAATCCGAAGCACGATCTGCTGCCGGGCATGTTTGTGCGCGCGGTGATCGAGTCGGGCCTCAACGAGCACGCCATCGCCGTGCCGCAGCAGGGCGTAACGCGCAACCCGAAAGGCGAAGCGACCGCGCTGGTGCTGAACAAGGAAGGCAAGGTTGAGCAGCGCATCCTGGTGACCGGCAGCACGCTGGGCGCCAAGTGGCTGGTGAAATCGGGCCTGAACGAAGGCGACCTGCTGATCGTGGAAGGCGTGCAGAAAGTGAAACCGGGCGCGCCGGCCAACGCCGCCAAGCCTGCTGCCGCCGTGGCCGCAGGCAGCCAGCCCGCCGCCGCCAAAAGCGCGCAGTAAGGAGATAGCTCATGTCACGTTTCTTTATTGACCGCCCGATTTTTGCGTGGGTGGTCGCGATTGTCATCATGCTTGCCGGCGTGATTGCCATTCTCGGCCTGCCGATCTCGCAATATCCAAGCATTGCGCCGCCGTCGATTTCGATCAGCGGCTCCTATCCGGGCGCTTCCGCCAAAACGGTGGAAGACGCCGTCACCCAGATCATTGAGCAGAAGATGAAGGGCATCGACGGCTTGCGCTACATGTCGGCGTCGTCCGATTCGACCGGTGGCGTCAGCATCACGCTGACCTTCAAGAGCGGCACCAATCCCGACATCGCGCAGGTGCAGGTGCAGAACAAGCTGCAGCTGGCGACGCCGCTGCTGCCGGCCGTGGTGCAGCAGCAAGGGCTGGTGGTGGCCAAGGCCACCAAGAACTTCCTGATGGTACTGGGCTTCGTGTCCGAAGACGGCAGCATGAAGCAAGCCGACATCGGCGACTACGTGGCCGCCAGCGTGATCGATCCGATCTCGCGCGTGGAAGGCGTGGGCGATGTCACCAACTTCGGTTCGCAGTACGCCATGCGCATCTGGCTCGATGCGGCCAAGCTGCAAAGCTATCAGCTGACGCCGGCCGACATCTCCAGCGCCATCACCGCGCAGAACACCGAAGTCTCGGCCGGTGAGCTGGGCGGCCTGCCGGCCGTCAAGGGCCAGCAGCTGAATGCCACGGTGACTGCGCAAAGCCGTCTGCAAACCGCCGAACAATTCGGCGCCATCCTGCTGAAGACCACCGCCAGCGGCGCCACCGTGCATCTGCGCGATGTCGCCCGCATGGAGCTGGGCAGCGAGAACTACAACATCCTGGCGCGTTACAACGGCAAGGCCGCTTCCGGTGTCGCCATCAAGCTGGCCACCGGCGCCAATGCGCTCGATACCGCCAACGCCGTCAAGGCCAAGGTCGCCCAGCTGGAGAAGCAGTTCCCGCAGGGCCTGAAGGCGGTGGTGGCTTTCGATACCACCCCGTTCGTCAAGCTGTCGATCGAGGAAGTGGTGAAGACGCTGGTGGAAGCGGTGGTCCTGGTGTTCCTGGTGATGTACCTGTTCCTGCAAAACTTCCGCGCCACGCTGATTCCAACCATGGCGGTGCCGGTGGTGTTGCTGGGTACTTTCGCCATCCTGTCGGCGCTGGGCTATTCGATCAACACGCTGACCATGTTCGCCGTGGTGCTGGCCATCGGCCTGCTGGTGGACGATGCGATCGTGGTGGTGGAAAACGTCGAGCGCGTGATGACGGAAGAGGGCTTGTCGCCATTGGAGGCAACCCGCAAGTCCATGAGCCAGATCAGCGGTGCGCTGGTGGGCATCGCCATGGTGCTGTCGGCGGTGTTCGTGCCGATGGCCTTCTTCAGCGGTTCGACCGGCGTGATTTACCGCCAGTTCTCGATCACGATTGTTTCGGCCATGGTGCTGTCGGTGCTGGTGGCGATGATCTTTACGCCGGCGCTGTGCGCCACCATTCTGAAGCCGGTGGAAAAAGGTCATCACCTGACCAACAAGGGTTTCTTCGGCTGGTTCAACCGCACGTTCGAGCGCAGCACCAACAAGTACCAGGGCTTCGTCGCCTCTATCCTGAACCGCAGCGGCCGTTCGCTGCTGGTGTATGGCCTGATCGTCGCGGTGCTGGCGGTGGTGTTCATGCGCCTGCCGACCTCCTTCCTGCCGGAAGAAGACCAGGGCGTGCTGTTCTCGCAGATCCAGCTGCCGACCGGCGCTACGCAGGAACGCACGCTGAAAGTGATCGAGAAAGTCGAGAACCACTTCCTGAACGAAGAGAAGGACGCCGTCGCTTCCGTGTTCGCGGTGGCCGGCTTCAGCTTCAGCGGCAATGGCCAGAACAGCGGCATCGCCTTCGTGCGCATGAAGGATTGGTCCGAGCGTCCGGGCGCCGCCAACCGCGTCAACGCGATTGTCGGCCGCGCCATGGGCAAGTTCTCGCAGATCAAGGACGCGATGGTGTTCGCCTTCGCGCCGCCTGCGGTGCTGGAACTGGGTAACGCCAGCGGCTTCGATTTGCAGCTGCAGGATATCGGCGGCGTCGGTCACGAAGCGCTGATGGGCGCGCGCAACCAGATGCTGGGCATGGCGTCCAAGAGCCCTGTGCTGGTCGGCGTGCGTCCCAACGGCCAGGAAGATACGCCACAGTACAAGATCACCGTCGACCAGCAGAAAGCCATCGCTTTGGGCCTGTCGGTGGCGGATGTGAACAAGGTGTTGAGCAACGCCTGGGGCAGCGCCTACGTCAACGACTTCGTCGACCGCGGCCGCGTGAAGAAGGTGTATCTGCAAGGCTCGGCCGATTCGCGCATGACGCCGGAAGACCTGAACAAGTGGTTCGTGCGGAACGCCGACGGTCAGATGGTGCCTTTCTCGGCCTTCTCGACCGGCAAGTGGATCTACGCTTCGCCGCGTTTGGAACGCTACAACGGCTTGCCGTCGACCGAGATCCTGGGTGCGCCTGCGCCGGGTCAAAGCTCGGGTGCGGCCATGGCGGAAATCGAGAAGCTGGCGGCGCAACTGCCGCCGGGCATCGGCTACGAGTGGACCGGCTTGTCGACCGAGGAGCGCGACTCCGGTTCGCAGACCACGCAGCTGTATGCGATCTCGATCCTGATCGTGTTCCTGTGCCTGGCCGCGCTGTATGAAAGCTGGTCGGTGCCATTCTCGGTGCTGTTGGTGGTGCCGCTGGGCGTGGTGGGCACGGTGCTGTCGACCTATGTGTTCAAGCTGTCGAACGACGTCTACTTCCAGGTCGGCCTGCTGACCGTGATCGGCCTGGCGGCGAAGAACGCGATCCTGATCGTGGAATTCGCCAAAGAGCTGCAGGAGCAGGGCGTGGAACTGAAGCAAGCAACGCTGCAGGCGGTGAAACTGCGACTGCGTCCTATCCTGATGACCTCCATCGCCTTCGGCCTGGGCGTGCTGCCGCTGGCGATCAGCAGCGGCGCCGGTTCCGGCAGCCAGAACGCGATCGGCGTGGGGGTGTTGGGCGGCATGCTGACGGCCACTTTCCTTGGCATCTTCTTCGTGCCGTTGTTCTTTGTACTGGTGCGCGGCTACTTCACGCCGAAGAAGGCCGCCCCTGCAACTGCAGAGGTGTATTAATATGACTAGGTGCATAGCTATGAAAAAGTCCTTATTCACGATGGCGGCTGCGGCCGTGCTGGCCGGCTGCAGCCTGGCGCCGGTGTATGAACGCCCGGCGCAACCGGTGCCGCAAGCCTTTCCTGCGGGCGCCGCCTACCAGGGCGTGCCTGCCGCCGCCGCCGACGCCAAGCCGGTGTCGCAGATCCAGTGGCGCGATTACTTCGCCGACGAGAAGCTGCGCAAGGTGATCGAGCTGGCGCTGGTGAACAACCGCGACCTGCGCGTCTCGGTGCTGAACATCGAAAAGGCCAAGGCCCAATACGGCATCGAGACGGCGGCGCTGTTGCCGCGTCTTTCGGCCAACGTCGGCCAGAGCGCATCGCGCACGCCGTCCAATATGACCGGCACCGGCGAGGCGGCCATCAACCGCCAGTACAACGGCGGGCTGGTGATGTCCTCGTATGAGCTGGACTTCTTCGGCAAGGTGCGCAACCAGTCCGAGGCCGGCTTGCAGAGCTACCTCGGCACCGAGGAAGCGCGTCGCACGCAGCAGATCACGCTGGTGTCGGAAGTGGCGAACGCCTACCTGACCCTGATCGCCGATCAGCAGCGCCTGAAGTTGGCGCAGGAAACCCTGAAAAGTCAGCAGACCAGCTATGACTTGAGCAAGAAGCGTTTCGACCTGGGCGTGGTGGCGGGCACCGACATGTATGATGCGCAGACCACGCTGGAATCGGCGCGCAACGACGCGGCGGTGTATACCGCGCAAGTGGCGCTGGACCAGAACGCGCTGACGCTGCTGGTGGGCGGCGCGGTGCCGGACGAGTTGCTGCCGACCGGTGACCTGAACGAAGTCACCCAACTGGCGGCGATTCCGGCCGGCCTGCCGTCGGACCTGCTGCAAACGCGTCCCGATGTGCAGCAAGCGGAGCGCGCGCTGCGCGCGGCCAACGCCAATATCGGCGTGGCGCGCGCCGCCTTCTTCCCGAGCATTTCGCTGACGGCGTCGGGCGGCAGCGCCAGCTCGACCCTGTCCGGCCTGTTCAAGTCCGGTTCGGGGACGTGGAGCTTTGCGCCGTCGATCAACCTGCCGATCTTCGACGCTGGCGTCAACCGCGCCAACCTGACCATCGCCAAGGCCGACCGCGACATCTCGGTGGCGCAGTACGAAAAAGCCGTGCAGACGGCGTTCCGCGAAGTGGCCGATGCGCTGGCCACGCGCGGCACGCTGGATCAGCGCCTGGCCTCGCAGCAGGCGCTGGTGGCGGCGGCACAGAAGAGCTACGACATCAACCAGGCGCGCTACAGCAAGGGCGCGGATTCCTTCCTGAACGCGCTGGTGTCGCAACGCGCCTTGTATTCGGCTCAGCAGGGATTGATCTCCACGCGCCTGGCCAAGACCGGCAACGCCGTCACCCTGTACAAGGTGCTGGGCGGCGGCTGGCAGCCGGAATTGCCGCCGCAGCCGCGCGGCTGAACGCTATAATCGACTGCCTCAGGCAAATTACCCAAGGATCGCTTCATGAAATTCGACGTCAAACGGCGCACAGACCCGGAACGGGCGCAGAACCGCCGCAACCAGG
This sequence comes from Duganella sp. BuS-21, assembly GCA_041874725.1. Classification (GTDB taxonomy): domain Bacteria; phylum Pseudomonadota; class Gammaproteobacteria; order Burkholderiales; family Burkholderiaceae_D; genus Rugamonas. Next base: position 5,071,854 of record CP097466.1, on the reverse strand, counting down.
TCTTGCAGGCAGCCGCTGCGTGCTTCGCGCGCAGCGGCTTCCATGGCGCCAGCATGTCCGAGATTTCCAAGGAAGCGGGCATGAGCGCGGGCCACATCTACAACTACTTCGAGAACAAGGAGGCCATCGTGATGGCCTTCGTTGACCTTGAAATAGAACATGTGACCGGGCAGTTGCGCGAACTGGAGGGCAAGGACGATCCGCTGCAGTCGATGATTGACGACGCACCCCGGCATGTGGACGACAACCTGGACCCGGAATTCTTCCAGCTGCCGCTGGAGATGTTTGCCGAAGCGGCGCGCAATCCCAAGATCGCCGAAGCCCTGCGCGCCGGCGACCAGGCGGCGATGGACCGCTTCCGTCCCATCATTAAACGCGAGCGTGAGCGGCGCGGCCTGCCGGTGGACGATGCGCTGCTCGACGGCCGCATCGACACCGTAGTGTCGCTGTTCCATGGCCTGCCGATCCGCGCGCTGCATCGCCCGCAGATTAATCGCGAGGCGTTGGTGGAAGGCTACCGCGTTGCATTGACGGCTTTGCTGCTGACCTGACCAATCTTTAAAGGAGTGCCATGACTACCTATGTTATTCCCGCGCAAGACATCGTCGGTTTGCCGGTTGCCGGCACCGTCGATCTATTCCCGGTGCGCCGCGTGTACTGCGTCGGCCGCAATTACGCCGGCCATGCGCGCGAGATGGGTTCCGACCCTGAGCGCGAACCGCCGTTCTTCTTCTGCAAGCCGGGCGATGCGCAGGCCGTGGTGCCGGCCGCGCCGAACCGCATACTGGAGCTGCCGTATCCGCCGCAGACCAGCAACCTGCACTACGAGTGCGAACTGGTGGTCGCCATCGGCAAGGGCGGCGCAAATATTGCGGTGGCAGACGCGGCCTCGCACATCTTCGGTTACGCGGTCGGTTTCGACATGACGCGCCGCGACCTGCAATTCAAAATGCGCGATGCGGGCCGTCCGTGGGAAATCGGCAAGGCCTTCGACTACTCGGCGCCGATCGGCCTGATACACCGGGCGGAAGACGCCGGCGACATCAACCACGCCGCGATCCAGCTGGACCTCGATGGCGTGACCAAGCAATCGTCGTCGATTTCGCATTTGATCTGGTCGATCAATGAAACCATCGCCAACTTGTCGACGCTGTTCACGCTGGCGCCGGGCGACCTGATTTTCAGCGGCACGCCGGAAGGTGTGGGCGCGGTGCTGCGCGGTCAGGTGCTGGAAGGTAGAGTGGCGGGCCTGTCGCCGATTACGGTCAAACTGGTATAAGCCGATCGATTCGCGGTGAGCGCCGCGTGAGCGTGCGCCGTTGCTGGTGAAAACGCCTTAACCGTGCCGCCCCATTTCCCCGGCAGCGCGAAGACCTCATGCGGCGTGGTCGCACGGTAGAGATTGAGCCGATGGCGATACAACCGCAAGCCAGCCTGGGATCGCTGCGGAAAGTGCTGGGCGAGGCCGCGCTTGTGAATTCCATGCCGGCCCCTCGGCCACGATCAGCAGATCGGCCTGGGCGAGGAGGGCGGCGGCGCCCTCGATATCTGCGGGGTTTATGCGAGTATCGTGATCGTGCGAAGCAAACATGACAAATACTTAAAGCCGCTGCTATAATTGTGCGGTTAGTCGGGGCGTAGCGCAGCCTGGTAGCGTACGTGCATGGGGTGCACGGGGTCGGAGGTTCGAATCCTCTCGCCCCGACCAACAATCAAATCAAACACTTAGGCCAATCTTCCGATTGGCCTTTGTTTTTTCTACGCACCGAAAGAGCACTCATCGCATAAAAAGGGGACTGCTCAAAGCGAGCGGCGATAGATCGCAGCGAAGGGTGACTTTTCTTCGCGGCGCTACCGCATGCGGCGTCTGTGATCTTGCGCTGTAGGCGGCTGCGTTCTATTTCACGGTCAGCGCCGCTTCTTCGATCAACGTGGCCACTTCAGTCGGGTGGGATGTCATCACAACGTGCGATGCACCATCAATGACCACCGTCTTTTTCGATTTCGCTCGCTTGGCCATGAAATCTTGCGCTGCGGCGGGGATGTTCTTGTCGGCCTTGCCGTAGATGAACCACGACGGCAACGTTTTCCATGCTGGCGCTGGAGACGCTTCATTCAGGGCGGCATCCGTTACAGGGCGTTGGCCAGCTGCCATTTGCTGGGCTTTCAGCGTTGGAACGTCGGCAGCGAACTGGTCATGAAACTTCGCCAATTGAATATACAAATCCTTGCCCCCACTCGGCAGTGCTACCGGGGGCGCAAGTGTCGGCCCCAGGCTGCTGCCAGGGAATTTTCCCGATAGTCCGACAGCCGTCTCGCCGCTCTCCGGCGCGAACGCAGCCACATAAACCAAACCCTTGACGTTGGAATTTCCTTGAACGGCGGCGCTGATCACAGAACCGCCATACGAGTGGCCAACCAGAATTACTGGACCGGTCACGCTCTTGACTATCCCTGCCACATAGTCCGCATCAGTTTTGACGCTGCGCAGAGGGTTGGCTGCGCCGATTACACTGTAGCCGTCCTTTTGCAGCTTTGCGATGACGCCATCCCAGCTCGATGAGTCAGCAAAGGCGCCGTGCACCAAAATGATGGTTGGTTTAGCTTCCACCGCCGCAGCTTGCTGGGTCATCGCTGCGCCAGCGAGCAGGGTGGTTGCAGCTAGAGAGGATAGGGTTTTTTTCACGTCAGCTCCGGTTTTTCAAAAAATCATATTGCGGCGCAGTAGGGGCCGGGAGCTTTGAACGGTAGCACTAAAATTGATATGTATGAACTAGTTATGCCTGACCCGATCTTCAGATAGGTATATTTCCCTTCATTAGGAAATACTATTTGGGGACGCACTGAATCAATGCTTGCGGTCGTTGCCAGTAAGCGACCGTGGGAAGGAAGTGCGGATCGTAAATCATGAGCCGATGGACAAGACTCGCATAAAAGGCGTTGCTGATCAGGGTGAGCGGGCTACACACCGCGAAGCTGTTGTCAGGTATTTATTGAACCGCCGTTGTGCGATACAGCCACGTGTGCTGATGAACCGTATTTACTATCAAGAGCGCCAGCGCATCTTTGAGTTCCTAGAGGGCGTCATCAAGGTGATTGCGATCCTCGGTGGCTCTTTGGCTTTTTCCAATATCGCGGCACCATGGCTGGTGTAGTCGTGTGCTGCGGCAATTACCGTCAGAAACGGGTGGCGAGGTGTAATGAAATTGAGACTGGTGAACCTGCGGCGCATCCGGGATTAATCCGGTGCGCTTACATCACCGGCCTGAAGGCCGATGTTTTACGCGCACCGGATAAAACGGAACCTAGCCGCATGCCGGCTCTTTGTGAAAGCGTCCATCCTTCATGATGGCGTGCAGGCGGCTGCGGTCTTGCAGGATGGTGATGTCTTGCAACGGGTCGCCGTCGACCAGCAGCAGGTCGGCCAGGTAGCCGGCTTTGATGCGGCCGAGCAGGTGGCCCATGCCCATCAGTTCTCCGCCCAGCCGCGTCGCCGCTTCCAGCGTTTCGCACGGCGTGTAGCCGAAGTGGTGCACGAACAGTTCCAGGTCGCGCGCGTTGCGGCCGGTGGGATTGAACGGGAAGCCGTAGTCGCCGCCCGGCAGTACGCGCACGCCGCGCCGGCGCAGTTCCGGTATCAGTTCGCGCTGGCGCGCCAGCACCAGCGCCGCGCTGCGTTTCATCTCCGTCATGTCGATGCCTTGCGGCGGTTCGGTGTCGAGCGTGGCCTGGATGATGCCGACCGCCGGGCCGACGAAGATTTCGTCGCGCTTGTATTCCATCATGTCCAGCGCTTCGACGTCGGCCCAGGTGCAGTGATACAGCACGCGAAAGTTGGCGCGCAGGGCCATCTTCACCGCCGCCGCAGCCTGCGCATGCGCCGCCAGCCAGACGCCCGAGATGCGCGCCTGGTCGCCGGCCGCATCGGCTTCTTCCTGCGTGTACAGCAGCTCCTGCGAACTGCCCGGTTTCAGCGCGTCTTCGCCCGACAACAAGAACTTGACCGACTTCGCGCCCAGCGTGGCGCACTCGCGCACGAAGGCGCGCACCGCTTCCGGGCCGCTGCCGTGCGGATCGACCTTGCCGCCGTCGAAGGCGCCGCAGGTTGGCGGTTCGCGTTCGATCGACGAGGCGATCAAACGCGGTCCCGGCATGCCGCCGCTTTGGATGAATGAATTCAGTGTCACTTCGATGGTCTTGCTCAAGGCCCCCGCCGAGTAGGCGCTGGTGTAGCCGTGATCGAGCAGAATGCGGGCGTTGCGCGCGGTGGTCAGGATCAGGTCTTCCGGCGGCAGCGACAGGCGCGGCACGAACCGCTCCACGGAACTGGGCCACGACAGGTGCGCATGCGCTTCCACCAATCCCGGCATCAGGGTGCGGCCGCCGCCATCGATGATGCGGTCCGCCACGCCGCTCAGCGAGGCCAGGTCGGCCGCCAGTTCGACGATGCTCGACCCTTCGATGCGCACGGCGCCGATGCCCGGCAGCGGTCCGCTGCCGTCAAAAATACTCACGTTGTGAAAAACGATGCCGGGCATGGCATTCCTTCCGATTGATAGCCCAGAAAACAGCATAGCGCCGCATCAGGCCATAGCGAAGCTGATTTTGGCGATACCTGCTATCACGCCGTCCTTACCGTACCTGCGCGGCCAGCACGTCGTAAGGCGGCATGGCCTTGGCCACTTCCAGCATCACGCCGCGCAGCCAGATGTGGCACGGATCGTTCTCTTGAAAGCGGTGCCACTGCACGCATTCCGCCATCAGCGGCAGCGTGTAGGGCAGGGGCAGCAGGCGCACCGGCAGGCGCCGCGCGCAGGCTTGCGCCAGGCGCGTGTGCATGGTCGCCACCAGGTCGGTGCCGATCAGGACCGAGGCCATGCTGACGAAGTCCGAAGTGGTGACCTTGATGCGACGCTGCACGCCCAGGCCTTGCAGCATCAGTTCCTCAAAGGTTGCCGATCGCGGACGGCCCAGCATCGGTGCCACGTGCGGCAGGCGCAGGTAGGTTTCGGCATCCAGCGTGTCGCCGACCTGCGTGTTGCCCTCCCAGATAAGCGCGCAGTAGCTGTCTTCAAACAGCAACCGTTGTGGATGTTCTTCGGCCAGGAAGGTGCGGGGAATGATGAGGAAGTCATTCTCGCCGCGCCGCAGTTGTTCGCTGGCGTCGTCGGCCAGCGGCACCAGGTCCAGCGTCATGTTGGGCGCGTCGCGCAGCACGCGCGCCACCACGCGGTTGAGGAATACTTCGGTGGCGTAATCAGACACCATGATCTTGACGCAGCGGGTTTCCTTGGCCGGGTCGAAGCTGACGCGCATACCGACCGTGGCGTGGATGTGCAGGATCAGATCGCGCACCGGCGCTTCCAGCTGGCGGCCCAGCACCGTCGGTTCCATGTTGCGGCCGACGGCCGCCAGCAGCTCGTCTTCGAAGAACTCGCGCAGGCGTGCCAGCATGCCGCTCATGGCGGACTGGCTGACGTTGACGCGCGCCGCTGCCCGCGTGATGTTCTGTTCCTTCAGCAGCGCGTCGAGCGCCAGCAGAAGGTTCAGGTCCAGACGGTTGAATCGCATGACCTACCCTCCATGTTCCGACTGGTACATGGTACGCGATGCTTGCGCGGCCGCGCAAGCAGGCAATGCCTCCCGCATCAGATGCTGTTTTTGCGGGCGATGCCACCCAGCAGACGCGCACTTGGCTTGATGGTGCGGCGCATCGTCGAGCGGTCCACGGCGATCAGGCCGAAACGTGGCTTGTATCCGAAGATCCATTCGAAGTTGTCCAGCAGCGACCAATGCAGGTAGCCGCGCACGTCGATGCCGTCGCGCAGGCAGTCGGCGGTGCTCTTCAGTGCGCGCTGGATGTATTCCTCGCGCTGCTTGTCGTCGTCGGCGGAGATGCCGTTTTCGGTGACGTAGATCGGCACCTTCACGTGCTGGGCGGTGTAGCGGATGGTGGCGCCCAGCGCTTCCGGCCAGAATTCCATGTGGTTGCTGGTCAGGCGCGCGCCGGCCGGTGGCGGCAGTTCGCCTTCGGACGAGATCAGGCTGCGGGTGTAGGTCTGCACGCCGATAAAGTCGCCGTGTTCGGAGACGGCCTTGAACCACGGCTCGTAGGCGATCGCGCGCTTGCGGTCGCGCATGGTCGCGTCGCCCACGGCCTGGTCGTCGGCGATGGCCAGCGACACGCCCACCGGCAGTTTCGGACATGCGGCCTTGATGGCCTGGTAGCCGAGGCGATGGCCTTCCAGCATGCCGGTCTGGATCTTGGCGAAGTCGCCGAATATCCACGAGGAGAATTTGCCGGTGCCGGCGCGCTCGCCCGCTGCTTTCAGCATGGCTTTCTCCGGCGGGATGCCGGTCAGGCCGGACAACGGGCCTGGAATGCCGAACAGCAGCTGCGCCAGATTCGGTTCGTTGAAGGTGGTGGCCAGGTCCATCTTGTCGCCCAGCTCGGTGGCGACCTTGGTGCAGTAGCGCGCGAACAGCTGCGCCGCACCTTCGGCTTCCCAGCCGCCACGGCCGGCGAACCAGTAAGGCGTGATGAAGTGGTTGAACGAGACCACCGCTTTTACCTTGTGCTTGTGGCAGGAGGCCAGCACGTCGCGGTAGTGTTCAATCGCCGCCACCGAGAACATGCCTTCTTCCGGTTCCACCCGCGCCCATTCGATCGAAAAGCGGAAGCTGTTCAGGCCCAGCGACGCCAGCATGGCGATGTCCTGGTCGAACAGGCGGTAATGGTCCACGCCGGCGCCGGATGGTTCGACGAAGATGGATGGCTTGACGTTCTCCAGCAGCCACGCATCGCTGTGGACGTTGTCGCCTTCGACCTGGTGGCCGGCGGTGGCCGCGCCCCACAGGAAGCCTTTCGGGAAGCGGTAGGCTTTGTCTGCTGCGAACGACAGCGGCGACAGCAGCGCGGTGCCGGTCAGTGCGGCGACGGCTTTCAACGTGCTGCGGCGGGATGCGATGATTTTCTTGTCTTCCATGGTGTCTCCAGTGTTGGTTTATTTTTCGGTGCTGCGCGAGAGCAGCCGTACAGGGCCCAGCAGGCCGCCAGGCATCAATTTGCCGTCGGCTTGATACGGTTTGAAAGTGCTAAAGGTGTAAGGCTGCGTTACGCCCGGCTGGGCGTCGCCGATCAGGCGGTTCGGCCACAGGTTGGTGACGGTGACTTCCAGCGCGTTGCTGCCCGGTTTCAGCAGGCCGGTGACGTCGGCCACATAGGGCGGCTTCCACAGCAGCGGCAGCGGCTTGCCATTCAGTTTGACTTGCGCCATCACCTGAACGTCGCCCAGGTCCAGCAGCACGCTGGTGTTCTTGCGCAGCCAGGCTGCATCGGCTTTCAGTTCGCGGCGGTAGGTGGCACTGCCGGAGTAGTACTTCACGCCGTCCACCCGGGATGCGCTCCAGGAGGACAGGTCTGGCAGTGTGATGCTGGCGGGTGCGCCGCCGCCCGGTGCGAAGTCCAGTTTCCATGGGCCGGACAGCGTGGCCAGCGGGCGCGTAGTCGTTACGGGTGGCGTGACCGGCGGCGTGGCGGAAGTTGCGGCCGCGCGGAAGACGACGAACACCGAGCCTTGCTCTTCCAGTTCCAGCGAGACGATGGTGCGGCCGTTCTCGGTGCGGTAGGCGGCAGGTGCGGTCTTGCCGCTGTCCGCGTACCACAGCTCCGGACGCAAACCGCTGACGCGGAAGCTGGCCTCAAACTTCTCTGGGCGTGCTTTTTGATTGGCGACGAAGTAGATCTCCGTGCCATTCTCGCTGCGGTGCGTAGCGACGACCTCCGAGTCCGCGTACTGGCGGCTGAAGGCGTAGTCCGGCGTCACCTTCAAGCCTTCCAGCACGGCGGCGATCTCGCGGCCGGAAACGACTTTGCCTTTGCCGTAGCGGTGCTCGGCCACGGTGCGGCCGTCGGCATCGCCCCACATGGCTTCCGCTATCTGCCTCAACTCGGCCTGGTCGCCCATGCCTGGCGTGCTGCGCGGCTTGGGACCAAGCAGCGTGGCGCCGGCTTCGACCAGGTCGCGCAGCTTGCGCAACAGCGGCAGGCTGATGGCGGTGGTGGTGGTCGGCAGCACCAGCAGGCGGTAGGAGGCGCCGCCCTGCAATTCAAGACGGCCGTCGCGCACGCTGGCGCGTTGCTGCAGCACTTCGGCATTGACGTAGTCGTAGCCGTAACCGGCCGGCACTGCGGGACGGTCCTGTTCACCGAAAGGCGCGGACACCGGCGCGCCTTCGCCGTAGAAGTAGGCGATGTCGTTGACGGAGCGGCCTTGCTGCAGCATGTACGAGGCGCGGCTCAGGTAATCCATCCACGGGCGTGCCTGCTCGGCCCAGGTCTCATTGCGGGTGAAGTGCTGGCCGAAGCGCCACAGGCTCACGCCCGGCTTGCGGCCGTCGAACGGCTGGTGCGGCGAGGCATGGATGACGAAGCGGTTCACGCCCAGCGCCATGTACTGGTCGGCGATCCATTTCAGGTCGCGCGGGCTACGGCTGAACGATGGAATCATCGGCGTGGCGGTGAAGGCTTCCGCCGCCACCAGCTGCTTGCCGTAGATGTGCGCCGCCGATGCGGCCTCGCGCACATCGGACACCTGGTTCGGAATCGGCTTGTCGCCGGGATTGCGGTCCCAGAACTCGCCCATCGGAATATCGACGCGGCCCTTGGCCTGCAGGCCGTCGCCGGTGGTCGGCAGGTTGACGCCCATCGCCTCGGCATACACCTGCATGCCATGCTTGTGCGCCACCTCGGTGGCGGCGGCGTAGTGGTTGTCGGAGATCAGGTCGGCGATGGTGCGGCGGAAGTCCCACAGGAAGCGGTCGCTGGCCTCGGCGCTGTCGACCACGCGGCCGCTGAGCACCGGCAGCCATGGCAGCGCATCGTAACCGCGACGCTGGCGGAATTCGGCCAGCATGTTGGCGCTCCAGTTTTGCTGATTGGCCTCCCAGCTGTCCAGCATCAGGTGGCTCAGGCCTTTGGCCTCGGCCATTTTTCCCAGGTAGGTTTCAAAGTGCGCGGTGACGGCGGCGCGATCCAGCTTGTCCACTTCCAGTCCCACGCCTTGCTGCGTGGCCGGGTCGTTGGTCTGGCCGGTGAGCGAGTAGCCCAGGCGCAGCACGGCCCAGCGGCCGGCCGGCACCTCCCAATCGAGGCTGCCGTCGGCACCTAGCTTGCCGGTCAGGTCGATCACGGACTGGCTGCGCACGGCCATGTCGGCGGCGACGGCCGGTGTGCCCAGGCTTTCGTATTCTTCGGCGATGGAGAAGCCGGCCTTGTCTTCGTAGCGATGTACGCGACCGCTGGTGGCGACCGAGAATTCGGCGATGTCGTGGGCCGTTTGATGCGGCTTGCCCATCACATCGTCGAGGAAGTTACGCGCCGGCTTGCCCAGTTCCAGCCGCACGTAGCGCACCGCGCGTTCGGCGAAGGCGTAGGTGCGCACGCCGGTGGTGGTGCTCAGGCCCGAGTGCACGGAGCCGGGCAGGGTGGCCACGGTGTCCCAGCGCACGCCGTCGGCGCTGACCGTGACCGCACCATCCGGAATCTGCACCTGGCCGAGCGACAGCGTGACGGCTTGCGCGCGTACCGGTTGTGCATATTCGATCTGTACCCAGGCCGGCTGGTTGGCATCGGCCGATACCGGCAGCTTTTGCGCTTGCTCGAAATCGCCATCGTCCAGCGCAGCAGCGGTGAAGTCGCCGCTACTGGCGGTGATGGTGCGGGCCGGCGCGGCGGCTTCCGCATCCGGCAGGCGGTAGGCGATGACGGCGGCGTCGGCGTACCACTGCGGTACGGTGAATTTCTGACGGCTGTACGGCTGGCCGCCGGGCGAGCCGTCCGGCATGGGCGCGTGGTCGGACTGGCGGTGGATGGGAATGTTCTGGAACGGGCCGCTGACTGCCGGCGGTGCGGTCAGCGTGCCGCTGAAGCGGCGCGGCCCTTCCACCTTGGTCTCGGTCCAGACGTATTTCTTCATGCCTTGTTGCGGCGTGACCCACGGGCCGCCGGATTCGCTCCAGCCGCTGCCGCCGGCAACGGCGACTTCCATGCCCAGCTTTCCGGCCAGGGTGGTGGTGTAGCGCAGGCTGTCCAGCCAGCGCGGCGACATGAACTCGGCCGGCTGCGCGACATACTGCGCCGTGCCCAGGTCGACGTCGAAGATATGCACGCCGCCCACACCGATGCGGTTCATCCATTCCAGGTCGAGCTGGATGCCTTGCTTGTCGACGTTGCCATTCATCCAGTGCCACCAGACGCGCGGACGGGCTTCCTGTGGCGGTTTTTCGAACGAGGCCAGATCGGCCGCGTAGGCCGCGCAGGACATGCCGACAGCGGCGGCGAGTGCGAGCAGGCGCGGCGCGGCGCTGTGTGGCGCCCGCCCGGTGCGGGATTGATGCATGGTTGTCTCCGTTGTACGGCTTTTTTAGTGATCACACCATAACAGTGCGGCGTCCATCAGTAAAACGATGAGTTGCAATAGCACGTATCACGAATCCAGATCGCGCACGAATTTCAGCAACGCGGCCGACAGGCTGTCGTCGCCGGTGTTGACGGCGTAGACCTGGGTGAGGTGATTGTGCCCGCGCACCACGTGGATGTAAGGGTGGTAGCCGTGGCGCGTGACCAGGCGTGCAAACAGTTCGCCGGACTGCACCTGCATCTGTGGCGGATCGAGTTCCGCATAGCTGATGAAGGTGGGCAGGGGCGCGGCGTCGATCAGGTCCACGGTGGACATGGCGGCGTGGCGCGACAGGTCGGCGCCGAAGTAGGCCTCGTTGCGCGGATCGGGCGTGGCGATGCCGAATTGTTCACGCGCGCGCAGCTCCAGCCCTGCGTTGTAGACGCCGGAGACCAGCGCCACGCCGGCCGGATGCACGCCGCCGGAGGGTTGGAAGCGCTGGATCAGCGTGGCCGCCGCCACGTGTGCGGCGCCGGCGGATTCACCGGCGATGACGATGTGCGCAGGATTGCCGCCGTGGCGCGCGATGTTCTCGCGTGCCCAGGCGAAAACGGAGGAGGCGTCCTGCGCACCGGCCGGCCACTGAACTTCAGGCGCCAGGCGGTAGTTCGGCACGATGCTCAACACGCCGTTGCGCGAGAAGTAGCGGCCGAAGTTTTCACGTTCGGCCTTGTCGCCGCGCAGGAAGCCGCCGCCGTGCAGGAAGATCAGCACCGGAAAGCCGTCTTGCGGCGCCTCGCCCAGCGGGCGGTACACGTCAAGCTTGTGGCGCGCATGGCTGCCGTAGGACAGGTCGCGCTCCACCGTGCCGCCTTGCGGCGACTGTTCCAGCACCGGCGCGTAGAGATTGCGGGCGAACGGCGGGTCGATCACCGCGCCCGCCGCGCGGATCACTGCTTCGAAAGGATGGGACATGGCGCTTCCTCAGCGTGGATCTTTGTGGAAGGCGCCGTCCTTCATGATCGCGCGCAGACGCTTGCGGTCCTGCAGCACCGTCACATCCTGATCCGGTTCGCCGTCCACCAGCAGCAGGTCGGCCAGGTAGCCCGGCTTGATCTGGCCCAGTTCCTCGCCTTGGCCCATCAACTGGCCGCCCAGCAGCGTGGCCGCTGAAAGCGCTTCCACCGGCGTGTAGCCAAACAGACGCACGAACAGTTCCAGATCGCGCGCGTTGCGGCCGTTGGGATTGAACGGGAAGCCATAGTCGCCGCCCGGCAGGATGCGCACGCCGCGTCGTTTTAGTTCCGGTATCAGCTTCGATTGCAATTCCAGCACTTCGGCGGCGCTGCGCTTCATGTGGCTCATGTCGAAGTGCGGCGGCGGCGCGGCGTCCAGCGTGGCCTGGATGATGCCGATGGCGGGGGCGACGAAGATGTCGTCGCGCGCCGCTTCCAGCATGTCCAGCGCTTCGGAGTCGGCGTAGGTGCAGTGGTACAGCACACGGAAGCCGGCGCGTATCGCCATCTTCACCGCGTCCGATGCCTGAGCGTGGGCCGCCAGCCAGACATTCGATTCGCGCGCCTGTTCACCGGCGGCGCTGGCTTCTTCCTGCGAGTAGAGCAGCTGTTGCGAGGCGCCAGGCAGCAGGGCGTCTTCGCCGGAGAGCAGGAACTTGACCGACTTGGCGCCAAGCGCCGCGCAGTCGCGCACAAAGCCGCGCACCGCTTCCGGGCCGGTGCCGTGTTCTTCCACCTGGCCCGGGCTCAGTTCATCGGCGCTCGGCGGCGAGCGTTCGATCGACGATGCGACCAGGCGCGGGCCGGGCATGCCGCCGCTGTCGATAAAGGTTTTCAGCGTGGTTTCCACCGTCTTGCTGAGCGAGCCGGCCGAGTAGGCGCCGGTGAAACCGTGGTCCAGCAGGATGCGGGCGTTGCGCGCGGTGGTCAGCACCAGGTCTTCCAGCGGCAGCGCCATGCCGGGCACGAAGCGCTCCACGGAGCTGGGCCAGGACAGGTGGGCGTGGGCTTCGATCAGGCCGGGCATCAGCGTGGCGCCGGCGCCGTCGATGACGCGGTCACCGTCCTGAGGAGCGATGTTCCCATCGGCGCTGACCTGGGTGATGCGCTGGCCTTCGACGCGTACCGCGCCTTTGCCCGAGGTGTCCAGCATGTGCGTGCCGTCGAAAATGCGCACATTGTTGAAAATGATGCCGTTCATGGAGTCTCCAAATTTTCTAGTGATCGAATGGAGGGAAAGTCTATCTACGCCCCGTAGACGACCAAAGCCTAATTTGGTGATACCAGCTATCGCGCAAAGGAATCACAATCCGCGATAGCTCATATCAAAACACTGGCTTATGAGATTGCAGGGTTCCGCTGATATCTTCGTCGTCACAAAATTAAAACGACGGAGACATTCCATGAACCATGCAAGCAGCGGCCGTGGCCGCGCTGTATTAATGCTGGCGCACTTCGCCGGCATGATCGACCTGGTGGCCTTGCCGGTCTGGGTCGGTGCGCTGGTGCAGCATTATCGGTTCGATCTGGAGCATGCGGGCATGGTCGTCACCGCATTCCTCCTCGGCGCCGTGGTCGCCAGCCTGCTTGCTGCACCGCGATTCAATATACTTCCGCATCGCCTGCTGGCCATGGGCGGCTACGCCGGCGCCGCCGTGGCTTTCGCCTGCGCTTCGCAGGTCAGCGATTTCGCTGTGTTGTTGCCGTTGCATGCGCTGGCTGGCCTCTGCCTCGGCACCGGCTTGTCGATGGTACACGGCGCCATCGGCCGTAGCGCCAATCCGCACCGCCTGTTCGCCATGGCCGGCGCCGCGCTGGGCGTGGGCGCGGTGGTGTTTTATGGTGCGGTGCCACCAGCGATTGCCGCCGGCGGCGGCCAGACTCTCTTCTTTGTGTTTGCCGGCTTGATGGCGGTGACCGCCGCCGCCTGCAGCGCCTTCCCGCACATCGCCACCGACCCGCAGCATGCGCAAAGGCATGCGCCGCTATCGCGGGTGGCGTGGCTGGCGGTGCTGGGCGTGACCTGCATGGCGCTCAATCAATCGATTACCTTCGCCATGCTGGACCGCGTGGGTGTGATGCGGGGCTTCGGCCAGGAGCGCGTCAACATGGTGCTGCTGGTGTGCGGCTTCGTCAACCTGCTGCCTGCGGTGCTGGCGGGGCTGCTGCAACAGCGCTTGTCGGCGACCCGCGTGGCCTTGATAGCGCCGCTGGTGCAGGCCACGCTGGCGGTGATCATTGCCAGCTCGCCGACCTTTGAACCGTATGCGCTGGCCGCCAGTGTGTTCGCTGCGGTGATGATCTTCACCCATACCTTCCTGTTTGGCCTGATCGCCAGGCTCGATCCCAGCGGCCGCGCGGTTGCTTCCACGCCGGCCATGATGATGACCGGCGCCGCCATCGGTCCGGCGCTGGCCGGCAGCGTCGCCATGCGCGCCGGTTTCGACGGACTGGCCGTGCTGGCGGTGGTGGTGGGCATTGCCGCCACCTGCGCCTTTGCCTACGTCAGCCGCCACGGACGCAGCGCCGCCGGCACGCCGCTGGCCGTCGTCAAATAATTTTATCCACTTGAGCTAACCATCATGACCGAACTGAATCTCGCCGCCGCCAATATCATTCTCAACGCCGCCCTGCAGGAAGCCGGCAGCAAGGGCTATCGTCCGATGTCCGCCGTGGTGCTGGACGCCGGCGGCCACCTGGTCGCCATGCAACGCCAGGACGGCGCCAGCATGTTCCGCGCCGATATCGCCACCGGCAAAGCCTGGGCGGCGGTGGCGATGGGCGTGCATAGCCGCGCGCTGATGAAACGCGCGGCCGACAATCCAAGCTTCTTCGGCGCGCTGGCCAGCACGGGCCAGGGCAAGTTCATCCCGCAGGTGGGTGGTGTGCTGGTCAAAGACGCCGAGGGCAATATCCTCGGCGCGGTGGGCGCCAGCGGCGGCACCGGCGACGAGGACGAGGCGATCTGCATCCACGGCATCGTCACCGCCGGCCTGAAGGCGGACTGACATGCAAGCTTCCTGCACCTGCGGCATCGATATCCACAGCCACGTCGTGCCCGAGCATTTTCCGGCATACCTGGGCAGTGCCGCGCCGGCCGACTGGCCGTCGATGGCGCCGGCGTATGCGTGCCATCGGCATGTGGTCATTTCGGGCAAGGTGTATCGCACGGTGTCCGAGCGTTGCTGGAGTCCTACGCGCCGCATCGAGGACATGGATGCCATGGGCCTGTCGCTGCAGGTGATTTCGCCCATGCCGGAGCTGCTGTCCTACTGGATGGCGCCGGCCGCCGCCGCGCAGCTGCTACGCTATATCAATGAGCAGATGGCGGAGATGGTCGGCCTGTCCGGTGGCCGCCTGTGCGCGCTGGGCGCGGTGCCGCTGCAGGATATGGACCTGGCGCTGGCGGAACTCGACTACGTGGTCGACCGGCTGGGTTTCGCCGGCGTGGAAATCGGCAGCAATATCAACGGCAAGCCGCCCGGTGCGCCGGAGTTCGCGCCGTTCTTTGCGGCGGCGGAGGCCAAAGGTGCGGCGGTATTCGTGCATGCGCTGCGCCCGGCCGGCAAGGAACGCCTGGTGGGGCCGGCACAGTTGCAGCAAGCGCTCGGCTATCCGACCGATATCGGCCTGGCCGCAGCGTCGGTATTGACCACCAACCTGATCGAGCGCCATCCGAAATTGCGCATCGCCTTCAGCCACGGCGGCGGCACCTTGGCGGCGCTGCTGCCGCGCCTTGAGCAGGCACGCCGCGTGTTCCCTGCGCTGCAGGAGGCCATGCCTTGCGGTCCATCCGAGCAGGCTCGCCGGCTGTTCTACGACGCGCTGGTGTTCGATGCGCCAACCTTGCAGCACCTGCTGGCAAGCTTTGGCGAGAGCCAGCTGATGATCGGCACCGATTACCCGTTCGCTTTCCATGAATGCAAGCCTCTGGCGTCGATCAACGACGCCGTGGCCGACGCCGCGCTGCGCACGCGGCTTATTACGCACAACGCCGAGCGATTCCTCGGCCTTCCATCCACTTTGCAATAAGGACTGACCATGCCTGCATCCCTTGCCGGTAAATTACGCAGCATCGCCATCGGCGTGACCGATCTGGCGGCGGCGGAACAATTCTATGTATCGACCTGGCATCTGGCGCCGGTCGCGCGCACCGACGATGCGGTCTACCTGCGCGGCAGCGGCGCGGATCACCACATCCTGGCGCTGCATCGCAGCCAGCAGCCGGATGTGCGGCGTGTCGATTTCGTGGTCGCGCAGGCGCAAGACCTGGCACGCATCGCCGACGGCGTGCGCGCCAACGGCGGCCAGGTGCTGGCCGATGTGCATGACAATACGGAGGCCGATGGCGGCAGCGCGCTGGACGTGCAGGACCCGCAGGGTCGCCATCTGCGCTTTGTGCACGCGCCGGCGGTGCATGCGGCCAGCGAGGCCAACGCCGATGCCCCGGTGCGCATCACCCACGTGGTGTTCAACAGCGCGGACGTGGCGGCGGCGCAGGCGTTCTACGAGCGCGCGCTGGGCTTCTCGCTGTCGGACCGCACCCGCATCATGGCCTTCATGCGCTGCGGCAGCGACCATCACAGCATCGCGCTGGCCGATGCCGACGCCAACACGCTGAACCACATCGCCTTCGTCATGCCGGACCTGGACGCGGTGATGCGCGGCGGCGGACGCATGACCGACGCCGGCTACCCGATCGAATGGGGCGTGGGCCGTCATGGTCCCGGCAACAACGTCTTCAGCTACTTCATCGGCCCGGACGATTTCGTCATCGAGTACACGGCCGAAGTGCTGCAGGTGGACGACAGCTACCGCGTCGGCAAGCCGGAAGACTGGACCTGGCCGCCGGGCCGCTTCGACCAGTGGGGCGTATCGAAGCCGCCGTCGGACCGCATCAAGCAAGCACAGAAAAAAATTCGTTTCGCAAATCAATAAAGGAGTACGACCTTGAAATTCATTACCTTCCGTTCCGGTTCCACCACCCGTCTCGGCGTGCTCAGTGAAGGCAGCGTGATCGACATCAACCGCGTGCTGCCGCAAGTACCATCCGATCTGAAGGTGGCGCTGCTGGCCGGTATCGACCTGAGCGCCGCCGCCCGCGTCGCCGTGGCGCAGGCCACGCCTGCGGATCGCCTGCCGCTGTCGCAAGTGAGCGTGGCGCCGCTGATCCCGTCGCCGGGCAAGACCATCTGCCTGGGCCTGAACTACTACGACCACGCCGCCGAAAGCGGTCGCGAGAAGCCGGTCTATCCATGGTTCTTCCTGCGCTGCGACACCTCGCTGCTGGCGCACGGCGAAGCGGCGCTGCTGCCGCGCGTGTCGGACCGCTTCGACTACGAAGCCGAACTGGCGGTGGTGATCGGCAGCCGCGCGCGCCACGTCAGCCAGGACGACGCCTTGCAGCACGTCTTCGGCTACACCTGCTTCAACGACATGTCGGTGCGCGATTACCAGAAACGCACGCCGCAATGGACCATCGGTAAAAACTTCGACCGCACCGGCGGCTTCGGTCCGCAATTGGTGACGGCCGACGAACTGGAGCCGGGCGCCAAAAACCTGAAAATCCAGGCACGCCTGAACGGCGAAGTGATGCAGGATGCGAACACCACCGACATGATCTGGAACGTCGCCGAAACCATCGCGCTGCTGAGCGAGTGCGTGACGCTGGAACCGGGCGATGTGATCGTCATGGGCACGCCGGCCGGCGTGGGCCAATCGCGCACGCCGCCGGTGTGGATGAAAAACGGCGACAAGATCGAAATCGAGATCGAGAAGGTCGGCCTGCTGGTCAACACCATCGAGCAGGAAGCCTGAGATGAGCGGCCTGCAAGACAACGCCCGCTATGACGTTGCCATCGTCGGCTTCGGGCCGTCTGGCGCGGTTGCGGCGGCGCTGCTGGGACAGGCCGGCGTGCGCACGCTGGTGGTGGACCGCAGCCTCGCCGTGTACGACCGGCCGCGCGCCATCGCCCTCGATCACGAGATCATGCGCGTGTTTCAGCAACTGGGCCTGGACGAAGAGATCTCGCGCTACTGCGAGCCGTTCACGCCGTCCGAGTATTACGGCGCTGACGGCCAGTTGATCAAGCGCCTGGCGACGGTGGCGCCGCCGTACCCGCTCGGCCACACGCCGTCGATGGTGTTCACCCAACCGGAAGTGGAGCGCGTGCTGCGCGCCCACGTGGCGGCGCTGCCGTCGGTGACGGTGGCGTTGGGCCAGCGTCTGGCCACGCTGCGCCAGGACGCCGACCAGGCCACGCTGTTGTTGATGGACGACGCAGGCCTGCAGCGCAGCGTCCACGCCAGCTACGTGATCGGCTGCGACGGCGCATCGAGCACGGTGCGCGACGCCGTCGGCATCACGCTGGAGGATCTGGAGTTCGATGAGCCCTGGCTGGTGGTGGATGTGCAGATCAATGAACGCGGCCTGGTCAAGCTGCCGAAGACCAGCGTGCAGTATTGCGAACCGGCGCGTCCCTGCACCTACGTGATCGGCCCCGGCATGCACCGCCGCTGGGAGATTTCGCTGCTGCCGGATGAAGACCCGGCCTATATGGCGACCGAAGCAGG
Source organism: Duganella sp. BuS-21 (assembly GCA_041874725.1). Classification (GTDB taxonomy): domain Bacteria; phylum Pseudomonadota; class Gammaproteobacteria; order Burkholderiales; family Burkholderiaceae_D; genus Rugamonas. The sequence continues at coordinate 5,053,865 of CP097466.1, read as the reverse complement.
CGCATGGAGCGCGCTGAAACGCTGGATCACGCCGCAGGACGGCGCGCTGTGGCGCCAGGCCAGCTACCGCTTTCATGCGCTGGTGGCGCGCGAGTGGCGCAACGGCCGTGTGTTCGTCGCCGGCGATGCGGCGCACCAGCAGCCGCCGTTCCTGGGACAGGGCATGTGCCAGGGCGTGCGCGACGTTGCCAACCTGGTGTGGAAGCTGCGCGCCGCGCTGGAAGGCAAGGGCGGCGAGGCGCTGCTGGACAGCTACGGCAAGGAACGCGGCGCCCATGTGCGCCGGCTGACCGCGCGCATCAAGGACATCGGCCGCGTGATCTGCGAGCGCGATCCGCAGCGCGCCCGCGAACGCGACGCCGGCCTGATTGCCGCCGCCGGCGGCGAGATCCGCACCATGGCGCGTCAGGACATCATTCCGCCGCTGGAACACGGCCTGCTGGCCGGCGGCGGCGACGGCATCGAACTGGCGCCGAAGAGCGGCGTCGGCACGCTGTTCCCGCAACCGCGCCTGCGCCAAGCGCAAGGACCGCAGTTGATGGACCAACTGGCCGGCTGCGGCTGGCGCGTGGTCACCAGCTTGCCCGCCTGGTCGCTGCCGCCGGCGCTGGCCGCGCGCGTGGAGGCCTTCGGCACGCTGGTGCACGTCGGCCCGGAGACGGAATGCGACGGCGTGCTGGCCGCATGGTTTGCGCGTTTCGCCTGCTGTGCGGCGATCGTCCGTCCCGATCACTACGTGTATGGCGTAGCCGCCACCGGCGAGGCCCTGGCCGCGCTGCTTGACGACTGGGAGGCGCGCACCGTTACCGTTTAACCTCGTCCACTACGAAGCTGCACTCATTAAAAAAACAGGAGACACACATGAAAACGCATCTGACCATTCTGAGCATGAGCCTGGCCGCTATCTGGCAACCGGCTTCCGCGCAATCCGACAGCAAGTCCGAAATCGAAACCGTGGTCGTGACGGCGCAAAAACGCAGCCAGAGCATCAAGGAAGTACCGGTGGCGATTACCGTGGTCAACGCCACGCAGCTGGAGCGCGCCGGCGTCAAGGACATCAGCGATTTGTCGAAGACCGCCGCCGCGCTCGAATTCGGCGATCCGAATACCAACGCCGGCCCTGGCGGCAGTGCCTCGATCCGTGGCATCGGCACCGCCGTGATGACGATTTCGGCCGAGAGCTCGGTGGGCGTGGTGGTGGACGGCGTGCCGCAAGGTTCGACCGCCAGCGGCTTGATGCTGGACCTGGCGCGGGTGGAAGTGCTGCGCGGCCCGCAAGGTACGCTGTTCGGCAAGAACGCATCGGCCGGTGTGCTGAACATGTCGACCCAGGCGCCGATCATCGGCGATATGAGCGGCAATGTGCAGCTGGAGTACAAGGGCAATCACGGCGCCGCAGTGCGCGCCACCACCAACATCCCGATCAACGATATGTCGGCGCTGCGCATCTCCGGCCTGACCGAGCGCAATGAGGGCGTGTACCACAACGTCTTCACCGACAAGGATAGCCTGACCAAGAACAGCGGCGCGCGCATCCGCTACCTGCTCAAGCCGAACAGCGACCTGGTATTCAACCTGATCGCCGAAGCGTCCAATACGCGCGCCGAAAACGCCGTGTTCTTCGCGCCGGCCGTGGCCTACGCCAGCAACACCGCCGGCAACCACAAGCCGCTGGCGGAATTCGCGGCCTGCGGCGTCACGGTCTCCAAGACCAACAACCAGGTGTGCTCGGACGGCCCGGAGCTGACCCGCGCGCAGGTGCGCGGTTTCTCCGGTCAGCTTGACTGGAGCCTCGGCAACGGCGATACGCTGACCTCGATCACCGCCTACCGCAAGCGCGAAGTCGGTCCGAACCAGGTGTCGATCGATATGTCGCAGGGCTACGACAAGGTGCGCAACTACACGCCGTATCAGGATGTGAAGCAGTTCTCGCAGGAGTTGCGCCTGGCTTCGCCGGCCAAGCAGCCGTTCGAGTATGTGGTGGGGGCGTTCTACGCCGATTCCGATGTCGATCGCCGCACCATCACCACCATCCTGCCGAATCCCGTACTGCCGTCGCCACCGGTGCCGCGTTCCATCGTCACCGATTCGATGGAGCAGGCCAAGCTGACCACCAAGGCGTTGTTCGGCCAGACCACCTTCCGCCTGAGCGACGCCACCAGCCTGATCACCGGCCTGCGCTATACCCGCGACAGCGTCAGCAGCGACTACCAGCAGTCCAGCGTGGTGAGCTTCACCGGCTTCTCGCTGCCGGCCACCGTCAACACCGCCGCCGGCAGCGCCACCGAGACCAACGTCTCCGGCAAGGTCGGCCTGCAGCACACCTGGTCGAAAGACGCCAATGTCTACGCGACCCTGAGCCGTGGCTACAAGGGGCCGCAGATCGACAATGAATCGCCGGTCAGCGCCGCCACAGTCGCCGGCAACTACCAGGGCAAGCTGGTCAAGCCGGAACTGCCGACCAGCCTGGAACTGGGCACCAAGCTGTCCTACCTGAATCGCCGCCTGGATGTGGACCTGGCCGTGTTCCACACCAAGATCAAGGACTTCCAGGAACAGAACTGCACCCTGACCTCGGTGGGCGCGTTGAGCTGCATCCCGGTCAACGTGCCGGAGGTGATCAGCAAGGGCTTCGAGGCCGACATCCGTGCGCGCCCCGTGCCGGCACTGCAACTGGGCATGAGCCTGGCGGTGATCCTGGATACGGCTTATCCGACCGGCTTCGTGTTCGACAACAGCAATGTCGGCGGCCAGCGCCTGCTGTATTCGCCGAAGCAGAAAGCCACGCTGTCGGCCGACTACAGCTGGGAACTGCCGGGCGACTATGAGCTGAAGCTCGGTGGTGACCTGGTCTACAAGAGCCGCGTGCGTTTCTGTAACCTGAACGATGTCGAGTGCAGCTTCCGCGGCCACACGATTTCGTCGATGCGCCTGACGCTCAATTCGCCGGACAACAAGTGGAGCGCCACGCTGTACGGCCGTAACCTGAACGACACGCGCGCGCCGAACGGCATCCTGTATCCGCTGCCAGGCAAGGGCGCCGGTTCGGGCTACGCCTACAGCCTGGGCGACAACTCGTTCCGCCGCGTCGGCGTCACCGTCGACTACCGCTTCTGATGGGGGGCGCCATAATGCAGAAACCTGCGATCGCAGCACTTCTGGTTAGCGTGGCGCTGTCGGCTCCTGCGTGCGCGCAGCAGCCCGGCGGCAAGCCGCTCACCATGCAGGACATGACGGCCTTCCTGGCCGCGCATCCGCCGCAGCCGATTGCCGCCGCCACCGAGCCTTCGATTCCGCTGGCGACAGCAGCGGCGACAGGCTCGCCCGGCAGCGAGGACTGGGCCAATATGTTCGGCCACCGGGTGGTGCGCAATGTGACGCAGCCGGCGCTGTATCCGGTGCGGCCGGCGGCCGGCAAGGCCAACGGCACGGCGGTGATCATCGCGCCGGGCGGCGCCTTCCTCAGCCTCGCCTTCGACAATGAAGGCATCCTGGTGGCGAAGTATCTGGCCGAACGCGGCATCACCTGCTTCGTGCTGAAATACCGCGTCGACCAGACGCCCAAGGACGGCAAGGCTTTCCTCGACGTGGTGGAGAACCGCATGCGCAACGGTAAGCCGAACCGCACGCATGTCGACTTCGCCGAGACCAAGGGCATCCTGCTGGCGCAGGAAGATGGCTTGGCGGCGCTGCGCTGGGTGCGCGCCCATGCGGGCGAGTACGGCGTCGATCCGGCCAGGATCGGCATCATCGGCTTTTCCGCCGGCGGCATGACGGCGATGAACGTCGCCACCGGCTACGACGGCGCCAGCCGGCCCGACTTTGTCGGCTCCATCTACGGCGCGGGTCCGGAGCGGCCGGTGCCGAAGGATGCGCCGCCGGTGTTCGTGGCGCTGGCCGCCGACGACGGCATCATGGCGTATGCCGGCGTGCCGATCTTCGAAGCATGGCGTGCCGCCGGCCGCTCCGCCGAGCTGCATATCTATTCGGCCGGCGAGCATGGCTTCAGCATGCGCCAGGTCGGCACCAGCGCCGACCACTGGGTCGAGCATTTCGTCCAGTGGCTGCACGGCGTGAAGATGGTTCCCTGAGCGCAGCGCCCTGGCCGCCCTCACGGGCAGATGGCGGCGCCCGGCTGGTAGCCCAGCGATTCGGCCTTGGCGATGGTGGTGGCCTGGGACAGCGCATGGCGGATGCCCGTCAACGGGAACAGTGGTTCGTAGTTGACGGCGTCGCAGCCGGCGCCGCCCGGTGCGCACAGCCGGACGCGCACGAAGCGGATGCAGCTGGCGCCGTTGGGGTTGGCGATGCAGTTGAGGTGCGCGCGCACCGGGCACGCCGGCAGGCTGGCCGCCGGGATCGGCGTCAGCGACAGGCTGCCATCCGCATTGCGCGTCAGCGACAGGTAGTCGATGCGGATGTGGGCGTCGGTCACGGGTGTGCCCAGCGGCAGTGTGCCGGCGCTGTCGCGCATCACCGCCGCCTGGCGGATCGCGTCCATGGCGGCGGGATCGCTGAAGTCGCCGATGGCGGCGGCGCGCGCGGCGCGGCGCGTGACTTCCTGCAGGGTGTTCCACATATACATTGCCCGCATCGCTTCGATCACAAAAAACATCGCGGTAAAAAACACCACGACGCACAGTGCGAATTCGGCCACGGTGGCGCCGCCTTGCCGCCGGGGTTTAGTTGCCCGCATAGCGCACCGTGCGGACGATGTGTAGTTGTTGGTCCAGCAGCTCCTCCCCATAGCCGGGAAAGATATTCGGGACGTCCACTCTCACTGTGATTGAAATGGTGGCGGGCGTGACGCCGCTAAGCATATTGCACGGGGCGCTATTGCAACTGACCGCCACCAGCGCGGTGTTGCCCAGCGACGCCAGTTCGGTTTGCACGATGGCCTGCGTCAGGTTGCTCTCATGCTGCGCCAGGGCGGACGTCCTGATATTGATGAACGGTACGCTGGACAGGTAGCGCGTGCCGGCCTCCATGGATTTCTGCACAATCGCGTAGTGGTAGGCCAGGCGGCCGTAGTACAGCACCACCACCAACAACACCATCAGCGTCGGTAAGACCAAGGCCAGTTCCAGCGCCACGGCGCCGCGTACACGTTTCATGGCTGTAGCTCGACGGTGCCGGCCAGCGACGCGGCCGGGGTTGCGCCGGCAAATTCAGCGGTGAGGGCGGTGGCGGTGGCCGGCACCGTCATGAAAAAGCGGCCGACGCCCAGCACGGTGGCATTGGCGGTGGCGCCGGCCGGCACCGGGCACGCCAGCAGCGCCAGGTTCAGCACGCGCCGCCGGGGCAGGCCGGTGCGGCTGGGCGCGCTGGAATAGGTGGCGCCGGCGGTGGTGTAGGGCGTGGCCGTGGGGGCGAGCGATGGATAGCTGTTGGCGGTCGGCGGCCCCGGCGTATACAGCGTGGACCAGGCGCCGGTGGTGAAGGTGGCGTAGCCGGCGGCCGGCTCCACCGGCGCGGCCACGTAGGCCGAGTACGGCACCGCCTTGGCGTACGCCCACAAGGGGCCGTATTGCGCCGCCGTGGTGCCGGCCGGGCCGGGCAAGGGATCGGCGCGGGTGCGCAGCCGGATGCCGCCGTCGGTCCAGGCGGCGGCGCCCTGGGCGGCGGCGGCCGGCGACAGCCAGCCGATGCTGGTGTAGGCATATTGCTTAATGTTGGTGTCGGGCGGCGCTCCCTCGGGCGCGCAAGCGTTGTCCGCGTAGTTGTCGAAGCGCGAGTTCAGATGGGTGTACAAACTCGACAGCGGAAAATTGCGCTGGACGTTGAGCGTGCCGCCGGTGACGCCGGCCATCAGCATGGTGCCGGCGCAGACGAAGGGGCCGACCACGGCGGTGCTGAAGTTGGCCGGCGATCCCGGCGTGTCCGGCGGCGACAGTGGATCGATGAGGAAGTTCTCCGGCGTCAGGCCGTTCGGATTGAGGTTCATCAGGTTGTAGCCGACGCCCCGGCGGAAGCCGAATTCCACCAGCTCGTTGTAGGCGGGGTTGGAACTGTTGGCACGCATGGCCGCCGGCGTGCCGGCCTGGGCGCAGATGGCCAGCGGCGTCACCGGGATGGTCATGCGGCCGGCCACCGCGCGCGCCGAGGCCCGCAAGGTGGTGGGGGCGCCGGCGTTGGCGCGCATGAAGATCGAGGGGATGTTGTTGAGGCTGCCGTCGAGATCGTCCAGCGCGGCGGTGTCGACCCTGGCGTAGCGCAGGCCGGCCGGCGTGGTGGCGGCGCTGCCGGCGCTGCGCCAGGCGGCATCCGGCACGCCGGGCGCGGCGGCGAAACTGAGCGCCGCGCTGGACCAGGGTATCGGCGCGGTGTTGTAGTGATATTTGAAGTTGGCGGCGGCGGTTTCGGCGGCGGCGACGGCGTTGTCGATGCCGGCGGCAGTGCCGTTCAGTTCGCGCGCGGCCGCCAGTGCGGCGGCGTCGGCCAGCGCCTGCAGCTCGGTCTTGCGGTTGTAGGCCATGGCCAGGTCGAGCGCCATCCCGGCCATGGCCAGCAGGAGCAGCACCATCACGACAAACATGATCAAGATGGCGCCGCGCTGGCGCTGGCATGGACGTTGCGGCGGGCGGCGAGGGCGCATATGCGTCTCCTGGATGGACTGACCGTTCGATTCTATCCAGCAGGAAATATCCCTTCTTGATTCGGCGCAAGCAGGCTACTGACAGAAACTGTCATGAGGCCGCCGTAAGATGGTTGCATTGTCAACTTTGAACGGAGCATCCCATGAGCGCCTACCACCCCAACTACGTGCTGCTGTATGTCGACCAGCCGGCCGTCAGCGGCGCCTTCTATGCCGACCTGCTGAATTTGCAAGCGGTGGAATCCTCGCCCACCTTTGTATTGTTCGTGCTGCCGTCCGGGCTCAAGCTCGGCCTGTGGTCGCGCCACACGGTCGAGCCCAAGGTGCTGGCCTCCGGCGGCTGCAGCGAGCTGGCGTTTCCCGTGCCCGACCGCAGCGTGGTCAACGATATGTATGCGGACTGGTCGGCGCGCGGCCTGACCATCGCCCAGCGTCCCACGGCGCTGGATTTCGGCTACACCTTCATGGCGCTCGACCGCGACGGCCACCGCCTGCGCGTGATGGCGCTGGAAATGTCAGCGTAGACGTCACTCATGGTTCGTCACGGATTGCCGGGCAACGCGGCGCGGATTCCTGGCGGGGTAGGCACGATGCATCCTCGTGCCGACCCTGGCCGCAGCGGTGTGCGGGTTGGGGTGGTGCCGCCTGCTTTTAAAGCGGCAAGCAACGTCAGGCCCCTAATTAATGGCGGCTCCGGCCGCCATTTCCGTTGACACTCAAAATCATTGGGTGCTATATTTGGCGCAAGATTGGTAACGTTTCCAATCTCGCCGTTGTCTCTTCGCCCCGCGAAGTTACCGGCGCCCAGTGCGGCGCCGGTTTTTTTGCCTGTCGGAAGACGGTAGTATCTGGGAAGACAAAAAATATACGGAGACTGGATGGACAAGCACACCACGGGCCGCGCACGCCGCGCCGGGACCTTGCCGGCACGGTTGGCATTGGCGCTGGCGACGGCGCTGACCTTTGCCGCCGGCGACGTCGCCGCCGCCACGGCAGCCGCGCCCCGGGCCGAAGTGATGCACTGGTGGACCTCCAGCAGCGAATCGGCCGCCGTGCGCAAGTTCGCCGACGCCTACCGCGCCGCCGGCGGCGTGTGGGGCGACACCGCCATCGCCGGCGCCGACCAGGCCAAGGCGGTGGCCATCAACCGTATCGTCGGCGGCAATCCGCCGACGGCCGCCCAGTTCAACACCACCAAACAATTCCGCGACCTGATCGACCAGGGCTCGCTCAACAACGTCGACGACATCGCCTTGCGCGATCGCTGGGACCAGCTGATGCCGCAGGCGATCCTGGACGTCATCAAGGTCAAGGGCCATTTCTACGCGGTGCCGGTCGATATCCATATGTCGACCTGGATCTGGTATTCCAAGGCGGCGTTCCAGAAGGCCGGCATCGCCAAGGAGCCGGCCACGCCCGACGAACTGTTCGCCGCGCTGGACAAGCTGAAGGCGGCCGGCCTGGTCGGCCTGGCGCACGGCGGCCAGCCGTGGCAGGAGAACATCCTGTTCCAGGCCATGCTGGCCAACGTCGGCGGCAAGGAGCTGTACCTGCAGGTGCTGCGCGACCGCTCGCCCAAGGCCATCAACTCCGAGGCGTTCAAGAAGGTGCTGCTGGCCTTCAAGCGCCTGCAAAGCTATGTGGACGCCGGCTCGCCCAACCGCAACTGGAACGACGCCACCGCCATGCTGATCCGCGGCCGCGCCGGCGTGCAGATCATGGGCGACTGGGCCAAGGGCGAATTCGCCGCCGCCAAGCAGAGCGCCGGCAAGGACTTCGGCTGCATTCCCGGCCTCGGTGCCAACGTGCCTTACCTGATCCAGGGCGACGCCTTCGTGTTCCCGAAAACCAAAAATCCCGAGGCGGTGCAGGCGCAGAAACTGCTGGCCACCAGCATGCTGGCGCCGGCCGCGCAGCTGGAGTTCAACAAGATCAAGGGCTCGCTGCCGATCCTCAGCAATGTCGATGCATCGAGCATGGACGTTTGCGCGCAGGCCGGCATGGCGATCCTGAAGGACAAGACGCGCGCGGTCGGCATGATCGAAGTGTTCCTGACGCCGGACCAGAACGGCGCGCTGCAGGATGTGCTGACCACTTACTGGAACACGCGCATGCCGGTGGAAAAGGCGCAAAAAGGCATCGTCGCGGCGTTGCAAGATTGACGGGCGCGCGTTATCCTTGCCGCCGCGTAGACAGAACGGATAAAGGAACTTGTGGCAACCATCAAAGACGTAGCCCGGCTGGCGGGAGTGGGGCTGGGCACGGCCTCGCGCGTGGTCAGCGGCAAGGGATCGGTATCGCAGGCCACCATCGACAAGGTGCGCGCGGCGATCGAGGAACTCGATTTCCGGCCTTCGCATGCGGCGCGTTCCCTGTTGTCCGGCAGTTCGCAGATGGTCGGCGTCTACATCCCGTATTTGAGCGGGACGTTCTACACGCCGATTTTGCAGTCGATCTACACGGCGCTGCGGGCGGCGGGCTTGAACATGGTGGTGGCGTTCGGCGTGGGTGACGGTGATGCGCGCAACCAGGCCATCGAAGGCGTCAACTTCCTGATCGAGCGCGGCAGCGATGGCCTGATCGTGATGAGCAACGCGATGGAGGACGAGGATTTCGTGGCGCTGGGGCCGTACCAGTCCAAGGTGGTGGTGATCAACCAGGACTTCGGCAGCATCGCGCAGCAGTGCTTCACGGTGGACCACGACGCCGGCGGACGGCTGGCGGCGCGCACCTTGCTGGAGCTGGGCCACCGCAAAATCGCGGTGATCGCCGGCCGCGCGGCGGCGCCCGACAACCTGCAGCGTATCGCCGGTTTCAAGGCGGAGCTGGAGGCGGCGGGCGTGGATACGGCCGGCATGTGGATGGCCGACGGCGAGTTCACGCCGGAAGGCGGCCTGGCTTGCGCGGAAAAGCTGCTGCAGTCGGGCGAAGAGTTTACGGCGGTGTTTTGCGCCAATGATGAAATGGCGGTAGGGGCCTTGTCCATGTTCCAGAAGGCCGGGGTCAGGGTGCCGCAGCAGGTGTCGGTGCTCGGCTACGACGATACGCACAGCGCGGAATTCACCGCGCCGCAGCTGACCAGCGTGCATATCCCGTGGAGCGAGATGACCATGAACGGCTTGAACTACCTGCTCAACCAGTGTTACGGGATGGCGCGTCCGGTGGTGCGCGAATACCGGCTGCATGTGGCGCAGAGGGCCTCGCTGGCGCCACCGCCGCAGGCATAAAAGGAAGTAAAAAAACAGGGCAGGTGCTGGTCACGTGCTCTTTTTTTGCGGTATATTTGGAAACGATTCCATTAAATCGACTGATGCCATTGTTCGGAGAGGCTATGACCATAAAGAGATTGCTGGGCGCGGCGTTGATGCTGGCCTGCGCCGCGCACGTGCATGCGCAGCAGGCCTTGCCGATGCTGCACACGGAAGGCACGAAGTGGCTCGGCGCCGACGGCAAACAGCCGGCGCTGCGCGGCGTCAATCTGGGCAATTACCTGATCCAGGAATTCTGGATGATGGGGCAGGAAAACAAGGCCGTCGACGATCAGTGCAAGCTGGAGGCGGTGCTCGATCAGCGTTTCGGTTACGAGCAGCGTCAGCGATTGTATACGCTGTTCCGCGATAACTGGATCCGGCAGCGCGACTGGGATCTGCTGCCGAAAATGAATTTGAACCTGGTGCGCCTGCCGTTCATCTACAGCGTGGTGGAAGACGAAAAGCATCCGCGCCAGCTGCGCGCCGACGCCTGGAAATACCTGGACGGCGTGATCGCCGAAGCCGAGCAGCGCGGCATCTATGTGATCCTCGACCTGCACGGCGCCGTCGGCAGCCAGGGCTGGGAACACCACAGCGGCTGCGCCGGCAAGAACAAATATTGGGACACGCCGGAATACCAGGAGCGCACCATCTGGCTGTGGCAGCAGATCGCCGCGCGCTACAAGGACCGCAGCGCGGTGGCCGGCTACAGCATCTTGAACGAACCGTGGGGCACCACCCCGGAAAACCTGGCCGTCGTCATGCGCACGCTGTACAAGGCGATCCGCGAGATCGACCAGAACCACGTCATCATCCTGCCGGGCCATAACCTGGGCATCGACGCCTACGGCAAGCCGTCCGACCATGGCATGAGCAATGTCGCCTTCGAGATGCACCCTTATCCCGGCCACTTCGGCTGGGGCAAGCCGGGCCTGGACGTACACCAGAACTGGCTGCAATGCGTGGGCGAAGGTGACAACGTTTGCAAATGGAAGACTAAACTGGAGGGCCTGAACACCGCTTTCTTCGTCGGCGAGTTCCAGCCCTGGGCCTTCATGGGCGCGGAGCACGGCGGCCAGGTGATGCGCGTGACCTACGACACCTATGTCGCCAACGGCTGGGCCTCGACCGCGTGGGCGTGGAAGGTGTTGACCAACAAGGGCGGGCAGGGCAAGGGCACCTGGGGCCTGGTCACCAACGCGCCCGGCGCCGCCATTCCCAAACTCGATTTCACCAAGGCCCCGCTGGCCGACATCGAAAAATTATTCCGCTGGTACGGCAGCGTGCCGTATCAGCCGCAGCAAACCGCCATCAAATGGATGAACGCCACCGTACCGCCTACTCCCTTCGCTAAATAACATGACCATGATTCTTACTGACCTGCCTACGGCGATCAAGCGCTCCGACTTTGCCAGCGATTTCCTCTGGGGGGTATCCACGTCCGCCTACCAGATCGAAGGCGCCGCCACCGTAGACGGCCGCGTACCGTCGATCTGGGACACCTTCGCCGCCACGCCGGGCAAAATCCGCGACGGCTCCACCGGCGAAGTCGCCTGCGACCACTATCATCATTGGGAACAGGACCTGGACCTGGCTCAGTCCATGGGACTGAACTCCTACCGCTTCTCGATCGCGTGGACGCGCATCTTCAACGGCGTCGATGCGGAGCCGAACGCCAAGGGCCTGGCGTTCTATTCGAAGCTGGTGGACGGCATGCTGGCGCGCGGCCTGCAGCCCTGGTGCACGCTGTACCACTGGGATCTGCCGCAGTACCTGGAAGACCAGGGCGGCTGGAACAACCGCGCCACCATCGACGCCTACCTGCAATACGTCGACGTGATGACCAAACATCTGGGCAAGCGCATCAAGCACTGGATCACCCACAACGAGCCGTGGTGCACCGCCATGCACGGCAACTGGGACGGCATGCACGCGCCGGGCAACAAGAGTTTGCCGTTGGCGCTGCAGGTTTGCCACAACGTGCTGGTGTCGCACGGCCGCGCCGTGCCGCTGATCCGCGCCAATGTGCCGGACGCGCAGGTCGGCATCGCACTGAGCCTGCATCCGGTGAAGGCGGCCACCGACAGCGCCGCCGACTTGGCCGCCGTGACGCGCCACGACGCGCTGCGCAACCGCTGGTTCCTCGACGTGCTGTACGGCCGTGGCTATCCGGCCGACGCGCTGGCGCTGGTGGGCCAGGATGCACCGCTGGTGGCGGCGGGCGACATGCATGCCATTGCCGTGCCGTGCGATTTCCTCGGCGTGAACTACTACTTCCCTGAAGAGGTGGTGGATGCGCCGGACGAATACCCGCTGCGCACCAAGATTGTGTATCCGCAGGACCGCCAGCGCACCGACTTCGGTTGGGAAGTGGCGCCGGAAGGACTGGTGGCGTTGCTGGAGCGCGTCGCGCGCGATTACCCGACCGGCGATTTGTACGTGACCGAAAACGGTTCGTCCTACGACGACCACATCGGCGCCGACGGCGCCGTGACCGACACCGCACGCCGCGATTACCTGATCCGCCACCTGGCGGCGATGCGCGACGCCATCGCCGCCGGCGCCAGGATCAAGGGCTACTTCGCCTGGAGCCTGATGGATAACTTTGAGTGGGCGGAGGGCTATCTGCGCCGTTTCGGCCTGACCTACATCGACTACGCAACGCAACGCCGCATCGTCAAGCAAAGCGGCGAGTGGTACAGCGCCTTCGTGCGCGGCGTCTAGCCGTCATTCCCGCGCACGCGGAAATCCATACGCAGCATAGACTCCCGCGTGCGCGGGAGTGACGAAGTTAACAACGGAGAGAGAGACAGTATGAATTCGCACAATCACATCCTGCGCCGCGCAGTGCTGGCCGCCACCCTGGCCCTCGGCGCCAGCGCCGCCATCGCCAATCCTGCCGCACCTGTCGCCAAGCCGCTGGCCGACTGGCCGCACATCACCAGCGTCGTCAAGCAAGACAAGGCGATGGAAGCGCGCATCCAGCAGATCGTGGCCGGCATGACGCTGGCGCAGAAGGTCGGTCAGATGACGCAGCCGGAAATCAAATTCAGCTCGCCGGAAGATATCCGCACCTACTACATCGGCTCCGTGCTGAACGGCGGCGGCAGCTGGCCGCAGAATAACAAGCATGCCAGCGCGGCCGACTGGGTCAAGCTGGCCGACGCCTACTACGACGCTTCCATGAGCACCGACATGAAGGTGCAGATCCCGGTCATCTGGGGCATCGACGCCATGCACGGCAACTCGAATATGTACGGCGCCACGCTGTTCCCGCATAACATCGGCCTGGGCGCCGCGCGCAACGCCAAGCTGGTGGGCGAGATGGCCAAGTCGGTCGCCAAGGCGGTGCGCGCCACCGGCATCGACTGGGTGTTCGCGCCGACGCTGGCCGTGGTGCGTGACGATCGCTGGGGCCGCACTTACGAGAGCTTCTCGGAAGATCCGGCCATCGTCAAGGAATACTCGGGCGTGTACGTCAAGGGCCTGCAGGGCAACCTGAAGGACGACAGCACCGTGGTCGCCACCGCCAAGCACTTCGTCGGCGACGGCGGCACCAATGAGGGCAAGGACCGTGGCGTCAACCAGTCCACCATGGCCGAGATGATCAACATCCACGCGCAGGGCTACTATCCGGCGCTGCAGGCCGGCGTGCAGACCGTGATGGCGTCCTTCAACAGCTGGAACGACGTCAAGGGCGTGACCGACCACGGCAAGATGCACGGCAGCCGCGAGCTGCTGACCGTGGCGCTGAAAGAGAAAATGGGCTTCGACGGCCTGGTGGTCAGCGACTGGAACGCCATCACCGAAGTACCCGGCTGCGCCGAAGACAGCTGCGCCGCTTCGATCAACGCCGGCGTCGACCTGGTGATGGTGCCGGAGAAGTGGAAGACCTTCATCGCCAACACCATCGCGCAGGTGGAGAAGGGCGAGATCCCGATGGCGCGCATCGACGACGCCGTGACCCGCATCCTGCGCGTGAAGCTGCGCGCCGGTCTGTTCGACGGCAAGAAGCCGTCGCAGAACATCTACGCCGGCAAGCAGGAAGCGCTGCAGGACCGCGCGCTGGCGCGCAAGGCGGTGCGCGAATCGCTGGTGCTGCTGAAGAATAACGGCGGCGTGCTGCCGCTGGCGCGCGGCAAGAAGATCCTGGTGGTCGGCAAAAGCGCCGATAGCATGGCCAACCAGTCGGGCGGCTGGTCGCTGACCTGGCAGGGCACCGACAACAAGAATAGCGACTATCCATACAGCGACACCATCCTGACCGCGATCCAGGAAGTGGCCGGCAAGGACAACGTCACCTACAGCGAAACCGCCGCCGGCGTCGACGTCGGCAAGTTCGACGCGGTGATCGCGGTGATCGGCGAAACGCCGTACGCGGAGGGCGATGGCGACATCGGCCCGGCCGGCACGCTGCGCTTGAGCGGCCGCCATCCGGAAGACCTGGCGGTGCTGCAGGCGGTGTCCGGCAAGGGCAAGCCGGTGGTGACGCTGCTGGTGACCGGCCGTCCGTTGTACAGCAACGACATTTTCAACTTGTCCGACAGCGCGGTGGCCGCCTGGCTGCCGGGCACCGAAGGCAAGGGTGTGACCGATGTCCTGTTCCGCAAGGCGGACGGCAAGGTGAACGCGGACTTCCGCGGCAAGCTGTCGTTCTCTTGGCCGAAATCGGCCTGCCAGTCGCCGTTGAACGTGGGCGATGCGAACTACGATCCGCTGTTCAAATACGGCTACGGCCTGAGCTACGCCAGCAAAGTGACCGTGCCGCTGCTGGACCAAAGCTATCCTGAAGGCGGCTGTGGCAAATCGCTGGCCGTCCCGGTGTACAATCCGACCGACCGTTTTACCTATGCCTTGTACGTGACCAGCGGCGGCCAGCGTGTGGCCCTGGGGGCGGACCTGAACGCGGTCTTCAACCTGCCGACCGTGAAGGTGGAAACCGCGCAGATCAACACCCAGCAGGACGCCAAGCGCCTGACCTGGACCGGCGCGGCCAAGCTGGAAGCGCAGGCCGGCAAGGCGGTCAAGCTGCCGGCGTATGCCATCACTGACGGCGCGCTGCAGTTTGATGCTATCGTGTCGGCTGCGCCGCAGGGCAAGGTACAAATCGGCATCGAAACGGTAGCGCTGGACGCCAGCACTGTATTCCAGCAGCTGGCCGGCAAAGGCAAGCAGACGGTCAAAATCCCTCTGTCGTGCTTCGCTACCCGTGGCTTGGCCCTGGCGGCGTTGAGCACGCCTTTCAGCGTCGCTGCCGACGCTCCGTTTGCCGCGACGTTCGCCAACATTCAAATCGTTGGCGGCGCCGCCAAGGACAAGGATGCGCTGGCGTGCGGGGACTTTAAATAATTATATAAATCGCGATAAAACGAGGAGAAAGTAAAAGTATGGAACACTATTCGCACACTGCGCCGGTGGCATCCGGGCAGTCGCACGCGGGCGGGAATACCGGACCGCTGGTCATCGTCACCATCCTGTTCTTCATGTGGGGTCTGCTGACGTCCTTGAACGACGTGCTGATTCCCCACCTGAAGGCGGTCTACACGCTGACCTATGTGCAGGCGATGCTGGTGCAGTTCTGCTTCTTCGGCGCCTACTTCATCGTCTCGCTGCCGGCCGGTATGCTGATCAAGAAGATCGGCTACCAGAACGGCGCGGTGGTCGGCCTGACCATCGCGGCTGCCGGTTGCGCCTTGTTCTATCCGGCGGCAACCAGCGGCTACACGCTGTTCCTGATCTCCTTCTTCGTGCTGGCGGGCGGCATCACCATCCTGCAGGTGGCGGCCAATCCTTACGTGACGGTGCTGGGCGATCCGCAGACGGCTTCCAGCCGCCTGACCTTGACCCAGGCCTTCAACTCGCTGGGCACCACGGTGGCGCCGGCGTTGGGCGGCATGCTGATTCTGGGCGGCGTGGTTCTGAGCTCGTCCGAACTGGCGCTGCTGCCGGCGGCGGAGCAGGCCGCGTACCACGCCAAGGAAGCGGCGAGCGTTCAGGGCCCGTACCTGGTGCTGGCCGGCGCCTTGCTGGTGCTGGCGATCCTGTTTGCGATGGCGCGTTTGCCGAAGATCGTCGATGCCGAAGCGATCACCGCCCAAGGCGGCTACTCGGAAGTGCTGAAGCACCGTCACCTGGCGCTGGGCGTGGTGGCGATCTTCCTGTACGTTGGCGGTGAAGTCAGCATCGGCAGCTTCCTGATCAACTTCCTGGGCGACCCGAACGTGGTCAGCATGACGGCGGCCGATGCGGCGCACTACGTCAGCTTCTACTGGGGCGGCGCGATGATCGGCCGCTTCATCGGCTTTGTCGTGATGCGCAAGGTCAGCCCG
This sequence comes from Duganella sp. BuS-21, assembly GCA_041874725.1. Taxonomy (GTDB): domain Bacteria; phylum Pseudomonadota; class Gammaproteobacteria; order Burkholderiales; family Burkholderiaceae_D; genus Rugamonas. Next base: position 5,037,690 of record CP097466.1, on the reverse strand, counting down.
GGCAAGGCGCTGGCCTTCAATGCGGCGGCGGTGATCGCGCTGGTGCTGCTGGCGATCTTCAGCGGCGGGCACCTGGCGATGTGGGCGCTGCTGGCGGTTGGCCTGTTCAACTCCATCATGTTCCCGACCATCTTCTCGATGGCGCTGAACAAACTGGGTCCGTTGACCGGCCAGGGTTCTGGCTTGCTGTGCATGGCCATCGTCGGCGGCGCGCTGGTGCCGTTCGCGCAAGGCTATCTGGCGGACACCATCAGCCTGCAGCTGTCCTTCCTGGTGCCGGCCGCGTGCTATCTGTTCATCCTGTACTTCGGCCTGAAATACGCTAATATGTACAGCGAAAAATAAGGGGAATCCTTCTTCGCTCAAAAGCTCCCTTCGGGGAGCTTTTTTTATGGGAGTGTGTATGGTTGGCGCTATAAGCAGGAAACAGTGGTTTACATTGATCGTGGCGGTGACGCTAACCGCGCATTACTTCTTTTTCCGCGTGCCCTTTGTCGCCAACGACTATGGCCGCAACATGGCTGAATGGCCACTGCTGGCCGACGCGCTGATTTCCTTCCCTCTGCTGTATTACTTCATGTTCCGGCCATCGCTCAAGCAGTTTGTTCCAGCGTGGGCGGGAATCGGCGCCGCTGGCGTGCTGCTTGGCCGCCTGTTGATTCCGGACGAGAGCAAGCAGCTGTGGCGCGAGATCGAAGGTTACTGGCTGCTGCTGGTCATGGTTGAAGCGGCGCTGGAGCTGTATTTGCTGGTGCTGGTGGCGCGCCGCGTGAGAGCGCTGTTGCGCCTGAGTGGGAACGCCGACGAGGCCCTGGAAGGGGCGGTGCGCAGCCGCTTGGGCAGCAAAGGCTTTGCGCGGTTCGCCTTGTTTGAAATGCGGATCTGGTACTACGGTCTGTTCATGCGCAAGGGCGAGCAATTGCGTTTTCGCGGCGAGCAGCACTTCACCTATGACAAGAACAACGGCAATGTCTCCAACCAGTTCGCCTTCATCATGGTCGTATTGTTCGAGATGCCGCTCTCGCACCTGATGGTGCACCTGATGTCGGTGCAGCCTTGGGTGGCGTGGACGCTCGATGTGCTGACCTTGTGGTCGATGCTGTATCTGGTGGCCGAATACCGCGCCAGCCAGTGGCGCCCGATTTCGCTGGACCGCAACGCGCTGCTGGTGCGGAACGGCGTGTTCGCCGCCGACCGCACGGTCGACTACAGCATGATCGAATCGGTGACCCGCTGCGGCAATGACATCAGCCGCCAACGCGGCATCCTGCGCTTCCGCCAGTTCGGCAGTCTGAATGTGGAAATCCGCCTGCGCGCAGGCGGCCGCCTGGCGACGAACTTCGGCGGCGAGCGCCCGGTATCGGCGCTCTACCTCAGCCTGGACAAGCCGGATGCCTTTATTGACGCTTTGCGCGCCCGGCTTTAGCCTGCCGGCCAGCGCCGCTTATCCAGGTTGTGCGGGATGGTGTTACCATGCCCGCTCACCTGGAGTCCTATGCCCAATGAACTCCCCGTCGCCGGCCCTTGCTTGAGCCCGCTGACGTTGAATCGACTGGCGCTGCATGGCTGGTCTCAGCAGAATCTTTTTTTATCCGATGAATTGACGCTGGCGCTGGCCGCCGAATGCCGTAGCGAAGCGGCCGGCGGTGCGCTGCTGCCCGCCGCAGTGGGGCGCGGCGCGGCGCGCGCGGTGCGCACGGCAATCCGTGGCGACAGCATCCTGTGGCTGCGGCCCGGCCGCTCGGCGGCCTGCGACAGCTATCTGCTGCTGATGGAGCATGTGCGGCTGGCGCTGAACCAGGCGTTTTTTCTTGGTCTGGACAGCTACGAGAGCCACTTCGCCCACTACGCGCCCGGCGCCTCGTATCAGAAGCACCTGGACCGCTTTCGCGACGACGACCTGCGCACCGTGTCGGTGGTGATTTACCTGAATCCGGATTGGCCGGTGGCGCAGGGCGGTGCGTTGCGCCTGCATCCACTGCACGCGCCCACCAGCGATGTCAGTCCGCTCGGCGGACGGCTGGTGGTGTTCCTGTCGGCCGACATGCCGCACGAGGTGCTGCCGGCCACGCATGAGCGGCTATCGTTGGCTGGCTGGTTCCGCCGCCGGCCTCGGGGTGCGTCTCTAGCGATGTAGTTTGCCTCAGTCAGGTTCGCTGTCAGCTTTTACCCCGAACGACCCTGAGCCGCAGCGGTGTGCGGGTTGGGTTGGTGCCGCGCGCTTTTACGGCGGCACGCAACTTCAACCCCATCCCCTTACAGGAAGCGGTCGATGATTTTCTTGCTGTGCTTGTCCAGTTCGCGCAGGTCACGGATCAGGTAGTGGATGCCGTGGATGTCGGAGATCAGCAGCGTGTCCACCGTCAGGCGGCGGATGTCTTCTTCGCCGCGCAGCACGAACTCGGTGTCGCCGCGATCGGTCGCCACCGACCAGGTGCACGGCGTGGCGTAGCTGGTGACGCTGTTGATGCGCGCAATTTCGGGCATGAATTCACGCCCGCTCAATTCCGCTTCCACCAGCGCGGCGATGGCCGGCGGCAGGTCGCCCAGGCGCTCGATCCATGCCACTTCCTTGCCGTCGCCGTTGAGCAGCGACAGGCCGTCGTCGGGCGCCTGCACCGGGAAGGCGCGCACCGGCGAGACGCCTTCGTGCACCACGCCGTCGTTGGTGGTCAGCACCAGGCGGCCGAAGGGATTGCGGATCAGTTCAAAGGTAGTCGTCGTCATAGTCTTATTCCTTGCTGTCGTCCAGATCAACGTCGACATTGCGCGCCTGCGCTTGATACAGGCGGTAGTAAGCGCCTTCTAGCGCCATCAGTTCGTCGTGCGGGCCGTCTTCCACCACCACGCCGCGATCGAGCACCACCAGGCGGTCGGCCTTCTGCAGCGTCGACAGGCGGTGGGCGATGGCGATGGTGGTGCGGCCTTGCACCAGATTGTCCAGCGCGCGCTGGATTTCCTTTTCCGTCTCCGAGTCCACCGAGGCGGTGGCTTCGTCCAGGATCAGGATCTTCGGATCGATCAGCAGCGCGCGCGCGATCGAGATGCGCTGACGCTCGCCGCCCGACAGGCCCTGGCCGCGTTCACCGACCATCGAGTCGTAACCCTGCGGCAGGCGCAGGATGAATTCGTGGGCATGCGCGGCGCGCGCGGCGGCGATGATTTCCTGGCGCGTGGCGTCCGGCTTGCCGTAGGCCAGATTCTCGGCGATGGTGCCGAAGAACAGGAACGGTTCCTGCAGCACCAGGCCGATGTTGCGGCGGTAGTCCGATACCGCGAACGAGCGGATGTCGACGCCATCCAGCAAAATCGCGCCTTCGGCGACGTCGTAGAAGCGGCAGATCAGGTTGACCAGCGTCGATTTGCCGGAGCCCGAGTGGCCCACCAAGCCCACCATCTGGCCGGCCTTGATGTCCAGGTTGATGCCGCGATTGACCGCGCGGTTGCCGTAGCGGAAGCCGACTTCACGCAGGCTGATATTGCCTTCGATCCGCTCCAGCTTGACCGGATTGATGGGTTCCGGCACCGACGATACATGGTCGAGAATGTCGAAGATGCGCTTGGCCGCCGACGCCGATTTCTGCGTCACCGAGACGATGCGGCTCATCGAATCCAGGCGGCCGTAGAAGCGGCTGGCGTAGGCGATGAAGGAGGTCAGCACGCCGACCGTGATATTGCCCTTGGAGACCTGGTAGATGCCGAACACCCAGATCACCAGCAGGCCCAGCTCCGTCAGGAAGGACACGGTCGGCGAGAACAGCGACCATACTTTATTGAGCTTGTCGTTGACGGCCAGATTGTGCTTGTTGGCGGTGCGGAAGCGGTTCGCTTCGCGCGCTTCCTGCGCGAAGGCTTTCACTACGCGGATGCCGGGTATGGTATCGGCCAGCACGTTGGTCACTTCGCCCCACACGCGGTCGATCTTTTCGAAGCCGGTGCGCAGGCGGTCGCGTACCAGGTGGATCATCCAGGCGATGAAGGGCAGCGGCGCCAGCGTGCAGACGGCCAGCCACGGATCGAGGTTGAACAGGATGATGCCGGTCATGACGATCATCAGGCAGTCGGACAAAAAGTCCAGCAGGTGCAGCGACAGGAATACGCAAATGCGGTCGCTCTCGGAGCCGATGCGCGACATCAGGTCGCCGGTGCGCTTGCCGCTGAAGTATTCGAGCGACAGTTGCAGCAGGTGTTCGTAGGTGGAGGTGCGCAGGTCGGCGCCGATGCGTTCCGACGCCAAGGCCAGCACATAGGTCTTGGCCCAGCCGAAAATCCAAGCCATCACCGCCGCGCCGACCAGGCCGGACATGTACAACGCCACCAGCGAGGGATCGACTGGCTTGCCGCTCTGGTAAGGAATCAGCACATTGTCCATCAGCGGGATGGTCAGATAGGGCGGAATCATGTGGGCGCCGGTCGACAGCAGCATCAGCGTGAAACCCAGCGCTAGCTGCCATTTGTACGGTTTGGCGAAGCGCCACAGCCGAAACAGGGTCCAGGTCGACGGCGGCGTGTAGACCACCTTGGTGCAGACCGGGCATTCTTCCTGGTCCGGCTCCATCGGCGCCTTGCAGCTCGGGCAGATGCTTTTGTCGTCCATCACCACCGGCTCGCCGCTGGCGTGGCTATCGAGGTGGGCGTCGAATTGTTCGACCAGGCGGATCGCCGCCAGGTTCTGGCCCAGCGTGAAGCGCCAGGCGCCCAGGCGGCCGGCCGCGTTGACCAGTTCCAGGTGGCCGACGCCGGCGTGATCGTGATGTTTCAGCGTCAGATCGGGGGTGAACGGCCAGGCTTCCCACTGGGCCGCGCCCGGCGCGCGCGCCAGAATCCGGCCCTCGGTGACGGCGATTACACCTTTTGCGAAACGAAGTTGCTGATCCAGGTCAACCTCCAAGGCACTTACAACGTTTTCCCCTTGGGAAAGTTGTGCCTGTATCTCGGAACGCCAGCGTTCGGGAAGCTCGCTCAGGCTGGATACGGTGGAAAGTTGTTGGGTTGTCATCGTGTGGCGTACTCCGGGGGAAAAGGGCTGTTATAACGGCTTATTTACGGTATTCTGTCAGTGATTAACATTTGACAGAGAACAACAAAACCGGAGATTTGCGGCGGGGACAAGCTAGGCGGCAACTCGATGGCAAGTATACCGCACAGCAGCAGGGCAGGGATACTGGGTTTACAATACGGCGCGGGCTCGCAATGGCAGATAACAAAGTTACAAGAATCAACACATGACCAAGAAGAAAGACATCGAAGTTCTCCGCGTGACCCATTTGCGCGGCCCGAATATCTGGACCTATCGCCCGGTGATCGAGGCGTGGCTGGATATTGGCGAGCTGGAGAATTTCCCCTCGAATTTGTTGCCCGGTTTGTATGAGCGCCTGACGACCATCCTGCCGGGGCTGATCGTGCATCGCTGCGGCGTGGGCGAGCATGGCGGTTTCCTGGAGCGCCTGCGCGACGGCACCTATGCCGGCCACATCCTGGAACACGTGGTGCTGGAGTTGCAAAACCTGGCCGGCATGAAGACCGGTTTCGGCAAGACCCGCCAGATCGGCGTCGACACCGGCCTGTATAAAATGGCCTTCCGCACGCGCCAGGAAGAAGTCGGCCGCGCCGCGCTGGCCGCCGGCCGCGATCTGCTGATGGCCATGATCGACGACCAGCCTTACGACCTCGACGCCACCGTTGCCAGGCTGACCGACATGGTCGAGAGCCTGTGCCTGGGCCCGAGCACCGGCAACATCGTCGATGCGGCCGGCGTGCGCAAGATTCCGTTCATCCGCCTGACCGACGGCAACCTGGTGCAGTTGGGCCATGGCGCCGCGCAGCGCCGCATCTGGACCGCCGAAACCGAACATACCAGCGCCATCGCCGAAGGCATCGCCAGCGACAAAGACCTGACCAAAACCCTGGTGTCGTCCTGCGGCGTGCCGGTGCCGCAAGGTGAGCTGGTCGAGAGCGCCGCCGCAGCCTGGGACGCGGCGCAGGACATCGGCCTGCCGGTGGTGCTGAAGCCTTACGACGGCAACCATGGTCGTGGCGTCTCGCTCAACCTGAGCACCGAAGCCGACGTCGCCGCCGCCTACGCGCTGGCCGCGAAAGAAGGCGACAGCAGCAGCGTGATCGTCGAACGCTTCATCGTCGGCGATGAACACCGCCTGCTGGTGGTGGGCCGCCGCGTGGTGGCTGCCGCCGCCGGCGAATCGCTGTGGGTCACCGGCGACGGCAAATCCTCGGTGCTGGAATTGTGCGACACCCAGATCAACACCGATCCGCGCCGCGGCGAGACCGAGGAATTCCCGCTCGGCCGCGTCAAGCCGAATGAATCGGGAGAGATCATCCTGGAACTGCAGCGCCAGAACCTGACCCATGGTTCGGTGCCGGCCGAAGGCCAGAAAGTGCTGATCCAGCCGAACGGCAATGTCGCCATCGACGTCACCGACAAGGTGCACCCGCAAGTGGCGGCCATGGCCGCACTGGCGGCGCGCGTGGTCGGCCTGGACATCGCCGGCATCGACCTGGTGACTTCCGATATTTCGCGTCCACTGGAAGAAACGGGCGGCGCCATCATCGAAGTCAACGCCAGTCCGGGCCTGCTGGCCCACCTCAAGCCTGCCGAGGGCGAAGCGCGCAACGTCGGTGTAGCGATCGTCGAGCACCTGTTCGGCGAGGCCACCGGCCGCATGCCGATCGTCGGCATCACCGGCAAGCATGGCGCCACCATGGCCGCGCGCCTGATCGCCTGGCTGTTGCAAATCAGCGGCAAGAAAACCGGCCTGACCTGCGCCGACGGCCTGTTCGTCAACGGCCGCCTGCTGCCGCGCGACGGCTTCAGCGACTGGGAAACCGGCGAGCGGCTGCTGCTCAACAAGAACGTGGAAGCGGGCGTGTTCGAATCGAGCGCGCGCATGATCCTGAGCGAAGGCCTGGCCTACGACAAATGCGCAGTGGGCGTGGTGACCGACGTCAGCGACTTCGAGGAGCTGAGCGAGTTCCACATCGAGAGCCTGGATAAACTCTACAACGTGCTGCGCACGCAGGTGGACGTGGTGCTGCCGAGCGGCGTGGCGGTGCTCAACGCCGCCGATCCGCAAGTGGTGGACATGGCCGACCTGTGCGACGGCGAAGTGATTTTCTACGGCGTGAACGAGCAGCTGGCCGCCATCGCGGCGCATCGCCAGCAGGGCAAGCGCGTGGTGTTCGAGCGCAAGGACGGGCAGCAGGACAGCATCGTCTTGGCCGTCGGCCAGGAGGAAATCTGCAGCCTGCCGCTGTCGCCGCTGGTGCCGCCGGAAGCGGTGCTGGCCGCGATTGCCGCCGGCTGGGCGCTGGGCCTGACGCCGGAGCTGATCGGCGCCGGCCTGCGCACCTTCGACGCCAATCCGAAGCGCATCCATCACTGATAGCTCACTGATAACTCACTGATAGATCACTGCTATTCATCATTGAAAGAATAAGAAGATTTATATGGAAGTCATACGCACCCGCGCCCTTCGCGGCCCGAATCTGTGGAGCCACCATACTGCGGTGGAGGTCATCGTCTCCTGCCCGCCGGAGCAACAATCGATCGCCGCGCTGACCGGCTTCGAGCAGCGTCTGCGCGCGCGCTTCCCCGCCGTCGGCGAACTGCACCCGACCGGCACCTCCGGCGCCGTGCCGCTGTCGCGCGTGCTGGAAGTGGCGGCGCTCAGCCTGCAGGCGCAGGCCGGCTGCCCGGTCACCTTCAGCCGCACCACCGCCACGCTGGAAGAAGGCATCTACCAGACCGTGGTCGAATACACCGAGGAAGCGGTCGGCCGCCGCGCCATGGAGCAGGCGGAAAACCTGATCAACGCCGCGCTGAACGACACGCCGTTCGAGCTGGCCGCCGTGCTGGAAGAATTGCGCGACCTCGATGAAGACGTGCGCCTGGGCCCGAGCACCGGCGCCATCGTCAGCGCCGCCGTAGCGCGCGACATTCCGTTCCGCCGCCTGACCGAAGGCTCGATGGTGATGTTCGGCTGGGGCTCGAAACAGCGCCGCATCCAGGCCGCCGAAATGGACAGCACCGGCGCCATCGGCGAAGCCATCGCGCAGGACAAGGAACTGACCAAGAAGCTGCTGCACGCGGCCGGCGTGCCGGTGCCGATCGGCCGTTCGGTGGAAGATGAAGCCGACGCCTGGAAGGCGGCGCAGGAAATCGGCCTGCCGGTGGTGGTCAAGCCTAAGGACGGCAACCAGGGCAAGGGTGTGACGGTCAACATCATGACCAGGGAGCACCTGGAAGCGGCCTTCCGCACCGCCAAGGAATTCCGCGACGACATCATGGTCGAACGCTATTTGCCGGGCCACGATTACCGCCTGCTCGTGATCGGCAACAAGCTGATTGCAGCGGCACGCCGCGATCCGCCGCATGTGGTGGGCGACGGCAAGCACACCGTGCGTCAGCTGGTGGACATCGTCAACGCCGATCCGCGTCGCGGCTCCGGCCATTCGACCTCGCTGACCAAGATCCGTTTCGACGACATCGCCATCGCGCGCCTGGCGCTGCAGGACCTGAAGGCGGACTCGGTGCCTGACCAGGGCCAGCGCGTCATCCTGCGCAACAACGCCAACCTGTCGACCGGCGGCACCGCCACCGACGTCACCGACGACGTGCATCCTGAAGTGGCGGCGCGCGCGGTGGAAGCGGCGCAAATGATCGGCCTCGATCTGTGCGGCGTGGACGTGGTGTGCGACAACGTGTTGTCGCCGATCGAAAACCAGCGCGGCGGCGTGGTGGAAGTGAACGCCGCACCGGGCCTGCGCATGCACATCGCGCCATCGTTCGGCAAGGGCCGCGCGGTGGGCGAGGCCATCGTCAACACCATGTTCGAGCCGGGTAACAACGGCCGCATTCCGGTGGTGGCGGTGACCGGCACCAACGGCAAGACCACCACCGTGCGCCTGATCGCGCACCTGCTGACGGCCAGCGGTCTGCGCACCGGCATGACCAATACCGACGGCGTCTACATCGAAGGCCGCCAGACCGACAGCGGCGACTGCAGCGGCCCGCGCAGCGCGCGCAACGTGCTGCTGCACCCGGATGTGGATGCGGCGGTGTTCGAGACCGCGCGCGGCGGCATCCTGCGCGAGGGCCTGGCCTTCGACCGCTGCCAGGTGGCGGTGGTGACCAACATCGGCATGGGCGACCACCTGGGCCTGAACTACATCACCACGGTGGAAGACTTGGCGGTGCTGAAGCGCGTGATCGTGCAGAACGTCTCGGAAAGCGGCTTCGCCGTGCTGAACGCGGTCGACCCTATCGTCGCCGGCATGGCGGCCAATTGCCGCGGCAAGGTGATCTTCTTCGGCGCCGATCGCACGCATCCGGTCATCGCTACGCACCTGGCGCAGGGCTGCCGCACCGTGTATGTGGAAAATGGCCACATCGTCGCAGCCGAAGGCCGCGAGCAGCACAGCATTTCGCTGTCGCAGGTGCCGATCACCCGCAACGGCGCCATCGGCTTCCAGGTGGAGAATGTGATGGCCTCCGTGGCCGCCGCATGGGGCGTGGGCATCAGCTGGGATGCGATCCGCCTGGGCCTGAAAACCTTCGCCAACGATTCCGACAATGCGCCGGGTCGTTTCAACGTGTTCGATTACAAGGGCGCGACCGTGATCGCCGACTACGGCCACAATCCTGACGCCATCCTGGCGCTGGTGCAGGCGGTGGAAACCATGCCGGCCAAGCGCCGCGTGGTGGTGATCTCGGGCGCCGGCGACCGCCGCGACCAGGACATCACGCAGCAGACCGAGATCCTCGGCCGCGCCTTCGACGATGTGCTGCTCTATGAAGACGCCTGCCAGCGTGGCCGGGTGGATGGCGAAGTGGTGGGGCTGCTGCGCTCGGGCCTGAACGGCGCGCCGCGCACCAGCCACATCGAAGAGATCTATGGCGAGTTCAAGGCCATCGATACCGCCCTGGCACGTCTGCAGGACGGCGACCTGTGCCTGATCCTGATCGATCAGGTGGAGGACGCGCTGGCGCACATCGCCAAGCGCATCAAGGAAGTTTAGTCAGGTTTAGACTATGGCTATCATTGCCATAGATTTAAATAGTTTTTCTTAATGGCTCTCGTTGATTAGAATAGCTCTACGCTATTAATCAACGAGGAGTCATAGATGAAACTCAGCACCGCCTCCGGCATTCCCATTGCCGACAACCAGAACTCCCTGACCGCCGGCCCGCGCGGTCCGGTCCTGCTGCAAGACTTCCACCTGATCGAAAAGCTCCAGCACTTCAACCGCGAACGCATACCCGAGCGCGTGGTGCACGCCAAGGGCTCGGGCGCTTACGGCACCTTTACCGTCACCCACGACATCACCCAATTCAGCAAGGCCAAGCTGTTTGCCCAGGTGGGCAAGCAGACCGAGACCTTCCTGCGCTTCTCCACCGTTGGCGGCGAGAAGGGCAGCGCTGATACCGAACGCGATCCACGCGGCTTCGCCTTGCGCTTCTACACCGAAGAAGGCAACTGGGATTTGGTCGGCAATAACACGCCGGTGTTCTTCCTCAAGGACGGCATCAAATTCCCCGACTTCATCCACACGCAAAAGCGCGACCCGCAGACCAACCTGAAATCGCCGACCATGATGTTCGATTTCTGGAGCCGCACGCCGGAGAGCCTGCACCAGGTCACCACGCTGTTCTCCAGCCGTGGCACGCCGGACGGCTATCGCCACATGCACGGCTTCGGCAGCCACACCTACAGCCTGATAAACGACGCCGGCCAACGTGTCTACGTGAAGTGGCACTTCCTGACGCAGCAGGGCATCAAGAACCTGAGCGCCGAGGCGGCTGTGCGCATCGCCGGCAGCGATCCGGATTACTCGCAGCGCGACCTGTTCAACGCCATCGCCGGCGGCGACTTCCCGCGCTGGGACGTCAAGGTGCAAGTCGCCAGCGAGGCCGAACTGGCCGCGTGGGAAGCGCGCACCGGCTGGAATCCGTTCGACCTGACCAAGGTGTGGCCGCACGGTGACTTTCCGCTGCAGCAGGTCGGCGTGCTGGAACTGAACCGCAATCCGGTCAACTATCACGCGGAGGTGGAGCAGGCCGCGCTGTCGCCGTCGAACGTGGTGCCGGGCCTCGGCTATTCGCCGGACAAGATGCTGCAGGCACGCCTGTTCGCTTACCACGATGCGCAGCTGTACCGGGTGGGCACCAACCACCAGCACCTGCCGGTCAACGCGCCGCGCTGCCCGTTCCACAACCAGCAGCGCGACGGCGCCATGGCGGCGGCCAACGGCGGCGCGTCGCAGAACTACGATCCGGTGCAGGCGGCAGGCAGCAATCCGCACGGCATGGGCCACGGCGAACCGCCGCTGGCGCTGGACGGCGCCGCCGGCCGTTACGACGGTCGCGGCAAGGAGGACGACTACACCCAGGCCGGCGACCTGTTCCGCCTGATGCCGGCCGATGAACAGCATAACCTGTTCAACAACATCGCCGGTCCTTTGAGCCAGGTGAATGCCGAGATCATCGCCCGCCAATTGGGGCACTTTGATCGGGCCGATCCCGCCTACGGCGCCGGCGTGCGCGCGGCGTTGAAAGCGCGCGGCGTCGGTCTGATGTAGTCGCTAAAGTTGGGCGCCGCGCGTGCCCAACTTGCCTGCGTCAAGGCTGATCCAAATCGGCAGGCGCCAGATCCAGAATATTGCGACGAATCCCGCTGTCAGCACGATCAAGGCTATCGCCGTCGCGCCGACCCACTGCAAAAAACGATGCATGGAAACCCATGTCAAAGAGGAATTTTAGATAGACAGTAAATGTCGGTGACCGGTACGACGGCCGCTATGGCGACCGCAAACTTATCGCTGCAGCCCGATGACAAGGTCAGAATGACCATGTTTAGTGAGCCACTCGTTAAAGTCTAGATCAGTCTCTGATGACGACCAACGGACTTTCTCGAAGTCGCGACGAGCATTGTCCAAGCGGGCCTTTGCGACACGGACTTGCTCGTGAATATGCCCACGCAGATTTGCAATTGTTCCGCCTTGTCCAATAAAGTCATCGACAATAACGTACAGTTCTGGCGGCACAATCCCTTGGAAGAAGGCTTGCTTGGCCAGCCTGGAAAATCCACTCGCACCAGTGTGGTTAACCACGTTCGCCTGAACAACGTCACTTTCAACTTTCCAATCTAAAATGTGCCCGAGGTAAGCGGCCATGACTTCGGGGGTCGCGTTTACTCCAACTCTTCAGAATACCCTGAAATAACGCTTGCAAGCAAGGTGAACGCCCTCTCGGAAAAGATGGCTACCTATGAGTAATTCCAAAAAACAAAGCAGCTTGGTTAACCGACCGCTACAATGGCTATGTTGCAGTGCACAGTGGAGGCCAGACTTGAAGTCTCAACCAACTTATTCGCCGTCGTCATCCTTGCCGGGCCAGGTTGTTCTGGTCCTGCAGGGCGGCGGCGCTCTTGGCGCCTATCAGCTAGGCGTGTACCAGGCCTTGCACGAATCGGGCATCGAGCCGGATTGGGTGATCGGTACTTCGATAGGCGCCATCAATGGCGCCATCATTGCAGGCAATGAACCCGCATGCCGGCTGGATCGGTTGCGCGAGTTCTGGCACCGCATGGAGCGCAACGCCTTCGGCTTCGCCACCATGCCGCGCGCCATCGCCAATGCGATCACGGTGGGGCAGGGCATACCGGCCTTCTTCGAACCGAATCTGTCTTCCTGGTGGAACCCCGAGGCGCGCGTCGGCATCGAGCACGCTTCCTATTATCAGACCACGCCCTTGCACAACACGCTGCAGGAGCTGGTCGATTTCAACTACCTCAATGACAAGCATATGCGCATGACGGTGGGCGCGGTCAACGCGCGCACCGGTTCCATGCGCTATTTCGATACCCGCATTGAGCCGCTGTGCGTGGAGCATGTGATGGCGTCCGGCGCGCTGCCGCCTGCCTTCCCGGCGATCCGCATCGACGGCCAGCCCTATTGGGACGGCGGCATCTATTCCAACACGCCGATCGAGGCGGTGCTGGACGATGAACCGCGCCGCAGTTCGGTGATCTTTTCGGTGCAGGTGTGGAATCCGGACGGCAGCGAGCCGGAAAGCATTCTCGATGTGCTGGATAAGTACAAGGAGATCCAGTACGCCAGCCGCGCCAGCAATATCGCCCAGCAGCGCAAGCTGCACCGCCTGCGCCATGTGATCCGCGAGCTGGCCAGGCATCTGCCGGCCGATCAGCTGGCGCTACAGGAGGTGCGCGACCTGGCCTCGTGGGGCTGCGGCACCGACATGCACGTGGTGTCGCTGCGCGCGCCGCGCATCGGCAACGAGGACCATACCAAGGACATCGACTTCAGCGCGACCGGCATCCGCGCGCGCTGGCAGGCCGGCTACGACGACACGCTGCGCTTCATCAAGCTGCGGCCGTGGGACCAGCCCATCGATCCTATCGAAGGCATCGCCATCCACGAGCTGCCGGAAGGGGGCATGCTGGTAAAATAAGGGCTATCGGGATACCCTTATTATTGGATCAACATGACCATCAAAATCAGCCAGAACTTCGACTCCGGCGCCATCGAAGTGCTGCGCACCGACAGTGCAGCCACCATTGAACTGAACCTGCGCAAGGACTCGCACGCCGAGATCCACCAGTGGTTCCACTTCCGCGTGCAGGGCGCGCGCGGCCAGAAGTTGAACCTGCGCTTTCTGAACGCCGGCCAGGCCACCTACGCCAAGGGCTACGAAGACTACCAGGCCGTGGCCAGCTACGACACCGAGAACTGGTTCCGCGTGCCGACCACCTTTGACGGCGAGGTCATGACGATCAAGCATGCGCCCGATACCGACAGCATCTATTACGCTTACTTCGAGCCGTATTCGTTCGAGCGCCATCTGCGCCTGCTGGGCGAAGTGGGCGAGCATCCGCTGGCGCGCGTGGAAGACCTGGGCAGCACGGTCGATGGCCGCGACATGAACCTGGTCGTCATCGGCAAGCCGGACGCGGAAAAGAAAATCTGGTTCATCGCGCGCCAGCATCCGGGCGAGTCGATGGCCGAGTGGTTTATCGAAGGCCTGATCGATACACTGCTCGACGATGCCAATCCGATCGCCCGCAAGCTGCTGCAGCGCTGCGTGTTCTACATCGTGCCGAACATGAATCCGGACGGCTCGGTGCGCGGCAACCTGCGCACCAACGCGGCCGGCGCCAACCTGAATCGCGAGTGGATGACGCCGACCGTCGAGCGCAGCCCGGAAGTGCTGGTCGTGAAGCAGAAGATGCACGAAACCGGCATCGACATGTTCTTCGATATTCATGGCGACGAAGCGCTGCCGTACAACTTCGTGGCCGGCAACGAGATGCTGGAGAACTTCAGCGACGAACGCCGCGCCAAGCAGCAGGCTTTCATCGATCGCTACAAGGATGCGTCGCCGGACTTCCAGGACAAGGTGGGCTATGCCGCCAGCAAGTACAAGGAAGACATGCTGACGCTGGCCTCCAAGTACGTCGGCCACCACTTCGGTTGCCTGGCGCTGACCTTGGAGATGCCGTTCAAGGACAACGCCGATCTGCCGGATGCGCATGTGGGCTGGAACGGCGCGCGCAGCGCGGCGCTGGGCGCGGCGATCCTGCAGCCTATCCTGCTGTCGCTGAACGACTACTGATCATGGGCGTTGAAATCGAACGCAAGTTCCTGCTGGGCGGTGATGGCTGGAAGAGCCTGGGCGAGCCGGTGTTTTTTCGCCAGGGTTATCTGTCTTCGCACAAGGAGCGCGTGGTGCGCGTGCGCATCGAGGGCGAGCGGGCGGTGATGACGATCAAGGGCGCCAACCAGGGCGCCACGCGCGGCGAATGGGAGTACGAAATCCCCGTCGCCGACGCGGCCGAGCTGCTCGACGGTTTGTGCGAGCAGCCGTTGATCGAGAAGTACCGCCGCCGCATTCCGTTCGCCGGCAATGTGTGGGAGGTGGACGAGTTCCTCGGCGTGAACGCCGGGCTGGTGGTGGCCGAGATTGAATTACAGTCGGAAGACCAGCAGTTCGACAAGCCGGACTGGGTAGCAGAGGAAGTCACGGCCGATCTGCGCTACCTCAACTCCAACCTGATTAAGCAGCCGTTCAGCACTTGGTAATGGCGCGGCATTGTCCTAAGCTGTAGGAATGGACAACGAACGCCAAACCGCGCTGGAGGCGCGCTTCGATACGATACTGCCGACCTTGGCAACCAAGGCCGACGTCGAGTCACTGCGCGCCGATATACACAAGTGGATGGTCGGCAGCATGATTGGTCTGTTCGTCGGCTTCTGCGGCCTTGCGGCTGCGCTCGGTCAATTTCTGAAGCCGCTGCCGCAGGCGGCGCCGGTGGTGGTGCAGGCGCCTGCAGCTCAGCCTGCGCAGACGCAAGCGCTGCAACCGCTACAGCCCATCGTAATCTACCTGACGCCGCCGGCGCCCAAATAAAAAGGTTCTTCACGGATTACCGGGAAACGCGGCCTGAATCTTCCGGAAGCCACTTCGAGCGGTCCCGGGGTGCTCACGATGAATTTTCGTTGGCGACTCAATAGTCGTCCTTAAAAGCACTCCGAACGAAAGGGTCAGACCCTGCGGGGTCTGACCCTGGTCGCAGCGGTGTGCGGGTTGGGGTGGTGCCGCGTGCTTTTACAGCGATAAGCAACGTCAAGCCCATCATGCCAAACCTATTCCCGTAAATCCGTGAATGAACCAAAACAAAAGCCCCGTGAGGGGCTAATGCCGTTAAGTTAAGCTGAAAATAGGCTTCGTCATTCCCGCGAATGCGGGAATCCATGAGGCGCATGCCCGGCTAACTCAGCATGGATCCCGGCTTTCGCCGGGACGACATCGCTTAACTTAACGGCATTACCTTGAGGGGCTTTTGTTTTAGTGGAAGTGCTCGCTGCCGGGCGGCGTATCCTCGGGCATTTCGGCGTGCGCCAGTTCGCCCTGCGGATCGGCGAACAGCGGTGCGCCGCAGTCGTCGCAGAACTCCATCACATAACGCTCGTTGTGCTTCTTGACCGTCGTCACGCCGGCCGCGTTCAGGTGCGAGACGATGTCTTCCACCGGCGTCATCGGCGTCTGCAAGGCCGTCAGCGCGCCCGGACCTTCAGGCGGCGTGCCTTCCTCGTCTTCCTGCCCGTACAGCGGCCACACCACGCCGTAGATCACGTCGGACGACGAACGCTGGGTGAAGGCCACGCGGTATTCGTCGATCTGGCCCTCGGCCGTTTCCTCGCCGAAGCCGGCGATCACCGCGCGCAATTCGGCTGGCTCGATGGCCAGCGTATGCGTCAGGTAGTGCACGGCCGCGCGGATCGAAATCGGGCGGATCTGTTTGTCGGCTTCGCGGCAAGCCATGTAATAGGCTTCCGGCAGCAGCAGCTCGACGCCGCAACCCGGCAGCAGGCGGTTGACGGTTGGCGTAGCCTGCACGCGCCATTGCTCCAGCGCGGCGCCGCGTTCGGCGGCGAAGCCGGCCTGGTGCTCCGGCATCTGCCAGCGGAACAGCGGCGCACCGGCCGGCGCCACCACGGCGATCAGCAGGTAGCGCGTGTCGGCCAGGAAGGGCGCGGTTTCCGGCACCTTGGTGTCGGCCTTCAGCGTGGCGCCCTTGATGGCGGCTTGCGCCAGCTTGTGCACTTTGCCGTAGGTTTCAACGTGGCTGCGCGGCAGCTGGTCGATCGAGAACAGGGTCGGCGACATCGCCATCTGCGTGCCGTCGGCCAGCAGGTGGGCCGCGAAGTGCGCCGACAGGGTGTGCAGGATGTCCGACGGAATCGCGCCGGAGGCGATGGCGAAGCGGGTCCACGCCAGGATCGGCGCGGCCACCAGCAGCACGTCGTAGGGCTTGGCTATGCCGTCGGCGGTATCGAGGGTGATGGTGCCCGATTCGCTGACCGCTTCCACGCTGTCCATCAACACGTCATAGGCGTTCAGGTCTTCCTTGAACAGCGCATTGAGGGTGGCGTCGACGGTGTCCTGGTGGCCGGTTTTCAGGAGTTTCTGGAGCTGCGCATCGAGAGAGTGTTCCCAGGCCCGCTCTTCGATACGGCTGGCCGCTTGCCCGACAGCCTGGGCGTAGGTGGCGAGGCGCTGGCTCTCGGCAGACAATTTATGGGATGTAGCTTTAGATGGACGACGCATAGCGCAATAAGAGTCTCAGGTAAAAGTGAATAAACGGATCAGTCATGCAGATCATAACCCTTATGCGCTCTATTGTAGTTGATTCGGCAAAAGTGCATAAAAAAACGCCCCGTGGCCGGTGCGGCACACGGGGCGTTTTTCATCGGCGCTTAAAGATTAAGCCGCCAGCAGCTGACGCAGTACGAACGGCAGGATGCCGCCGTGCTTGTAGTAGTCGACTTCGATCGGGGTGTCGATCCGCAGCAGAACGGTGACGTCCTGGCTGCTGCCGTCTTCACGGTTGATGACCAGGGTGGCCAGCTGTTGTGGCTTGATCTCGCCTTCCAGGCCCTTCAGGTCGTAGGTTTCCTTGCCGGTGATGCCCAGCGATTCGACCGAGTCGTTGCCGATGAATTGCAGCGGCAGCACGCCCATGCCCACCAGGTTCGAGCGGTGGATACGTTCGAACGAACGCACGATCACAGCTTTCACGCCCAGCAGCTGGGTGCCCTTGGCCGCCCAGTCGCGCGACGAGCCGGTGCCGTACTCTTCGCCACCGAACACCATGGTCGGGGTGCCGGCCGCTACGTACTTCATGGCCGCGTCGTAGATCGACAGCTGCTCGCCCGATGGCTGGTGCAGCGTGATGCCGCCTTCAACCGCCGAACCGTCGGCCTTGGCCGGGATCATCTTGTTCTTGATCCGCACGTTGGCGAAAGTGCCGCGCATCATGATCTCGTGGTTGCCGCGACGCGAGCCGTAGGAGTTGAAGTCCGCCTTCAGCACGCCGTTAGCCAGCAGCCACTTGCCGGCCGGGCCGTCTTCCTTGATCGAACCGGCTGGCGAGATGTGGTCGGTGGTGATCGAGTCGCCGAACACGCCCAGTGCGCGTGCGCCGGTGATGTTCGGGTTGGTCACTTTCGGGGTCATCTCGAAGTTGTCGAAGAACGGCGGCTCGGCGATATAGGTCGATGCCGGCCAGTTGTAGACGTTGCCTTCGGTGGTCGACACGTGTTCCCACAGCTTGCCTGGGTTGCCCTTGACGTCGGCGTAGTTCGATTTGAACACTTTCGAGTTCATCGCGAACTTCATCAGCTTGGCGATCTCTTTCGAGGTCGGCCAGATGTCGCCCAGGTACACGTCCTTGCCGTCCTTGCCCTTGCCTACCGGCTGGGTCATCAGGTCGACGGTCATGTTGCCGGCGATGGCGTAGGCCACCACCAGCGGTGGCGACGCCAGGAAGTTCGAGCGGATGTTCGGGTGAATCCGCGCTTCGAAGTTACGGTTGCCGGACAGTACGGCCGAAGCGACGATGTCGTTCGAGGTGATGGCGGCGTTCAGTTCCGGGGTCAGGTCGCCGGCGTTACCGATGCAGGTGGTGCAACCGTAAGCGGTGACGCCGAAGCCCAGTTGCTCCAGGTAGGGCAGCAGGCCGGCGGCGGTCAGGTACTCGGTGACCACGCGCGAGCCAGGCGCCAGCGAGGACTTGATGTGCGGCGCGACGGTCAGGCCGGCTTCGACCGCCTTCTTGGCCAGCAGGCCGGCGGCCAGCAGCACGCTCGGGTTCGAGGTGTTGGTGCACGAGGTGATCGCGGCGATCAGCACGTCGCCGTTCTTCACGTTCACGCCGTTGGTGGTGGTGTAGGTGACGTTCAGGTCTTCCGGCTTTTTGTTGAAGCCGTTGTCGGTGGTCGGTTTCGAGAACAGTTCGGTGAAGTTGGCCTTCACGTTGCCGATTTCGATACGGTCTTGCGGACGCTTAGGACCGGCCAGCGATGGCGTCACGGTCGACAGGTTCAGTTCCAGCACGCGGGTAAAGTCGATGTCGCCGACTTTTGGAATGCCGTACATGCCCTGGGCCTTGAAGTAGGCCTGGAAGGCGGCGATTTCGTCCTTGGTGCGGCCGGTGCCTTCGAAGTATTCGATGGTGGCGTCGTCGACCGGGAAGAAGCCCATGGTCGCGCCGTATTCCGGCGCCATGTTGGCGATGGTGGCGCGGTCGGTGACCGACAGGGTCTCGGTGCCTTCGCCGAAGAATTCGACGAACTTGCCCACGACCTTGGCTTTGCGCAGCATTTCGGTGATGGTCAGTACCAGATCGGTGGCGGTGCAGCCTTCGCGCAGCACGCCGGTCAGGTTGACGCCGATGACGTCCGGGGTCAGGAAGTAGACCGGCTGGCCCAGCATGCCGGCTTCCGCCTCGATGCCGCCCACGCCCCAGCCGACCACGCCGATGCCGTTGATCATGGTGGTGTGCGAGTCGGTGCCGACCAGCGAGTCAGGGTAGTAGACGCCGCTGCCGTCCTTGTGGACGCCGCGCGCCAGGTATTCCAGGTTGACCTGGTGGACGATGCCGAAGCCCGGTGGCACCACGCCGAAGGTGTCGAAGGCTTGCATGCCCCACTTCATGAACTGGTAGCGCTCGTTGTTGCGCGAGAATTCCAGCTTCATGTTCAGGTCCAGCGCGTTCGGCTCGCGGAAGTGGTCGATGGTGACCGAGTGGTCGACCACCAGGTCGACCGGCACCAGCGGCTCGATTTTCTTGGCGTTGACGCCCATCTTGTAGGCGACGTTGCGCATCGCGGCCAGGTCGGCCAGCAGCGGCACGCCGGTGAAGTCTTGCAGCACCACGCGCGCCACGACGAATGGAATCTCGTCGGTGCGCTCGCCGGTCGGCGCCCAGTTGGCGACCTGCTTGACGTGTTCTTCGGTGACTTTCTTGCCGTCGACGTTACGCAGAACCGATTCCAGCACTACACGGATCGATACCGGCAGGCGGGAGATTTTGGTGCCCAGGCTCTTTTCCAGGGCTGGCAGCGAGTAGAACTTCGCCTTCTTACCCGAAATATTGAATTCCTTAAGCGTGTTCAGAGTGTTGCGGGACATGACCTCTCCTTCAGGTGGGTATCGTCTATTATTAAAGTGAAACGTGGTGCTGGTTTTGGAGCTGGAAGATGATTTATTGCAGCGTGTTGGCCGGCGTTTCGTTGGTCGCGACCGGCTTCAGTTGTTCGGCGTTGCGGCATTCGTTGGCCAGCTGGCGGTTTTGCTTGGAGTCCAGCAGCATGCTCTTGGCTGGAATGCCGATCCAGATCAGGCCGTACAATTTGTTTTCAAAGCGCTGCGCGCCGGTGGAGGTGCCCACGCGGGTCAGGCGGTGCAGGCGCTTTTTCCAGCGCAGCGCGATATGGCTGTCGTCGCCGGCGTTTTGATAAATGGTGACCTTGTTGCCGAGCTCGCAGTCGAAGTCGGTGGCGGCGGTGTCGGTGACGGCCGGCTCGTCGGCTTCCTCGTCCGGCGCCTTCGGTTCGACCGGCTTGGCGGCCTTGGCGGTCTGCTTGCTGCGCTTGGCGGCCGGCTGCTTCACGGCTTCCTTCTTGACGGCCTTCTTGGCCGGCGTGGTGGACTCGGTGGCGGCGTGGGCGCCGGCGCTCACGGTCAGCGCGGTCAGCGCCAGGCTGCAGGCCATGAATAATTTGGAGATGGACATCATTGTGCTTCCTGTTGAAGAGGTAAGACGGCGCCGTTGAACAGCGGGGCGACCGACTCGGGCAGGGTGAGCCCGGCCAGTTTGGCGCGCTGTAGAACGGTCCAGTAGTAGCGATAGCTGGCGCGGTCGTGCAGGCGGCCGTTCTGCGAAATCGGGCCCCATTGCGCGGCGGCTGCCTCGTGCAGGATGGCGGCCGCTTCGCTGACTTCGGACAGGCGCGGGGTAAAGGTCTTGATGATCGGCTTGATCTGGTTCGGGTGGATGCTCCACATGCGCGTGTAGCCGAATTCGGCGGCGGCGCGCTGGGCATCGTTGGCGGCGACCGCCGTGTCCTTGATGTCGGTGGTCACGTTGTGCGACGGCACCTTGCCGTGGGCGTGGCAGGCGGCGGCGATTTCCAGCTTGGCGCGCACCACCAGCGGGTGGGTGAACTGGCCCGGCGTGCGCATGGCCGCGCCGGGAATCGCGCCGTAGTGCGAGGACACGAAGTCCATGATGCCGAACGACAGGCACTGCACTTCGGGCAGGGCGGCGATCTTGTAAACGTCGTGCAGGGCGCCGTGGGTTTCGATCAGCACGTGCAGCGGCAAGTCCTTGCGGCCGGCCTTGGCGGCGTGGGTCTTGATCAGCTTGATGGCGCGGGCCAGCTCGTCGACCCCGTTCACCTTCGGCACCACCAGATAGGCCAGGCGCTGGGCGGCGGCGCAGATGATCTCGACGTCCTGGGCGAAGAACGGGCTTTCCACATCGTGCACGCGGGCGCCGATGCGGTTGAATTTGTTGTCGTCGGAATTGAGCAGCTCGACCACCAGGCGCGCATGCGCTTCCTCGTTGCCGGCGCTGGCGCCGTCTTCGCAATCGAGGGTGATGTCGAACAGGGGGCCAAGTTCTTGCTGCAGGGCGATCGATTTGCGCATCAGCTTTTCGGCGCCGGCGTAGTGGTCGCAGGCCGGCAACAGCAGCGGCTGGCGATTACCCTGGAATAAAACCTCGGATGGATGCATGCAGACAGTATCAGGAGAAACGGAGACCGCGCTGCTCTCGGCAGCGCGGCGGGTGCGGCGGATCGGTGGTTTAACCGGTTCCACGTGCAGCGGTCGATTGAACCGGAAGATTACGGCAGCAGGTGCTTGACGCCTTCGCGCTCTTCGGTCAGTTCTTTCAGGGTCAGGTTGATGCGCTCTTGCGAGAAGGCGTCGATTTCCAGGCCCTGGACGATGTTGTATTCGCCGTTTTCGGTGGTCACCGGGAAACCGAACACGATGCCTTCCGGAATGCCGTACGAACCGTCCGATGGCACGCCCATGGTGGTCCACTTGCCGGCGGTGCCGAGGTGCCAATCGTGCACGTGGTCGATGGCGGCGTTGGCGGCCGAAGCAGCCGACGACAGGCCGCGCGCTTCGATGATGGCGGCGCCGCGCTTGCCGACGGTCGGCAGGAATACGTTGGCGTTCCATTCCTGGTCGTTGATCAGGTCTTTCACCGCCTTGCCGTCCACGGTAGCGAAACGGTAGTCGGCGTACATGGTTGGCGAGTGGTTGCCCCACACGGTCAACTTCTCGATGTCTTTCACCTGGGTGCCGGTCTTGGCGGCCACTTGCGACAGGGCGCGGTTGTGGTCGAGGCGCAGCATGGCGGTGAAGTTCTTGGCCGGCAGCGACGGCGCCGATTTCATGGCGATGTAGGCGTTGGTGTTGGCCGGATTGCCGACCACCAGGACTTTCACATTGCGCGAAGCGACGGCGTCCAGCGCCTTGCCTTGGGCGGTGAAGATCTGGGCATTGGCTTCCAGCAGGTCTTTACGTTCCATGCCTGGGCCACGTGGACGGGCGCCCACCAGCACGGCGTAGTCGACATCCTTGAACGCCGTCAGCGGGTCGGAGTGGGCGGTCATCTCGGTCAGCAGCGGGAAGGCGCAGTCGTCGATTTCCATCATGACGCCTTTCAGGGCCTTCTGGGCTTTTTCGTCGGCGATTTCCAGCAGTTGCAGGATAACTGGTTGGTCTTTGCCGAGCATGTCGCCATTGGCGATGCGGAACAGCAGCGCGTAACCGATTTGGCCGGCGGCGCCGGTAACAGCAACACGCAGTGGGGTTTTAGCCATGATGAATCTCCAAAGTGGGAAGTGAATCGTTCGTGAAGCAGGACCGGCGGCCGGTCCGGGAAACCGTAATCATACTGCAAAATTCAACGCTTATAATCAGTATTGATAAGCGCTGGCTCGGGAGTGTAGGCCCGCCGCCACTATCTGTCAATCCTATCTTATGTCTTATATAAGACAGATAAGTTATTGCCGGTTTTTCTGGACGGCACAGGTGTTTTGTGGTGAAATCTTGGCCTATGAGTTCCGCCCCGCCCAATCCGAACAGCAATCCCACCGTCGTCAACGCCGGTGGTGCGGCGGGGCCGTCGCCGACTTTCTCCCCTTTGTACCAGCAAATCAAGGCCCTCATTACGCAGAGCCTGCAGTCCGGCGAATGGAAGCCGGGCGAGTTGATCCCTAGCGAAGTCGAACTGGCCAACCGCTTCAAGGTCAGCCAGGGCACCGTGCGCAAGGCGATCGACGAGCTGGCCGCCGAGAACCTGGTGGTGCGCAAGCAGGGCAAGGGCACTTTCGTCTCCACCCACCACGAGGCGCGCGCGCATTTCCGCTTCCTGCGCCTGGTGCCGGACGAGGGCGTGCCGCACTACCCTGAAAGCAAGTTCATCGAAGTCAAGCGCATGCGCGCGCCGGCCGACGTGGCGCGCCTGCTGGACCTGAAGTCCGGCGACGCCGTGATCTGCGTCAAGCGCGTGCAGTCGTTCGACGGCGTGCCGACCATCGTCGAAGAATTGTGGCTGCCGGGTCTGACCTTCAAGGGATTGACCGCCGAGCGTCTGGAAGAGTACAAGGGACCGATGTACGGCCTGTTCGAGTCCGAATTCGGCACGCGCATGATCCGCGCCACGGAAAAAATCCGCGCCGTCTGCGCCGCCGCCGACGACGCTGCGCTGTTGCAAGTCGCTGTGAATACGCCGCTGCTGGCGTCCGAACGCGTCTCGTTCACGTATGGCGACAAGCCGGTCGAGCTGCGCCGCGGCCTGTACCTGACCGAGCGCCATCACTATCACAACGAACTGAATTGAGGGGCCGTCATACGCCGGTAGCATTGTTGCGCTGATAATACGGCCGGTGTTGCCAACCACTATTTTTATTATATGTAACAATAGATATTGGTTGTGAGAGTGGAAATCGGCGAAAATCGCAGTCTCACCAAATTTTTGTATAAGCCTGAGGAGGTCTTGTTATGTCAGAAGCCGTAAGGGAAGCCCCTAAAAAAGAACGGCCGGAGTTCCGTAACATCCATGTTACCGAGCTGTCCAACTACCGCATGCCATTGGCTGCCATCGTGTCCATCCTGCACCGCATTTCCGGTGTCGGCATGTTCGTGCTGCTGCCGTTCGTGCTGTATCTCTTGCAGAATTCGCTGCGTTCCGAGATCTCTTTCGCGTATTACGAAGGTTTCGTGACCTATCCGCTGGTCAAGCTGATCATCCTGGGCCTGGCGTGGAGCTTCCTGCACCACATGCTGGCCGGTATCCGCCACCTGGTGATGGACCTGCACATCGGCCTGGACAAGGATTCGGCGCGCAAATCGTCCGCCACCGTGCTGGTCATCAGCCTGGTGCTGACCGTCCTGATCGCCCTGAAACTGTTTGGAGTATTCTGAAATGTCCATCAACGATAACGGTATCGGCCCTAAGCGCCGCGTGGTTGGCGCGTCCTACGGCATGCGCGACTGGCTGGCGCAACGCGTCACCGCAGTCATCATGGTGCTGTACACCGCCGCCCTGGTGCTGGCCTTCCTGAGCGGCCAGAACTTCACCTATGAAGGCTGGGCCGGCCTGTTCGCCCAGCAGTGGTTCAAACTGATTTCCGCCGTCACCCTGATCGGCCTGTTCTACCACGCCTGGGTCGGCATGCGCGACGTCTGGATGGACTATGTGCGCGCCGTTGGTCCGCGCCTGTTCCTGCAAATCGCCACCATGGCCTGGCTGATCGGCTGTGCCGTCTGGTCGATTCAAATTATCTGGAGTGTGTAATCGTGGCAGCTATTAAATCTGCAATCCCTACCCGCCGCTTTGACGCGGTCATCGTCGGCGCCGGCGGCTCCGGCATGCGCGCATCGCTGCAACTGGCCGAAGCCGGCCTGAACGTCGCGGTGCTGTCCAAAGTGTTCCCGACCCGCTCGCACACCGTGGCGGCGCAGGGCGGCATCGGCGCCTCGCTCGGCAATATGGCCGAAGACAACTGGTTCTGGCATATGTTCGACACCGTCAAGGGCGGCGACTACCTGGGCGACCAGGATGCGATCGAATTCATGTGCCGCGAAGCACCGAAGGTGGTCTACGAGCTCGAACACTTCGGCATGCCGTTCGACCGTAACCCAGACGGCACCATCTACCAGCGTCCGTTCGGCGGCCACACCGCCAACTTCGGTGAAAAAGCTGTGCAGCGCGCCTGCGCCGCAGCCGACCGCACCGGCCACGCGCTGCTGCACACGCTGTACCAGCGCAACGTCCGCGCCCGCACCCACTTCTTCGTGGAATGGATGGCGCTGGACCTGATCCGCGACGCCGAAGGCGACGTGGTCGGCGTGGTGGCACTGGAAATGGAAACCGGCGAAGTCATGATGCTGGAAGCCAAGACCACCATGTTCGCCACCGGCGGCGCCGGTCGTATCTTTGCCGCCTCCACCAACGCCTTCATCAACACCGGCGACGGCATGGGCATGGCGGCACGCGCCGGCCTGCCGCTGCAGGACATGGAATTCTGGCAGTTCCACCCGACCGGCGTGGCCGGCGCGGGCGTGCTGATCACCGAAGGCGTACGCGGCGAGGGCGGCATCCTGATCAACTCGGAAGGCGAGCGCTTCATGGAGCGCTATGCGCCGACGCTGAAGGATCTGGCGCCGCGCGACTTCGTGTCCCGTTCGATGGACCAGGAAATCAAGGAAGGCCGTGGTTGCGGTCCGAACAAGGACCACGTCATGCTGGACCTGCGCCACATCGGCAAGGACACCATCGAAAAGCGTCTGCCGTCGATTCTGGAAATCGGCCACAAGTTCGCCAACGTCGACGCCACCAAGGAACCGATCCCGGTGGTGCCGACCATCCACTATCAGATGGGCGGCATTCCGACCAACATCCACGGCCAGGTTGTCACGCCGAACGGCGACGGCACCCAACGTGTGGTGAACGGCCTGTACGCCATCGGCGAATGCGCCTGCGTCTCGGTGCACGGCGCCAACCGCCTGGGCACCAACTCGCTGCTGGACCTGGTGGTGTTCGGCCGCGCGGCCGGCAACCACGTGGTGGCCTCGAACCTGAAGCAGAAGGAAAACAAGCCGCTGCCGAAAGACGCCTCCGACTTCGCAATGAACCGTCTGAACGCGCTGGAAACCTCGACCGGCGGCGAGAAAGTGCAGGGCGTCGCCAACGACATCCGCGCCACGATGCAGAAATACTGCGGCGTGTTCCGTACCGACGCGATGCTGAACCAAGGCGTTGAAGAGATCATGCAGCTGGACGAGCGCCGCAAGCACGTCTCCTTCAAGGATAAATCGAAAGTGTTCAACACCGCTCGCGTGGAAGCGCTGGAACTGGACAACCTGATCGAAACCGCGAAAGCCACCATCGTCTCGGCGGCCGCCCGTAAAGAGTCGCGCGGCGCCCACGCCCACGACGATTACCCGCAACGCGACGACGACAACTGGATGAAGCACACGCTGTGGTACTCGGAAAACAACCGCCTGGACTACAAGGCCGTCGTCACCAAGCCGCTGACGGTTGATACCTTCAAACCGAAACCACGTACTTTCTAAGGCGATACCATGGCACGCACTCTTAAACTGAAAATTTACCGTTACGATCCGGACCAGGACGCCAAGCCCTATATGCAGGACGTGACTGTCGAGCTGAAAGACACCGACAAAATGCTGCTGGACGCCCTGCAGCGCATCAAGTCGGACGTGGATGACTCGCTGGCCCTGCGCCGCTCGTGCCGCGAAGGCGTGTGCGGTTCGGACGCGATGAACATCAACGGCAAGAACGGTCTGGCCTGCACCACCAACCTGAACGAGCTGAGCGAGCCGATCGTGCTGCGCCCGCTGCCAGGCCTGCCGGTGATCCGCGACCTGATCGTCGACATGACCCAGTTCTTCAAGCAATACGACTCGGTCAAGCCCTACCTGATCAACGATTCGATCCGTCCTGAAAAAGAACGCCTGCAGACGCCGGCCGAACGCGAAGAACTCGACGGCCTGTACGAGTGCATCCTGTGCGCGTGCTGCTCGACCTCGTGCCCGTCGTTCTGGTGGAATCCGGACAAGTTCGTCGGTCCTGCCGGCCTGCTGCAAGCCTACCGCTTCATCGCCGACTCGCGCGACGAAGCCACCGGCGCGCGTCTGGACAACCTGGAAGATCCGTATCGTCTGTTCCGCTGCCACTCGATCATGAACTGCGTCGATGTCTGCCCGAAAGGCCTGAATCCGAACAAGGCCATCGGCAAGATCAAAGAGCTGATGGTCCGTCGCGCAATTTAACTCTGTCGTCCCGGCGAAAGCGGGGAACCATACTCGGTATGGATTCCCGCGTGCGCGGGAACGACGGTTAGCAGTGTAAAGTAGCAAAATCATGATTGAAACGAATCACTCAGCGCATCAGTCGGACCCGGCCAATCGCGCCCGCCTGCGCTGGCGTTCCCGCCGGGGGCTGCTGGAAAACGACATCATCCTCACGCGTTTTCTCGATGCGCATGAAACCGAATTGACCGACGAGGAAGTGGACGCTTTTACGCGGCTCCTCGACTTGTCGGACAATGCCCTGATGGATCTGGTACTGGCCCGTAAAGAGCCGGAGGGCGAAGTCGACCTGCCGCACGTGCATGCGTTGTTGCAGCGATTGCGCCTGGCCTAGTAATACACCCAGTTTCTTTTACTTGCATCATCTCTCCAAGAAGGAAGAGTCCATGAACATCTCTGATAACAAAGCCACGCTATCGTTCTCCGATGGCAGCCCAGCGGTTGAATTCCCGATCTACAAAGGCAGCGTCGGTCCCGACGTGATCGACATCCGCAAACTGTACGCCGGCACCGGCAAGTTCACCTACGACCCAGGCTTCATGTCGACGGCGGCGTGTAACTCGTCGATCACCTACATCGACGGCGACAAGGGCGAACTGCAATACCGCGGCTACCCGATCGAACAGCTGGCCGTGAACGCCGATTTCATGGAATCGTGCTACCTGCTGCTGAACGGCGAACTGCCGAACGCCGTGGAAAAGAAAGAATTCGTCGACACCGTGACCAAGCACACCATGGTGCACGAGCAGATGCAATTCTTCTTCCGCGGCTTCCGCCGCGACGCGCACCCGATGTCGGTGCTGGTTGGCACCGTCGGCGCGCTGGCGTCGTTCTACCACGATTCGCTGGACATCAACGATGCCAAGCACCGTGAAGTGTCGGCCATCCGCCTGATCGCCAAAATGCCGACCCTGGTCGCCATGGCCTACAAATACTCGGTCGGCCAGCCCTTCGTGTACCCACGCAACGACCTGTCGTACTCGGCCAACTTCATGCGCATGATGTTCGGCAATCCGTGCGAAGAGTACCAGGTCAACGACGTGCTGGTGCGCGCGCTGGACCGCATCCTGATCCTGCACGCCGACCACGAACAGAATGCATCGACCTCGACCGTGCGTCTGGCCGGTTCGTCGGGTGCCAATCCGTTCGCCTGTATCGCTGCCGGTATCGCCTGCCTGTGGGGCCCGGCCCACGGCGGCGCCAACGAAGCGGCACTGACCATGCTGAAGGAAATCGGCTCGGTCGAGAACATTCCTGCCTTCATCGCTCAGGTGAAAGACAAGAACTCGGGCGTGAAGCTGATGGGCTTCGGTCACCGCGTGTACAAGAACTTCGACCCGCGCGCCAAGCTGATGCGCGAAACCTGCTACGAAGTGCTGGAAGAGTTGGGCTTGCAAGACGACCCGCTGTTCAAGCTGGCGATGGAACTGGAAAAGATTGCACTGAGCGACGACTACTTCGTTTCGCGCAAACTGTATCCTAACGTCGACTTCTACTCGGGCATCGTGCAATCGGCGCTGGGCATTCCGGTGTCGCTGTTCACCGGTATCTTCGCCATGGCCCGTACCATCGGCTGGATCGCCCAGTGGAACGAAATGATCGCCGATCCGGAACAGAAGATCGGCCGTCCGCGCCAGCTGTTCGTCGGTGCGACCGTTCGCGACGTACCACCACTGGACCAGCGTTAATTCACGGTGTTACGCAGCAAATGAAAAACGGGCTTCGGCCCGTTTTTTTTTGCTTATTTAGCTTTTGCTTTCCTGCAGCAGTTGGCGGACGACGGCGCGGCTGTTTTCGTCGATGCGGAGGAATTGAACACCGGTTTTGTAGCCTGGCTCGGTATCGGGATCGCTGTAGACTACTTGGCCCATGGCCAGCACGTTGTGGCTGGCGCCATCTAGCTGGACCTTGAACGATACGGCGCAGTATTGCGCAAGGCGGATTTGGTTCTCAGTTTGCAAACTAATGCCGCCGTGCTACAGGTCCATGGTATGGACCTCGTGGCGGCTTTCGTCAGTCATGGTGAGCACGGCTGGATGGCGGACAGCGCGGCGGTGGGCGCTGCGGGCTTTCTGAGTCATGGCGGGCAGAAGCAGCGAATACTGCTGGCACGTGCGCTGTACAAGTCCCCGAAGATCATGATGCTCGACGAAGTCACTAGCCATTTGGATGTGTTGCGGGAGCGGCAGGTCAATCAAGCGATCGGCGCATTGGCGATGACACGTATCTGCGTTGCTCACCGGCCGGAAACGATTGCCATGTCGGGCGGGTGATCCGATTGGGTGACGACACTCCCGGCCTTCTGCGGTGAGCGGCGCGTCCGCTTGGAAGCAGCAGTCGGCATGGCCGTGTTGAGAATCAGGCCTAGGCTGCAGCGCTGTCGAAATGCAACATGTGTTCGACGTGGACTTTGATTTCGCTGTTTAAGCTGGCCAGCGCTTTGCGCAAAGCTCGTGCCGAGGCTTCGCCAATGCCGCCGACTGTGATGCTGTGCTCGTAAAAGCCGCCACGGCGCAGGATCAGCCATTTGTCGACGCGGGCGTTGGAGCTTTGCAAGGTTGATTCGAGTTGGCCTGCAGCAGGCTGGCTGGCGCCCAGCGACAGGTGAAAGGTGTGCGTCATGCGGAACTGTTGATCCAGTGCGCTGGCGTCTTGGGAGAAAGAGGTCTGATTGGTCATAATAGCTCCAGAAATCTTGGCCCGATTCGGAGCAAACCATGTGCACCCGCTTCGTTGCCGTTAAAAGGCCGCATCGCCGTAAAGGCATCCACCTTGCCCGGGGAGGCAGGTTGGCGTCGGATCAACCGACTCTTGATGCAAAAAATCTATCGCGGACTATATTGAACAGAATCCGCTATAAAGAACAGGTGTTCAGTATGGCGGAAAATTTTCGGTGAAGCAATAGGCTGCCGGAAATCACACGGCGCGCTTGCGGCGGTCAGGGCGCAATACCAGCAGCCACCAGCTTAGTACGCCCAGCGTCAACTGAGGGAGGTTAAACACGAACTTATCGAGTGTGACATCGCGCCGCTGCGGCCAGGCGCTGTTGGCGGTTTCGGCGACGATGTTGGTGTGATAGAAGCACGCCGCCAGCAGCAGCAGCGCGGCGACGGCCCACACCAGCGGCAGGCTGGTGATCCGATGGCGCAGCACCGAAGCGACCGGATATGCCAGCACGCAGCAAAACACATAGGCAAACAGATTGGCCGGCAAGTTGGCCAGGCTGGCGTGCGGCAGCAGCACCGGCACGGCGCAAATCGCCACCCCCAGCATGACGGCTATGACGGGATGGGCCTGCTCAGGCCATGAGTGGAAGCGGTTGTTCATCGTATGGTACGCAGTGAAAAGGCCACCATTGTAGTGCCAAAATTTTCAGGAGGGCGGAACTTAACTCCATCAGCGCTGTCCAAGCTAATCTGTTCATGATTGATGTATATTGAGCTGTCGGGACATTGAGGAGGACGGCAATGAGCAGCGATAAATCGGTGCAAGTCGCGGTTGAGTTGGACGACGCGACTGTGCTTGAACTTAACCGTGTCGCGGAGGTTGACGGCATCGGCCATACGGATGTCATCCAGAGAGCGATTCGTTTTTATCTGGATCATGGTGAGAATTACAGGCGGCTTTTAACCGAAGGGGCGCAATCCTGGGAGCACTACAAGCGAAAGGGATTACATGTAACTGGTGAGGAAGTCGACGCTTGGCTCATGGATCTGGAGGCCGGGCGTTTCGATGCGGAGCCTCCCAAATGTCACACATAATTTGGTCCGATATGGCGCTCGCGGATTTGCAGCGCCATTTTCATTTTTTGGCTCAGCATGATAAAACGTTGGCAGCCCGTGCGGTCAGAGCCATAAGGGATGCTGTCCGTCACCTCAGTGCCAATCCGCGTATAGGTCACCAACTGCTGGGCCCTAGGCCGCCGCGCTTCATGTGGCCGATAAAATTTGGCAAGAGCGCTTATGTGATCCACTATCAGCTTGAAGAGGATGACGTGATTGTTCTTAAAGTCAATCATCAGAGAGAACGGCGTTAGCTGAGCGATTAATTTTCTCACGCATCAATACAACGGACCTCGGTCCGTTTTTTTATTCCCGTGACCAACGGTCGCGTTGGCAATTGCACTCTTCATGCTTCTAGCAATGTTCTTTTGAGGCAAGCTTGCGTTTGTGCAATGTGCGTATTCTCCTTGAGCGCAAAATGGTTTCAACAATCGGCAATCAGGAGAGGAGACGCAGATGGGCATCAGCGGGCCACTGTTTCGAGAGGAAGTCCTCAGCGAGCATGGGGGTAGGCCATACGGCTCGATCGTATTGTCGCGGCCCATGCCGATGCTGCTGGCGGCATGGGTTGCCATGTTGCTGACCTTAGCCTTTTGTCTGTTCCTATCGATGGGCGAATACACGCCCAAGGTGCGCGTGACCGGTCAAATTGTGCCGGTGGGCGGCGCCATTAAGGCAGTGGCGCCGCAGTTCGGCCGCATCGTAGCCGCCCATGTTGATGAAGGAGCCCTGGTCACTGCCGGCCAGGTGATATACGAATTGTCATCCGAGAGGAACACTGAGAACCGGAATATTGATGCACGAATCAATGCGGCGTTGGCGGAAAAACAAAAACTGCTCGACCAAGAGCAGTCTCTACAGCTAGAGCAATTGACGCGTCGGGAGCAGGCCCTGGGAGAGCGGCGTCGACTTAGCCAAGCCGGCATGGTGCGCTTCCAGGAGGAGATTTCCTTACAGCAGCAGCGAGTCGCTACCGCCGCCAAGGTGTTGGCGCGCTATCGCTCCCTGCGTGAGGAGGGCTTTGTCTCGGAGTTGCAGTTGACTCAGTATGAAAGCGAGGAAAGTGAACAACTTGGCCGCTTGCAGGCACTGGAACGAGCCAAGCTCGATGCGCTACGGGACTTGGGCGAAATTGGCGCCGAAATGGAGCAACTGCGGAGCCAGATCGGCATCGCCAGCCTGCAGTCACGTCGCGTTCGGACCGAGCTTGATCACGAAGTCGCCGAGCAGTGGGCGAGGGCGCGGATACAGGTGCTGGCACCTGCGTCCGGACGGATCACGGCACTGTCCGCAGTCATGGGAGAGTCGGTCGGCGCCGGAGCGGTTTTGGCCACCGTCATTCCCAGCGGCAGTGTGTTGGAAGCCCACTTGATGGCACCGTCACGTGCCATGGGCTTTGTGTCAGCAGGTCAGGACGTTCGCCTACGGTTGGCGGCATTTCCCTATCAAAAATTTGGCCAGGTCCACGGCACGGTGATCAGTGTCGAGCAGAGCCCATTATCTTCCGGCGTATCGGCTCAGGCGGCTGACCCCATGTACCGGATCACCGTTCGGCTGGCTAAGCAATCGGTTCGCGGGCTTGGACGACATCATCAATTTAAGGCCGGAATGGTTCTGGAGGCGGACATTCGGCAGGAACCTCGTCGGCTGATCAGTTGGCTGTTCGATCCGATATGGAGTGCGGCAAAAGAACACGCTGGTTAAGAAGGATTCGGATTGCGGCCGAAGTGCCGCATCGATCGGGCGACTTCAGAATGGTCGCGCGAGTGTGGTGGGCTATCGCGCCGGGATGGTTCTTTCTCTTACGTGGAGGTTCATGTCATGCGAGCAATTGCCAGCCAGGAACAGGCCGCTGTTGCCGGCGTATCGATCACGTAATCGCGCCTGTTAAAAAGAAGGATGACGGCAGTGCGACTTCGCTGCAAATGTCTATCAAGAACAGCGGCAATAGTGCGGGTTCGACTGGCGGCGGCGGGAAGGCCTCTAGCCCTACCTGGGATTGCACCGAAACAATACAGACAGTTTGCCAGACTCCGCAGCTAACGAGTCTTACTTTTGGAGTTGCCCAAGCATCCGTGACGCGGACAGCCGCAAACAGCAGCGCTGCCTACTCACCAGGTTGTCGGTCAGCAGTTTGCCGAATCCCGATAGCTCCGGGGTGTTCCCGGAAGTCGGTTGTTTGACTAGCAAAGGAGAAATACATCATGCGCGAAATCTCAACTCAGGAGATGGATGTCGTAACAGGCGGTGGCTATGGTTCGCAGTGGGTTAAAAGGCAGGCTGACGACGATATGGCCGGCGTCGTGCGGCAGGTTCGATGGGGCGTTGCGCCGCCACCTGCCGTGGATCACAGCACGCCCACCGTCAGCAACCCAGTGGCGGTGACGGACGGCACCCAGTCGCCGCCCCCCTTGTTCAATTGGCGGTTCTGGCAGGGCTTTGGTGAACGTCACGGCGTGCGCAAGCATGTCGGCAACAGCAAGTAGAGATGCGCGATGCGTGCCGCCACTGCCGAGCTTGGTGATGGTCGCACGCATCGTGACAGTGCCAACTACCACCTCACCTACTCAGCATGAATACGACGACTCCATTGGCTTTCGGCGCCAGGCAAGTTCCCATGGTTTTACAGACTGAGGCCGCCGAATGTGGATTGGCCTGCCTGGCGATGATCGCTGGATGGCATGGCCGCCATACTGACTTGTCCGCTCTGCGCGCCAGGTTTGTCATCTCGCTCAAGGGCATGAACCTGAGCCATCTTGTGCAGTATGCCAATAGCTTGGAATTGTCTGCGCGCGCGCTCAGGCTGGAGATCGACGAGTTAAGGCAACTCTCGCTACCGTGCATATTGCATTGGGACCTCAATCATTTCGTGGTGCTGGTGAAAGTGGATCGTAAAGGGATATTCATTCATGATCCTGCCGTCGGCGCGCGCCACGTGCCCTACGTGCAGGTTGATAAATACTTCACCGGTGTCGCATTGGAACTTACGCCGATGGCCAGCTTCCAACCTGCTGACGAGCGTCGCCGCGTGTCGTTAATGGCGCTGATGGGGCGCGTCGATGGACTGTGGCGCACCTTCGCACTGGTGTTCGGCATGGCGTTGGCCCTGGAAGTGTTCGCACTTGCGGGGCCGATGCTGAATCAGTGGGTTGTCGATGAGGCTCTCGTATCCGCCGACCGTAGTTTGCTCAACGTATTGATTTGTGGCTGCGCCCTGATGCTGGCGGTCCAAACCGCTATTTCGCTGGCGCGAGGCTGGACCGTCATGTATTTATCCACGCATATCAACTTGCAGTGGGCGGCCAATGTGTTCACGCACCTGCTGCACCTGCCGGTGGTTTGGTTCGAGAAACGGCATCTCGGCGACGTTGTGTCCCGTTTTGGCTCCGTCTCGACCATTCAGCATACGCTGACCACAGGCTTTATCGAGGCAATATTGGATGGGCTATTTGCGGTCGCAACGCTGGCAATGATGCTGATCTACAGCGTCCAGTTGGCATTAGTGGTGTTGATTGCAGTTCTGTTGTACGCAGTCATACGGATTCTATCGTTTGGTCCGCTGCGCATGGCGAATCAGGAGGCCTTGCTGCTGGGAGCGAAGGAGCATAGCCACTTCCTGGAGACTATTCGCGGCGTGCAGGCGATCAAGCTGTTTGGCCGGGAGCTAGATCGCCGAGGGCGCTGGGTGAATTTATTGGTGGACTCGGTTAATCGCGACGTGAAGACCGAGAAGTTCATGCTGTGGTTTGGGATTGCCAGTACTGCCGTATTTGGCATGGAGCACCTGGCAGTATTGTGGCTTGGGGCTGGCAAGGTGATAGACGGCGGCATGACGATTGGCATGTTGTTGGCATTCACTTCGTACGGCGGTCAATTCGGAGGGCGCATGGCGGCGCTGACCAACCGATTCATGGAGTTCCGCCTATTGTCGGTGCATGCCGAGCGCCTTGCCGATATCGTACTTGAAGCCATCGAGCCAGAAGGGCGGCAAGCGTCTGCTGCAGAGCTGACGCCACGCATAGAGTTGCTCGATGTGAGTTTCCGGTATGCTGAAAATGAGCCGTGGATTATTCGTCACCTGACACTGACGATAGAGCCAGGCGAGTCGGTGGCACTGGTCGGCCCCTCTGGCTGTGGTAAGACCACCTTGGTGAAGTTAATCTTGGGAATTCTACAGCCGACGGAGGGGGAATTGCGCCTGGGGGGCTGCCCGGTGCAACTGCTCGGCGTTTCGGCCCAGCGACGCGTCATGGCCGCAGTGATGCAGGATGACCATTTGCTGGCGGGCTCGCTGGCCGAAAACATCAGTTTCTTTGATCCGCAACCACAGCAGGAGCGTATTGAGATGTGCGCCCGGATGGCCGCTGTGCACGACGATATCGCTGTGATGCCGATGGGCTATCACACCCTGGCGGGCGATATGGGGACGACCTTGTCCGGCGGGCAGAAGCAGCGAATACTACTGGCTCGCGCCCTGTATAAGTCCCCGAAAATCATAGTCCTGGACGAAGCCACGAGCCATCTGGATGTGTTGCGAGAGCGGCAAGTAAATCACGCGATCGGTGCATTGGCGATGACCCGCATTTGCGTTGCCCATCGCCCTGAAACGATTGCCATGTCGGGGCGCGTGATTCGACTGGAGAGTAATCAGATCGGTCTGGTGGAGTGAACGGCCCGATCACGCCATGCAGCGCGCCTACTTTTCCTGATCGAGTAGGGCCTGGATTTCTTCACGCTCTTTTTTGCTGACGTGGCCGCCGCGCAGGGCGGCCAGGATCAAGGCTTTGCCGGAGCCGGCGAAGGCTTTCTGGATCAGGTCTTTCAGCAGGTTGGTCTGGACCGAGTCCTGCTCCTGTACCGGCGAGTACACATGCGCGCGCTGGCTTTCGTCGCGCTTCAGCAGGCCCTTGGTGTGCATGACCTGCAGCACCCGCAAGACGTTGGCGTAGCTGGTGTCCGGACGGCTTTCCAGCGCCGCTTCGTGCACTTGCCGCGCCGTGGCGGGGCCAAGCGCGAACAACAGGCGCAGCATCTCCAGTTCGGCGGCGGTCGGTTTGGGCAGGTTGGTGGTACTCATGGATGTAGAATAAAATATCTAGAACGAATTGTCTAGCTGTTCTTTGATGTCGGTGAAGCGCGGTGCGCCTTGCAGGCAGGCGTGTTGCAGCGCACGCAGGCCCGGCGCGGCGGCGTCGCAGCGGTCCAGCAATTCTTCCAGCAGGCAGCCGAAGGCGCGCACTTCCAGCGTTTGCAGCGCGGCGGCGTGCGGGCCGGCCGGGTCGTAGAACGAGGCGGCGCCGAAGTCGCCCAGCAGAGTGCGGCCCTGGTCGCAATGCAGCACGTTGTGGCCGTACAGGTCGCCGTGCAGAATGCCGTGGGCGTGCAACTGCGCCGCCGCCGAGGCGATGCCGCGCGCGATCGATAACATGGCCTCCAGCGTGAAGCGCTTGTCGTCGTCGTAGATGTCGCGCGTGCAGCTGTCCAGGCTGGGCGGACCGGCCAGGTTGCCGAAGTCCGGCGTGATCAAGGACATCACCAGGCCGTGTGCGCCGTCGGGATGGTCTTCGATGTGGCCGAGCACGGGAATCAGGTTGGGATGCGCGCCGGCGCCCAGGCACGCCGCCATTTCGCTGAGCGGCGAGCCGTCGCTGGTCATGGCGCCTTTGAACAGCTTGACCGCGACCGGCTCGGCAGCGGCACCGTCGCGTCGCCAGTCGGCCTTGTAGATGACGCCGGAGGCGCCTTCGCCCAGCTTTTCGCCTAGCACCAGTACGCTCCAGGCGATTGCGGCGGACGGCGTGTGCGCCAGTTCGTCCTCGCGCTGCTCGCAGAAGGGATTGCCGGCATAGGCCAGCCAACGCAGGCGCGGCAACGCCGGCAGCCAATCCGGCAGCGCGGTCAGCTGATTCGAGGCGATGCGCAGCAATTCCAGTCGGTGCAGCTGCGCCATCGAGCCGGGCAGGGCGCGCAGCCGGTTTCCGGCCAGCATCAGCTTCTGCAACTGCGGCCGCTCGCCCAACGCGGCCGGCAATTCTTCGATGAGGTTGTCGGTCAGCACCAGCCAGCGCAGCACCGGCGGTAGCGCGGTGGCGGGCACCTCGCGGATCCGGTTGGCCTTGAAACCGACCATGGCCAAGGCAGGGCAGGCGCCCAATACCGCCGGCAGTTCGGTGAATTGATTGTCCGAGCAGAAGATGATGCGCAGCTTGTGCAGCCGGTGCAGATCCTCCGGCAGCGATGACAGCGCGTTGCCGGACAGGTCGAGGATTTCCAGGCTATCGGCCAGCGCATAAATCTCGCGCGGGAATTCGGTGAGGCCGCAGCGCAAGGTCAGGCGGGTGATGCCTGCCAGCGCGCCGCTGCGTAACTGCTCGAGGGTGTGCATGCAGATGTGGCGGTGAAGTCGGAGGCCGCAGTGTATCACTCCACCGCGCACATGCTTACCACTTCATTTCGCCTTTTGCGACCTTGGCGCTGGTGTCGAGTGCAGCCGGCAGACCGGCGCTTGGGTAGAGCGCCTTCATGCGCGCGATCAGGGCGGCGGAATCGGCGGCCTTGGCCGTTTCGTTCTCGAAGCGGACCAGGTAGTCGCGGGTGAAACCGATGGCGTCGGCGGTCGGCGCCGAGCCGAGCTTGAAGTGGCCCGGCACCACGGTAACCGGCTTCAGCGCGGCGATGCCATCTAGCGTACTCAGCCACTGGCGGCGCGCTCCCGGTGTTTGCGTGTCGGCGGTCCACACGTGCAGGTCGTTGAACAGCACCACGCCGCCCACCACCGCCTTGATCGAGGGAATCCACACATAGCCGCGCGGCGCGTCCTGGATGTCCAGCGCCTGGCCTTCGAGCGTGATGGTGTTGCCCTGCAACGCTTGCGGCACGATCAGTTCGCGCGGCGCGTTGTCCTTCAGAATCGGCCCCCAGTAGGCGAGTTTGGCGGCCTTCTTGCGTTCGATGCCGGCGATGACGGCCGGCGTGGCGACGATCTTCGCGGCAGGGAAGGCGGCGTGGATCACGTCCAGGCCGAAGTAAAAGTCCGGGTCGTCGTGGCTGATGTAGATGGTGGTCAGGTGCTTGCCGCCGGCGCGCAGGCGCTCGACCAGCTTGACCGCTTCGCCGCGCGAGAACTGGGCGTCGATCAGCACCGCATCCCTGGCGCCGCTGACGATCACCGACGCCACCGGGAAGATGGCCGCTTCGCCGGGATTGAACACTTCCAGCGTGAGCGGCGCCGCCTGGGCAGCAACGGCGCCGGCGAGCGCGGCGGACAACAAGGTGTGCTTGATCATGAGGTGCTTTCGATGAGTGAGTATGCGGCCATCTTAAGTTTCTTGATCCGATAGAAAAATAGGGTAATCTGGCCTTGTTAATTGCATAAATCGGACGAATCATGGATCGCATCATCGCCGCGCGGGTATTTGTCAGCATTGCCGAGCGGGGTAGCATGATCGCCGCCGCCGACGCGCTGGGTATGTCGCGCGCCATGGTCACGCGTTACCTGGCCGAGATGGAGGCTTGGGCCGGTGCGCGCCTACTGCACCGGAGCACGCGCCGCCTGAGCCTGACCGATGCCGGCGACATCACGCTGGCGCGCTGCCGCCGCATGCTGGAAGTCGCCGAGGACATGGCGGTGTCCCACGGTAGCGACGCCGATATGCCGCAGGGCTTGCTGCGCATGACCTGCTCGCAATCGCTGGCCCAGGCCGAGGTGGCCGCTGCCGTCGGCGAATTTCTGGCGCGCTATCCGCGCACCGCCGTCGATTTGCAGGTGAATAACCGCGCGGTCAATCTGATCGAAGAACGTATCGACCTGGCGCTGCGCATCACCAACGCCTTGGAGCCCAACCTGATCGCGCGCCGCCTCGGCCATTGCGATTCGGTGGTGTGCGCCGCCCCCTCCTATATAGAAGAGCGCGGCGCACCGCAGCGGCCGTCCGACCTGGCCGCCCACAACTGCCTGACCTACACCTATTTCGGCAAGAGCCTGTGGCAGTTTACCGGCCCGGACGGCGCCGCGCTGTCGGTGCCGGTGGGCGGCAATCTGTCCGCGAACGACGACCTGATCCTGCTGAAGGCGGCGCAGCAGGGCGGCGGCATCGCCTTGCAGCCGCTGTACAGCGCGGCCCCGCTGATCGCGGCCGGCAAGCTGGTGGCCTTGCTTCCGGCTTACACTCCCCAGCGCATGGGCATCTACGGCATCTACACCTCGCGCCAGCACATGGCGCCGGCGCTGCGCGCCATGCTCGACTTATTGCTGACATGGTTTAGCGCAAAAAGCCGTTGAAAATATGCAAACATTGCGCGCCGAACCAGTATCCATGCGGCTTAAGTTAACATTAATGCTGAAAGATTTACCGGCTTTTTGTCGCGTAAATGATTGTTGAGATACAATACCGGTGCTATGCTGAAGGACCCGTTTTAGGTAACACTGAACAAATAGCCCTTCCCCACAACTTGATGTGCAATCCGCTAACCGGTCAGGCCGTGTCGCGGAAGGTTAGACTAACCCGCTAATTCCTCGCGAAGCGCGAAGAAAGGTGAGCAAGAATGATGCAACAATCTACGTCCAACTCCTACCTGTTTGGTGGGAACGCCCCGTACGTTGAAGAACTGTACGAAGCGTATCTGAACAATCCAGGCTCGGTCCCAGACAACTGGCGTGCCTACTTCGACGCCATGCAACACGTGCCGGCCGTCGATGGTTCCAACAAACCGGACGTCGCCCACGCCTCCGTCATTGCCTCCTTCGCCGAACGCGCGAAAGCCGGCCCGATCCGCACTGTCACCGCCTCCGCCGACGCCGAAATGGGGCGCAAGCGCGTTGCTGTTACGCAACTGGTGGCCGCCTACCGTTACCTCGGTTCGCGCTGGGCCAATCTGGACCCATTGCAGCGCCAGGAACGTCCAAGCATTCCTGAACTCGATCCAGCGTTCTACGGCTTCACCGATGCCGACATGGACACCGTGTTCAACGTCAGCAATACCTACTTCGGCCCAGAGACCGCGACCCTGCGCGACCTGCTGAACTTTCTGCGCGACACCTACACCCGGTCGATCGGCGCAGAGTATATGTATATTTCCGACCCGGCCGAAAAGCGCTGGCTGCAGGAGCGTCTGGAGTCGATCCGCTCGACCCCGAACTTCACCGCGGAAAAGAAAAAACACATCCTGGAGCGTCTGACCGCTGCAGAAGGCCTGGAGCGTTACCTCCACACCAAGTATGTGGGGCAAAAACGCTTCTCGCTGGAAGGCGGAGAAACCTTCATCGCCTCGATCGACGAAATCATCCAGCGTGCCGGTGAAAAAGGCGTGCAGGAGATCGTTATCGGCATGGCCCACCGCGGCCGCCTGAACGTGCTGGTCAACACCCTGGGCAAAGCACCCAAGGAATTGTTCGAAGAATTCGAAGGCAAGCACGGCGACGACCTGCCGGCCGGCGACGTGAAATACCACCAGGGCTTCTCGTCGGACATTTCGACCGCCGGCGGTCCGGTCCACCTGTCGCTCGCGTTCAACCCGTCGCACCTGGAAATCGTCAACCCGGTGGTTGAAGGTTCGGTCAAGGCCCGCATGGACCGTCGCGGCGACCACGGCGGCAAGCAAGTGCTGCCGATCCTGGTGCACGGCGACGCCGCCTTCGCCGGCCAGGGCGTGGTGATGGAAACCCTGAATCTGGCGCAGACCCGTGGTTACGGCACCGGCGGTACGGTGCACATCGTGATCAACAACCAGATCGGTTTCACCACCTCCGACCCGCGCGACGCCCGTTCCACCATCTACTGCTCGGACGTGGTCAAGATGATCGAAGCACCGGTGCTGCACGTGAACGCCGATGATCCGGAAGCAACCGTGCTGGCCTCGCAGATCGCCATGGACTACCGCACCGAGTTCGGCAAGGACATCGTGGTCGACATCATCTGCTTCCGCAAACTGGGCCACAACGAGCAGGACACCCCGGCGCTGACCCAGCCGCTGATGTACAAGAAGATCGCCAAGCACCCGGGCACCCGCAAGCTGTACGCGGACAAGCTGGCAACCCAGGCCGTGATCCCTGCCGATGGCGGCGACGCCCTGGTGGCCGCCTTCCGCGACGCCATGGACGCCGGCAAGCACACCGTCGACCCGGTCATCTCCAATTTCAAGAACAAGTACGCGGTCGACTGGCTGCCGTTCCTGAACAAGAAGTGGACCGACGCCGCCGACACCGCCGTGCCGATGACCGAACTGAAACGCCTGGCCACCCGCATCACCACCGTGCCGGAAGGCTTCAAGGTCCACTCGCTGGTCGAGAAGGTCCTGGGCGACCGCGCCACCATGGGTCGCGGCGAAATGAACCTGGACTGGGGCATGGGTGAACACCTGGGCTTCGCATCGCTGGTGGCTTCGGGCTACGCCGTGCGCCTGACCGGCCAGGACGCCGGCCGCGGCACCTTCGTGCACCGTCACGCCGTGCTGCACGACCAGAACCGCGAACGTTGGGACGCCGGCACCTATGTGCCGCTGCAGAACATCGCCGAAGGCCAGGCGCCGTTCACCGTGATCGACTCGGTGCTGTCGGAAGAGGCGGTGCTGGCGTTTGAATACGGCTACTCGACCGCTGAACCGAACACCCTGAACATCTGGGAAGCCCAGTTCGGCGACTTCGTCAACGGCGCCCAGGTGGTGATCGACCAGTTCATCAGCTCCGGCGAAGTGAAGTGGGGCCGTGCTTCGGGCCTGGTGATGATGCTGCCACACGGTTACGAAGGCCAGGGTCCTGAGCACTCGTCGGCACGCCCAGAGCGTTTCCTGCAGCTGTGCGCGGACAACAATATGCAAGTGGTGCAGCCAACCACCGCAGCGCAGATCTTCCACGTGCTGCGTCGCCAGATGGTGCGCCAGTTCCGCAAGCCGCTGGTCATCCTGACGCCGAAATCGCTGCTGCGTAACAAGGAGGCAGGCTCGCCGCTGACCGACCTGGCCAAGGGCGCGTTCCAGACCGTGATCGGTGAAGTGGACGACAAGATCGACGCCAAGAAAGTCAAGCGCGTGGTCGCCTGCTCGGGCAAGGTCTACTACGACCTGGTCAACGCACGCAAGACCCGTGGCCAGACCGATACCGCCATCGTGCGGATCGAGCAGCTGTATCCATTCCCGCACAAGGCCTTCGCTGCCGAACTGAAAAAGTTCCCAAGCCTGACCGAAGTGGTGTGGGCGCAGGACGAGCCGCAGAATCAGGGCCCATGGTTCCAGATTCAGCACAACATCTTCGAGAGCCTGGACGCTGGCCAGCGCCTGGCGTACGCCGGCCGTCCAGCATCGGCATCGCCGGCTGTCGGCTACTACGACAAGCACTACGCCCAGCAGAAAGAACTGCTGGAGACGGCGTTCTCGAAACTCAAAGGTTTCATCCTGACCAAATAAGCATCACTTCTTGACGGAGCGCCGCCCGGCTACGCGGGGCGGCGCCGCAATAACAAAATAAACGGAGTTTTTTCATGGCACAAATCGAAGTCAAAGTTCCCCAGTTGTCGGAATCGGTAGCAGAAGCAACCATGCTGACCTGGCATAAAAAAGTTGGCGACACCATCACCCGCGACGAAAACCTGATCGATATCGAAACCGATAAAGTGGTGCTGGAACTGCCAGCGCCGGCCGCCGGCGTGCTGGTGCAGATCATCAAGGGCGACGGCAGCACCGTGGTGGCCGACGAAGTGATCGCCATTATTGATACCGAAGGTGGCGCTGCTGTTGTTGCCACCCCAGCTGCCGCTGCTGCGCCAGCCGCCGCACCTGCCGCCGCCGCTGCCCCAGCAGCCACCGGTGGTTCGAAAGGCGACGTGGCCATGCCGGCCGCCGCCAAGATTCTGTCGGAAAAAGGCCTGAGCGCCGGCGATGTCGCCGGTTCGGGCAAAGACGGCCGCGTGACCAAGGGCGACGCCCTGGCCGCCTCCGCACCATCGACTCCGGCCGTTGCGCCACTGGCCGCGCCAGCCGCCAAGCCGGCCCTGGCACATGTTGCCGCGCCTGCCGCCGCCAACCTGGGCGACCGTCCTGAAGAGCGCGTGCCGATGAGCCGCCTGCGCGCACGTATCGCCGAGCGCCTGATCCAGTCGCAATCGACCAACGCCATCCTGACCACTTTCAACGAAGTGAACATGGCCCCGGTCATGGAACTGCGCAACAAGTACAAGGACAAGTTCGAGAAAGAGCACGGCGTCAAGCTGGGCTTCA
Source organism: Duganella sp. BuS-21 (assembly GCA_041874725.1). Classification (GTDB taxonomy): domain Bacteria; phylum Pseudomonadota; class Gammaproteobacteria; order Burkholderiales; family Burkholderiaceae_D; genus Rugamonas. The sequence goes on along the minus strand of CP097466.1, from coordinate 4,994,463 downwards.
TGTCCTTCTTCGTCAAGGCCGCTGTGGCCGCGCTGAAGAAATACCCGATCATCAACGCTTCGGTCGACGGCAACGACATCGTCTACCACGGCTACTTCGACATCGGTATCGCCGTCGGTTCGCCACGCGGCCTGGTGGTGCCTATCCTGCGCAACGCCGACCAGATGAGCATCGCTGAAATCGAGAAGAAAATCGGCGAATTCGGCGCCAAGGCCAAGGACGGCAAGTTGACCCTGGACGACCTGACCGGCGGCACCTTCTCGATCTCGAACGGCGGCACCTTCGGCTCCATGCTGTCGACCCCGATCATCAACCCGCCACAATCGGCGATCCTGGGCGTGCACGCCACCAAGGACCGCGCCGTGGTTGAAAACGGCCAGATCGTTATCCGCCCGATGAACTACCTGGCGATGTCCTACGACCACCGCATCATCGACGGCCGCGAAGCCGTGCTGGGCCTGGTGGCCATGAAGGAAGCGCTGGAAGATCCTGCACGCCTGCTGCTGGACCTGTAATTCTCGCGTGGCCCCAAGTCCATACCTTATGTGGGCTTGGGGAATTCTCAAGAGGATCATGAATGAGCGTTGCTGAAGAAATCAAGCGTTTGCATGAACTGCACCAGGCCGGTGCGCTGACGGACGACGAGTTCGCCGCCGCCAAGGCCCGTTTGCTGAACCACGAAGCACCGGCCGCCACCGACGACATCAGCCGTCTGCGCCGCTCGCGCGACGACCGCTGGCTGGGCGGCGTGTGCGGCGGGCTGGGGCGCAGTACCGGGGTCGACTCGTGGATCTGGCGCCTGCTGTTTGTCCTGTTCGTGCTGACCTTCGGTTTCGGTCTCGCTATCTACATTCTGCTTTGGATCTTCGTTCCAGAAGACGAATTGATTGGAAATTTAAAATGAGTAAACAATTTGACGTAGTAGTCATCGGCGCCGGTCCTGGCGGTTACATCGCCGCCATCCGTGCCGCACAGCTGGGTTTCTCGGTGGCTTGCGTGGACGCGTGGGAAAATGAAAAGGGCGGCCCGGCACCGGGCGGCACTTGCACCAACGTCGGCTGCATCCCGTCGAAAGCGCTGCTGCAATCGTCGGAACACTACGAGCACGCCGGCCATGCGTTCAAGGACCACGGCATCGACGTTGCCGGCCTGTCGCTGAACCTGGGCCAGATGATCAAGCGCAAGGACACCGTTGTAAAGCAAAACAACGACGGCATCCTGTTCCTGTTCAAGAAAAACAAAGTGACCTTCTTCCACGGCCGCGCCGCGTTCGCCGGCGCCGCCACCGCTGAAGGCTACCCGCTGACCATCACCGGCCCGGCCAACGAAACCATCAACGCCAAGCAAGTGATCGTGGCCACCGGTTCGAACGCCCGTGGCCTGCCAGGCGCGGAATTCGACGAGCAACTGATCCTGTCGAACACCGGCGCGCTGACCATCGGCGAAGTGCCGAAGCAGCTGGGCGTGATCGGCGCCGGCGTGATCGGCCTGGAAATGGGTTCGGTATGGCGTCGCCTGGGTTCGGAAGTGACCGTGCTGGAAGGTCTGCCGACCTTCCTCGGCGCCGTCGACGAGCAGATCGCCAAGGAAGCCAACAAGCTGTTCACCAAGCAGGGCCTGAAGATCAACCTGGGCTGCAAGATCGGCAAGATCACCAAGGGCGACAACAACGTCACCGTGGAATACGAAAACGCCAAGGGCGAAGCCACCACCACCGTGTTCGACAAGCTGATCGTCTCGATCGGCCGCACCCCGAACACCGACGGCCTGGCCGCCGACAAAGTGGGCCTGGCGCTGGACGAGCGCGGCTTCGTGGCGGTCGACCACGACTGCAAGACCAACCTGCCTGGCGTCTGGGCGATCGGCGACGTGGTACGCGGCCCGATGCTGGCGCACAAGGCGGAAGAAGAGGGTGTCGCGGTGGCCGAGCGCATCGCCGGCCAGCACGGCCACACCAACTTCAACACCATCCCTTGGGTGATCTACACCTCGCCGGAAATCGCCTGGGTGGGCCGCACCGAGCAGCAACTGAAGGCCGACGGCGTCGCTTACAAAGCCGGCACCTTCCCCTTCCTGGCGAACGGCCGCGCACGCGCGCTGGGCGATACCTCGGGCATGGTCAAGTTCCTGGCCGATGCGAACACCGACGAAATCCTGGGCGTCCACATCATCGGACCGATGGCGTCGGAGCTGATTTCGGAAGCGGTGGTGGCGATGGAGTTCAAGGCTTCGGCTGAAGACATCGCCCGCATCTGCCACGCTCACCCATCGCTGTCGGAAGCGACCAAGGAAGCGGCGCTGGCGATCGACAAACGCACGCTCAACTTCTAAGTTGATGCAGTAGCCGTTGTAAGGCGGGCCGTTCTGGCCCGCCGTTTTTATTTGCGCAGATTGAAACCATGAACGTCGAAGAGTACTACCATCACGCGCTGCCACAGCGCGACTACAAGGCCGACGCGGCGCAGCAGCGCGCGATCACCCGTCTGCAGCAATGCTATGACGAGTGGGTGGCATACAAGGGCCAGCGGTCCAGCACCTTCAAGCGGCTGATCAATCGCCCGTCGGTGCCGAAGGGCGTGTACATGTGGGGCGGCGTGGGGCGCGGCAAGTCCTTCCTGATGGACAGTTTCTTTTCGGTGGTGCCGCTGGTGCGCAAGACGCGCGTGCATTTCCATGAATTCATGCGCGACGTGCACCGCCAGCTCGACGACCTGCGCGGCGTCGCCGATCCGCTGGACGAAGTGGCCAAGCGCGTGGCCAAGAAATACCGCCTGATCTGCTTCGACGAATTCCACATCTCCGATGTGGCCGACGCCATGATCATGTACAACCTGTTGAAGGCGCTGTTCGACAACGGCGTGTCCTTCATCATGACCTCGAACTACGATCCGAACCTGCTGTACCCGGACGGCCTGCACCGCGACCGCATCCTGCCGACCATCGCGCTGCTGTACGAAAAGCTGGACGTGATGAACATCGACGCCGGCATCGACTATCGCAGCCGTGCGCTGGAGCAGGTGGAGGCCTACTACACGCCGCTCAACGCCAAGACCGACGCCGCGCTGCGCGCTGCCTACGCCAGCGTGGCCGAAACCGCCGATGAAGATCCGGTGATCCGCATCGAGGCGCGCGAGATCCGCGCGCTGCGCCGCGCCGGCACCATCATCTGGTTCGACTTCAATACCCTGTGCGGCGGCCCGCGCTCGCAGAACGATTACCTGGAAATCGCCAGCCGTTTCCATACCGTGATATTGTCCGGGGTGCCGATGATGTCGGCGTCGATGTCGTCGGAGGCGCGGCGCTTCACCTGGTTGATCGACGTGTTCTACGACCAGGGCGTGAAGCTGCTGATGTCGGCCGAAGTGGAGCCGGAAGAGCTGTACACGACCGGCGCCATGGCCAACGAATTCCACCGCACCGTGTCGCGCATCGTCGAGATGCAGTCGCAGGAATATATGAACCGTCAGCAGCGCGGCGCCGCAGCGTCGCTGTCGTAAGTCACCCGGACCGAATATGAAAGCACTCCTCACATTGCTGGCGGCGTTTGCCGTCGCGGCGCAGGCCCAGAACGTTCAATCGGTGGCGCAGGCCGACGCCGCGCTGAAAAAGGTGGCCGCCGACCGCACCGCCGTGCATGACGAGTTCGCCGCCAGCGAACGCGAATGCTCGACCAAGTTCTTCGTCAATAATTGCCTGGACCAGGCCAAGGAAAAACGCCGCGCGGCGCTGGCCGTGTTGCGCGCCGTCGAGGTGGATGCAGAACACTACAAGCGCGTCGACTCGGTCGGCCGTCGCGATGCCGAGTTGGCCGAACGCGTGCGCAAGGATGCGGAGGAAGCCGCGCTGCGCAGCGCGCAGCCGCCCAAGCCGCCGAAGGAAGAGAAAGCGCCGCCACGCCCACCGACCGGCCCGCGCGTGGCCGAACGTGAAGCCGACCATGCGGCCAAGGTGAAGCGCCAGGAAGAGAAGGACGTGGCCGAAGCAGCCACGCGCGCCGCCAAGGTGGCTGCGTTCGAGAAAAAGCAGGTGGAATCGGCGCGGCGCCAGGCGGAGGTCGAGCGCAAGAAAGTCATTAACGCTGAAAAGGCGCGCAAGGCGGCCGAGCGTGCGGCGGCCGAAGATAAGAAAGCTGCCGCGCAGCTGCAAAAGCAGTCACAGCAGCCGGCCGCGGCAAAATAAGTGGGGTAGGGGTTAGGGCTGCGCTTTACCTGCGCGCGGCACTACGTCACCCCGCACACCGCTGCGGCTCAGGGGCCTGCCCGTGGGCAGGCGGGGCGCAGCCCCTATCCGGACCTGGGGTCCGACCCTTTTGTTCGGGGTGGACGGACGCTGCAAACCTGGTCGCCCCCTTACACCGCCCGGCGCATTTTCTCCACGGTATAACCGGGCGCCTCCTGCGGCGGCGCCACCAGCTTGATGATCGCCATCGAGCAGTTGTCGCCCTTGCCCTGGGCCCGTTCGGCGGCCTTGCCGATCAGCCGTTCGGCGGCCTGGCGCGGCGTGTTGCGCGCGACGGCCGCCGCCAGCTCCTCGGGGCCGAACAACTGCCACAAGCCGTCCGAGCACAACATCAAGGCATCGCCGGCTTGCAAGCCTTCGTGCCAGCCGACGGTGACGAACGGCGCTTTCATGCTATTGCCCAGCGCGTTGTTCAGCAAACGCGAGCCGCGATGTTTTTTGGCCGCCGCCAAAGGCAGCCTGTCATGCTTGACCAGATGTTCGACATAGGCGGCGTCGTTGGTGCGCATGGCGCAGCTTTCGCCGCTGAAACGGTAGAGACGGGCGTCGCCGAGATGCGCCCACACCGCCTGCGCCTGCGGTGTGAGCACCAGCAGCGCCAGCGCACTTTGCGGCTCGGCCACGGCGGCGATCGGATTCATGGTCACCACCTGATGCACCTCGTGCGCGATATTGCGCAGCAGTTCTTGCAGACGCGGCAGGTTGGCGCTGTCGCCGACGCGGAACTCATCGAATAAATGCTTGCTGGTGTGAAGCACCTGATCGGCGGCGATGGCGCTGTTGTTGCCATCGGCCAGCACCGCCATCACATAGCCCGGCGCCTGCGCGGCCGTGTACAAGGCCACCCGGTCGTTTTGCTGTGGCCGGTTGCCGATGTGCTGGGCGGTCCCGGCTTCGATTTTATAGGCGCTCATAGTCGTCACTGTATCCTGAACTGCGGTTGAGCGATCATTCTGTTGGCGGCAGGGCCGCCGTAGATTAAACTATGCACCGTGTCGCAGTTTGTGCGCAATACCGGTGTTGTTCCAGTGAAACTCTTTGGTTGAGAAATATGGCTGATGTGCAAGATATCCAACGTCGTTTGATCGAACTCGACGTCGAACACCGTGATCTGGACGCGGTCATCGATATGCTGACGCTGGACGGGCATCACGATCAACTGCAATTGCGCCGCCTCAAAAAGCGCAAACTGCAATTGAAAGACCATATCACTCTGCTGAAAATGCAATTAGTGCCTGACGTACCCGCCTAGGCGCCACGACTTATTTTGACCGAACCGCTGCCACCCCATACCGCGATTGCCAACGCCATCCCCGCCGTCATCGGCGCCACTCCCGAACAGCCACCCGGCAAGTACGATTCCGAGGTCGAGCGCCTGTTCGGCGCCGGTGGTCCGCTGGGGCCGGCCGTGGGCGACTTCCGCCCGCGCCGCTCGCAGACCGAAATGGCCAAGGCCATCGCGTCGGCCATCGCCGGCCAGACCACGCTGATTGCCGAGGCGGGCACCGGCACGGGCAAAACCTTTGCCTACCTGGTGCCGGCGCTGATGTGGGGCGGCAAGACCATCGTTTCGACCGGCACCAAAAACTTGCAGGACCAGCTATTCCTGCGCGACATTCCGACCGTGCGCGCGGCCTTGCAGGCGCCGGTCTCGGTGGCGTTGCTCAAGGGACGTTCCAATTACTTGTGTCACTACCATCTGGAGCGCACGCTGCAGAACGGCCGCATGACGTCGCGCGACGATGTCGGCTACCTGCGCGAGATCTCGCGTTTCCTGAAAATGACCAAGTCCGGCGACAAGGCCGAGCTGGCCCGCGTGCCGGAAAACGCGCTGATCTGGAACCTGGTGACGTCCACCCGCGACAATTGCATGGGCACGGAATGCCAGTATTACCAGGATTGCTTCGTCATGAAGGCGCGCAAGGAGGCGCAGCAGGCGGACGTGGTGGTGGTCAATCACCACCTGTTCTTTGCCGACGTGGCGCTGAAGGATTCGGGCATCGCGGAGTTGCTGCCTTCGGCCAACACCATCATCTTCGATGAGGCGCACCAGCTGCCCGATACCGCCACCTTGTTCTTCGGCGACACTTTTTCGACCTCGCAAGTGCTGGAATTGTGCCGCGACGTGCTGGCCGAAGGCTTGTCCAACGCCCGAGACGGCGCCGACTGGGGCAAGGTCGTCACGGTGGTGGAAAAGGCCGCGCGCGACCTGCGCCTGACCTTCCCGCAGGACATCGTGCGCCTGTCGCTGCCGCAGATCGCCGCCTCAAGCGACTTCTTCCCGGCGCTGGAGACCCTGAAAAGTGAGCTGGACGGCATGATGGCCGTGCTGGAAAAGCAGGCCGAACGCGCCGAAACGCTGGAACAATGCCGCCAGCGCGGCGTCGATCTGGTGGGCCGGCTGGCGGCGTGGAAGTTCGATCCCAAGGCGAAAGTGGCCAAAGGCGAGGAGGCGGTGTTCTGGGTGGAGGCGTATGCTTCGTCCCTGCAGCTGCACAAGACGCCGCTGTCGATCGCGCCGATCTTCAACGGCCAGCGCGAAGGCGTGCCGCGCAGCTGGATTTTCACCTCGGCGACGCTGGCGGTGAAGAATGATTTCAGCCACTTTTCCGAACAAATGGGCTTGAGTAAGGAGCCGTCGATGTCCTGGCCGAGTCCGTTCAACTACGAAGAGCAGGGCTTGCTGTACGTGCCGACCGGCTTGCCCGACCCGAATTCCTTCGGTTATACGGACGCGGTGCTGGATCTGGCGCTGCCGATTATCGAGGCGGCGGGCGGGAAAACTTTCCTTTTGTGCACGACGTTGCGGGCCGTGAAGCGTGCCGCCGAGCGTTTGCGCGATGAGTTCGAGAAGCGCGGCCTGCCGTATCCGCTGTTTGTGCAGGGGGATAAGGGACGCACTGAATTGCTGGACCAGTTCCGCAAGGCAGGTAATGGCGTGTTGATCGGTTCGCAGAGTTTCTGGGAAGGCGTGGACGTGCGCGGCGATGCCTTGTCCTTGGTTATTATTGATAAATTGCCATTTGCCCCGCCGGATGATCCGGTGCTGGCGGCGCGCATTGAGGTGATGGAAAAGCAGGGTAAAAATGGCTTTATGAGCCACACTTTGCCGGAGGCGATCATCAATTTGAAGCAGGGTGCGGGGCGCTTGATTCGGGATGAAAACGACCGTGGCGTGTTGATGTTGTGCGATCCGAGGGTGATTTCCAAGCCGTATGGCAAGCGGATCTGGCAGAGTTTACCGGGCTTTAAACGTACCCGCGAGCAGGAAGTTGTGATCGAATTCTTCAAGAACAAGAATTCCGAGCCGTAACTTTCAGTATCCAAGCCCAAGACCAGAAGGGTCTGTCCCAGGGGCAGGGTAGGCGCGGCGCCCCGCAGCTCCCGATGGGAGCTGCCCCTGCGACTCATCGTAGTGCGGGGTAAAAGCAGGCTCAACTATCCTCTTGCGGCAACACAACCACCTTGCCGGTAACCCGTCGAGCCGCCATGTCATTTAACGCTTGTGCGGCATCCCCAAGTTTATAGCGCGCTGAAATCCGGGGTTTGATTTTGCCTTGCTGCAGCCATTGCAGCAGCTGACGCATATTCTTCATATTGCCTTTCGGATCACGTTTCGTGAACTCGCCCCAGAATACGCCCATCAGCGATGCGCCTTTCAGCAGCGTCAGATTGAGCGGCAGTTTGGGGATGTCGCCGTTGGCGAATCCGACCACCAGATACCTGCCTCCCCATCCGATCGAGCGAAACGCCGGCTCCGCATATTCCCCGCCCACCGGGTCGTAAATCACGTCCGGCCCCTTGCCGGCGGTCGCCGCCTTGACCGCTACCCGCAAATCCTCCTTGCTGTAGTTGATCAGGACGTCGGCGCCGTGCTGACGGCACACTTCCAGCTTCTCATCCGTCGAAGCACACGCAATGATGCGGGCTCCAAGGGCTTTTCCTATCTCGATCGCCGCCAGGCCCACCCCTCCCGCCGCGCCAAGAATGAGCATGTTCTCGCCAGATTCAAGCTTAGCCCGGTCCACAATCGCGTGATATGAGGTGCCGTAGGTGAGGGTGATGGCCGCCGCCGTGTCGAAATCCATGTCCGGCGGCATGGGGATCAGGGCTTGTACGGGAGCTAACAAACGTTGACCGAAACCACCGGTCGGAACAAAGGCGATGACCTTGTCGCCGGCCTTGAAGCTTGTCATATCGTCAGCGGTTTGCCGGATGATGCCGGACACCTCGCTGCCCGGAACGAACGGCAGCTCCGGTTTGAATTGATATTTTCCTTGCACGATCAAGACGTCGGGAAAGTTCACGCCTGCGGCCTGGACGTCGATCACGACCTGTCCCGGACCCGGCTGCGGATCTTGCAATTCTTTGACGACGAGGGTATCGGGGGCGCCCCATGCTTCACATACAACAGCTTTCATTCTGGTCTCCTGTATTGTTTTGAAAAGCTAAAAAAGAACGGTCGTTATATTTTTATCTTACCTCAAACGGCCAGCCGTTTGAGCAAAGTTTAGCCTCGCGCACGTTTGTTCTGCCTCAAAGTCTCTGCATTAAGGCTTGTTAGAGTTGGTTAAACGCAGGGAGGATGTCATGACGATCCGACACGGCTGCTTTTTCAGTTATGCCCATGGCCAGCATACGTATATGAGTAAGTTCAAGGACGACCTGATCGATGCCTTGACATGCTATCTCGAACCGCACCTCGACAATGAAGCCGAGCTCTTTGTTGATAGCGAGCAACTCGGCGGTGGGGACGATCTGGACCAGAAGATCGCGCGCGCCCTGTGTGAGAGTGTTTGCATGATTGTCATTTATACACCGAAGTACGAGGCTCACGGCTACACCCGCCGCGAGTTTGCAGCTATGCAACTTATCGAAAACGAACGCAGGCAGTGGTATCCCTTGCCCAGCCATTTGATCATCCCTGTCATCATGACCCGCCATCCCGGCGGCCTGCCGCCGCAAATTGCCGGACCCGGCATGTATGTGGACTTTTCCCGCTATACCCTGGCCAGTGGCGATTTGAAAACCAATCCCGAGTTCATCCCGGACATCGAAAAGATCGTCCATCGCATCGCCGAGCATTACCACTGTCTAAAAAGAAGCACGCCTCGCGGGCACGACTGCAGCCGCTTTGTGCTGCCCGAGATCCCGCCTGAATGGCGTGCCATTCCTCCTCCACACTTCCCACGCTAAAGGTTTGCCATGGAACCCCATCCGTTGACCCTGCCGCCGCTCAGCACCAGCGGCGAAGTGATGACCTTCTATTCTTATAAGGGAGGCTCGGGCTGCACGATGGCGCTGTTGCATGTCGCCATGCTGCTGGCGCGACAACGCAACGCCACCACGCCGTTGCTGATGATCGACTGGGATCTCGAGGCGCCGGGGCTGCACCATCATTTCCCCGAGGCGCAGCGCGACGCCGGACCGGGCGTGCTGGAATTGTTCGAGGCTTGCCGCGAACAACTCCAGCGCCACCGTAACGGTTCCGCCGCGCAGGCTGACGAAGCGCTGGCGCACGAGGTGCTGGACGCTGTTGGCTGGGAGAAATATGTCACCCGTGTCGACCAGAGCAGCCAGCTTTACCTGATGCGCGCCGGCCGTTTTGACGACAGTTATGGCGACCGGCTGGCCGCCATGCGCTGGGACGAGTTGTTTCATGTGTGCCCGGCCTTGTTCCGCTGCTTCGCCGAGCGACTGTCCCTGCATTTCCGCTACGTGCTGGTGGATTCCCGCAGCGGCCGCACCGATGCCGCCGGCATCTGCACAACCTTGCTTCCGCGCAAACTGGTGGTGGTGTTCACGCCCAGCCGGCAAAGCCTGGACGGGGCGCAGGCGCTGGTGACCCGCGCCACCACGTATCGGCGCAGCCACGAGGACGAGCAGCGGCCCTTGCTGGTCTATCCCTTGCCATCGCGTGTGGAAATGGCGGACGCCGTCCAGCGCGCCCAATGGCGCCGCGGCGACGAGCGCCGGCGCGCACCGGGCTATCAGGCCGCCTTCGAGGCGTTGATCCGCGAGTGTTACGGCATGCCGCAGGTGTCGCTGGAAAGCTACTTCGACGAGGTGCAGTTGCAGCAAACCCATCCGATCGCCGCCGGCGCGCTGCCCTCGGCGCGGCAAAATCAGGGTGGCGACCGTTTTTCCCTGCGCCGTACTTTCGACACCTTCCTGAGCTGGCTGGCGCCTGGCTATTTCCCATGGCAGTCGCTGGCGGAAATCCGCCTGCTGACCGAGATCGGCGAGGCGCGGCGCACGCTGGAAGAGGGCGGTGGCGCCGCCAGGGCGGTGTCGCAGCCGCTGGCGCGCGACCTCAACCAGCTTGGCGAGCTGTACCGGCACGAAGGGCGGTTGCGGCAGGCCTTGGCCTGTTTCGAGGAAAGTCTGACGTTGCGCCAGCGCGGCCTGGGCGAGGACCACTCCGACACACTGGCCAGCAAGGCCAGTCTGGCGGCCGTGCTGCGCCAGCAGAGCAAACTGGAGGAAGCGCATTTTCTGCAGGCATGCGTGAGCGAGGCGCACGAACGGTTGCTGGGCCCCGCCCATTTCGACACATTGGCCGCGCGCCGGGATCTGGCCGCAACGCTGGGTTTGCAGGGGCGCCTGGCCGAGGCGCTTGCCATGCAGGACGCGGCAGTCGATACTTATATGCGCCTGCTCGGCGCCGAGCACCTGCTGACCCTCACCGCCAAGGCCGAGCGCGCCGAGCTGCTGCTGCAGGGCGGCGATACCGAGCACGCGCGCAGCCTGCAGGAACAGGTGCTGGTCGCGCGCAAGCGGCTACTGGGGGCCGAGCACGCCGACACCTTGCAGGCCAAGTCCGCGCTGGCCCGCACTTTGCTGCATATGCAGGAGCTGGAAGCGGCCCGCAGCCTGCTGGAAGCGGTGCTGCACGCGCACGAACGGCGAGGCGGCGCCGACCATCCCGACACCCGCAAGGCGCGCGAACAGCTGATGGACGTGCAATTGCAGCTCGGCCTGACGCCCGGCGAACTGCCCGTGGTCCACGAACTGCACCAGAACGCTTCCATGGACGATTACGGCGATGCGCTGCTGCGGCCCGGCCGCCAGCGCCCCGCCTTGGCGGCCGGCAGCCTGTGGTCGCGCGCCTCGGATGAGCTGGTGGCGCTGGACGCCCAGCTGTCGGCGTCCCGAACGCCGTCCCGCTGACGTAAATTTAGTTGTTTTCGCGCCCATCGCCATGCGCAGCGCCGGCCTTGCTTCAGGTAAAATCTTCCGTATGAGAATCCTGATAAGCAATGACGACGGCTACCTGGCGCCCGGTATCAATGCGTTGGCCGAGGCGCTGGCACCGATCGCGGAGATCGTGGTGGTGGCGCCGGACAGCAACCGCTCGGGCGCATCGAACTCCCTGTCGCTGGACCGGCCGCTGTCGGTGCAGCGCGCCGCCAATGGTTTTTATTTTGTCAACGGCACGCCCAGTGATTGCGTGCACGTGGCCTTGACGGCCGTGCTCGACTACACGCCCGACCTGGTGGTGTCCGGTATCAACAACGGCCCGAATATGGGGGACGACACCCTGTATTCCGGCACGGTGGCGGCCGCGACCGAGGGCTTTTTGTTCGGGATTCCGGCCCTGGCTTTCTCGCAGGGCGCCTACGGCTGGGAACATATCGACGACGCCGCCCGCCATGCGCGCGACCTGATTGAGCGCTTTTACGAGGAACTGCCGCGTCCTTGCCTGTGGAATGTGAACATTCCCAACCGCCCTTACGATCAGCTGGGTGCCGTGACGGCAACCCGGCTCGGCCGGCGTCACCAGTCGGAACCGGTGATCAAGGCCAAGGACCCGCGCGGCAGGGATATTTATTGGATCGGCCCGCCGGGCGCCTGCAAGGACGCCGGCGAGGGCACGGATTTCCACGCCATCGCCAACGGTAAGACCTCGATCACCCCGCTGCAGATCGACCTGACGCATACCTCCCAACTCAGTGCATTGGCAAAGGCCTTGGCATGACCGAAAAAAACCGTACCTTTCCTTTGCCGCTGTCCTCGGTAGTCGACAAGGGGGGCAAAAAGGCGACGGTATTCGCGCCGGTGGCGACACCGCAAACCGCCACCCAGAACGCCGCGCGCCATGCGCCATCGCTGTATCCGGCGCCGCGCCCGGTGGCCACGCCGTCCAAATCGCACAGCTACGCCATGGAGCGGGCGCAGCCGGCGCCGGCCCAGGCGCCGCGCTCGAACCCGCTGGTGTCCGACGCCGTGCGCCGCGCCATGGTGCAGCGCATCGGCAAGCAGGGGGTGCAGGATCAGGTGGTGCTGAGCGCCATGGAGTCGGTGCCGCGTCACAGGTTCATGGACGAAGGGCTGGCGCCACAAGCCTATGTCGACGCCTCGCTGCCGATCGGCCATCACCAGACCATTTCCCAGCCTTACATCGTGGCCCGCATGATCGAGGTGATGCGCAACGGCGGCCAGTTGAAGCGCGTGCTGGAGATCGGCACCGGCTGCGGCTATCAGGCGGCGGTGCTGTCGTGCGTGGCCCAGGAGGTGTACTCGATCGAGCGCATCAAGCCGCTGCACGAGCTGGCCAAGACCAATCTCAGGCCGCTGCGCGTGCCGAACCTGCGCCTGCATTACGGAGATGGTATGCTTGGGCTGCCGCAGGCGGCGCCGTTTGACGGTATCATCCTGGCCGCGGCCGGGATGGAAGTGCCGCAAGCCCTGCTGGAGCAGCTGACCATCGGCGGTCGCCTGGTCGCGCCGGTGGGTGCGCGCACGCAGCACCTGGAATTGATCACGCGCATCGGCAAGACGGAATGGACCAGTCACACCTTGGAGGACTGCCATTTCGTGCCCTTGCGTCCGGGCGTGGTATAACGCCCGTACCACTAGACATTAAGATGAGAATGACGAATAAAAGCAATGTGCTCGTAATGAGCCTGGCGCTCGCATTACTGAGCGCCTGCGGCACCACTCCCAATCAGGCCCCGGTTGTAGACCGCACGATACCGCCGGCCGTCAAACCCGCCACCCCTAGCGAAACGGCGCAGGTCGCCCGCGACGAGCGCGGCCTGTACACCGTGAAAAAGGGCGACACCCTGATCCGCATCGCGCTGGAGTTCGGCCAGAACTACCGCGACCTGGTGGCCTGGAACAACCTGTCCAACCCGAACGACATCAAGGTCGACCAGGTGCTGCGCGTGCTGCCGCCGGAAAGCAATAGCAACGGCGTGGAAACCGCCGCCGTGATCATGCCGCCGTCGGAGCGCACGCCGCCACCGCCACCGGTGGTCAAGAAAACCGGGCCCAAGGGCGACAAGAAACCGTACACCGACGCCAATCTGGCCGAGCTGCAGCGCGGTGACAATGGCAACGGCGGCACTAGCGCCAGCGCACCTGCCGCACCGGCACCGGCCCTGGCCTCGGCCGCGCCCCGTCTGACGGCGCCGGCTACCGTGCCGGCCCCGGCGCTGGGCGTCGACGATGCCAGCCTGAGCTGGGTATGGCCGGCCGACGGCAAGGTGGTCGCCACGTTCGACGAAGGCAAGAACAAGGGCGTCGACATTTCCGGCAAGGCCGGGCAGCAGGTCGTCGCTGCCGGCGCAGGAAAAGTGATGTATGCAGGCAGCGGCATCCGCGGATATGGTAATCTGGTCATTGTGAAGCACAGTAATAATTTGTTGTCGGCCTACGCCCACAACCGCGCCATCCTGGTCAAGGAGGGGCAGAGCGTGACCAAGGGACAAATGATTGCGGAAATGGGTGATTCCGATACCGACTCCGTCAAGCTGCACTTTGAAATCAGACAGCAGGGCAAGCCGGTCGATCCGTCCAGATTCCTGCCTAACCGTTAGCCGAGCCGATGAGATGACCTCTACGCCGCACGATCCGATGGATGACGATACCCTCCCCGACGACTACCGCGAGGAGACGGGCGACGATGTCGCCATCGATGGTGCGGACGAGGGCGATGCGCCCGAAGTCGGCGCGGTGTTGGAGAGCGTCGACGAACTCAAGAAGGTGCTGGCGGCCGAGCTGTCCACCGACACTACCCAGCACTATCTGAACCAGATCGGCACCCGGCCGCTGCTGACGGCGCCGCAGGAAGTCCATTACGCCACCTTGGCCAAGGCCGGCGACTTCAGCGCGCGCCAGACCATGATCGAGCACAACCTGCGGCTGGTGGTGTCGATCGCCAAGCATTACATCAATCGCGGCGTGGTGCTGCTCGACATGATCGAAGAAGGCAACATCGGCCTGATGCGCGCCATCGACAAGTTCGAGCCCGAGCGCGGCTTCCGTTTTTCGACCTACGCCACCTGGTGGATCCGCCAATCGATCGAGCGCGCCATCATGAACCAGGCGCGCACGGTGCGCCTGCCGGTGCACATGGTGCGCGAGCTGAACCAGATCCTGCGCGGCAAATACCACCTCGAAGCCCAGCACCACAATGGCAAGGACGCCACCGCCGAAGACATCGCTGAGCTGGTCGGCCGGCCGGTGGAGGAGGTGCAGGACATCCTGGCGCTGTCCGAGCACGCCACCTCGCTCGACGCCCCGCTCGACAACGATCCCCAGTCCTCGCTGATGGACATGCTGCCCGGCGACGCCGACGACAGTCCCGATGCCCGCGCCGAACACCATGAAATGACGGTGCTGGTGCGCGACTGGCTGACCAAGCTGCCGGACAAGCAGCGCATCGTCATCATGCGCCGCTTCGGCCTCGACAACGACGATCCGGCCACGCTGGAAACGCTGGCCGAGGAAATGGGCGTCACGCGCGAGCGGGTGCGCCAGATCCAGCAGGAAGCGCTGGTCAAGCTCAAGCGCGCCATGGCCGCACGCGGCGTGGTCCGCGATTCCCTGCTGTAGTCCCTTCCCATTCTGCTATCATGTCGGCCCCGGCACAGGCGCCGGCGTCTACCTTTGCTTATTCAATATTGAACGTTATGCAAGAAAACATCATCGACATCAAATCGCTCGACATGGACGCCCGTGGCGTCGGCCACATTGAAAACGACGACGGCACGCCGGGCAAAGTGGTGTTCGTGGAAGGTGCGTTGCCGGGCGAGCGCGTCGGCTTTGAAACCTTCAAGAAAAAGAAAAACTGGGAAGCGGCGCGCATGACCGTGCTGCACCGCGCATCGTCGATGCGCGTGCAACCGAAGTGCGAACACTTCGACTACTGCGGCGGCTGCTCCATGCAGCACCTGGAGCCGACCGCGCAGGTGGCGATCAAGCAGCGCGTGCTGGAAGACAACCTGTGGCACATCGGCAAGGTCCACGCCGACAACATCATGCGTCCGATGTACGGCCCGACCTGGGGCTACCGCTACCGCGCGCGCCTGTCGGTGCGCTGGGTCGAGAAAAAGGGCACGGTGCTGGTCGGCTTCAAGGAAAAGCGTTCGGTGTTCGTGGCCGACATCAAGAGCTGCCAGATTTTGCCCAAGCACGTCTCGGACATGCTGCTGCCGCTGCGTGCGCTGATCGGTTCGCTGTCGCTGTACAAGGAAGTGCCGCAGATCGAACTGGCGATCGGCGAAGACGTCACCGCCCTGGTGCTGCGCATCATGGCGCCGATGACGGCCGACGACGAAACCAAGGTCAAGGCCTTCGCCGACCAATACGGCGTGCAGTTCTGGCTGCAGACCAAGGGGCCGGAAACGGCCGCGCCGTTCTATCCGCTGGACCAGGAGCTGCACTACCTGCTGCCGGAATTCGGCGTGCGCATGCCGTTCAAGCCGGTCGACTTCACGCAGGTGAACCACCACATCAACCGCGTGCTGGTACACAAAGCCCTGCACCTGCTGGACGTGCAGCCGGAAGACCGCGTGGCCGACCTGTTCTGCGGCCTGGGCAACTTCACGCTGCCGCTGGCGACGCAGGCGCGCGAAGTGGTGGGCATCGAAGGCAGCACCACGCTGACCGAGCGCGCGCTGAGCAACGCCAAGGCCAACGGCCTGGATGGCAAGACCACTTTCTACTGCCGCAACCTGTTCGAGATCACGCCGGACGACCTGCTGGCGCTGGGCAAATTCGACCGCATGCTGATCGACCCGCCGCGCGACGGCGCCGCCACCTTGTGCGAATCGCTGGGCGTGCTGCGCAAGACCAATCCTGAGTTCCTGCCTAAGCGCATCGTCTACGTATCGTGCAGCCCATCGACCCTGGCGCGCGACGCCAGCGTGCTGGCCAACCAGGCCGGCTACGCCATCAGCAAGGCCGGCGTGGTCAACATGTTCCCGCACACCTCGCACGTCGAATCGATGGCGGTGTTCGATCTGGCCTAAGCTTCGGAAACTTCGGGGTCAACTTCGGGGTCAGTTCCGACATTCGGACATTTCGCGCGCGAAATGTCCGAATGTCGGAACTGACCCCGAAGTGTTTTTCTTCTAATGTTATTGACATTGCAGGAGGCGTGCGCAACACTGGACTGATCATCATCAGCGCCCGGAGTTGGCATGCGCCTCCTGTCCCGCATTATCGCGCTGGCTGCTTTCTGCAGCCTGCCGCTGGCCGTTCTGGCCGACACTTCCATAACTTCGTTTTCCCCGACCGGCACCGTTAAAGGCGTGCGCCAGGTGGCGGCGCGTTTCAGCGGGCAGATGGTGCCGCTCGGCGATATGCGCCTCGGCGATCCGTTCACCGTCGATTGCCCGGAACAGGGCAAGGGCCGCTGGATCGATGGCCAGAACTGGAGCTACGATTTGGTGCGCGACCTGCCGGGCGGCGTGGCGTGCCGCTTTACGCTGAAGGATGATGTCAGGGACATCGACGGCAAGCCGCTGGACGGCCAGCGTCGGTTCAGTTTCGACACCGGCGGGCCTGCGGTGGTGGAGGCCGCGCCGCGCGAAGGCGCCAGCTACATCGACGAGCAGCAGATCTTCGTGCTGGGACTCGATGCGCCGGCCAGCGACGAAACGGTGGCCGCCCACGCCTGGTGCCGCGCCGATGGCATCAACGAGAAGATCGGCGTGCGCGTGCTGCAGGGCGCGGAACGTCAGCAGGTGCTGGACATGCGCAAGTCCTTTACCGAGCGCTATCTGTCGCTGTATTTCAAGGCGCGCGGCGCGCTGTGGCGCGCCACCACCGCCGTCAACAACAAGAAGCTGGAGCGCCTGCCGCTGGCGGTGGTCCAGTGCAAGCGCAGCCTGCCGCCGGCCACCGAGGTGTCGCTGGTGTGGGGCGCCGGCGTGAAGGCCGACAGCGGCATCGCGACCTCGCAGGATCAGACCCTGTCGTACAAGACGCGGCCCGACTTCACGGCGCGCTTCAGCTGCGAGAGATTATCCAGGGATGCCGGCTGCGTGCCGTTCCTGCCGTTGCGCGTGCAGTTCAGCGCTCCTATCAAGCGCGCCGATGCGCTGGCCGTGAAAGTGACGGTGCCGGGCGGCAAGGTGTTCCAGCCGACGGTGGACAAGGACGACGAAAAAAACGAGTACCTTGAGTGGCTGACCTTCAAGGGGCCGTTCCCCGAAAGCGCCAAACTAAGCCTGTCGCTGCCTGCCGGCTTGAAGGACGACGCCGGCCGCACCCTGGTGAACCAGGCGCGCTTCCCGATGGCGATCCGCACCGACGCCCAGCCGCCGCTGGTGAAATTCCCCGCGCGCTTCGGCATCATCGAGGCCAAGGGCGACAAGCTGCTGCCGGTCACCGTGCGCAATGTGGAAGCCGGCGTGCCAGCGGCCAAGGTCGACGGCGCCGCCCTGCGGGTGAACGACGGCACCGCGTCACCGGAGCAGCAGGACCAACAGGTCATCGCATGGCTCAAGCGCATGGGCAGCAGCTATAGCTGGCAGCCGCAGGAACTGTACGCGCAGAAGATGGTGACGCCGCTGCTGGACGCGCATGCCGGCAAGGTGGAACGCTTCACCATGCCCAAGCCGGGCGGCGCCAAGGCGTTCGAGGTGGTCGGCATCCCGCTGCGCAAGCCGGGCTTTTACGTAGTGGAGTTGGCCAGTCCCAAGCTGGGCGCGGTGCTGTCGTCGGCCAAGGGCCGCAGCACGGCGTATGTGAGTTCGGCCGCGCTGGTGACCAATATGGTGGCGCACTTCAAGTCCGGCGCGGAGTCGTCGCTGGTGTGGGTGACGTCGCTCGACAAGGGCAAGCCGGTGCCGCAGGCGCAGGTCGCGGTGCGCGACTATACGGGTAAGCTGGTCTGGCAGGGCATGACCGACAGCGGCGGCCTGGCGCACATACGCCAGGAGCTGCGGCAGAAGAACGAGCATCGCTACTTCATCAGCGCGCGCCTGGGCGGCGATATGACCTTTACCTTGTCCGACTGGGATCGCGGCATCGAGACCTGGCGCTTCAACCTGCCGACCGGCGACCATGGCGCCGACAATGTGATCGCCTCGACGGTGTTCGACCGCACGCTGCTGCGCGCCGGCGAAACGGTGCACATGAAGCATTTCATGCGCCGCCATGTAGAGCAGGGCATCGTGCGCGCCGCCAGGGAGCAGGCCGCCAGCGTGTTCATCCTGCACGAGGGTAGCGGCCAGAAATACGAACTGCCGCTGAAATGGAGCGCCAACGGTTCGGCGGAAAACACCTGGCCGATTCCGGCCGACGCCAAGCAGGGCTGGTATCAGTTGATGATAGGCGGACGGGCCTCGGGCCGCTTCCGCGTCGAGCAGTTCCGCGTGCCGACCATGAAGGCGCTGCTGCAAGGGCCGAAGACGCCGGCGGTGCAGGCCACGGCGGTGGACCTCGATGTCCAACTCAGTTATCTATCCGGCGGCGGTGCGGGCGATGCGCCGGTGCAGCTGCGCACCGTGGTGCAGGACCGTAGCGTGAGCTTCGGCGATTACGCGGACTTCAGCTTCAGCGCCGGCGACGTCAAGGTCGGCGTCGAACGGCGCGGCGGCAGTTTCGACGATGACGAAGGCATGTTTGAAGGCGAAGGCGAGGACGGCGCGGTCGCCGCGCCCGGCGGCGTCAAGACCCGCAACCTGGTGCTGGACAAGGCCGGCGGCGCGCGCATCACGCTCGACCAGCTGCCGGCCGTGCAAACGCCGCAGGAGGTCATGGCCGAACTAAGCTATCAGGACGCCAACGGCGAAACGCTGTCGGCCGCGACGCGCATTCCGCTGTGGCCTTCGAGCTATGTGATCGGCATCCAGCCCGACGGCTGGGTGCTCAGCAAGGACTCGCTCAAGTTCACGGTGGCGGTGCTGGACCTGCAGGGCAAGCCGGTGCTGGACGCGCCGGTGGCGGTGGATTTCTTCCAACGCCAGACCTATTCACATCGCCGTCGCCTGATCGGCGGTTTCTACGCCTACGAGAACAGTAGCGAGGTGAAGGCGCTGGGCGCCGCCTGCGAGGGCAAGACCGATAGCAAGGGCCTGCTGCTCTGCCAAGTCAAGGCGCCGGCCTCGGGCAACTTGATCCTGCGCGCAAAAACCCGGGATGCGCAGCAGCGCGTGGCCGTGACCAAGCGCGAGACCTGGGTGGCCGATGGCGCCGACTGGTGGTTCTCCGCTACCGACAACGACCGCATCGATCTGCTGCCGGAGAAAAAACGCTACGAGCCTGGCGAGACGGCCAGCTTCCAGGTGCGCATGCCGTTCCGCGAAGCGACCGCGCTGATCACGGTGGAGCGCGAAGGCGTGATCGACGCTTACGTGCGTCCACTGAACGGCGCCGAGCCGGTGTTCACGATTCCGGTGAAGAAGCAGTATGCGCCGAACGTCTATGTTTCCGCGCTGGTGGTGCGCGGCCGCGTGAACGGCGCGCAGCCGACCGCGCTGGTCGATCTGGGCAAGCCGGCCTACAAGCTGGGCATCGCCCCGTTGCGCGTGGGCTGGTCGGCCAATGAATTAAAAGTGCAGGTGACGGCGGACAAGCCGGTCTACAAGGTGCGCGAAAACGCCACGGTGGCGGTCAAGGTGACGCGCGCCGATGGTTCGGCGCCGCCCGCCGGTGCGGAAGTGGCGTTGGCGGCGGTGGATGTCGGCCTGCTGGAGCTGATGCCGAACACCAGCTGGGATTTGTTGGAAGCCATGATGGAGCAGCGCAACCTGCAAGTGCAGACCGCCACCGCGCAGATGCAGGTGGTCGGCAAGCGTCACTTCGGCCGCAAGGCGGTGCCGGCCGGCGGTGGCGGCGGCAAGGGCGCGGGACGGGAGTTGTTCGATACGCTGCTGTTCTGGAAGGCCCGCGTAACGCTGGACGCCAACGGCGAAGCCACGGTGCAGGTGCCGATCAACGATACGCTGACCGCCTTCCGCATCGTCGCCATCGCCAGCGCGGACGTGGACCTGTTCGGCAGCGGCCGCACCGAGGTGCGCAGTTCGCAGGATCTGATTCTGCTTTCCGGCCTGCCGTCGCTGGTGCGCGAGGGCGATCGCTTCCGCGCCACCTTCACGCTACGGAATACGACGGAGGCGGTGGTGAAGGCCACCTTGAACGCCAGTGCGGGCGGCAAGGCCTTGTCGGCGCAGACGGTGGCACTGGAGCCGGGGCAGGCGCGCGAAGTGGGCTGGGACATGCAGGCGCCGTTGTCGGTCGATGCGCTGGCGTGGGACGTGAGTGCGGTGGTGGAGGGCGGCGGTCAGGCCGCGACGGATCGGATCAAGGTCCGCCAGAAGGTCGTGCCGGCGATACCGGTGACCACCATGCAGGCGACTTTGCTGCAGCTGGACCGCAAGCAAAGCATGGCGGTCAAGATTCCTGAGGACGCGGTGCCGGGACGCGGCGGCGTGCAGGTGCAGTTCAGCCCACGGCTGGGCGGCGAGCTGCCCGGCGTGCGCGACTACATGCTGCAATATCCGTATCGCTGCTTCGAGCAGGTGACCTCGCGTTCCATCGCGTTGCATGATGAAGCCATGTGGAACGCGGCGGTGGAGAAGCTGCCGACCTATCTGGACCCGGATGGCCTGATCAAATACTTCCCGATGATGTTGGAGGGCAGCGATACCTTGACGGCCTACGTACTGTCGGCCGCCAGCGAGGCCGGCTACGCCATCCCGGAAGGCCTCAAGGGCGCCATGGAATCCGGCCTGCTGGCTTTCGTGCAGGGCAAGGTGGCGCGCTACTCGTCCTTGCCGACGGCGGATCTGGCGGTGCGCAAGATCGCCGCGCTGGAGGCCTTGTCGCGTTCCAGGCCGATCACCGCCGAGGAGCTGGAGTCGTTCACGCTGCAGCCGAACCTGTGGCCGACATCGGCCGTCCTCGATTGGTACCAGATTCTGGAACGCTCCTCCGCGCTGCCGCAGCACGCGCAGCGCTTGAAAGAGGCGGACCAGATCCTGCGTTCGCGCCTTAACCTGCAAGGCACGACCATGACCTTCTCCACCGAGCGCACCGACGACTGGTGGTGGCTGATGTCTTCCGCCGACAGCAACGCCAACCGCCTGCTGCTGGCGATGGCCGACAATCCGGCATGGAAGGACGACATCGGCCGCCTGGCGCGCGGCGCGCTGGGACGGCAGAAGAAGGGACGCTGGGGCACCACCGTCGCCAACGCCTGGGGCGTGCTGGCGATGAACAAGTTCTCTTCGCTGTTTGAAAAGGACAAGGTCACCGGCACCGCCGGCGCGACCTTGGGTAACGCCAGCAAGAGCATCGCCTTCGGCGGCGCGCCGACCGGGGGCACGGCCATGCTGCCTTGGCCGCGCAGCGGCGGCGGACAGCTGGAGCTGGAGCACGCCGGCGCGGGCAAGCCGTGGGCCACGGTGCAGACCCTCTCCGCCGTGCCGCTCAAGGCGCCGCTGTCGAGCGGCTACAGGATCGCCAAGACCATCACGCCGGTGGAGCAGAAGACCAAGGGCGTGTGGTCGCGCGGCGACCTGTATCGCGTGCATCTGGATCTGGAAGCGCAATCGGACATGACCTGGGTGGTGGTGGACGATCCGATTCCAGCCAGTGCTACGGTGCTGGGCTCGGGCCTCGGTGGCGACTCCAGGATCGGCGCCAGCGGTGAGCGTGCCAGCGGTTGGGTGGAGCCGGCATTCCAGGAGCGCACCTTCGAAGGTTATCGCGCGTTCTACGCCTTCGTCCCGAAAGGCAAATGGAGCGTGGAGTACACGGTGCGCCTGAATAATCCGGGGCAGTTCAACTTGCCGCCGACGCGGGTGGAGGCGATGTATAGTCCCGAGATGTTCGGCGCCTCTCCCAATCAGGCGATGAGCGTGAAATGAAATTGACCATCTTCGCCATGCTGGCGCTGGTCAGCGCCGCGGCCCATGCCGTGCCGTCGTTCGACCAGGTGCGCGCAGCATACCGCTCGTCGGATGCCGAACTGCTGGACCGGCACGGCGAAGCGATCCAGTCGCTGCGCATCGATATGGCGGTGCGGCGTCTGCCTTGGGTGGCGTTGAACGACATCTCGCCGGCGCTGCCGGCGGCGGTGCTACAGGCCGAGGATCAGCGCTTTTACGAGCACCATGGCGTGGACTGGAGCGCGGCGGCGACGGCGGCTTGGGATAACCTGTTCCGCACGCGTCCGCGCGGGGCGTCGACCATCACCATGCAACTGGCGGCGCTGCTGGACCCGGCCCTGGGATCGGCGGGCAAGGGCCGCAACTGGGAGCAGAAGTGGGACCAGGTGAAGGCCGCACGCGAGCTTGATGCCGGCTGGACCAAGCGCCAGGTGATGGAGGCGTATCTGAACCTGGTGTCGTATCGCGGCGAGCTGCAAGGTGTGGGCGCGGCGGCGCGCAATATGTTCGGCAAGGCGCCGTCCGGGCTCGATCTGAGCGAGTCGGTGATACTTGCCAGTCTGCTGCGCGGGCCGGGGGCGGCGCCGAAGGTGGTGTCGCAGCGGGCCTGCGGGCTGGCGGTGGAACTGCGATTGCCTTCCACTTGCAGCGAAATCCAGCTGCGTGTCATCGTCGCCATGGGCCGGCCGCAGTGGGCGGCGAATCTGCCGCCGGCGCCGCAGGTGGCGCAGCAGTTGCTCACGCGCAGCGGGCAGGCGGTGCGCAGCACGCTCGATGCCGGCTTGCAGCGCCATGCGCAAGCGGTGTTGCGGCAGCAGTTGACGGCGCTGAACGGGCGCAATGTGAACGATGGTGCGGTGGTGGTGCTGGACAATGCCAGCGGCGAGATTCTGGCTTACGTCGGCAATGCCGGCGGCGGCGAGGTCGATGGCGTGGCGGCGCTGCGCCAGGCCGGGTCCACGCTCAAGCCGTTTTTGTATGAGCTGGCGCTGGAGCGTAGGCAGATCACGGCGGCGTCGTTGATGGACGATAGCGCGATCGAGGTATCCACGCCTTCCGGGCTGTATGCGCCGCAGAATTACGACAAGGGTTACAAGGGTTATGTCAGCGTACGTACCAGCCTGGCCAGTTCGCTCAATGTGCCGGCGGTGCGCACGCTGATGATGACGGGGCTGGAGCGTTTTCACGAGCGCCTGCGCGATCTGGGGCTGGGCAGCTTGACGCAGCCGGCCGAGTATTACGGCTATTCGCTGGCGCTGGGATCGGCCGAGGTGTCGCTGCTGGAGTTGAGCAATGCTTATCGGGCGTTGGCGAATGGTGGCACGGCCGGGCCGGCGACGCTGGTGCCGAGGGCGGCCGGTGCGGCGGCCACAGCGCGCCGTGTGCTGGATGCGCGCGCCAGTTTTATTGTCGGCGATATCCTGGCGGACCGCGCCGCGCGCAGTTTGACCTTTGGCTTGAAGAATGAATTGGCGACCACGTTCTGGGCGGCGGTTAAAACCGGCACCAGCAAGGATATGCGCGACAACTGGTGCGTCGGTTATTCGGACCGGTACACGGTCGGTGTGTGGGTGGGGAATTTCGATGGGCAGCCGATGTGGGATGTGTCGGGCGTCAGCGGCGCGGCGCCGGTGTGGCGCGATGTGATGGATTATCTGCACCGGGGCCAAGCCAGCCGTGCGCCCAAGCCGCCGAGCGGTGTGGTGCGGCGGCAGATCGCGTATCAGCCGGAGCTGGAATCGGCACGGGGCGAATGGTTCCTTGCCGGTACCGAGAGCCCGGTCATTGCGCTGGTGCGGGATGAGCACAGGGCGCCGAAGATTTTGTATCCGGGGGATGCCAGCATCCTGGCGTTCGACCCCGATATGCCGGACGCCATTCAGCGGGTGTTCTTCCTGGCTCAGGGCGGGCAGGGGTTGCGTTGGCAGCTTGATGGAGAGGCCTTGGCGCAGGCGACCATCGACTTTGCCTGGCGGCCGACTCCCGGTAGACATCTGTTAACCCTGATCGACGCCAACGCCAAGCCTGTCGCCACCGCCCGTTTTCAGGTGCGCGGGGCTGGCGCGGAATAATTTCCCCGCACTGCGCTCCGCAAGGGTCTGACCCGCCGGGTCAGACCCTGACTGGCTTTGCGGGCTTTGGCGGCGCGCTTACGACGTAAAAAAAGCCGGCGCAAGGGCCGGCTTTTTGCGGTAGGGCAGGGTGGGGGTTAGTCGCGATCGCCACCAAAGATACCCAGCAGCTGCAGCAAGCTGGTGAAGATGTTGTACACGTCCAGGTACAGGGCCAGCGTGGCGCGGATGTAGTTGGTCTCGCCGCCGTTGATGATCTGCTGCACGTCATACAGGATGTAGGCCGAGAAGATCGCAATCGCCACCACCGAGATCACGATCGACAGCGCCGGGATGTGCAGGAAGATGTTGGCCACCGATGCCAGCAACAGAATGATGACGCCGGCGAACAGCCAGGTGCCCATGGCCGAGAAATCACGCTTCGATACCGTGGCCACCGACGCCAGCACCGTGAACACCGCCGCCGTGCCGCCGAACGCGGTCATGATCAGGAGGCCGCCGTTGGCGAAGCCCAGGGTGCGCGTCAGCAACGGCGTCAGCATCAGACCCATGAAGAAGGTGAAGCCCAGCAGCAGGGCCACGCCCACGCCCGAGTCCTTGTTCTTTTCTATGCCCCAGATGAAGCCGAACGCCACCGCCAGGAACAGGATGGCCATCAGCCCGCCGCCCAGCGGCAGTTGCAGGGCCACGCCCAGCGCCGCGCCCATGACGGTCGGCACCATCGACAGCGCCAGCAGCCAGTAGGTGTTGCGCAGCACCTTATGCTGCACCGCCTGACGGGTACCCGCCAGGTCGTAGGTTTTTTGCATATTGATCATAGTTGCCTCCAAATACGGGTAAAAGTTTTACCGCTTGCTAAAAGCATAGCATGGTGCGTCCAGAATACGCAAAAACATGCTAGAAAAGCACTTAATTCCGGCTTAAACGGCCTTTATAGCTTGATTGCAAGCTCATCGGCGGCTCGCTTATTCGGTATATGGGGTGTTCTATGGTAAAATCAAAGGTTGATTGGATTATCAATTTCGTTTTAAACCTTTCTTTTTATTGGAGTTTTTCAAATGGCAATCGAACGCACCCTGTCGATCATCAAACCAGACGCAGTTGCAAAAAACGTGATCGGCCAAATCTACAGCCGCTTCGAGAACGCTGGCCTGAAGATCGTTGCTGCGCAAATGAAGCAGCTGTCGCGTGAAGAAGCTGAAGGCTTCTACGCTGCGCACAAAGAGCGCGGTTTCTTCAAAGACCTGGTGGACTTCATGGTTTCGGGTCCAGTCATGATTCAAGCGCTGGAAGGCGAAAACGCCGTCCTGAAAAATCGCGAACTGATGGGCGCGACCGATCCTAAGAAGGCCGACAAAGGCACCATCCGTGCTGATTTCGCCGACTCGATCGATGCCAACGCTGTTCACGGCTCCGACGCTGTGGAAGCCGCTGCAGTAGAAATCGCTTACTTCTTCGGTAAGTAATTAAGTAGGATCCGTTTCCGCGCCGCGGTGCGGAAACGGAATAATGACTAGTACTGTTTTGAACCAAATTATGAACGCACCTCTGACCAACTTGCTGGACTTCGATCCCGCGCAACTTATCGCTTATTGCGCCGAGTTGGGGGAGAAGCCGTTCCGCGCCAAGCAACTGCAGCGCTGGATCCATCAATTCGGCGCGTCGGACTTCGACAGCATGACGGATCTGGCCAAGTCGCTGCGCGACAAACTGAAAACCCGCGCCCACATCGCGGCGCCGGCCATCATCAGCGACCATACTTCCACCGACGGCACCCGCAAGTGGCTGGTCGACGTCGGCAATGGCAACGCGGTCGAAACCGTGTACATCCCGGAAGAAAACCGTGGCACGCTGTGCATTTCCACTCAGGCCGGCTGCGCCGTCAACTGCCGTTTCTGCTCGACCGGCAAGCAAGGCTTCAGCCGCAACCTGAGCGTGGGCGAGATCATCGGCCAGCTGTGGATGGCGGAGTTTGAACTGCGCCGTACCAAGGGCATCGAGCCGGGCCCGAAGGGCGAGCGCCAGATCACCAATGTGGTCATGATGGGCATGGGCGAGCCGCTGCTGAACTTCGATCCGACCGCCACCGCGCTCAAGCTGATGCTGGACGATAACGCCTACGGCCTGTCGCGCCGCCGCGTGACCCTGTCCACCTCGGGCGTGGTGCCGATGATCGACAAGCTGTCGCAGGAAGTGCCGGTGGCGCTGGCCGTCTCGCTGCACGCCTCCAACGACGAACTGCGCAACGGCCTGATCCCGCTGAACAAGAAATACCCGCTCAAGGAGCTGATGGCCGCCTGCAAACGCTATATCGAGTTTGCACCGCGCGACTTCATCACCTTTGAATACTGCATGCTTGACGGCGTCAACGACAGCGACGAGCATGCGCGCGAGCTGGTGGCGCTGGTGCAGCACCCCGAGTTCGGGGTGAACTGCAAATTCAACCTGATTCCGTTCAATCCCTTCCCGGAATCGGGTCTGCTGCGCTCGAAGAACCCGCGCATCAGCGCCTTCGCGCAAGTGTTGCTGGACGCCGGCATCGTCACCACCATCCGCAAAACGCGCGGCGACGATATCGATGCCGCCTGCGGCCAGTTGGCCGGCGAAGTGCAGGACCGCACCAAGGTCCAGCAGCGCATGGAGAAAATGGCCGAATACCAGACCAAGTTCGGCGCCAACTTCGGCAAGATCGTGGAGATCCGTTCCTGATGACCTTCCTGGCGCAGCGTAGCCGGCTCAGCCTCACCGCCCTGTGCGCGGTGGGGATGCTGGCTGGTTGCGCCTCGTCGGGGCCGGCCAAGGGGCCGAGCGGCAAGGCCGAGCTGACCACCGTGTCGGACCAGACCGCCGTGCAGCGCAAGGTGGACATCCGCATGCAGCTGGCCATCGGCTACTTCGAGCAGGGCCAGTACACGGTGGCGCTGGACGAGGTGAAGCTGGCCCTGGCCGCCGACCCCAACTACGCGGACGGCTACGGCATGCGCGGCCTGATTTACCAGCAACTGGGCGAGAGCGCGCTGGCCGAAGACAACTTCATGCGCGCCCGCAAGCTGGCGCCGGCCAGCCCGGACCTGGCCAACAATTACGGTTCCTTCCTGTGCCAGGTGGGCCGGGTCAAGGAAGCGCTGCCGCTGTTCGATGCGGCCCTGGGCAACCGCGCCTACCGTTCGCCGGCCAGCGCCGCGAACAACGCCGGTTCCTGCGCGTTGAAGATCAAGGACTACGCCAGCGCGGAGCGTTATCTGCTGCAAGCCTTGCAGTTGACGCCCGACCTGCCGGCCACGAACGCCAATCTGGCGCGGGTGTATGTGGAAAAAGGCGATTATGTGCGCGCCAATTTCTTCATCACCCGCTTGAACAAAGTGGCAAAGATGGAGAGCCTGACGGCCGACGTGCTGTGGCTCGCGATTAAGGTGCAGCATAAATTGGGCGATACTGCCGCGGAAGCTGGTTGGGCGACGCAACTGCGTCGTCACCACCCCGGCTCGACCGAATATGCTGCTTATCAACGTGGGGCGTTTGATGAGTGAAACAGGGATACCAATGAATTCTGAGTGGGCAGAATCGCCGCAGGAGCAGGGCAGCACTGGCAAGACGACGCCGGGAGCGTTGTTGGCGGCCCAGCGTGAAGCGATGGGTTGGACGGTCGAACAGATTGCGGAACAGTTGAAGCTGGCCGTGCGCCAGGTCAAGGCCTTGGAAGCCGGCGATTACGCCGCGTTGCCGAACATGGCGGTCACGCGCGGCTTCGTGCGCGCTTATGCCAAGGTATTGAAGATGGACGCCGCGCCGCTGGTGGCGATGATTGAAATGGCCCAGCCTGGCAGCCCTGAGGTGGCGGTCGCGCCGCGCAAGGATCTGGCGGCGTCGTTTTCCGAGTCGCGCTTCCCGTCGATGACGGGGCGTTCGTCGGGGCCGGCCGGTTGGCTGGTCGGTTTGGCGGCCGTGGTGGTGGTGGGTGCAGCCGGCGCTTATGCCTACCAGACCGGTTTGATTCCGGCCTCGCTGTTCGAGCGCAAGGAAGAGGAAGCCAAGCCTGCCGAGGCGCCGGCCATCGAGACCACGCTGGTCAAGCCGGGCGAGGAAGCGTCCACATTGCAGTCGCCGAATGTGCCGTTGATTTCGGTGCCGCCGCAGGGCGAACAGGGCGCCACGACGGCGGATGCTGTAGCGCCTGCGTCGGCGACGCCGCCCCCCGCCCCGGTGGCAGCGGCGCCGGTAGCGCCAGCCGTGCCAGCGCAGACCGCGCCCGCCGCGACCGCAGCCGCTGCGCCGGCGCCGGCCGCCAGCACCGGCCAGCAGCTGGTGCTGAAGGTGAGCGAGGATTCGTGGGTAGAGATACGCCGTCCGGGCACGACCGCGCTGATTTCGCGCGTGGTCAAGGCCGGCAGCACCGAGACCTTCGATATCAAGGACCCTGCGCTGCTGATCGTCGGCAAGCCCGGTGGTGTGCAAGCTACGCTGGGCGGTGCGCCGCTGGCGCTGCCAACCATCCCGGGCGGCACGATTTCGCGCGTGAACATCAAATAAGCAAGAACAGAGTAGAACCATGACGCAAACTGCTATTCCATCGGGACCGACCGACCGCCGCGCCAGCCGCCGGGTGTTGATCTCGCACGGCGAGCGCAAGATCTGGGTGGGCGGCGACGCCCCGGTGGTGGTGCAGTCGATGACCAACACCGACACCGCCAATGCGATCGAGACCGCGATCCAGATCCGCGACCTGGCGCGCGCCGGTTCGGAACTGGTGCGCCTGACCGTGGACCGTCCGGAAGCCGCCGAGGCGGTGCCCTACATCCGCGAGCAGCTCGACAAAATGGACGTGGACGTGCCGCTGGTGGGCGACTTCCACTACAACGGTCACACGCTGCTGAACGATTATCCGGAGTGCGCCAAGGCGCTGTCGAAGTACCGCATCAATCCCGGCAACGTCGGCAAGGGCGCCAAGCGCGATACGCAGTTTGCGCAGATGATTGACGTGGCGGCGCGCTACGACAAGCCGGTGCGCATCGGCGTCAACTGGGGCAGCCTGGATCAGGCGCTGTTGGCGCGCATCATGGACGAAAATGCCGTGCGCGCGAATCCGTGGACCGCGCAGCAGGTGATGTACGAAGCGCTGATTACCTCGGCCATCGAGAACGCCGTGCGCGCCGAAGAACTGGGCCTGGGCCGCGACAAGATCATCCTGTCGTGCAAGGTTTCGGGCGTGCAGGATCTGATTGCCGTGTACCGTGCGCTGGCGCAGCGTTGCGACTACCCGCTGCACCTCGGTCTGACCGAAGCGGGCATGGGCAGCAAGGGCATCGTCGCGTCGACGGCCGCGCTGTCGGTGCTGCTGCAAGAAGGCATCGGCGACACCATCCGCATTTCGCTGACGCCGGAGCCGGGCGGCGACCGCACCAAGGAAGTGGTGGTGGGGCAGGAGATCCTGCAAACCATGGGCCTGCGCAAATTCACCCCGATGGTGATCGCGTGCCCGGGTTGCGGCCGCACCACCTCGACCACCTTCCAGGAGCTGGCCGACAACATCCAGACCTATCTGCGCGACCAGATGCCGGAGTGGAAAAAGACGTATCCGGGTGTGGAGGCGATGAACGTGGCCGTGATGGGCTGCATCGTCAACGGTCCCGGCGAATCGAAGCACGCCAACATCGGCATCAGCCTGCCGGGCACCGGCGAATCGCCGGCCGCGCCGGTGTTCGTGGACGGCGCCAAGGTGGCGACGCTGCGCGGTGAACGCATCGTGGAAGAATTCCAGGAAATCGTACTGAATTACGTGAAGAAGAATTACAGCCAGCCTGTCGTTCCCGCGTAGGCGGGAACCCATGCTGAGTATGGATCCCCGCTGATGCGGGGACGACGCTAGTCAGCCTGTCGTTCCTGCGTAGGCGGGAACCCATGCTGAGTATGGATCCCCGCTGATGCGGGGACGACGCTAGAAAGAATAGAAATGTCCGAAAATAAGAAAACTGAAAAAATCGCCGCCGTCAAAGGCATGAACGATATCCTGCCGACCGATTCGCATCTGTGGCAGCTGTTCGAGAACACCGCGCAATCGGTGGTGCAGAGCTATGGCTTCCAGCAGATCCGCACGCCCATCGTCGAAGATACCGCCCTGTTCAAGCGCGCCATCGGCGCCGTCACCGACATCGTCGAAAAAGAGATGTACTCTTTCGAAGACTCGATGAACGGCGACCTGCTGACGCTGCGCCCTGAAGGCACGGCCGGCGCGGTGCGCGCGGTGATCGAGCATAACCTGGTCTACGAAGGTCCGAAGCGCCTGTGGTACACCGGTCCGATGTTCCGCCACGAGCGTCCGCAGCGCGGCCGCTATCGCCAGTTCTACCAGTTCGGTTGCGAAGCCGTGGGCTTCAGCGGCCCCGACGTCGACGCCGAAATGATCATGATGTGCCGCCGCCTGTGGGACGACCTGGGCCTGGAAAACATCCGCCTGGAACTGAACTCCATCGGCGACGCCGAAGAGCGCGCGCGTCACCGCGTCGACCTGATCGCGTATCTGGAACAGCACGAAGCGCTGCTGGACGCGGAAGCCAAGCGCCGCCTGCACAGCAATCCGCTGCGCATCCTCGACACCAAGAATCCGGCGCTGCAGGAAATCGTCAACGCAGCGCCCAAGCTGCTCGACTACCTGGGTGAGGAATCGCTGGCGCACTTCAACGGCGTGCGCAAGATCCTCGACCACAACAACATTCCGTACGTGATCAACACCCGCCTGGTGCGCGGCCTCGATTACTACAACCGCACCGTGTTCGAATGGGTGACGGACGCACTGGGCTCGCAAGGCACCGTGTGCGCCGGCGGCCGTTATGATCCGCTGATCGCGTCCTTCGGCGGCAAGCCGACGCCGGCCGTCGGTTTCGCCATGGGCATCGAGCGCCTGCTGGAACTGATGAAGGAAGCCGGCGAACCGCACGCGCCCGACCAGTGCGACGTCTACCTGGTGCACCAGGGCGAAGCGGCGCAGCTGCAAGCCTTCGTGCTGGGCGAACGCCTGCGCGATGCGGGCCTGGACGTCATCATGCACGGTTCCACCGCAGCGGGTCCGGGCAGCTTCAAGTCGCAGATGAAGAAGGCAGACGGCAGCGGCGCGGCCTTCGCCGTCATCATCGGCGAAGACGAAGTCACCAACCACACCGCCAGCGTGAAGGCGATGCGCGCGGCGGAAGGCGAGCAGCAGCAATCGACCGTGCCGTTCGACGAAGTAGTCAATTTTTTGGTGGACCAGATCACCGACGGCGGCGATCACCACCATCACGTGCACGACGAGCATTGCAATCACTAATCATCAACATCACAACGGCAGACGAATACCATGGCATACGATCTTGAAGAACAAGAACAAATCGCGTCCCTCAAAGCTTGGTGGGACAAGTACGGCAACGCCACGACCTGGGTGCTGATCGCAGGCCTGGCCGCGTATTCCGGCTGGACCGGCTGGAACGTCTACCAGGGCAAGCAGGCCACCCAGGCTTCGGCGCTGTACGACCAGTTGCAGGCTGCGGCGGAAGCCAAGGACAATGTCAAGGTGCTGCGCGTGGCCAGCGACATGGAAAGCCAGTTCGCCAGCACCGCCTATGCGCCGATGGGCGCACTGGTGGCCGCCAAGAGCGCGTTCGACGCCAACGACCTGAAGTCGGCCAAGGCCCAGCTGCAATGGGCGGCGGAACATGGCAAGGATGAATTCAAGGCCGTCGCCAAGGTCCGCCTGGCCGGCGTGCTGCTGGACGAAAAAGCCTACGACGAAGCGCTGAAAGTGCTGACCGGCGACGTGCCCGCGCAATTTGCCGGCCCGGTCGCCGACCGCAAGGGCGACGTGCTGGCCGCGCAGAACAAGCTGGCCGAAGCCCGCACCGCCTACAAGGCTGCGCTGGACGCGACCGACAAGAAGAATCCCGGCCGTCAGCTGATCCAGATGAAACTTGAAGCCATCGGCGGCACCGCCTAACCACGCCGTCATTCCCGCGCAAGCGGGACGGTCCGCCGCTGCGGGCCATAGTCAGCATGGGCTCCCGCTTGCGCGGGAGTGACGCCGAAGGTAACGATAGAGGTTAAAAATTTATGCGTATTACCGAAAAAGTAGTGGCAGCAAGCGTGTTTGCGATGTTGGCCGGTTGTTCCCTGTTCGGATCCAAGGACACCAAGAACCAGCCGGCGCCGCTGGTGGAATTGAAAAATCCATCGCTGTCGCCGAAGGTGGTGTGGAAGTATTCGCTAGGTAAAGCCGGCAACGCGGTGTTCACGCCGGCGCTGGCCGGCGACAGCATTTATGTGGCCGACGCCGACGGCGTGCTGGTACGCCTGGACGCCGCCACCGGCAAGGAAGTGTGGCGCGTGAAAACCGGCGTCGACCTGACCGCAGGTGTGGGCAGCGATGGCGAAGTGGTGGTGGTCGGCGGCGTCAAGGGCCAGATTCTGGCCTACGACATCAACGGCAAGCAGCTGTGGAAGGCGCAGGCGTCGAGCGAAGTGCTGTCGTCGCCGGAAGCCGGCGGCGGCATGGTGGTGGTGCGCAGCGTCGACAACCAGATCACCGGTTACGACGCCAAGACCGGCGCCAAAAAATGGAACGTGGCGCGCACCACGCCGGCCCTGACCCTGCGCAATGCGCCGGGCATGGTGATCAACGGCCAGAACGCCTACATCGCCCAGCCGGGCGGCAAGCTGGTGGTGCTGAACCTGGCCGGCGGCCTGCAACGCTTTGAAGTGGTGGTCGGCGAACCGCGCGGCGCCACCGAGCTGGAACGCGTCACCGACATCGCCGGCACGCCGGTGGTGTTTGAAAAAGATGTCTGCGCCGTGTCGTATCAGGGCCGCGTGGCCTGCTTCGACGCCACCACCGGCGCGCCGCACTGGAGCAAGCCGACTTCGTCCGACAAGGGCGTGGCGGTGGACCAGCGTTTTGTATTCGTCTCCGACGACAAAGGCGAAGTTGGCGCCTATAGCCGTGAAAACGGCGCCAACGCCTGGAAGAACGATAAACTGTCCTACCGCGTGCTGTCGACCCCCGTGTCGTACGGGCGCACGGTGGCGGTTGGCGACTACCAGGGTTATATCCACTTCCTGTCGCGGGAAGATGGCGCACTTATAGGTCGTGTGGCGACCGACGGCAGCCCTATCCAGGCTGACCCGATCATCGCCGGCACGAATTTGATTTTCCAAACCCAATCAGGGACAGTGACCGCTCTCGCGGTCGAGTAAAAAATGAAGCCGGTAATCGCACTAGTGGGTCGACCCAATGTAGGGAAATCGACCTTGTTCAATCGTCTGACCCGCTCGCGCGATGCGCTGGTGGCGGACTTGCCTGGGTTGACGCGAGATCGTCACTATGGCGAGGGCCGTGTCGGCGAACGTCCCTTCCTCGTCATCGACACCGGCGGCTTTGAGCCGGTGGCCAAGGAAGGCATCCTGCACCAGATGGCCAAGCAGACCAAGCAGGCCGTGGCCGAAGCCGACGTGGTCATCTTCCTGGTCGACGGCCGTCAAGGCCTGACGCCGCACGACAAGACCATCACCGACTTCCTGCGCAAGAGCGGTCGTCCGGTCATGCTGGTCGTGAACAAGGCGGAAGGCATGCGCTACACCTCGGTGGTGGCGGACTTCTATGAACTGGGACTGGGCGAACCGGCGGTCATTTCGTCGGCCCACGGCGACGGCGTTGCCGACCTGGTCGACCTGGCGCTGGACACCGCCTTCGAGCAGCGTCCGGAAGATCCAGCCGAGCTGGAAACGGGCGAGCGCGGCATCAAGATCGCACTGGTCGGCCGTCCGAACGTCGGCAAGTCGACCCTGATCAACACCCTGGTCGGCGAAGAGCGCGTGATCGCCTTCGACATGCCGGGCACCACCCGCGACTCGATCGAGATTCCGTTCGAGCGCGATGGCAAGCAGTACACCCTGATCGACACCGCCGGCATCCGCCGCCGCGGCAAGGTGTTCGAAGCGATCGAGAAATTCTCGGTGGTGAAGACGCTGCAATCGATCTCCGAAGCGAACGTCGTGGTGCTGATGCTCGACGCCCAGCAGGACATCTCCGAGCAGGACGCGCACATCGCCGGCTTCGTGCTGGAGACCGGCCGTGCGCTGGTGATCGCCGTCAACAAGTGGGACGGCCTCGATACCAGCACCCGCGACGAAATCAAGATCGACATCGACCGCAAGCTGGACTTCCTGTCCTTCGCCAAGATGCACTACATCTCGGCGCTGAAGGCGCAGGGCATCGGCCCGCTGATGAAATCGCTGGACCAGGCTTACGCCGCCGCCTTCGCCGACCTGTCGACGCCGAAGCTGACGCGCGCCCTGATCGAAGCGGTGGAGAAGCAGGAGCCGCGCCGCAAGGGTTCGATCCGTCCGAAACTGCGCTATGCGCACCAGGGCGGCATGAATCCACCGGTGATCGTCATCCACGGCAATGCCCTCGATGCGGTCGGCGAGCCCTACAAGCGCTATCTGGAGAAGCATTTCCGCGAGACCTTCAATCTGGTCGGCACGCCGCTGCGGATCGAACTGCGCACCGGTAAAAATCCGTTCGCAAAATCTTCATAAAAATCGGCGTTTTTTTGTTGGAACTCCCAGCAAAAAAAACCAAAACAGGTTACAGTGGCTTAGAAGCACCACTTTTGGCGTGGCGAGCGGTGTTTCAGCGAAAAATGTTTGACTTTAGTTAGACTTTTTGCTGAGCCACGTACTTGAAATCAAGCGTTTCGCCTCCACTTCCAACACAACAACATAAAATGGAGCTGTTATGAGCAACAAAGGGCAACTGTTACAAGACCCATTCCTCAATGCCTTGCGCAAAGAGCACGTTCCTGTATCGATCTATCTGGTCAACGGCATCAAGCTGCAAGGCCATATCGAATCGTTCGACCAATACGTCGTACTGCTGCGTAACACCGTGACCCAGATGGTCTATAAGCACGCCATCTCCACCGTGGTGCCGGCACGCGCCGTCAACCTCAATATTGAAAACGAAGCGGAATAACCATTTGCCGCATCGTTTCTTTTTACCTAGCGTGACCGTCGTATGCGTGCAGCTCTAGTCGGTATCGATTTCGGCCAGGGCGACTTTGCCGCCAGCATGGAGGAACTGCAACTGCTGGCTCGTTCAGCCGGTGCGGAACCAGTGACGACGATCACGGCAAAGCGCTCTTCTCCGGATGCGGCGTATTTCGTCGGCAGCGGCAAGGCCGACGAAATCGGCGTGGCCGCTGTGGCGGAGCGCGTCGAAATCGTCATCTTCAACCACGCCCTGTCGCCGGCGCAGCAACGCAATCTGGAAAAGCGCCTGAACATTCGGGTGCTGGACCGGACCAGCCTGATTCTCGATATCTTCGCCCAGCGTGCCAAGAGCCACGAGGGCAAGCTGCAGGTCGAGCTGGCGCAGTTGCAGCACCTGGCCACGCGCCTGATCCGCGGCTGGACTCACCTTGAGCGCCAGAAGGGCGGTATCGGTTTGCGCGGTCCCGGTGAAACGCAGCTGGAGACCGACCGCCGACTGATCGGCGAGCGGGTGAAGGCGCTGCGCGCCCGCCTGGCCAAGCTGCGCAAGCAGCACGAGACCCAGCGCCGTTCGCGCAACCGCACCCAGACCTTCTCGATTTCGCTGGTCGGCTACACCAATGCCGGCAAGTCGACGCTGTTCAATGCCGTCACCAAGGCCGGCGTGTATGCGGCCGACCAGTTGTTCGCCACGCTGGACACGACCTCGCGGCGCGTCTACATGGGCGAGGAGGTCGGCAACATCGTGCTGTCCGATACGGTGGGCTTTGTGCGCGAGTTGCCGCACCAGCTGGTGGCGGCGTTCCGCGCCACGCTGGAAGAGACTATTCACGCCGATCTGCTGCTGCACGTGGTCGACGCCGCGTCGCCGGTGCGCATGGAGCAGATCGAACAGGTCAACCTGGTGCTGCGGGAAATCGGCGCTGATCATATTCCGCAGATCCTGGTGTGGAACAAGATCGACGCCGCCGGCCTTGAGCCTTCGGTTGAGCGAGATGAATATGATAAGCTTTCCAGGGTGTTCCTCAGTGCGCGCACCGGTCGGGGCGTGGACCTGCTGCGCGAGGCCATCACGGAATGGGCCAAGGCGGCGCCCGGCGCACGCCTGAATGAGACCTACGAATCGCAACAAGAATCAGACCAGGATTCGGAACAAGAACTAGAAGAAGTAGAGAGCAGTCCCACCCTCACTGACGTTGGATCACACTAATGCGTGTCTCCTCAATTATGAAACGACTTGGCTTGAAGCTGTCGCTGAACGACCCCCGCTGGGGGAAGGACAACAAGCCGCAAGCCAATGAAAACAAGAAGCCGGGCGAGGGCCCGCCTGACATGGAACAGCTGTGGCGCGATTTCAATCAGCGCCTGAACGGCTTGTTCGGGCAGAAGCGTCCCAACAATAACAACGGCGGCGATGGCGGCGACGGCGGCGGCAATCGCCCCGACATCACCGGCGGCATGCGCGCCACGGCCGGCGCC
Organism: Duganella sp. BuS-21; assembly: GCA_041874725.1. Classification (GTDB taxonomy): domain Bacteria; phylum Pseudomonadota; class Gammaproteobacteria; order Burkholderiales; family Burkholderiaceae_D; genus Rugamonas. The sequence goes on along the minus strand of CP097466.1, from coordinate 4,957,529 downwards.
ATCGGCGTGGTGGCGGCGCTGATCTGGCTTGCCAGCGGCTCGTTCATCGTGCAGGAAGGCCAGACCGGCGTGGTCTACACTTTCGGTAAAGTCAGCCACACCACCGGCTCCGGTTTCAACTGGCGCTGGCCGTATCCGTTCCAGAGCGACGAAACGGTCAAGGTATCGCAGATGCGCATGGTGGAAATCGGCTATCGCGGCAATATCAAGAACAAGCAGGCGCGCGAATCGCTGATGCTGACCGATGATGAAAACATCATCGACATCCAGTTCGCCGTGCAGTTCAAGCTGAAAGATCCGGTGGCCTGGCTGATGAACAACCGCGACGAGGAAGACACCGTGCGTCAGGTGGCCGAAACTTCGATCCGCGAAATCGTCGGCAAGAACAAGATGGACTTCGTGCTGTACGAAGGCCGCGACAAGGTCGCCTTTGAAACCCAGCAGCTGATGCAGCAGATCCTGGACCGCTACGCTTCCGGCGTGCTGGTTTCCAGCGTGACCCTGCAGGCGGTGCAACCGCCGGAGCAGGTGCAGATCGCCTTCGACGATGCGGTCAAAGCCGGCCAGGATCTGGAGCGCCAGAAGAACGAAGGCCAGGCTTACGCCAACGACGTGATTCCAAAAGCGCGCGGCACCGCTTCGCGCCTGATGCAGGAAGCCGAGGGCTATCGCTCGATGGTGGTGGAAAACGCCACCGGTAATGCTTCGCGCTTCAAGCAAGTGCTGGTGGAGTACCAGAAGGCGCCGGGCGTGACCCGCGACCGCCTGTACCTGGAAACCATGCAGCAGATCTTCTCCAGCGCCTCCAAGGTGATGGTCGATGCCAAGAGCGGCAGCAATCTGCTGTATCTGCCGCTCGACAAGCTGATCGCCCAGGCGGCGGCAACCGATGCCCAGGCCACCGCCGCACGCGCCGCGCAATCGGGCCTGCCGGCCGCCACCACCACGATGCCATCGGAACTGATGCCATCGGTGGAAGTGAATCGCACGCGCGATGCGCGCTCGCGCGATTCCAATTCACGTGACCGGGAGAGCCGTTAATGAATCGCATAGCTAGTACCGTCGTTCTCGCGTTCATCGCGCTGATGCTGCTGTCGTCGACCGTGTTCGTGGTCGACCAGCGCAAGTACGCGATCGTGTTCGCACTGGGCCAGATCAAGGAAGTGATCCGCGAGCCGGGCCTGCATTTCAAACTGCCGCCACCGTTCCAGAACGTGCTGCTGCTCGATAACCGCATCATGACCATCGAGTCGCCCGATGCCGAGCGTTTCATCACCGCCGAGAAGATGAACATCCTGGTCGACAGCTTCGTCAAGTGGCGCATCGGCCGCGGCGAAGCCCAGCCCAAGCTGTATTACGTTACCTTCGGCGGCGACGAAGGCCGCGCGCGCGACCGCATGTCGCAGATCATCAAGGCGGCGCTGAACGAAGAAATCACCCGCCGCACCGTGGCCGAAGTGATCTCCGGCCAGCGCGGCAAGGTGATGGAAGGGATCCGTACCAAGGTAGTCCAGGAAGCCGCGCAGATCGGCGTCGAGATCATCGACGTGCGCCTCAAGCGTGTGGAATACGTCGAGCAGATCAACGCCTCGGTGTACGACCGCATGAAGGCCGAGCGTATGCGCGTGGCCAACGAACTGCGTTCGACCGGTTCGGCGGAATCTGAAAAGATCCGCGCCGATGCCGACCGTCAGCGCGCCGTGATCCTGGCCGAAGCCTATCGCGACGCCGAGCAGATTCGCGGTGAGGGCGATGCGAAAGCCTCGGCCATCTACGCCGACGCCTTTGGCAAGAACCCGGAGTTCTATAAGTTCTATCGCAGCCTGGAAGCCTATCGCGCCACCTTCAAGAACCACGGCGACGTGATGGTGATGGACGCCAGCTCGGACTTCTTCAAGTACTTCAAAGGCTCGGGCAGCGGCGGCGCTCCTGCCCCTGCCAAAAAATAAGGTCATTCCCGCGCAAGCGGGAATCCATGCTGTGTATGGGCTCCCGCTTGCGCGGGAGCGACGTCCGGCACTTTTTCCCCTCGTTCAACGCATTTTCGCGTAAAATATCAGGTTCGGCCTTCCAGTTAGGCGGCCGCAGTGCGTGCGCCGCATTGTTCATTTCTTAATTAAATAGTCCCATGCCGAATTGGCTGCTGCCTGAAAATATCGCCGACGTTCTGCCGTCGGAAGCGCGCAAGATCGAAGAGCTGCGCCGTCTGATGCTGGATAATTTCCGCCTCTACGGCTACGAGCTGGTCATGCCGCCGTTGCTGGAGTACCTGGAATCGCTGCTGACCGGCGCCGGTGAAGACACCGACCTGCGCACCTTCAAGCTGGTGGACCAGCTGTCGGGCCGCATGCTGGGCCTGCGCGCCGACATGACCACGCAAGTGGCGCGCATCGACGCCCACCTGCTGAACCGCAGCTCGGTCACGCGCCTGTGCTACGCCGGCAGCGTGCTGCATACCCGTCCATCGGGCCTGCACGCCACCCGCGAGCCGCTGCAGATCGGCTGCGAAATGTACGGCCACGCCGGCCTGGAAGCCGACGCGGAAATCCAGGAACTGGCACTGGCCTCGCTGGCCCTGGCCGGTTTCACCGAGGTGCGGCTGGACCTGACCCATGTCGGCGTGCTGCGCGCGCTGCTGGAGCAATGCCCGGCCGCCTTGCGCGATCAGGCTAAAATCCATGCTGCGCTGCGCGCCAAGGATGTGCCGGACCTGCAGGCCCTGACCCAGGATTACGCGCCGCTGGTGCGCGACGCCTTGCTGGCCTTGCCGAGCCTGTACGGCGACATCGACGTGCTGGGCAAGGCACGCGCCGTGCTGCCGGACCTGCCGGGCATCGCCAAGGCGCTGGCCGAACTGGCGGCGTTGGCGGCTTCGGCCATCGGTCGCGCGCAAGTGCTGATCGACCTGGCCGATCTGCGCGGTTATCAATATGAAAGCGGCGCGATGTTCGCGCTGTATGTACCAGGCTTGCCGAACGCGGTTGCGCGCGGCGGCCGCTACGATCACGTAGGCGAGGCCTTCGGCCGGGCGCGTCCCGCCACCGGATTCTCGCTCGACCTGCGCGAACTGGCGCGCTTGTTGCCAACCGCGGAACGCAAGCATTCGATCCGCGCACCGTGGGGCAACGCGCCGGAATTGAAGGAAAAAATCGCCGAGCTGCGCAAGTCCGGCGAAGTGGTGATCCAGAGTATGCCGGGTCACAGCCACGAACTGGACGAGTTCGAGTGCGATCGCGCGCTGGTGCTTGAAGAGCATGGTAGTAACTGGATTCTTAAAAACTTAGGTTAATGTGATGTCAAACAAAAACGCAAAAAACGTCGTCGTCATCGGTACCCAATGGGGCGATGAAGGTAAAGGCAAAATCGTCGACTGGCTGACCGACCACGCTCAAGGCGTGGTGCGCTTCCAGGGCGGCCACAACGCCGGCCACACGCTGGTTATCGGCGGCGTGAAAACTGCGCTGCAACTGATCCCGTCGGGCATCATGCGCCCGGGCGTGGCCTGCTACATCGGCAACGGTGTGGTGGTGTCGGTGCCGGACGTGCTGCGCGAAATCGACAAGCTGGAAGCGGTGGGGGTGGAAGTCGCCTCGCGCCTGAAAGTGTCGGACGCAGCGCCTGTGATCCTGCCATACCACTCGGCACTCGACCTGGCGCGCGAAGCGGCCCGTGGCGAAGCCAAGATCGGCACCACCGGCAAGGGCATCGGCCCGGCCTACGAAGATAAAGTGGCGCGTCGCGCCATCCGTATCGCCGACCTGCTGAACGAAAAGCGCCTGGCTGAAAAGCTCAGGGAAAACCTGGACTACCATAACTTCGTGCTGGAGAACTATCTCAAAGCGCCGAAGGTGGATTACCAGAAGACCCTGGACGACGCGCTGGCCTATGTGCCGCGTCTGCGCCCGATGGTGACCGACGTCTCGAGCGCGCTGTACAAGGCGCACAAGGCCGGCGCCAACCTGCTGTTCGAAGGCGCCCAGGGTTCGCTGCTGGACGTCGACCACGGCACTTATCCGTTCGTGACCTCGTCGAACTGCGTGGCCGGCAATGCCGCCGCCGGCGCCGGCGTCGGCCCGAACATGCTGCACTACATCATGGGCATCACCAAGGCCTACACCACCCGCGTCGGGTCCGGCCCGTTCCCTTCGGAACTGCCGACCGATGCCGGCGTGGGCCACCACCTGGCGCAAGTCGGCCATGAGTTCGGCACCGTGACCGGCCGCGCCCGCCGCTGCGGCTGGTTCGACGCCGCGCTGCTGCGCCGCTCGGTCCAGATCAACGGCGTGACCGGCATGTGCCTGACCAAGCTGGACGTGCTGGACGGCCTGGAATCGCTGAAGCTGTGCACCGGCTACACCATCGATGGCGAGGCGGTCGACATCTTCCCGTCGGGCGCCGAAGAAGCCGCCCGTTGCGTGCCGGTGTACGAAGAAATGCCGGGCTGGAAAGACAGCACCGTGGGCGCCAAGACCATGGAAGCCCTGCCGGTTGCCGCCCGCAACTACATCAAGCGTATCGAAGAACTGGTCGGCGTGCCGATCGACATGGTATCGACCGGTCCGGATCGTGAAGAAACGATCGTGCTGCGTCACCCGTTCGCGTAATCAAGGAACTTTATGAGCAACCCACAATCCAACGAAAAACACCTCTGGGTCTCCTGGGACGAATACCATCGCCTGATCGAGCGCCTGGCGCTCAAGGTGCATGAGTCTGGCTGGAAGTTCGACATGGTGCTGTGCCTGGCGCGCGGCGGCGTGCGTCCGGGCGACGTGTTCTCGCGCATCTTCGACGTGCCGCTGGCGATCCTGTCGACCAGCTCGTACCGCGAAGACAAGGGCACCACCCAGGGCGACCTCGACATCGCCAAATACATGACGATGACCAAGGGCCCGCTGAGCGGCAAGATCCTGCTGGTCGACGACCTGGCCGATTCGGGCGTCACGCTGATCAAGGTCATGCAGCACCTGAAGGATAACTTCGACGGCGTGACCGAGGTGAAATCGGCCGTGATCTGGACCAAGGGCAGCTCGGCCTTCCGTCCGGACTACCAGATGGAAGAACTGCCGCACAACCCATGGATCCACCAGCCCTTCGAAGACTACGACGGCCTGCGTCCGCACCAGCTGGCGGCCTGGATCAAAAAGGGCGAGTCCAACAACTAAGTTCCAGACGGTTTATTTGTCTATGGAAATGAAAAACGACCCAATCGGGTCGTTTTTCATTTGTAATTGCATTTTAGAAACTATGATTTCATTTTTTCATCACAAAGTGGCGAAAAACAAATGACATTTCCACATTGTATGTTAAGATTGCTTTAAGTAAGAACAAGGCAGCAAAGCGAAGACTCTGCGGCCGCCCCCCAAGGCCTGGATCTTAGCCACACACCATAAGGAAATCTCATGAAATTGAAACAATTTGCTGCCGCCTCCCTGTGCGTTGCAGCCGGCGCGTTCTCCGCTCCTGCAATGGCCGCCGTGGTCGAATACGACATCACTTCGGTTAACACCTCCCTGACCAACATTCTGACCAACCTGTCGATCCATCAGTTCGACGCTGCCCTGGGTACGCTGACCGGCATCACCATCGAATACGGTTCTAGCGTGAGCGGTAATGTTGCTCTGAGCAACAGCAGCACCACCAAAAACAAAACCACGACCGTTGGCCTGACCACCACCATGACCCTGACCGGCCCTGGCGCTCTGGCACTGGGCAGCGATTCGGATGTCCTGTTCAGCAACGTCAACGCGACCGCCGTCAAGAACACCGCCGGCGTGGTAGTGGCCAGCGGTACCGCTAATCTGTACAGCAGCCTGGCGCTGGGCGCGAGCGAGTTCTCGCTGTTCACCGGCACCGGCAACGTGACTGCCGCGCTGGCGATCAACGCCGCCGGCACCGCCGTCGGCCAGACCGGCATCGGCACCAAGTTCACCACCTACGGCGACGGCGTCGGTAAAGTAAGCTACACCTTCACCGCTGCTCCTGTGCCAGAACCAGAAACCTACGGCATGCTGCTGTTGGGCCTGGGTGTTGTGGCATTCGCTGCCAAGCGTAAATCGCGCTCGGCTCAAGCCTGATACGCCAACCCGACAACCAAGAATCTGGATCTCACATGAAAAACATCTCGAAAACCATCTTCGCCGCAGCGGCGCTGACCTTTGCCATGGGCGCCAACGCGGCCGTGATCGAAGTTACCTCGAACACCGCCTACAACATCGAAGAATTCGATGGCGACCTGGCGATTACCAAGTTCAACTCGGCACTGGGCACCCTGACCAGCGTGAAGTTTGAACTGTTCAACGTCCTGAGCGGCAACGTCGAGGTGACCAATGACGGCGCCACCAACGGCTCGTTCACCGTGATCGCTGGCGGCCAGATCGACGGCGACGTGGTCGGCAACGCTTTGAGCGTGAGCGGTTCGATCACCAAGAACTTCTCGCTGACCCCAGGCCAGACCGGTAGCGTCACGCTGGACCCATGGACCGTCAGCAAATCGCTGACCCTGTCGTCGGCTGGCGCGCTGAGCACCTTCACCGGCACCGGTGACTACCACGCGCTGCTGACCGGCTGGTCGACCGCCGACAACTCGGGTAGCGGCAACGCCACCTACAATCCGATCGTCTTCATGGACGGCTACGCCAAAGTGACCTACACCTACGATGCGCTGCCGGTTCCTGAGCCAGAAACCTACGCCATGATGCTGGCAGGCCTGGCCCTGATGGGCGTCGTCGCCCGCCGCCGCAAATCGGCATAAGCCGAGTCTGGTGGTACACTCGAACGGGAGCTGAGGCTCCCGTTTTTCATTTGACCTTCGAGACTACATGACCCAGGACTTCTTCCAGACCTTTATCCTGCTGCTGCTGGTGACCGACCCGTTCGGCAACGTGCCGCTGTTCGCCAGCGTGCTCAACCCTGTGCCGCCGGCGCGCCGCCCGCGGATTGTGATCCGCGAGTGTGCGATCGCCTTCGTGCTGCTGCTGATCTTCATGTTCTTTGGCCGGCATTTCCTGAGCGCGCTGCACCTGTCGGAGGTGGCGCTGCGCATCGGCGGCGCCGTGATCCTGCTGCTGATCTCGATCCGCATGATCTTCCCGCATCCAGACGGCGTGCTGGGGCGCACCGACGGCGGCGAGCCCTTCATCGTGCCGCTGGCGATACCGGCCCTGGCCGGGCCGTCGGCGCTGGCCACGGTGCTGCTGTTCTCGCGTGAGAGCACCGGCGAAGTGCTGGTGCACGTGGCGGCGCTGGCGGCGGTGGGCGTGGTGTGGCTGGCGGTGTTCCTCAGTGCCGAGAAGCTGCAGAAAGTGCTGGGCCCGCAGGTCATGACCGCCTTTGAGCGCCTGATGGGCCTGATCCTGACGGCGATGTCGGTGGAGATGCTGTTGGGCGGCATACGCGAGTTTGTGAAGTCGCTGTAGTCGCGGCAAAAAGAGCAGGCAGGCGCTTGACGCCTGCCTTTTTTGCCTCTATAGTTAGATGAATGTCTAATTAGATGGGTGCCTAATGAGTGTGGAAAACAGCGCCTTCAAAGCCATCGCCGATCCTGCCCGGCGCGAAATCCTGCGGCTGTTGCGCGACGGCGAGATGACGGCCGGCGATCTGGCGCAGCGCTTCGACATGAGCAAGCCGACCATGTCGCACCACTTCGCGGTGCTGGTTGACGCGGACCTGATCACGCGCCGGCGCGAAGGGCAAACCATCTGGTACGGCTTGAACACCACCGTGCTGCAAGACGTGCTGGCCTGGATGATGGATCTGGCCGGCGACGCCAACCAAGGGAGAAAGAAATGAAGCCACGCGCCTTATTGCTGTGCATCCTGATGATCCTGGTTATGACGGCCATCACCGCGTATTACTATCCGGCGCTGCCGGAATCGCTGCCCATCCACTGGAACGCCGCCGGCGAGGTGGATGGCTACGGCGCGCGCTGGCATCTGTGGCTGCTCGGCCCGGTCTGCATGAGCGCCTTGCTGCTGCTGGCGATCGCCTTGCCGTGGCTCTCGCCCAAACAGTTTGACGTGCAGGCCTCGGGTGCGACCTACGGCTACCTGATGGCGCTGCCGATCGCGCTGATGGCGATCATCGAACTGCTGGTGCTGGGCGCCGCGCTGGGCGTGCGGATCGAGATGGCGCATGTGGTGCCGGCCTTGATCTTCATGATGCTGATCCTGATGGGCAACCCGATGGGCAAGGTGCGCCGCAACTTCTTCCTCGGCATTCGTACGCCTTGGACGCTGGCCAGCGAAAGCGTATGGCACGCCACGCACCGGCTGGCCGGCAAGCTGATGGTCGGCACCGGCGTGCTGGGCCTGTGTGCGGTATGGCTGGCGGCGCCGCCCTGGCTGCTGCTGGCGCTGATGTTGGCATGGGCGCCGCTGGCGAGCGGCTACTCGCTGCTGCGGTACAAACGTCTTCCTCAATAATGGAGAAAAGTATGCGTATCAAGTTACTGCTGTCGTTGATGTTGTTGTCGGCCTCGGCCTCGGCCTCGGTGTTGGCCGCGCAGCGGCCGGTTTCGCTGGACGTCGGCGGTGGCACCGTGTACGGCACCGAGCTGACGCCGGATGGCGTGAGCGGCAAGGTGCCGGTGGTGCTGCTGCACTCCGGCTCCGGCCCGACCGACCGCGACGGCAACAGCACGCTGCTGCCAGGCCCCAACGACTCGCTGCGCATGGTGGCGGAGGGACTGGCGCGGCAAGGCATCGCCTCGGTACGCTACGACAAGCGCGCCATCGGCTCCAGTGCGCTGCCGGTGTGGAAAGAGCAGGACCTGCGCCTGGACGACTACATCGGCGACGCCGCCGCCTGGCTGCGCAAGCTGCGCGCCGACGGCCGCTATTCGCGCGTGGTGATGGCCGGGCACAGTGAAGGCGCGCAGATCGCTGCTGAAGCGTGTGCGCAGGGCGGGGCGGATGCCTGTGTGCTAATCGCCGGCGCCGGCCATCCCTTGGACGAGATCCTGCGTGAGCAATTGAAGGACAAGCTGCCGCCGGCGTTGATGGCGGAGAGCGAGCAGATACTGGCGGAGCTCAAGCAAGGCAAGACGGTCGACCAAGTATCGCCGCCGCTGATGGTGCTGTATCGTCCGGACGTGCAGCCCTACCTGATCTCCACCTTCCGCCACGACCCGCGCGCGGCGATCGCGGCGCTCAAAATGCCGGTGCTGATCCTGCAGGGCACGTCGGACATCCAGGTATCGCAAGACGAAGCGAAAGCGCTGGCGGCGGCCGCGCCGAAGGCCAAGCTGGTGATCGTGGAAGGCATGAACCACCTGCTGAAAATCGTCGGCGACGACCAGGCGCTCCAGCAAAAAGCCTACGCCAGCCCCGACCTGCCGGTCGCCCCGCAACTGCTCGATGCCTTGAGCAACTTTGTCCGCTAAATTCGGGGTCAGTTCCGACATTCGGACACGAGCCCTACCGTAGCGGTCGCTACGGTAGGGCTCGTGTCCGAATGTCGGAACTGACCCCGAAGTTCGACCCCGAAGTTCAGGCGATGTTGTCGCCGCCCGGTGCGCCGAACAGCTGCTGCTTGAGATGATGCAGCTGGTCGCGCACCTGCGCGGCTTTTTCGAATTCCAGGTTCTTGGCGTGATCGAGCATGGCCTTCTCCAGGCGCTTGATCTCCTTGCTGATCTGCTTCTCGCTCATGGATTCGTACTTGGCCGTTTCCTGCGCCACCTCCAGCACTTCCTTGGCCGACTTCTCGCTGTAGACGCCGTCGATCATGTCCTTGATGATCTTCTTCACGCCGCGCGGCACGATGCCGTTCGCTTCGTTGAAGGCGATCTGCTTGGCGCGCCGCCGCTCCGTTTCGCCGATGGCGCGCTGCATCGAGTCGGTCATGCGGTCCGCGTACAGAATCGCGACGCCGTTCAGATTGCGCGCCGCGCGGCCGATGGTCTGGATCAGTGAGCGGTCGGAGCGCAGGAAACCTTCCTTGTCCGCGTCCAGAATCGCCACCAGCGATACTTCCGGCAAGTCCAGACCCTCGCGCAGCAGGTTGATCCCGACCAGTACATCGAAGGTGCCGATGCGCAGATCGCGCAGCAGTTCCACGCGCTCCACGGTTTCGATATCGCTGTGCAGGTAGCGCACCTTGATGCCGTGGTCGCTCAGGTATTCGGTCAGCTGTTCGGACATGCGCTTGGTCAGCGTAGTCACCAGCACGCGCTCGTTCTTGGCCACGCGGTCGGTGATCTCGGACATCAGGTCGTCCACCTGCGACAGGGCAGGGCGCACGATTACCAGCGGGTCCACCAGGCCGGTCGGACGCACCACCTGTTCCACCACCTGGTCGGCGTGGGTTTTCTCGTAGTCCGCCGGCGTGGCCGAGACGAAGATCGTCTGCCGCATCTTGCCCTCGAACTCCTCGAACTTGAGCGGGCGGTTGTCCAGCGCCGATGGCAGGCGGAAGCCGTAGTCCACCAGGTTGGTCTTGCGCGAACGGTCGCCGTTGTACATGGCGCTGAGCTGCCCCACCAGCACGTGCGACTCATCAAGGAACATCAATGCGTCCTTCGGCAGGTAGTCCACCAGCGTCGGCGGCGGTTCGCCCGGCATGGCGCCGCTCAGGTGGCGCGAGTAATTTTCGATGCCCTTGGTGAAGCCGATTTCAGCCATCATCTCGAGGTCGAAACGGGTGCGCTGTTCCAGGCGCTGCTCTTCGATCAGCTTGTTTTCCTTGCGGAAGAACTCCAGCCGCTCGCGCAGCTCCAGCTTGATGGTCTCGATCGCGCGCAGCACGGTCGAACGCGGCGTGACGTAGTGCGAGCCTGGATAGACGGTGAAGCGCGGAATCTTCTGCTTCACGCGCCCGGTCAGCGGATCGAACAGCTGGATCGATTCCAGCTCGTCGCCGAACAGGTCGAGGCGCACCGCGAGGTCGGCATTCTCGGCCGGGAAAATATCAAGCGTATCGCCGCGCACGCGGAAGGTGCCGCGTCCGAAGTCGACTTCGTTGCGCGTGTACTGCATCTGGATCAGGCGCGCGATGATGTCGCGTTGCGAGACGCGATCCTTGGCGCGCAAGGTCAGAATCATCTGGTGGTATTCGTTGGGATTACCGATACCGTAGATGGCCGACACAGTGGCCACGATCACCACGTCGCGCCGCTCCATCAGCGACTTGGTGCACGACAGGCGCATCTGCTCGATGTGCTCATTGATGGACGAATCCTTTTCAATGAACAGGTCGCGCTGCGGCACGTAGGCTTCCGGCTGGTAGTAGTCGTAGTAGGATACGAAGTACTCGACCGCATTCTCCGGGAAGAATTCGCGGAACTCGGAATACAGCTGCGCGGCCAGCGTTTTGTTGGGCGCGAAGACGATGGCCGGACGGCCCTTGCGGGCGATCACGTTGGCCATGGTGTAGGTTTTGCCGGAACCGGTGACGCCCAGCAGCGTCTGGAAAAACAGGCCGTCGTCGATGCCTTCGCACAGCTGGTCGATCGCGGCCGGTTGGTCGCCGGCGGGCGGGAAGGGCTGGTGTAATTTGAAGGGCGAATCGGGGAACGTCACCACGGTTGCCTTGGGGAATTCTGCTACAGGTAAATCAGCCATCTTGTTCAGACCTTTGTTAGAATAACGGCCTGCCAGCGGCCTGAAGTCGGTATTTTAAGGGCGCTGTCTATACATCTCTGCTGCGAACCGCTTCCAATCGAATCCAATCTTATCATGACGAATCCTAGCTTGTTCAGCGCCATCGACATGGCACCACGCGACCCTATCCTGGGTATTACCGAAGCCTTTAACGCCGACCAGAATCCTCAGAAGATTAATCTGGGTGTCGGTGTTTATTATGACGACAACGGTAAAGTGCCGCTGCTATCGTGCGTACAGAAAGCGGAAGAAATCCTGATCGCCACGCCGAGCCCGCGCACCTATCTGCCGATCGAAGGCCTGGCTGCCTACGACAAGGCGGTGCAAGAGCTGGTATTTGGTGCCGACAGCGCTGTGTTGCAAGAGAAGCGCGCAGTCACCGTGCAAGCCATCGGCGGCACCGGCGCACTGAAGATCGGCGCCGACTTTTTGAAGCGCTTCGCGCCGGATTCGGACGTCTACATCAGCGATCCGAGCTGGGAAAACCACCGCGCCCTGTTCGAGAGCGCCGGTTTTAAAGTCAATAACTACGCTTATTTTGATTCGGCCACCCACGGCGTCAACTTCGCCGGCATGATCGCCGACATCCAAGCCATGCCGCGCGGCGCCATCGTGCTGCTGCACGCCTGCTGCCACAACCCGACCGGCGCCGACCTGACCTCGGCCCAGTGGGATGAAGTGATCGCCGCCGTCACCGCCGGCGGCCTGGTGCCGTTCCTGGACATGGCCTACCAGGGCTTCGGCGCGGGCATCGACGAAGACGGCGCCGTGGTGCGTCGCTTCGCCGCAGCCGGCGGTCCGTTGCTGGTGTCGAACTCGTTCTCGAAATCGTTCTCGCTGTACGGCGAGCGCGTGGGCGCGCTGAGCGTGGTGGCCGCCAGCTCGGAAGAGGCGGCCCGCCTGATGTCGCAACTCAAGCGCGTGGTGCGCACCAACTACTCCAACCCGCCGGTACACGGCGGCAAGGTGGTGGCCACCGTGCTGACCACCCCTGAGCTGCGCCAGATGTGGGAAGACGAACTGGCGGCGATGCGCGTGCGCATCAAGGCCATGCGCGAAGACTTCGTGGTCAAGCTGCAAGCCAAGGGCCATGATTTCGCCTTCGTGCGCGACCAGGTCGGCATGTTCTCGTACTCGGGCCTGAGCAAGGCGCAAGTGGAGCAGCTGCGCGCGAAATCGATCTATGCCGTCGACACCGGCCGCATCTGCGTGGCCGCGTTGAACTCGCGTAATATCGATATCGTTATTGACGCCATCGCCGAAGTGCTCTAAAATCTTGTTTCTTCGCGTTGAGCTGCAAAGCTTGATACGAAAGGCAGCATGAAATACCGCAGTAAATCGTATCTTGCCGGTACGAAAGAAACAGTATAAAATGTTGCCTCTAATCCCTGATAGCTCAGTTGGTAGAGCGACGGACTGTTAATCCGCAGGTCCCTGGTTCGAGTCCAGGTCGGGGAGCCAGAACACAGAAAAGCCCAGCCTTCACGGTTGGGCTTTTTGCATTGGGGCATGGCCCTCATCAATGTCTTCTCACTCGTGACAATGTGTGTTTTTTTGCAGATGAGTAAGATGTTATGTTCCCTGTGTAGCTAATTTCGCCCTTTGGAGTCCTTGTCTGGGCTTTCAATTTACATTTGCCGTTAGTTTATGCTGGCTCATCGCCGCTGGCCTATCCGCACGGCTTTACATGTCGAAATCTGTCTGACAAGGGAGAACAATAAGGTGTATGGTGAACTAACGCTAACGCTGACGTTGAAAACCCCTATTGCTATTGCAGTGTAACTTGCCGTGAGCGGGACGTCGTTGGTGAGTGTGTCCACGAGTGCGCTTTGCGCGGAGCAAATATCTAACCGGGCCAACATCGTGTATTTCATGCTGGGTACGGATACATTGGTCGCTAACATTTTCGCCAAGTCGGTTTCCCAAATCCGTGCACAATGTGTGCGAATAGCAAGGCAGCTGTCCACGCAAGCTCAGAAATTGCGTCGGGTAAGCGCCTCCATTCTGGTGACGCTAAACGGTTCTGATATCGACATTTTGAGTGGGGAGAAAATGTCAACTGCCGCGAGGTGGTGGGAGGCGCTGAAAGACAGATTTATTGGCAAATTTGTCCCGGCGCTGGTGACGGTTTTTTTTGCCTCGTTCTTGATGGCGGGAACTCCGGCTCTCATGTCGGCTCAAATTGGTTTGATTGCCGCTTTCGTGGGCGCATTCTTGGATGCACTGGTTGCTGCCCTTAGTGCGGAAAATTGGAAATGCAAGGAGTCGAAATGAGCGAGCAACGATCCATTCTGCAGCGGTCGCCGCGATCGCTGGCGGAGGAGCAAGTCTTGCGAGGCCTGGAGCAGCTTCCGCCAGGGTATGAAGTGCTGATGGGGTCGAGACTTCAGATTCCGGAGGTGCCGGGCGGGGAATCGCTGATAAGTTATGAGCCTGATTTTGAGGTTTGCAGACCTGACGGAAGCAGAGTCGTGATTGAGGTGAAAACCGGCAAGTCTTTATCGATGGTCAACTTGTCGCGCTTTGTAAAGTTCAACGAACTGATAAATGCAGCGGGCAAAAATTTTCTGGTACTGGTCTGGGGGAACGACCACTTCCCGGATCGTCTGAGTGTGATGCCGGAGTTTGAAACGTTACACATCGAGGCAGTTGATTCGGACTCGGATGTGGTGCAAGCGGTGCAGGGCGAGTTTCGCAAGTAGAGCCGCAACGGACATCATGCTGCGCTGCCCATAGATTGACACTTTTCAGGATCGCCGACCTGTTAATCCGCAGTTCCCTGGTACGAGTCCAGGCCGGGGAGTCAGAATTGAAATAAAGCCAATGATCACTGACTGGCTTTCTTTCCGTGGCCCTCGCAAATAGTCGGCATAAAAAAGTCGCTCGCGATACTAGCTAAAAGCGAATCGGGCCGTTATAATTCCGGCCTCAATTCCCTGATAGCTCAGTTGGTAGAGCGACGGACTGTTAATCCGCAGGTCCCTGGTTCGAGTCCAGGTCGGGGAGCCAGAATTTTGTAGCATGCCAAGAACCCAGCCCTAATCCGGTTGGGTTTTTTGTTTTGTAGCCATATTATTCCCCAAATGTTGCCTAAAAAAGCCTAACATTGGTGCTTCTGCATCATGGAGGGTGCCGAGATGGACCAGCAGCATATCGTTCCCGATGAATTTTTGCGCAAGTGGCAGCAAACTGCCGATGTGATGGCGGGCATCTTAGATGTGCCGGCCGGGTTGATTATGCGCGTGTGGCCGCAGCAGATCGAGGTGCTGGTCGCCAGTCACACGCCGGGCAATCCATATGAGGAAGGTGAGAAAGCCAACCTGAACACCGGCTTGTACTGCGAAACGGTGATGGCCACCCGCTCCTTGCTGGAGGTGCCGCATGCGCTGGAGGATGCACGCTGGGCAAGCAATCCCGATGTCGCGCTGGACATGATTTCCTATCTCGGTGTGCCGCTGGTGTGGCCGGATGACGAGGTGTTTGGCACCATCTGCGTGCTCGATAGCAAAAAGCGCCAGTACCAGCAGCGTTATATCGAGTTGCTATGGGAAATCAAGCGCTCCATCGAGGCGGATTTCAGGATCATCGAGCAGCAGCAGAGGCTGATCGTCAGCAATGCCAGCCTCTCCAGCGCCAACCAGGCGCTTGCGCAAAGCAATGCGGAGCTGCGGGCGGCGCTCGACCAGGTCAGCGCGATGCAGGGCGAATTGCTGCGTGCCGAGAAAATGTCGGCGCTGGGCAAGCTGGTGGCGGGCGTGGCGCATGAGCTCAATACCCCGATCGGCAACGGCCTGATGGCCGCCAGCACGCTTAAAGGCAACGCCGAGGCTATCGCCAAGGAGCTGGAAGCCGGCGTGACGCGCAAGCGCATGCTCGACTTTATCGACGGCATCATGCAGGGCTCCAACATCCTGCTGCATTGCCTGGGACGGGCAGCGGAGCTGGTGGACAGCTTCAAGCAGGTGGCGGTGGACCAGTCCAGCGCCCGCCGGCGGCAATTCGATTTGAAGCGGACCTTTGGCGAGGCGCTGGCGACCCTGGGCAATGTGATACGCAAGAGCGGCCATGAGGTGTGCTGCGATGTGCCGGACGGGATAGTTCTGGATAGCTATCCGGGGCCGTTGGAGCAAGCGCTGCTGAATCTGGTCACCAATGGGCTGGTGCACGCCTTTCCGGACGGCATGCAGGGGCAGATCCGCATCACGGCGCGGCTGCAGGAGGATGACTGGATCGAGGTGCGTGTCAGCGATGACGGCGTCGGCATCCCGCCGGCCAACCTGGCGCGGGTATTCGATCCATTCTTCACCACCCGGCTGGGGCAGGGCGGCAGCGGCTTGGGATTGCACGTGGTGTACAACCAGGTGACCACCGCCTTGCATGGCAGCGTGCGGGTCGACAGCGAGCCGGGACAGGGCGCTTGTTTCACCCTGCGCATGCCGCGGGTGGCGCCGCCCGCGCCGGACCTGCCGCCGGCATAAAAATCCCGCAACTGCGGCAAGGCATGTTGCGGGATCTACTTACGTGCCGTAGGGGGCGATGGTCTTGATGCGGCCGTTTTCGTCGTAGAACAATTCCGTCACCTTCACCGAGCGCAGGTGGGTGATGCCTTGCGACAGGCTGCTGTCGTGGTAGTACAGGAACCAGCGGCCTGCGAATTCCACGATCGAGTGGTGGGTGGTCCAGCCGATCACCGGCGTCAGGATCTGGCCCTGATAGGTGAACGGGCCGTAGGGATTGTCGCCGACCGCGTAGCACAGGAAGTGGGTGTCGCCGGTTGAGTAGGAGAAGTAGTACTTGCCCTGGTACTTGTGCATCCACGGGCCTTCGAAGTAGCGGCGGTCGTGGTCGCCGGCCGTCAGCGGCTGGCCGTTCTGGTCCAGGATCACCACCTCGCGCGGCGCCTCGGCAAAGCCTTTCATGTCCGGCGTCAGACGCGCCACGCGGGCGCCCAGCGCCGGCTGGTCGTCGGCCGGCTCTTGGTTGCCGGCGGCGTAGCTGTTGTCGCGGTACTTCTGCAGCTGGCCGCCCCAGATGCCGCCGAAGTACATATAGTGCTGGCCCTGGTCTTCAAACACCGCCGGATCGATCGAATAGCTGCCCTCGATGGCGGTCGGTTCCGGCGTGAATGGGCCTTGCGGCTGCTCGCCGACGGCTACGCCGATCTGGAAGATGCCGTCGGCGCGCTTGGCCGGGAAGTACAGGTAGTACTTGCCGTCCTTGGTGGCGGCATCCGGCGCCCACATCTGGCGCTCCGCCCAGGGCACGTCCTTGACGTGCAGGGCGACGCCGTGGTCGGTGGCGGCGCCGTCCGGGCTGTCCATCGACAGCACGTGGTAATCCTCCATGCCGAAGTGGTCGCCGTTGTCGTTGAAGGGAATGCCCGCTTCAATGTCGTGCGATGGATAGATGTAGAGCTTGCCGTTGAAGACGTGGGCCGACGGATCGGCCGTGTAAATATGCGAAACCAGCGGCTGCGAGATGGCGCGCAGCAGGGCTTGTTGTTCGGCTGGCGTCAGTTGTTCGGACATGATATGGCCTTATGCGGTGGGTTGAGCGCGGCGGGCTTGCAGATCCAGTTCGATCGTGCGTTCGGCCGATTTGTTGATGTCGTAGAAGTACAGGATGCCGACGCCGACCAGGAATGGCAGCGATGCATACAGACTGATCGAAATGCGGATGCCGTCCGCCACCGTTTGCGGCTGCACGGCTTGGGCGCCATCGTAGCCATAGCCTGCCAGCAGCGCGGCAACCAGCGCGCCGCCGATGCTGAGGCCGGCCTTGAGGCCGAAGATCATGGCCGAGAACAGCAACGCTGTGGCGCGGCGGTTGTTTTTCCATTCCGAGTAGTCGGCGACGTCGGCGATCATGGCCCACAGCAGCGGGATGGTGATGCCGTAGAAGAAGCCGTGCAGGATTTGCGCGCCGAACACCAGGCCGATCGACGACGGCGAGAACATGTAGAACACCAGCATGAACAAGGTGGACACCAGCAGCGCCGCGCCATACACATCGCGCTTGCCGAAGCGGTCGGCCAGCGACTTCGAGAAGCCGATGCCGATGATCATGCAAAGGATGCCGGCGCCGTTGAACAGGCTGAAGGCCGAGGTGGCGGGATCTTCCGGCCACTGGAACTTGGTCAGGCCGATGCTGTTGAGCGCGCCGTTCAGGTGCTCGATAAAGCCGATGAAGCCGATGTCCTGGAGGAACACGGCCAACGCCGCTTCACTCAGGTAGTTCTTGAAATAGTAAATGTACAGGCCACCCTTGAGGGCCAGCGTGATGAACACCATGATGGTCAGCAGCAGCATCACCACCCACGGCTTGTTGCGCATCAGGTCGAGCAAGTCCTGGCCGATGCTGGAGCGCTGCTCGGCGGTCGGCACGATGCGCTCGCTGGTGGTGGCAAAGGCGACCAGGAAGCAGATGGTGCCGGCGAAGGCAAACAGCATCATGGTGTTGCGGAAGCCGGCCACCTTGTCACCGCCGCCGAGAATCAGCACCAGCGGCAGCAGCAGCACCTGGATAATCAACTGGGCCACCATCACCGCGACGAAGCGGTAGGACGACAGGCTGTTGCGCTCCTGCATGCTGCCGGTCAGCACGCCGCTCAGCGCCGAGTAGGGCAGGTTGTTGGCCGAGTAGATCAGCAGCAGCGCCAGGTAGGTCAGGGTGGCGTAGATGATCTTGCCATTGTCGCCCAGGTCCGGCGTGCTGAAGGCGAGGATGGAGATCAGGCCGAACGGGACGGCGGTCCATAGCAGCCACGGGCGGAACTTGCCCCAGCGGGTGGCGGTGCGGTCGGCGATCAAGCCCATGATGGGATTGAAGCAGGCGCCCGTCAGGCCGCCGATGAAGATGATGGTGGCCGCCGCGTTGGCCGGAATCTTGTAGACGTCGGTGTAGAAAAAGGCGATGAAGGTAAGCAGGGTCTGGAAGATCAGGTTGGCGGCGAGGTCGCCCAGGCTATAGCCGATCTTTTCCAGACGGGAAAGCTTGCCCGTAGGGTTGGGTAGGGTTTGATTCATCATGTCTCCGGCCTGTTTCGATGGTATTACCATCAAATTTTTTATTAAATGGATAGCGCAATCATTTGATTGTCACTTTTCCAGCCGGGGGCGTCAAGCAGGTTATCTTCCGCAGCGGCGTTTGGAAGCCCCTGGCCGGACGCACGGATGCGCATTTTGCGCCAAAATCTCGCACAAATACGCAAATCCTATGGACGGGAATCTTGCCACTCGGTATTCTGAACCATATTTCTTGGGCAAGAATTTTGACCGGGGAAACAGGCTTTCATCTTTAGAATTCGAGTAGAGGTAGGAATTATGAGCAGCGAAAACGAAGGGGTTGTCTACGGCACCGAAGACTTGTTGGTGAGTCTGTGCAACTCGGTCACCCGGGTGTTGAACGTGGCAACGCAAAGCAAGGTGCATTATTCGGGCATGGTTCAGCGTATCACCAAGATCGGCCTGAAGCCGGACATCGGCTGCTTCGTGCTGTTCGACGGCGGCTTTACCGGCCTGGTGGTGCTGAACTTTGCCGCCGAGACGGCGATGGAGATCTACGAGCGCTACATGCTGCACATGGGCATGCCGAAGTCGGAACTGGCCAGTTCGCACACCTCGGACGAAGTGTCCAACATCCTGGGCGAACTGATGAACCAGATCGTCGGCGACTTCACCGGCAAGATCCGCCGCGAGCTGCAAACCAACATCACCCAGAACCAGCCGAAGATGCTGGTGCTGAACAAGCAGATCGTGCTGAGCGTCGATACGCCGCTGGACCGCCCGGAAATGCGCCGCGTCAGCTTCTACACCGAAACCAGCAATGTGTTTTACCTGGAACTGGCCATCGACCGCACCGAGTTCATCCGCCTGCATGACTTCGACGCCAGCGAAATCGACGATCCGGACGCCCTGCTCGACGAGCAGCAGCGCGACGCCCACCGCGCCGGTGGCGGCGGTTCGTCCAGTGTCTCGTCCGACGATAGCGACTCCGATGCACTGCTGAAATCGCTAGGCATGTAAGGCCGGCTTTCCCTCCTCCCCACACGGCCAGCCTCGCGCTGGCCGTGCTGCATTTGTGGCAATTTTCCTACAATTGCCACGTCCCTCCTGTGCCCGATGTCTTCCCGATGCGCTTGCCGCCATGGTGCTTCGACTGGCGGCGCGGCGCGCCTAAGCCACTGATTATTCAGTTCTTACATATGCTTAGCCGAATTTCCAACCGTTAATGTAGTTTGGCTTATATTCAGCTTGCAATACATGGTATCAATCAATGAGAATATCGCCTTTCAAAAAAGTCGGTGCAATATTGCTAGCTACCGCGTGCGCCAACCGGCCGCCACGCGCTACCACGGTCACGACAGATGAGCGGGTGGTGACAATAAAAGAGAAAGCAGGAGACAACTGTTTCTAACTCTTTGCACTACATTTAAATCGGGAAATTGAATGATCAAACTGTCGAAGATGCACAAGCGCCTGCTGGCGCTGGGCGCCGTGATGCCTATCGGTACCGCCCTGGCGCAAACCGCCACCGAACCGCAGCTGGAAACCGTGACCGTGACGGCCCAGCGCCGCGCGGAAAACATCAAGGATGTGCCGGTCTCCGTGACCATGCTCAATAACGAGAAACTGGACGTGCTGCTGTCCGGCGGCCAGGACATCCGTTTCCTGGCGGGCAAAGTGCCTTCGCTGAACGTGGAATCGTCGAACGGCCGTACCTTCCCGCGCTTCTACATCCGCGGCTACGGCAACACCGACTTCTCGACCTTCGCTTCGCAGCCCGTGTCGCTGATCTATGACGACGTAGTGCAAGAAAACGGCATCCTGAAAGGCTTCCCGGTCTTCGACGTGGCCGGTGTGGAAGTGCTGCGCGGCCCGCAAGGCACCCTGTTCGGCCGCAACACCCCGGCCGGCGTGGTCAAGTTTGAATCGGCCAAGCCGAGCCTGGAAAAGATGGAAGGCTACTACAGCCTGTCGTGGGCCAGCCACAACACCACCAACCTGGAAGCGGCCGTCAACGTGCCGCTGTCGAGCGAGTGGGCAATGCGCGTGGCGACCCTGCGCCAGCACCGCGACGACTTCGTCGACAACACCTTCACCAAGCAGACCGATGCGCTGGAAGGCTACAACGAACACGCCGAGCGCGTGCAATTCCTGTACAAGCCGAGCACCACCTTCAACGCGCTGTTCAACGTGCACGCGCGCTCGACCGACGGCAGCGCGCGCCTGTTCCGCGCCAACGCCATCAAGAAGGGCACCAATGATCTGGCTGACGGCTACGACTTCACCAAGATCAACACCAACGGCCTGAACTTCCAGAACCTGCGCACCAACGGCGCCGGTGCGCGCCTGAGCTGGGACCTGGGTGCGGTCAAGCTGTTCTCGATCACCGGCTACGAAGCCATCGACAACTACTACACCCGTGGCGACATCGACGGCGGCACGCCGACCGGTCCCGGCTTCATTCCCTTCCAGGTGCAAACCGCCGGCAGCGTTCCCGAGCTGAAGCAGTACAGCCAGGAATTCCGCGTTGAATCGAAGAACGCAGGTCCGCTGAACTGGCAGGCCGGCGTGTACTACTTCAAGGAAAGCGGCGACGGCGCCAGCGACAACTTCGACAGCACCACCCAGCTGCAGACCTCGCATCTGATGAGCCACCAGAACAACACCGCCTACGCGGCCTTCGGTTCGGTGACCTATGACGTGTCGAGCGAATTCACGGTGCGCGGCGGCGTACGTTACACCCACGACGAAAAAGACTTCCGCACCGTCGAATCGTGGAACGTGACCCAGATCGGTCCGAAGTCGGTGGACGTCAGCAAGAACAAGGCGAACTGGGACCTGAGCGGCACCTACAAGATCAACAAGGACGTCAGCGCCTACGGTCGCGTAGCGACCGGCTTCCGCGCGCCGTCGATCGCCGCTGCGTCGGCGTCGGTGCCGATTACTGTGGCCGATGCGGAAACCATCACCTCGTTTGAAGCCGGCGTCAAGGCCGACCTGTTCAACCGCCGCGCCCGCGCGTCGCTGAGCGTGTTCAACTACGACGTCAAGAACCAGCAGCTGACCGTGGTCGGCGGCAACTCCAACGTCACCAAGCTGATCAACGCCGCCAAGACCGCCGGTCGCGGTGTCGAAGGCGAGATCGAAGGTTTCCTGACCCCGGACTTCAAGGTCAGCCTGAGCGGTTCGTACAACTTCACCGAGATCAAGGATCCGAGCCTGTACGTGGCGAAATGCGCGCAGTGCACGATCACCGATCCGATTGGCGCCAACGGCCTGGTCTCGATCAACGGCAACCCACTGCCGCAGGCTGCCAAGTACATCGTCAACGCCAGCGCGCGCTACAACTGGCCGCTGGCCGAAGGCAACCTGTTCGTGCTGACCGACTGGTCGTACCGCAGCAAGATCAACTTCTTCCTGTACGAGTCGAAGGAATTCACCGGCAAGAACCTGGTGGAAGGTGGTCTGCGCGTGGGTTACAACTGGGATGGCGGCAAGTACGAAGTGGCCGGCTATGCGCGTAACATCACCAACACCGAGCGTCTCATCGGTGGTATCGACTTCAACAACCTGACCGGCTTCGTCAACGAACCGCGCCAGTTTGGCGTGCAATTCCGCGGCGGTTTCTAAAAAATCGTCGTTCAGCCTAGACAGCTGAAAGCAGGCCGTATATAGTACGGCCTCTTTTCCCTGATAGCTCAGTTGGTAGAGCGACGGACTGTTAATCCGCAGGTCCCTGGTTCGAGTCCAGGTCGGGGAGCCAGAATATATAAAAGCCCAGCCTTCACCGGTTGGGCTTTTTGCGTTTTGAAGTGTAGCCAGGCGAGCAAGGAGTTGACAAGCAGGGTACTTGTCCATGGGCTCCGCCTCCACAGGCGCCATCGCCGCTTCCGGTGAGTCATGCGGGCTTGCGCAGTTTGCGGATATTGCACGAGCTGGCGATAGTCACCAACGGCCGACATAGCGTCGCCAGTCGCCACCTCTGTTTGGCTGACAACTTCCGGGCAAAGGCATCCTCCTTGGAGGGCTCATTCGATGTTGTAAAATTGACCCATTTTGCGGTTGAACAGAAAATCTTGCCGCCCCAGTTTTATTATGCTGATGTTGAACTAGGCACGGAGGTGATGAGTGGATCGGGCCTTGCATGGGTAAAACGTTTCGATGTTGACGCTATTCGCTAAAGGGAGCTACCTGATATGAGCATGTCATTCCATATCGATTTCGACGGACAATGCGAGGAGGCTTTCCGCTTCTACGCTGAACATCTCGGTGGACGCATCGGGACGATGTTGAAGGTGAGGGACTCGCCGGTTCCGGCGAAGTCCGAGTCGGACTCGGAGAAAATTGTTCATGCAAATATCTGCATAGACGGTGTCGAACTGGCTGGTGCCGATGTCGACTCCGGCAGGTATGCGAAGCCGGCAGGTTTCTACGTTCTGATGGGCGTTGATTCGGAGGACAAGGTCAGGTTGTTCTTCAACGCGCTGCAAACCGGCGGACAGGTTGTGCTCGCGCCGCAGAAAACATTCTGGTCGCCTTGTTACGCAATTGTGATTGATCGCTTCGGCGTCCCGTGGAAGATCAATTGCGGCGCCTGACAGGTCAAGCCAGTACCAGGCACGCACGCGATAGTTCAATTTGATATAGGGGAGACCTCCATGGCGCATGGTTTTTTCTCAGGCAACCCGAAGACGGAGTGGCTGATCAACGCGGCCGGCAAGGACCGCGACATGCTGTTGCTGGAAGATTTCTGGTTCAAGGACCCCGGCGGCAAGCTGTGGTCTGCGCCGGCCGGTTCCATCGTCAACGGCGCCAGCATTCCGGAATTTTTGTGGTCGACCGTCGGCAGTCCCTACACCGATGATTACCGGCGCGCATCCATTGTGCATGACGTCGCGTGTGATGACCCGACCGTGATCCGGCATGAGGCCGACCGCATGTTCTACTATGCCTGTCTTGCCGGCGGCTGCAAGCTGAAACAGGCGCGTCTGCTGTACGCCGGCGTGCGGCTGGGCGCCTGGTCGGTCCAGGTGTTTCCTACGACGCTGAAGCTGCGGGAGGGAATGATGCGGCGCGCTGAGGTTGCCAGTCCGGTGGCCGAGGAGATTTTCTTGCGCAGCAAGTTGTCGGCCATTGCGCAAGACTTCCAGCAACTCGATGATGAAGACGATGTGCGCGCACTCGATGCGGTGATCGAGCAGCATATCAATATCTGAACGCCCCGGATGCGCAACGGCACCCGAGGCGGTGGCCGACTATGCGGAGCGTTTGCGGCGGGCGGCGACGCCCAGCAGGACCAAGCCCGCGCCCAGCATGGCGTAGGTGCTGGGCTCAGGTACCGGCGCCATCAGCAGGGTGACTTCGTTTTGATAGAGGCGAACTTCGTCGGTGGTGAGCGCCATGGTTTCGCCGAGGAAGCCGTTGACGATGATCTGGTCGTTATAGGTTTGCAGGATGCCGGAATAGGAGCCCAGCGTGGCCAGGCTCACTGCGCCGTCGAGCTCGCGTGAGAAGATGCCATAGGTAGGATTGGTCAGCGCTTGCGTAGCGCTGCTCAGGCCGGCGGACAGGGCTGCCGATGTGATTTGCATACCGTACTGATTGACGCTGCCTTGGGTCACGCCCACGGTGGCGTCGTCGGTGCTCATCCAGTTGCCGTAAATGAGTTTGCCGCCGCCGCTCAGGTAGCTGCTCAGATCGAGCGAGTGGCCGGTGCTGTCCAATTGTACGACCACCAGATCGTAGCCGCCGCCGATGGCCGCGTTGAAGGCGCTGTCGTCGGTCACGCTGGTGACATTGACGCCCAAGCCCGCCAGCGCCGTGCCCCAGACGTCGTTGGCGTAGATGAAGTCATCAAACAGCAGCACATTGGTAGCGCTGGCGCCGGATGCCATGGCCATGCTCGCAAAGCTTGCAAGCATGATTTTTCGTGTGAATTTGCCCAGTTTCATAGCCATATCCCCTTTATTGTTATTACTTCGGATTAAACTCTCTTCACAACTTCGATGTAATTATGGAAACGAAAATAATGATATAGTAACTTTCGTTTTAGGTACATCGGAATCTTGTTACTTGTGACGTAAAAGGGACTTTTCGGGGCAACTGGAGAAATATAGATTTTGGGGCTGGGCAAACGTGGGGGCGGCGGCTATAATGTTGGCCTCAATTCCCTGATAGCTCAGTTGGTAGAGCGACGGACTGTTAATCCGCAGGTCCCTGGTTCGAGTCCAGGTCGGGGAGCCAGAATACAGTAGCATGCCAAGAACCCAGCCCTAACCCGGTTGGGTTTTTGCGTTTTAGGGCAGGTTTATTTGCGTATAGTGGGCTGTGGTGAGGTCGCTGGGCAGTGGGCACGGCGGCAAGGACGTTTATTTGCGCATAGTGGGCCGTGGTGATGCCGCCGGGGCGAGGGCATGACCTTCCCCTAACGCTGAGCTAGCGTGGCACATGAGGGCTGGGCTGAGGCTTAGTGCTGGATGGCAAGCGGGACTTGTAATCTATTCCGGACCGATATTATCGGCAATTTCCGCTAACGCCCAAAGTATTAGCCTGTCGTAAGGAGCCAGCTGGGCTGCCACCGGGACAATAATCGCTCCGCCTTACTTCATAAGCAGGCTCACTATTTTCATAACAATGAGTAAATGCTACGCGGCCTAGTTTTGAGAATCCCGCTCACGGGATCGAGCCCAGTTCAGGCGACTTTGGTCGCTTTCCTGATTACGGTCCCCTGAATCATAAGAGTCGACCTGCACGCGCCCATTCGATGGTCGAGGCATCAACTCCTTTATTGACTTTAGCTCATTCGCTATTTGGATCATTGGATCATTACCTAGTGTGCCAAGCCCTCTAAACTGAGAAAAATCGATTACAAAATCCTCTGAATAATGAAACTGCTCAACGTCTTCAAATGAGACACGAATCGTCAAGAAAAAACTGAAGACGTCACTGTCCATTCTTGCACCAAGGTCGAAGAAGCTAAAAAGGAATGCCTTGAATTCGTGCCCCACACCCATGGACTCGAAGCCGCGCGTGAAGATTCCTAACTTCCGGCACGCGAGAACTATGGGATCATCGGTAGAATCGATAACATTGCCAGCTCGATCAAGGAATTCAAACTTCACCTTCCTGGCTATACCCTTTCCATAATTGCGTACCACGACATCCATGAAGTTCACGCCGACTCTATTTGGTACAAGCTCGACATTGATACTTGGCCTTATCGCGTCTCTACGTAGCTCGTCGAGTTGCTTTGTCTGTGCCGCACGAAGCCGCCATGTTTCTATCGCCAAGACAAAAGTTAGAATTCCAACCACAGCAGAGGAAAATGCCGAGACCCACGCACTCAAGCTATCCTGAGCAAGTGTGTTGCCAGGAATAACATTGCCTACAACAACACCTGCCAAAAAGAACACTGTTGCAGCCACAATTAGAGTACAAATGATAAGGGGAGTTTTCATGTTACGGCGAAAAGTGCTTCGCAATATCCTTTACAGGTTCTTGACCCCATATTTCCTCCAGTGCTTTGGCGGCCGGTTGGCTTTGCGTAACAGATTGATCTATCAATTTCCAAGCGAATTGTAGCGTCACTATCGCTTGCAATCGGTATGGAATGCGCATCTGCAAACTCACGAACTCTCACACCAAACCGCAATCACCTCAAAGCGGAATCTAATATATCAAGGTAAGGGTTAACGGGCACTTTATAAAGTCTGACCGCGCGCCCTGTGAATCATTTAACGGCACATTGAAAGGGATTTTGCTCTCCATTTTCATCAGTTGCCTTATTCAAAAATTCTATAATTTTCTCTCTTGGAACCCCTGGCATTGGAAGCACTCCTCCTCCTTTGCCGTGGCTCCAGCTGAACCACTGAAATCCAGAATAACCGCCAAATGAGTTCTTTGCATTAACCTCGCCGCAAAGTGTTTTCGTCTTGGGGTTAAAACCAATACTTCTAAATTTAGCTGACTCTGGGTCGCTCAAACTATTAACTAGTTCGTTCTTCAAATTTTTAATTATTAAGGAGTCGCCTTTACTAGGCGCACTAGACTTTTCATCGGATGCTTTTACACTTTGTATCGCACCTAAAAAGAAGAAAATAACGATTGAAACATTTTTTTTCACAATGGTCCCTTAATTACACAATATAAACCGCCTTATTAATCCTCTGGCAGACCCTTCTTCGCTGCCGGTTGCTTGTGGCAGGATAGCATGTTGCATGACAAGAATATACGCAGATTGTCACAGTCCAATGCTCACAGCCCCTGTTTGCTAATGCGGCAAGGCTGACGTTCGGCTGCAATATTTTTCAGAGTTCCAGTGCCAGGGTCTGAGCTGCACTCTACTGCGTCCAAGCTGGGGCACGTCACCGGCTGCGGCGTGTGTGGCGGTTATTTGCGCATAGTGGCCCGGGGTGAGGTCGTTGGGCGGTGGGGATGGGCAGGGCCTAGGGTTTGGGCTCGCGTAGCGTGGAGAGGCGGGCTGCGGGCTCATGGATTTTGGACGGTCACCGTGCGATCGAACTCGTTGCACGTGGCTAAGTTCTCGCCTTCTTCGCCTGTAGATAAGAAAGGTAGTCGAATTGGGCAAAGTCCACTTTGAAGGTGTTAGCGTTGCGAGTGCCTTGCCAAAAAATAACACCCTCGTTCTGCCCTTGCAGGATTAAACATATGATTTCCAAGGCCGCCCGACTAATTTCAGGACCAAAGTACACGCCTGTAAGTACCTCTGGCGGGTAGCCGTACGAAGTACCCACTTCCGCGTGAAAGGCTCGCCATTCTCTTTCGTATGCCCAAGATAGGGACTTACTTGAAAACATGGACATAAAGTCGCTAGCCTCAAGTTCATGCTTCAGAATCGGAACAAGATCAAACGACGGCATCGCTGTCGAATAATGAACCTTCTGTAAATTTGGGAAATAGGATGTGTCGAATTCGAGGCAAAAGCCGCGATAGTTTCCGCCGTAATGAGCCCACATTAACAGGTCATCGCAACTTTCCGAGAAGCATGAAACGCCGCGTGTATCGCTGAACTCTTTGATCTTCGCTGCCGCTACATCCTTGGCTGAATTCATGAACATCTGTCGAAGCCGCTCGGTGGTTGCACGCTGCAGCTGCTCGCGAACTGATATCGGGGTCGTCGGATCAGCTAGATAACGCGCACGTATACTGTCCACATCTACATCCGTTGGGATTTGAATGGTTGGAGTCACGCTGCAGTCGTAAGGGTCGTTGAAGTTGCGAGGGGAATTAAAGTAGATGGCCTGATTCTTTAGGTTTTCTAAATTCTGCGCAGTGAAAGCAGCATATTTATACAGGCTTGATGGCGGTTTGTTGGCAGCATTCATGACTGGAATGGGGGGGGCTGAGGCGTCAGGGAAAATAAAGGAAGAGCGTGTCATTTCATTGTCATAAGGACTTTGTGACAATAGGAATTAATTCTGTGGCTTAAATTTTTAGTTACACGGACTGATTGGAAAGCCATTTATAGATTGCAGGTAGCGTTTGAAGTCCGAGTCCCACAGTTGCGCCGGAAGGCACAAATAAACCGGGTGCGGCCGCTTGTGATACTGAAGTTGTAGCTCGTTGAACGATTACGCCAACTGCGCATCCGTTTCGATTAACAACGGGACCACCGCTTGCCCCGCTATGAACTGAGTTATCAAGGTAGAAAATGTCGCATTCTAGCTTTAAGTCGTTAACCGACTGTGATGCATGTATTCGCCGGATATTTCCCACTACGCCGCGCTTAATCATTGGGCCTGTCATGTCCGCTCTATAGCCTTTTTGCATCGCTTGGAAGAATTCGTCAGCCCCCTCAGTTTCAGATTTAAGTAGTCGATCAACATTGAAAGGTAGTTCAAGTTCATCTGAATAGCCAGCAAAAAACACCTCTTCGCCTAAACGAGGAGGTGAGCCTACTGTGAACGGAGAGAAAGGTAATTGAACAGGTGAGCGCGGTAGGATAAGTGCTTGGTCTAGCTGGATGTTGTCTTTAAACTGAGGAATTTGGAGAGTAATCCCACAAAGCGCGACGTGATACTCCAGCACCGGGACACCCGGAAACTTGACATAAATTTTGAGTGCGGGATCCCGGTAGTCGCTTTCCTTAATTGGAGTGCGGCAGGTAATAACGTGAGCCGCCGTAAACACTGCTCCGTCAGAACTGATAGCAAAACCAGTCCCCTCGCCGATAAGTTCACCATCAAGAAACACCGAGATGAAACAACAGGCTCTTGAGATCTGTTCATATAATGTTTCGTACATTTATGCTTGAATTTAGTTAGGGTGGCGGGGTGAATTCTGAAAAGGAACTTTGAATTGGAAAACTAGCTTCTAGTGGAGTTATGTCTCTTTGCGATAAATCGCACTAAGAGCATTAAATAGGTTTTCTCGCGCGACCAAGAATTTGGTACGCAGTTCTTCCATTTCAGTCTCCGTTAGTTTTTTATTGCCTTCCCAAGCATGGCGTCGGATACTTTTTGACAAGTCGCCAAGCTCTCTAAGGAGGCGTTGTGCATCGGCATGGCCCAGCAATAGAAATTTTGACTCAGCACTTGTTAGATCACTAAATGAATCGAACAGCTCAGCTTTGGTTTTCGAGAGTTCTTCAAGCTTTTTCTCGGACAAATCAATTCCCTGTTCCCTCAATCTCACGCACTCCACAATAAGTGCCCAATATCTCAGCAATACGTGAGAAAACCCCTCGATTTGTTCTGCACATTTTTCTAGTAGACCTTGGTGGCGTTGAAGTCGTTCACGCCGCATGTCATCACGTGTCTTTGCTTTTGCCATCCAAAATGTAGATACGCCAGAGATTACCGCGCCCAAGCCAACCTTAACGGCAGTGTCAATTACTTCAAGGTAAGTCACAAATTCTCCGAATAATTGTATTGCTCCAACGAAATCTGCTCAATTTTCGCGACTAATGCAAAGTAGCCGCATAGGTTAGTTGAGATCAATCACGCTGCATGATCACGGCATCAAGGCTAAAGCCCGGCTGTAATACTTCCCATAGCTCCAAACCTAATGCTTGAGCTACTCGCTCTGCCGCCTCTAAGGTCGGCGTAACGTCCCCTCTTTCTATCTGGCCAACATACGTTCTGTGCAGACTCGCCATTTCGGCAAGCTTTTCTTGGGATAAATTTTTCACGCGCCGCACCAAGCCGATGTTCTGGCTAAACGTGTCTTTAGCGCTGGTAGGAAGAGGCTTTTTCATCTATGTGGTCGCAAAAATCGCCGACCATGCCCAGGTCGAAGGCGTACATCCGCATTGTTCAGGCACCACGTCGGATACCAGATGCCGTCTGGACTAGGACATAGTCATTTTAGCGAGTAGTTTTTCATTTTCTTGGGTGCGTATGGCGTCTGGATCTCGTTTCGATGGCGTCGCTTCGATAGTCGCCACGTATTCTGGCGGAAAACCATGATATCGAGCGCCAATGAGGACAAGGCTCTTGTACCAATGATACGGAATTAGTGTCCCGTCAATGTGCGTGGATTCAGCTATGTAGATATAAGGCGTGTAGGTTTGCCCATTCAGGTGAAATTGAACGAGTTTTTCGATATATCCCTTGCCTTTCCCTTCAACCGCATCGAGGTTAGCTTTATCATGAGCGTCAAATTCGTACAATACGCCGAACGCCTTATGACTTGCGCCTTGCTCCGAGTAGAGTAGGCACTTCCCAGAGCTATCGACGCTGCGTTTGTGAAACGCAAGCACAAAACCAGGCATCTCGACTACTCCGACAACTCGGGCGGACGGAACACGCGCAACAAGTCGTGCGGGGTGGAGATTAGATCCGTAGGCGAGATAATAAATTTTAGTCATGGTAGAAATACTGGTTGAACTAGGTGAAGCTAACCGTGCACCTGATTAAGTCGCGATCACTACAAATTATGCTGGAGTGACGGCAACGGCAGGCGGTGGTGCGGTCGTGACCGTTCCGCCATTTTTTACGGCATCTTCAATTAGCACCATAAGGTCAAAAATTTCTTTAACGATTGCCTTGTCGAACTCTTCGGCTTTGTCTTCCTCGTGTGCGCCTTTGTTCAGTTGGCTCCACTCAATCGCGTGAGTCTTGTGCTTCGCGATCATCGTGTCCAGTATAGGTATGACGTTTTTGTAAATTGAAACTTCGGGCTTGGATAAGAAGGCTTGCAACCCGTTAGCGATGCTGCTTAAATCAGGGGCGCTTTTTGGGCCACGCATCCCAACACTGATGAGTGCATTGAAATTTTTGTCGCCGAGTTTCTTCCAAATTCTGTGAAGTATTTCTTCAAACGATTTCCTCAGATATCCAAGGCATTCATGCATTTTTTCATCCTTGTAGCTCTGCTCAGCAATAACCAAGTAGTGACGGGGTGACTCTAGCTTCACAACAATTTTCTTGGATTCCTCCGGAGTAAGAAAGTCGATTCGCGTGATCTTGCTCTTATACTCGTTCTTTGGAATTGCATGCTCCAGGCGTTTCATAAAATCCTCGCCGTGAGTAGTAATAATGAGCTGGCGGTTCTTAATTTCGTCATCCCCCAAGATGAGACCTACGATTCCGCTCCTGTGCTCGTCGTCGATGGAATTCACCACGTCGTCGAAGATAAGGAAAGGTAGATCGTCACGCACTATTTTTGAAAGCAGGATCGCCAGGCCGAGGCAGCGTATGTGGCCTTCGCTGAGGATTTGCAAGGCATCGCACTTTTCCCCTGTTTCAAATTCAATGTCGATCTTCTTGTCCGGCGAAGTCGGCAATGTGAGCGACTTCAGGCGGTCTGACGGGTGGTCGTTCTTGTTGATCGCGTTGTAGAACTTCAGCGTCTTCTCGTTTAGGTCTGCGGCCAGCGAAACGGGGAGATTGCTGTTGTAGTTCAGAAGCTTTTCGCGGAAGCTTTCGTATGCCACTAGATACTGCATATTTCGGGCGATAACAGGCTTCTCTTGTTCAACAAGCTTTATCAGTTCCTCATTTTCCGTCTTGAATTTTTCAATGGCGAGATTCGCAGCCGCCGCGCTCGTGATGTTCGCCGCGACGGTCGTCTTCACGGCGACCACTACCTCCAGATCTTTTGCCAAGAGGGTGTTGTTGTCTTCGAGCTTCTTGATCTCAGTTTTGGATTTTTCGATTTGCTGGTTGTATGTGGTGATCGCAAGCTTGAACGCATTCAATAGCTCGGCCTGAGCGATGAACTGATTCATTGCCGGTTCCAGCGTTTTTGTATTTTCAACCGCTGCGCCTGCATCGCGAAGGGCATCTATCTCTGGAGTCTGCGCGAAGGCGATGGCGGCGGCGACCGGGGAGATATTGGAAATCTTCACGTTCAAGGGAACCCAGCGAGATTTAAGCAGCTCCGTAATTTCCTTGATTCGCGCTTCCTTCTTCAGCGCCACTTCAAACTGCTTCAGCTTTTCTTCGGCATTCGCATACGGGTCTTTCGGCACGGCGAGTTGTCCGTCTTGATAAATAAGCGATTCACATGCCGGGCAATTGTGCTCATATTTTTCGCGGTTGTTCAGCACTGCCGTGTACAGCTCGCCTAGCGAAAGCTGGTCTTTGTAGGCAGCGAGGAACTGAACTGCTTCTCGGCGCTCTTCAACTAGCTCAACTAACTCTTTTGCGTCGGAGAGGATTTCTGATACTCCAGGATCGACGACGAGTTTGAGATTGGTCAATCTCCCGATTTCGGTGTTGTTCGTTTTCGTAAGGCCGCCGTTCCCGTCCAGCCCGGAAATATGAGCTTTGATCTCTTCCAGGGTTTTGCAGTTGCCATATTTTAAGAGAAGGGCGTCCTGCTTCGCCTTGGCGTCTTTTTCTTTCTGCGGGATCTGGAGCAGAATAGCTTTGTGCCCTTCGATTTGCTTCTCTTTGTCGGACAATTCCTTCGTCTTCTTTCCAGTGCAATCGAGGTAGTTGTCAAAGTGGTCGTTGAATTGCGTGGAGAAGGCATTGAATTCTTCCAACCCAAACAGCGATGCCAGCCTTGCCTGCTTTGTCGTGGCAGTGTTGGCGGCAACACGCGCGAATCCGTCGATGCGGTTTTTTTCGATAAAGCAAAATTCGTACGCCTTGGGGTCTGGGGCGACCGGCACGCCGATTTTTCCATCGGCGGTCGTTCCAAGCAAAACCGGGCGGTTCGACTTGCCGGTTATGGAGTTTTTTATGTACGCGGCTACATCGATGCGCTTTGCTTCAGCTTCATTGATGGAACCCAGCAGACCGTATTCTAATGCCTCGCAAAGGCTCGATTTTCCTGTACCGTTCGGGCCGTACACGAATGTGTAAGGGTTCTTGAATGCAAGGGTGTGCTCTGTTGAGAACCCACGGAAGTTTTGAACTTTGATACTAGACAGGCGAACGATCCTACCCTGTTCGTCTTGGGCAGCGTCAGCCTCGACATTCAAGTCGCTAGGGGCTGAATCGCCTGCAGCAGCAATAAGCTGGGCGATTAGCTTTCCGCGCCTCCCTCCAGCCGTTCCCGCTGCTTCCACTTTAGGGAAGTTATCCAGGATGAGCCTTGCCAGTTTTTTCTCGTGATCCGAAAGAGTCGGCAGCGATTTGCCAATGAATCTCTTATATTCCGATAACGACTTAGACATGGAAATCCGATCACTAATGAGTATTGTTTTCGCTAACGTGGGACGTGAAGGCCATGCCAAGTTAGTGAATAGCTGACGACATGAGGATTGAAAATCCTGTGTCGGTGGTTCGATTCCGTCCAGGGGCCACCAAGAACATTCCTCACGAAACGCCGGACGGCCCCTTGCATGGACTGCCTGAATGTCTCTATTTGCCAAAATTGGCTTGCCCAGAGAATAGCATTTTGTCTAGCTGGAAAATACGCGAAATGTCACTCGACGGTGACGTGAACACGGATGCGCCGAAAGGCAGGGCTCGACAGCGAAGTTGTCAGAGTCAAACCATATCGCACTCCTTCCCACCCAGAATGTTCTGCGAACAGGTGGCGGCGACTTATGAGATCCGATGGCGGCGATACATGAGAGTGATTGGCGGCGGTTTACGAGACTGGGTGGCGGCGGTCAGTGCGAATAGGTGGCGGCGGTCGGCGAGCACAGGTGGCGGCGGTGAGCGAGAACAGGTGGCGGCGCGGGTGAGAATACTCACTTGGTGAAGCCGTTGGGGCGAGGGGTGAGGTAAGCCCGGAGTAAATGACGTTTGTTCTTGAGTGACGGGCGTCAATGACGTACCATCGAGGAATGGAGACCAAACCGATCACCATCGTTGAGACGCCTGCATTCTTGAATTTGGCGAGGGCGCTCTGGACAAATGAGGAACGGGCCGAGTTGATTGACTACGTGGCCCGCAACCCGGAAAGCGGGGACGTTATTCCGGGGACTGGCGGAGTCCGAAAACTGCGATGGGCCAGAGCTGGGGCCGGTAAGCGCGGCGGCGCACGGGTGATTTATTTCTACTATCACGCAAACGTGCCGATCTACATGCTTCTTGCCTATGCAAAGGCCGCGAGTATTGACATGACCCAGGATCAGAAACGGCAAGTAACGAAACTAACGGCGGCGCTGAAAGAAAATCACGCCGTGAAAGGAGATTGAGATGGGAGCTGATTTTGGTAATGATTTGATCGAGAGCCTGAATCAGGCCGTTGCTTACGCGAAAGGGCAATCGAAAGCTGCGCAGGTGCATGAGTTGCATATCCCCAATGTACGCACTCTGCGCGAGAGCTTGAAGATGTCCCAACAAACATTTGCGTTGACCTTTCGCATTCCACTGGCAACGCTCAAAGGGTGGGAGCAGGGACGGCGTCAGCCTGATGCCACTGCCGTCGCCTTCCTGAGTGTCATCGAAAAGATGCCAAGGGAAGCACAAGCCGCTCTCGCACCTATCCGTGCCGCAGCAGAAGCATAGCAACTGAATACGCGCCTCGTAGACGGTATAATTTCGAGCAACTGGCCACATCACCGAACTGTTAATCCGCAGGTCCCTGGTTCGAGTCCAGGTCGGGTAGCCACCAATTCGTAGTATCTCAAAAACCCAGCCCTCATCCGGCTGGGTTTTTGCGTTTACGGCTAGACGAGGGCTTACAGGCGTTTTACCTGCAGGGTTTGATCTGGCGTTTTAATATTGAACAGGCGGTCGATGTTCGGATGTTTGCCCGGGTTGGTGCGGGCATCCTGCGTGTGTTCGGCATAAATCTTCAGGCCTGCCTCCGCTGCTTCGGGGGTAATCGCACCGAGCTTTTCGGCCAGCCAGCAATAAACCCGGAGCGATCCCGCTTGACCTGGTTTATTTTCGATCTTTGCCACGGAAGCGCCTGACTGGTCGACCAGGTCGATTGCTGCAACCGCATCCATCAAGGGAATCAGGGCGAGGTTGTCGGAAAATGTATCGCTGAAGTTTGTTAGTTGCATAGCTACGCTTACAAATGAGGGGAAAAGGATTACTGAACGCTGATGAGTTCCACATCGAACACCAGCGCCGCGTTGCCAGGAATGCTGGCACCGCTGCCGCTGGTGCCGTATCCGAGTACGCCAGGAATGAGCAAGGTGCGCTTGCCGCCAATTTTCATGCCGGTCATGCCCTGGTCCCAGCCTTGGATCACACGGCCTACGCCCAGCTGGAAACTGAAACTGCCGCGCCCGGCCGAGGTGTCGAACTGCTGGCCCTTGAAGTCAGGCTTGGACGGATCGTACAGCCAGCCGGTGTAGTTAACCGTCAGCGTCTGTCCTGCGACTGTCGGGTTGCCGCTGCCCACCAGGGTGTCGATTACCGTCAGCTTGGCAGGCTGGGCCGAGGCCGGCGTGGCGGTGTAGACCAACTGGATGCCGTTGGAATACAGTTCGTCCATGCTCAGCAGGACGAGCTCGCCGTTGGCGCCGATGCGATAGCTAAGCGAGCGTGTGAAGGTTGACTGGCCGGTGGTGCTGGTATGCGCAGCGCTCAGCTTGAGGACGGCGCTGCCGCTGGCGGCGCCATCCGCCGTGACCGCATAGCTCAGCACGCGCTGGCCGGCGCTGACCGCTTTGGTGGTGTCGGCGTAAAGCTGCTGCGTTGCATACACGCCGCCATCGCCGATCTTGGCCACTGGTGGCAGGCTGCGCTGTGAGCCGCTGCTGACGCTGTAATAGCTGCTGGTTTGGCTGCTACCGAGCAGGGCGTCGCTGCTGTCGAAATAGTCGTCGAGGGTCCAGGTAAGGCGCGTCGGCGAGCAGGTGGTCAGGCCGAGGCTGACATTGGTCGTGGCCGGCAGCGCGCTGATGCCTTCGAATGTGCGCGTGGTCGTGGCCAGCCTGGTCAGCGAGGCGTAGCCGGTGCAGCTGCCCGACAATGTCAGGTAATCGGTGGCCGGGGTGATGATGCGCTGGTGATAAGCCGAGCGCAGCGGGAAGGTCGGGCCGAGGCCGGGGTAGCTGACGCCATACTCCAGGTAGCTGATGCCGTTCTGCACGGCGCCGGCGGTGCCGCTCTTGTTTTCTGCGCTCTCGCTGAAGCCGGTCAGCACGCCGGCCAAGTTGGCGCTCCTGGTGTCGAGGATGTTGACCCAGTAGTCGATGCCGGGCTGGTCGCCAGCCCGGTTCAGCACGTTCTGATAGTACTGGTTGATCACGGCGGTATTGGTGCTGGCGTTGACGTATAGCGTGCGGAATTCGTCCGAGTCGACAAAGCCCTGGGCCGCCGAGCCGAGGTCGGCGCCCTGGTCGAGCACGCCGATCCAGTAGCCGAGGCCGGCCGCGTCAGGCGTGCGCGCAAAGGCGGCGCGGTACAGGCGGTAGGTCTGGCCCGGGATGCCGTCGATGTCAAACGACAGCGAGGTGTCGCTGAAGCGCAGGCGGGCCGTTGCCGCCACCGTGCGCGGCGCCTCGCCGCCGGTCAAGTCCGTTACCAGGTAGCCTTCGGCGCTTGGCGCGATGCTGTAGTTGCCGCGCAAGCCATTGAAGACGATGGGCGCCGCCGCGCTGGTTTGCACGACGCTTCCCCCCATGCGCATGCGCTGGGGCGCAGCGGTGGACTGACTCGCCGTATCCCCGCCGCAGCCGGCGATGGTGAAGGCGGTGATCAAACTGGCGCAAAGGAGACGGGCACGCATCGTTGGTTCTTTCCGGAGGCGGTTAATCCGGTAGTGTAACTGATGAAGCTTTCTCTTTACGCAATCTTTGTTTTGTGATCTAGTGGGCTGTTGTAAAAATCAAATTCATTTTTAACAAAAAACCACTTGGGGCCCATTCATGAAACAGTTATTGCGATCCACGCTGGCCGCTGCGGCGCCATTGTTATTTGCCGGGGCGGCCAACGCCTATGTCATTGACTTTGAAACCGTGGACGCCTCCAACGTTCCATTCGCTCCGCTGTTGCTCGGCGGCGACTACCTGACCCAAGGCGCTTATTTCATCGACATGCAGGATATCAATGGCCCGGGTGGACTGATAGGCGCGCTCTCCAACGGCAATGACTCCGATACTTGCTATAACAGTGTATGCCCCAAAGACAATAAGACGAATTTCCTGAGTGTTTACAATGATGGCATCGCCCATTTGGGACACGTGAGCGGCGGTCAGATTTTGTTCGGCGGCATGTCGGCAGCCTACATTCCAGTGTTCGAAGCGCCAGCCGGCAGCACCGTCTACCTCGCGGTCGAGGCCGATCGCGCCGATGGCAGCTATGCGTCGTTCTACTATCCCCTCAAAAGCAGTGGCGCTTTCATGAATATCCCAACGACCGGTGGCACACGTCTGGGCGGTTCCGGCGCGCTGACCGATGGCATCGTTACCGACCTGTTCGTCTACGGCTATTTCTGCAACGGTGGCACCGGGAGCTGTTCCGCCTTCAGCACCAACCAGGGCCAGTTCGCATTGGACAATATCATCCTGACGGCCGTGCCGGAACCGCAGACCTACGCCATGCTGTTGGCCGGCTTGTGCCTGACGGGTGTTGCCGCCCTCCGCAAAAAAACGGCGTGATCGAAATGCCAGATAAAAAAGCCCAGCCTTCGCAGGCTGGGCTTTTTGCGTTTCGGCCAATTGACGCCGTTCTTATTGGTGGTGCAGTAACCGTGATCGTCGCCGACGAAGGTCCCGGCCCAGCTGCCGGCGTAGCGTTCGGTGCTCAGTTTTTGGCGCTGGGTGCTGGCGTGGGAGTAGGCGACCAGCTCTTCGGTTGTGGTGGACACGTAATTGTTCTGCGGCTTGGAGTCGGTGTAGGTTTGGACGCTGTCGCATTGGATGTTGACGCCGGAATCGGGATCGGCCCAGCAGGTTGATTCGGTTACCAGGGAGAATTCCTGGGTGACGCGGGAGAGTGTGGTGTTGTACTTGATCGTCGAGAACGTGCCTGCTGCAGCCGTGATGCTTTCCTGACCCAGCACTTTGCCTTTTAGTGTCAGCGTATCCGTCGATGTGTTGCTGGAGTAAAGACAGCTATATTTGCGCGAGATAGTGGCGTCCCAGGTGGTGTCCAGGCGTACGGAGGCTGGCAAGTAGACGTCAAACGGCGGCAGGTATTCGTAGGAGCACCCTGCGGCCATATCGATTTTGGACGTTTTGCCATTTTGGTCATATGTGATGATGCCGCTGGAGCTGGTGGGGGAGCTGTTGCTCGTCTTGGCTTTACTTTTCAGGCCAGCGCGAGGACCGTTCGGTTGCGTCCCTCGGATTTGGCCTGGTAGAGGGCGGTGTCGGCGCGCCGCATGGCGTCCTGCGGCCGGTCGTACTCGGTGGTGAAGGTGGTCACGCCCAGGCTCAGGGTCACTGCCAGGCCGCCCATCATCTTGGTGTCGGCCACGCCGTTGCGGATGCGCTCGGCCAGCGTGTGGGCCGAGTTGATGCCGGTCTCGGGCAGCAGGATGGCAAATTCCTCGCCGCCGATCCGTCCCAGCGCGTCGCTTTTCCGCAGCAGCGCCTGCACGGCGTCGCACACGCCGATCAACACGGCGTCGCCCGCCGCATGGCCGTAGGTGTCGTTGACCTTTTTGAAGTGGTCGATATCGATCAGGATCATCGACAGCGGGCGCTGGTGGCGCAGGTGGCGCGTCTGTTCGGTGTTGCATTGCTCGAGAAAGGCGCGGCGGTTCAGGATGCCGGTCAGCGAGTCGTGGCGCGACAGTTCGTTCAGCTGCGACTGGATTTTCCTCGAGGCGACCATGAAGAATCCGGTCGAGAGCAGCAGCGTCACGGAGTTGGCGAACAACAGGTAGCAGATCTGCACCCAGTCCTCGGACAGGAAGTGGGCGTTGGGTTCCAGCGCGAACGCGCCGCTGACAAAGCGCACGAACATGAATAGCGCCGACACCACCAGCGATCCGGTAAAAAACCACGATACGGCATGGCGTTCGCCGTAACGCGCGGACACCACCGCCTGAATCGCATACAGCACGCAGCCGGTGGCGGTAAATGCCATCAGCCTGACCTGGTAATTCGGCGATACCTGCAGAAACCACCAGATCAGCACGGTGATGGCCGCACAGGTCAACACCAGCAGCCGTGGACGGGGATTGACGCCGTAGAAGCGCAAGGTGCCGGCGGTCCAGTAGCAGGCCGTCGCCATGAACAGGCCGTTGCCAAGCACTACGGTGAAGAGCTCGTTCCATTGTCCGCGCAGCGCATACAGCGCGCTTGCGATCGAGAACAGGGCGGTGCCGGCGGCCCAGGCCAGCATGCCGCGCAGATGCTGGCCGAAGCTGCTCCTGAGGGTGAGCAAGATCAGCGTCATCAATGCTGCGAGGACGGAGGAGAAGAAGACGATGGTGCGCGGATCAAGCTGGATCATGGCGAGGCATTTCGCTGCTTGGAGACGGATGGTTGGATAGCTCATCCGGCGAATCGATATTACCATAATAGCCACAAAAGTTGGGGGAGAGGCCGCAGTGGCTGGTCGCCAGCAGGTTTTCCGCGCTTCATAGATAATCGACGGACATTTTCTTTTCGAAAGCGTTAAACCATGGCAGACCTGTCCGCATTTCCTATCTCCGGCAAATGGCCGGCCCAGCATCCCGAACGCCTGCAGTTGTACTCGCTGCCGACGCCGAATGGCGTGAAGGTGTCGATCGCGCTCGAGGAAACCGGCCTGGCCTACGAGCCGCACCTGGTCAGCTTCGAGACCAACGATCAGCTGTCGCCGGAATTCCTGTCGCTGAATCCCAACAACAAGATTCCGGCCATCATCGATCCGAATGGCCCGGACGGCAAGCCGCTGCCGCTGTTTGAGTCCGGCGCGATCTTGCTGTACATCGCCGAGAAGACCGGCCAGCTGTTGCCGAAGGATGCCGCCGGCCGCTACGAAACCATCCAGTGGGTGATGTTCCAGATGGGCGGCGTGGGGCCGATGTTCGGCCAGGTGGGCTTCTTCCACAAGTTCGCCGGCAAGGAGTACGAGGACAAGCGCCCGCGCGACCGCTACATCAACGAATCGAAACGCCTGCTGGCCGTGCTGGAGCAGCGCCTGGAAGCCCGCCAGTGGATCATGGGCGATGACTACACCATCGCCGACATCGCCATCTTCCCGTGGGTGCGCAACCTGGTCGGTTTCTACGGCGCCGGCGAACTGGTCGAGTTCGAAAAATTCACCAATGTGCAGCGCGTGCTGAACGCGTTCGTGGCGCGGCCTGCCGTGGCCCGAGGACTGAACATTCCCGCGCGCGGTTGATCAGTGGCTGGGCGCGCGGCAGGCGGCGTCGCTTTCCCAGCGCCCGGAGCAGATGCGTGAACGGCATAGCATGCCTTCGATCAGTCCCAGCTGCTTGCAGCGCGTCAGCAGCGGCGCGGTGCTGTCGCCTTCCTGACGTTCGACCACGTCGCGCGGCCGTTCCGGCGTGACTGCTGCCGTCTTGTTGGCGTGCGCCACCAGGGCGGTGAGCAGGGTGACGTCGGTGTCGCCGATTTGTGCTGTGGCGCCGGCGACGGCGGCGTTGGTCGCCGGCGGCGTCGCACGCACAGGCAGCGAGGGCGGCTTGTGCTGGGTCGCGAGCGCGCGTGCGGCCTGCGGCGCGGAGGCCCATGAGGCGGGCAGGGCCGGTGAGACGCTGGCAGCGGTGCGTCGTTGCGCGCTGTGTGCGGGCGTTTCTGCGCCGTCCTCCGCCGCAACGGCGGAGTCGCCGTCCGCCAGCGCGGCCGGCGGCATATTGATGATGGCGGCTGCCTGCTGGCCCTGCGGCGCATGCTCCGCCGACGGCGGCGCCGATCTGCGCGCCGGCGCTGATGTGACGCCGCCGCTGTAGCCCTGGCGGAAGGTCTGCGGCGTAATCGTCTTATCGTGCATAATCCACGCCACGCTGCACATCAACAGCAGCAGCGCAAACAATCCGATAGTCCATCCATCGATCGTCCAGCCGCTTGGGCGCGCCGCATGGGCTGGTGCGCGCGCGCCGTGTTCCAGTTGCGCCAGGATGCGTAGGCTCTCGCCACGCGAGGTCTCGGCCAGCAGGTCGGGTTTGGATTTTGACGTGTTCAAGATTTTCCCCTTGCGTTTGATCTGGCCGAGGTCGCAGCGCTGCGAACGGCCTACGATGCAGTGTCCGGCCTGTGGCGCCGGCCCGTTTTGATGGAGCGCACCATGTTTCTCTTTTCTGTGCTGCTGTTCTTTGTGGTGACGTGTTTTTGCGCCTGGCTGTTGCTGTTTCCCGTAGGGCGCGATGTGGTGGTGCAGTCGATGCATGCGTTGAGCCGCCGCATCGGTCAGCAATTGCGCGGCGGCGGGCGGCGGGGAGCGCGCCAGCTCGGCGGCCTGGGGCGCGAGGCCGGCGGTTTGCTGCGTAGCGCGCTGCGCTTCCTGAGGCAGCGCTATCTGCTGCTGTCGGCGGCGTCGGTGCTGCTCGCCGTGCCGCCCTTGCTGGCGCTGATGCTCAGTGGCCGCAGCATGTTGTCCGGCTTCGACAGCGACACGCACGCCATCAACGACCAGATCGCCGGTCTGCTGCATGGCGAGCAGCTGACCGCGCCGTCGCCGTTGCCGCCGCCGGTGTTCACCACCGCCGAGGTGACGCTGGTGCGGCCCATGCTCGACAGCGCCAACCGCAACTGGCGCTTGCTCGATCCGGCGTTCGCGCAGCGGCTGCTGCTGGTGTTCAGGATCATGCAGGAGCGGCACGGTTACGACATGGCGATCCTGGAGGGCTACCGCAGCCCGGAGCGGCAGAACGCGCTGGCCGCCGCCGGCCCCAATGTGACCAATGCCAGGGCGTTCCAGAGCTACCATCAGTTCGGTCTGGCGGCCGACTGCGCCTTCCTGCGCGACGGCAAGCTGGTGATTTCGGAACGCGATCCCTGGGCCATGCGCGGCTACCAGCTCTACGGCGCGGCGGCCGAAGCGGCGGGGCTGACCTGGGGCGGCAACTGGACCATGATGGATTTCGGCCACGCCGAACTGCGCGTGCCGGGCACGGTGAAGAAGTGAGGCCTATTGCGCTCGCGCAAGAAATGCCGGCTTTGTTGGTGGCACCATTGATCGGTCCGCCTGCTGTCTGGGCGCCGTCATCTTCGCCGGACACGATCTATGATGCGTCGAATCTGGGATTTTCTGACCGACAGCCGCCACCTCACCATCATCGGCCTGACGGCGATGGCGGCGCTCTTTTATCTGGGCGCGCAAGTGCTGGAACTGGCGCTGATCTGGGCGCTGGGCGCCATCGCGCTGATGCTGGCGCTGGCCGGCGCCGTGTGGTGGTGGCGACGCTGGCGCGCAAGCCGCGAGTCGGTCCGGCTTGAAGAGGTCATCAGCCCGACCAACGCCGATCCCTGCGCCGCCGAGGTCAAGGCCATACGCGACAGCATGCTCAAGGCGATCGACACCATCAAGGGCTCCAAGCTCGGCATCGTTGCCGGCTCGCGCGCCTTGTATGAGCTGCCCTGGTCCAGGTGTTCGACAAGGGCGTGATGGACGATGCCGAAGGCCGCGAGATCGACTTCCGCAACACCATCATCATCGCCACCGCCAACGCCGGTTCCGCCATCATCATGCAGGCCTGTCTGAACAAGGCGGCGCCGCCCGATGCGGAAGCGCTGGAGCAGCTGCTGCGTCCGCAACTGGTCAAGCATTTCAAGCCGGCCTTCCTCGGCCGCGTGAAAGTGGCGCCGTACTACCCGATTCCCGATACGGTGCTGGCGCAGATCATCGCGCTGAAACTGGCGCGCATCGCGCAGCGCATCGCCGACCACCACCACGCCGAATTCACCTACGAGCCGTCGCTGGTGGAGGCCGTGCTGGCGCGTTGCACCGAAGTCGATTCCGGCGCGCGCAACGTCGACCACATCCTCAACGGCACGCTGCTGCCGGAAATCGCCCAGGCGGTGCTGGAGAAGATGGCGCAGGAAGAGCGCATCGGCCGCATCAAGGTCAGCGCCAACAGCAAGGGCCAGTTCAAATACATCGTCAAATAGGAGACCGCCATGCTCAGCATCGATCAACTGCTGCAACCGGTCAGCGCGGAGCGGCGCTGCGGCGACGACCTGTCCTTCAGCCGCGAGGTGGACGAGGTGGCGCAAGCACGCCAGCACGACGATCCCACGCTGGACCAGGGCGAATGGGAAACCGCGCTGAAGGAAGCCGATTGGTCCTTCGTCGCCAGCCGCTGCGCGCAACTGATCGCCACGCGCAGCAAGCATCTGCAACTGGCTGCTTGGCTGGCCGAAGCGCTGGCCAAGACGCGCGGCTTGCGCGGTCTGGGCGAGGGCTATGCGGTGCTGGCCGGCTTGTGCGAGCAGTATTGGACCGACTTGTATCCGCTGGTCGACGACGGCGACTACGATCAACGCATCGGCAACCTGTTTTGGCTGCTCAGCCGCACACCGGCGCTGGTGCAGGAATGCGCCGCGCCGGTCTTGGCCGACGCTGAATTCTGCCTGGAAGCGCTGACCGCGTTCGAGCGCGTGGTGGATACGCAACTGGGCGCCGATGGTCCCGGCTTCACGCCCGCGAAGGAGGCGGTGCAGGCCGTGATCCGCCATCTGGCGCCGCATATCCAGTTCGCCGCAGCCGATGCGGGCGGCAATCCCGATGACGCCAACCTTGCCAGCCCGGCCATGTTGCACGGCGCCGGCCTGCAAAGTCGCACGCAAGCGCTCCAGCAATTGCGCCTGATCGCCGAC
The DNA here is from genome assembly GCA_041874725.1 of Duganella sp. BuS-21. Classification (GTDB taxonomy): domain Bacteria; phylum Pseudomonadota; class Gammaproteobacteria; order Burkholderiales; family Burkholderiaceae_D; genus Rugamonas. Next base: position 4,913,889 of record CP097466.1, on the reverse strand, counting down.
TTTTTCCGCCGCACCGAACCGCACAGTCCGGTTGCCTATCTGGCCGAGCGCGCGGCCAGTTGGGGCGACATGCCGCTGCACGTCTGGCTGCGCGCCGTGATCAAGGATCCCGCCGCAGTGGCCGGCGTAGAGGACTTGCTGGGGGCCTCATCCACGGGGTAATGCTGCGCCGCAGCGCTAAATATTTCTTTTGATGCTATAGATTGTGGACAAATAGTGCTAGCATAAACTGGGCAATCCAGACTATTCGCTAGGGAGTTCGCTATGAACAATCTCAAGATCGGCACCCGCTTGGGCTTCGGTTTCTCGCTTATTTTATTACTGCTGGTTGCGATGACCGCCATCGGCTTGCTGCGCCTGAGCAGCGCCAGCAGCAAGACCGATGAAATGATCAACGTGAAAATCCGCGATCAGCGCATGATTGCGGAGTGGGGCAAGATCATCGAAGTGAATGCCGCGCGGACCACCGGTGCATTCATGGTGAAAGACGCTGCGGACCAGAAAAAACTCGAAGCGCTGATGGCCGAATCGTCCGGCCGCGCCACGCAGATTCAGGACCAGATCGGCGCCAACATCGATGACGAGGAGCTCAAGCCCGTCTTCAAGCAGGTACTCGACACGCGCAAAACCTACACCGATTTCCGCAAAGCCGTGTTCACCGCCAAGAACGCCGGCGACCTTGAAGGCGCGGCCAAAATCTATGAAGGCGAGATGACCCAGAGCCGCATCCGCTACCTTTCGGCGCTGAAGGCCTTCTCCGACAAGCAGGCCGCCTCGCTCGATGCGACGGCGGTAGAGATCCAGCATCAGTATCAGAGCGGCCGCACCTTGCTGGTGCTGCTCGGCGTGGCGGCGATTGCGATGGGTGCATTTGCCGCATGGTGGATCACGCGCACCATCACGCAGCCGATCAATGAGGCGGTGAAGGTGGCCGAGACGGTGTCTTCGGGCGACCTGACCAGCGACATCCAGGTCCACAGCAACGACGAAACCGGTCAACTGATGAACGCATTGAAGACCATGAACACCAACCTAGTGAACATCGTCGGCCAGGTGCGCAATGGCACCGATCTGATAGCGACGGCTTCCACCGAAATCGCCGCCGGCAACCAGGACCTGTCCTCGCGCACCGAGGAACAAGCCAGCTCGCTGGAGGAAACCGCGTCCTCGATGGAGCAGCTGACGTCCACCGTGCGCTTCAACGCGGAGAACGCGCGGCAAGCCAACGCGCTGGCGATCAGCGCGTCGGAGATCGCCACGCGCGGCGGTTCGGTGGTGGGCGAGGTGGTCAACACCATGGGCTCCATCAATGATTCGTCGCGCAAGATCGTGGACATCATTTCGGTCATCGACGGCATCGCCTTCCAGACCAATATTCTGGCGCTGAATGCGGCGGTGGAAGCCGCGCGCGCCGGCGAGCAGGGACGCGGCTTTGCGGTGGTGGCCTCGGAAGTGCGCAACCTGGCGCAGCGCTCCGCCGCCGCCGCCAAGGACATCAAAGGACTGATCAACGATTCGGTGCAGAAGGTGCAGATCGGCTCCGAGCTGGTCGACAAGGCCGGCCAGACGATGGACGAAATCGTCCAGAGCATCAGCCGCGTCACGCAGATCATGACGCAGATCAGCAATGCCAGCGAAGAGCAAAGCCTCGGCATCGCGCAGGTGAACGACGCCATCACGCAGATGGACCAGGTAACGCAGCAGAATGCCGCGCTGGTCGAGGAAGCGGCGGCGGCGGCTGAATCGATGCAGGAGCAATCGGCCAAGCTGGCCGACGTGGTGAGCGTGTTCAAGCTTGACGGTATGAGCGCGGCACCGGCTTTGTCGAGGCCAGCGCGGGCAAAGGTGTCGGCGCCGGCCAAGGCCTTGCCACGCCGCACAACTGCGGTGGCCGTGGCCAAGCCTGTGGCTGCGCAGCGCAAGACCGCAGTCGCCACCAGCGATGCCAACGGCGCCGATGGCTGGGAGGAGTTTTAAGCTAAAGGTTTAGCCATACAACCGCAGTACAATAGCGGGCTATGAATACCGCCAGCACTGAAGTCCCCGCGCGGCGCGCCATGTGCGTCGCATGCCTGCGCCCCCGGCAGACCTGCATCTGCCGCTGGGTGACGGCGCTGCCCAGTCAGGTGGAAGTCCTGATTCTTCAACATCCCATGGAAGTCGGCAACGCCAAGGGCAGCGCGCGCCTGCTGCATTTGAGCTTGTCCAACAGCCGTCTGGAAGTCGGGGAGCAATTCGACCAAGCGCAGTTGCTGGCGTGGCTGTCGCGGCAGCGGCGCAGCGTGCTGCTGTATCCGGAAACCGAAGACGCCGCCCTCGGCCTGGCCGCGCCGCAGCCCTTCGATCCTGCGTGGCTGGATCAGCCGCTGCGCCTGGTGGTGCTCGACGGCACCTGGCGCAAAAGCCGCAAGATGCTCTACCTGAACCCTCCGCTGCAAACCTTGCCGCGCCTGCCTTTACGCGACACGCCGCCGTCGCACTACCTGATACGCAAGGCGCACCTGCCGGATCAGCTATCGACGCTGGAAGCCACCGTCTACGCACTGGCGCAGCTGGAAAACGATATCAACAAATTCAATCCGCTGATCGAAGCGTTCGACGGCTTCGTGGCGCAGCAGGCGGGCTACGTCAAGCAATCAGTTTGAGGCCAGGCGGCAGGGCGTCGCCCAGCATGCGTTTTTCGTCGGACTGGTCGAGCTGCATCACCTCGCGCACCATGGCGCTCCAGTTGACCGGAGCGCCTACGCCGCTCAATCGGCGCAGCACTTCGGCGCGCAGCTTTTCATCGATGTCGCGCGCGCGGTCGCCGGTCATGCGCGCCAGATGGGCTGCGGCAAAGCCGGCCGGTTCCACCTTCTTCCAATCCAATGCCAGCACGGCGCCCAGCCATTGCTCGACGATGGACGTCTCGACGACGTCGTGCGCGCTGCCGTGGAAAGGTTGGCGCGCGCCGACGCGGCTCAGACCCCACAGGAAGCGGCCTTGTGTCGCCTCGGCCTTCGCCAGATCGGCGGCGCCGCTGCGGGTCTTGTTGGCGGCGGCTTTGCTTGCGGACTTGCCGGCCCGGTGCAGTTGCTCCAGCATCCACGCGCCAATTTCGGCCTTGTAGTTGCCGGGAATGCGCTCCAGCGAAGCGCCCAGGCGCAGCATGTCTTCCTCGCTGCCGTTGACCAGCGTGACGGTTCGGCGGCCGCGCTCTGCGGCGTCGGCCTGTACGTTGAAAGCGAAATCGTCCAGCACACGCAGCTGCGCATCCACGCTTAAGCCGCCGGAGACGCGGCGCCACAGCGTCCACCATTCGGCGCACACTTGGCTGTCCTTGTGGTTTTGCACGCCGCCTTCAAACACGGCCCACAGCTGTTCGATGCGCCATTCGTCCAGCGTGTGGCCGAAGCCGGGACGCAGGCAGTAGCCGCTCAAGTTGAGCCACGTCCGTTCATGCTCGGACGAGCGGCGGCGCCCCTTGGCGCGCTCCATCAGCGCATCGAACAGGCGGCGCAACAGGGGTGTGGCCCAGCTTTCACGGCTGCCCAGCAGATGCTCCAGTTGCGCACGCAGTTGTTTCACTTCCCTGGGATCGACCTGCTGCGCGCGGCTGCCGAAGATACGGTCGATCTTTTCGATGGCGGCGGCCAGGCCGGCAGGCATCGCCGTTTGTTCGCTGTCGGCTTCCGCTGGTTCCGCTGCGGCGTCGCCGCGCAGCTGGAACTCCAGCAGCCAGCGTTGCGCATCGTCTTTGGCGACGCAGTGCACTTCGAGGGTACCGACTTCGCTCAGCGTGGCCGCCAGCTGCACCGGGATTTCCTTGCGTGCGTCGGCGCTGCTGCTGTCGCGCAGGACTGTGGCAATGGGCGGCAGCTCGATGTAATCGTCCGGCTGCAACTCCACCACATCGCCGGCTTGCGGCGCTTCCGCTGTCGACGAAGCGAGGTGGAAGCGCACCGGACGCCCGAGGCGCAGCGCGAAGCTGCGGTCGGCCAGCAGCACTTCGCGGTTTTCGGCGGCGCCGCGCGCCAGGATGCAGACGGCGCGGCGCGCCTGGCCCGGCTTGACCGCGTCGTCCAGCAGCAGGAAGTAACTGCGCGCCGAACCGCCGCCGATCACCGGCGCCTGGCCGGCCTGGCCCAAGGCGTAGGCGACGCCGCCGCGTGCGACGGCGACGTCGGGATTGTCATTGTGCAGAACGCGCAGTGGCTGCTGGCGCCAGCCCGCGAGTGCGGTTTCCAGCCTGCGCGCCAGCGCGTCGGCGCGGAACACGCCGCCGTTGAGCAGCAGCGTGTCCGGAATCGGCACGGCGTCGCTGTCCGTCGGCAGGCCGATCGCCTCGCGCGCGGTGGCGGCGTGCTGGCGCAGAAACTCCGCGAGATGCCGCGTGATGGCCGCGTCGCTGGCATAGGGCAGGCCGAATTCGACGAAGGCGCCGCGTCCGCGCTTGGCCGGCTCCTGCGTTTCGTTCAATGGGAAGAAGCCGTCCACCACCAGCGCCGCGACTTCTTCGCGCGTCAGGTCGGCCGAGCGTGCACCGCCGATCAGCTTCGAGCCTGAGCCTAGCAGCGTGACGGTGGTGCGCTCCGGCGCATCGGCCGCCAGCAGCAGCTCCTTGGCGGCGCGGCAACGCTCGGCCAGTTGCGACAGGCGGCTGGCCGACAGCCGCGCGCCCGGCTCGCCGCCCATGCGCGATTCGGCGAGGTGGGCGAGCGCGAGGTCCATATTGTCGCCGCCGAGGATCAGGTGATTGCCGACGCCGATGCGGCTGATCGCCGGCTGGCCGCCACCGGAGCTTTCCACCTTCATCAAACTGAAGTCGGTGGTGCCGCCGCCGACGTCGCACACCAGCACCAGGCGCGTGTCCGCCAATTGCTCGCCTAGCGTGGCACGCTGATTAAACAGCCAGTCATAGAAGGCCGCCTGCGGTTCTTCCAGCAAGCGCAAGGACGTCAGCCCGGCCATGCGTGCCGCTGCCAGCGTCAGCGCGCGCGCGCCTTCATCGAAGGATGCCGGAATGGTGAGAACGACCTGCTGCTGCTCCAAAGGCTGCGCAGGGAAACGTGTATTCCAGGCGCTGCGCAAATGCGAAAGATAGGAGGCACTGGCGGCCACCGGCGACACCTTGGCCACGCCGGCCTCCGCACCCCACGGTAGAACAGGCGCCATACGGTCGACCTGTGGATGCGAGAGCCAGCTCTTGGCGCTGGAGACCAAACGCCCCGGCACCTGCGCACCGAGCTTGCGCGCGAGGACGCCGACAACCGCCTGCGCTTCGTTCCGCGCCTCGTCCGGCGCCCGCTGCTGCGGCCATGGCAGCTGCAGGTCGCCGTGCGCCAGCTCTCCCGGCGCCGGGTGATAACGCAGGGAAGGCAGCAGCGTCGCTGCGCCGATCTCGCCGGGCGCCGTCAGCTGCTCGATATCGAACAGCCGGATCTCGGCGCTGCCGGCTTCCGCATAGGCCATCACCGTGTTGGTGGTGCCAAGATCGATGCTGACGACGTATTTGCTCATGCTCAGGCGGCGCTGCGGACGTCGAACTCCACCTTCCAGCGCTGACCATCGGTACCCACGGCCAGCAGCTCCAGCGTGCCCGATTCGGTCGCCATCGCATGCAGTCGCACTTGCACCACATCGCCGGCCTGACGGCCTTCCGGCGACAGGTTGGCCTGGATCTGATTCATCTCGATCAGTTCATCCGGGCCCCAGAAATCGAGCAGGTCGCCGATCTGGTCCTGGCGGCGCACGGAAGAACCGAAGAAGCGGAACTGCACCGGCTCGCCCACCACCAGGCCGAACTCCTGATTCGGCAATTCGATCTCGCTGCCTTCCTCCATGCCGAACGGCGCCACGCACAGCGCCTGGATCGGCGGCTCCATGCCGGGAATCGCCGGCATCGCCGACTCGATCGCCACGTAGTAGGAACGCGCCGTGCCGCCGCGAATGCGCACGCCACTGCCGCGACGCACGTAGCTGTAGTAAGCCGCGCCGCGCGCCACCGCCAGGTCCAGGTCGGCGCCGGCCAGCCTGCGCGCAGGCTCCGCGCCTTCCATGTACAGCCAGTCATTCAGCGTGCCCATGATGCGTTGCGCCAGCAGGTCCGACTTGAATACGCCGCCGTTGAACAGCACTGCGGTCGGATGCAGGAAGCTTACGTTGGCGTTCGCCACTTCGGCGCGTTGCTTGCCGGCGTAGCCTTCCAGCTCCGCCGTGGCACCGACCTGGCGCGCCAGGAACGCCGCCAGGTGGCGCGTGACGCCGGCATCCTGCGCATACGGCAGGCCAAGCTGCGTCAGGCCCGCGCGGGTACGCACGGCCGGACGCGCCGCCGCATCCACCTGCGGGAAGAAGCCGTCCAGGATGAAGGTGGTCACTTCGTCGCGCGTCAGTTCGGTGCGGATCGAACCGCCGATCAGTTTCGAGCCCCGGCTCGGCACCACGATCGGCCAGGTGGCCACGGTTTCATCGGCCAGCAGTTTTTCCTTGGCGCTGCGGCAGCCGTAGGTCAGCGCGCGCATCTGCCATGCGTCCAGCTGCGTGCCGTTGGCGGCCAGCTTGCGCGCCACCAGATGGGCCAGCGCCAGATCCATATTGTCGCCGCCGAGCAGAATATGGTCGCCCACCGCGATGCGATGCGGTTCCAGCACGCCGTCGCGTTCCAGCACGGCGATCAGCGAGAAGTCGCTGGTGCCGCCGCCGACGTCCACCACCAGGATCACATCGCCCGGTTTGACTTCCTTGCGCCAGCGGCCTTCGCTGCCCTGGATCCAGCTGTACAAGGCCGCTTGCGGTTCTTCCAGCAGCGTGAGGTTGGTGTAGCCGGCGGCGCGTGCCGCTTCGGCGGTCAGTTCGCGCGCGCCCGGATCGAAGGAGGCGGGGATCGTCACCGTCACCGACTGTTCGCCGAACGGCGCGTCAGGGTGCGCCTGGTCCCACGCCTTGCGCAGGTGCGACAGGTAGCGCGTGGAGGCTTGCAGCGGCGAGACGCGCGTCACTTCTTCCGGCGCGTCGTTCGGCAGCAGGGCGGAGCGGCGATCGACGCCCGGATGGCTCAACCAGCTCTTGGCGCTGGAGACCAGGCGGATCGGCGTGGTGGCGCCACGGCTGCGCGCCATCTCGCCGGCCACGCCGGTTTGTTCTTCCGCGTTTTGCTGCCACGGCAGCTTGTTTTCACCCGGCGCCAGTTCATCGGCGTGCGGCAGGTAGAGGAAGGACGGCAGCAGCGGCAGTTCTTCGACGGTGCCCGGGGCGGTCAGCTGCGGAATGGCCAGTACGCCGTGCTGGGTTTTCTCGCCGTCGCTGGCTTGCAGGTTCACATAGGACAGCGCGCTGTGGGTGGTGCCAAGGTCGATGCCGATGGCGTAACGTGGATCGCTCACAGTTCCACCTCCGCCGGGGCCAGGATCGATGCGTCATGCGCTTCCGCCAGTTTCGGCAGGCGCACTTCGGCCGAGCGCCAGCCGCGATGGCTCAAGGCGCCACGGAACGGCGCCTTGCCGACCACGTTGCCGGTCAGGCGCACGGCGGCGGCGTCAAAGCCTTCCGGCAGTTCGATGCGGCTGCCTTCGGCTTCGCTGCGTACCGGCTGGATGGTGAAGTGTTCGCGCAGCACTTTGGCGCAGCCTTCGTGTACCACACGCGCGGCGGCGCCGATGTCGGCGTCCGAATAGGTGCTCAGGTTTTCCTGGGTGAAGTCGATCAGGCGTGCTTCGCGCTGGAACAACGACAGCAGTTGCAGGGCGGCGTCCGGCGTGGCGACGCGCAGGGTGACCGGAGCAGGGACGGGTGCCGGCGCTGGGGCAGGTGCGGGTGCGGGTGCAGGGGCGACCGGTGCGGCGCTCGGCTGCGGCGTGGCGTCGATGCGGTTCAGGCGCGCGGCGTACTCAGCGTCGGACAGGGCGCGGAAGAAGGCGCCGATGGCAATCGAAATCCGGCTGAAGAAAGACGGCAAAGGTTGATTGGAATGGTTCATGTTTTTACTCACTGTTAGGTTGCCGAACGCTGCGCCGGGCGCGCGTTGTGGCGAAGCCCGGCATGATACTTGATATTTCCCTTGATATGGCGGTTTGGAGCGCCTAGAATGCTGTACGTATATACAGTATCCGAGTGCCCCATGTCCCACGATGAAAACAATCAAGAGCACGTGATGCTGCCGCCGCCGTCGCTCAAGGCGCAAAAAGGGCGGGGCGCGGTATCGAACATGCAGGGCCGTTACGAACTGAACGCCCGCGAAGCCTATGACGACGGCTGGGAGCGGGAGGAAGAAGAGGTCAAACCATGGAAAACCCACGTGACCGAGGAAATCTGCCGTTCCATCCTCAGCCGCAACGCCTCGCCGGATCTGCCCTTCAGTGTATCGCTGAATCCCTATCGCGGCTGCGAGCACGGTTGCATTTATTGTTTTGCGCGGCCTACGCACAGCTATATGGGCTTGTCGCCGGGCATGGAGTTCGAGAGCAAGATCTTCGCCAAGGTCAATGCACCGGAGATGCTGCGGCGCGAGCTGGCCAAGCCCGGCTACGAGCCGCAATCGATCGCGCTGGGCGTCAACACGGACGCCTACCAGCCCTGCGAACGCCAGCTCAAGCTCACGCGCCGGGTGCTGGAAGTGCTGCAGGAATGCCAGCACCCGGTGGGCTTGATCACCAAGTCCTCGTTGATCGAGCGCGACATCGACATCCTGGCGCCGATGGCGGCGAAGCAGCAGGCCGGCGTGGCCATCACGCTCACCACGCTGGATCCGGCTATCGCCCGCACGCTGGAGCCACGTGCGGCGTCCCCCGCGCGCCGCCTGCGCACGATACGCACGCTGACGGACGCCGGCATTCCGGTCGCGGTCAGCATCGCGCCCATCATTCCGTTCATCACCGAGCCCGATATCGAGCGGATACTGGAAGCGGTCAAGGAAGCCGGCGCGGTGAGCGCGCACTACACGGTGCTGCGCCTGCCGTGGGAAGTGGCGCCGCTGTTCAAGGAGTGGCTGCAGGCGCACTTCCCGGAACGCGCGCAGCGGGTCATGAACCGCGTGCGTGAAATGCGCGGCGGCAAAGACTATGACAGCAATTTCGACACGCGCATGAAAGGTGAGGGCGTGTGGGCCGAGCTGATCCGCCAACGCGTGAAAATCGCCAGCGAGCGGCTCGGGCTGAGCGGGCATGGCAGCCGCTTCCATCGCATGGACGCATCGCAGTTCACGCGTCCATTGGTGGCGCCGCCGCTGGGTGTGCGCGCCAAGGCGGCGGCCGACGTGGGACAGCTTGATTTATTTTAAGTCGGCGAGGTGGCGTTCGATGTCGAACACGTGCTGGTCGTGGCGGCCCAGCTCGCGCAGGGCGGCGGCCAGGCGGTTGAGGTAGTCGCTGTTGGGGCCGCTTGGGCCGGCGGAGCGGGCGATGTGGGCGGCGATCTCCGCTTCGGAGGCGGCGCCGAGGAAGGCGGTGTTGTCGGGCGTGGCAATGTAGACCAGGCCTTCGACCTCGTCGCCGTCATCGAAGGTGATGGGGATGGCGAGGCGCAGGTAGCCGTTCTTTTCGCGGTGGTCCAGGTGCACGAACACTTCCGGTGTAACCAGATAGGCCATGCCGTGGCAGATGGCGCCGGCTTCCTCGATCAGGGTCACCACGCGGCCCGGCGCTTCGGGCGTGCCGCGGTGGTCGTGCGAGCCCTGCCAGAAGCGCCTGGTCCAGCCCTTGATACTGGCCGGACGGCGCTGCAGATAAGGAAAGTCCGCCTTGTAGATCAAGGAGCCGTAGCCGAACAGCCACACGCTATGGTGGCCGTCAAACTTATCCATCATTTGATTGATGGCGATGGTGTTCGCAGTCATGCGTTCAATTATAAAACACCGTTAGGAAAATATCGTTAGCGCTAACATCATGCCGCGCTCTTTAGCTCCAGAACTTGTTGCAGCGCGGCCTTGGTGCGCACCACCTCCACACGGCTTACACCCATATGCTGCAGCGCGGCCTGGAGCTGATTTTCGTGATTGGCGATCAGCTGACCCAAGTCACCCTGTTCGGTCACGCCACACCCTGCGGTCACCAGCAACACGTGCAGGTCGTCGCGGCGCGGTGTAGGCGCGTTGGCGTGCAGCTCGAGCAAGCGGTCCATCCATGCCTTCAACGTCGAAGGGACGGAGTAGTTGTGCATGGGGGCGCCGAGCACCAATACGTCCGCGTCCTGGAATTCCTGGAGCAGTGAGGCGCTTTGCAGGGCTTCGGCGCGCAGTTCGGCACTCATCGGGATATGGGCGTCCCAGCGTTTGCTGATGGCTTGCAACAACGGGCCGCTGGCGTGAGATAAAGGCGCGGCCGCGAGGTCGCGGTACATGACGTTGGCTTGGGGTATCGCCGCCGTCAAGGCAGTGATCGCAGCAGAGGTTATCTGACGCGATGTGGAATGGTCGCCATGGGCGCAGGAGTCGATGTGCAGGATGTTCATAAGTAAAGCATACACAAAGCGGGAGCGCTACCACAACGGATTATTGGCAACTAGCTTTACAGACTTGAAACAAATTGTAAGAAGCGGTTATCTTTCTCTCTAAACGACGGGTACATGCCATTTATGAGCGGCAACGAACTGGTGCAGAAAAGCCACAAAACTCTCCGCAGCGGGCGACAACGCGCGTACGCTGCGGGTGTAGACGAAGAAACGCCGGGTCAGCGCCGGCGCTTCCAGCGTGCGCATTGTCAAGCCATACAGCTGCACCATCTTTTCCGCATACGGCAGACACACGGTGATGCCCAGTCGAGCGTGTACCATGGACAGCGCCGTGGTCATGAAGGTGACTTCGTTGTAGGGGCTGAGCGACAACTCCCGGAACGACACGTGCACGTCGCGCAGCAGCCGTTCGGTGAACTGGCCCTGCAATGAAATGAAGGGATAGCGGTTGACGTCGCTCCAGGTGATGCGCTTGCGCTGGTCCAGTTCGTGGCCTGGCGGATAGACCACCACAAACGGCATCTCGAACAAGGGCTGCGCTTCGATCTCGGCGGTGGCGTCGCGCTCGGGACCGATGCCGAAATCCACTTCACCGCTGAACACGCGCGCCGACACCTGTTCCAGCGGACAGTCCGCCAGCCGCACCTGCACCTCCGGATGCAACGCGCGGTAGGCCGCGATCACCTCCGGCAGCATGGTGCAGGAAAGCATCTGCGGCGCCGCCACCCGCACCGAGCCCTGCTTGAGCGCCTTGCGGCTGGCGATGTCGGCCATGGCGCGGTCCAGGTCGTGCAGCATCTTGTCGAACAGCGGATACAGTTCGCGTCCCAGCTCGGAAAGCTGGGTCTTGCGCGTGGTACGCTCGACGACACGCACGCCCAGCATCTGCTCCAACTCCTTGATCTGGCCGCTCAGGGCTGATTGGGTCACGTTCAGGTGGTCGGCGGCGAGGGTGAAACTGCCGGTCTTGGCCAGCGCCACCAGGGCGCGCATTTGCCGCAGGCTGGGATTCATGAGAAATTCTGATAAATGAGATGATAAATACGATTTGTATGATATCTGAAACTGTCATCTAATGGCGGAATCGAGTTGGAGACACCTATGAAAATCAAGCAAATACACCACGTCGCCTACCGCTGCAAAGACGCGAAAGAAACCGTCGAGTGGTATGTGAAACACCTGAACATGAACTTCGTGCTGGCCATCGCGGAAAACGAAGTGCCATCGACCAAGGCGCCGGATCCGTACATGCACGTGTTCCTGGACGCCGGCAACGGCAATGTACTGGCCTTCTTCGAGCTGCCGACGCAGGCGCCGATGGACCGCGACCACAACACGCCGGCCTGGGTGCAGCACCTGGCGATGGAAGTCGGCAGCATGGAAGAACTGCTGGCCGCGAAAGAGCGCCTGGTGGCCGGCGGCGTCGACGTCATCGGCCCGGTCAACCACACCATCTTTAAATCGATCTACTTCTTCGATCCGAACGGCCACCGCCTGGAGCTGGCCTGCAACACCGGCACGCCGGAAATGATGCAAAAGCTCGACGAAGTGAAGTGGGAGATGCTGGAAGAATGGTCGCAAACCAAAAAAGCGCCCAAGCACGCCGCCTGGATGCATGAGGAGGTGAAGGCATGAAGCTCGCTACCCTGAAAGACGGCAGCCGCGATGGCCGCCTGGTGGTGGTCAGCCGCGACCTGTCGCACTACCAGCACGTGCCGAAGATTTCGGCCACCCTGCAACATGCGCTCGACAACTGGGAACTGGTGTCGCCGCGTCTGGAGCAAATCTACGCTTCGCTGAACGCCGGCGATGCGGTCGATGCCAAACCATTCGACCAGCAGTACTGCCACTCGCCGCTGCCGCGCGCCTATCAGTGGGCGGACGGTTCGGCCTACATCAACCACGTGGAGCTGGTGCGCAAGGCGCGCAACGCCGAAGTGCCGGCGTCGTTCTACACCGACCCGCTGATGTACCAGGGCGGCTCCGACAGTTTCGTCGGCCCGCGCGATGCGATCTACGCGCTGACCGAAGACTGGGGCATCGACCTGGAAGCGGAAGTGGCCGTCGTCACCGGCGACGTGCGCATGGGTGCCACGCCGGACGAAGCGGCCAAGGCGATTCGCCTGGTCATGCTGGTCAACGACGTCTCGCTGCGCAACCTGATCCCGAATGAACTGGCGAAGGGCTTCGGCTTCTTCCAGTCCAAGCCTGCCAGCGCCTTCTCGCCGGTGGCGGTCACGCCGGATGAACTGGGCGCGCACTGGGCAGACAACAAGCTGCACCTGCCGCTGCTGGTGGAATTGAACAAGCAGCCGTTCGGCAAGCCGAATGCCGGTGAAGACATGACCTTCAGCTTCGCGCATCTGGTGGCGCATGCGGCCGGCACGCGCGAGCTGGCGGCTGGCACCATCATCGGTTCGGGCACCGTGTCGAACAAGCAGGGCAACCTGCACGGATCGAGCATCGCCAACGGCGGCGTGGGTTACTGCTGCCTGGCCGAAGTACGCATGTACGAAACCATCGAGGCCGGCAAGCCGCAAACGCCGTTCCTCAAGTTTGGCGACAGCGTGCGCATCGAGATGCATGACCAGGACGGCGCCAGCATCTTCGGCGCCATCGAGCAGGTGGTCACGCACTACAAGGAGCGTCATTGATGAAGCTCTACACCTACTTTCGCAGCTCCGCAGCGTATCGCGTGCGGATCGCGCTCAATCTGAAAGGGTTGGCCTACGATGCGCAAGCGGTGCACCTGCTGCGCAACGGCGGCGAGCAGTTGGGCGAGGCTTATCGCGCGGTGAATCCGTCGATGCTGCTGCCGGCGTTGGAGGATGACGGTAATGTGATCGGCCAGTCGCTGGCTATTATCGAGTATCTGGAAGAGACGCGTCCCGAGACGCCGTTGCTACCGGCCGATCCAGCGGGACGCGCCCGCGTCCGTGCGCTGGCGCTGAGCATCGCGGCGGACTCGCATCCGCTGGCCAACCTGCGTGTGTTGAAGTATCTGACGGGTCAGGTGGGTGTGGCGGAGGATGTGAAGCTGGGATGGCAGCAACACTGGCTGCGCAGCGGTCTGGCGACGCTGGAGGCGCTGCTGGCGAACGATACTCGCACCGGGCGATACAGCCATGGCGACACGCCGTCGCTGGCGGATTGCTGCCTGGTGCCGCAAGTGTTCAATGCACAGCGCTTTAATGTCGATACGGCGCCGTATCCAACCGTGATGCGCATCCACGCCGCCTGCAGCGAACTGCCGGCCTTCCAGCAGGCCCACCCTGCGCAACAGCCGGATGCTGAATAGGGGGTGACGTTGCGTGCCGTTCTAGAAATATGCTGCACCAACCCAACCCAACCCAACCCAACCCAACCCAACCCAACCCAACCCAACCCAACCCGCACACCGCTGCGGCTCAGGGTCGGATCCCGTACGGGGTCCGACCCTTTGGTTTGGGGTGCTAACAACGGCGCATCGAGCCACCCCGCCAAGCTCCTTATTTCTTCGGTCTGATGGCCACTTGGGCCAGCGATAGCGCAGCGCTCAAAGCCTGGTCCGCAGCAGTCACGTAATCCGGCTGCACCCCGCCGCCCTCCCAATTGGCGCGGGTGATCACGTTGCTATGTCGCGTGACCGCCATCGACGTTTGCAGATGCCGTGAAACGCGCTGTTTGCCGCCGACCCGTGCATCGCCCGCCGTCGGTACACCCACCACCACCGCGCGTTTGACGTACTGCTGCAAGTCATACGCGAAGCCCTCGGCCGCTGCGCTGGTGCGCTCGCCCACCAGCAGGTACAGCGGCTTCACGCCGCCGAAACGCCGGCCCGCCACTTCCGCAGTGGTCCAATATTCCGCCACCACCTTGCCATCACGGTCGATCTGATCGTGCAGGTGGATTTGCTTGTCCGCGAAGATGTAGCTGCGCTTGTCCACCAGCAGATAGCTGGACAACAGTGCCGCCATGTCCTGGCCGTCGCCGCCGGCCTCGCGCAGGTCGATGACCAGCGCGGCGCAATCGGCCGCTTGCGCCATGAAGCGCGCCGCTGCATCTATCGACGCGCGGTCCAGCGGCGCCAAGCGCGTGATGTGCAGATAGCCGATGTTCTCGCCCAGCGTCTCAAACTTGCGCAGGCCGAAGTTGTCGGCCGACTGCACCACGGGCTGCGGCCGCTGTAGCGGATCGCTCATATCGTAGGGCAGGTATTCCAGATACGTGTGCTTGTCCGGCGCGATGGCGGCGACGTCGCGCGTGACCCGTACCGCCAGCGCGCGCGCCGTGGTCTGCTGATCGTACTCGCCGCGCGCCAGCCGCTGGCGGATGTCGTCCGCTGCCGCCTTGGCGCGCAGCGCGTCAACGTGCTGTCCGCTCAGGCGCCGCGCGTATTCGTTGACCACATGCGCGCGCGCCGGCGCGTCGAGCGCCTCGTCCAGCGCCTGCGCGTGCAGGCCGGCAGCAACCATCAAGGTGGCAACAATCATCCAACGGCTCAAAGCATTCCCCATTCATTTATATGAAAACGATACTATCACTTCGGGGCCGCGTTACAATCTCGCCTTTCCCCGAAAACCAATTCTGCAATGACGATCCCGACTCCCATTCTGGAGGCGCTAGACCGCGCCGATGTTTCCTGGCGCCCCCTGCTGGTCAAGGGCCTGGAAGCGATGATGGCGGCCACGCCCGATTACCTGCCGCAGCTGGCGCACGACCAATACTTGCCGACCGAGCAGCGCCTGTTCGCCGCGTTCGCGTTGCCATTACAGCAGGTGAAGTATGTACTGGTCGGCGAAGGACCATATCCGCGAGCAGAGAGCGCCACCGGCGTCTGTTTCATGGATGGGGCGGTTGGCAGCCTGTGGTCGCTGGAGGAGGGCGGCGGTTTGTCCAAGCCGGTCAACAAGGCCACCTCGCTGCGCAACTTCATGAAGATGCTGCTGGTGGCCGACGGCCAGCTCCAGCTCGACAACACCGCCGGTGACGCCATGGCGGCCGTTTCGGCGCAAGCGCGCAGCAGCGCCGGCAGCCATATCCTGACCCTGGCCGACATGCAGCGCAAGCTCACCGAACAGGGCTTTTTGCTGCTGAATGCGTCGCTGGTATTCCGCAGCCACGTTGCTCCGGTCAAGGATGCCAAGGCCTGGCTGCCGTTCTTCGAAACCGTCATGGCCGGGCTGGCCGCGCAGGCGGCCACGGTGCCGACGATGGTGCTGTGGGGCAAAATCGCCGAGCTGCTGAGTAAGTTATCTGTAATGAAAGCTTTCCCGCAGATCACTGCGGAGCACCCTTACAACCTTAGTTTTATTGGTAATAAGGATATGCATAAGCTGTTCCAGCCTATGAAGCTATTGAATGGCTAGCAGGGGCGGCGCCAGCAAGCTTCGTCAAAGTTTGGTATACTTGACTAATTCGATCAACTAATCCGGCTTTATGGATGGTTGAGAAGGACGATATGTTAACCCAACCGAGGTAGTGATGCGTCTGACCACCAAAGGCCGTTTTGCTGTGACTGCGATGATTGACCTGGCGCTGCGCCAGGGCAAGGGACCGGTTACGCTGTCGGGCATCAGTCAGCGCCAGGCGATTTCGCTGTCCTACCTGGAGCAGCTGTTCGGCAAGCTGCGTCGCCACGAGATCGTGGAATCAATCCGCGGTCCGGGCGGTGGCTACAGTCTGGCGCGCCGCGCCGATAAGGTCACCGTGGCCGACATCATCATCGCCGTGGATGAGCCGCTTGATGCGACCCAGTGCGGCGGCAAGGAGAATTGCCACGGCGCGGATGCTGCGAGCGGCGCGCGCTGCATGACCCACGAGCTGTGGGCCACGCTGAATGAAAAGATGGTTGATTACCTGGATTCCGTATCGCTGCAGGATCTGGTCGATCAACAAAAGCAGAAGAACGCTGAACAGAGCGTCGTGGTCATGCCCCGCAATGGCAACCACGCCGTGCTCTAAGCCCTAACGGAGTAACCAGATGAACGCCCCAGAAAAAAACATCGCTGACGTGAAATTCCAGACCGCGCCGCACTTCCCGATCTACATGGACTATTCGGCCACCACGCCGATCGATCCGCGCGTCGCCGATGCGATGATTCCCTACCTGCGCGAGCAGTTCGGCAATCCAGCTTCGCGCAGCCACATGTACGGCTGGACCGCCGAGAAGGCCGTCGAAGAAGCGCGCGGCCACGTGGCGGCGCTGGTCAATGCCGACCCGCGCGAAATCATCTGGACCTCGGGCGCGACCGAATCGAACAACCTCGCCATCAAGGGCGCGGCGCACTTCTACAAAACCAAGGGCAAGCACATCATCACCGTGAAAACCGAGCACAAAGCCGTGCTGGACACCGTGCGTGAACTGGAGCGCCAGGGTTTTGAGGCGACCTATCTGGAACCGCAGGACAATGGCTTGATCACCATCGAGCAGCTGACCGCCGCCATTCGTCCGGACACCATCCTGATCTCGGTCATGCTGGTCAATAACGAGATCGGCGTGATCCAGCCGATCGACGAAATCGGCGCGCTGTGCCGCGCGAAGGGCATCATCTTCCACTGCGACGCCGCACAAGCCACCGGCAAGATCGTCATCGACCTGCAAAAGACCAAGGTCGACCTGATGACCTTCACCGCGCACAAAACCTACGGCCCGAAAGGCGTGGGCGCGCTGTACGTCTGCCGCAAGCCGCGCGTGCGCATCGAAGCGCAAATGCACGGCGGTGGCCACGAGCGCGGCCTGCGTTCGGGTACGCTGCCGACCCACCAGATCGTCGGCATGGGCGAAGCCTTCCGCCTGGCGAAAGTGGAAATGGACACCGAGATCTCCCGCATCAAGGCGTTGCGCGACCGCCTGGCCAAGGGCCTGCAGGAAATCGAAGAGACCTACATCAACGGCGACATGGAACACCGTGTGCCGCACAACCTGAACGTGAGCTTCAACTATGTGGAAGGCGAATCGCTGATCATGGCCGTCAAAGACCTGGCCGTGTCGTCGGGTTCCGCTTGTACTTCGGCCTCGCTGGAACCATCTTATGTGTTGCGCGCGCTGGGTCGCAGCGACGAACTGGCGCACAGCTCGATCCGTTTCACCATCGGCCGTTTCACCACCGAAGCCGATATCGATTTCGCCATCGACCTGATGAAATCGAAGGTACACAAACTGCGTGAACTGTCGCCGCTGTGGGATATGTTCAAAGAAGGTATCGACATCAGCTCGATCCAATGGGCAGCCCACTAAATTCTTAAGATACAGGAGCATCAAAATGGCTTACTCGGAAAAAGTACTGGACCACTACGAAAACCCACGCAACGTCGGCGCCTTCGAAAAAGGTGACGACAGCGTAGGTACCGGCATGGTTGGCGCGCCTGCATGCGGCGACGTGATGAAGCTGCAGATCAAGGTCGGCGCCGATGGCCTGATCGAAGACGCAAAGTTCAAAACCTACGGCTGCGGTTCGGCCATCGCATCGAGCTCGCTGGTGACCGAATGGGTCAAGGGCAAGACGCTGGACCAGGCGCTGGCCATCAAGAACACCCAGATCGCTGAAGAACTGGCGCTGCCGCCGGTGAAGATCCACTGCTCGATCCTGGCGGAAGACGCCATCAAGGCAGCGGTTCTGGACTACCAGAACAAGCACGCAACCGTAGCAGCGTAACTAGCGTCATTCCCGCCCGAGCGGGAATCCATGCTGAGTATGGGTCCCCGCCTGCGCGGGGACGACATTGGAGAATCAAATGGCAATCACCCTGACCGAAAAAGCAGCTAAACACATCAACCGCTACATCGAGCGCCGCGGCAAGGGCATCGGTCTGCGTTTTGGCGTACGCACCACCGGCTGTTCTGGTCTGGCCTACAAGCTGGAATACGTAGACGACGTGACGGACGAGGACAGCGTGTTCGAGTCGCACGGCGTGAAAGTGTTCGTCGATCCGAAAAGTCTTCCATACATCGACGGCACGGAGCTGGACTTCGCGCGCGAAGGCTTGAACGAAGGCTTCAAGTTCAACAACCCGAACGAGAAAGACGCTTGCGGTTGCGGCGAGAGCTTCCGCATCTGATAAGCCATGCAAAATCACTTTGAGCTGTTCCATCTGCCCCAGCAGTTTGCCGTAGACGCGGGCGCGCTCGATAGCGCGTACCGCGACGTGCAAAGCCGCGTCCATCCCGACAAGTTCGTCAACGCCACCGACGCCGAAAAGCGCGTCGCCATGCAGTGGGCCACCCGCGCCAACGAAGCCTATCAGACCCTGAAAAATCCGCAGAAGCGCGCGCAGTACCTGTGCGAGCTGGCTGGCGTCGATTTGCAGACCGAGTCAAATACTGCGATGCCGATGGCCTTCCTGATGCAGCAGATGGAATGGCGCGAAGAGCTGGGCGAGGCCCGCGCCGCCAAAGACAGCGACGCGCTGGACGCGCTGGACCAGCAGTTGCGCACCGCGCGCAAAGAGCAGCTGGCGCAGATCGCGCAGCAAATCGACGCAAGCGATTTCCAGGCCGCCGCCCAAGGCGTGCGTGCGCTGATGTTTCTTGAAAAATTCGGCGAAGAAGTCCGCTTCGCCTTTGAAGCAATCGAAGCATAAAAATAAAATCGGGGTCAGTTCCGACATTCGGACACGGGCTCAACCATGTAATGGTTGAGCCCGTGTCCGAATGTCGGAACTGACCCCGGGTTAAAGGTACGGGTTAAAGGTAATTAAATGGCACTTCTGCAAATTTCCGAACCAGGCATGTCCACCGCACCGCACCAGCATCGCCTGGCGGTGGGTATCGATCTGGGCACCACCAATTCGCTGGTGGCGACTGTGCGCAACAGCATTCCAGAAGTGCTGAACGACGAAGACGGCCGCGCGCTGCTGCCGTCCGTGGTGCGCTATCTGCCCAACGGCCACGCCAACATCGGCTACAAGGCGCAAGCCGCGCAGACCACCGATCCGAAAAACACCATCGTCTCGGTGAAACGCTTCATGGGCCGTGGCCTGGCCGATATCGCCTACGCGGAAAACCTGCCTTACCATTTCCTCGATACGCCCGGCATGGTGCAGCTGAAAACCGTGGCCGGCGTGAAAAGCCCGGTGGAAGTGTCGGCGCAGATCCTGGCCACGCTGCGCCAGCGCGCCGAGGATTCGCTGGGCGACGATCTGGTGGGCGCGGTGATCACCGTGCCGGCTTACTTCGACGACGCGCAGCGTCAGGCCACCAAGGACGCCGCGCAGCTGGCCGGCCTGAATGTCCTGCGCCTGCTGAGCGAGCCGACTGCGGCCGCCATCGCCTACGGCCTGGATAACGCGTCGGAAGGCATTTACGCGGTCTACGATCTGGGTGGCGGCACCTTCGACATCTCAGTCTTGAGGTTGAGTAAAGGCGTGTTTGAAGTGCTGGCCACCGGCGGCGACTCCGCGCTGGGCGGCGATGACTTTGACCACCGCCTGTTCTGCCACATCCACCAGGAAGAGAAACTGGCGCCGCTGTCGGATGAAGACACCGCCGTGCTGATGGTGAAGTCGCGTGAAGCCAAGGAACTGCTGTCCACCAAGGATGAGGTTACGGTGGACGCCGCGCTGAAGTCGGGCGAGCAGGTACACCTGACCGTCACCGCCGAGACCTTCCAGGAGATCACCAAGCACCTGATCGACAAGACCATGAAGGCCATCAAGAAAGCGCTGCGCGACGCCAATGTCGATGCGGACGATGTCGATGGCGTGGTCATGGTCGGCGGCGCCACGCGCATGCCGCACGTGCATCGCGCGGTGAGCGAATACTTCCACACCACCCCGCACGCGAATATCGATCCGGACAAAGTGGTGGCGCTGGGCGCGGCGATCCAGGCCAATCTGCTGGCCGGCAATCGCGCCGCCGGAGACGACTGGCTGCTGTTGGACGTGATTCCACTGTCGCTGGGTATCGAGACCATGGGCGGCCTGGTGGAGAAAATCATCCCGCGCAATTCGACCATTCCTTGCGCCCGCGCGCAGGAGTTCACCACGTTCAAGGACGGCCAGACCGCGCTGGCGGTGCATGTGCTGCAAGGCGAGCGTGAGCTGGTGGCCGACTGCCGTTCGCTGGCGCGCTTCGAGCTGCGCGGCATTCCGCCGATGGCGGCCGGCGCGGCGCGCATCCGCATCACCTATCAAGTCGATGCGGACGGCTTGCTGTCGGTATCGGCACGCGAGCTGCGCTCCGGCGTGGAAGCGTCCATCAGCGTCAAGCCTGCGTATGGCCTTGGCGATGACGACGTGGCGCGCATGCTGCAGGATTCCTACAAGTCGGCCGATGTCGACATGAAGGCGCGCGCATTGCGGGAAGAGCAGGTGGAAGCGGAACGCATCCTGCTGGCGACCCAGGCGGCGCTGGACGACGATGCAGCCCTGCTGTCGGACCAAGAGCGCGTAGCGGTCGATGCGCTGATGGCGCAAACGCGCGACGTGCTGGCGCAATCGCAAACCGGCGCGGTGGACCATCAGGCGGTGAAGCTGGCCGTTGAAGCGCTGGCCCACGGCACCGAAGAATTCGCATCGCGCCGCATGGACCGCAGCGTGCGCAGCGCGCTGGCCGGCAAAGCCTTGGATCAAGTCGTATAACGTCATTCCCGCGAAAGCGGGAATCCATGCTGAGTTAGATAAATCGCCGCCGTATGGACTCCTGCTTTCGCGGGAGTGACGGGGGCAAACAAAAGAGTTTAAACATGCCACAAATCGTATTTCTCCCACACGCCAAACTGTGCCCGGATGGCGCCGTCGTTGAAGCCCAGCCAGGCAAGACCCTGTGCGACATCATGCTGGAAAATGACATCCACATCGAGCACGCCTGCGAAAAATCCTGCGCCTGCACCACCTGCCACGTGCTGGTGCGCGAGGGCCTCAGTTCGTTGAACGAAGCCAGCGAAACCGAGGAAGACCTGCTGGACAAGGCCTGGGGCCTGGAAGCCGTGTCGCGCCTGTCGTGCCAGGCGGTGGTGGCGGATCAAGACCTCGTGGTTGAAATTCCCAAGTACACCATCAATCACGCCAGCGAAGGCGGACACTGATTTCAATGAAGCCGAGCAAACAAGCCACCAGGATCGGCGCCACCGTCACCAGCGCCGACAATATGCCGGAGATCCGCGAAGGGCAGACCGTCGCCCTGCTGCAGGAGCTACACATCCTCACGCGCGACGGCAAGATGAATCAGGACAGCCGCCGCAAGCTGAAACAGGTCTACCACCTGTATCAGTTCATCGAGCCGCTGTTGAAGCAGGTGCTGGCATCGAAGGACAATGTGTCGCTGGTCGATCACGGCGCCGGCAAGTCCTACCTCGGCTTCATCATCTACGACCTGTTCTTCAAGGCGCTGCAAACGGGGGTGCCAATGAGCTCGCATATCTACGGCATCGAAACGCGCGAAGAGCTGGTGGCCCGTTCGCAGGAATTGGCCAAGCAATTCAACTTCCCCGGCATGTCCTTCCTGCCGCTGTCGGTGGCCGAGTCCACCGAATCGAAGCTGCTGCCGGCGCAGATCGACGTCGTCACCGCGCTCCACGCCTGCAACACGGCGACCGATGACGCCATCCAGTTCGCCTTGAAGAAGAAGGCCCGGCACATCGTGCTGGTGCCGTGCTGCCAGGCCGAAGTAGCCTCGCTACTGAAGAAGAACAAAGGCCAGTCGCTGGGCAAGTCCGCGCTGACCGAAATCTGGCGCCACCCGATCCACACGCGCGAATTCGGCAGCCAGATTACCAACGTGCTGCGCTGCCTGCAGCTGGAAGCGCATGGCTACGATGTCACCGTGACCGAGTTGGTAGGCTGGGAGCATTCGATGAAGAATGAGCTCATCATCGCCACCTACAAGAACCTGCCGCGCAAGCGTCCGTCCGAGCGTCTGAAAGAGGTGCTGGAGACCGTGGGCCTGCAAGAGATGAATGCCCGTTTCTTCAGCGAAGAGGTAGCGTAAATGGAAAACTGGCTCGACCTGCGCAGCGACACCGTCACGCGCCCAAGCGCCGCCATGCGCGCCGCCATGAACGTGGCGGACGTCGGCGATGACGTCTACGGCGACGACCCCACCGTCATCCGCCTGCAGGAATATGCGGCCGATTTGTTCGGCTTCGAGGACGCGCTGTTCGCGCCATCGGGCACGCAGAGCAATCTGCTGGCGTTGCTGGCCCACTGCGGCCGTGGCGACGAGTACCTGGTCGGCCAGGAAGCCCATACCTACCGCTACGAAGGCGGCGGTGCTGCGGTGCTGGGCAGCATCCAGCCGCAGCCGATCATCAATCAGGCCGACGGCAGCATCGCGCTGGCCGATATCGAGTCCTGCATCAAGCCGGACGATTTCCACTTCGCGCGCACCAAGCTGCTCGCGCTGGAAAACACCATCAACGGCCGCGTGCTGCCGCTGGAATACGTGGCGCAGGCGACCGCGCTGGCGCATGGTCGCGGCCTGGCCACGCACCTTGACGGCGCCCGCGTCTGCAACGCCGCCGTCAAACTGGGCGTGAGCCCGCGCGACATTACGCGCGGCTTCGATTCGGTTTCCGTATGCCTGTCCAAAGGTTTGGGCGCACCGGTCGGCTCGGTCCTGCTGGGCACCAAGCCCTTGATCAAGGACGCCAAACGCTGGCGCAAGATGCTGGGCGGCGGCATGCGCCAGGCCGGCATCATCGCCGCCGGCGGCCTGTATGCGCTGGAGCACAATATTCCGCGCCTGGCGCAAGACCACGACAACGCCGCTTACTTCGCCGGCGAACTGGCGAAGATGCGCAGCATCAAAGTCAGCACGCCGCAGACCAACATCTTCTATGTCGACATTCCGCAGTTCGTTCAGCAGGGCCTGAGCGACGTGCTGGAACTGACGCGCATCCGTGTGTCCATGGCGCCGCGCCTGCGC
Organism: Duganella sp. BuS-21; assembly: GCA_041874725.1. Classification (GTDB taxonomy): domain Bacteria; phylum Pseudomonadota; class Gammaproteobacteria; order Burkholderiales; family Burkholderiaceae_D; genus Rugamonas. The sequence continues at coordinate 4,890,620 of CP097466.1, read as the reverse complement.
ATCGTCACGCACATGGACGCCAGGCGTGAAGACATCGACCGTGCCATTACCGTATTTGGAGACTTCTTTGGATAACCATGACGATACCGTCCGTCTCGCCAAGCGCGTCGCGGACATGCGTCCATGCTCGCGCCGCGAGGCGGAGCTGTACATCGAAGGCGGTTACGTCAGCGTCGATGGCAAGCTGGTGGAAGAGGCGGGCGCCCGCGTCACGCTGGAGCAGGTCATCACCATCGCGGAAGACGCCACGCTGCTGGAAATCACGCCGGTCACCATCCTGCTGCACAAGCCGGCCGGCGCGGCGCAGCCGCTGCATCTGTTGAACGCCGAGTCGCTGACGCGCAGCGTGCCGGGCAAGCGCTTCCTCAAGCGCCACCTCACGGCGCAAGAGCAGTACCTGCCGCTCGAACCGAAGGCCAGCGGCCTGGTGGTGTTCACGCAGGACTTCCGCGTCAGCCGCAAGCTCGGCGACGAGGCGATCGAGCAGGAGATCATCGTTGAGGTGAGCGGTACGATCAGTGAAGACGGCCTGCGTCAGCTGAACACCATCAACGGCAAGGTGAGCTGGCAAAACGAAACGCGCCTGCGTTTCGCCATCAAGAATCCGAAACCGGGCCTGATCGAACGGCTGTGCCGCGACGTCGGCCTGACCGTGGTGGGCATGAAGCGCATCCGCGTCGGACGCATCTCCATGTCCAGCCTTCCTGCAGGCGAATGGCGCTACCTGCAGGATTACGAACGCTTCTAACTAATTGCCGGTCTGCGACAGGATGAAGGCGTAGGTATCCGCCGACTCCGCATCCTGTTGCGCGCGCGTGGAACCCATGCCGTGACCGGCGTCGAAGTCGACGCGCAGCAGCACCGGCTTGCCGCTGCCGGTAGCCGCCTGCAGGCGCGCCGCCATCTTCGCCGGATGGAACGGCGCCACGCGCGGATCGGTCACACCGGTGGTCAGCAGCACCGCCGGATACTTGGTTCCGTCCACCACTTGCTGATAGCTGTCGATGCTCTTCAGCGCCTTGAAGCCCGCCGCATCGGCGATCGCACCCCACTCAGGTTCCTCACCATAGCCGTTCTGCTCCGCGACGTAGCGCAGCGGATTGTGCCAACCTACGCCCGACACCACGGCGGCAAACAGCTCCGGACGTTCTTCCAGCGCGCGGCCCATAGTGATGCCGCCGGCCGAACGGCCGCCGATGGCCTGATAGGCCGGCGACGTGTAGCCCTGGGCTTGCAGGTCTTCGCACACGGCGATCAGGTCGCGCCAGGTGTTCGGTTTGTTTTCCAGCTGGCCGGCGCGGTGCCACTCGCGGCCAAACTCGCCGCCGCCGCGCACATTGGCGTAGCCGATCACCCCGCCCTGGTCGACGAAGGCCAGCGAGCGTCCGGCGAACGCCGGCGTGTACGCCGCCGCGCCGTAGCTGCCATAGGCCGAAATGAAGGCCGGGTTTTTGCCATCGAGCTTCAGGCCTTTTTTGTAGATCACGCTATACGGAATGTTGGTGCCGTCCTTGGCGACCGCGAAACGGCGCTCGGTGGTGTAGGCGCTGACGTCGATGGCCGGTTTCGGCGTGATGCCGGTGTCGGCCAGCTTGCCGTCGGCGTCCACCGACCAGATGCCGGTCGGCTGCAGCCAGCCGGACAGGATGGCCAGCGCGCCCGGCGCGTCGGCATCGGCGGCGACCGACATCAGGGTGCCGTCGAAGGGCAGCGCGATGTCGGCGATCTTGCCGTCCGCGCCGAGGCGCTGCAGCTTGCTCAGGCCACCGTCCATGGCGCGGATGTACAGGCCTTCCTTGGCGCGCGTGACGCCTTGCAGCACCAGCGCGGTTTCCGGCAGCACTTCCTGCGCGGAGGCGAATGATGGCGACTTGGCCGAGGTTTTCAGGAGCCGCCCGCGCGGGTGGCCCTTGGTCGACAGCAGATACAGGTCATCGCCGTCCAGGTCCAGGTCCGTCACCTCGTCGGCGAAGTCCGCCACCTGCTGCCACTTGGCCTTGCCTTTCAGGACATCCTTCAGCGGCGCCGTATAAAGGCGGACTTCCTTGCGCACGTCGGCCAGTATCAGGAAGGCACTCTCGGAGCGGCCCGCTACGCCGATAAGCGGCGACTGGATCTTCTCGTACTTGACCGATGCATCGAGGCCGCGCTTCATCAGCACCGGATCTTTCGCGGCGCTGGCGCCTATTTTGTGGAAGCGCACCTGCGAATCAAGGAAGCGTTCCGGCGTGTTCACCTTGCCGGTCAACTGGTTGTAGAAAAAGCCGGAGCTGTCGGCCAGCCAGCTTGGATTGCCGCCTTGCGTGTTGGCGATGCGCTCTTTCAGCAGCGCGCCGCTGCGCACGTCCATGATGTGCAGGACCGAGTCTTCACTGCCATCTTTCGACAGGCCGTACACCAGTTTGCTGCCGTCAGGGGAGGCCAGCCACCAGTCCAGCGACGTGTGGCTGGTTTTGGTATCGAGCTTGGTCGGATCGACCAGCACGCGGTCCTTGTCGCCTTCGCGCACGAACAGCTTGAAGTTGTTGGAGCCGGCCGGGCGCTGCTGGTAGAACAGGCGCGCGCCGGCTTTCTGCACCCGCGCAGGCGCGGCGATGTCGCCGGACAGTTGCTGGATGCGTTTCAGCAGTTCGTCGCGCTTGGGCAGCGTGTCGAGGATGGCGCGGGTGTGGAGGTTTTGCTGCTTGAGGAAGGGCAGCCAGTCCTTGTCCTTGTCGTTCTCCATCCAGCGATAGCGGTCGGTGATGGTTTCGCCGAAATAGGTATCGGTGACGGCTTCGACGCGGGCGACCGGTGCCGGCGGAATATCGGCCGCCATGGCGGCGGCAGTGGCGGCGAGAGCGAACATCGCGCCGTAGATTGCAGGTTTCATTTTCAGTCCTTGTGGCGGAAACTTCTATTCTGCCACGGAAGGTTGTGAAAATTACACTTTCTTTTTCTTCTCCGGCGCCGGCAGCTGGATCAGGCGGGTGCCGGCCAGTTTGTCGTGCAGGAACTGGCGGTCCTTGTCCAGGAAGGCGGTCAGCGACCACAGCAGGATGCCGGCGAAGATCGCGCCCAGTGCCTGCCAGCGATGCAGGTCCAGCGTCAGCGCCACCAGCACGGCTGGCAGTATCCACATCCAGCTCAGCAGGTAGCGCACGGCGGCGGTGCGCGCCGTTACCGGGCCGCCGCTGTTCGCTTGCAGCTTCATGCGCCAAGTGCGCATGGCCAGCGTCTGGCCGTCGCGGCTCCATTGGTGGATGAAGTAGCAGCCCAGCACCACGAAGGCCAGCGCCTGCCGTAGGTGCTCCATCATGGCGGTATGGCTGGCCTGGGTGGCGAATTCGAAAATCAGGAAGGGCAGGAATAGCACGGCAAAGCCGAGCAGGGATTCGTACACCATCGAAATCAGACGGCGCTTGATGGTGGGGTGCGGATTATTTGACATCGGCAGGGGCGGGTGGCGCCGATGGCGCTGGTATCGTTGCAGGTGCAGGTGCAGGTGCAGGTGCAGGCGTCGCGCCCGGCGGCACTGGCGTCACGTTGGAGGCGTTCGGCAGGGTGCTCGGATCGACCGGCGCGGGCGCCACCACCGGCGTGGCCACGCCCGGCGAGGTGCTCGGCGAGGACGGCTTGATCGGCGCCACCGTCAGTGCCTTCGATTGCGCCGGCGTCGGCAGGTTGGCGACCTGTTTCTTGGTGGCCGGCTTGGCCGCCAGTTCCTTCTTCTGCTCGTCCGGCAGCATCTGATAGGTTTCCCACGACGTCGATTTCTGCGCCGGGTTCAGCTTCTGCGCGCGCGCGTAGTTCTGGCGCACCTGACGCCGTTCTTCCGGCGTCATGCGCACCCACTCGCGCATGCGCTCCTGCATGCGCACCTGCTCGTCCGGCTTCATCGTGGCGTAGCGCTTGGCGATGCCCAGCCACTTCTGCTTGCGGATCGGCTCGATCTCATCCCACTCGGGGGCGAGCGGCTCCAGCGCCTGCTGCTGGGCCGGCGACAAATCTTTCCAGAGGATTTTTTCCGGCGCCGCAGCGCCCTTGCCGGTCACGGCGGCCACCGGCGCCTTCACCAGTTCCGGCGCGTCCGGCCCATGTGCGACCCATACCGCGCCTGCCACTGCTACCGCGATCACCGCTGCTGCTCCTGCGCCCAGTTTGGCGCGACCGCTCCATGCCATGCCGTTACTCGCTTTGCGACAGATAGGCGTTAAAGCCGTGGTCCAGATAGGCGTCCAGCGGCAACTCGTCCGACAGCACGGCGGCGTCGATCTCGGCCAGGTCGGCGATGCGTTCCTGCTGCTCGTACTGGTAGATGCCGACCATGCCGACCACCAGCACCAGCGCCGGCACGGCCATGCTCATGCGGCCCAGCCAGGCGAACGGCGAGAACAGGCCGCTGATGCCGCCGCCGGCGCTGGCCAGCCCGGTCCGGGTAACGCGCACGGAGAGCGGCTGCTCGACGTGGGCTTTTTTGCGCGCCAGCGCCATCTTGCGCGCCTGGGCCAGGCGGTCTGTGGTCGAAGCCGGCAGCTCGTCCAGCTTCTCATTGAGCGCGTGGCGCACTTTGTAAGCGAAGTTCAGATCGTCGGTGTTCATAATTTAAGTCCCTTGGCTGCCAGCGCCTCGGCCAGCGCATGTGTTGCACGTGAGCAATGCGTTTTGACGCTACCTTCCGAGCAGCCCATTGCCTCGGCCGTCTCGGCCACATCCATATCCTGCCAGTAACGCATGAGGAAGGCTTCGCGTTGACGCGCCGGCAGCTTTTGTACCTCGGCGTCGATGATTTCCAGCGTTTGCTGGCGCTCGATCTGGTCGGCGCTCGATTCGCTGGAGCGGCCATCCTCGCTTTCGAGCGATTCGAGTATATCAAAGTCCTCATGCTCACCGCCCGAGGGGCCCATGCTGGAGAACAGGCTGACCCAGGTGTTGCGCACCTTCTCGCGGCGGAAGTAATCGAGGATGGTGGTCTGCAGAATGCGCTGGAACAGCATCGGCAGCTCGGCGGCCGGCTTGTCGCCGTATTTTTCGGCGAGCTTGATCATCGCGTCCTGCACGATGTCTAAAGCGGATTCGTCCTTGCGTACTGCGTAGACGGCTTGCTTGAAGGCCCGGCGTTCGACGTTTTCGAGGAAGTCGGATAATTCTTTGTCTGTGGCCATGCGTCGGGAGAAGGGAACTGCCGGGTGTTTTGAACTGAGGCGCATGCTAGCAAAAAACCTCGCCTTTTGCATGGTTTTACATGAAAAAGCATCAATTTCCGAATTAGCGCTTGCTGAAACTCATGCGTGGGTGTACCGTATGGGACGCTTTGAACAACCCCGAAGCTCTATGGTCTGGTCGCAGCAGGCACACAACGCCGCAACGACACGACGCGCTTTCATATGTAGGCAGTTTGCTCTCGCCCGTGCCACAAGCACGAGAGGTACGCATAACCACTACGGAAAACCCGGCCAAACGAGAGTTTGCGCTAGCACCGCTTTGCACGTCACTACGGTTGACGGAAGAGGTAGTGCGACCGCATAAATAAAGGGAGTCTGGGCAGAGCTGTAGCGGCAAGTGTACTTCGTTAGGACAGAGCATCCAATCAATCTCCAATGGACCTTGAAAGGAATGTTTCATGAATACCGAAGCATCTTCACAAAGTAATAATCAACTGACTGGCGCAGAAATTCTGGTGCGCTGCCTGGCGGAAGAGGGCGTGGAACACGTCTTTGGCTATCCGGGCGGAGCCGTACTGTATATCTACGACGCCATCTTCAAGCAAGACAAATTCCAACACATTCTGGTGCGCCACGAGCAGGCTGCGGTGCATGCCGCCGATGCATACTCGCGCTCCTCGAACAAAGTCGGCGTTGCGCTGGTGACTTCCGGTCCCGGCGTCACCAATGCCGTCACGGGATTGTCCACCGCCTACATGGATTCCATCCCCATGGTCGTGATCTCGGGCCAGGTGCCCAGCTACGCCATCGGTCAGGATGCGTTCCAGGAATGCGACACGGTCGGCATCACCCGTCCGGTGGTCAAGCACAACTTCCTGGTCAAGGACGTCAAGGACTTGGCCGAGACCGTCAAGAAAGCCTTCTTCATCGCCCGCACCGGCCGTCCAGGCCCTGTGCTGGTCGACATCCCGAAGGATATCTCGATGCACAAAACGACGTACTCGTACCCGAAAGAGGTCGAGATGCGTTCGTACAAGCCGGTGGACAAGGGCCACTCGGGCCAGATCCGCAAGGCAGTCCAACTGCTGCTGCAAGCCGAACGCCCAATGATCTACACCGGCGGCGGCGTGATCCTGGCCAATGCCGCGCCGGAACTGAACAAGCTGGTCGACAAGCTCGGCTTCCCGGTGACCAACACGCTGATGGGCCTTGGCGCCTACCGCGCCAGCGACGAGAAATTCGTCGGCATGCCCGGCATGCACGGCACCTACGAAGCCAATATGGCGATGCAGAACTGCGACGTGCTGATCGCCATCGGCGCCCGTTTCGACGACCGCGTGATCGGCAACCCGAAACACTTCGCCTCCAACCCGCGCAAGATCATCCACGTGGACATCGATCCATCGTCGATCTCCAAGCGCGTCAAGGTCGACATTCCGATCGTCGGCAACGTCAAGGACGTGCTGATCGAATTCCTGGCCCAGCTCGACGCTGCGGACGCCAAGCCGAATGCGCCTGCGCTCAAGGACTGGTGGAAACAGATCCAGGAATGGCGCGGCCGCGACTGCCTGAAATTCTCGGACTCCGACCTGGTGATCAAGCCGCAGGCCGTGGTGCAAAAGCTGTGGGAAGTGACCAAGGGCGACGCCTTCATCACCTCCGACGTCGGCCAGCACCAGATGTGGGCGGCGCAGTACTACCCGTTCGACAAGCCTAAGCGCTGGGTCAACTCGGGCGGTCTGGGCACCATGGGTGTGGGCTTGCCGTACGCCATGGGTGTGCAGATGGCCAATCCGGACGCCACCGTCGCCTGCATCACCGGCGAAGGTTCGATCCAGATGTGCATCCAGGAACTGGCGACCTGCAAGCAATACCACCTGACGCCGAAGATCATCATGCTCAACAACCGCTTCCTGGGCATGGTCCGCCAGTGGCAGCAGATCGACTACGGTTCGCGCTATTCCGAGTCCTACATGGACTCGCTGCCGAACTTCGAGAAGCTGGCCGAGGCCTACGGCCACGTCGGCATGCGCATTGAAAAACCCGGTGACGTAGACGGCGCGCTGCGCGACGCCTTCGCCATGAAAGACAAGCTGGTCTTCATGAACTTCATCACCGATCAATCGGAAAACGTCTGGCCGATGGTGAAGGCAGGCAAAGGTCTGTCCGAAATGCTGCTGGGTTCGGAGGATCTCTAATATGCGACACATTATCTCTGTATTGCTGGAAAACGAAGCCGGCGCCCTGTCGCGCGTGGTCGGCCTGTTCTCGGCCCGTGGCTACAACATCGAAACGCTGACCGTGGCGCCGACCGAAGACCCGACCCTGTCGCGCATGACCATCGTCACCAGCGGCTCGGACGACATCATCGAGCAGATCACCAAGCACCTGAACCGCCTGATCGAGGTGGTCAAAGTGGTGGACCTGACCGAGGGGCATCACATCGAACGCGAGCTCATGCTCATCAAGGTGCGCGCGGTGGGCAAGGAGCGGGAAGAGATGAAGCGCACGGCGGACATCTTCCGCGGCCGCATCATCGACGTCACCGAAAAGAGCTACACGATTGAACTGACCGGCGCCAAGAGCAAGCTCGACGCGTTTATCGATTCGATCGACCGCGCCTCCATCCTGGAGACGGTACGTACCGGCGGTTCCGGCATCGGACGCGGCGAACGCATCCTCAAAGTTTAATCAATTTACAACGAATTTAATTAGGAATGATCATGAAAGTTTTCTACGACAAAGACGCCGACCTCTCCCTGATCAAGGGTAAAAACGTCGCCATCATCGGCTACGGCTCGCAGGGCCACGCCCACGCGCAAAACCTGAGCGACTCCGGCGTGAACGTCACCGTCGGCCTGCGCAAAGGTGGTTCGTCCTGGAACAAGGTAGAGAAAGCCGGCCTGAAGGTCGCCGAAGTGAACGACGCGGTCAAAGCCGCCGACGTCATCATGATCCTGCTGCCGGACGAAAACATCGCCCAGGTCTACAATGAAAACGTCGCCCCGCACGCCAAGCAAGGCGCGGTACTGGCCTTCGCCCACGGCTTCAACGTGCACTACGGCCAAGTCGTGCCACGCGCCGACCTGGACGTCATCATGGTGGCACCGAAGGCCCCGGGCCACACCGTGCGCGCCACCTACACCCAGGGTGGCGGCGTGCCGCACCTGATCGCCGTGTACCAGGACAAGTCCGGCATCGCCCGTGACATCGCCCTGTCGTACGCCTCGGCCAACGGCGGCGGCCGTGCCGGCATCATCGAAACCAACTTCCGCGAAGAAACCGAGACCGACCTGTTCGGCGAACAAGCGGTGCTGTGCGGTGGCGCGGTCGAGCTGATCAAAGCCGGTTTCGAAACCCTGACCGAAGCTGGCTACGCGCCGGAAATGGCCTACTTCGAATGCCTGCACGAACTGAAACTGATCGTCGACCTGATCTACGAAGGCGGCATTGCCAACATGAACTACTCGATCTCGAACAACGCCGAATACGGCGAGTACGTGACCGGTCCCAAGGTCGTCACCTCGGCCACCAAGGATGCGATGCGTCAGTGCCTGAAAGACATCCAGACTGGTGAATACGCAAAATCGTTCATCCTGGAAAACAAAGCCGGCGCCCCGACCCTGATCTCGCGTCGTCGCCTGACCGCCGAGCACCCGATCGAAGAAGTCGGCGCCAAACTGCGCGCCATGATGCCTTGGATCGCCAAAAACAAAATGGTCGACCAGTCGAAGAACTAAGCACACTCTTCCTCCGCGAAAAAGCCGGCGCAAGCCGGCTTTTTTACGAGTGCGCCCAGCATGGGCGTACTCCTGCGGGTGCAAGTCCTGCCGCAAGCTGGCCACAGTGAGCGAAGTGAAGCGCAACTGCACGAGGGCAACGGGTCCAGCATTCGGGGTCAGCTCTGTCATTTGGACACACAGCTCACGTCTTTGATCTCCATCAATACGTGAAAATGTTGGGATTGGCGTATTGAGATAAATCAAACTATTAGTTCGAGTGTCCGAATGACAGAGCTGACCCCGAATCGGACCCGAATCGCGATTCGGTCATCGGCGCTAGGAGAGCGGTGGGAATGTGTGACTATTCAAGGCGTTGTGCGATGTATCCTTGTGTGCTGTTATTTATAACGAAAGGGAAACAATGATCGAGAGCTTGTTGGGTGTGTTCGCCTTGGCGATTGTGGAGATGTGGGCGGCGATACCGCTGGGCTTTCATCAGAAGTTGCCGCCTTTGCTGATCGGCGTTGCGGTGATCGGCGGCTCGCTGGTCGGCGCGGTGGCTGCCATGTTCGCGGGAAATGGCATACGGCGTTTGATTTTCTGGCGCAAGAAGGAGCCGGCTGAGGGCGGACGCATGTCGAAGTGGCTTGTTAGCAAGGGGCCGTGGGCCGTCGGTCTGCTTGGGCCGCTGCTGATCGGGCCGTTGTTTGCGGCGCTGCTGGCGGGCGCGGTCGGCATGCCGAGAACCTTGTCGCTGCTGCTCCTGGCCATCGGCATCGTGCTCTGGACCGTGGTAATTGTCGTGGGCGGAGCGTTTGGCCTGTCAATAATTCGTTAAGCTGTGGATGAGGACGCCGAGGCCGATGGTGGCAAGGAAGCCGATGGCCGAGGTGAAAAATTCGGAGATGACAATTTTATCGTCGCGACGGTCGTAGATGAACATCCTGAACTGCATCGCTTCCTTGGCGCTTTCGGCCCGCAAGTAGCCCAATGACACGATGGGTATCACGATCCGCCCGATTCCGTAGAACACGACGTTGAACAGCAGTGGCATGAAAAATTCCGCTATGGCGCCCATGTTCGCTTCTCCTGTGTGGAATTGGATGATAGCAAGCTTTGTAAGGGTGCCAATTAGCCGATACTTAAGTCGGGTCATCGCCAAAGTTACAAACGGTCACTATGTCTTACAAGTGCGCGCGGGAAACTCATGTAGAGTTCGGCTTGTCCTAATCCCAACCTGGAGCCCGTAATGAAGATGATGACCAAACTTGCCGCCGCTGCCGCTGTGTCCTTCGCGCTGGCCGCGCACGCCGCTCCGACCGAAGCCCTCCAGACCGCCGGCACGCTGGTGGTAGTGCCCGCCTATGGTGAAGTCAAGCACGTCAACGACCAGGCCGTCGTGACCCTGGCGATCGAAGAGCAGGACAAGGATAAGGCCGCCGCTGCCTCGCGCGTCAACACCAAGATGAAGCAGGGCCTGGAGATGGTCAAGAAGGAAGATCCGCAGGCCAGCCTGAAGACCCAGGGCTACTACACCTATCCGGTCTACCCGGAAGAGCGCGTGTTGCCGAACGGCCAGCCGGTCAAGGCGCGCGTGCCGACCGCGTGGCGCGTGGGCCAGTACCTGGAAGCGACCACCACCAGTCTCGACAAGCTGCCGAAGACCGTGGCCGCCGCCCAGAAGATCCTGACGCTGAACGCCATCAACTTCGGGCTGGCACCTGACACCACCAAGAAGCTGGACGATCAGCGCATCGCCGCCACCTACAAGAACCTGAACGAGCGCATCAACTCGATCGCCAACGCCATGGGCCGCAAGGTTGGCGACGCCGTGCTCGACACGGTCGACTTCGAAGGCTCGGGCAACTACGCCGGCCAGGAATCGCGCGCGGCCGCCGCGCCGATGATGATGCGCATGTCCAAGTCGGCCGACAGCATGGACGTGGCCGAGCCTAGCTTCGAGCCTGGCGAGACGACTTTGCAGATGCAGGTGGTCGGCAAGGTGCGCTTCAAGTAAGTCTCGTGCGGGAGACGGTGTTGAGGTAAAGTTTGTTTTTATCTCAACACAGGAGCTTTCCATGAAATACTTTGCCATCGCCGCCGTCGCGGCTTGTGCCTTCGCCGCCCCGCTCCACGCGCAGTCGCTGTCGACCGCCGGCACGCTGGTGGTGGTGCCGGCCTTCGGCGAAGTCAAGCGCGTCAACGACCAGGCCACCATCACGCTGTCCGTGGAAGAGGTCGACAAAGACAAAGCCGCAGCCGCCTCGCGCGTCAACACGAAAATGAAGCAGGGCCTGGAGATCGTCAAAAAAGCCGATCCGCAAGCCAGCCTGAAGACGCAGGGCTACTACACCTATCCCGTCTATCCCGAAGAGGCGCCGCTGCCGAACGGCCAGCAGCGCAAAGCACGCGTGCCCACCGCCTGGCGCGTCGGCCAGTCGCTGCAGGTCGTCACCAGCAACCTCGACGCGCTGCCGAAAACCGTGTCCGCCGCACAGGCCATCCTCAGCCTCAACCATTTGCATTTCAGCCTGACGCCGGAAACCACGCGTCAACTGGAAGACCAGCGCATCGCCGCCACCTACCAGAACCTGAACGAGCGCATCGCCTCCATCGCCAAGGCCATGGGCCGCAAGCTCGGCGACGCTGTGCTCGATACGGTCGACTTCGAAGGCCCCGGCAATTTCAGCGACCGCGTGGCCGTCACCGGCGCGCGCGCGATGCCTATGGCGCTCAGCGTGGCGGCATCGGCGCCGCAGTCCGTGGCCGAGCCCAGCTTCGAGCCGGGCGAGACCACGCTGTCGATGCGCCTGGTGGGGAAGGTGCGCTTCAAGTAAATCCTGGTCGCCGGCCGGTTTGTCGCACGCTTTTTGATGAACCATGGTAACAGATCCTTTTTTGTTGTCCGCTCCTCTATAATGATGGAGCAACAACCAGCTAACGAGAAACGGATCACTATGCCCAATTTCCCCCGCCGCCGCGCCAAAGGTAGCGCAGCCCAAGTCAAGGTGCCCAAGACGTCGCGCTTCAGCCGTTTTGCGCGTCGCGCCCGCGGAGAGGATCTGGACCGGCCGCGCCATCGCGGCATCTACCTGCTGCCCAACGCCTTCACCACGGCCGCGCTGTTCTGCGGCTTCTATGCCATCGTCATGGCGATGAACCAAAAGTTCGAGCACGCCGCCTGGGCCATCTTCGTGGCCATGGTGCTCGACGGCCTGGACGGCCGCGTCGCGCGCCTGACCAATACCCAGAGCGAATTCGGCGCACAGTATGATTCGCTGTCGGACATGGTGTCCTTCGGCGCCGCGCCGGCGCTGGTGATGTACGAATGGTCGCTGCGCGGCCTGGGCAAGCTGGGCTGGATCGCCGCCTTCGTCTATTGCGCCGGCGCCGCCTTGCGCCTGGCGCGTTTCAACACCAATATCGAAGTGGTCGACAAGCGCTACTTCCAGGGCATGCCGTCGCCGTCGGCGGCCGCGCTGGTGGCCGGCTTCATCCTGATGATCCTGGACCTGGAAATGGGCGTCACCGGCGAGGACATGCGCTGGGTATCGTGGGGCATCGCCGTATTCGCCGGCCTGACCATGGTCAGCAACGTGCCGTTCTATAGCTTCAAGGACGTGAACTTCCGCAAGCCGGTGCCGTTCATCGGCGTGTTCCTGATCGCCCTCGGGCTGGCGCTGATCGCCATCAAGCCGGCCGCCACCTTGTGGCCGCTGTTTGCGATCTACGGCGCATCTGGCTACGTGGTCGCGGCATGGCGCGCGGCCACCGGCAAAAAAGTCAGCCTGATCCAGACCGAGATGGACAGCGACGACCCCAGCGAACGGCATTAAGCAAGGGGCGGTAGGCCCTGAGAGATTCAGCAACGAAGCGTAGTCCTAGCCACGGAGCCATCATGAGCAACTCATCCAACCGCCTTATCATCTTCGACACCACCCTGCGCGATGGCGAGCAATCGCCGGGCGCCTCCATGACCAAGGACGAGAAAGTCCGCATCGCCAAGCAGCTGGAGCGCCTGCGCGTGGATGTCATCGAGGCCGGCTTCGCTGCCGCCTCGCCCGGCGACTTCGAATCGATCAAGGCCATCGCCACGGTGGTGCGCGAATCGATCATCTGCTCGCTCTCGCGCGCCAACGACCGCGACATCGCCCGCGCCGCCGAGGCGCTGGCGCCGGCCGAGCGCAAACGCATCCACACCTTCATCGCCACCTCCAAGCTGCACATGGAGGCCAAGCTGCGCATGCTGCCGGAGCAGGTGCTGGAGCAGGCGCGCAACGCCGTGCGCTACGCACGCCAGCATACCGACGACGTTGAATTCAGCCCCGAAGACGGCAGCCGCTCGGACCAGGACTTCCTGTGCCGCGTGCTGGAGGGCGTGATCGCCGAAGGCGCCACCACCATCAACTTCCCGGACACGGTGGGTTATGCGGTGCCGGAACTGTTCGGCGAAACCATCCGCCGCCTGCGCGAGCGCATTCCGAATTCGGACAAGGCCGTATGGTCGGTCCACTGTCACAACGATCTGGGGCTGGCGGTGGCGAATTCGTTGGCCGGCGTGGTGGTCGGCGGCGCGCGCCAGATCGAGTGCACCATCAACGGCCTGGGCGAGCGCGCCGGCAATACCGCGCTGGAGGAAGTGGTGATGGCGCTGCGCACGCGCAGCGGCTACTACAACCTTGAATGCGGCATCGACACCACGCAGATTCTGGCGGCGTCGAAGATGGTGTCGCAAATCACCGGCTTCGCGGTGCAGCCCAACAAGGCGGTGGTGGGCGCGAATGCGTTTGCGCACGCCTCCGGCATCCACCAGGACGGCATGCTGAAGTCGCGCGAAACCTACGAGATCATGCGCGCCGAGGATGTCGGCTGGACCGCCACCAAGATCGTGCTGGGCAAGCTGTCCGGCCGTAACGCCTTCAAGCAGCGCTTGCAGGAGCTGGGCATCGACCTGGAATCGGAAGCGGAGGTCAACGCCGCCTTCGCCCGCTTCAAGGAACTGGCCGACCGCAAGTCGGATATCTTCGACGAAGACATCCTGGCGCTGGTGTCGGATGAACAGCAGTCGCAGGAGCGCGAGTATTACCGCTTCGTCTCGCTGGAGCAGCGCTCGGCCAGCGGCGAAACGCCCAGCGCCAAGATCGTCTTCCTGGTCGGCGGCGAGGAGCATGTCAGCGACGGGCGCGGCGACGGGCCGGTTGATGCCACCGTCAACGCCATCGAGGGCGAAGTGGGTAGCGGCGCCGAGTTGGTGCTGTTCTCGGTGAACGCCATCAGCAGCGGCACGCAGTCACAGGGCGAGGTCACCATGCGGCTATCGAAAGAGGGCCGCATCGTCAACGGCGTGGGCGCCGATCCCGACATCATCGTGGCGTCGGCCAAAGCCTACCTGTCGGCGCTGAACAAACTGCATTCCAAGATAGAACGGGTCAATCCACAACCATGAGTAAAGATTTTGATGTTGTAGCATTGGGCGAGGCGATGGTGGAATTCAACCAGGCCAAGGCCAGCGAACCGCTGTACCGCCAGGGCTTCGGCGGCGATACCTCCAACGCCGTGATCGCGGCCAGCCGCCAGGGCGCGCGCACCGCCTACCTGAGCCGCGTCGGCGAAGACCATTTCGGCCGCATGCTGCTGGACCTGTGGCAGGCCGAGGGCGTGGACGTGAGCGCGGTGGCGCGCGATGCGCAGGCGCCGACCGGGCTGTACTTCGTCAACCACGGACCGCAGGGGCACGCTTTCAGCTACCTGCGCGCCGGCTCGGCGGCCAGCCGCATGCTGCCGCAGACCATGGACCTGCGCCTGGCGCAGCGCACGCAGTGGCTGCACGTCTCCGGCATCTCGCAGGCCATATCGGCTGGCGCCTGCGACACCGTGTTCGCCGCTATCGAGGCCGCGCGCGCGGCGGGCGGCAAAGTCAGTTTCGATCCTAATCTGCGCCTGTCGTTATGGCCATTGGCGCGCGCCCGCGCCACCATCTGCGCGACCATCGCGCTGACCGAGCTGTTCCTGCCCAGCCTGGACGAAGCGGTGGCGCTGGCCGGCACGGAAGACGTGGCGGCGATCTTCGCCTGGGCCCGCGCGCACGGCGCACGCACCGTGGTCTTGAAAGCCGGTGCATCGGGCGCATGGTATGCGGCGCAGGGCGCTGAGCCGCAACTGGCGGCCGCGCGCGCGGTGCAGGCGGTGGACGCCACCGGCGCCGGCGACTGTTTCGACGGCAGCCTGCTGGCACGCCTGGCGGCCGGCGACACGCTGGCCGATGCGGTGCGTTACGCGAATGCGGCCGCCGGCCTGTCGACACTGGGCCATGGCGCAGTCGCGCCGATTCCCAGCGCCGAGCAGGTGCGCGCGGCGCTAGGCTGATCCTGCCGCTTACTTTCTGATGGATTGTTCGCGCAGTTGCCGCGCTTTGTCGGCATCTTTTTCCACGCCCTGGCCGTTGTCGTAGAGACGGGCGAGCGCCAATTGCGCGGCGGCGTGATTCTGGCTGGCCGCCTTGTGTAGCCATTTGCGTGCCTCGGCCAAGTCTTGCGTCACGCCTTGGCTGTTCAGGTAGATAAGTGCCAGTTTGAATTGTGCTTCCGGGTCGCCACGTTCGGCGCCGGCTCGGGCGGTCGCCAGGTTGGCGGCGGTTGCAGCGGCCGACGGTCCGTCGAGTGTCCAGACGTACTGCATTTTGATCCAGGTTTCGACCGGTTGGCCGTTTTGCATAGCGGGCTTGAAGATGCAGCGTGCCATGCCTTCCTGCGTTGCCAGGTCCAGCATCTCGTGACCGCTCGATTTTTCAATGCGTGCTTCCCGCACGGTGCCGTCCACGCCAATCAGCATGGCCACTGTCACCGTGCCTTGGTATTCGCGGCGCAACGCTTCCTTCGGCCATGCAGGCTTGGTGCAGCTGCTGAACTTGGGCGCCGTTTTGGCGGGCGGTTCGGCCGCCGTGGCGGTGACACAAAGCGCCAGGAGCGGCAGGGCGGCGAGATAGGATTTCATATTGGCACAGTCACTGAGGAAAGTGCCAATTTAGCATGATTGCTGATTTAGAAGCGTACTTTGACGTAAGCCGCCGGGCCGTGCAGGCGCAGGTTCAGGTCGGAGCCGTCGCGGTCGCGGTTCAGGTTGATCTTGTTGGCGGTGTACTCGGCCACTACGCCGACCATCTTGGTTGGATACCATTCGACGCCGACGGCTCCGCCGTAGATGTGACCCTGGATATTGCCGCCGTTTTTCTTGATACCCGAAGCGTCGGCGTAGAGGCGCAGGTTGTCCGACACCGCGTGACGCCAGCCCAGTTCCAGCAGCGGCGCGTAGGCGTGTTCTTTTTCATTGTAGCTGGCGTTGCCGGCGATACCGTTCAATACGCCGTTGGCCGTGCCTTTCAGGCTGGCCTGGTAGTAGGCCGCGCCCACGCCCACGCCGAACACGCTGTTGCCGCTGCCGATCCACCATTTATACGCCAGGTTGGCCAAGTCGAGTTTCAGCTTGGCGTTGAGCTTGCCGTTGCCGGTCAGCGGCAGGCCGTTGATGTTGGTCGAACCACTCAGGCTTGGGTTGTAGGATTTGTCGTAGCGGTAATAGTCGAAGTCCAGGCCTTGCGATTCACCCAGCAGCAGCGACGCTTTGACGCGCGGCAGCGTGACGCTCTTGGTTTCGTAGGTGCCGGTGTCGATGCGGCCGTAGTTGGTGTCGCCCTGGTAGTCGATGCGCGGTTCGGTGTGGAAGGCGCCGACCGAGATGCTGGCGCGGTCCAGCGCTGGCGACATCTGCGCAAAGGCGCTGGTGCTGCTGGCGCCCAGCGCGAGCAGGGCAGCGACGTACATGGCGTGAGGACGAATGGTGTTGCGGACTGCGGACGTACGGAAGGACATGGATACTCCAGTGGTTGCGATTGCGATGGCGAAATCATAGCAACTACTGTTGAGTTATTCCGTCGGCGCACGCCCGCTATAAAGGTGGGACTGCTCCTACTTGTCCTCCTACTTGTCTTCCTTGATGCGCAGCGACAGCAGCGCGGCCAGTAGCATGGAAATCCCGCCCAGCATCATCATCATGACGGCGCTGCCGTGGAAAAAGCGCGTCAGCAGCAAGCCCAGCGTGGCGCCCGACACCACTTGCGGGATCACGATCGAGGTATTGAACATGCCCATGTACATGCCCATCTTCATCGGCGGGATTTTGCCGGCGAGGATGGCGTAAGGCATGGACAGCGTGCTGGCCCACGCCAGGCCGATGCCGACAAACGGCAGCAACAGCAAGCCCGGCGCATCGACGAAGTAGATCGACAGGAAGCTCAGGCCGCCGACCAGCAACGCGATGGCGTGCGCGGTCTTGCGGCTGGTGCGGCGCGCGATGCGCGGCAGCACGAAGGCGAAGCCGATCGAGGCGGCGTTGTACACCGCGCCGCACACGCCCCACCAGCTGGCGCCGTCGTTGTACAGCGCGGAGCTGGTATCGGTGGCGTGGTAGATATGTTGGGTGACGGTGGCGGTGCCGTAAGTCCACATCGAAAACCAGGTGAACCAGGTGAAGAACTGCACCAGCGACAGCTGCACCATGATCTTCGGCATGTTCACATAGTCGTGCACGAAGCCGCGCAGGCCGCTGCTCGGCTTGGCCTGTTGCGTCTGCTCCGGTTCCGGATCGAATGCATGCAGCTGCGCCGGCGAGTACTCCTTGGTGCGAATCACGGTCCACAGCACCGCGCCCAGGTAGACCGCGCCGCCGATATAAAAGGCATACACCA
Organism: Duganella sp. BuS-21; assembly: GCA_041874725.1. Classification (GTDB taxonomy): domain Bacteria; phylum Pseudomonadota; class Gammaproteobacteria; order Burkholderiales; family Burkholderiaceae_D; genus Rugamonas. Next base: position 4,873,011 of record CP097466.1, on the reverse strand, counting down.
CCGAATCCGGCGTCTGGCCGGCCGCCGCCGTGTTCGAGACGTTGAACCAGTGCTGCAGCACATAGGGCAGGGCGGAGGCGGCCACCGCGCCGACGCCGATGAAGAAGGTCTGCACCGCGTAGCCGGTGGTCAGCTGTTCTTTCGGCAGCAGATCGCCGACGAAGGCGCGGAACGGTTCCATGGAAATATTGATCGCCACGTCCAGTAGCAGCAGCATGGCGGCGGCGGCCCACAGCACATGCGCGTTCGGCATGCCGAACATGCCCAGCGTGGCGAGGATGGCGCCCATCAGGAAGTAGGGACGGCGGCGCCCGAAGCGGCCCCAGGTGCGGTCGCTCATGTAGCCGATGATCGGCTGCACCAGCAAGCCGGCCAGCGGCGCGGCCATCATCAGGTAGCCGATCTTGTCGAGCTCGGCGCCCAGCGTTTCAAAGATGCGCGGCACATTGCTCTGCTGCAGCGCGAAGCCGGCCTGGATGCCGAGAAAGCCGAAGCTCATGTTCCAGATGGCCCAGAACGATAGGCGAGGTTTGACTGGCGCTGGGCCGGGCGCGGCCGCTTGTACTTTGGCGTGCATGTGTGGTCTCCATCTATTTTGTTGATATATTATCAGCCTTAAAGTAGTCAGGCTACAAAATAAATGGGGTTGCTTTTGTATTTTGGCTACATTTAGCGCCGCCGGTTCTCGCCTTCCTCATCCGGGCCGTTGACCATGGCTGGCACCACGCCCTGACGGTTGAACTCCACCGTCATCATGGATGTCCACACGTCCTGCTCCTTGTAGCGGTACAGCCACACGTCGCCGTCCACGCTGGCATAATGCACGACCTGTGTCGGCCGGCCGAAGGTGCGCAGGATGCTTTCATGCTGCCTTCCCGAAAAATTGCATACACCGTCAGCTTTTTCCGCTATACTTCCGGGTCTGGTCTTTCTGACCGGGTTTTATTGTAAATCACGGTGGGCAGGGTTACGACTCCGCGCACCGCATGTTAAAGGTAAATATCATGACCGTAGAAAACATCAACAAAGCAGCGATTATCGCTGACAACGCCCGTGGCGACAAAGACACCGGTTCGCCAGAAGTGCAAGTTGCACTGCTGACCGCCCGTATCAACGAACTGAACGGCCACTTCAAAGCACACAGCAAAGACCACCACTCGCGTCGCGGTCTGATCATGATGGTTAACCGTCGTAAATCCCTGCTGTCCTACCTGAAGGGCAAAGATGCAACCCGTTATCGCGATCTGATCGCTAAACTGGGCCTGCGTAAGTAATTTTTGCGCCGTCCGGCTTAAACAAATGCCTGCGCCAGCTTGCTGTCGCGGGCATTTTGTCTTTCTAGGCGTTAAAAAATTGCTAACTGGAATGTAGTGTGTAGCAAGCGTGATTGCAGTAAAGGTGGCTTTTGGGCCATCTGTGGTGAGGTGAACGACAGCCCCTGAAAATCTGTCGGCAAATAGAAAGGGATTACCCATGTTTAATAAAGTTACGAAAACCTTCCAGTACGGTCAACACACCGTCACGCTGGAAACCGGCGAAATCGCGCGCCAGGCCTCCGGCGCGGTGTTGGTGTCGATTGAAGACACCGTCATCCTGGCCACCGTGGTAGCGCGTAAAGACGCGAAGCCAGGCCAGGACTTCTTCCCGCTGACCGTCGACTATCTGGAGAAAACCTATGCAGCCGGTAAAATCCCGGGCGGTTTCTTCAAACGTGAAGGTCGTCCTTCGGAAAAAGAAACGCTGACTTCCCGCCTGATCGACCGTCCAATCCGCCCGCTGTTCCCAGAGGGCTACATGAACGAAGTGCAAGTGGTGATCCACGTGCTGTCGGTCAACCCAGAAATCGATCCTGACATCGCCGCGATGATCGGTACTTCGGCCGCGCTGTGCGTGTCGGGCGTGCCGTTCAACGGTCCGATCGGCGCCGCCCGTGTGGGTTACGCCAATGGTCAGTACATCCTGAACCCGACCGTCGAACAACTGAAAACCTCGCAGATGGATCTGGTGGTTGCCGGTACCGAAACCGCCGTGCTGATGGTGGAATCGGAAGCGCAGCAGCTGTCGGAAGAAATCATGCTGGGCGCCGTGGTCTTCGGCCACACCGAAATGAAAGCCGTGATCGACGCGATCCACGAGCTGGTGCGCGACGGCGGCAAGCCTGAGCAAGTATGGACCGCGCCTGCCAAAGACGAAGCGCTGATCGCACGCGTGGCCAACTTCGCTGAAGCGAAGATCCGTGACGCCTACCAGACCCGCGACAAGCAAGCCCGTACCGACAAGCTGCGCGCTATGTCGTCGCAAGTGGTGGCCGACCTGGCCGCTGAAGCCGCCGCCGCCGGCGCTGCCGCACCGGACAGCGTTGACGTCGGTAACATCCTGTTCGAGATGGAATCGAAGGTCGTGCGTTCGCAGATCCTCGAAGGCGAGCCACGCATCGACGGCCGCGACACCCGCACCGTGCGTCCGATCTCGATCCGCACCTCGGTCCTGCCGCGTACCCACGGTTCGGCACTGTTCACCCGTGGCGAAACCCAGGCACTGGTCGTCGCGACCCTGGGCACCGCACGCGATGCACAGAAGATCGACGCGCTGATGGGCGAGTTCACCGACCCGTTCATGCTGCACTACAATATGCCACCGTTCGCCACCGGCGAAACCGGCCGCGTCGGTACGCCTAAGCGCCGCGAAATCGGTCACGGCCGCCTGGCCAAGCGCGCGCTGATCGCCGCCCTGCCATCGCAGGAAGAGTTCAGCTACGCTGTGCGTCTGGTGTCGGAAATCACCGAATCGAACGGTTCGTCGTCGATGGCTTCGGTCTGCGGCGGCTGCCTGGCGCTGATGGATGCCGGCGTGCCGATGAAAGAGCACGTGGCCGGTATCGCCATGGGCCTGATCAAGGAAGGCGGCCGTTTCGCCGTGCTGTCCGACATCCTGGGTGACGAAGATCACCTGGGCGACATGGACTTCAAGGTCGCTGGTACCCGCAACGGTATCACCGCACTGCAGATGGACATCAAGATCCAGGGCATCACCAAGGAAATCATGCAAGTAGCGCTGGCGCAAGCCAAAGAAGGCCGCGAGCACATCCTGGGCGAAATGCAAAAGGCCGTGCCGACCGTGAAGACCGAACTGTCGGACTTCGCGCCACGCCTGATCACCATCAAGATCAATCCGGAAAAAATCCGTGACGTGATCGGCAAAGGCGGCGCCGTGATTCGCGCGCTGACCGAAGAGACCGGCACCCAGATCGACATCAGCGACGAAGGCGTGGTCACCATCGCTTCGGTTGACGCTGCTGCCGGCCAGGAAGCCAAGCGCCGCATCGAAGAGCTGACCGCATCGGTTGAAGTCGGCAAGACCTACGACGGCGTGGTGTTGAAGCTGCTGGACTTCGGCGCGATCGTTCAGGTCATGCCAGGCAAAGACGGCCTGCTGCACATCTCGCAGATCGCCAACGAGCGTGTGAACGCGGTTGCCGACTACTTGAAAGAAGGCCAGGCAGTGCGCGTCAAGGTTCTGGAAACCGACGACCGCGGCCGCCTGAAACTGTCGATGAAAGCCGCAGCGGAAGAAGCCGCTGCTGCCAACGCACAGTAATCGCCCAGTAGTCTCTGAAAAGCCGCCAGCGCGCAAGCGTTGGCGGCTTTTTTCATTCCTGTCCATTGAACTTTCCTGCAGCGCTTCGGTCCAACCATTGAGGAGGGCGTCATGGACAATCTTTATGATGACGACGTTGTTGCGTGGGCCAGGCAGCAAGCCGGGTTGATCCGCGCGCGCCAGTGGTCACAGCTCGATATGGACAACATCGTTGAGGAGATCGAGGATGTGGGCAAGAGCGAAAAACGGGAATTACAAAGCCGCCTGTGCGTTCTGATTTCCCATTTGCTGAAATGGTCTCATCAACCGGCACGCCGGGGCCGTAGCTGGCGCAAGACAATCAGGGAGCAGCGCTCCGCGATAGAACTCGACCTGCAAAAGCATCCCAGCCTGCAAGCCCTGCTTGCCGATCCTGAATGTCTCCAGGATGCCTGGATCGATGCGCTGCTCAAAGTCATCGGCGAACAAAATTTTTTCGACTTGCCCGACACCAGCCCGTGGACGCTGAGCCAGGCGCTGGATCAGGATTTTTATTCGTGTGATAGAGGAGACTGACTATGAGCACTGCTTACGACACAGACATCGCCGCTTGGGCGGAGGAGCAGGTCGCGCTATTGCGTACAGGGCAGTGGGCTTTGCTCGATATCGAGCATATCGCCGAAGAAATCGGGGACATGAACATCAGCCATCGCCATCAGTTGGCGCATCGGATGGCGATCCTCATTGCGCATTTGTTGAAGTGGAAGTATCAGCCCGAGCGGCGCGGCTCAAGCTGGCAACACACTATCCGTGAACAACGCGAGCGGATAGCAAAACTGCTGCGGAAGATGCCCAGCCTGCAGCACTTGCTCGATGATCCTGAATGGAATGAAGAGGTATGGGCCGACGCGCTCAGCGCCGTCATTTTGCAGGCGGGTATGACAGACCTGCCCAAGACCTGCATCTGGAGTCTTGAGCAAGTGCTGGCGCTGGATTACTTGCCGTCGTAAGTCACGCGGAAGATGCGGCCGGCGTAGTCGTCGGAGACCAGCAGCGAGCCGTCGGCCAAAGTGATGACGTCCACCGGACGGCCCACCACTTCTTCGCCGCGCAGGAAGCCGTCGATGAAGGCGGTATCGCTCACCAGCTTGTTGTTCAGCACAGACACGAAGCGCACCGTGTAGCCGATCTTGGTGCTGCGGTTCCACGAACCATGCTCGGCCACGAAGAGATTGTTGCGGTACGCTTCAGGGAACTGCTTGCCGGTGTAGAAGCTCAAGCCCAGCGGCGCCACATGCGGGCCCAGCTTGGCGACCGGCTCCACGAACTCCTCGCAGCTGCGGCCCTTGCCGAATTCCGGATCCGGCACCACGCCGCCGTGACAGTAAGGGAAGCCGAAGTGCTGGCCGACCTTGGTCAGCACGTTCAACTCGCACGATGGCATGTTGTCGCCCAGCTCGTCGCGGCCGTTATCGGTGAACCACAGCTGCTTGCTGGTCGGATGGAAGGCGAAGCCCACCGTGTTGCGCACGCCGCGCGCCACTTCCTCCAGCTGGCTGCCGTCCGCGTTCATGCGGTAGATCTTGGCGCTCTTGGTGTCGTCGGTGTCGCAGATATTGCATGGCGCGCCGACCGGGATGTAGAGCTTGCCGTCCGGGCTGGCCTTGATGACCTTCTCGCCGTGCCACTTGTCGGTCGGCAGGCTGACCTTCACCACGTCATACGACGGCTTTTGCGCGTAGCGCTTGTCGATGTTGTCGAAGCGGATCACGCGGCTGATTTCGCCGACATACAGGGCGCCGTTCAGCAGCGTGACGCCGATCGGGCTGTCCAGGCCTTCGGCGATGGTGACCACGTCGGCGGCCTGCTTGTCGGCGCGTGGCACCAGCGCGTAAATTTTGCCGGCCTTGCGCGAACCGACGTAGACGATGCCGCTATCGGACACCACCATGCTGCGTGCCGAGGCCGCACCTTCGGCGTAGACGCTGATGCGGAAGCCCTTCGGCAGCTTGAAGCCGCTCAGCAGATCGGTCGCCGCCGGCTTGGCGGCAGCCACGGTTGCCGCAGCCGGCGCGGCGGCCAGCTTCTTGTCGGCGTTGGCCGCGATGTAAGTGGCGAGCATCGAAATCTGCTGCGCGCTCAAGGCGGGCGACCATGCCGGCATATTCTTCTCAGGGACACCTTTGCTGATGACTTTGATGAGATTGGCTTTGGTCGGCGCGCCGTGGATCCAGGCGTGCTGGCCCAGCGTCGGGCCGACCGCGCCTTCCATCTTGACGCCATGGCAGGCGGCGCAATTGGCTTGGTACAGTTGGTCGGCAGTCTGTGCCGGGGCCGCGTGGGCGGCGAAGGAGGCGAACGCAATGCCGATGGCGGCGGCTTGCAGAGCGATCTTGTGCATTTATATGTCCCCAGATGAGTGATGCCGCCATTGTACCTTCAGCGGCCTCGACAATCATCCGGGAATCATCGGTGTTTCAACGCGACGTGCCGGTGCGTTGCTGGGAGATGGCCAGCGTGCGGCCCGCCGGTGCAAAGTGCGCGCGTGGCTTGCCGATCGGCGTCACGCTGGCGGCGCGCGTGCAATCCACCTTGAAGACGCTGACCAGTTCCGCCAGATGCGACGCCTGGCCCTGCATCGCCTCGGCCGCTGCCGAAGCCTGCTCGACCAACGCCGCATTCTGCTGCGTCACGCCATCCATCTCGATGATGGCGCGGTTGATCTGCTCAATGCCGGCTTCCTGCTCGCCGCTGGCGGCCGTGATCTGCTCGACGATCTTGCTGACGTTGCGGATGCTGCGCACCACTTCATCCATGGTCTTGCCGGCTTCGTCCACCAGCACGCCGCCGGTGGCGATCTTCTCCACCGACTCGTTGATCAGGTGCTTGATGTCCTTGGCGGCGCTGGCCGAGCGCTGCGCCAGCGTGCGCACTTCCTGCGCCACGACCGCAAAGCCGCGACCCTGCTCACCGGCGCGCGCCGCCTCCACTGCTGCATTGAGCGCCAGGATATTGGTCTGGAACGCGATGCCGTCGATCACGCCGATGATGTCGACGATCTGGCGCGACGAAGCGCTGATCGCCTCCATGGTGGTGACCACGCCGCCGACCACCTCGCCACCGCGCACGGCCACGCTGGACGCGCTGGCCGCCAGCCGGTTGGCCTGGCGCGAAAACTCGGTGTTCTGCTTGACCGTGGCCGTCAATTCCTCCATCGATGACGCGGTCTCTTCCAGCGAGCCGGCCTGCTGCTCGGTGCGCGAGGACAGATCCTGGTTGCCGCTGGCGATCTGGTCGGAACCGGTGGCCACCGCCTCGGTGCTGCTGCGCACTTCGCTGACGATGGCGGCCAGGCGGTCGCGCATGGCGGCAATGCTGTACAGCAGGCTCGAACGGTCACCGTGGGCCAGTTGCACCTGCACGGTCAGGTCGCCGCCGGCGATGCGGTCGGTGATGCCGGCGGCGTAGCCCGGCTCGCCACCGAGCTGCTTGAGCAGCGAACGGCTGATCAGCCAGCCCAGCACCAGCGCCAGCGCGATCGAGGCGCTGCTGAGAATCACGATGGTCAGGGCGGAACCGCTGCTGCGGGCGTGGATGCCCGTGCCGATTTCATCGATCACCGCTTGCTGGCGTGCGACCAGCGAGGCCATGTGGTTCACGTACAGCACACCGGCCGGCATGAATTCGCGTTCGATGATCTGCTGTGCCCGTTCCATGTCACCGGCGGCCTTGGCGGCGAACACGCGCTTGCGGGCCTCCTGGTAGACCTTGCGCTGGGCCAGCGCGGCGTCGAAGATGGTTTTGGCGTGGGTGTCGTCCAGCAACTCGACGATCTGGCGCTGGTTGGCCTCGGCCAGCCGGGAATTGGCGGCGATGCCGTCTTCGAACATTTTCTGGGACGCTGCATCGGCGGTGGTGGCGGCGGCCAGCGCACGTTGGACATTGCTCTCGACGATGGCCTTCCAGCCGCTGACCAGGCGTTCCGTCTTGAGCTGGTGGGCGAGCAGGGTGTCGGTATCGGCGGCGGTCTGGCGGATGCTCAGCCAGCTGGCGATGGCTACCGCCAGCAGCAGTAGCAGGGTTGCGCCAAAGCCGATGGCCAGGCGATTGCCGACCTTCATGTCAGATAGTTTCATAGTGCCTCCGTTGGATCAGCGAGTGTTGCGGGTATTAGTTGTGTCTCGGAGTTTTATTGTAAAAATGCAATATAAGTTTCCATAGAGAATTTTATCACTGAAATGATATTCATGTTGCGCTGGTCCTAGAGGGCCTCACCTAGATTTACAATGTGGCATGACTACCATTATTGATTTCGACGCGCCGTATGACGGCCAGGTGTTGAAGGCGGACCACTATGTGGGCCGCGACAGCAATCGCATCCTGTATTTGCACGGTGCCGGCGGCAGCACGCGGCGCGGCCACCACATGTTGCGGTCGGCGTTGCAGGAGCGTGGACTGGGCAGCGTGTGCTTCGACGCTATCGGCCATGGCGAGACGGGCGGCACGTTCGCGCAATCATCGGTGGCCAGCCGCACCCGCCAGGCGCAGGCGGTGCTGGCGGCGCGCCCGTTGCCGGAGCCGCTGGTCATCGTCGGCTCCAGCATGGGTGCTTACAACGCGATTCGCCTGAGCCGGCAGCATCGGGTCGATGCGTTGGTGCTGATCGTGCCGGGCGTGTACACGCCGTCGGCGTACGAGGTGCCGTTCGGCCCTGAGTTTTCGGCCATCATCCGCCGAGATCGTAGCTGGGCCGATAGCGATGCATGGGAGATCTTGTCGCGCTTCGAGGGCCGGCTGCTGGTCATCCACGCCGAGCACGACGCCACCATCCCGCTGGAGCTCTCCGAACGGCTGGTGGCCGCCGCGACCAGCGCCCAAGCGCGCCAGCTGCACATCGTCCAGGGCGCCGCACACAATCGGCTCTGGTCCCTGCTGGCGGAAACCCCATCCGATTTCGACGCAGCGGTCGATCTGGTTGCGGCAATGGTGAATGGCGGAAGGCAGTAGGAGTCGAACTTACGAGGGAGCGTCTGACGCCCCCCACCGGGTTTGAAGCCCGGCCCCATCACCGGATGAGTATGCCTTCCTTGGACTATTTGCCGCTGTATGACCAAGCGGCGTTCGGGCGGATCAGGTGCACGCCGCCGACCCGCCGAGTATAGCCGACGCGGTCGAAGAACTCCAATATCTGTATGGCTCGCTTGCGTCCGATCCCGGTGGCGTCGCGGAACGACGCGGCTTGCACTTCGGGCAGCGATGCCACCAGCCGCGCCAGTTCGTCCAGCGGCGCAGGGTGGTAGAACAAATCCTTCACGATCTGATTCAGCTCTCCGGTCTTTGAGAGTTTCAGCAGCAAGCGCCGTGCTTCGGCTTCCGGCACGTTGTGCTCGCGCGCCAGGTCACGCACCCAGGGCGGATCGAAGCAGCCCGCCAGCAGGGATGCCAGCAATGGCGCGGCCTGCGCTTGCTCGGCTGCGCTCAATTCCACGCTGTGCCCGGGCAGGTGCAGGCTGCGTCCGCGTTGCTGGACTTCGCCGCCGGCCAGCAGTGTTTCGATCAGGCGGCTCCACAAGCGGTCTTCCATCTCCGGTGCGACGATGCGTTTCAGGCGCCACAGCTCCGGGCCGGCGTCGTCCGGCGCGCGTGCGTGGAATTCGGCCAGCGCCGCCAGGATGCGTGTCTGCAGCAGCTGCGCTTCGGTTGACGCGATCAGCAGCGTGTCGTCGCCATGCAGACTGACTTTCAGCGTGCCCTCTGGCGTTGTGATTTGCTGCGCCGGCAGTTGCGACAGGCGCACCAGCGCCGAGCTGCGCAGGCCGAGGGGACTGCGCGCCAGCAGGGCGCCGATGTCGTCGTTGGCGACGTAGTCGTGCAGCGCCCGCAGCCAGGCCATACGCGCTGCGCTGCGACGCTTGCGCGCGGGGCCGAAAGGATCGAGCACCACGCCGCCGCCGATGGTCGCCGTGGCCTGCGCGTTGCGGATCACGAAGCGGTCGCCCGGCACGGCGTGCACCGGCGAGTCCAGCACCAGCTGCACGCGGCCCGTACGGCCGGGGGCAAGCACGTCGCCATCGAGCAGCACCACGTGCGCGGTGTGGTGCGCGGCGCCCAGGTGCACATGCACTGGCGACCAAGGCTTGAGCGTGAGAGCGCAGTCCGGCGTCAGGCTTATTTCCACGTCCACGCGCTCGGAGCATTCGGCCAGTGCCGGCGCCACCACCCAGGTGCCGCGCGCGATGTCGTCCTTGGCGGCGCCGGCCAGGTTGAGCGCCAGGCGCTGACCGGCGCGACCCATCTCCGCCGCACGGTTCTGGGCGTGGATGCTGCGCACGCGCACCTGCTGGCCGCCGGGCGCCAGTTGCAATATGTCGCCCACGCGCACGCTGCCCGCCAGCGCGGTGCCGGTGACGATGGTGCCTTGTCCCGCCAGCGTGAACACGCGATCCACGCCAAGCCGGAACAGGCGATGCTCATCGTTGGCCGGCAGCGTGGCGGCAATCTCCGCCAAATGGTTGCGCAGTGCCTGCACGCCGACGTCGTTGTCCTGCGTGGCCTTGGTGCGAAAAATACGCGCGCCGGCGAAATCGGTAGGCGCGAGCAGGGCGTGGATCTCCGCTTCCAGCTGTTCGAGGCGAGCGGAGTCCGCGCGGTCTATCTTGGTCAGCGCCACCGCGCCGCGCTTCACGCCCAGCAAGCGCAGGATGGCCAGATGCTCCAGCGTCTGCGGCATGATGCCGTCGTCGGCGGCGATCACCAGCAGTGCGGTGTCGATGCCGGTGACGCCGGCGGCCATGGTGCGGATGAATTTCTCGTGGCCCGGCACGTCGATCACGCCGAGGATCTCTCCATCCGGCGCGTCCTCGCGCAGCGGCGTGTAGGCGTAACCGAGTTCGATCGAGATGCCGCGTGCCTTTTCCTCCTTCAAGCGATCGGTATCGACGCCCGTCAGCGCACGCGTGAGCGTGGTCTTGCCGTGGTCGATATGGCCTGCGGTGCCGACGATCATGCGGAGAGCAGGGACAGTTGATCGGTGAAGCGCTGTTGCTGATGCTCCTGGAGACAACGCAGGTCCAGCCACAGCGCATCCTGCGCCACGCGGCCGATCACCGGCAGCGGCAGCGCGCGCAGGCGCTGTTCCAGCACGCCCAGCGCATTGCTGATGCGGCCCTCGGCCGCAGGGCGGATCACCAGCCCGTGGCTGTGCAGCTGATCGACCGGTAATGCGCCGCTGCCGATCTGGCTCATCATCGCTTCCTCGCTCACCGTGTAGCCTGCGCCTAGCGCGGCTTGCAGCACCGGCCGCAGCACCTGCGCTTGCGCGCGCATGGCGGCGGCGGGGCGGGTAAGGAGCTTGAGGGTGGTCAGGCGTTCGGGCAGCAGGTCCGGCGCGCGGTAGAGGGCGAGCACCGGCTCCAGTGCGGCCAGTGTCAGCTTGCCGACGCGCAGGGCGCGCTTCAGCGGATTCTTTTTGATCTGCGCGATCAAGTCCTTGCGGCCGACGATGATGCCGCATTGCGGGCCGCCCAGCAGCTTGTCGCCGCTGAAGGTCACCAGGTCGGCGCCGGCCTCGATGGTTTCACGCACCGTGGTTTCGTGCGGCAGACCGTATTGTTCGAGGTCCACCAGCGTGCCGCTGCCCAGGTCCACCGCCAGCGGGATGTTGCGCTGCTTCGCCAGCGGTGCCAGTTCATCGAGTTCCACGCTTTTGGTGAAGCCCGTGATGGCGTAATTGCTGGTGTGGACCTTCATCATCAGCGCGGTTTGCGGGCCGGCTGCTTCGTTGTAGTCCTTCAGGTGCGTGCGATTGGTGGCGCCGACTTCGCGTAGCACGGCGCCGGCGCGGGTCATCACGTCCGGGATGCGGAACGCGCCGCCGATTTCCACCAGTTCGCCGCGCGAGACGATGACTTCTTTGCCGAGGGCGACGGTGTTCAGCATCAGCAGCACGGCGGCGGCGTTGTTGTTGACGATGGTGGCGGCTTCGGCGCCGGTCAGCTCCAGCAGCAGGTCTTCGATCAGGCTGTCGCGGTCTCCGCGCTTGCCGGTGTCGATGTCCCATTCGAGGTTCATGGGCCAACGGAGTGCTTCCACCACGGCTTGCACGGCGCTGTCGGGCAGCAGGGCGCGGCCAAGGTTGGTGTGCAGGACGGTGCCTGTGAGATTGAAGACGGGACGCAGCGGCGAGGTGTTTTGTTCGCGCAGGCGGGCTGCGAGCATGGCGAGCAGGGAGGGGATGCTCGTGTCCTGTGGGCCCGCCATCGTTGCTGCAGCGCCGCCTTCGCGGGCGGCCAGCAGCATGGCGCGCAGTTCGGCCAGCAGCGCGCGCGCCGCTTCCAGCGTCTGCACGCGGCCATACTCCGCAATCAACGCCTCGCAACCGGCGTCCGACAGGATCAGGTGCACGGCGGGCAGGCGGATCGCGCCTTCGGTGGCAGCCGGCACGCTCATTCCGCGTTGAACCACAACAGTGGATTGCCGCTGGCGCGGGCGTAGCCGGCTTCGCCGACCAGCAGGTCCAGCGCCAGGCTGGCCAGGTCGTCGGCCAGCGGGTCGACGTAGAGATCATGCTCCTGGTTGAAGATCTTGCGGTAGGTGTGGCAGTCGTCGCAGGTTTCCGCGCGCGCCACCTTGCTTGGATCGTTGGCCTTGTTGGCTGGCGCGGCCGCGCCTTCTTCCGGCTCGATGCTCTGGTAGGCCACGGTCGCCGTGCCTTCACAGCACGAGCACTTCACCCGCACCATATGCCACTCGCTGGAGCAGCAGCTGCAATGCAGGTAGCGATAGCCCTGCGACTGTCCGCCGATGCGGATCACGCTGGCCACCGGATGGGCGCCGCACACCGGGCACAGGGTGTTGGTCACCAGCGGCTGCACCTTGCGGCCGTCCAGCTGCGCTGCGCGCATGGTCCACATCACTTGCAGCGCCGCCGCCACGAACGGCGCATGCAGCGGATGCACGCCTTCGGTCAGCTCGGCCAGCACGGCGTCGGCGCAGCCTTCCAGCTGCACGCTGTCCAGCGTGCGCAGTTCGGCCAGCACCAGCGCGACTTGCGGCTGGCTTTGCGCCAGCGGGCGCAGTTCATCGAGGATGGCGTCGAATACGCGCCGCCAGGTGGCCGGGCGCTGGCCGCTGACCGGCAACGGCGGCATGTGGTGGTCGATGGCCATCTGGATGGCGGCCGCTTCGGGCAGGGCGAAGGTGTCGGCCGGCAGGCTGCGGATCACCGCCGCCTGGGCGTCCACCAGTGCCGCCATCATCTTCAGAAAACCGGCCAGCGTGTCGCCGACCGGTATGCCCTTGACCTGGTTGTCCGCCAACTGGCGCAAGCGCGTGGCGCGCGCGGTGAACAGACTGCGTGCTTCGGGGAGCAGCAGGCGTGGCAGGGCGGTGTGATCGAGCGATTCGATCTCGCCCGGTTCTAGCAAGCGTTGTACCAAAAAAGAATCTCCCGTATTGCCGGAGGCGGATGGCTGCCGGCCTGGGAACTATTCTAAACCCAAACCGCCAGCCGCCGCCGTCCTAGTCGCGGCTCTTGCGAACCACGTCCTCAAACCAGCGCGCATGGTGTTTGCGCGCCCATCCATAAGTGACCGTGCCGCGCACCATCGCCCCGATCGAACCCTTGACCCAGAACGCCGCATAAATATGCACGATGATGGAGCAAATCATCACAAACGCGCAGAACGCATGCAGCAGCGCCGCCAGCCGCACGATCTCGATCGGGAAGTAAAACGCGAAGTAAGCGCGCCAGATCACGATACCCGACAGCAGCAGGCCTAACATGCTCGCCACCAGCACGAAGAACAGCAGCTTCTGGCCGGCGTTGTACTTGCCTACCTTGGGCAGCTTTTCTTCGCGGTTGTTGAGCACATCGTCCATTTGCCGCAGCCACTGCTTGTCGCCCGCGTCCATGCGGTTGTGGCGCCAGAAGCGCACCACCAGCAGCGCGAACGAGACGAACATCACCAGCCCGATAAACGGGTGGAGGATGCGCGTCCACTGGCCGCCGCCGAGGAATACCGCCATCCACGACGTCGCCGGGTGGAACATGGCCAGGCCGGACACCGCCAGCAGCACGAAGCAGATGGCGGTGATCCAGTGGTTGCTGCGCTCATTGGGCGTGTAACGCTGGATCAGCGGATTGCCGTCCTTGTCACGATCTCGGTTGGGTGAGCTCATGGTGCTTCCTCCCTGATGCGTTTAGCCTCCTGCAGCGCTTCCGCTTCCTCGTCCCTGGACACCTCGTTCGGACCCACGCGCGAATAGTGGAACCAGCCCGCCAGCGCCGTCATGGCGATGCCCGCCAGTGCCAGCGGCTTGGTCAGCCCTTTCCACAGTCCCACCGTGATGCCGATGCTCGGGTCTTTTTTCAGGCCGTGGTACAGCGTCGGCTGGTCCGCATGGTGCAGCACATACATCACGTGCGTGCCGCCCACGCCGGCCGGATCGTACAAGCCGGCGTTGGCGAAACCGCGCGACTTCAGGTCGGTGATGCGTTCCTCCGCGTGGTGCTTCATGTCCTCCTTGGTGCCGAATACGATGGCGCCGGTGGGGCAGGTCTTTACGCACGCAGGTTCCTGGCCGACGGCCACGCGGTCCGAGCACAAGGTGCACTTGTAGGCGCGGCTGTCCTGCTTGGAAATACGCGGCACATCGAACGGACATCCAGCCACGCAGTAGCCGCAGCCGATGCAGTTCTCCTGATGGAAATCCACGATGCCGTTGGTGTACTGGACGATGGCGCCCGGCGCCGGGCAGGCTTTCAGGCAGCCCGGATCCTCGCAGTGCATGCAGCCGTCCTTGCGGATCAGCCACTCGAGGTCGCCTTTGGTGTTCTCGTATTCCGAGAAACGCATCACGGTCCAGGACTGCGGCGTCAGGTCGGTCGGGTTGTCGTACACGCCGGTGGTTTCACCCACCTCGTCGCGCAGGTCGTTCCACTCCATGCAGGCGGTCTGGCAGGCCTTGCAGCCGATGCACTTCGACACGTCGATCAGCTTGGCGACGGTGCCGGTCACCGGCGTGCGCGCCATCGGTGTCTGCACCGTCGTCGCCGACATGCGCTTGATATCAAGTGATTGTAGTGACATATCTGTTCTCCCCGGCCGCTCAGGCTTTTTCCACTTTCACCAGGAACGACTTGAATTCCGGTGTCTGTGAATTGCCGTCGCCTACGGTAGGCGTCAGCGTGTTGATCAAGTAGCCCGGTTTGGTGAGCCCCTTGAACCCGAAGTTGATCGGCAGTCCGACCTGGTGGGTCTTCTTGCCATCGATGATCAAGGCCTTGATCCGCTTGGTCACCACGGCTTTCGCCACGATGTGTCCGCGCTTGGAGGAGACCTTCACACGGTCGCCGTGGACCACGCCGATTTCCTTGCCCAGCTCTTCGCCGATCTCGATGAATTGCTCCGGCTGGATGATGGCGTTCAGGCGCGCGTGCTTGGTCCAGTAGTGGAAGTGCTCCGTGAGGCGGTAGCTGGTCGCCACGTGCGGGTACTCTTCCTTGGTGCCCAGCTTCTTGCGGTCGTTGGGGAATATGCGTGCCGCAGGATTGTTGTATGCACGCGGATTGTTCGGGTGCATGGGGTTGTGTCCCACCGGCGACTCGAACGGCTCGTAGTGCTCGGGGAAGGGCCCCTCGGCCATGGCGTCGCGCGAGAAGAAGCGGGCCACGCCTTCGGACAGCATGATGAATGGTCCCATGCCGTTTTCCGGCGGCTCGTCCGCCTTGAAGTCCGGCACGTCGGCGCCGCCCCATGCGGTGCCGTTCCACGCGATCAGCTTGCGGGTCGGATCCCACGGCTTGCCTTTCGGGTCGCACGAGGCGCGGTTGTACAGCACGCGGCGGTTGGCCGGCCAGGCCCAGGCCCAGTTCAGCGTCTGGCCGATGCCGGTCGGATCGCTGTTGTCGCGCCGCCCCATCTGGTTGCCCGCTGCCGTCCACGAGCCGGCGAAGATCCAGCAACCGCAAGCCGTGCTGCCGTCGTCGCGCAATTGCGCAAAGCCGGCCAGTTGCTCGTTTTTCTTCAGGACGATTTTGGTCGGATCCTTCGGATCGGTCAGCTCCTTGAGCGCCTTGCCGTTGTACTCCATCGCCAGTTCTTCCGGCGTTGGGCTCATCGGGTTGGCGTAGCTCCAGGTCAGGTTCAGGATCGGATCGGGGAACTTGCCGCCGTCCTTCTGATAGGCCTTCTTCATGCGCTGGAAGATGCCGGACATGATTTCCAGGTCGCTCTTCACCTGGCCCGGACCTTCGGCGCCTTGCCAGTGCCACTGCAGCACGCGCGAGGAGCTCACCAGCGAGCCGCGTTCCTCGGCAAAGCAGGTGGTCGGCAGGCGGAACACCTCGGTCTGGATCTTGGTCGGATCGACCTGGTGGAACTCGCCGAACGGCCGCCAGAACTCGGCGGTCTCCACCGCCAGCGGATCCATCACCACCAGCCATTTGAGCTTGGATAGCGAATCGGTGATCTTCTGCTTGTCCGGCGCCGAGGCCAGGATGTTGAAGCCTTGGCAGATATAGCCGGTCATCTTCCCCTGGTTCATCAGCTCGAAGGCCTGCATCATGTCGTAAGGCTTATCGAGCTTGGGCAGGTAGTCGAAGGCGTAGTTGTTCTCCTCGGTGGCGGCGTCGCCCCACCAGGCCTTCATGAAGGAGACCAGGAATTTCTTCGAGTTGCTGTAGTAGCTGAGCTGATTCGGACGCAGCGGCTTGAGCGCGCGCTTGGCCACGTAGGCTTCCCAATCCTGTTCCGCCTCGCCGGGCAGCGACAAATAACCAGGCAGCATATTGGTCAGCAGCCCGAGGTCGGTCAGGCCCTGGATGTTGGAGTGCCCGCGCAGCGCATTCATGCCGCCGCCGGCGATGCCGATATTCCCGAGCAGCAGCTGCACCATGGCGCCGGTGCGCAGCGTTTCCGCGCCGGTCGAGTGCTGGGTCCAGCCCAGTGCATACAGGATGGTCGCGGCGCGGCCCGGCACCGCGGTCGAGGCCAGCATCTCCGCCACGTGATGGAATTTCTCCGGCGGCACGCCGCAGACTTTTTCCACCATGGCCGGCGTGTAGCGCGCGTAGTGCTGCTTCATCAGCTGGTACACGCAGCGTGGGTGTTCGAGCGTCGGGTCGATCTTGGCATAGCCGTCGTCGCCCATCTCATAGTTCCAGCTGCTCTTGTCGGTGTACTTGCCGACCTTCTCGTCCCAGCCCGAGAACAGGCCGTCGTTGAAGGCGAAGTCTTCGCGCACAATGAACGGCATGTCGGTGTAATTGCGGACGTACTCGTGCTGGATCTTGTCGTTGGTGAGCAGGTAGTTGATGATCCCGCCCAGGAAAACGATGTCCGCACCGGTACGGGTAGGGACGTAGTAGTCCGCCACCGAAGCGGTTCGGGTAAAGCGCGGATCGACCACAATCAGCTTGGCGCCGCGATGCGCTTTCGCTTCAGTGACCCATTTAAACCCGCAAGGGTGTGCTTCCGCCGCGTTGCCGCCCATGACCAGGATGACATCCGCATTCTTGATGTCTACCCAGTGATTCGTCATCGCACCACGTCCAAATGTCGAGGCAAGACCTGCCACCGTTGGACCGTGTCATACGCGTGCTTGATTGTCGAATGGGAGCATGCCGGTGGCACGCATGGTTTTATGGGTCAGGTAGCCGACTTCGTTGGTGGACGCCGACGCGCACAGCATGCCGGTGGTGGTCCAACGGTTGACGGTTTTGCCGTCGGCGGTTTTTTCGATGAAGTTGGCGTCACGATCCTCCTTCATCAACTTGGCGATGCGCGTGAGCGCGTCATCCCACGAGATCGGGCTCCAGTCGGTGGCGCCGGGGGCGCGGTATTCCGGCGCCATCAGGCGGCTCGGCGAATGAATGAAGTCGATCAGGCTGGCGCCTTTCGGGCACAGGGTGCCGCGGTTGACCGGGTGGTCGGCGTCGCCTTCGATGTGGATGATGCTGGCTGCGGCGTTCTTGGCGCCGTCACCCAGGCCGTACATCAGGATGCCGCAACCGACGGAGCAGTATGGGCAGGTGTTGCGGGTTTCGGTGCTGCGCGCCAGCTTGTATTGCCGGACCTCGGCCAGGGCCGTGGCCGGGGCAAAGCCCAGCAGCGCGATGCTCGAACCCGCGATGGTCGCGCCGGTAACCCGAAGGAACTGGCGCCGTGACATCTGGTTCATGGTGACCTCTCTTTCGTCGAATGACTGACCGAGTGTAGCACCGCGCACCAGGGAATCGTGAGTGTACTTTTGTATTAATTGTTGCTGCTTGCTTGCATGCGCCGCTTCGCATGGGGTATTTGATAATATTAATTTAATTTAATTTAATTTACAGATGTGCAGATTGTTCATTCGGGAGTTGGTTGTAAAAGGTTGCAAAGAACAGCACTGGAACTACTCGCTTGAGGAGAATAGTATGGCTGTTGCGTTGAAATTATCGGACGAATTGATTGAGATGGCCAAGCCGCATGCAGTTGCCGAACACCGGTTTGTACCGAAGCAGATTGAATACTGGGCGCGGTTGGGAACAGCTGTCGAAGATAACCCTGGCCTGCCGGTCCAGTTCATTAAAGATACCCTGGACAAGGCGGTTAAGGCGGTTGCCAGCGACCCGACAATCGGGGAGGAAAAGAAGGGCGATCTGGCCGTAATGCCGTTAAGTTAAGCGATGTCGTCCCGGCGAAAGCCGGGATCCATGCTGAGTTAGCCGGGCATGCGCCTCATGGATTCCCGCATTCGCGGGAATGACGAAGCCTCTTTTCAGTTTAACTTAACGGCATTAGCGATCTGGCCGGGGTCTTTGTGTACAAGTTCAAGCTTAACAAACAAGCGGTCTTGCTCGCGTATCAGCTGCAGCCGAACAAATCCCAGCCAATCTCCGTTTTGCTCTTGAACTTGGGTCCGCACGAAAATTTTTACGCCGATTTGAAGTGGCTGAGTTAGAGCAGGCTGCCCATCTATACCAAGGTGGTAACCAGTTGTTCGATCTGGGCCAGCGACGGCGGAGACGCCCCTTGCGCCATACAGGCCGCCGCACCTGCTGCCACGGCGAACTGCAGGTGCTGCAAAGGCGTGGCGTCGCTGCGGTGCAGCATGCTCCAGGCCAGCGCGGCGATGCTGGCGTCGCCGGCACCCACGGTGTCGACCACCGTGATCTTCGGCGCCGGCAGCGACCACATGTCGTCGCCGATGTGCAGCGAGGCGCCGTCGCCGCCCTTGGTATACAAATAGGTGGCGGCCGGATTCCAGCTGCGCAGTGTGGCGAACGCGCTGTCGATATCCTTGGTGCGGAACAGGCCTTCCAGGTCTTCTTCGGACACCTTCACCACGTCGGCCAGTTCGGTCATGCGGCGCAGCGTGGCGTCGTAGCGCTGGTCCATCAGCAGGCGATAGTTTGGATCGTAGCTGATGCGCACGCCGTCGCGCTTGAGCTGCTCGGCCAGCGCCACCAGCTTGCCCGCCAGCGGTTCGCGCGCCAGGCTGATGCCGCCGAAGTGCGCCCACTTGCAATGCGCGCGCCAGCCTTCCGGCAGCAGGGTCGCATCGAAATGCAGGTCGGCGCTGTCGTCGCCGATGAAGAAATAGGCGGGTGGATCGGTGCGGTGCACAATCGCCAGCAGCGGCGCGTGGCTGGTGCGCTGCAGGAAGCGCAGATCCAGCCGAGCGCTGTCGCTGGCATGCCACAGTGCGTCGCCGAAGACGTCGGTGCTGATGGCGCCCGCGAACGCGGTCGGCACTTCCAGCCGGGCCATGGTGCGCGCCACATTCCAGGTCGAGCCGCCGACTTTGCTCAGCCACTGCTCGCGCGCGCCGTCCTGCACCACCATGTCGGTGAGCGCTTCACCCGCCGCCACAAAAATCGGGAAGGCCGTCATATCAGTCCTTCTTCAACACGTTGAGCACTTCATAGCAGGCGCCCATGGTGTGGTAGTCGACCTTGCCGGCCGGGCTTTTCTCGTCGGTCAGCTTGCTGTTGTCGGCGCCGAGGATGCGGTACCACGCGCCATGCTGATGGTCGACGAAATGCTCCCAGCTATAAGCCCAGATCTTGTCGTACCAGGTCCAGTAGCGCGCCTCGCCGGTGCGGCCCGCGAGCAGGGCGGCGGTGGCCAGGCTCTCGGCCTGCACCCAGAAGTATTTGAGATCGTCGCAGATGCTGCCGTCCGGCGCGAAGCCGTAGTAGATGCCGCCGTGTTCATGGTCCCAGGCCTTGGCCAGCGCCGCGTCGAACAGCTCCACCGCGCGCGGCAGCAGCCAGTTCGGATTGTTGGCCAGTTGCGCGCCGTGGCGCTCCAGCAGCAGCAACAGCTTGGCCCACTCGGTCAGATGGCCCGGCTGGTAGCCCCACGGGCGGAAGATATTGCCCTTGTCATGACGGTTGTATTCCGTATCGACGGTCCAGTCGGCGTGGTAGTGCTCCCACACCAGGTTGTCGGCCAATGCGGCCTGACGTACTGCGATATTGTGCGCCAGCGTTTCCGCGCGCAGCAGGTAGGCGCGATTGCCGGTCGCTTCGAACGCCGCGATCAGCGCTTCGCAGGTGTGCATATTGGCGTTCTGGCCGCGATAGCCGTCCAGCTGCGACCAGTCGGCACTGGCTTCGTCGGCGTACAGGCCGTGCTGCGGATCCCAGAAGCGCTGCTCCATCAGTTCGAAGGTTTCGGCTATCCACGGCGCGGCTTGCGTCTCGCCCGCCATCAGCGCGTGGCTGTAGGCCAGCAGCACGAAGGCCAGGCCGTAGCAGTGGTTGGTGGCGTCGGTGACGCGGCGCTGGCCGTTGTTCCAGTCGAGTTGCCAGGCGTAGCCGCCGGTGACCGGATCGCGGTGGGCGTCGCGCAGGAAGGCCAGCGCGTGGCGCAGGCGCTGCCGATCCGCCGCACCGGATTCGCCGTCCGCACCGAACTGCCGACACGCCATCGCATAGTTAAAGACGAAGCGCGTGCTGCTGACCAGGTGGCGCGTGTGGGCGTCGTAGATCGTGCCGTCGTCTTTATAGAAGTGATACAGGCCGCCGCTAGGATCGGTGCAGCGCGCATCGTAGAATTGCTTGGTGTGGCGGATGTGGTTCAGCAGGGTGGTGCGTGAGCGAAAATCAGGGGCCATCTTCAGGTCCGTTTGAAAGTTACCAGGTTCTTGGGCCGCCAGCCTTCCGTAACGGTGCTGGCGCGGATGATTAATTCCACCGGCGAGATCTGCTCCACCGGTACGTCGTGCGGGCCGTTGAGCAGTAAATCCACGCCCAACGCACCCAGGGATTTTTTATCGATGCGCAGCGTGGTCAGGGGACGATGCCCCAGCACGGCGGTCGAGATATCGTCGAAACCGACGATGGCGATATCGTGCGGGACCTTCAGGCCCCGCGCCAGGCAGCAGCGCATGGCCACCAGCGCCGCACTGTCGTTGTAGCAGAACACCGCGTCCGGCGGATGCGGCAGGTCGAGCAGCTGCTCCATCGCTTCCCAGGCGCCGGTTTCCAGCTCCACGCCATCGGGCAAAAAGGCTTCCAGGCGCGGATCGGCCAGGATCCCTTCCTCGAACAGCGCCTGGCGGTAGCCGCGTGCGCGTTCGCGTATGCTGTAGTGGGCCAGCGGGCCGGAAATGAAACCGATGCGCGTGCGGCCGGTGTCGATCAGGTGGCGGGTGGCCAGGTAGCCGCCCATCATATTGTCGGGATTGACGGAGCTGTAGCCGCGCAGCTTCATATCGATCAGCACCAGCTGCTTGCCGGTCGAGCGCAGGGCGCTCAGGGTCTCAGGCTCGAAGAAGCCGGCGCAGACGATGCCGTCCGGCGCGTGCATGCGGATCTGGTCGATCAGGCCGTCGGCCGGCCCCACCGCCATGAACGACAACACGATGCCCTGCTTGCGGCAGGCCTCTTCGGCGCCGTGCAGCACCGGCGAGTAGAACGGACTGCTGGAGGCGGTGTTGTGTTGGCGGTGCAGCAGGAAGGTCAGGCGGCGCAGGCGTTTTGGACGCAGCTTGCAAAAGTCGTAGCCCAGCGAGCGCGCAGTATCGATGACCATCTGGCGCGTGGCTTCGGTCAGTCCGGGTTCATTCTTAAGGGCGCGCGAAATCGTCCCCGCCGACACGCCGGCGACGCGGGCGATGTCCCTGATCGTTACGTTGGTGCCCATTTTTATTATGTCTCCTCGTGTGAATGCAGTCTTGCATAGGCGTCTATTGACGGTCAAACGCCATATCGACTTGGCCTTTGAGTTTAGCGTAATTTACTAAACGCATAGCGTTTAGTGAAGATGGCTAAACTGCGACCAAATTCCATATGTTGTTTGACCGTGGCCCAGCAAGTGGTGAGAATCTTTTTCACTAATATAAAAACCATACGAGGAGACATCTATGGAACACGTTGCATCCGCAACTTTGCGCCCGCACGGCCATACGGAGAGCGGCAACACCGCACCGCTGGTCATCATCACGCTGCTATTCTTCATGTGGGGCCTGCTAACGTCGCTAAACGACGTGCTGATTCCGCATCTGAAATCGATCTACACCCTGACCTATGTGCAGGCCATGCTGGTGCAGTTCTGCTTCTTCGGCGCCTACTTCATCGTCTCACTGCCGGCAGGTATGCTGATCAAGAAGATCGGCTACCAGCGCGGCGCCGTCAGCGGCCTGGTACTGGCGGCCGCCGGTTGCGCACTGTTCTTCCCGGCCTCCACCAGCGGCTACGCCTTGTTCCTGCTGGCGTTCTTCGTGCTGGCCAGCGGCATCACCATCCTGCAGGTGGCCGCCAATCCCTACGTGACGGTGCTCGGCGCCCCGGCCACCGCCTCCAGCCGCCTGACGCTGACGCAGGCCTTCAATTCGCTGGGGACCACCATTGCTCCGGCGCTGGGCGGCATGCTGATTCTGTCTGAAGGCGTTACGGCGGTAGTACGCACCAAGGCGGAGGAGGCGGCCGCCGTGCAAGGCCCTTACCTGGCGCTGGCCGGCGCGTTGCTGGCGCTGGCGGTATTGTTCGCGCTGGTGCGCCTGCCGAAGATCAGCCACGCCGGCGACGATGACGGCGGCGCCGTGTCCTCGGTCCAGACCAAGGTGCTGGCGCATCGCCACCTGCTGCTGGGCGCCATCGGCATCTTCCTGTACGTGGGCGGGGAGGTCAGCATCGGCAGCTTCCTGATCAACTTCCTGGGCGAAGCCAACATCGCCAGCCTGCCTGCCGGCGAGGCCGCGCACTACGTCAGCTACTACTGGGGCGGTGCCATGGTCGGCCGCTTCATCGGTTTCGCCGTGATGCGCTACGTCAGCCCCGGCAAGGCGCTGGCCTTCAACTCGGCCGCGTCCATCATCCTGATCCTGGTGGCGATCTTCGGCAGCGGCCAGTTGGCCATGTGGTCCATCATCGCCGTCGGCCTGTTCAACTCCATCATGTTCCCGACCATCTTCAGCATGGCGCTGCACAAGCTGGGCAAGCAGACCGGCCAGGGTTCGGGCATCCTGTGCATGGCTATCGTCGGCGGCGCGCTGGTGCCGTTCGCACAAGGCCTGTTGGCCGACACGATCGGCCTGCAATGGTCGTTCTTCGTGCCCGCCGCCTGCTACACCTTTATTCTCTACTTCGGCGTAAAGTACGCCGGCATGTATAACAACGAGGAGACCGTATGAAAATGAAGCTAGCAGTGGCGCTCGCACTGGCCGCCTTCTCGGCGCAGGCGGCGGAGCCGTGGATGGACAAATCGCTGGGCGCCGACAAGCGCGCCGAGCTGGCGTTGAAGGCCATGACCCAGCAGGAGAAACTCAAGTGGGTACTGGGGCACTTCGGTTCCGACTTCGCCAACAAGACCAAGAAACATCCGGCCGCTCTACCGTTCTCCGCAGGTTATATCGAAGGCGTGCCGCGCCTTGGGCTGCCGGCGCTGTTTGAAACCGACGCCGGCCTGGGTGTGGCCACGCAGGCCACCAAGACGCCGCGCGAAGGTACCTCGCTGCCGTCCGGCCTCGCCACCACGGCCACCTGGGACCGCGCGCTGGCCTACAAGGGCGGCGCCATGATCGGCGCGGAAGCACGCGCCTCCGGCTTCAACGTCATGCTGGCGGGCGGCGTCAACCTGCTGCGCGAGCCGCGCAACGGGCGCAATTTCGAATACGCGGGTGAAGATCCGCTGCTGGCCGGCGTCATGGTGGCGCAGCAGGTCAAGGGCATCCAGTCCAACCACATCATCGCCACCATGAAGCACTACGCCGTCAACAATCAGGAGACCGGTCGCTTCGTGCTCGATGCGCGCCTGGATGACGCCAGCAACCGCATGTCCGACCTGCTGGCCTTCCAGTTCCTGATGGAGCAGGCCGATCCCGGTTCCGTGATGTGCTCCTACAATCGCCTGAACGGCGTGTACGCCTGCGAGAGCGACTATCTGCTGAACCAGGTGCTGAAGAAGGACTGGGGCTACAAGGGCTACGTCATGACCGACTGGGGTGCGACCCACAGCACGGTGGAAGCGGCCAACGCCGGTTTGGACCAGCAGTCCGGCTGGGAGTTCGACAAGTCGCAATACTTCGGCGGTGCGCTGGAGGAGGCGGTGGCCAACGGCCACGTGCCGCAGGCGCGCCTGGACAATATGGTATTCCGCGTGCTGCGCGCCATGTTCGACAAGGGCGTGGTTGACAATCCGGTGGCCGAAGGCGGTGCCATTGACTACGCCGCGCACGCGCTGGTCAGCCGTACCGACGCTGAAGAAAGCATGGTCCTGCTGAAGAACCAGGGCGATGTGCTGCCGTTGAAAGCCGGCCTTAAGAAGATCGTCATCATCGGCGCCCACGCGGATGTCGGCGTGCTGGCCGGCGGCGGTTCGTCGCTGGTGTATCCGGTCGGCGGCAACGCCGTGCCGGGCATCGCGCCGACCGCCTGGCCTGGGCCGGTGATGTTCCACCCGTCCTCGCCGATGAAGGCGATCCAGGCGCGTGCGCCGGGCGCCAAAGTGGTCTACAACGACGGCCGCGATCCGATCGCCGCCGCGCGGGCCGCAGCCGATGCGGACGTGGTGCTGGTGTTTGCGCAGCAGTGGGTGGGCGAAGCCTTGGATGCCGTCTCGCTGGCGCTACCTGACAATCAGGATGCATTGATCGGCGCCGTCACCAAGGCCAATTCGAAAACCGTGGTGGTGCTGGAGACTTCCGGGCCGGTGCTGATGCCGTGGGTGGACCAGGCGGCGGGCATTCTGCAGGCCTGGTATCCGGGCACCAGCGGCGGCGAAGCGATTGCGCGCGTGCTGTTCGGCGAAGTCAATCCATCGGGCCACTTGCCGGCGACGTTCCCGGCATCGGAAAGCCAGTTGCCTCGGCCGAAACTGGATGGCGATCCGAAGAACGAAGCGGAGCGCTTCACGGTGAATTATCACGAAGGCGCGGCGGTGGGGTACAAGTGGTTCGACCTGAAAGGCCTGAAGCCACTGTTCCCGTTCGGCCACGGCCTGTCGTACACGCGCTTCAGCTACTCGGGTCTGGCCGCGAGCCAGAAGGACGGCAAGCTGTCGGTGAGCTTCAAGGTCACCAACACCGGTGCGGTAAAAGGCAAGGACGTGCCGCAGCTGTACGTGGCGCCGTTGAACGCCAAATGGGAAGCGCCGAAGCGTCTGGCCGGCTGGGACAAGGTTGAACTGGCGCCGGGCGAAAGCAAGGAAGTCAGCGTCACGGTCGATGCGCGCCTGCTGGGCATGTACGACAGCCGCAGCAAAACCTGGCGGATTGCAAAGGGCGGCTACAAAATCCTGCTGGCGCAAGACGCGGCCGATGCCAAAGCCGCAAGCACCACGGTGCAACTGCCCCAACGCACGCTGAACGTCACAGGCAAATAAAAAACGGGGTACAGCGCAAGCAAACAAAGCAGGCGCAAACAAGGTGTGCTGGCGTTAGCACCCCCAAACGAAAGGGTCGGACCCCTGCGGGGTCCGACCCTGGCCGCAGCGGTGTGCGGGTTGGGGTAGTGCCGCACACTCTCAAAGCCAATAAAAAATCAAACCCAAGGAGCGAAACTTGAAACAACTGTACAAATTCTGCGCCACCGCGCTGATGATCGGCGCTTGCGGCATCGTCGCGGCGGCGCCTGCCGCCAAGGGCGATTTCGTCACCGTCAAGAAAACCCACTTCGACCGCAAAGGCAAGGCTTACTACATCGCCGGCGCCAACTTCTGGTACGGCGGCTATCTGGGCGCCGCCAGCGGCGTCGGCGAACGCGCGCGCCTGCTCAAAGAGCTGGACAACATGAAGGCCATCGGCATCAACAACCTGCGCGTGCTGGCGGTCTCCGAAAAAACCGACATGAAAAGCGCCGTCAGTCCGGCCACCACCTCCGCTCCCGGCAAGTACGACGAAGACCTGCTGGTCGGCCTCGACTTCCTGATGGCCGAAGTGGCCAAGCGCGATATGACCGTCGTCCTTTACCTGAACAACTTCTGGCAATGGTCGGGTGGCATGACGCAGTATCTGAACTGGTTCGAAGGCACGCCGGCGCTGGACCCGAACGTGACCAAGGACTACGACACCTACATGCAGAAGACCGCAGGCTTCTACCGCAATGCCGCCGCGCAGGCCGAGTACCGCAAGGTGATCGCCAGCATCGTCAAGCGCGTCAATACCATCACCGGCAAGCCGTACTCCGACGACGCCCACATCATGTCCTGGCAGCTGGCAAACGAGCCGCGTCCAGGCAACGGCAAAGCTACGCCTGAGGAAAAAGCGGTCTACGTCAAGTGGGTGGACGAAGTGGCCGCCTACATCCACAGCCTGGACAAGAACCACCTGGTCAGCAGTGGCAGCGAGGGCCTGGCCGGCTCCGCGCAGGACCAGAAGCTGTTCCTCGACGCCCATCGCACCAAGAACATCGACTACCTGACCTACCACCTGTGGCCGAAGAACTGGGGCTGGTTCGATTCCAACAACCCGACCGGCAGCTGGGACAACGCCGTCACCAAAAGCCGCGACTACCTGAACTCGCACATCGACCTGGCCAAGCAGCTGGGCAAGCCTATCGTGCTGGAAGAATTTGGCCTGGACCGCGACGGCCCGTCGTTCAGCATCAAGTCGACCACCAAGATCCGCGACCGCTTCTACCGCGAAGTGTTCGACATCGTCGCCACCCGCGCCGCCAAGGGCGATCCTATTGCCGGCTTCAATTTCTGGGCATGGGGCGGCGCCGGCCGCGCGGCCAACGCCGACTACTGGTGGAAACCGGGTAACGATTTCGTCGGCGATCCGCCGCAGGAAGAGCAGGGCCTGTATTCGGTGTTCGATTCCGACGTCAGCTCGCTGCTGCTGATTAAGGAATATGCCGACCGCCTGCAAGCGATCAAGCGATGAAACGCCTGTTGATACGACTGCTGCTGGTGGCGCTGGCCGCCGGCGGTAGCACCAGCGCCCACGCCCAGAAGTTCGCCGGCCTGGCCGCCACGCCGCAAATGGGCTGGAACAGCTGGAACACCTTCGCCTGCAACATCAACGAACAGCTGATCCGCGACACGGCCGATTCGATGATCAGGCTGGGTCTCAAGGACGCCGGTTACGAGTACGTCAACATCGACGACTGCTGGCACGGCAAGCGTGACAAGGATGGCGTGATCCATCCCGATCCCGATCGCTTCCCGTCCGGTATGAAGGCGTTGGCCGACTACGTGCATGGCAAGGGCCTCAAGCTGGGCATCTATTCGGACGCCGGCGCCACCACCTGCGGTGGCCGTCCCGGCAGCCGTGGTCACGAGTACCAGGATGCCAAGACCTACGCATCCTGGGGTGTGGACTACGTCAAGTATGACTGGTGCGACACCAAGGGCCTGAACGCCGTCGGCGCCTACACCACCATGCGCGACGCCATCCAGACCGCCGGCCGGCCGATGTTGTTCAGCATGTGCGAGTGGGGCGACAACAAGCCTTGGGAATGGGCTACCGATGTCGGTCACTCATGGCGCACCACCGGCGACATCTACCCTTGCTGGGATTGCGAGTTCAGTCACGGCTCATGGTCTTCGCTGGGCGTGCTGCGCATCCTCGACAAGCAGGCCGGCCTGCGCAAGTTCGCCGGCCCGGGCCACTGGAACGACATGGACATGCTGGAAGTCGGCATGGGCATGACCGAGGACGAGGACCGCGCCCACTTCGCCATCTGGGCGATGATGGCGTCGCCGCTCATCCTGGGCAATGACTTGCGCAAGATGCCGGAATCGACGCGCCGCATCCTGACCAACAAGGACGTCATCGCCATCAACCAGGACAAGGCGGGCATCCAGGCGTGGAAGTTCATGGACGCCGGCAAGCTGGAATACTGGGCCAAGCCCTTGGCAAACAACGAGTGGGCGCTGATGGTGCTCAATCGCGGCGACGAGGCGGCTGTCATCAGCCATGAGTGGAAAAAGCACCAGATCAGCGATGACCTGAGCAAGCGCGAGGCCGACTTCAATCAGACGGTCTACGACTGGCGCGATATATGGGGCGCGAAGGGCGGCGACACCGGCAAGAAGCTGGAAGCCAAGGTGGCGCCGCACAGCGCGCTGCTGTTGCGCCTCAAGCCGCAAGCGCCGGATGGCGCCGTGTGCAGCACCACGCCGGAGCCGCGCAAGCTCAGTTACCATTGGATGTCGCGCCAACGCTGGCAGCAGATGTTCCAGGAAGACGTGGACGTGGCGGACAAGGGCGGGGTGGACCTGCTGTTTGTCGGCGACTCGATCACGGAAGGCTGGAACGCCGATGTCTGGAACCGCTCCTTTGGCAGCTGGCGCACGGCCAACTTCGGCATCGGCGGCGACCATACGGGCAACCTGCTGTGGCGCCTGCAGAACGGCCACGCGGAGAAGCTGCATCCGAAGCTGGTGGTGCTGACGATAGGCGTCAACAACCTCGGTTTCTGCGGCGCGACGCCGAAGCAGGCCTTCGATGGCGTGAAGGCGGTGGTGGCGCAGTTGCGCAAGCTGTATCCGGACAGCCGCATCCTGCTCAACGGCTTGCTGCCTTACGGCGAACTCCCAACCACCCCGACGCGCTTGCAGGTGATTGAGATCAACCACATGGTGGCAACGCTGGGCGACGGCAAGCAGGTGTTCTATCACGACTACGGCCGCAGCTTCCTGAAACCGAGCGGTGACATGTCGGCCGAAGTGATGGGCGACTTCCTGCACCCGACGGCCAAGGGCTACCAGTTGTGGGCCGACGCCATGCTACCCGACATCCGCAAGCTGATGGAGTAATCATATGGCGTTGTTTGCAGCAGTCATGCTGGCCGCATCCATCGCCGCCGCCGATCCGCACGTCGCCCGTATGGGACGTGCGGATGTTGGCGCTGACGGCGGCGTGCGATTCAGCTATCCCGGCGTGAGCTTCTACCTGAATTTCGACGGCACGCGCCTGGCCGCCACCGCGCAGGCCAGCGGCGATCAAACCTACCTGGACGTGATCGTTGACGGCGCACCGCGCACGCTGCGGCTGGGCGCCGGTCGCCAGACGCTGGTGCTGGCAGACGGACTGCCCGCCGGCCGCCACACGGTGGAAATCGTCAACCGCTCCGAGACCTGGCAGGGCAGCGCCGCGTTGCTCGCCTTCGATACCGATGGCGCCTGGGCGCCGCCGCCCGCGCTACCCGAACGCAAGCTGCTCCTGCTGGGCGACTCCGTCAGCTGCGGCGCATCGATAGACCGTGTTGCCGGCGAAAAGAGCGGCGCGTCCTGGGCCAATCCGCGCGCCAGTTTCGGCATGTTGATGGCGCAGCAGCTCAAGGCCCAGGTGCAACTGGTGTGCTACGGCGGCCGTGGCCTGATCCGCACCTGGGAGGGCAAGACCAATGAACTCAACCTGGCCGACTACTACGGCATGGCGCTGCCCACCCAGCCCGTCGCCACGCCATGGGACCAACGCGGCTACCGGCCGGACGCGATCGTGGTTGCCATCGGCACCAACGACATGACCGTCGGCGTACCGGAGCGCGAACCATATGTGCAAGCCTACGTTTCGCTGGTGCGCATGCTGCTCAAGGACCACCCGCAGGCGCACATCATGCTGACCGAAGGCGGCATCCTGCGCGACGAAAAACAGCTTGCCCTGCGCGGCTACATCGCCGAAACGGTGCGGCGCGTGGACGACAGCCGCGTGCACGCCATCGCGTCCACCGGCTATCCTGGCGATGACCTCGACGGCCATCCTACACGGGAACAGAATATCAGCATCGTCAACGACCTGTTGCCGCAGGTGCGCGCCATCATAGGCTGGTAGACCGAAAGCTGGTGCAGTCGCGTCCAGGTTGTGGCAATCTGGCACCCGAATACTAAAATAAACGGGTTGACTGATGACGAGACAGATAAATACGGCACGCGGTATCGCTGCGTTGCTGCTGGCGCTGGGCGCATTGAGCGGCGTCGCCGACGCCGCTACGCCGGCACCGCCGAAAGTGCGCTGGGAAGTGCTGCGCAACGAGTTCGCCACGCCGGAAGGCCGCACCAAGGCGCGCCTGAGCGTGACCATGCCGCGTGGGCAATCGCTACCGGCGCAGGGCTGGTCGCTGTACTTCAACAGCATGGACGGCGTGGTCACCGGCCCGGTGGACGGCAAGCTGCTGCTGGAGCAGGTGGTCGGTGGCAGCTTGTTCCGCGTGCGTCCCATGCCCGGCTTCAAGGGCCTGCCGTCGGGCCGCACACTGAATGTCGATTACTACTACCCGAATCTGCTGATCAAGATGTCGCGCGCGCCTGCCGGACCCTATCTGGTCTACGACGCGGCGCCCGACGTGAGCTATGCCGTCACCGATTTCCAGGTGCAGTTGCCAACCCGCCCGGAGCAGCTGCGCCGCCCGGCGGGCCAGCACCCGCTGGTGACCACGCAGGACGTCTACCGCCGCAACGCGCGCGCCGATGTGCTGCCGCCCGCCGCCTTGCCGCCGGTGTTCCCGACGCCGCTGGAACTGAAGGCGGGCGCCGGCCGCGTGCATCTGGCGCGTCCGCCGCAGGTCATTTCCGGTCCCGGTCTGAAATACGAAACCGCACTTGCGCGCGCGCTGTTCACCCGCTACCTGCCGCAGCGCGATGGTTATGCCGACGCCGGCGGACCGCCGTTGCCGCTGCGCCTGCGCATCGGCGCAGTGGATGGGCAGTCCTCGCCGGAAGCGTATGAACTGAGCGTGAACGCCGGCGACGGCATTAACATCACCGGCAACAGCGCGGCCGGCGTGGCGCGCGGCCTGCAATCGCTGCACGACCTGCTGCCGCTTCCGGTCGGCGCCGCGCACATCGAGCTGCCGGAACTGGAAGTGACCGACGCGCCGCGCTTCGCCTATCGCGGCTTCCAGCTCGATGTGGCGCGCAATTTCCAGCCCAAAGAAGTGGTGCTCAAGACGCTGGACCTGATGGCGACCTATAAGCTGAACAAGCTGCACTTCCACATCACCGACGATGAAGGCTGGCGGCTGGAGATCGCCGGACTGCCGGAACTGACCAGCATCGGCGCGGTGCGCGGCCACAGCACCAGGGAAGGCGTGCGCCTGCCGCCGACCTACGGCTCCGGCCCGCGCAGCGACGATCCACATGGCAGCGGCTTCTACACCCGCGCCGACTACATCGAGATCCTGCGCTACGCCGCCGCGCGCCATATCGAAGTGATACCGGAAATCGAAATGCCGGGCCACGCGCGCGCCGCCGTCAAAGCCATGGAGGCGCGCCACCACCGCCTGCGCGCGGCCGGCGAGCAGGGCGCGGACAAGTACCTGCTCAACGACTTCGACGACCGCTCGGTGTATCGCTCGCCGCAGGAGTACACCGACCATGTGATCAATCCGGGTCTGGAATCGAGCTACACCTTCATCGAGCACGTGGTGGCGCAGGTGGCCGACATGCACCGCGAAGCCGGCGTGCCGATGAAGACCATGCACATGGGCGGCGACGAACTGCCGCACGGCGCGTGGGAGAAGTCGCCGGTCAGCCGCGCCCTGATGGAGCGCGAGAAGCTGGCCAGCGTCGCCGACCTGTGGGACTATTTCTACAACCGCGTCGACGGCATCCTGCGCAAGCAAGGCATGTTCGCCTCCGGCTGGGAGGAGATGGGCGCGCGCCGTTCGACGAAAGAG
The DNA here is from genome assembly GCA_041874725.1 of Duganella sp. BuS-21. GTDB lineage: Bacteria > Pseudomonadota > Gammaproteobacteria > Burkholderiales > Burkholderiaceae_D > Rugamonas. Next base: position 4,841,384 of record CP097466.1, on the reverse strand, counting down.
GGCGCGCAGCAGCTGCCGAATCCGCGCTTCACGCAGCGTGGCTTCAGCCTGTACTTCTGGAACAACACGCCCGGGAACGAGGACTTCGCCTACCGGCTGGCCAATGCCGGCTACGACATCGTGCTGGCGCCGGTCACCAATATGTACCTGGACATGGCGGCCAATCCCAATCCCGAGGAGCCGGGCGTGAACTGGGGCGCCTACGTGGAGCTGGACACGGTGTACGACTTCAAGCCGCTCGGTGGAAGCAACGCCGGTCTCACCGATGCCGGCCGCCGCCGCATACGCGGCCTGGAGGCTACGCTATTCGCCGAAACCATCCGCGACACCAGCCGCCTCGATTACCTGATGATGCCACGCCTGCTGGCGGTGGCGGAACGGGCCTGGGCCGCCGACCCGGCCTGGGCGCTGGAAACCGACGCCGCGCGCGCCGCCGCGCTGCACCGGGCCGCCTGGTCCGGCTTCGTCAACGTGCTGGGGCAACGGGTGCTGCCGCGCCTGGACCTCGAACGCGGCGACGTGCGCTACCGCATCGCGCCGCCCGGCATGGTGCTGGAAGGCGGCAAGGTGCTGGTCAACCACGTGCTGCCCGGTCTGACGCTGCGCTACACCACCGACGGCAGCCTGCCCACCATCCGTAGCAAGGCCGTCACCGGGCCGATCGCCGTCAAGGGCGTGATCCAGGCCGCCGCCTTCGACCGCGCCGGCCGTCCAGGGCTGGTGGCGCGCATCGTCAACCGCTGACCGTGACTCGCTGGCCGCCAGCCGTCCTGTCCCGCTTTTCGCGCGTCCAGCCCCCGATTCGTGCATTTCGTCGCAATCCGGGGCGGGCGCGCGCCTGCGCGGGGGTATGATTGCCGCAACATCATCTGAGGATTCACCCCATGAAGAAGCTGCTCCAATTCGGCCTGCTGTTTGCTGCTTTCTGTGCTTTGTTCGGCCGCGCGGCCGCTGCCGAGGACACGGAAACGCGCTCGATCGCCATCGACGCCCGCGTTGTGCGCGTCAAGCTTGACGGCGTTATCGACGTCAAGCTGCGCCAGGGCGACGTCGCCTCGCTGCGCCTGATCGGCGAAAAGCGCTACCTGGACAAGCTGACCGCCTCGCAAAGCGGCGACACCCTGCACCTGGAAACCGAAGGGCGCGGCGTGAAAGTAGGGCGCTCAGGCACCCGCGCCGAGCTGGTGCTGCCCAAGCTGCGCCAGGTGGTGTCCGAAGGCGTGGGCTCGACCGAAATCAACGGTTTCAGCGGCGACGAACTGGAGCTGACCATGGACGGCGCCGGCACCATGAAAGTAGTCTGCGACTACCGGATCGTGCGCGCCAACCTGGGCGGCGTCGGCAGCATGAATCTGTGGGTCAGCGAGAACGAGCAGGTCGAGCTGGACCTGCGCGGCGCCGGCTACATCACCCTGGGCGGACGCAGCAAGATGCTCAAGGCCAGCCTGGGCGGCGTCGGCAGCCTGAACGCGCAGCAGTTCAACGCCGAGTCGGTCAATGTCGACCTGAGCGGCTTGGGCAACGCCACCGTCAAGGCCAACGCCAACGCCACCCTGAACCTGAGCGGGCTGGGCTCGGTCATCGTGTATGGCAAGCCCTTGAACCGCAACGTCAGCGTGGACGGCCTGGGCAAGGTCAGCTGGAAGTAATCACACCTTATATATAACGCGATATGAAAAAATTCATACTAGCGATCGCCCTCGCACTAGGCTGGCAACAAGCCGCGATGGCAGGATTCGCCGAAGGGGCGACCGCGTACAACAGCAAGAACTACGCGGTGGCGTTAAAAGAGATACGACCGCTGGCGCAAGCCGGCAACGTCGATGCCCAGCATCTGCTGGGCTTGATGTACTACATGGGCCGGGGCGTGCCGCAGGATTACAAGACGGCGCTGGAATGGCACCGTAAGGCCGCGCTCAAGGGCAAGGCCGACGCCCAGTACGTGGTCGGCGCCATGTATTACACCGGCAACGCGGTGATCCAGGATCACAAGCAGGCGGTGTCGTGGTTCCGCAAGGCGGGCGAGCAGGGCCATCCGGACGCGCAGCAGGTGTTGGGGCTGATGTATCGCTACCACATCGGCGGCATGCCGCAGGATAACGTGATCGCTTATACGCTGTGGAACCTGGCGGCGGCCAACGGCTCGGTGAATGCGGCGGAGCAGCGTTCGCAGGTGGTTAAAACCATGACCCCGGAGCAGATCGAGGAAGGGCAGGCGCTGTCGGCCGCGTGGCGGGTGAATACGCCGCTTCCCCAGAAGTCCCGGACTGGCGGCGGTTAGCCCCCCCCCCACCGTAGGCGGGGTCTGTCCCCTTACGGGGACAGACCCCGCGACTAATCGCCGTGCGGGGTAAAATCGTGTTTTCCCTGAAAGGCGAGACCATGCGCGCAATCGAAATCACCCACCCCGGCCCGGCCGATGTCCTGAAACTGTGCGAACGTCCGATGCCGGTGGTGAAAGCCGGCGAGGTGCTGATCAAGGTCCACGCGGCCGGCGTCAACCGCCCCGACGTGTTCCAGCGCATGGGCAATTACGCGCCGCCTCCCGGTGCTTCCGACATCCCCGGCCTCGAAGTCGCCGGCGAGATCGTCGACGGCGATCTCGATTACACCACCCTCGATATCGGCGACCAGGTCTGCGCTTTGGTGCAGGGCGGGGGCTATGCCGAGTACGTTGTTGCACCCATACAGCAGGTTTTACCGGTGCCCAAAGGCTGGTCTTTGCTCGAAGCGGCGACAATTCCGGAAAATTACTTCACAGTCTGGAGCAACGTTTTCGACCGCGCCCAACTGGTCGGCGGCGAGACCTTGCTGGTCCAGGGCGGCAGCTCCGGCATCGGCGTCACCGCCATCCAGTTGGCGTCGGCGATGGGGCACCGCGTGTTCGCCACCGCCGGCTCCGACGACAAGGTGGCGGCCTGCGTGGCGCTCGGCGCCGAGCGTGGCATCAACTATCACACCGAGGATTTCGCCGTCATCGTCAAGTCCCTCACCAACGACCGTGGCGTCGACGTGATTCTCGACATGGTGGCCGGAGACTACCTGCCACGCGAGGTTTCCTGCCTGGCGGATGATGGCCGCATCGCCATCATCGCCACCCTGGGCGGCGCCAAAGCCACGCTGGACATGGGCCAGGTGCTGCGTCGCCGCCTGACCGTGACCGGCTCCACCCTGCGCCCGCGCTCGGCCGATTTCAAGGGCGCCATCGCGCGCCAGCTGAAGGAACGCGTGTGGCCGATGATGGCCGAGCGCAAACTCAAGCCGGTGATCCATACCGTCTTCCCGCTGGAGCAGGCCGCCGCCGCGCATGCGCTCATGGAGAGCAGTTCCCACGTCGGGAAAATCATGTTGCAGGTGATCTAAATGCGGTTTCGTTGTAAAATGCGTAGTAAATTTACGGTTTTGTTGAGCCGGGGATTCCCTTTGCCTGTTTGACCGTGCTTCTTGGCGCACGGTAAAATGGCGAGTTAATCTATCCTTAGGCTCACTATGCGTCGTAAACTCGTCATCGGTAACTGGAAAATGAACGGCAGTCGCGCCGCCAACACGGCACTGCTTTCCGGGATCGTCGCCGGTTTGAACGACTTCGGTGCCGACTGCGCCGTTTGTGTGCCGGCGCCGTATCTGGCGCAAGCCCAGGCGGGACTGACCGGCACTGTGGTGGCGTGGGGCGCGCAAGATGTTTCCGTCCACGCCAGCGGCGCTTATACTGGTGAAGTGTCGGCAGCGATGCTGCAGGACTTCGGTGCGACCTATGTGTTGTGCGGCCATTCCGAGCGCCGCGCCTATCACCAGGAGAGCAGCGAGCTGGTGGCGCAGAAGGCCGTGGCCGCGCTGGCCGCCGGCCTGACGCCGGTGGTGTGTTTCGGCGAAACGCTGGCGCAGCGCGAAGCAGGGCAGACCGAAGAGGTGATCTGCGCCCAGCTGCAAGCGGTGCTCGATGTGATCGCGGATGAAGACGTGAGCAAGCTGGTACTGGCCTATGAACCGGTATGGGCGATCGGCACGGGCAAAACTGCAACACCGCAAATTGCCCAGGATGCGCACCTTTTCCTGCGTACTTGTGTAGCAAAGAAACATGCGGTTGCGGCGGCGGGTGTACAGATCCTCTACGGCGGCAGCATGAAGCCGGAGAATGCGAAAGAATTGATGGCCCAGCCGGATATCGACGGTGGTTTGATCGGCGGGGCAGCATTAAAGGCGGTGGATTTTCTCGGGATTATCCAGGCCGTATAGCAGTACAAACACGCAGTAGAAACAAAACGATACAAAACTTTTATTTTGAAATGGAATAACATGAGCAGCTTGTTCAATCTGGTTATCGTAGTGCAGGTGGTTTCGGCAATCGCCATTATCGGCCTGGTGTTGCTGCAACATGGCAAAGGCGCCGACATGGGTGCGGCCTTCGGCTCGGGCGCCTCGGGCAGCCTGTTCGGCGCCACGGGCTCCTCGAACTTCATGTCCAAGTCCACCGGCGTGGCGGCGGCGATCTTCTTCAGCGCCACCCTGGCCCTGGCATACATCACCACCCACCAAGCCAACAATGTCAGCGGCGGCGTGATGGATAAGGCCGTGCCGGCAGCCCCTGCGGCGCCTGCAACCCCGGCCGCAGCCCCTGCTAGCGCACCTGCAGCACCGTCCGCTGCGGCGCCGGCGAGCGTGCCGCCTGCAAACTCCATCCCAAAGTAATATAATAATGAAGTAAATTTGTCGTTGTTGATAATTTTTTAAGTTGTTTGCTCATTGTTTTGGCAGTATCGTAGCGATTGCAAAAATAGTTAAAGAATTATCGAGTTTCTTCTTGTTTTGACGCAATACGGGATTAACAACCGCGTGAAAACGAAGTAAAATAACGGCCTTATGCCGACGTGGTGAAATTGGTAGACACGCTATCTTGAGGGGGTAGTGGCGCAAGCTGTACGAGTTCGAGTCTCGTCGTCGGCACCAGAATATAGGCCAGCAAGGGTGGTACCAAGCTGGCTTTTTTACGAGGATGTGTCGTTCGATCCTGGTCTAAGCAGTAATACGATTGGGGCGAACGTTAAGCGCACCGCAAAACACCGCGGCGTGTCCTTTCAACTGACCGTTCAACATAAGCTCATCAATCGTGAACCTCGAAAATTATCTCCCCGTTCTCTTGTTCATCCTCGTCGGTCTCGGCGTAGGTATCGCTCCGCAGGTGCTGGGCCACATTCTCGGCCCCAAGAAGCCTGACGCAGCCAAGCTCTCCCCATATGAATGCGGCTTCGAAGCGTTCGAAGACGCGCGCATGAAATTCGACGTGCGTTACTACCTCGTCGCAATTCTCTTTATTTTGTTCGATCTGGAAACGGCATTCTTCTTCCCGTGGGGCGTATCCATGCGCGAACTGGGCTGGCAGGGTTTCGTGACGATGATGGTGTTCATCGCCGAATTCGTGGTCGGTTTTTGGTATATCTGGAAGAAAGGTGCCCTTGATTGGGAATAAGCCATGGCTATTGAAGGCGTATTAAACGAAGGTTTCATCACCACCTCGGCCGACAAGCTGATCAACTGGGCGCGCACGGGTTCGATGTTCCCGATGACGTTCGGTCTGGCCTGCTGCGCGGTCGAAATGATGCACGTGGGCGCAGCCCGTTACGATATGGACCGCTTCGGCGTGGTGTTCCGTCCATCGCCGCGTCAATCCGACGTGATGATCGTGGCCGGCACGCTGTGCAACAAGATGGCCCCGGCACTGCGCAAGGTCTACGACCAGATGCCGGAGCCGCGCTGGGTCATCTCGATGGGTTCCTGCGCCAACGGCGGCGGCTACTATCACTATTCCTACTCCGTGGTGCGCGGTTGCGACCGCATCGTGCCGGTCGACGTGTACGTGCCAGGCTGTCCTCCAACTGCTGAAGCCCTGTTGTACGGCATCATGCAGCTGCAGAACAAGATCAAGCGCACCAACACGATTGCACGCTAACGGAGGCGCTACACACAATGACTACTCATCTGGAAAAACTCCAAACCGCCCTCGGCATTGCCCTGGGCGATCGCGTTACTACGGTACTGGCGCTCGGTGAACTGACCCTGACCGTCAAACCGGCCGATTACTACGGCGTGATGCAGACCCTGCGCGACGACGCCAGCCTCGGCTTCGATCAGGCGATCGACCTGTGCGGCGTGGACTATCTGAGCTATGGCGACGGCGCCTGGGATGGCCAGCGTTTTGCCGTGGTGGTGCACCTGCTGTCGGTCAAGCACAACTGGCGCGTGCGCGTGCGCGCGTTCTGCGCCGACGACGACATGCCGCTGCTGCCGTCGCTGACCCCGCTGTGGCGCGCCGTCAACTGGTACGAGCGCGAAGCCTTCGACATGTACGGCATCCTGTTCGAGAACCACAACGACTTGCGCCGCATCCTGACCGACTACGGTTTCATCGGCCACCCGTTCCGCAAAGACTTCCCGGTGTCGGGTTACGTCGAAATGCGCTACGACCCCGAGCAGAAGCGCGTGATCTACCAGCCGGTCACCATCGAGCCGCGTGAAAACGTGCCGCGCGTGATCCGCGAAGAAAATTACGGGAAGTAAAAAATGGCTGAAATTAAGAACTACACCCTGAACTTCGGTCCGCAACACCCGGCCGCGCACGGCGTGCTGCGCCTGGTGCTGGAGCTGGACGGCGAGGTGATCCAGCGTGCCGATCCGCACATCGGCCTGCTGCACCGCGGTACCGAGAAACTGGCGGAACAGAAGACCTATCTGCAGTCGGTGCCGTATATGGACCGCCTGGACTACGTCTCGATGATGTGCAACGAGCACGCCTATGTGATGGCCATCGAAAAGATGCTGGGCATCGACGTGCCGCTGCGCGCGCAATACATCCGCGTCATGTTCGACGAGATGACGCGCATCCTGAACCACCTGATGTGGCTGGGCGCGCACGCGCTCGACGTCGGTGCCATGGGGCCGTTCCTGTACTGCTTCCGCGATCGCGAAGACCTGTTCGACTGCTACGAGGCGGTGTCGGGCGCGCGCATGCACGCGGCCTACTACCGTCCGGGCGGCGTGTATCGCGACCTGCCGGACGCGATGCCGCAGCACAAGCCGTCGATCATCCGTTCGGCCAAGGCTGTCGACAACCTGAACAAGGATCGCCAGGGCTCGCTGCTGGACTTCGTCGAAGCGTTCACCAACCGTTTCCCGACCTATGTCGACGAATACGAAACGCTGCTGACCGATAATCGCATTTGGAAGCAACGGACCGTCGGCATCGGCGTGGTGTCGCCGGAAGATGCGCTGGCCATGGGCTTCACCGGCGCCATGCTGCGCGGTTCGGGCATCCAGTGGGATTTGCGCAAGCACCAGCCGTACGAAGTGTACGACCTGATGGACTTCGATATTCCTATCGGTACCAACGGCGATTGCTACGACCGTTACCTGGTGCGCGTGGAAGAGCTGCGCCAGTCGAACAAGATCATCAAGCAGTGCGTCGAGTGGCTGCGCAACAATCCGGGTCCGGTCATGACCAGCAACCGCAAGGTTGCCCCGCCTAACCGCGTGGACATGAAGACCAATATGGAATCGCTGATCCACCACTTCAAGCTGTTCACCGAAGGCTTCCACGTGCCGCCAGGCGAAGCCTATGCGGCGGTGGAACACCCGAAAGGCGAGTTCGGCGTCTACATCGTGTCGGACGGCGCCAACAAGCCGTACCGCGTGAAACTGCGCGCGCCGGACTATGCGCACCTGCAGTCGCTGGACGAAATGGCGCGTGGCCACATGATTGCCGACGCCGTCACCATCATTGGTACGCAGGACATCGTGTTCGGCAGTATTGACCGCTAAGTGCGAGAGGCAAAAAGAATGTTGTTATCTGAGCAGTGCTACAAAAAAATCGATCGCGAGCTGGCCAAGTACCCAGACGATCAGCGCCAATCGGCCGTGATGGCCGCGCTGGCGCACGCCCAGGTCGAACTGGGCTGGATCTCGCCTGACACCATGCAGGAGCTGGCCGACTACATCCGCATGCCGGCCATCGCCGTGCAGGAAGTCGCGACGTTCTACAATATGTACAACCTGAAGCCGATCGGCAAGCACAAGATCACCGTGTGCACCAATCTGCCTTGCGCCCTGTCGGGCGGCGAGCGCGCGGCGCACCACCTGAAACAGAAGCTGGGCATCGACTACCGTGGCACCACGGAAGACGGCGAGTTCACGCTGATGGAAGGCGAGTGCATGGGCGCTTGCGGCGACGCACCGGTGCTGCTGGTGAATAACCACCGCATGTGCAGCTTCATGTCCAACGACAAAATCGACACCCTGGTCGAGGAACTTAGTGGGAACAACGCGAAATGACGTCACTCCACAACCGACACATTGATCCAGTCATACTGGCCGGCCTCGACGGCGAAAACTGGCACCTGGAAGATTACGTCAAGCGCGGCGGCTATAGCGCCCTGCGCCGTATCATCGAAGAGAAGATCACCCCGGAACAGATCATCGCCGACCTGAAAGCGTCGTCGCTGCGCGGTCGTGGCGGCGCCGGTTTCCCGACCGGCCTGAAGTGGAGTTTCATGCCGCGCCAGTTCCCAGGCCAGAAGTACCTCGTCTGCAATACAGATGAGGGCGAGCCGGGCACTTTCAAGGACCGCGACATCATTCGCTACAACCCGCACTCGCTGATCGAAGGCATGGCCATCGGCGCGTATGCGATGGGCATCACCGTGGGTTACAACTATATCCACGGCGAAATCTTCGAGGAATACCTGCGTTTCGAAGAAGCGCTGGAAGAGGCGCGCGCCGCCGGCTTCCTGGGCAATAACATCATGGGCAGCGAGTTCAGCTTCCAGCTGCACGCGCACCACGGTTATGGCGCCTACATCTGCGGCGAAGAAACCGCGCTGCTGGAATCGCTGGAAGGCAAAAAAGGCCAGCCGCGCTTCAAGCCGCCGTTCCCTGCGTCGTTCGGCCTGTACGGCAAGCCGACCACCATCAACAACACCGAGACCTTCGCCGCCGTCCCGTTCATCCTGAACATGGGCCCGGAGAAGTACCTGGCGATCGGCCGTCCGAACAACGGCGGCTCGAAGATCTTCTCGATCTCGGGCGACGTCGAGCGTCCAGGCAACTACGAAGTCCCGCTGGGCACGCCGTTCGCCAAACTGCTGGAACTGGCAGGCGGCATGCGCGGCGGCAAAAAGATCAAGGCTGTGATTCCCGGCGGTTCCTCGTCGCCGGTGATCCGCGGCGAGATCATGATGCAAACCGACCTCGACTACGATTCGATCGCCAAGGCCGGTTCGATGCTGGGTTCCGGCGCGGTCATCGTCATGGACGAGACCCGCTGCATGGTCAAGGCCATGGAGCGCCTGGCCTACTTCTACTTTGAAGAATCGTGCGGCCAGTGCACCCCATGCCGTGAAGGCACCGGCTGGATGTACCGCATGATCCATCGCATCGAAAACGGTCAGGGCCGTCCGTCGGATCTGGACGTGCTGAATTCGGTTTGCGACAACATCCAGGGCCGCACGATTTGCGCGCTGGGCGACGCGGCGGCAATGCCGATGCGTGCGTTCATCAAGCAATTCCGCGAAGAATTTGAACATCATATCGAGCACAAGCAATGCTGCGTGCCCGCTTATATCTAAGCTGCGTCAGGTAACGATCACCATGGTTGAAATCGAAATAGACGGCAAAAAAGTCGAAGTCCCTGCTGGTAGCATGGTGATGGACGCCGCCAACAAATTGGGAACCTACATTCCGCACTTCTGCTATCACAAGAAATTGTCGATCGCAGCAAACTGCCGTATGTGCCTCGTCGAAGTGGAAAAGGCCCCCAAGCCTTTGCCAGCATGCGCTACGCCGGTCTCGGCCGGCATGATTGTGCGCTCCGCTTCCGACAAGGCCGTCCAGGCACAGAAGTCGGTCATGGAATTCCTGCTGATTAACCACCCGCTGGACTGCCCGATCTGCGATCAGGGCGGCGAGTGCCAGCTGCAGGATCTGGCCGTGGGCTACGGCAAGGGCGATTCGCGCTACGAAGAAGACAAGCGCGTAGTGGCGCCGAAGGACGCCGGCCCGCTGGTGTCCATGCAGGAAATGGCGCGCTGCATCCAATGTACCCGTTGCGTGCGTTTCGGCCAGGAAGTGGCCGGCGTCATGGAACTGGGCATGATCGGCCGTGGCGAACACTCGGAAATCACCGCCTTCGTCGGCCAGACCGTGAACTCGGAAATGTCGGGCAACATGATCGACCTGTGCCCGGTCGGCGCGCTGACGTCGAAGCCGTTCCGCTACAGCGCCCGCTCGTGGGAACTGTCGCGCCGCAAATCGGTCTCGCCGCACGACGGCCTGGGCGCCAACCTGATCGTTCAGGTTAAAGCCGGCAAGGTCATGCGCGTACTGCCGCTGGAAAACGATGCCGTCAACGAGTGCTGGATTTCCGACAAGGACCGCTTCTCGTACGAAGGCCTGAACGCCGACGACCGCCTGACCCAGCCGATGCTGAAGCAGGGCGGCGAGTGGAAGGAAGTCGATTGGCAGACCGCGCTGGAATACGTGGCGCACGGCCTGAAGAACATCAAGCACGAACACGGCGTCAACGCGCTGGCTGCGGTCGCCACGCCGCACTCGACGCTGGAAGAACTGCACCTGCTGCAAAAGCTGACCCGCGCCATGGGCTCGGACAGCGTGGAAACCCGTTTGCGTCAGAGCGATTTCTCGCTCGACGTGACGCCTTGGCTGGGCATGTCGATCGCCGAATTCGGCGCGCTGAACCGCGCCTTCGTGATCGGCTCGTTCCTGCGTAAAGACCACCCGCTGCTGGCCACCCGCCTGCGCACGGCAGTGAAGGGCGGCGCCAAGCTGTCGATCCTGCACGCGAGCGACGACGACCAGCTGATGAACATCGCCAATAAACTGATCGTTGCGCCATCGGAGTGGCTGTCGGCGCTGTCGCAAGTGGTTGTGGCCGTAGCGAAAGCCAAAGAAGTGGCGGCTCCTGCCGGCTTCGACGGCGTACAAGCTTCGGACGCTGCAAGCGCGATCGCTGCCTCGCTGCTGTCGGGCGACGCTTCGTCTATCACTAAAGGTATCTTCCTGGGCAACGCCGCCGTTCAGCATCCGCAAGCCGCCGCGCTGCACGCTGCCGCGCAGTGGATCGCCGAACAGACCGGCGCCAAGCTGGGCTACCTGACCGAAGCCGCCAACACCGTCGGCGCCTACATCGCCAACGCCAACGGCGGCAAGGCTCCAGCCTTTACCGAGCCTAAGCAAGCCTACCTGGTGCTGCACGCCGAACCGGAACTGGACGCGTACAACCCGCAAGCCGCCGTCGCCGCGCTGAAGAAAGCCGAGATGGTCGTCGTGATGTCCGCCTACAAGCATGGCCTGGACTACGCCGACGTGCTGCTGCCGGTATCGCCATTCAGCGAAACCTCGGGCACCTTCGTCAATGCCGAAGGCCGCGCGCAAAGCTTCAACGGCACCGTCAAGCCGCTGCTGGAAACCCGTCCTGCGTGGAAAGTGCTGCGCGTGCTGGGTAACATCCTCGGCCTGAGCGGTTTCGACTACGACACCTCGGAAGCGATCCGCGACGAAGTGCTGGGCGCCGGCGTGACCGACGTTTCGGCCAAGCTGAACAACGTATCGAAAGTGTCGCTGGTTGCCGCTACTGTGGCTTCCACCGGTCCCGAACGTATCGCCGACGTACCGATCTACTTTGCCGACGCCGTGGTGCGCCGCGCCGAGTCGCTGCAGAGGATGGCCGATGCGGCTGCGCCGAAAGCGCACCTGTCGACCGCTTTGGCGCAGCAACTGGGCGTTGCCGCCGGCGACAGCGTCAAGGTATCGCAAGGTTCCGGCAGCGCGATCCTGGTCGCCGCTGTCGACGCCAAACTGCCAGCCAACGCCGTGCGCGTGGCCGCCGCTCACGCGTCGACCGCAGGCTTGGGTGGCATGTTTGGTTCCATCACCGTTGAAAAAGCAGGAGAGGTGAAATAATGGCTCTGCCTGAATTCGTCACGACACTTCATACGCTGGGCGCGAACAGCGTGCTGGCGCCAGTCTGGCCAGTGGTCTGGTCCTTGATCAAAGTCCTGTGCGTGCTGCTGCCGCTGATGGGCCTGGTCGCCTACGCCACGCTGTGGGAACGCAAGTTCATCGGCTGGATCCAGATCCGCGTCGGTCCGAACCGCGTCGGTCCGATGGGCCTGCTGCAGCCGATCGCCGACGCGCTGAAACTGCTGTTCAAAGAGATCATCACCCCGGCCAAGGCCAACCCTGGTTTGTTCGTGATCGGTCCGATCATGACCATCATGCCGGCGCTGGCTTGCTGGGCGGTGGTGCCGTTCGGCCCGGAAGCCGTGATCGCCAACGTCAACGCCGGCCTGCTGCTGCTGATGGCGATTACCTCGATGGAGGTCTACGGCATCATCATCGCCGGTTGGGCGTCGAACTCGAAGTACTCGTTCATGGGCGCGATGCGCGCCTCGGCACAGATGATTTCCTACGAAATCCCGATGGGCTTCGTGCTGGTCGTGGTGCTGATGGTGTCCGGTTCGCTGAACTTCGGCGACATCGTGCTGGGTCAGCAGAAGGGCATGTTCGTTGAACACGGCCTGAACTTCCTGTCGTGGAACTGGCTGCCGCTGTTGCCGCTGTTCGTGGTCTACCTGACCTCCGGCCTGGCCGAGTGCAACCGTCACCCGTTCGACGTGGTCGAGGGCGAGTCCGAGATCGTTGCCGGTCACATGGTTGAATACTCGGGCATGGCCTACGCCATGTTCATGCTGGCCGAATACGCCAACATGATCCTGATCGCCACCCTGGGTTCGATCATGTTCTTGGGCGGCTGGTCCGCACCGTTTGCCTTCCTCGAATTCTGGGGCGGTTTCGGCGGCTTCTTCTGGTTGTTCGCGAAAGCGTTCTTCCTGGTGTCGGTGTTCATCTGGGTGCGCGGTACTTTCCCACGTTACCGTTACGACCAGATCATGCGTCTGGGTTGGAAAGTCTTTATCCCGTTGACCCTGGTGTGGCTGGTGCTGGTCGCCGGCTGGATGCAGACGTCCTGGAATATCTGGAAGTAATTAGGAAGGTAAGGGCAAGTAAATCATGGAACGATTAAAAGACTTCATCGGCAGCTTCATGCTGACCGAACTGATCAAAGGGATGGCGCTGACGGGCAAGTATATGTTCTCGCGCAAGATCACCGTGCAGTACCCGGAAGAGAAGACGCCGATGTCGCCGCGCTTCCGCGGCCTGCACGCGCTGCGCCGCTATCCGAACGGCGAAGAGCGTTGCATCGCCTGCAAACTGTGCGAAGCAGTGTGCCCGGCGATGGCCATCACCATCGAGTCGGAACAGCGCGACGACGGTTCGCGCCGTACCACCCGCTACGACATCGACCTGACCAAGTGCATTTTCTGCGGCTTCTGCGAAGAATCATGCCCGGTTGATTCGATCGTTGAAACGCATGTGCTGGAGTACCACGGCGAGAAACGCGGCGATCTGTACTACACGAAAGAGATGCTGCTGGCCGTCGGCGACCGTTACGAAAACGATATCGCCGCAGCCCGCGCAGCGGACGCTCCTTACCGCTGATCGAAGCCTGCCCTTCGGGGTGGGGATCACTAAACTGTACGTCTCTTGGGTTAGTTATGGAATTTAAAACTGCTTTGTTCTACGTCTTCTCAGCCATCATGGTATTGGCTGCGCTGCGCGTTATCACGGCCCGCAATCCGGTGCATGCGGCACTGTTCCTGGTGCTGGCGTTCTTCAACGCCGCCGGTATCTGGATGCTGCTCGAAGCCGAGTTCCTGGCCATCGTGCTGGTGCTGGTCTATGTCGGCGCCGTGATGGTGCTGTTCCTGTTCGTGGTGATGATGTTGGACATCAACACCGACAAGCTACGGGAAAACTTCTGGGGCTATCTGCCGCTGGCGTCGTTCGTCGGCGTCATCATCGTGCTGGAAATGGCCGCCGTCCTGTGGCGCTCGTTCCTGTCGTTCGATCAGCAGCCGGTCAACGCCGGCAACATCGGCGGCACCAAGGAGCTGGGCCTGCTGATCTACACCCAATACATCTACGGCTTTGAAATCGCCGCCGCCATCCTGCTGGTCGCGATTATTGCTGCTGTAGCGTTGACCCTGCGCAAGCGCAAGGACACCAAACACTTCGACCCAGCCGACGCCGTGCGCGTCAAGCGTAATGACCGCCTGAAGATCGTCAAGATCGCGCCGGTCAGCGCGCGCGCAGCAGGCGCGGCTGATTCGAATTCAGAAGTTAAGGAGGCACCATGACTTTATCCCTGGCTCACTACCTCGTCCTGGGCGCGATTCTGTTCGCGATCTCGATCGTTGGTATCTTCCTGAACCGCAAGAACATCATCGTCCTGCTGATGGCCATCGAACTGATGCTGCTGGCAGTGAATATGAACTTCATCGCGTTCTCGCATTACCTCGGTGATGCGGCCGGGCAGATCTTTGTCTTCTTTATCCTGACCGTTGCTGCTGCCGAATCGGCAATCGGCCTCGCGATCCTGGTGGTGCTGTTCCGTAACCTGGACACCATCAACGTAGAAGACCTGGATAGCCTGAAGGGCTAAGTTTTAACCTCCGAAAAATAACGATTAAGGTTCATCATGGCGGGTACACTTAACGCTAATCTCTTGCTGGCAGTACCGCTGGCGCCCCTCGCGGGCGCGGCGGTGGCTGGTCTGCTGGGAACACAATTCTTCGGCAACGTGGTGGGTCGCAAGACCGTCACCGTGGCGACCATCCTGGGCGTGCTGGTGGCATTCATCATTTCGGCGATGACGCTGAATGAAGTGCTCAACGGCGCCACTTTCAACGAAACCATCTATACCTGGATGACGGTGGCCGGCATGAAGCTGGAAGTCGGCTTCCAGATCGACTCGCTGTCGGCGATGATGATGTGCGTGGTGACCTTCGTGTCGCTGATGGTGCACATCTACACCATCGGCTACATGGCGGAAGACGAAGGCTACAACCGCTTCTTCTCCTACATCTCGCTGTTTACCTTCTCCATGCTGATGCTGGTGATGGCGAACAACTTCCTGCAACTGTTCTTCGGCTGGGAAGCCGTGGGCCTGGTGTCCTACCTGCTGATCGGCTTCTGGTACACCCGTCCTACCGCCATCTTCGCCAATATGAAGGCCTTCCTGGTCAACCGCGTGGGCGACTTCGGCTTCATTCTGGGCATCGGCCTGCTGCTGGCTTACGCCGGTACCATGAACTACCAGGAAGTGTTCGCCAAGCGCGAAGCGCTGTCCCTGCTGACCCTGCCGGGCACCGACTGGGCGCTGCTGACCGTGGCCTGCATCTGCCTGTTCATCGGCGCGATGGGCAAGTCGGCGCAGTTCCCGCTGCACGTCTGGCTGCCTGACTCGATGGAAGGTCCGACCCCGATTTCGGCACTGATCCACGCCGCAACCATGGTTACCGCCGGTATCTTCATGGTGTCGCGCATGTCGCCGCTGTTCGAGCTGTCGGATACCGCGCTGTCCTTCGTGCTGGTGATCGGTTCGATTACCGCGCTGTTTATGGGCTTCCTGGGCATCATCCAGAACGACATCAAGCGCGTGGTCGCTTACTCGACCCTGTCGCAGCTGGGCTATATGACCGTGGCGCTGGGTTCGTCGGCTTACTCGGTGGCGGTGTTCCACCTGATGACCCACGCATTCTTCAAGGCACTGCTGTTCCTGGGCGCCGGTTCGGTCATCATCGGCATGCACCACGATCAGGACATCCGCAACATGGGCGGCCTGCGCAAGTACATGCCGATCACCTGGATCACTTCGCTGCTGGGTTCGCTGGCCCTGATCGGTACGCCGTTCTTCTCGGGCTTCTACTCGAAGGATTCGATCATCGAAGCCGTGCACGAGACCCATATCTGGGGCGCCGGCTTCGCCAACTTCGCCGTGCTGGCCGGCGTGTTCGTGACCGCGTTCTACTCGTTCCGCATGTACTTCCTGGTGTTCCACGGTAAAGAGCGTTTCGGCCAGGCGCATGCCCACGGTCATGACGACCACCATGCGCCGAAAGCTGCCGCGCACGACGATCACGGTCACGACGACCATGGCCACGACGAAGAAGATGACCACGCGCATCATGGCCTGGCGCCAGGCCAAAAACCGCACGAATCGCCTTTCGTGGTCTGGTTCCCGCTGGTGGCCCTGGCCATCCCGTCGGTACTGATCGGTTTCCTGACCATCCAGCCTATGCTGCACGGCGACTTCTTCAAAGGCGTCATCTTCGTCGGCGAGAATCACCACGCGATGGAAAAACTGAGTGAAGAGTTCCACAGCGCTACCGCGATGGCACTGCACTCGCTGACGACCCTGCCGCTGTGGCTGGCGATCGCCGGCGTGGCCGCGTCGTACTACTGCTACATGATCAATCCGCGCGTACCGGCCTGGTTCTTCGCGAAGTTCAAAGCCGTACATACGCTGTTGGACAACAAGTACTACATGGACAAATTCAACCAGGCAGTATTCGCAGGCGGCGCCCGCGTACTGGGTGAAGGCCTGTGGAACTTCGGCGACAAGAAACTGATCGACGGCTTGCTGGTCAACGGCAGCGCCAAACTGGTCGGCTGGTTCTCGACGCTGACCCGCCTGGCGCAGACCGGTTACATCTACCACTATGCGTTTGTCATGATCCTCGGCATTCTGGGGTTCCTGGTCTACTTCCTGCCGTTTTGGCACGCTTAATTAGCTGATACGCAAAGAGATAACGATAACCATGATGCAGTCAACCATATCTACACTACCTCCGTACCTCAGCCTGTCGATCTGGGTCCCGATTATTCTGGGCCTGATCGTCCTGGCAGTGGGCCGTGACACCAACAAGGGCTTGGTCCGCGTGCTGTCGCTGATTAGCGCCATCGTCAGCTTCATCGTGACGATTCCACTGATCACCAACTTTGACAATGCCGCCCACGGCATGCAGTTCGTCGAAAAAGCGCCGTGGATCGAGCGCTTCAACATCTGGTACTCGCTGGGTATCGACGGCCTGTCGCTGTGGTTCATTCCGCTGACCGCCTTCATCACCGTGATCGTCGTGATCTCGGCCTGGGAAGTGATCCAGAACCGCGTGGCCCAGTACATGGGCGCGTTCCTGATCCTGTCCGGCCTGATGATCGGCGTGTTCTGCGCCATGGACGGCCTGCTGTTCTACTTCTTCTTTGAAGCGACCCTGATCCCGATGTACATCATCATCGGCGTGTGGGGCGGCGAGAACCGCGTATATGCGTCGTTCAAGTTCTTCCTGTACACCTTCTTCGGCTCGCTGCTGACGCTGGTCGCCATCATTTACCTGTACAAGGTTTCGGGCGGCAGCTTCGACATCCTGATGTGGCACCGCGTGCCGTTGACGATTACGGAACAGATCTTCATCTTCCTGGCCTTCTTCATGGCGTTTGCCGTGAAAGTGCCGATGTTCCCGGTCCACACCTGGCTGCCGGACGTCCACGTGGAAGCGCCGACCGGCGGTTCCGCCGTGCTGGCCGCAATCATGCTGAAACTCGGCGCCTACGGCTTCCTGCGTTTTTCGCTGCCGATCACCCCGGACGCCTCGCACTACCTGTCGGGCTTCGTGATCACCCTGTCGCTGATCGCCGTGATCTACATCGGCCTGGTCGCGCTGGTACAGAAAGACATGAAGAAGCTGGTCGCCTACTCGTCGATCGCGCACATGGGCTTCGTCACCCTGGGCTTCTTCGTCTTCAACGACATGGCGGTGCAGGGCGGCCTGATGCAGATGATCTCGCACGGCTTCGTGTCGGGCGCGATGTTCCTGTGCATCGGCGTGCTGTACGACCAGGCCCACTCGCGCCAGATCGCCGACTACGGTGGTGTGGTCAACAAGATGCCTAAGTTCGCCGCCTTCTTCATCCTGTTCTCGATGGCCAACTGCGGCCTGCCGGCGACCTCCGGTTTCGTCGGCGAGTTCATGGTGATCCTGGGCGCCACCCAGTACAACTTCTGGATCGGCCTGCTGGCCGCCACGGCGCTGATCTTCGGCGCGGCGTACTCGTTGTGGATGGCCAAGCGCGTCATCTTCGGCAAAGTGGCCAACCACCACGTGGCCGAACTGGTCGACCTGAACAAGCGTGAATTCTTCATGCTGGGCATCCTGGCGGTCGCCACGCTGTACATGGGCCTGTACCCAGCACCATTCACCGATACGATGCAGACTTCGGTCGCTGACCTGCTGGCGCACGTTGCGCACAGCAAGCTGCCTTAAGTAGAAACCGAAGAAAACGGAAACGCATAAATGACTACACCTAATCCACAAGACGTCGCAAACGTCGTGAACCTGGTCCCGGTATATGCCGAGATCGCGGTTCTGGTCGGCGCCTCGGCCATCCTGCTGATCGACATGTTCCTGTCCAAGTCGCAGCGTTCGATCACCTATGTACTGTCCCTGCTGACGCTGGTGCTGTGCGCCGGCCTGAGCTACGCCGACTTCGCCGCCGGCACCACGACCTATACCTTCCATGGCATGTTCGTGTCCGACCCGATGGCCAACCTGCTCAAGCTGTTCACCTACCTGACCGTGGGCATGACGCTGGTATATTCTCGCCAGTACGCCGACGACCGCGGCATGTTGAGCGGCAACCTGGGCGGCGAGTTCTACGTGCTGGCGCTGTTCGCCATGCTGGGCCAGCTGATCATGATCTCGGGCTCGAACTTCCTGTCGATCTACCTGGGCGTGGAACTGATGTCGTTGTCGCTGTACGCGCTGGTGGCGCTGCGTCGCGACAACCACAAGGCCACCGAAGCCGCGATGAAGTACTTCATCCTGGGCGCGCTGGCTTCGGGCTTCCTGCTGTATGGCATTTCGATGCTGTACGGCGCGACCGGCACGCTGGACATCCGTGGCGTTTCGGCAGCGATTGCCGCCGGCACCATCAAGCCGACCATCCTGGTGTTCGGCATCGTGTTCCTGGTTGCCGGCCTGGCCTTCAAACTCGGCGCCGTGCCATTCCACATGTGGGTGCCGGACGTCTACGAAGGTTCGCCGACCGCCGTGACCCTGCTGCTGGGCGGCGCACCGAAGATCGCCACCTTCGCGATCTGCATCCGCCTGCTGGTGGAAGGCCTGCTGCCGATGGCGTTCGACTGGCAGCAGATGCTGCTGGTGCTGGCCGTGCTGTCGCTGGCGATCGGTAACATCACCGCCATCGCCCAGACCAACCTGAAGCGCATGCTGGCTTACTCGACCATCGCCCAGATCGGCTTCGTGCTGCTGGGTCTGCTGGCTGGCGTGGCCGGCACCACCGACCGCACCGGCATCGCCGGCGCCTACAGCGCGTCCATGTACTACGTCATCACCTACGTGCTGACCACGGTCGGCACCTTCGGCACGCTGATGCTGCTGTCGCGCGCTGGTTTCGATGCTGAAAACCTGGCCGACTTCAAAGGCCTGAGCAAGCGTAGCGGCTGGTTCGCCACTGTGATGACCATCCTGCTGTTCTCGCTGGCCGGCGTGCCGCCGATGATGGGCTTTGCCGCCAAGTTCTCGGTGCTGAACGCCGTGCTGGGCACCGGCCAGATCTGGCTGACCGTGTTCGCCGTGATGTTCTCGCTGATCGGCGCTTACTACTACCTGCGCGTCATCAAGACCATGTGGTTCGACGAGCCTGAAGACACTGCCCCGATCGCCGCCTTCGGCGACATGAAACTGGTGCTGAGCCTGAATGGTTTGGCAATCGTGGTCCTGGGCATTCTGCCAGGCCCGCTGCTGATGGCCTGCCAGGCCGCTATTAAAGCGACCCTCGCTACCTGATGGATATCTCCAGCGCCGGCTGGTTGGTGATCGCGATAGCCATCGCGGCCGCCAACCTGCCGTTCTTCAACGAAAAGGTCTTCGCCGTCCTGCCCGCCAAATGGCAGGCCAAGCCGCTGTTCATCCGGCTGCTGGAAATGACGGCGCTGTACCTTGTTGTTGGGGCTGTTGGTTTCGCCCTTGAAACCAATATCGGCACTCGCTTCCCGCAAACCTGGGAGTTCTACGCGATCTCCGCCTGCATGTTCCTGGTCCTCGGCTTTCCTGGTTTCATCGTCCGCTACCTGCGCAAGGCGCACGGCTGATACACTATCGTTCTTCAACGATGTGGAGCGGCAATGGACAATCTCAAAGAAACACGTGTAGACGGTGAGCTGGCCTACGATGGCCACTTCCTCAAAGTCCAACGCGACACCATCGAACTTCCCGACGGCAAGCGCACCAAGCGCGAATACATCCTGCATCCCGGTGCGGTGGTGATTTTGCCGCTATTGGACGACGGCACGGTGTTGATGGAACGCCAGTTCCGCTATCCGCTGCACGACGTGTTCATTGAGTTCCCGGCCGGTAAAATCGACCAGGGCGAAGATCCGCTGCTGGCCGCCAAGCGAGAGCTGGAAGAAGAAACCGGCTACACCGGCGGCGAATGGCAATTCGTCACCAAGATCCACAACGCCATCGCCTATTCGGACGAGCACCTGGACTTGTATCTGGCGCGCGGCTTGAAGCAGGGGCCGGCCAAGCTTGATGACGGCGAGTTCCTGGAAACCTTCACCGCCACCATCGACGAACTGCTGGAGTGGGTGCGCGTGGGCACAATCACCGACGTGAAAACCGTGATCGGCATCTTCTGGCTGGAGAAACTGCGTTCGGGCGACTGGACGCTATGAAATCCGTTTTGGCGATCGCTGGCCTGCTGCTCGCCTTTGGCTTCGCTGGCGCGCAGGCGGCGGAGCGCACGCCGTTCCAGATCCGCTGCGAGGATACGATCAGCAAGACGGTGTCGGTGCTGTCATCGCAGCAAAACGGCTTCACCATTAACAACCAATTGCCGTACCGCGCGCTCACCGCCAAGGCCGGCAATATCGACAGCCGCATGCAGACGCTGGGTCTGACCGTGACCAAGGGCCTGTACAAGGTCAAGTTGGGTGGACCGGTGCTGCAGGACGCAGTCAGCGGCTACGAGTGCATCGCGCCCAAGGTGGACGTGGCGCTGAATTATTCGCCGGTGCTGATCTACGTCGGCAACGAGTTCGCGCCCGGCAGCTGCGCCTACAAGGAAATCCTCGAGCACGAGCAGCGCCACCTGCAAGCCTATATGGACAATCTGGTGCGGGTGGAAAAGGTGGTGACGGATGCCTTGAACAAGCGCTTTGCGGGACAGCCGATGTACGCGCCGTCCGGCACGGCGATGTCGGCGTTGGAGCACGAAATCAATGGCACCTGGTTCCCCTTCATCCGCGACGAATTCGAGAAGGGCAAGGTCGAGCAGGCGAAGATCGATTCGCCGGACGAATACGCCCGGCTGGGCAAGGCATGCAATGGCGAGATTGCGGACATCATCGCGCGCCGCCGGAAATAGTGGATTGAGCCGCACCGCCAACCCCCAAAGGTTGGGGTCTGACCCCGCACGGGGTCACACCCCTGTTCGCCGCAGTGCGGGTTTCGCGATTCCCGCACGCATAGTAGAGATATATTGAGAGTTATGACAGATCGGAATGACACCCCACGTTACTTCGCACTGCTTCCCGCCGCCGGGGTCGGCGCGCGCATGGCGGCCAACGGGCCGAAACAGTATCTGACGCTGGGCGGCAAGCCCATGCTGCGTCACGCGGTGGACGCCTTCCGCGCCAGCGAGCTGGTGGCGCACACCTATGTGGTGGTCAGCCCCGACGACGGCGTGATCGACTCGGTGCTGCCGCCCGGACTGGAAGGGGTGACGGTGCTGCGCTGCGGCGGCGCCACGCGCATGGATTCGGTGCTGAACGGCCTGCGCGCCTTGGACGGCGTGCTCTCCGGGCGCGACCTGGTCATGGTGCACGACGCCGCGCGTCCCGGCCTGACGCCAGCCTTGATCGCCAAGCTGATCGACGGCGTCGGCGACGATCCGGCCGGCGGCCTGCTGGCCTTGCCGGTGGTGGATACCATGAAACGCAGCGCGCCCGGTGCGGACGGCGTCGGCGTGAGCGCGGCGACGGTGCCGCGCAACGGCCTGTGGTCGGCGCAAACGCCGCAGATGTTCAGCTACGCGCTGCTGCTGCGCGCCCTGGGCAGCGCACCGGACGCCAACGCCATCACCGACGACGCCAGCGCGGTCGAGATGCTCGGCTACGCGCCGCGCCTGGTCGAAGGCCATCCAAGAAATCTGAAAGTAACGCTGCCGGCCGACATCCGCATCGCCGAGATGTACCTGGCTCACAAAAACGATTAAGGAAGATTGAACATGAACAAACTCCCATTCCGCATCGGCCAGGGCTATGACTGCCATGCACTGGTGGAGGGCCGCAAGCTGATCATCGGCGGCGTCGACATCCCGCACCATGTGGGCCTGCTGGGCCACTCGGACGCCGACGTGCTGCTGCACGCCATCACCGATGCTATCCTCGGCGCAGCCGCGCTGGGCGACATCGGCAAGCACTTCCCGGACACCGATCCTGAATTTAAAGGCGCCGACTCGCGCAAGCTGTTGAAGGAAGCGGCCAAGCGCGTGGTGGCGACCGGCTACAGCATCGGCAATATCGACTGCACCATCATCGCCCAGCGCCCGAAGATGGCGCCGCACATCGCCTCGATGCGCGCGAATATCGCCGAGGATCTGGGCGTGGACATCAGCCAGGTCAACGTCAAAGCCAAGACCAACGAAAAACTGGGCTACCTCGGTCGCGAAGAAGGCATCGCCGCAGAATCGGTAGCCTTGCTGATAGCCTCATAAAACAGGGTAGCCCTGTTTTTGAGCACCAGGTCGGCGAGGTCGCGGCTAACCGCAGGGAACTCGCCTACGAACTCATCAAGCGTTTTGCCGGCCAGCAGATAGTCAAACATTCGTTTGATGGGCACCGCCGTATGTTCAAAAACGGGAACGTGATCTTTCATTCCCACTTGCGGTACGCATGATTTCACGTACGCCAAAATATCGGGAGCGATAGAGGCCATTGTCCATGGTCCCTCTCCGTATGAATGACCGCGACCTTTCAGTGTAGTGGCTGAAAGATATCCTTCAAGCGGACTGAAAAGGGGGCGGGCTTAAGCCGGATCAATAACTGCCCACAGATTCTGTGGACAACACTGTTAACAAGTCGCATTTCTGCGCGCAAGTCATTGACGTTAAAAAGAAAAGTAGGCGTGCAAGTAAAACTGGCAGCGCAGGAGTATGGCGAAATGGAATTCGTCCGTACTCTGCTACCATGACGGCTTTTGGGAGAGATGATGGCGCGTGATACTTATGCTTACCGGCAGGTGGCGGTGGAGTCGGTAGAGCAGGGCGGCAGGGTGGAGGTGTATCCTTTGTCGGGACAGGCGTATCCGCCGGACCTGCTGGTGCATTGCTCCAGCCGCATGCGCGATCCCGCCGCCTATCCGCCCGGCACCTGCTTCCTGGTCAACGCCAAACTGACCGACCGCATGGGCGGCCAGTCCTATCTCTACGTCTGGCACGGCGACGACATCAAGGTGATGTCGGACCGCGAAGTGGAAGTATTCCTGGAAGCCTACCGGCGCGTGCGTCTTTAATGCACGGCGTGTAGCTTGACCGCCGGCTGCTCGCTGTCGCGCGCCCAGCGCATCGTGATCGCCGCCATGGCCAGCGCCAGCACGCCGCCCACCACCATCGCGCTCGACACACCGAGGTGATCGACCGCAATCCCGCCGACCAGGGCGCCGCTCGCCAGCGCCACCTGCGCCGTGGCGACAAACACCGCGCCGCCGCTTTCCATCGCATGCGGCGCCGCCTGGAAGATCCAGGTCTGCACCGAGATCGGCATCATGCCGAACGCAATGCCCCAGATGACCACCAGCGCCGTCGCGCCCCACACGCCGTGACCGAGTAGCGGCAGCGCCAGCGTCGACAATCCCAGCACCAGGCCGGTGGTAATCAGCGAAATGCGCACACTGCGTGCCACAACCGCGCCGCCGATCAGGTTGCCGGCGAAACCTGCCGCGCCATACGCCAGCAGCAAGCTGCTGATGGTCTTGGCATCCAGCAGCGCCACCTGGCTGAGGAAGGGCGTGATGTAGGTGTAGGCGGCGAACTGGCCGATGAACACCAGCAGCGTAATCAGCATGCCCAGACGCGCCTTCGGCACGCGCAGCAGTTCCGGCAACTGGCGGAAGGTGATGGCCTGCTTGGGCGGCAGCTTGGGCAGCAGCCACATCTGCGTCAACAGCACCAGCAGCGCCACCGCGCCGCCGGCATAGAAGGCCGTGCGCCAGCCGAACAGTTCACCGATCAGCGCGCCGGCCGGCACACCGGCCACCGTGCCGACCGACACGCCGGCAAAGATCAGCGAGGTGGCGCGCGTTGCCGAACCGGCCGGCACCATTCTGGTGCCCAGCGCCGGCCCGATGGCCCAGAAGCCGCCCACGCCGACGCCCAGCAAGGCGCGGCCCAGCAGGATCAGCGTGAAGGAATCGGACAAAGCGACGATGACGTTCGATACCAGTAGCGTGGTGGTGAGCGCCCAGATCACATAGCGGCGGTCGGCCTTGCCGACGCCGACGGTGACCAGCACGGCCGCCAATGCGGCAACGATGCCGGGCACGGTCACCATCATGCCGGCCATGCCTTCGGTGATGCCGAGCTCGGCGGCGATGGCGGGCAGCAGGCCGACCGGCAGAAACTCCGTGGTCACCAGCGCAAACGCGCCGATGGCGACCGACAGCACGGCCAGCCAGGGCGAGCCGTGCTGCTGTATGGAAGGGGAGGGCGGGGCGGCGTCGTCGCGGCGCACGGCCTGGGTATGGTTTTGATTTGACATGAAGAATTCCTTGGATCGGTAAAAATGCTTGAGTTTTTTACTGGTCGGTTCATAATGTCCTGTACGGAATCCTTTGTCAATGAATTTTTAACTGATCGGTATGAAAGAGCGAAAAATCGGCCGCCCACGCACCTTCGACGCAGACAACGCGCTGGACAAGGCCATGAAAGTGTTCTGGGAGAAGGGCTATGAAGGCAGCTCGCTGCCGGAGCTGACCGAGGCCATGGGCATGAACCGGCCCAGCTTGTACGCCGTGTTCGGCAACAAGGAAAACCTGTTCCGGCTGGCCCTGGATCGCTATGGCGCCAGCCACGACCCTCTGTTTGACGCGGCGCTGGGGTTGAAAACCGCGCGCCAGGTGGTCGAGCATTTCTTGCGCGGCAACGCCAATGCGCAAACCGAAGAGGAAGCGCCGCACGGCTGCCTGGTCATCAATGGCGCCCTGGCTTGCAGCGACGATGCGCTACCGATTCGCAATTCCTTGATCGAACGCCGTGCTGCGGCCGAGGTGCGCCTGCGCGAACGGTTCGAAAGCGCTAAGGAGGAGGGGGACTTGCCGGCCGACTTCTGCGCCAGCCAGATGGCGCGCTATGTGATGACGGTGTCGAACGGCATGGCCGTGCAAGCCGCCGCCGGCGCCACCCGCAAGCAGCTTCAGGAGGTGGTGGACCAGGTATTGCGCGGCTGGCCGGCTTGACATGCAGCCGACGATAGCTGTTTTACAAGGTTGGAGTGGTCAATGGCGGCTACACCATGGCGGCGACGGTTACTCGGGCGCGGTGCTGGACAACGTGATCCTGACCGCCGTACCTGGGCCGGAAACCTACGCCATGCTGCTGGCAGGCCGGGGCCTGGTAGGCTTCGCCGTCCGCCGCCGCAAATAAACCCGGGGTCAAACCCGGGGTCAGTTCCGACATTCGGACATTTCGCGCGCGAAATGTCCGAATGTCGGAACTGACCCCGAATTAAAACCCGCGAATTAAAACCCGGTTACTCGGCGGGGCTGTCGTCGTCGTCTTCGGCTTCGGCGGCGCCGGCTTTGACGGTCTGGGTGCGGGCATCGTCGATGGCCGCTTTCAGTTTCCCGGCGTTGACCATGAATTGGTCGACGCTGCGGTCTTCACTGCGCCGTACTTCCGGCGGCAGCAGGACCGACATGTAGAGCTCGTCCGCCGCGCGGCCCGTGCTTTGCAGGTTGGCCATCACCATCAGCCCGGAGCCGACCAGCAGCATCACCGTCGCCGTGATCAGGAAGCGGCGCGGGTGGTGCGGCTTGATGGTGAGCAGGTGGAAGAACACCATGCCGCAGGCGATCGCCAGCGTCACCAGGTTGCCGTAACGCGTCAGCGATTCGGCCGACCACGCATACGCCAGCAACGAACTGCCGGCCCGCCACAAGCCGACCGTCGCCAGCGCGCTGCCAAGGATGAACAGGTGCCGCCCCATGCGCGCATGACTGCCGAACAGGCGGTTGGCCAGTCCCCACACGCCCGCCCACAACATGCCCGCCGCCAGGCTCGATGCCAGCACCAGCAGGTAGCGGATCAGCGCGAACGGCTCCACGTCCGACAGCCAGGTTTCGAGGCAGCTGAACACGGCGATCAGCGCCAGGCCGATGGCGGCCGGCGTGCCGCCTTCCCAGCCGTGCATGGTGGTGTCGGCGATTTCCGCCGCCACCGGGAAGTCGTACGGCCGCACCCGCAGCCGCGTGTGGCCCAGGCGCACCACCGTGTTGCCGTCCAGCGTGACGCTGGCGTGGCGCCGGCCCTTGAAGACGGTGCCGTTCTTGCTGCCGAGGTCGCGCAGCACGATCTGGCTGTGCTCGTCGATCTCGACCACCGCGTGACTGGCCGCGCTGTGGGCGTCGTCGAGGATGATTTCGTTGTCGTAGCTGCGGCCGATGCGGATCGGCAGTTGCGCTACCTTGTGCCGGTGCAGCACGTCGCCGTTGCGCGCCAGAATTTCGACGAAGTAGGGGGCTTTCATTTCGCGCCCCCTTTCTTCGGCGCCAGTGACAGCGAGTCGAGGACTACCCGCGTCAGGCGCAGGCCGTTTTCATACGAGACGCCGCGCGCGTCGAGCCGGCTTTGCAAGCTCATCAGGCCCTGGTCGGTGCTGGCCGTCAGCAGCGCGAAGTCGTACAGGCCGGAGAATTTGCGGTAGGCGCGCACGCACAGCACGGCGCGCAGCGGCAAGTCCTTGTTCTTGACGAAGTCTTCGGTGCAATTGGGGCCGGTCAGGCGCGTGTCCTTGTTGCTGCCGAAGTGCTCATTCTTGAACGAGGCGCTGGCCAGTTGCGCGAAGCGCAGTTTGTCCAGGCCGGCGCTGCGCAGGAACTGGTGGCGGATGCTGATCTGCCCGGTCTGCAGCGAACCGCTGACGAAGATCGCCGATTCCATCGCGCAGCTGGCGTCGTCCACGGTGAACGGCTTGTCGGCCTTGACGTTGGAGCGGCCCCAGCATCGCATCTGCTCGGACTCGCGCACCGGCACCTGGTACGGTCCCATCGGTTTCAGGCTGAGCGGACTGGCCAGCAGTTGGTTGACCATCGCGCTCTGGTGCGCCAGCAACTGGCCGGCCACCACGGCCGTGAAGTCGGCCGGCGCCTTGGTCTGCGCTTCGACTTTCTTCAGCAGATCCTGCGCAAAGCGGGCCGGCACCAGGAAGCTGACCAGCTCGCCGTCAAGGCGCTTGGAGACGTTGACGCCGGCCACCGAGCCGTCGGCCGTGACGCTGGGGCCGCCGCTCATGCCGGAGTTGATCGGGCCGGTGAACATCAGCTGGTCGTAGAAGCTGCGCGCTATCACGCCATTGTAGGCGCCTTCGGAAATGGCGAAGCCGAGGTCGAGCGGGTTGCCCATCGAGTACAGGTACTGGCCTTGCGTCAGGCGCGCCAGCTGCTCGGGCATCTTGAAGAAGCCGGTGCCGTTGCGGTTTACGCGCAGCACCGCCAGGTCGTGCAGCACGTCCACCGCCAGCAGTTCGACATTGCCGCGCTGGCCGCTGGTGTCCACCCATTCGCCGACGTAGGTGTCGGGATCGAGCGCGAATTGCGATACCACGTGGTAGTTGGTCAGCACCAGGTTGCTGGTGCCGATCAGGAAGCCGGAACCGACCGACGACTGCGTGCGGCCGCTTTTCAGCAGCGAGCGTACTTGCAGGATGTCGTGCTTGGCGGAGGCGTACAGGTGCTGGGCGGCGCTGGAGGGCGGCGGCAACGGCGCGGTGTCGGCGTTGTCGGCTGCTGCGGCGGCGCCAGGGGCTGCCGGTGCGGTAGCGGGACCAGTAGCAGGGGCGGCGGCGGGAGCGGGCGCCACCGGCGGCGCAGCCGTCGCCGGCACGGCCGGCCGTTGCGCGGCGGGAGGATTCGGGGCCGCCAGCGCGA
Organism: Duganella sp. BuS-21; assembly: GCA_041874725.1. GTDB lineage: Bacteria > Pseudomonadota > Gammaproteobacteria > Burkholderiales > Burkholderiaceae_D > Rugamonas. The sequence continues at coordinate 4,813,251 of CP097466.1, read as the reverse complement.
CGCCGGCGCAGGCCCAGGTGATGGCAAGAATACGTGCGAGCTGGTTGACTTTCATGCAGTCCTTAAATCGTTGCTACCTTACAGCGCGCCATCCTCCACCGGCGCCGGCGTCAGCGGCGTCATCATGTGGCCCAGTTTGGCGGCCTTGGTATCCAGGTAATACTGGTTGAAGGCGTTGCGGTTGACCAGCAGCGGAACCCGCTCGGCCACCTCGACACCCAGTTTAATCATGGCATCGATCTTACGCGGATTATTGGTCATCAGGCGTAAGCTTTTCACGCCGAACTGGGCCAGCATCGGTTTCACCAGCGCATAGTTGCGCTGATCCGGCTTGAAGCCCAGTTGTTCATTGGCCTGCACCGTGTCGGCGCCGGCTTCCTGCAGGCGGTAGGCGCGGATTTTGTTGATCAGGCCGATACCACGGCCTTCCTGGCGCAGGTAGAGCAGCACGCCACGGCCTTCGTCGGCGATCTTCTTGAGCGCGCCTTCGAGCTGGGCGCCGCAGTCGCAACGTTGCGAGAACAGCACGTCGCCGGTCAGGCACTCGGAATGGACGCGCGCCAGCACCGGCGCACCGTTGCCGATGTCGCCCAGCACCATGGCCAGGTGTTCCTTGCCGGTGGCTTGCTCGACGAAGGCATGCAGGGTGAACTGCGCCCACGGGGTCGGCAGGGCGCAGGAGGTGACGTAGTTCACTTCGTCTTGGGATGGGATTTCTGCGCTCTGCGACATGGTTTTGCTCTTTATTCTGATCGTATTAGGTAAAAAAGGCGCGCCGGGCTGTCCAACAGACCCCGGCGCGCCCTTCATGATACCAAAACTGGCGGAACTTTATTTCGGCAGGTCAAATACCAGCAGTTCCGCATCTTCCGCCTGCTCCAGCGTCACCAGTGCTTCGTCGGTGATTTTCAGCGCATCGCCGGCTTTCAGGTGCACGCCGTTGACGGTCACCGCGCCGCGAATCAGGTGCACATAGGACATGCGGCCGGCTTTCAGCTCATGGGTCAGACGGTCGCCTTCAGCCATGATGGACGCATAGATCTCGGCGTTTTGATGGATCAGCACCGAACCGTTGCGGCCGTCACCGGAGGCGATCAGGGCCAGCTTGCCCTGTTTGCTTTCCGGCGTGAAGTTTTTCTCTTCGTAGCTCGGTGGAATGCCCAACTGATTAGGCTGGATCCAGATTTGCAGGAAGTGCACTTGCTGCGTGCGGTCGCCGTTGTACTCGCTGTGACGCACGCCGGTGCCGGCGCTCATGCGCTGGACGTCGCCGTAGTGCAGGACCGAGCCGGTGCCCATGCTGTCCTTGTGTTCCAGCGCGCCGCTCAGCACGTAGGAGATAATCTCCATGTCGCGGTGACCGTGCGTGCCGAAGCCCTGGCCGCCGTGTACCTTGTCTTCATTGATGACCAGCAGCGGACCGAAGCCGACATGTTCCGGGTCGTGGTAGTGACCGAACGAGAAGCTGTGTTTCGAATCCAGCCAGCCGTGGTTGGCTTTGCCGCGCGAATCAGAATGACGTACTTGCAACATGATGAGCTCCGTTTCTTTGTTGGTTAATGTGCGATAATTTTGAAAGGAATCTTTCGTATCGCTGCATCCATGAATCACATTGTAGACCTCGGATTCAGATTAAAAAAACGGAAAATTTACCCCTCTACTATCGAAAAATTCGAATGCTCAGACTTAGCCTGGAAGCCCTGCAAATCGTCGACGCCATCGACCGCCGCGGTTCATTCTCCGCCGCCGGCAAGGAATTGCACCGCGTGCCATCGACGATTTCGTACACCGTCAGCAAGCTGGAGGACGATCTCGGCGTCCAGGTATTCGAGCGCAACGGTCCGCGCGTCGAGCTGACCGCCGCCGGCGCCGAGCTGCTGAAGGAGGGCCGTTACCTGCTGAAAGCGGCCCAGGACCTGGAGCACCGCGTGCGCCGCGTGGCCTCCGGCTGGGAGACCGAGCTTGCGGTGGCCATGGACTCGATGTTTTCGCCCTGTTTGTTCCACGCTGACGTGCCGGCCTTCTATGAAGTGGCCAAGCAAACCCGCCTGCGCATCGTCCAGGAAGCCCTGTCCGGGACCTGGGAAGCCCTGCTGGACCGCCGCGCCGACCTGCTGGTGGGCGCGGCCGGCGACGGCCCGGCCGGTGGCGGCTATGTATCCGAGCCCATCGGCAAGATCAACTTTGTGTTCGCGGTGGCGCCGTCGCACCCGCTGGCGGCGGTGGAAGGGGTGTTGGAGCGGACGCATTTGCAACACCACCGCGCCATCAGCGTGGCCGATTCCGCGCGCCAGATGGCGCCGCGCACGGTCGGCTTGTTGCTGGGCCAAGACACGCTGACCGTGCCCGACATGAAAACCAAATACCAGTACCAGCTGGCCGGCATGGGCTTCGGCTTCCTGCCCGAACCGTGTGCGCGCGCCGCCATTGCCGCCGGTCTGCTGGTGGCGAGGCAGGTGGAGGAGCCCAAGCCGGCCGAGACCTTCTACCTGGCCTGGCGCAGCGGCGAAAACGGCGCCGCGCTGAACTGGTGGCTGGACCGCATGCGCCAGCCCGGCTTGTTCGAGCGTCTCATCACCCATCTGCCCCATCATAATATTGACTAAGGCCAATAGTTTCGGAGTACCATAGCAGGATAATTGTCAGTCTCCCGCTGGAGCATCTCCATGACCGCATTGAGTGACACGCCTGTCTTGATCCACCCGCTGGCCGACCGCAACGGCATGCCGGCAGCGTTGCTGCTGGATGCCGCGCGCCTGCCCTGCGGCGTGTCCGAACTCCCCTTGAATCTGCTTGAAGAACTGGCCGCCGGCGGCATGCCCTGCTATTACCGTCCGCACACCGGTCATGCATGCAGCCAGGAACTGAACCAGGCCTTGGGGCAGGCCGGCTGGAAGGCGCTGGCCGCCGACAAGGTGCACCGCGCCGACCAAGTGCTGGACAAGGATCTGGCGCCGGCCGTGCAGTGGGTCGAGGGCGACTGGTTCCTGGCGCCGCCGGCCAAGCCGGTCGGCACCCAGGCCGCTTCGCGCGCGCTGGCGCTGCAGCTGGTGCAACTGGTCTCGGCCGACGCCGACACCCATGCAATCGAAGCGCTGCTGCGCCAGGACCCGACGCTGTCGTATCACCTGCTGCGGCTGGTCAATTCGCTGGGCATGGGCACCGGCCGCCGCGTCACCAGTTTCTCGCAGGCGATCCTGCTGCTGGGCCGCTCGCAGCTGCGGCGCTGGCTCAACCTGATGCTGTTCTCCTCGCGCGAGGGTGAGCAGCGCTCGGCCATGCTGCTGTCGCGCGTGGCGGTGCGGGCGCGTTCGATGGAGCTGCTGTCCAAGGCCTGCGGCGAGGACAAGCCGCACCAGGAGCAGGCCTTCATGGTCGGCATGTTCTCGCTGCTGGGCGTGCTGTTCGGCATGCCGCTGGACGCGGTGCTGAAACCGCTGACCGTCAGCGTATCGGTGCAGCAGGCCTTGCTGTCGCACGAGGGCGACATGGGCCGGCTGCTGTGCGTGGTGGAGGCGGCCGAGCGCGACGATTATGCCGCGCTGTCCGGCTGCCTGGAGGCGCTGCAGATCGATCCTCTGGCTTACAACCGCATCGCCGTCGACGCGCTGTTGTGGATGCAGGATGTGGCGGCCGGCAAGACAGGTAGCGCCCATGCGTGACGCGATCGAGCGTTGTCTCTCCCTGAGCCGCCAAGCCCGGAGTGAACAAGGCGAGGCGCTGGCACAGACATTGATCGTACTCGATGCGGCGCTCACCGAACTGCAAGCTGCGCTGCGGCCGGCCGACATGCTGGGCACGGACGCCTCGCTGGAGCTGGACCTGACCGGCTACGTGACCGCCTGGAGCGACGGCGCGCAACACATGTTCGGCTACACGGCGGCCGAGGTCCAGGGCCAGCACGTGCTGTTCCTGTACGCCGAGGACGACGACGACGGCAATATCGCCGAGCTGTTCTTCGAGCATGATCCCGGCGCCACGGCAGCCCGCACCGAGGTGCGGCGGCGCAAGAAGAACGGCGAGATCATCTGGGTTCACCTCGACATCGCGCTGCGCTACGAGGAAGGCGAGCCGTGCGGCATGCGGGTGCGGCTGTCGCAGGCCAAGCAAACGCTGTCGGACCTGGACAAGATCAATCTGCACGCGCGCATCATTGAAGACAGCGAGCAGGGCGTGCTGATCACCGACGCCCATGAGCGCATCGTCTCCATCAATTCCTCGTTCACGCGGATCACCGGCTATACGCCGGCCGAGTCGATCGGCAAGACGCCCGACCTGCTGCGCTCGGGCGTGCACGACGCCGACTTCCGCGCCAAGGTGCGCTCGGCCATGCAGGGCGGCGGGCCGTGGCGCGGCGAGATCGTCGGCAAGCGCAAGAACGGCGAGATGTTCCCGCAATCGGTGACCATCAGCGCGGTGCGCGACCAGAACGGCAAAATCAGCCACACCTTCTCGCTGTTCTCCGACATCAGCGTGCACAAGGACGCCGAGGCGCGCATGCAGCGCATGGCCAACTACGATCCGCTGACCGGCCTGCCCAATCTGTGCCTGCTGTCGCAGCTGGTAGGCCAGGCGCTGACCGAAACCAAGCGCTCCGGCGAGCAGGGCGCGGTGATGGTGATTGAAATCACCCGTATCGGCGCCATCAGCGACACCTTGGGGCACGAGATCGGCAACGAGCTGCTGTGCGAAATCGGCCGCATCTTCCGTGGCTCGCTGCGCGAGGGCGACGTGCTGGCGCGGCTCGACGGCCACCGCTTTGCCATCGCGCTGCTGCACGTGGAAAAGCGTGAGCACGCGGGCATCGTCGCCAAGAAGCTGCTGGCGGCGCTGTCCTCGCCGATCGCGTTCGCCTCGCACAGCCTGCAGGTGGGTGCGCACATCGGCATCACCTCGTACAACGAGGACGGCATCGATGTGCCGACCCTGATCCGCTGCGCCGACGTGGCCGTGGCCAAGGCGGCGCAAAGTATCGAATCGAATTTCCTGTTCTACAGCGAGGAGATGAACCAGCGCGCCAAGGAGCACTTGCGCATCGAGAGTGAGCTGCGCCAGGCGCTGGTGAACCAGGAGCTGCAGCTGTACTACCAGCCCAAAGTGAGCCTGCGCAGCGGCCGCATCGTCGGCGCCGAGGCGCTGCTGCGCTGGCGCCATCCGATGCGCGGGCTGGTGTCGCCGGGCGTGTTCATTCCGGTGGCCGAGGAGACCGGGCTGATCCTCGACCTCGGCACCTGGGTGCTGGAGGAAGCCTGCCGCCAGGTGCGCGAATGGCGCGATAGTAATCTGATCATGCCGCCGATTGCGGTCAACCTGTCGGCGCGCCAGTTCGACAGCGAGCTGCCCAAGCGCATCGCGGCGGTGCTGGAGAAGCACCGCGTGCAGCCGGACCAGATCAACCTGGAGATCACGGAAAGCCTGCTGGTGCGCGGCACCGACAAGGTGATCTCGATCATGAACGAGCTGGTGGCGATGGGCATGGCGCTGGCGCTGGACGACTTCGGCACCGGCTACTCCAGCCTGGCCTACCTGAAGAAATTCCCCATCAGCACCCTCAAGATCGACCGTTCCTTCGTGATCGGTCTGCCGTATGAAGAAAACGATTGCGCCATCGCGCGCGCCATCGTCACCATGGCGCAGCAGCTGCGCCAGGAAATCGTCGCCGAGGGCGTGGAGACGGCCGAGCAGATGGCCTTCCTGCGCGAGCTCGGCTGCGACCAGCTGCAAGGCTATCTGTTCAGCCAGCCCGTGCCGGCGGCGGAGTTCGCCGCCATGCTGCGCGAGGGCAAGCGCCTGGTCTTCGTCAATCGCTGACCGGACCGACTCCCCATACGAGTGAAGACTCGAGGACAGTGCAGTGCTACTGTTGGCAAGCCGTATTGCGCGGCATCTGACCAGGAGACCACGATGCACATTCCTACCCTTGCCGCTTGCGTGGCGGCCGTTTGCGCCGCAGCGGCGCCGGCCTCGGCCCATGCAGCGCCGGCAATGCAGTCCGCCGCCAAGCTGACTTTCGGCGACGCCGACACCCTGTTCGTGGCCGACTGGAAGGGCGCGCGCATTTATGCGCTGCCGGTGGCGGCGCCGGCCAAGGCGGCCGGCAAACCGTTCAACCTGATGGACGTGCAAGGACCGATTGCCAAGGCGCTGGGCGTGGCGCCGTCGGCCCTGCGCTTCGAAGACCTGGCGGTGCAGCCGGACAGCGAGCTGGCCTTCGTGGCCTTGACGGTGCGCGGCGCCAAGGGCAAGTCGACGCCGGCCATCGTCAGCATCGACGCAGCGGGCAAGGTGGCGCGGCTGGACCTGGCCAAGGCGACCTCGGCCGCCGCTTCGGCCGCCATCGCCGACGCGCCGTCCGCCGATGTGAACTTCTGGCGCGACTTGCCGGCGCGAACGCTGACCGTGACCGACATGCGCTTCCACCAGAACAAGCTGTACGTGGCGGGCCTGTCCAACCGCAGCTTCGCCTCGACCTTGCGGGTGTACGACTACCCGTTCAGCGGCAAGGCGCAGGCCACCACGGTGGAGATGTACCACCCGGTGCACAACCAGGTGGAGACGCGCGCGCCGATCCGCAGCATGGCGGTGATGACCATCGCCGGCGAGCCGTCGCTGTTGGCGGCCTACACCTGCACGCCGCTGGTGGTGATCCCGCTCAAGGACTTGAAGGACGGCGCGCACATCGTCGCCAAGACCGTGGGCGAGATGGGCTGGGGCAGTGCGCCGAACGGCCTGGTCACCTACAAGCAGGGCGAGGCGGAGGTGGCCTTGCTGGTTAATTCCAGCCGCTCGGCGGACCTGCTGTCCGAAGCCGACCTCAACGCCGCCGCCGCCGCGCCTGGCCTGAACACGCCGATCGAATGGCCGGCCAAGCCTTACCTGGGCGTGAAGGGATTGATGACGCCGATGTCGGCCGCGCTGCGCGTCGATAACCTGAACCCGCAACTGCTGCTGGCCCTGCGGCGCGACGATGCGAGCGGGCAGATGCAACTGGTGTCGATCCTCAAGGGCGCGCACCTGCGCCTGAGCGACTTCGTGAATGAGTATGACTTCCCCGACTACCGCTATCCGGAAGGAGACAAATTCCGTGACTTCCATAAATATGCCCGTGGGCTGGAAGGCTATCCTGAACAGGCGAAATAGCTTGCCGCACCTGACGCTGGCGATGGGCCTGCTGTCGGCGGCGCCGCTCGCGTTCGCCGCCACGCTGGTCACGCCGTCCGGCCCGGCGGTGCCGGAAAATCTGCTGCGCATCGTGCTGCACCTGGACGCGCCGCTCGCCGCGCCGCTGGACATGCGGCACGTCCAACTGCTGGACGGCGACGGCACGCCGATTCCCGACGCCTTCCTCGACCTGCCGCTGGCCGCCCGCGACGACAAAACCGTGACGCTGCTGCTGCATCCCGGCCGCATCAAGACCGGGGTCGGTCCCAACGTGGCGCTCGGCCCGGCCCTGCGCGCCGGCCGCGCCGTGCTGCTGCGCATCGACGATCCGCAACTGGGCCACGTGGTGGAAAAGCGCTGGCAAGTGCAGCCGGGCTTGCGGCAGCGCATTGCGCCGGCACGGTGGACTTTGCATACTGCACAACGCGGCAGCCGCATGCCGCTACGCGTCGCCTTCCCCCACGCCCTGGACAGCGACGCCGCCGCGATGCTGGCGCTGCAAGGCCCGGACGGCCGCCGGCTGGCCGGCACGGCAAGGCTGGCGGCGGACGACAGGGCGTGGATTTTTACGCCGGCTCAGCGTTGGCGGCCTGGAAGGTATATGCTGCGTGTGCATCCCCGGCTGGAAGACCCCCAGGGCAATCGTTTGTGTGCAGCATTCGAGCAAACGGATCAGAGCGCTCAACAGTGCGACGAGGAGGGTCGGCGTGAGTTTATGATCGATTAACCCACTTTTTCTGGAGACTGTCATGCTGAAACCTACCTTCCTCATGCGCGCCACTGCTGCAGTGGCCTTTGCCGGCCTGGCCCTGAGCGCTTGCACCACCACCACCGGCGAAGCCAAGCCGAGCGCGGCGGCGGTGAAGACCGAGATCGAACAGGGCGCCTACACCACGCTGGAGCGCCTTTACAAGGAAGTCCAAGGTTCGCGCGAACTGGTGCAGAAGGCCAACGGCGTGCTGGTGTTCCCGAATGTGGTTGCGGCCGGACTGGTTGTCGGTGGAGAATACGGCAAGGGCGTGCTGCGCACCGGCGGCCAGGTGGCCGATTATTACAGCGTGGCGTCGCTGTCGGTCGGCTTCCAGGCCGGCGCGCAGTCCAAGGCCGTGGTGCTGCTGTTCATGAGCCGCGAGGCGCTCGATAAATTCCGTAACGGCAAAGGCTGGACCGCCGGCGTGGACGGCTCGGTGGCGCTGATCAAAGTCGGCGCCAACGGCGAGATCGACACCAACACCGCCAACAATCCGGTGCAGGCTTTCGTGCTCACCAACGCCGGCCTGATGGCGAACCTGAATCTCGAAGGCACCAAAATTAGCAAACTCAACTTATAAGGCAATAATGACGCGTACCATCCTGGAGCTAGCCCGTATCCATCCTGCCGCCCTGGCGCAGATCAGCGGCTATCACCGCGAGCTGATCGCCGAGGTGGAGGCCGCTATCGCCGCCAACAAGGTGGTGGTGCTCGGCATGGGCTTGAATCCCTTCCCGGCCAAGGCGCGCAAGATCCTGGACGGGCAAGGCGTGGCCTACCAATACCTCAGCTACGGCAACTACTTCTCCAGCTGGCGCCCGCGTCTGGCGCTCAAGCTGTGGAGCGGCTGGGCCACTTTTCCGATGATCTTCGTCAACGGCACCCTGATCGGCGGCGCCACCGATCTGCAAAAGCTGGTCGTCAGCGGCGAATTCAAGCGTCTGTTGGACTGAGCATGCTGCCGCTGCCCTTGCGTCTTCATCCCGGCGACGACTTGCGGGCATCGGTGCTGGCGGCACTGCAGGCCAGCGGCCACAGCGCCGCTTTCGTGCTGCAGGGCATAGGCAGCCTGCGCGTGGCGGCGCTGCGTTATGCCGGCGCCGACGAACTGAGCGAGCTGCACGGCGACCTGGAGATCCTGACCCTGGCCGGATCGGTCTCGCCCGATGGCGCGCACTTGCACATGTCGGTGTCCGACGCCAGGGGCAAGGTGTGGGGCGGGCATGTGGGCGCCGGCTGCATCGTGCGCACCACGGCGGAGTTGCTGCTGGCACTGCTGCCCGACCAGCGCTTCACGCGCGAGCACGACCTGCGCACCGGCTATGCGGAACTGAAAATCGGCTAGTCCGGCGCCACTTCGTCGTTCAGCTTTTCGGTCAGTTGCTTGAGCGGCGGCGGCGCCTCGTCCAGATGGTAGCGGACACAGTGGGCCTGGCCGCCGTCGTCCACTTCCAGATCGTATTGAAAGTCCCAGGACTTGGGCGCTTCCTTCACCAGCTTGGGCTGCAGCGCGAAAAAGTCGCTGGCGCGCAGCAGTTGTTCCAGCTCGCTGGCCTGGGCCGGCGGCAGTTGCGCCAGGTCGACCGTGCGCGTCTGCGCGCCGGCCGGTCCGGTGAAGCCGCCGGTACATTTTAAAATCAGACGCATGATGTTTCCTTTGCAGTGCTCACGTCACGCCGACGACTTTCCAGGCCGCCTGCACGGCGTGTTGTTCGGCTGAGTCGGCGCCGTACAGCAGGGCCGCCGCGTCCGTCGTGGCCTTGGCCATGTCGGCAAAGGTGGCGTTCGGGGTCAGTTGCGACAGCGCCTTGTACCAGATCGGCGCGGCCTTGTCCCACGAGTTACCCTTGAGCGCGATGGCGGCGGCATAGAACGCGTGGTTGGGAATGCCGGAATTGGTATGGACGTCGCCGTCCTCCACGTATCCAGCCATGGTTTTCGGTTGGTCGTCGCCCGACCAGGTGAGCGCCTGGTTGCCGGGATCGGCCATCGAGCGCAAGGCCTTGCCGACTTCGGCCGTCATCAGGCCGGCGCCGATCAGCCAGTCGGCCTGCTCGACGTTCTGCTTGAGCTTCCACTGCTTGACCACGCTGCCGAACACGTCCGAGATCGACTCGTTCAGCGCGCCGCTCTGGTCCTCGTACACCAGGCCGCCCGGCACCGCGTACTGCGTGATGCCGTGCGTCAGCTCGTGGGCGATGACGTCGATGGCGCTGGTGAAGCCCAGGAACAGCTTGCCGTCGCCGTCGCCGTAGACCATCTGCTGGCCATTCCAGAAAGCATTGTTGAAGCGGGTCTGGTAGTGGACGGTGGAATCGAGCCGCAAGCCCTTGCCGTCGATGGAATTGCGCTTCAACACTTCGCGGAAGAAATCGTAGGTGGCGCCGGAGCCGTCGAACGCTTCGTTGACGGCCTTGTCGGTGGACGGCTTGCCATCCTCGCTGCGCACCAGCTTGCCCGGCAACTGGGTTTTGTTCTTGGCGTCGTAGATGGTGCGGCGCTTTTCGCCGGTGGCGGCGACCAGGCCCATCATCAGAGGCGCGACCGAACGCTGCCCGCGCAGGTGGGCCGACATCTCGGCCTGGTCGAGCAGACAATCCCGTTCGCAATCATCGGCGGTGGCTTGCGCCAGCTTGCGCAACATCTTGGGCGGGATAATGAAGCAAGTGCAGGCATGCGGATGCTCGGCCATGACGTTCTCCTAGACAAACAATTCAATAACGTATTTATACACGTATTTGCATTGCCGGGATGTCACTGTTGCCGATGTGCCTGGCGGATCGGATCGAGCAGCGCGCGCAGGTCGTTGTGATCGAGTTCGAACATGAGCGCGATCAAGCCGCCCAGCTCGCCGGAAGGAAAACCTTCGCGCGCGAACCAGCCCAGATAATGCCCTGGCAAATCGGCGATCTTGCGGCCTTTGTACTTGCCATATGGCATCTCGCGGGTGACGAGGAGGGCGAGTTTTTCAGAGTTCACTTTTGCCGGAAATTGGTGAGAGTTCGAGAGTATTTTGCTCAGAAATCGAGATAGAATGCCTGATGATAACTTTGTTTCTGGAAATTAGTCCGCAGGCGCAATGCTAACGATGGAGCTAACATGGAACAGCAACAGAGCTTGAGGAATGTCCAGAAGAGCGCGTACGGCGATTTTATCGACTTCGACGTGCAAGTGGTGGATTCCTGGCGCCAGTGCCGCATTTCCGGCAGCGCGCTGGCGATGCTGGGCGGCGCCAGCCGGGTATCTGGCCTGAAAGCGTTCGCGCTGCATGAAGCGCGTATCCAGGAAATCGCCGCCGACCTGTCGGCGGCCAAACTGGGCGGCGGCCGCCTGGCCATCATTTCATCGGATATTTGAGTACCGATCATTGCGCGTGAAGCAAAGATGTTTTCGGCTGGCCTGTCTTTTTCTCATTAGTAAAAATCCCGATACTGCATGACATCAACTTATACGGAGTTATGTCATGCCAATTGCACTGCTAGCGCTGACCATCAGCGCGTTTGCCATCGGGACCACCGAGTTTGTCATTGTCGGCCTGCTGCCGACCATCGCCGCCGATCTGGGCGTGAACCTGCCATCGGCCGGCTTGCTGGTCAGCCTGTACGCCATGGGCGTGGCGGTCGGCGCCCCGGTGTTGACCGCGCTCAGCGGCAAAGTGCCACGCAAGCTGTTGCTGGTGTCGCTGATGGTGCTGTTCACCCTCGGCAACCTGCTGGCCTGGAAAGCGCCGGGCTATGAGTCGCTGGTGATCGCTCGCATCCTTACCGGCCTGGCGCACGGCGTGTTTTTCTCGATCGGCTCGACCATCGCTACCTCGCTGGTGCCGAAGGAGAAGGCGGCCAGCGCGATCGCCATCATGTTCACCGGCCTGACCGTGGCGCTGGTGACCGGCGTGCCGCTGGGGACGTTCATTGGCCAGCATTTCGGCTGGCGCGAGACCTTTCTGGCCGTGTCGGCGCTGGGCGTGGTGGCCATCATCGGCAGCGCGATCTTCGTGCCGTCGACCATCGCCCACAACAAGCCGGCTTCGCTGCTGCAGCAGCTGAAAGTGCTGGCCGAGCCGCGTCTGCTGCTGGTGTACGCCATCACGGCGCTGGGCTACGGCGGTTCGTTCACGGCCTTCACCTTCCTGGCGCCGATCCTGACCGATATCACCGGTTTCAGCGTGAATGCGGTGGGCCTGGTGATGCTGGTGTATGGCGTGTCGGTCGCAGTGGGCAATATCTGGGGCGGCAGGCTGGCCGACCAGCGCGGCCCGGTGGGCGCGCTGAAGATCATCTTCCTGGGCTTGGCTGCGGTGCTGCTGGTGCTGAGCTTTACGGCGCCGTACAAATGGCTGGTGCTGGCGACGGTGCTGGCGTGGGGGGCGGTGGCGTTCGGTAACGTGGCTGGTCTGCAGGTGTATGTGGTGCAGCAGGCCGAGCACTACACGCCGCGTGCGGTGGATGTGGCTTCGGGCCTGAATATAGCGGCGTTCAACCTCGGCATCGCCGGCGGTGCCTGGGGTGGCGGCCTGATCGTCGAGCATCTGGGACTGATCCATACCGGCTGGATCGGCGCGCTGGTGGTGCTCAGCGCGTTCGGCCTGACCGCGCTGAGCGGACGCCTGGACCGCCTGAACCCGCGCCCGGCCGGGGTAAGGGGGAGCGGCGTCCATGTGCCGGCACACTAAACCCGCACTTCGGTTTTGGGTCAGACCCAGGGTCCGGATAGGGGCTTCGCCCCGCCGGCCCAGTGGGCCGGCCCCAGGTTTGGCTTGGGGGTGAAAGCAGCCGCAGCCGGTTAGTGTATATTGCGGCGATCCGAATTTTCCGCTTTTCACCCCATGTCCGCAGTCTCCCTGTTTTGCCTCGTCTCCGCCTATTTCGGCTTGCTGCTGCTGGTGGCCTGGCGCACTTCCCGCAACGCCACCAACGACAGCTTCTTCATCGGTAACAAGAACAGCAACTGGATGCTGGTGGCCTTCGGCATGGTCGGCACCACGCTCAGCGGCGTGACCTTCATCAGCGTGCCCGGTGCCGTCGGCCGCGACGGCTTCGGCTACCTGCAGGTGATCCTCGGCTATGTGCTCGGCTACATCGCCGTCGCCTTCATCCTGCTGCCGCTGTACTATCGCTTCAAGCTCACCTCCATCTACACCTATCTTGAACAACGCCTCGGTCCGCGCTCCTACCAGAGCGGTGCGGCGTTCTTCATCCTCTCGCGCACCCTGAGCGCCTCGGCGCGGCTGTACCTGGTGGTGAACATCCTGCAGCTCACCATCCTTGACAGCATGGGTGTGCCGTTCTGGCTGACCACCATCGTCATCCTGGCCATGATCCTGCTCTACACCTATGAAG